>NZ_JAQAGY010000050.1 GCF_027533645.1 Paenibacillus caseinilyticus
CCGAAGCCGGTGGGGTAACCCGCAAGGGGGCCAGCCGTCGAAGGTGGGGTAGATGATTGGGGTGAAGTCGTAACAAGGTAGCCGTATCGGAAGGTGCGGCTGGATCACCTCCTTTCTATGGAGTCCATGTCACCTGCAAGGGTGGCGGACAAATCGGCAGCGCAAGCTGCATCAACCGCGAGAGCGGGACACTCACTCGTGTTCAGTTTTGAAAGGTGCAATACCCTTTCAAACTCCTCGACAATCCACCACGGTCTATGCCGTGATGCATTGCGATATTGTTCCTTGAAAACTGGATAGCGAAATGAAATAGCTGAAGCAATTCTAATGTATATCTTATAGCTGTAGGTTAAGCTAGTAAGAGCACACGGAGGATGCCTAGGCACCAGGAGCCGAAGAAGGACGTGGCGAACAACGATAAGGCCTCGGGGAGCCGTAAGCAGGCTTTGATCCGGGGATGTCCGAATGGGGAAACCCACATGTGGTAATTCGCATGTACCATGCAGTGAATACATAGCTGCATCGGAGGCAGACGAGGGGAACTGAAACATCTAAGTACCCTCAGGAAAAGAAAACAATAGTGATTCCGTCAGTAGCGGCGAGCGAACGCGGAGTAGCCCAAACCAAGGAGCTTGCTCCTTGGGGTTGTAGGACGTCAAATAGGGGTTAAGCAGAGTAGGCGAACAGGTCTGGAAAGGCCGGCCAGAGTGGGTAAGAGCCCCGTAACTGAAATTCTGCGAACACCCTAGACGGATCCTGAGTACCGCGAGACACGTGAAACCTCGTGGGAAACCGGCAGGACCATCTGCCAAGGCTAAATACTCCCTGGTGACCGATAGTGAAGCAGTACCGTGAGGGAAAGGTGAAAAGAACCGCGGGAGCGGAGTGAAAAAGAACCTGAAACCGTGTGCTTACAAGAAGTCAGAGCCCGTTAACGGGTGATGGCGTGCCTTTTGTAGAATGAACCGGCGAGTTACGTTCCCGTGCGAGGTTAAGGTGAGAAGCCGCAGCCGCAGCGAAAGCGAGTCTGAATAGGGCGCATATAGTACGTGGACGTAGACCCGAAACCGTGTGATCTACCCCCGTCCAGGGTGAAGGTGCGGTAACACGCACTGGAGGCCCGAACCCACGAATGTTGAAAAATTCGGGGATGAGGTGGGGGTAGCGGAGAAATTCCAATCGAACTCGGAGATAGCTGGTTCTCCCC
>NZ_JAQAGY010000006.1 GCF_027533645.1 Paenibacillus caseinilyticus
TCGGGCAAACCCGTTTTGAGCCATTAAAAAAGACATCTGCTCCCTAAAAAATGGAGGCAGATGTCTTTTTTGTAACTTCTATGAGACTCCCGATGAAAAAGCGTTAGTTCTTCAGTGGCCTCCTTAATCCCCAGGGAACTCTTTCACCTTACCCTTGCGCACTCTTCACTGCGGTGCCGTTCACTGAAAAAAAGCGATGCCGAGGAGGCTGGACAGCGCCAGGACCGCCAACGGGTGAAGCTTATACCTTACCAGCGCGAAGAGCGACAGACCTACGATGACGAACATGCCGGCTGTATGCCAGGTCAGCCAGGGCAGTCCTTCCCGCGGCAGCAAAAAATGAACGGCCGCATAAAAAATCATCCCGGTAATCACGGGCTTCAGTCCGTAAAAGGTCGTGGCCACCCAGTCCGCCTTCTCCCACCGGAAGAGGAAGGCGCTCAGGACGATGATCAGGATGAGCGAGGGCAGAATCATCCCGGTTGTCGCGGCGAAGGCACCGGGCGCACCCGCTGCCTCATACCCGATCAGCGTAGCGCTGTTGGTGGCGACCGGGCCTGGCGCCATGCCAGCCAGCGCGACCAGCTCGGTGAACCGTTGATCCGCAAGCCAGCCGTGACCCAGAACTTCGTGGCGGATCAGCGGGATCATCGCATAGCCGCCGCCGAACGAGAACAATCCGATCTTCAGGAACGTGATGAACATAGTCCACAGCACGGGGGCCGCCTCCTTTCCTTATTCTTATGATTACGTGAATAATCCGGATGATTTCACCTTGCAGCCTTCTGCTGTCCTCATATCCCGTCAGCGATGAAATAGTCCGCGTACTTATACGAAGGCACCGCTGCGGCGGCTGCCGGCTCCGGGCGCGTCATGTGCCCTGCGTCCCGCCGGGTCCGGAGGAGAACCAGCCCATGGCCCAAGAGAAGCCCCCCTGCAATCAGCAGCATAGGGTGCACGCCGAACACTAGCAGCAGCACCAGGGCTGCGGCCGCCGTGATCTGTGTGCCGCGGTCCACGAGAGAGGACTTGCCCATATTGTAAGCAGAGACCAGGATCAGCGCCGCCACCCCCGCTTGAATTCCCGCCAGGGCGGCTGCCGCCTTCGGATAATGCTGGACCTGCGCGAACGCCAGGCCAAGCACCAGGACGATCAGGAAAGTCGGCAGGGTGATCCCGAGTACGGCGGCAACGGCCCCCGGCACGCCTTTCATCCGGTATCCGATAAAAGCCGCCGCATTGACACCGATGCCACCGGGCGCCGATCCGGCTACGGATAACCCGCTGCTCATCTCCTCCCGGGAGATCCACTGCCGTTTGTCTATGAATTCGCGCTCGAGCAGCGGGATCATGGCATATCCTCCGCCGAAGGACATCGGCGAAATCCGGACAAAGGACCAGAACATCTTCATAAGAAGTGTGCTCACTCGAATTCCTCCTCTTGCCTTTCTCTATGATGTCAAGGGAAGACACGGCTCCCCCTCTACTTTATAGCTTCATTATACTCTACTTTTTATCATTATGAAATAATCAAACGCGTATTTCCTCACATATCCGCATTAGAACATTTAAAGATTCTCATAATCTCTACTTATGAATACCACGTATGCCCTAGTTTTAACCAAGTTGAACTATACTCCCCCATCTCCATGGGAATACACTGAATTCGGCTCCCTTTTCTTTCGTATAACAGAAAAAAACTTGGACTCCCGCCCAAGTTCCGTTTTGTACCCCTGTGTTATCCGCCGATGCCTCCAAGGCTCCCCCCTACCATCCCGGCGGCTCTACCCCGATCGGCGGTCCGCTGCGGCCCGCGTAGAGATGGATATGCCGGGGAATCGACAGGACCGTTGTATAATAGCCGGGCTCGGGGCGGAAGGGCTCGTCGTCCAGCTCCCCATGCACCTCATGGTAATGAGTCCCGTCGGGAAGCGCGATAGGCGGCCCCGTCCTTCCGATCATCCGGTGAAAATGGCGCGCCGCCAGCCGTGTATGTCCCTGGAAGGTATGTATGTGGCCGTCCTGCCCAGTCCCGTTGACCGCGTAGGTATACACCAGCATGAGATGGCTGTGCCCGAGCTCCGCCGAGCTCTGAAGCCAGAACGCGTGGGCATGGGAAGGTCCCTCCGGCTCTGGCAGCCGCAGCTCTGCCCCGCTTTGCATCGTCATGGCGCGCCTCCCTTCCTTCCTTCCCATGTATACGCAGCAGAGGCGCACGACATGTCTTCCAGGCGGACGGCGTATGCCGTCACGCCAAAAAACCGGAAGTCATTTCTCTTCCGGTTTCGCCAATTCTTGTACGCGCCCGACTTGTCCGTCGGTGAGCCGTACTTTGATGCCGTGGGGATGCGAAGGGGAATTCGTCAGAATGTCCTTCACGATCCCGCGGGTCCGCTTGCCTGTACGCTGGTCCTGCTTCAGGACAACGGCTACTTCGAGCCCGGGCCGGATGTCTTTGCGGCTTTTGCCGCCCGGCACCATCACTGGGTCTCCGGCAGCGGAAGCCAGCCGGTATAGATGGCGTAGTAGAACAGGAAGGCGCTTACGAAGCCGAAGCCGATGCAGGTCCAAGCGATCGTTTTTCTTTTCTGGAAGAACAGCACGAAGGCCGCGCTGAAAAATGCCCCCATGACGAGGAGGCTGAGCAGCAGCTTGATGGTTGCCATGGATTACGTGATGCCCCTTTCTGGAATCTGGCCCTTGGATGAACTGGCCGGGCTATGAGATCTGAGCTGGGGGCCAGGATCCGGAGCCAGGCGGGAGCTCTTGCCCCACCAACCAAATTACCATATTTCCGCACAAAATGACACCTCGGCCCTTTTCGGATCGGTGACAAATTGATGAAAAGCATATTCAGCCCCTGACCCGGGTACTTATTAGGGATGCAGTTGTGCGAAAAGGGGGAGCGCCCATTGAGACGGAAATGGCCGTGGCTTCTGGCCGGCGTCACGCTCGCAGGGGCAGCAGGTCTGTGGGGCGGCGCCGGCACCGCCCATCCGAATGATGCTGCGGGAGCGGATTACGCTGTGCAAAGGGAGTATGCAGTGGATGGATATACGATCGTCGTGGCCTCTAACGAAGGAACGGCCCGGGTCCTTCAAGAGAAGATGTTCACCGTATCGGTTAAGGGAGCAGACGGCATGCCGGTCACCGGAGCACAGCTGCTCCTCGCGATCGATATGCCGGATATGTTCTGCGGCACCTCCCGGGCCGAGCTCGGCGAGACGGAGCCTGGACGCTATACGGGCAGCGGCATACCGCTGATGGCAGGCCGCCAGAAGGCCGAAGTAACCGTGAAGGGAGCGGGGGGTGCTGTGCTTAAGGTGGATTATCCTTTCTTGGCGGAGCGTTAGTGTGTTCTTCCCATGGGCTGAGTGAGCTCCTGCCGCCGGCAGCATCGGACCGGCAGGGGCCGCTTCCCGGTAAGCACTCCCCCCGGCTACCACAGCCACGGGTGCACGGACGGGATCCAGCCGCCTGCGGCCAGGCCGCGCAGAATACAGAGCACGCCCATCGTCACAGCGACGGCCGTTCCGGCGGCACGGGCCCGGCTGCGCAAGGCGCGCCCGAGCCGGCGGGCCGTCAAGCCCGCGAGGAGCAGCGCCGGTACGGTGCCGAGCCCGAAGGCCGCCAGGAGCAGCGCTCCTCTGTAAGGGCTGCCCCCGGCTGCCGCATTCATCTGCATCGCATAGGTCAAGCCGCAGGGCAGGAATCCGAGAAGCAGGCCGCCCAGCAGCGCCGCTGCGGGGGTGCCCTTGCCCTTCCAGCGGAGGCCTCTGCGCTCTGCCGAGGCGCGCAGCCGCCGCAGCGCGGCCGGCACCGGAATCCGCAGCCTCGTGCCCCGCAGCGCCCACAGAAGGATCAGGCATCCGCCCACGAAGGTCGCCGCCCCCTGCAGCTCGGCGATCCGCCCCGCCCCGTCGATGAAAGAACCGACGGCGCCCATGAAGGCACCGAGCATAGTGTAAGTCAGCACCCGGCCCGCGTTGTAGAACAGAACCGCCCGCAGCGGACCGCTGCGGGCTTCAAGCGCATAACCGGCAGCGGTCCCCCCGCACATCCCGATGCAGTGCGGGGCGCCGAAGAGCCCGCCCAGCAGCGCCAAGACCGCATCACTCCAGGGCATCGTCATGAGGCTGCCTCCTCTCTCTCGTTCCTCATCCTCCGAAGCTTATAAGCGCTTAAGACACGCCTCAATCACGTCTTAGTGAAGCCTTAAGCGCGCTGCAGACGCAGCGCATTACAGACAACTGTCACCGAACTCAGCGCCATCGCCGTGCAGGCCATCCATGGGGCTAGCTGGCCGGTGACCGCGAGCGGAACGGCCAACACATTGTAGCCGAAGGAGAGCAGCAGGTTCTGGTAGATGACCCGCATCGTCCTGCGGGAGATCCGGTAGGCCGCCGCGATGCTGCGTATATCGCTGGTCTGCAGGTGGACACCGGCCGCCGCCTTCGCCGCGTCCGTGCCGCTTCCGACCGCGAAGCCTACATCCGCTGCCGCCAGCGCCGGGGCATCGTTAATCCCGTCGCCTGCGGCCGCGACCCGCCGCCCTTCACGGCGCAGCCGGCGGACCAGCTCCAGCTTCTGCTCTGGCCGCATGTCCGCGTACCAACGCCGGATGCCCGCCTGAGCGGCTGTCCGTCTCGCCGCCTCCTCGTGGTCGCCCGTGACGAGTACGACGTCCACACCGGCCGCCTTCAGCTTCTCTACCGTAGCCCGGGCGCCAGGACGCAGCGGGTCGTTCAAGGAAGCCAGCCCGCTCCAGCGTCCGTCTGCAGCCGCATACAGCAGCTGTCTGCCTTCGCTCCGCCACTTCGCCTCCTGCGCGTCCAGCGGCGGGATGGCGATGCCCAGGCTCTCCAGCCACCGCCGGCTGCCCATGTGAAGCGTCCGGCCGCGGACGACGGCCCGTACGCCGCAGCCGGGCACGGAGGCGAATTCCGCAGCGGCAGACAGCGCTAGACCCCGCCGCTGTGCTTCCCTGACGACCGCCTGCGACAAGGGGTGCTCCGAGGACTGTCCCGCCGCGGCGAGCTCTTGCAGCAGCGCGGATTGCGTCAAGCCCGCGGCCGGGTAAAGCCCGGTCACCCGCGGCTTCCCCGCTGTCAGCGTGCCGGTCTTATCCAGCAGGAGCACATCGGTGCCTTGAAGCTCTTCGAGCATCCGCCCGTCCCGGAACAGTACGCCCTGCTGGGCGGCCCGGCCGGATCCGACGAGAACCGATACCGGGGTAGCAAGCCCCAGTGCGCAGGGACAAGCGATGAGCAGCACCGCAATCGCCTTCTCCAAGGCATGAGCGGCGGCTCCGGGTTCGCCCCACACATACCACCAGGCGAAGGTCACGAGGGCCGTCATCACGATCAGCGGCACGAAGATGCCGGACACCCGGTCCGCAATCCGTTGGATCGGGGCCTTGGTGCCCTGCGCCTCCTCGACCATCCGGACCATCCGGGCCACCGTGGAGCGGCTCTCGGGCGCTGTCACCTGCACGGTCAGTGCACCGCTTCCGTTCAGCGTGCCGGCCAGCACAAGAGCTCCCGGCCTCTTCTCGGCCGGCAGGCTCTCGCCGGTCACCAGCGATTCATCGACCTCCGACCGGCCCTCCAAGACTACACCGTCCAGCGGCACCTGTTCGCCCGGCCGGATCAGGATCATCGTGCCCTCGCGCACTTCGTCCGCGCGGCGCCTCTCGGCCCGGCCCTCCTCGAATATCGTTACTTCCCTGGGCTGCAGCTCTCTCAGAGCGGTAATGCTGCTTACCGTGCGCCGTTTGGCGGCGGACTCGAGCCACTTCCCGAGCCAGACGATCGTGAAGATCATCACGCTCGTATCGAAGAAATAGGAAGAGGCATGGACATGCCCGCCTCCCGGACCCAGGAGCGGATCTCCTCCCGCGTTCAACAGCCGGTAATGACTGTAGAAGTACGCCGCCGAGCTGCCGAGCACCACTAACACATCCATCGATGCTCCTCCGGCCCGCAGCGCCTTCCAGGCCCGGTAATAGAACGGACCCCCGAGGACGAACTGCACTGGTGTCGCAAGCGCCAACTGGAACCAAGGGTTCAGCAGCAGCGGAGGCACCCACCAGGAAGCCGACCACGCATGGTGCGGTGCCATAGCCCAGAGGAAGGGCAGCAGCGCTGCCGCACCGGCCAGGAAGCTCCTCCGGCTGCGCCGTACCTCCTCTTCCGCCTCCTCCTCTGCCCTTCCCTCTTCCTTGGGTGAAGCGCCAAAACCGAGCCCCTCTATGCGGGCAATCACCCGCTGTTCGTCCGTACGGCTCGGGTCCGTGGTCACGGACGCCCGCCTAAGCGCCAGATTCACGTGGATTTCCTCCACGCCGTCCAGCTTGCCTACCGCCCGCTCGATCCGGGCCGCACAGGCTGCGCAGGTCATGCCGGTAATATCGAAGGTCCACTGCGCCAGCGATTGGGTCGACATCTATGAATCCCCCGCTTTCCGTACACATCTATATCAACTGATATAATATATGGACGGGCAGCGGGGTTCATGACTGTATCGGTTCCAGCGTCACCAAAAAGAAAAAAAGGAAAGTACGTGCTTGTTCAAACGTTTTTGCGTGGAGAGGGATGAATATGGGGTTCCAGCCGCTGTTACAGTCCTGTGGACATGAATTTATGTTCTAGCGGTAGTCACATGACTGTAAAGGCGGTCGCTTCGCTCTTCCACCTCATCCCCATCCCTTTTACTCTTCTATGCGTTCTCCCGCTTCTTCCAAGCGATTCGTGATTCAGTATGCATAGTCATGAATACCTTCTAATACTCCGGATACATCTACATTTTAGAAATTCTACAATATACAAAAAACCGGCCTGCCGGCCGGCTTTCCTTTGACTTATAGGGGACGACGGCTCTCTCCCATCTTCCCTTTGGATGAGGAATGGACATGGCCGTGGTCTCCCGGCGCCGTCGTCCCCCTCCCATCCGCATACGTAACGGAAAGCTCCGCGTACAGTACGCCTTTCTGTACTTGAATGCGTTGATGCAGCTCCCGCAGACGGGACAACACCCCGCGGACGACGATGACCTCCATGCATTGGTCATGATTCAAATGTACATGCATGGTCGAAATGATGTCATGGTGATAATCGTGCTGAAGCTCCATCAGCACCAGCGGCAGATCCGTCATATGATGGTCATAGACCATGACGATCGTCCCCGCCACGGCTTGTGTACCTTGCAGGGCGCTGGGCTCGAGCAGCACACGCCGGACCAGATCCCGGATTGCCTCGGAACGGTTCGTATACCCCTGCTCCGTAATATAGCGGTCGAACTGCTTTACGAGTTCGTCCGGCATGGAGACGCCGAAGCGGGTCAGCACGTCTTTTTCCATTCCCGTCACACCCGTCACCCTCCCATTCGACTCTCTAATCCTATCCCTCTATTGTAGCATACCTGGGCAGTCGGCAGCACGGGGGAGTTGGGGGCTTGGAAAAAAAGGCCGCCTGTGCTTCTGCGGGCACGGGCAACATAGACTCGCCCGCGGCGGGGCGGCATTACAACAAATCTTCCGACTACAACAAATCTTCCGGGGACTGGTGACGCAGCTCGGCCACTTCGTGCATAAGCTGCGACTTTTCTTCTTCCGATAACGCCGCATGGGCATTGATCTCATCGATCAGGGCGATCAGCTCATCCGCGTTCTCGGGATTCACCGTGAATTTGACGATGTCCTTGTCCACTTCCTGTACCCTCCTTAAGTCAGCCTTCTCCTTAAGCCAACGTTCTCCTTAGGAAGCATATCCCTCCTCTTCCTGTTTTATGCCCCTTCCTTCTCCGCCCGGGGTCCCCCGCTTCCCCACCTTTTCCTTCGCTGCCCAACAAAAAGGACCGACGGCCTGCCTCCTGGAGGGAGACGGCTATCGGTCCGGACTGTCAAATCCTGCTTACTCGCTGCAGCTCGAAGAAGCTTCCGCCTGGCCTTCTTCGACATTGATCTTCTCCGAGATGGAATCGCGGATCACACCCATGACGAGCTGAAGCAGATAGTTGATATCTTCTTGAGACTGCTTGAACTCGCTTACGATCGGAATCGAATCGAGCTGATCCTGCAGGTCGTCGACTTCCTTTTCGATCTTCTCGACCATGTTCTTGTTCTGGAACGACTCGAACGCCACGATCTCTTTTTGCTTCTTCTTGATGGCGCTGATCAGCGTCTGAATCTGGTCATTGCCGGAGATCTGCTGCTCCGCCTTCTGGAAGAACTGGACTTCGTTCGAAGTCGAGATCATTTCGGCAAGCTCGCGTGCCTTCGCGAGAATGTCTTCCCGAACGATCAGTTCGGTATTCGTATACTGCTCCATGCCGCAGTTCGTATATTTAATCTCAGCCATTGCCGTGCACCCCTAGTCTGTTCTTATTGTACTACGGCTTCCTGCACCCAGTCCCCTTTGATGTAGAACGTCGGTGTTTCCGTAATATGCACCTGCACCAACTTGCCCACAAGCTCCTTCGGCCCTTCAAAATGCACCAGCTTGTTCGTACGTGTCCGGCCGGCAAGCACCGCCGCATTGTTCCGGCTCTCCCCTTCGACGAACACTTCCACGGTTCGGCCCATCAGCTTCTCGTTGCTCCGCTTCATGTTCTCGTTCAGCAAGTCGTTCAGCCTGCGCAGCCTCCGGCTCTTCACGTCGGAGGGCACCGTATCTTCCATGTCCGCCGCCGGCGTCCCTTCCCGCGGAGAGTATATGAACGTATAGGCAAAATCGTAACCGACTTCGCGGACCAGTGACAGCGTCTCCTCGAACTGCTCCTCGGTTTCTCCGGGGAAGCCTACGATGAAGTCGCTCGTCAGCACGGCATCCGGGATGGCGGCCTTGATCTTGCCCACGAGCTCCAGATACTGCTCCCGGGTGTACTTGCGGCTCATCCGCTTCAGGATTTCGTTGCTTCCCGACTGCACCGGCAGATGGATATGCTCCATCAGGTTGCCTTTCTGCGCCAGCACTTCGATCAGGTGATCGTCAAAGTCCCTCGGATGGCTCGTCGTAAAGCGAACCCTCGGAATATCGATCTTGCGGATATCGTCCATCAGGTCGCCGAAGCGGTAGTCGATATCTTCAAAATCCTTGCCGTAGGCATTCACGTTCTGACCGAGAAGCATCACTTCCTTGAACCCCTGACGGGCCAGCTCCCGGACCTCGGATATCACGTCCTCCGGCCGGCGGGAACGCTCCTTGCCGCGGGTATACGGAACAATGCAGTATGTACAGAACTTGTCGCAGCCATACATGATGTTGACCCACGCCTTCAGTCCTTCGCGCTTCTTCGGCAGGTTCTCGATAATGTCGCCCTCTTTGGACCACACCTCGATCACCATTTCCTTACTGAACATGGCTTCCTTCACGAGAGAAGGCAGGCGGTGAATGTTGTGCGTCCCGAAGATGAGATCCACGAAGGAATGCTTCTTCAGAATACGGTTCACCGTAGACTCTTCCTGGGACATACAGCCGCATACGCCGAGCAGCAGAGAAGGCTTCTCGATCTTGAGGTGCTTGAGGTGGCCGAGCTCGCCGAAGACTTTGTCTTCCGCATTCTCGCGGACCGCGCAGGTATTGAGCAGGATGATGTCCGCCTGCCTGCGGTCTTCGGTCGCCCGGTACCCCATGCTCTCGAGAAGCCCTTTGATCGTCTCGGTATCGTGCTCGTTCATCTGGCAGCCGTACGTCTGGATGAGATAATGCTTGTCCCGTCCAAGCTCGCGCAGTTCCCCGGGGATGTCGAAGTCGTAATGCACCGTGATGTCTTCCTTGCCCCGCTTCTTGGCGTCACTTAGGGAGGGAGGCTGAAAATATATCGAATAGTCCTTCGCCTTAGAGTTCATCGCCATAGATTCCGTTTCCTCCTGAAGCTTGCAGTGCGGCCCATGCCGTGGTTAACCCTTCCATTATAGCATTGACCCTGCTGGCATTTCAAAGAAAAAACCGGATAGCTGCTAGGACAAAATCTCTGCTTCGTCCCCGTTCTTGATGCCGGCCGCATTCGCTTCGTCCGTATCGATATGCATATCCAGCGCATACTGGTCGGACACGCGTGCCAGCACTTCCTCGAAGATCACCGCACGCTCGCCGCCAACGCGAACGGTCAGCTTCTGCTTGTCCTGGATGCCCCAGCGCGCCGCATCGTCCGTATGGAAGTGAATGTGCCGGGCCGCTACGATCACGCCCTCTTCCAGCTCCACTTCCCCTGCCGGACCGACGATCTTAATGCCCGGCGTGCCGGCCGTGTTCCCGGACTCTCTCACCGGCGGGGTCAGCCCCAGGCTGAACGCGTCCGTACGCGACACTTCGAGCTGCGACTTGCCGCGCGCGGGACCGAGGATGCGGACCTTGGCGAACTGGCCTTTGGGCCCGATGACGGCAACCGTTTCTTCTGCCGCGAATTGGCCGGGCTGCGACAGCTCTTTGAGCACTTTGAGTTCATAGCCTGCTCCGAACAGGGCGGCGATATGATCGACGGATAAATGAATATGTCTGGCGGATACGCCTACGGGTACTTTTTTCATAGGTATGGTTTCTCTCCTTATAATGCCAATCGGCTTTCTCTCTACTCCATTATACCCATCCTCGAATAAAAAAGCATACGGCCTGGGCCGTATGCTTCGAAGACTGTCAAGAAATTATTTGAATTCTGCCACCAATTTTTCAAACTCTTGCTCGGTCAGGGCAATATTCTGCTTCGCCAGACCTTCCGGCTTGAAGCCGGTCACGAGATCTTCGTAGCTTTGCTTGGACTTGTCCTGATAGATCAGGCCGGTCACCAGGGAGTTCGTCTCCATGATTTTGGTCATGGCCGACACGCGGTTGGACGGATCGTAATCCGGCGTTTCTTCCAGATCCACGATGTGCTCCTTGAACCATTCGTACGTATTCACTTTATTGAACGTGACGCAAGGCGAGAACACGTTGATGAAGGAGAAGCCTTTGTGCTTCATGCCTTCTTCGATCAGATGCGTCAGCTGCTTCAGGTTGCTCGAGAACGACTGGGCGATGAAGGTAGCACCGGCAGCCAGAGCCACTTCCAGCGGCGACAAAGCGGACTCGATCGAACCGGACGGCGTGGACTTCGTCTTGAAGCCTTCTGCGCTTCGCGGCGAAGTCTGGCCTTTGGTCAGACCGTAGATTTGGTTATCCATGACGATATACGTCATATCGATGTTACGGCGGATCGCATGGACCGTGTGGCCCATACCGATCGCGAAGCCGTCACCGTCGCCGCCTGCAGCGACGACCGTCAGTTCGCGGTTTGCCATTTTGAGACCCTGGGCGATCGGCAGGGAACGACCGTGTACGCCGTGGAAGCCATAAGCGTTGATGTAGCCCGAGATCCGGCCCGAGCAGCCGATCCCCGAAACAACGCCGAGTTGCTCCGGCTCCAGACCTACGTTGGCAGCCGCTCTTTGGATCGCTGCTTGGACGGAGAAGTCGCCGCAGCCCGGGCACCAGTTCGGTTTGATATTGTTACGGAAATCTTTTAACGTTGCCATACAAGGTTCAGCTCCTGACAATATTTTGTGATTTCGGCAGGCAAGAAAGGATTACCGTTATATTTCAGCATGCTGTTGAGTTTATCGGCATATCCCGCGTTCAATTTAATCAGGGACGCGAGTTGACCCGTAGCGTTGTTCTCAACGACAACAACCTGCTTTGCTTTCTCGAGGTATGGCCAGAGCTCTTCGACCGGGAACGGATGCAGCAGGCGGACCGTGATGTGGTTCGACTTGATGCCGCTCTCGTCCAGACGGCGTCTGGCTTCGTCGATCGTACCGCCAGTGGAGCCCATGCCGATGATGAGCAGATCCGGCGTCTCGTGAGGAGCGTCCACCTTGATGGCGTTCGTCACCTTCTTCGATACCGTGCTGAGCTTGCCCATCCGCTTATCCATCATCTTCTTGCGGTTCTCCGGGCTCTCGGACGGACGGCCTTCCTGGTCATGCTCTACGCCGGTTACATGGTGGAGACCATATTTTTGGCCAGGGATGACACGCGGGGAAATGCCGCTTTCCGTGAACTCGTAACGCTTGAAGAGCTTGTTCTCTTCATTGGTCGGAAGCTCGCCCTGCTGAAGCGTGCCGCGGTCGATTTGAACCTTCTTGAAATCAAGCGGTTCAGCCGTCTGCTTACCAAGGGACAGCTGAAGGTCTGTCAGAAGGATGACCGGCAGCTGGTAAATCTCCGCCAAGTTGAACGCTTCGACCGTATCGTAGAAGCATTCTTCGATCGTCGATGGGGAGAGAACGATCTTCGGAATCTCACCGTGCGTACCGTAGATCATGGCGAGTACGTCGGACTGTTCCTGCTTCGTAGGAAGCCCCGTACTCGGACCGCCGCGCTGCGTATCCACGATTACGATAGGCGTCTCGGTCATACCGGCCAGGCCGATCGCCTCCATCATGAGGGAGAGACCAGGACCAGCGGAAGCCGTCAGGGAGCGCACACCGCCGTAGTTGGCGCCGATCGCCATCGTACATGCTGCGATCTCGTCTTCCGTCTGGATGACCGTACCGCCGAATTTCGGCAGCGTCTTGATCAGGTATTCCATGACCTCGGACGCCGGAGTGATCGGGTAAGCCGGCATGAACCGGCATCCCGCTGCAACAGCGCCGAGGCCGATCGCATCATTCCCGATCATGAACAGCTTTTGTCTGCCGTCGGCAGGCTCGAGCTGGAATTCCGGCAGTGGACCGCCGTTCAGTTCGAGTACGAATTCAGCCGCTTTGCGGACCGCTTCGATATTTTTCTCTACGACAGCTGCGCCTTTACGGCCGAATTCTTCTTCTACTGCTTTATTAAACACTTCGAGCGGCAGGCCGAGCAGAGCCCAGGATGCGCCGGAAGCGGCCATATTCTTAAACAGGGACGTGCCGAGTTCTTCTGCAATTGCCGTAATCGGCACAGGGAACAATCTTGCTTTTACGCCTTCCGGTACGACCGGATTGACTTTCGCATCGGCGATGATGACGCCGTTCTCACGCAGCTCATGTGCGTTTACATCAATTGTTTCTTGGTCAAATGCGACGAGAATATCGAGATCGTCGGAAATGGCACGAATCGGTTTCGTACTGATTCTGATTTTGTTGTTCGTGTGTCCGCCTTTGATCCGCGAGGAAAAATGACGGTAGCCGTACAGGTAGTACCCCAGTCTGGTCAGTGCCGTGGAAAAAATTTTATCCGTACTTTCCACGCCTTCCCCCTGTTGTCCTCCGACCTTCCAAGATAATTGGCTAATCACCGTTGTCCACTCCTTTTGAATGTCGCTGACTTAAGCAGCTGAGCCCAAAGCTCCCTGAGAGAGCACATGGCTCTTTCAGTTGTCTCACAAATTTTATGATGTCAAGAGTTAAAAAGCAAGAGTTATTGGCAATTTTGAAAGATAGTTATTTTAGATCGTATTCATACCGCAGCGAGAATAGTTTACTGCTTTTGCATCTTGGTTAGGAATATAACGTTTCATGGAACCTCCGCTTCGCCGGCACCCCCCTGTGACGGGAACGTGCGAAAGCCCGTAAAAGCCACCCATGCCAGGTACTCCGTTCCACCGGTTCAGCTAACCGGCAGATGCCGATGAAGAAGCGTATACCAGTTGCGGCTGAGAAACCCGTTCACCTGCGCATCCGAATAATGCTTCCTCAGCTCTGCCTCGAGCCGGTGATAGTGTCCCGCATGCTCCAGTCCCGGTATCCATTCCGCAATCCCGTCAAAATCCGAACCGAGAACAATCTTCTCCACTCCTCCCATAGAGCAAATATGCTCGATGTGCTTCAGTATCCCCCCGATGCTCGCCGAAGCGCCGCTCCCCACAAAGTAAGGAACAAAGGTCATCCCGATCCGGCCGTCTCTGCGGATCAGCTCCTCGATCTGGAGGTCGTCGAGGTTGCGAGGATGCCCGCATACTGCTTTGGCGTTGGAATGCGTGGCAACGAAAGGGCCGGATGAGTGGGCGGCTAAGTCCCAGAACGAAGCGACGGACAAATGGGATGCATCCAATAGAATGCCCAAATCCCCGCATTCTTTAATAAAGCTTTTTCCTTTGCGGGAGAAGCCACCCCTCCGGGGTTCCAGAATGCCGTCCGCGGCCCAGTTGCCGTAATTCCAGGTGGGCCCGATCAGCCTTACGCCAAGATGGAACAGGATCCGAGTGTACAGCGGACTGGCATGCAGAGCGTCCGCTCCTTCAAGGGTCAGAACCGCTCCCGTCTCGGAGCCTGCCATGACCTCATCCAAGTCCCGCTGGCTGCGCACAAGCCGTACCTTCCCCGGGCACTCGATCCGGGAGTGGAACAGATCGATGTATTCCAAGTAATGGTCAAATCGCGCCTCCGTTATACGCTCCGGCAAGTAGATTGCAAAAAATTGCAGTTTTACATTCGAGCCGCGCAGCCGGTCATATGTCACGTCCAGCCGGCTCTCCAGCGGATTATAGAAGTCGATGCCGGCGTTGTTGTACAGCTTGAACAAGACATCGCAGTGGCCGTCAATAATCGGACTGTTCATCAGGGTAACACGTCTCCCTTCGATCGGGCGGCTCCGCCTTTTCTGTATCCAAACAGAACAAAAAACCTGTCTACGGAGTAAACAGGCGTTGTACGGTCATGGTTCTATGGACAGGCTGCCATGGTATCTTATCTTGGCTCCACGATTAATTTGATTGCTGTGCGGTCTTCCCCATCTATCACAATATCGGTAAATGCCGGTATGCAAATCAGATCAACCCCGCTGGGAGCAACAAATCCTCGCGCAATCGCTACCGCCTTGATCGCTTGGTTCAGCGCCCCGGCCCCGATCGCCTGAAGCTCCGCAGCCCCGCGTTCACGCAACACCCCCGCCAATGCGCCGGCTACGGAATTTGGATTGGATTTTGCTGAAACTTTTAATACTTCCATGAAAAGTACCTCCTCGGGAATGATGATTGCTTCCGGTATTAATCATATTCTAGGAATTAGAAGTTAATTCCTTCCTACCGAAGAAGGTATGTTCGAAAAGTTTTGAATTTTGTGTCAATTCATCCAAAGAAGGATTTTACTCAAACATGACCGTATCTTCGTCCTTGCGAATCAACTGAATTTTGCGGCCCAGTCCCGTTGCCGGATCGAGATCGATAATCACCGCGTGAAAATGCCACTTGCCTTCGTCCACCACGAACCGGGTCGGCAGCTGGGTCATGAACTTCTTCATGACAGCGGTGCGCTCCATTCCGAGGATGCCGTCCCGCGGCCCTACCATGCCCACATCGGTCACATAAGCCGTTCCCTGCGGGAAGATCCGCTCATCGTGCGTCTGCACATGCGTATGGGTGCCGACTACGGCCGAAGCCTTGCCGTCCAGTTGCCATCCCATGGCGAGCTTCTCCGAGGTTACTTCCGCATGGAAGTCCACAAAGACATACTTGGTCCGCTTGCGCGCCTGCTGCACCAGCTCACTTGCTTTCTCGAACGGACAATCGAGCGGGGGCAGGAAGGTGCGTCCCTGGAGGTTAATTACCGCAAGCTCCGCCTCTTTCGTTTTGATGTACATGATGCCGCGGCCAGGCGTGCCGGCCGGAAAATTCGCCGGGCGCACCATCCGCTCTTCTTTATCGATAAAGTCGAAGATCTCTTTCTGGTCCCACGTGTGGTTGCCCATCGTAATGCCGTGGACGCCCATCTCGTAGAGCTCCTTCGTAATGGGCTGCGTGATTCCCCGGCCCGCCGCGGCATTCTCCCCGTTGGCAATAATCCAGGTTGGATTGTACTTTGATTTCAGGCCTGGCAGGCAGGCTTTCAGCGCTTTTCGTCCGACGGAACCTACAATGTCCCCGATAAATAATAATCTCATCTGTATGTTGTACACTCCTTAAGTTAGGTCACATCCCCCTCTTTCCCCCTTCTCCTGAGAAGGGGGAGGACCGGTGCTCCGCCCCTGGACCCCGGAAGGGCGCGAATGAGGGACGGGGCCGGCGTTGATGGGGGCTGGGGTGGTTGGATCGCTTTCGTCTGCTCAGGGGAGGGCTGCGGCGCTTGGCTGACGCCTGCGCCGGCAGCCTCCCCCGAGCAGACACGCTTGACTGCCCTGTTCTTCCGCCGCTTTATGCCCCCTACTCGTGGATGGCGATTGGCGAGCGGAGGTGTGGGGCTGCGTGGTTGGGAGCCGCCTTGACCCTTGCGGATCAAAGCTCCTGTTCGAGCGGCTCGCGGGGTGGAGATATGTGCTTGGCGGTACGCAGTGCGCGCCATCGCTGGATCGCCAGGCGTGCCGCCCTGGCTGCCAGGATGGAGGGCGGTAGGGCAACGGCTTCCTGCGGCTTCGCTCCGCCCCCGTGCTTCTGCATCGCTGGATCGCCAGGCGTACCGCACTGGCTGTCAGGCTGGCCCTCGATCGTCACCGTTTGCCGGATCTCATCGCTAGAACAATTCCCGTAAGAATGATGGCGGTCAGTTGGACTTCCTTCGATATGAACTTCAGCACCCACAGGGAGGTAAGGATTGTGGCGTAGAGCAGATATCCGATTCTTTCTTTATGGCTCCAGCGTTTTCGGTTGCAGAGCACGAGAAGATAGCCGATTGGAGGGGTGAGGGTACATATGAGCCAGAGGAACTTGTTGTTTAAGTACCATGGCATACGCGGCTCCTGTTCCACACGGCATCCCCGTCCTTATTATGCTTGTTCGCCCGAGAACTTGCCGCTCTGCCCATATCGAGTGACGCCCATGCTGGCCGTACCAAGAAAAGAGAAGTAGCCAGTCGGCCACTTCTCTGCGGTGTGAAGGTTCGATTATTTGGCGTATTCCACGGCTCGGGTTTCACGGATTACCGTGACCTTGATGTGGCCTGGATAATCCAGTTCGCCTTCGATCTTCTTGGTAATGTCTCTCGCGAGACGGAACGCTTCGGCGTCATCCACCTTCTCAGGCTGCACCATAACGCGGACTTCGCGGCCGGCCTGAATGGCGTACGATTTCTCGACACCTTCGAACGACTCCGAAATTTCCTCGAGCTTCTCCAGACGACGGATGTACGTCTCGAGCGTCTCGCGGCGCGCTCCTGGTCTAGCAGCCGACAGAGCGTCGGCAGCACCGACCAGCATGGCGATAACCGATGTGGCTTCTGTATCGCCGTGGTGCGATGCGATACTGTTGATTACGATCGGATGTTCCTTGTACTTCTTCGCAATCTCGACGCCGATCTCCACGTGGGAGCCTTCGACTTCGTGGTCCAATGCTTTCCCGATGTCATGCAGAAGCCCGGCACGCTTCGCCAATGTCACGTCTACTCCGAGTTCTCCAGCCATCAGACCGGCGAGGTAAGCCACTTCCATCGAGTGCTTCAGTACATTCTGACCGTAGCTCGTACGGAATTTGAGACGTCCCAGAATCTTGATCAGATCCGGGTGCAGTCCGTGCACGCCGGTTTCGAATGTGGCTTGTTCGCCGTATTCGCGAATCCGCTCGTCCACTTCCTTACGGGATTTCTCGACCATTTCTTCGATGCGTGCCGGGTGAATCCGACCGTCCGCTACCAGTTTCTCCAGCGAGGTACGGGCGATTTCGCGGCGGATCGGGTCAAAGCCCGACAGTATGACCGCTTCCGGCGTATCGTCAATAATGAGATCGATCCCCGTCAATGTTTCGAGGGCCCGGATGTTGCGGCCTTCACGGCCGATGATCCGGCCTTTCATTTCTTCGTTAGGAAGCGCTACAACCGATACAGTCGTCTCCGCCACATGGTCTGCGGCGCAGCGCTGAATGGCCAGCGTAATGATTTCTCTGGCTTTCTTGTCGCCTTCTTCTTTCGCTTGCTGCTCGATTTCCTTAATGAGTTGGGCGGTTTCATGGCGAACCTCTTGCTCCACGTTAGTCAGGATGATGTTCTTCGCATCCTCCATGGTGAGGGCCGAGATCCGTTCCAGCTCGGAAACTTGATCTTTGTAGATCTGATCGATTTGAGACTGGGTTTCTTCGATTCGCTTCTCTTTGTTGGCGACCTGCTCTTCTTTTTTCTCGAGAGATTCTAATTTTTTATCCAGCGACTCCTCTTTTTGCAACAATCGTCTCTCTTGTCGTTGTGTTTCATTCCGACGGTCACGAATGTCTTTTTCAGCTTCGGTTCTCAGCTTGTGAATTTCATCTTTCGCTTCAAGAACCGTTTCTTTTTTCAGTGCGTCCGCCTCTTTACGCGCATTGTCTACGATCTGTGCGGCAGCTTGTTCAGCACTAGAAATTTTCGCCTCTGCAAGGGACTTGCGGATAAAATAACCGACCCCGAAGCCAAGAGCACCAACTAAGAGAGAAATCAATATCGTGAGGACTGGCTCCATCCAGTTCACCTCCCTCGTTGTTTCTCCAAGGGCTAAGCTTGGGATAATGTGGTTTTTAATCCATTCTGCTAACTGGGATACCCGGGCCTTGCTACAAAAGCGTTTGTACGGAAGGCCGCCACGGTTTGCTGGAAGAATGCTGCCGGCTTTGCAGCACCATCCAGAAATAAAGTAAAAATTGGCGATTTTACTTTGGAATCTTCCCTGGGCTGTTCGGGACGATTCATGGTGTATAATGAATATACATGATTATTTTAGCTTTTGGGAAAGAAGCTTGTCAAGGTGTACTCTATGGTTCCTCGAATTCCTCGGGGTCTTCCCACTCGCTTTCGTCCGAGTGGCGGGGTAAAGTGCCCAGCACCCGGCTCACGACCGAGCCCGGGTACCCCCTGCGCTGCAGGAAGCCTGCAATCTTGCGTCTGGCCTTCAGCGGGTCCTTGCGCATTTCGCCTGCATACCGCTTCACGGCAAGCTGATGGGCCATCTCATATTCCGTTTCTTCATCCACTCCGGCGATCGCCTCTAGAATCTCCTCTTTCGCAACGCCCTTCTGCTGCAGCTCCTGCTTGATGAAGTGGCGTCCTTTCTTCTGGGAGAGGACCCGCTGCTTGGTCAGCATCTGCGCGAATTCGGCGTCGTTCAAGTAATTCTCCTTGCGCAGGCGCTCTACGACACCGCTGATTAGGTCGGGTCCGTAGCCCTTGAGCTTCAACCGGCTGCGGATCTCGTGAGCCGACCGGAGGCGGCTGGACAAGAGCCGGATCGCATCGAGATAAGCGCGGTTCCTCTCCTCCTCCGTTAAAATCTTCACCAGGGTCTCCCGCTCGACCACTTCCCCTTTGAGGAGATGGTGGCGGATCAGTATGTCCTCATGCACCGAGAAGGCAAAGGACTCGTCTATGTAAATGTTGTAGCGGCTCTTTGTTCGTTTTTGCTGCTCTACCTTGGTGATCGTTCCGCCTTGGGGAATGACCTCCGCTTCCTTCTCCTGCTCCTCTTCCATACCCATCCCCTCCATCGAAAAGGCAAAAAGCACCTTACCCTTAGGAGTAAAGGTGCTTCCGCCTGGCTTGCTCTGCGCCGCTGTCCGTCATCCGAATAGCGGTGCAATCCTGTATGCATCCGATTATTGCTGCTGCTCGAACAGTGCCAGCTCTTCGTCGTCCTCTTCTTCGTCCGTGTTCGGACCGACCACAGCAGTCAGGTTGCTGTTCTCGCGGATCTTTTTCTCGATGACCTCAGCCACCTGAAGGTTCTCCTTGAGGAACTGCTTCACGTTCTCACGGCCTTGGCCGAGACGATCGTTGTTAAAGGAATACCAGGCGCCGCTCTTCTGGATAATCTCCATCTCAGTGGCAATATCCACGATGCTGCCTTCGCGGGAGATGCCTTCGCCGTACATGATGTCGATCTCGGCCTGCTTGAACGGAGGTGCGACTTTGTTCTTCACGACCTTGATCCGCGTGCGGTTACCGACCATGTCGTTGCCCTGCTTGATCGTCTCGATCCGGCGCACGTCAAGACGCACGGAGGAGTAGAACTTCAGTGCGCGTCCACCCGGCGTTGTCTCCGGGTTACCGAACATGACCCCGACTTTCTCCCGAAGCTGGTTGATGAAGATCGCAATCGTCTTCGACTTATTGATCGCGCCCGACAGCTTACGAAGCGCCTGGGACATCAGACGGGCCTGCAGACCGACGTGGGAATCCCCCATCTCACCTTCGATCTCCGCCTTCGGCACGAGAGCGGCTACGGAGTCGATAACGATAATGTCTACCGCGCCGCTGCGTACGAGCGCTTCCGCAATCTCCAGCGCCTGTTCGCCGGTATCCGGCTGGGAGAGCAGCAGCTCGTCGATGTTGATGCCGAGCTTGCTCGCATACAGGGGATCCAGCGCATGCTCCGCATCGATGAATGCGGCCGTTCCGCCGGTCCGCTGCACTTCCGCGATGGCATGCAGAGCCACCGTCGTTTTACCGGAGGATTCCGGTCCGTATACTTCGATAATTCTACCGCGCGGAAAGCCGCCGATGCCAAGAGCGATATCCAAAGCCAAGGAGCCGCTCGAGATGGTTTCCACCTGCATATGCGTGGACTCACCGAGTTTCATGATGGATCCTTTGCCGAATTGTTTTTCGATTTGACGGAGGGCGTTCTCCAGTGCTGCGCGACGATCTGCCAAACAAATCACGTCCTTTTTATTATTTAGTACCCCGCAGGGTGAGATATAAACGGAAGACTTTAGACATTCCCCGAACATACATTCGGTCGCGGTGCAAAATAAAAACCGTAACACGACATTGAGAAATGTTACGGTTCTTCCGCTACAATCTATTATACTTGATTTTACCTGTGGAATCAACTAAGATTTGATCTTTTTCCATAGATGGTAGAGCGCGGTTTTGGAAGCACGCAGCTTGATTGTTTCCCGGTTTCCGGACAGGCGAAGTGTCACTACCGTTGTCTCCCCGCCCCGTTCGGCAAGTCCGGCATAAACCAATCCGACAGGCTTACCTTCGGACTCGGTGGGTCCTGCCACCCCGGTCAACGACACGGCGTAATCGGCATCCGCCAGCTTCCGTACGTTCTCCGCGAGCGCCTTGGCCGTCTCTTCACTAACCGCTCCTGGCGCGTCAGGGCCTTCAAGCTGCTCCATGGGAATGCCGAGCACCTTGTTCTTCACGTGGTTCGTATAGCAAATGACCCCTCCGGCAAAAGAGTGGGAACCGCCGGGAACCGCCGTCAGCAGGTCGCTGAGCTGGCCCCCTGTGCAGCTCTCGGCTACTGCCAGCGTCTTGTTCGCCGCCGTCAGCAGGCGAAGCACCTCGAGCTCGAGCGTAATGTCCTCGGAAGCGTAGACATGGTCGCCGAGACGGCTGCGGATTTCCCGCTCCAGAGGCCACAGCTTCTCCGTCGCTTCTTCCAAGGAGGCGGCCCGGGTCGTCAGCCGGACCGCGACTTCCCCCTCCTTGGCATAAGGGGCAATCGTCGGATCGGTCTGCGAACCGATCAGGTCGATCAGCGTATGCTCCAATGATGATTCTCCGATGCCCGCGAACTTTATCATCGTGGAAAACAGCGGCTTGACATCGTCCATTTTGCCCGTCAGCCAAGGAATTACATATGTATCGAACATCGGCTTCATTTCTTTGGGCGGTCCGGGCAGCACGATATAGTGCGTTCCCTCGTGCGTGATGGCATTGCCGACAGCAAGCCCGGTGTCGTTCGGCAGCGGATCGCTTCCTTCCAGCATATAGGCCTGCCGGATGTTGCTCTCCACCATCGGAATGCCGCGGCTTTGGAAGAACCCTTCCATGTAGTCATAAGACGGCTGGTGAATCACCAGCTTCTGTCCGAGAACCTCGGCCAGTACATCCTTCGTCAGATCGTCCTGCGTAGGCCCGAGGCCCCCCGTGCAGATGATCAAGTCCGCCCGTGATTTGGCGATAGCGAGGGTTTCTTTGATCCGCGAGACATTATCCCCGACGACGGTCTGATAGTAGACCCCCACCCCGACATCTGCGAGCCCGCGGGATATGTACTGTGCGTTCGTATTCACGATTTGGCCCATCAGCAGCTCGGTACCGACGGCAATAATCTCTGCTTTCATCGTCTGTCGCCTCCGGTTTCGGCAGGATATGTGCTTCCACTGCAGTTAATCGCTGAAATTGATCACATTCTTATTCTTGACGAAATAGTCGATGCCGGAGTAGATCGTAATGATGGCTGCAATCCAGCTCGCGATCTGGTCGAACGGGAAATGAATCAGCGCAAAGGGAAAATTGTTGATGAGCAGTGCGATAATGGCCGTAATCTGGGCCGCCGTCTTCCATTTGCCCCATTTGCTTGCCGCCAGCACCACGCCTTCCAACAGGGCAATCTGCCGAAGCCCCGTAATGGCAAATTCGCGGGAGATAATGACAATGACAATCCAGGCGTCCACTTTGTCCATCTCCACAAGCGAGATCAATACCGCTGAGACAAGCAGCTTGTCGGCCAGCGGATCCAGCAGTTTGCCGAGGTTCGTGACAAGCTTCCGCTTTCTGGCGATATACCCATCAAGCGAATCGGTGCTCGCCGCCACAATGAAGATCAGGGCGGCGATAATCTGGTTGTAGGTGATGCTGAACTGTTCGATGCGCACATGCGGGAACTTGACGTTGATCAGCAGGAAGAGCATGATGATCGGCACCAGAAAAATACGGGCCAAGGTAATCCGGTTGGCCAGATTCATTACGCCACGACCTCCCCGGACAAGTCGAACTCGAACGAGTGGGTGATCCTCACTTTCGCGATGGATCCGATGGCGAGTTCTTTGCCCCCCACGAAGACTTCGCCGTCGATCTCTGGCGCGTCGAACTGGGACCGTCCGACATAGACGTCATTGCGGCCGTCGTATTTCTCGATGAGGACATCGATCACTTGGCCGATCCGTCCGCTGCCCCGGTTATTGGAGATTTGGCGCTGCAGCTCCATGAGCACGTTGGAGCGGTATTCCTTTACCTCGTCCGGGACTTGATCCGGCAGACGGGAAGCTGGCGTATCTTCTTCCTTCGAGTAGGTGAAGACACCCAGACGGTCGAACTGTACGTCGCTAACGAAGGACTTCAGGTTCTCGAAATCTTCCTCCGTCTCTCCCGGAAAACCGACGATAATCGAGGTGCGCAGCGATACGCCCGGAATCCGGTCGCGGATCTTGCGGATGAGCTCCCGGGAGTCGCGCTGGCGGCCGGGACGGCGCATCCGCTTCAGGATACTGTCCGAGCTGTGCTGCAGCGGCATATCGATATACTTGCAGACCTTCGGGTTCGTCGCGATCACTTCGATCAGCTCGTCCGTGAAGAAGCCGGGATACGCATAGTGAAGACGTACCCATTCGATGCCCTCTACCTCGCTCACCCGGTTCATCAGTTCGGGAAGCTTGAAGCCGTCATACAGGTCTGTGCCGTAATTAGTGGAGTCCTGCGCGATCAGGGAAATTTCCTTTACGCCCTGGGCCGCCAGCTGGCCTACCTCGTCCAGGATGGACTCCATGCTCCGGCTTCGGAACTTCCCGCGCATGATCGGGATGCTGCAGAACGTACAGGCATTGTCGCAGCCCTCCGCAATCTTAACATAGGCGGTGTAGCGGGGCGTTGCCATCCGGCGGGGGAGCTTCTGCTCATAATTGAACACCGGGTTGCCGACATAGACCGGCATACGGCCCGCCAGCGCCT
This sequence comes from Paenibacillus caseinilyticus, assembly GCF_027533645.1. Taxonomy (GTDB): domain Bacteria; phylum Bacillota; class Bacilli; order Paenibacillales; family NBRC-103111; genus Paenibacillus_G; species Paenibacillus_G caseinilyticus. The sequence continues at coordinate 23,531 of NZ_JAQAGY010000006.1, forward strand.
CGTCGATGATTTGATTGATATTGTGAAAATCCCCGGTACCGACGATCCCGTCGATCTCGGGCATTTCTTTGAGAAGCTCTTCCTTGTAGCGCTGGGTCAGACATCCCGACACGATGAGCGCTTTCAGATTCGCGGTCTGCTTGAGATCCGCCATATCGAGAATCGTGTTCACCGACTCTTCCTTGGCCGCATCAATGAATCCGCAGGTGTTGACGATAATAATCGTTGCTTCTTCTTTCTCCGATACCAAGGTGTACCCACGCTCATGAACCAGGCCCGACATAATCTCGGAATCAACCAGGTTCTTCTCGCAGCCGAGGGTCACCACTTTCACTTTCTCCGTCATAACTTTCCTCCAAGCTGTGGTGTTTCTGCTCTAGTATTGCTTGTCACTACTTCCCGTTAAGGCTGTCGATCCCAGTATAATATACCCTCTCAAAAGGTGTCAAAACCAGGAAGGCCGCACGCGGAAACAAACCAGGCGGGTTTCCCGCGCAGCGGTTCCAGTCACTTCCTGTGCTTAACGGAAATTGATAAACTGCAAGTCCAGGGGCAGGTCCGCCTTTCGCAGCAGATTCATGACCGCCTGAAGATCGTCCTTGCTCTTGCCAGTGACGCGGATCTGGTCACCCTGAATCTGACTCTTCACCTTGAGTTTGGAATCGCGGATGAGGATATTGATTTTCTTCGCGTTGTCCTGGTCGACCCCCTGCTTCACTTTAATACGCTGGCGTACGGTACCCGAAGACGCGCCTTCCACTTTGCCGTATTCCAGGTTCTTCAGCGAGATTCCGCGCTTGGCCATCTTCGACTGGAGAATATCGAGCACGTTCTGAAGCTTAAAGTCGTCATCGGATACGACGACGAGCTCTTCCTTGTCGAGCGCGATACTGCTCTTGCTGCCCTTAAAATCAAAGCGGGTCGCGATCTCTTTCTCCGCCTGGTTGATGGCATTGTTCATTTCCTGCATATCCAGCTTTGATACGATATCAAATGAATTCTCACTGCTCATGCTCATGCATCCTTCCTTTTCGATCCAATACATAGATCTCGATTACACTATATTGTAGCAAAAAAGACACCTTCAGCACAAAGCGTCCGCGTGTCTCGGGTAATCTTCTTGGAGTTATACCGCTTCTCAGATGGGAAATAACGCTTAGGATGCTTTTGCAAAATCGACTTGAATCTTCTTCACGTTCGCTACATCGCCGACCGGTACCGGTGTTCCGTTAACAACCAGATCGACGGCGCTGGCCTTCCCGAAGATGAGGAATGCCGGGTTCGTGAGCTCATAGGTCTTTGTTTCGCCATTCTTATACGTTCCCTGGTCCACCGTATTGCGCTTCGCTCCCATCTCATCCACTTCAAGCCAGCAGGCGTCGCCCTTGACTGTGATCTTGATGGCGAGTTTGTCCGTCCCGGACACGGTGTAATAGTCCGTCCCCCGCTCGCTCTTCGCAAGCTTGACCTCCACAGCAGAAGTTGGCGGCGGTGTCGGCGGCGGAGCGGGCGTCTGCACAGCAGCGTTCTCCGTCGCGGTCCCCGCACCGGTTGGCGCCGGAGCGGACGTCTGCGGCGCAGGAGTGGCGTCATCCGTAATGCGTGTCGGCAGATCCTGGCTCGCCCCGCTCGTGCCTTCATAATTGTTGCTGACGTAATAATAACCGAGGCCGAAGATCAGCACGACAAAAGAGATGAGCATGGCGCTAGACGCCCATTTGCCAAACCTCTCGGAATTGCGGGAGTTCCGCTTGCTCCGGATCGGCTCGATATGCTCCGGCTCCGCTGCCGGAATGACATTCTGGTACAGATTCAATACTTCGTTCGGATCGAGTCCCACAGCTTCCGCATAGCTCTTAATGAAGGCGCGGACGTAAAAATTGCCCGGAAGCACTTTGTAGTTGCCGTCTTCGATCGCCTCAAGATAACGTTTGCGGATTTTGGTGGTTTCCTGCAGGTCCTCAAGCGATATTTTTTTGTCGAGACGGGCTTTCTTCAGAAGTTGGCCTAGATCGGACATGGGGTCACCCCTTCCCTTGATGTTACGGGGCGGCTTGCGGCCGCCCTTCTATACCGGTGCCCGGCGCAGGGCTGCATGCCGCCTTACGCCGGTCCCTGTTCAGCAGACCCGGGTCCAGGCGCGGGAGCGTCCCTCCTGGCGTTATTCGCCAAAAGAAAGCCGCCGCGCCGATCCAGCCCTGCTTCTAATAGTCATCAAACCCGCCCGTGAAGGTCTCATACGAGATCTCTTCCTCGGGGTTGTTGCGCAGCTCGACAATACAGTCGAAGTGTTCATAGGTGAACTGCGATTCGCGGATAAAGATGTCCGGATGCTCGATGACCTTGGTCGAAGGCATCGCCATAATCTCCTGCATCAGCGAATGGTGCCGCTCGTTGGAGCGCAGCGTAGAGACGATCCCGTCGATAATGAAGACGTTGTTGACATTCATCTCGTCCTCGGACAGCTGGCTTCTTACCGTCTGGCGAAGCAAGGTGGAGGACACGAAGGTCCAGCGTTTGCCGGAGCAGACGCTGCCGGCAATGATCGATTCCGTCTTGCCTACGCGCGGCATGCCCCGCAGGCCGATCACCTGGTTGCCTTCACGCTTGAAGAGCTCACCGAGGAAATCGACCAGGAGTCCGAGTTCGTCCCTTGTAAAACGAAAAGTCTTGCGGTCGTCGGAATCCCGTTCGATATAACGGCCATGACGGACGGCCAGAATATCGACCAGTCTCGGCGTACGAAGTGCCGTTATAGTTATATTATCCACTTTTTTGAGCATTTTACCCATCAGTTCAATTTTTTCTTCATCTTTGGTCTGCAGCAGCATGCCTCGGGTCCGGTCTTCGACTCCGTTGATCGTGACGATATTGATATCGAGCATCCCCATGAGGGACGCGATATCGCCCAGCAGCCCCGGGCGGTTCTTATGTATTTTGTACTCCATGTACCACTGCTTGATTTCGCTGGATTCCATTGTCATTGCTTATGCTCCGTTCGTCCATTGATAAGGTTCCGATTGAATTATTTCTACAATATTCGATAGAATCCTTCCCGCTTGGGTCGGTATTTGCTTATTCCTGTTTTATTATTTTGGCTTCGCTCTCCGTGTAGGGCTGTATCCCCGAAGTCCACGGCTTGCCGTCGATGGTCTCCTGCAGCAAGGTCAAGATGCCGTTCCACTGGAGCTGCACTTTGGTTCCGGCCAAGTTCATGACCGGAATCTGAAGATTGCGCATCCGCTGGACCATGGCCTCGTCGACAGGCGCATATACCGCGATCCAGGCGGGACCATGGCGCCTCACCTGCTGCTGGAACGGTGTGTACCACCCTTCTGCATCGGCTAGCGACACATACTCCGCTTCTTCGGATGGCGCCCATTCGGAAGGCACCGGATAGCTTGAAGTCGTGACCCATTCGATCGTACGTCCCGAACCGGTCTGCTCCTTCACCCAAGGATCCCACAAGGCACGGAACTCGGCATCCTGCACCATTTTGAGCTGAATGTGGCCTCCACTGACCTGCACGGTATCCCTCGTCAACCCGTCGTCAAGCAGCAGCCACTTGCGCGCCGTCGTCTGCTGCGCCGCAGGCAGCGCGCTCCGCGACAGGTCGTGGCCCGTTACCACAATATAATCATACCCTCTTGATCCCGCCTTGGCGATCATATCAGGAGACCAGACTTTCGTACTGTCCGCATCCTGTACCCATTCATAGGACAGATGCTTCGTATTCTGCCACTGGACGAGGGCGTTCTGGAGCGACGTTTTGTCCGCTTCCGCCAGCGATGGACCGGTGACAACGAGCAGAGAGGCTTTTTTCTCCAAGAGCGCCGGTTCGATAGCTGGAATGCTCTTACCGCACCCGCAGACTAAGGCAAGGAGCCCTATCATACTTACACGGATCACCGTTTTTTGTAACAGGCCAAGCGTTTTGGGGGAAACCATTTCATGCCGCATGCTTTCATTCATCCTCGATTTCACTCTTTTTTTGCTTTCCCCAGTATACCAGAAAAAAGAAGGAAAAGCCTCCCTGATAGGAGGCTCGCACAATTGCAGCTATAATTAGTTGTTGGCTTTGGCGAGTTTGACCATCATGCTGGCCATGACTCTTCTCTCATTCTCGTCAGCAACGTCCCACAGTTCCTTGAGGACTCGCTCTTCTTTGTTCTCCGGGTCCACCTTGTCGGACAGGAACTCGCCGATTTGGTAAGCCAGCTTGGAGATCAGATCTTCGCTCATCCCCGCTCTTTCGGCCTGCTCTACACGTTCACCCAAGAATTCTTTCCAGCGTTCGAATACCTTCAGGACTGTAGCCATGTCGCAATTCCTCCTTGTGCGTTTAGGTTCATTACAAGCTTACTATTCGCAAAAGGAGGCGGGATTATGCGAAGGGCCTCAGGTCAGCCAGCCGCCGTTCGGCGAGATGATCTGGCCGGTAATATAGCCTGATTCGGGAAGCGCCAGGAAATAAACGAGCGAAGCGATCTCATCGGGCTTGCCCAAGCGGCCCGCCGGGATATCGTTCTCCATCGCCGCCTTCTCCTGCGCATCGAATCCGGACAGCATCTGCGTATCTACAGCTCCGGGAGCTACGGCGTTCACGGTCACGCCGGATGGCGCAAGCTCCTTCGCCAGCGCTTTCGTGAATGCGTTGATTCCGCCCTTGGCGGTGGAATAAGCCACTTCGCAGGAAGCGCCCGAGATGCCCCATATGGATGATACATTGATAATCCGGCCGTACTTCTGCGATACCATCCGCGGCATAAACTGCCGCGTCATCAGGAACGTGCCCTTCAGGTTGATCCCCATAATCTCATCCCACTGCTCTTCTGTCACATCGGAGAGCAGCCCGTAATGGGATACGCCCGCATTGTTGACGAGGATATCCGGGAGCATGTCATGCTGGGCGAGCTTCTCCTGCAGCCGTTCAATCCCGTCACGGGAGCGGAGGTCCGCTGTAACCGTCAATACCTTGGCACCCGACTTCATGCAGCTGCGGGCCGTCTCGTTGGCGGCCTCATGGGACTGCAGATAGTGGATCACCACATTCATGCCGACGGAAGCAAAGCGGCCCGCTATGGCCGCTCCGATCCCGCGGCTGCCTCCGGTGACGAGGACCGTCTGCTCCGTGAACGGTTTGAACAAGTTAGGCTCCGTCCCCACGGCTGGTTACGATGGAAGCGGCAAGCCGGCTCCAGTCGAAGTGATCGCGGAGGCTGGCATTCACTTCCTGAAGCGTGATTTCTTCGTACACCGGCAGGATGTCGAACAGGTCGGAATCCTTGAACCGGTACTTCGTGAATTCGTTGGCTATCGCTTCGGGGGAGTTCAGCTGACGCAGGAACGCCCCGATCTTCTTGCGCTTGCTCCGCTCGAAGTCCGCTTCCGCGAGCCCTGCTGCTTTCACCAGATCGATCTCTTCTCTCACTCTGGCGATCAGGCGGTCCGGGTCCTTCGTATCTCCACCGATGACCGAGAATCCGTAGCCTTCGGCGATGTTGTATTCGGAACCGAAGGAATCCGAGATGAGCTCTTCATCGTAGAGCTTCTGATAGATGGCCGAGCTCGGGCTGACGAGGACATCCATGACGATCTTCATCGCGAGCTCGCGTCTCAGCATCTCGCGGCCGCGGCGCGGCTGTCCCGGCTCCTTGCACCCGAAGAGGCACTTCGGCAGAGAGACCGGCAGCACCGTCACTTTGCGCTCGGCCTTGACTGTATTCGGCTCATTATCGAAGAAGCGGCGGATCTCCCCTTGGGCAGGGAAGCTCTTGCCCGCCTGGTTCTTCCGGACCAGCTCCATCACTTCCTGCGGTTCTACGCCCCCTACGACGAACAAACTCATATTGCTCGGATGGTAGAAGGTGCGGTAGCATTCGTAGAGCATGTCTTTGGTAATCTCGCCGATCGATTCCACCGTGCCTGCAATGTCGATATGGACCGGATGGTTGTGATACAGCGTCTCGATCAGACCGAAGTACGCTCTCCAGTCGGCATTGTCTTCGTACATTTTGATTTCCTGGCCGATAATCCCTTTTTCTTTGTCGACATTCTCATCGGTAAAGTAGGGGTTCTGGACAAAGTTCAGCAGCGTCGTCAGGTTCTCGTGAATATGCTCGGTAGCCGAGAAGAGATACGCGGTACGGTCGAAGCTCGTGAACGCATTCGCTGAAGCGCCCTGCGCTGCGAATACCGAGAAAATGTCGCCCGTCGGCTCCTCGAACATTTTGTGTTCGAGGAAGTGGGCGATACCGTCCGGCACCTTGCGTGCCTCCGCGCCCTCCACCTGGAAGTGGTTGTCGATCGATCCGTACTTGGTCGTGAAGGTCGCATACGTTTTCTGGAAGCCCTCTTTGGGCAGCACGAATACGGTCAGCCCGTTCGGAAGCGTCTCGGTGTACAGCGTTTCTTTAACATGAGGATAAGGGATCGTCTGCATAGGTTATTCGCCCCCCTTGTTATCGCGTAGGAAGTACACGGTATCGAGCTGCACGCGCCGCGCAATCTCCTGGATCTGCTGCGGCGTGGTGTTCTCCACGGCTTCGATCAGGGACGGCACCGTGCGGTCCGCGCCGGAGAGGCGGTTGTTGAAATCGAAGGCAATCAGCTCAAAGGCCGAATCCTGCAGCTCGCGCAGATGCCCGGTAATCATGGCCCGGGTCTGCTGAAGCTCCGTCTCGGAGATGTTCCCGTCCTCCATCGCCTGGAGCTGCTCTTTGATAATCTGGACGGCTTTCTCGTAGTTGCCGATCTCGATGCCGGACTGAATCGTCAGGATGCCCTTGTGTCCGTCAAGACGTGAGGACGCGTAATAGGCCAGGCTCTCCTTCTCGCGGACATTCGTGAACAGCTTCGAATGCGGATACCCGCCGAGAATGCCGTTATACATCAGGGAAGAAGGATAGGAGGCATCCCCGTAGGACGTCGGCAGCCGCAGCCCCATATTGAGTTTGCCTTGGTTCACGTCTAGACGCTCGACGACTTCCTTGACTTCGCCCACCTGCCGGTGTTCCGTCTTCATCACGTAATCCTGCGAGCTGCCCGTTCCGAGGTCCAGGCTCCGCTGGAGCAGACCCATTACCTGTTCCAGCGTCGTGCTGCCGACTACGTATACGTCGATCGGTGAAGAGTGAAGCCACTGCTTGTAACGCTCCGTCAGAGAGGCCGGGTCGATGCGATCCAGCGCTTCGATGCGGCCGAGCGGATGAAGGCGGTACGGCTCCCCGCTGCACATCTCTTCGATGCAGCGCTCCGCGGCATAACGGATCTTATCGTTAACGATCGATTCGAGACGCTTACGCAGCGTAGCTTTCTCGGAGTCGATGTATTTGTGAACCAGTGTATTGCCTTCGAGCGCCGGGCGCGTCACAGCCTCGCCGATGAACTGCAGGGCGCCTTCGAGCAGCGACTCTGGGCTCGATACGAACGCATCCTGTATGACGTCCATACGGAACTGCACCATCTGGTAATCGCCCCGCTTGTAGACGTCAAAACCGAAGCCTGCGCCGTACAGGTCATCCAGGCGCTCGCGGAACTGCTTCGTCTCCGGGTAGGTACGGCTGCCGCGCCGCAGCACGAAGGGGATGAGTGCCGTGGGGGTTACCGTGTCCTCCTGCAAGGGACTGCCGACATAAACGGAGACGGCGAACGTTTTGAACTGCTCAGTGGGTAGAACATGTACACGCACAGGGCCGAGCGTTCCCCGTTCAAATCGGATCTGCTTCAAAGACGATACAACTCCTCTCATGTGCTTCTCCTGCCTTCCTTGTATTATATTCCTCCATAAACAGAAGAAGCAACCGCAGTGCGCCGGTTACTTCTACTCCATGCTCTATTTGCAAAAAATATGCTTGCCGATCGTCTTGACTTGTGGTCGGCTCCAGATCCACTTGGACGTGGCGGTGGCAGGATTGAAATAGTAGATGCACCCTCCCGTAGGGTCCGAACCGTTCAAGGCATCCTGAACAGCCTTGCGGGACTGTTCATTGGGCGTAAGCCAGATCTGTCCGTCGGCTACAGCCGTGAAAGCTCCCGGCTGGAAAATCACGCCCGATACGGTGTTCGGGAAGCTCGGGTTCTTCACGCGGTTCAGGATCACCGCGGCGACGGCGATCTGGCCGATGTACGGCTCTCCCCGTGATTCGCCGTGTACGGCATTGGCCATAATGTCCAGATCCTGCTTGGAGAGACCAAGCCGTGTGGATGGGGTCATACCGGCCGCAGAGGCTGTTACGGTACCTCCTCCGCCCGTAGTACCCGCTCCCGCGCTGCCGCTGCCTCCTGCCGCGGGAGCCTTGCCCCCCTTGACCACCCAAGGAGGCAGATCGGCTGCCGTAGGCTTCCAATCCTTCGTGGCTTCATAGAGCTTCAGCTTGGTTTTGGCGCCGGCGACGCCGTCGGCTTTCATCCCGAACTCGGACTGAAACCATTTCAGAGACCGTAGGGTGTTGTATCCGAAATCGCCGTCCACCGCTCCTTTGTAGAAGCCGAGGTGCTTCAGGCGGCCCTGCAGTTCGTAGATGTCCGCCGTGCCGGAAGTGCCGTATCTAATTTCATTGCCGCTGAAGGTCATCTCCGCGCTGAACCGGTGTTTGACTTCAAATCCGGCGAACATCAGGAGTACCAGACCGACTGTAATGAAGATCAGACGTATGTTCATCCGCTATACTCACCTTTCTCATTCTCGTAATGGCAGCCTATTTATAGGTTATTATGAGAAAGGGAGTCAGCTTCTATTCCACTTGGCAGGACCGCAAATTCTTGGAAGTCCCTGGAACCCTCATCCGGCTAAGAACTCATCCGCATGACCTGATACTGTTCCAAAGACATTAGCACTTCTCTTGGCTTGCTGCCTTCGTACGGGCCAACGACCCCCCGTGCTTCCATCGTGTCGATCAGCCGGGCAGCACGCGTATACCCTACCCGCATGCGGCGCTGAAGCAGGGAGACGGACGCCTGCTTCGCTTCGAGTATGATCTGTACCGCCTGCTCGTAGAGCTCGTCCTCGTACTGATCCCCGTCATCCTGCTTCTCTTCCACCATCGGTACCATGTCCTCGACATATTCCGCTTGTCCCTGTGTCCGCACGAAATTAACCACCGCTTCGACCTCCTGGTCGGAGAGGAATGCGCCCTGTACGCGGACGGGCTTGGAAGCGCCCATCGGCAAATAGAGCATATCCCCGCGGCCGAGCAGCTTCTCTGCGCCCGCGGAGTCCAGAATGGTCCGGGAGTCGACCTGCGAAGACACACCGAAGGCGATCCGGGAAGGAATATTGGCCTTGATGACCCCTGTGATGACATCTACGGATGGACGCTGGGTAGCGATAATCAGGTGAATGCCCGCCGCACGTGCCATCTGGGCCAGCCGGCAGATGGCATCCTCCACATCGTTGGCCGCGACCATCATGAGGTCCGCCAACTCGTCCACGATCACCACGATATACGGAAGCGGAGCGCCCGTCTGGGTCTCTTGGAGCATCGTATTGTAGCCTTCGATGTTGCGTGTGCCGCTCTTCGAGAAGAGCTCGTAGCGCTTCTCCATCTCGACCACCACTTTCTTCAGCGCAAGCGAAGCGCGCTTCGGGTCCGTGACGACCGGTGCGAGGAGATGCGGGATGCCGTTGTATACGTTGAGTTCGACCATCTTCGGGTCGATCATCAAAAACTTGACTTCATCCGGCTTCGCCTTGTAGAGCACGCTCGTAATAATGCCGTTGATGCAGACGGATTTGCCCGAGCCGGTCGCCCCGGCCACCAGCATATGCGGCATCCGGGCCAAGTTGCCGACGATCGGCTGTCCCGAGATGTCCCGCCCGAAGGTGATCGAGAGCTTCGAGGCCGCATCCTGGAATGCGCCGCTCTCCATCACCTCACGCATTGTTACTACCGATACCTCCATGTTCGGCACCTCGATGCCGATGGCGGATTTGCCCGGGATCGGAGCCTCCATCCGGATGTCCTTGGCCGCCAGTGCCAGAGCGATATCGTCCGTCAGCGAGACGATCCGCGAGACTTTCACGCCGACGTCCGGCTGGATCTCGTACCGCGTCACCGCAGGACCTCTGACGACTTCGAGCACCTTGGCCCGGACGCCGAAGCTCTCCAGCGTTGCCTCGAGCTTGCGGGCTACCGCTTTGTAATCCAGCGAATCGCCGCCTTTGCTCCCGGCCGGTTTGGACAGCAGGCCGAGTGACGGCAGCTCGTAAGGGATGGCCAGCGGCTTGCTCTTGATGTCGAACTCCTCGCCCGACGCTGGAGCCACGCCCTCTTCGGCTGCTCCCGGCGCTCCGGCTGCGGAGGATGCGGCGGGAGAAGGAGCCGTGTCTGCAGGCTTGACGGAGGTTTCCTGCTGCACCTGCTCCTGGAAATCCCGGATCACCGGAATCGCAGGGTCGTGCCTGCGGGCAGGCACGACCGGCTCTGCCGGCTCGTCCAGGTCCGCCTGCTGCTCAAAAGCGCTTGAAGTGGCAAGCGGACGTTCGCCGGAATACCCGCTGCCGTCCTCGTCGTCCTGGTCCCATGCCGCGCTTTTTGCTTTGGCTTTCTTGGCCGGCTTCTCTTCGTCCAGCCGGCTCCCCTTGATCAATTCCATGAATACGGACCGCTTCGGGGTCTTCGGGCGTTCCTTCCGCTGAGGCTTCAGCGTCTCCTCGTCGAACTCATCCTCGTCCTCCGCCTCATAAGCCGCTGCCGCATCTTCGGCCGCCTTGCGCTTCTTCTCCGAAGCGGCAGCCGCCTTCGCCGCCTGCTTCTGCCTCTCCTGCAGCTTGCGCTGAAGATAGCGCCCGAAGAGCGTATCCTTGAACGCCTTGCGGCCCCGGACCTTCTCTACGATATCGGCCACCGACAAGCCGGTAACCATCATGAATCCGGCTGCGAACAGCGTGTATTGAATCAGCCGGGCACCCAGGTTGCTGAACAGCATGAAGAGGACCGAATACAATGAGGCGCCGATCATGCCTCCGCCCACCTCATCCCGCAGGATCGCTTGCCCCTGCTCGGTCGGCTTCAAGCCTTCTTTCATGCTGTACCAGGTCTGCGACCAGATTTGACTTCCGGTAAAATCCGTCTTCGGGTACAGCTGCGCAAAGACGGAAATATGGCTCATGAGCAGAAGCGACAGCAAAATAAGCCCGATCCCGTATTTGCGCGGCGTACGCCAAACCGGCCATTCCCGCTTCATCATCGCGTAGAGTCCGGCGTATATGAATACGAGCGGAATGAGAAAATCCCAGGTTCCGATCAAAAACCGGAACAAGTATGTAAGTGAGCGGGCCACAGAGCCCTCTCGTGAAAGCGCGATGATGGAGAGCGTCAGAATCATAATTCCATACAGCTCAAACTTCACATTCGTCTTGATTCCTTTGCCCTTTTTCCTTTTCTTGGACAAGGCCGCTCACCCCCGAGGACTCATTATACCATAACCTGGGGGCAAAACGGTAAGGGCGCAGCGAATTCCTACTCGGCGGCAGGCATGGGCTGGAACTCGATTAACCGGCCCGGCGCATACTGGGGATTGAGATAATCCTGCGGGTTGCAGCTCAGCAGCCGGACGATGGAAGCCTGCTGCCCGTTCAGCGGCTGTACCTGCATCATCACCCCGTTCATGACGATCTCCACGGGCTGCTGCACCTCGGTCTCCCCCCAGCCTTCCATCACCGCTTCCAGAGGCAGAATGGTATAGTGGGTCACTGCACCAAGCCCCCGTTCTGGCCTCTGCGGCGCTCATCGATCAAGAGGTTGAGCTTGCTTATGGCATCCCCCACCCCGCCGATCGCATCGATCAGACCGTATTTGACCGCATCGGAGCCGATGACGGTCGTTCCGATGTCCCGGGTCAATTCTCCGGTTTTGAACATGAGTTCCTTGAACTTGTCTTCGTGGACATTCGAGTGCCGCGTCACGAAGCGGATCACCCGCTCCTGCATTTTGTCGAGATACTCGAAGGTCTGCGGCACGCCGATGACAAGCCCGTTCAGGCGGATCGGGTGGATCGTCATGGTTGCGGTCTCCGCGATAATCGAGTGGTTCGCCGATACGGCGATCGGCACACCGATGCTGTGGCCTCCGCCGAGCACAAGCGTCACGGTTGGCTTCGAGAGGGTCGCGATCATCTCGGCAATCGCGAGGCCCGCTTCCACATCTCCGCCCACCGTATTGAGAATGATCAGCACGCCTTCGATCTTCGAATTCTGTTCCGCGGCCACCAGCTGGGGAATCAAATGTTCGTACTTCGTCGTTTTGTTCTGCGGAGGAAGGACCATATGCCCTTCCACTTGGCCAATGATCGTCATGCAGAATACATTCGATTCTCCGCTCGGTGCCACGGTCTGTCCTAGCTGCTGGATCGTTTCGACGGTCGTTCCTTTCCGTACTTCCTCACCCGGCGCACCTGGCGGATTCTGCTGCGGCATGGCCGGCGGTTGTTCCTGCTTCATATTGGACAAGGTCTGCACACTCCCCGGTAATCTTCTGAAATCTCCTATAGTATGGGTCCCCCGGATGAAAATATGTAAAGAAAAAGCAAAAAGAGCTCCCGCACGCAGCAGCTCGCTTGGCGTGGGAAGCTCTTGTCCTCTAAGGGGTTAAGTGACTAATGCCGACTCTCATACTTCCATAATAATGGGAAGGATCATCGGTCTTCTTCTGGTTTGTTCATAAAGGAATCGTCCGAGGGCATCCTTGACATGCGTCTTAAGGGATGCCCATTCGTTCACATTCTCGTTCATCAGACGGTGCAGGGTCGACGTCACGATCCGGTTCGCTTCTTCAAGCAATCCCTCGGACTCGCGCACATACACGAAGCCGCGGGAGATGATATCCGGTCCGGAGAGGATGGTGCCGTCCTGCTTACTGAGAGTCACGACTACAACCAGGATTCCGTCCTGGGACAGCAGCTTGCGGTCACGCAGAACAATGTTGCCCACATCTCCGACGCCGAGGCCGTCGATCAGAATGTTGCCGGCCTGCACTTTGGAGCCTTTGCGTGCTACGCCGTCCTGGATTTCCACCGTATCGCCGTTGTCCACGATGAAGATATCTTCCCGCGCTACGCCGACCGATTCCGCCAGGAGTCCGTGCTGGCGAAGCATCCGGTATTCCCCGTGAACCGGGATAAAATACTTCGGACGCATGATGTTCAGCATCAGCTTCAGCTCTTCCTGGCTGCCGTGTCCCGAGACGTGAACGCCGGTGATAGAGCCTGGACCGTAGATCACATGCGCGCCGATTCTCATCAGCTCGTCCACGGTACGGCCAACATACCGTTCATTGCCCGGAATCGGCGTAGCCGCGATGATCACCGTGTCGCCCGGCAGGATATCCACCTTGCGGTGCGTGGAGCGGGCCATCCGTGTAAGCGCCGACATTGGCTCGCCTTGCGATCCTGTCGAGAGAATCGCTACGCGGTCCGCCGCCATCTTGTTCACTTCCTCCGGCTCGATCAGCATGCCGTCCGGAATATGCAGGTAGCCGAGCTCGCTGGCGATCGTCACTACATTCACCATGCTGCGTCCGATCACCGTCAGTTTCCGTTTGGTCGTTACGCAGGCATCGATCACCTGTTGAATCCGGTGGATGTTCGACGCGAAGGTCGCAATGATCACGCGCTGCTTCGCTTTGCGGAACACCTCTTCAATCTCCGCTCCGACGCTGCGCTCCGAACCTGTATAGCCCGGGCGCTCCGCGTTCGTACTGTCGGACAGAAGGGCCAGTACGCCCTTGTGCCCGATGGCGGCCATACGGTGCAGGTCCGCGTATTGTTCATTGACCGGCGTCTGGTCGAATTTGAAGTCCCCCGTATGGACTACGTTGCCCTCCGGTGTCTCGAGGCACACGCCGACGGAATCCGGGATGCTGTGGTTCGTTTTAAAGAACGTCGCCGTCATCGTCCCCAACTCCAGCTCGGAATCCGCCGTAATGACAATCCGATTCGTCTCGCCGAGCAGATTCGCTTCTTTCAATTTCGTCTCGATCAGACCCATGGTCAGCCTTGTCCCATAGATCGGAACATTCAAGTGCTTCAGCACGTATGGCAGGCCGCCAATATGGTCTTCATGTCCGTGGGTGATAATAATCCCGCGGATCTTATCCCGATTCTCCGTTAAGTACGTGATGTCCGGAATGACGATATCAATCCCGAGCATATCCTCTTCCGGAAACTTCAAACCGCAATCGATGACGACAATATCCTGATTATACTGTACAACGTACATATTCTTACCAATTTCGCCCACGCCGCCCAGGGCAAAGATCGATAATTTTTCCGTGTTTTTCTTAGACAATGTTGATAAACCTCCTCTAGTTAATTGACGACGATTTCATTATGAGCTGCAAACCATAAAATACCGCACCAGTCACTTGCAACCATTATACATGATAAAAAGTTCCATTTACAAGCGAAGCCTGTCCGTTTGCCTTTCTCGCCTGAAATCCCCCGTATTTCTTACCATTACCCAGGAATTAACCGCGGTCTAACGGCTGCGGCGCAAATAAGTTAAACGGCTTCGCCGTCCTTTTAGAACAATGCACATTTATGAGATATAAGATCACAGGATCGAGCCCTGGCGAGATACAGATTCTTATATATCAAAAAAACCGGAGCGCAGCGATCCGGTTTCTAAGAGATGCCTTTATTGGAACAGGGAAGCGATAAACCTGCCTTCGTCCTCGGTTGCGGGCAGCAGCGGCAGGCGTACGCCGCCGGCCGGCAGTCCTTTGAGGGCGAGCGCATGCTTCACCGGGGCCGGACTCGGGAAGGTGAAGAGTCCGCTGAATACCGGAAGCAGCTGAGCGTGCAGCTGGACCGCTGCCTTCACATTTCCGCTCGAATACGCCTCGATCATCCGTTTCATTTCTTTGCCTACCACATGACTGGCCACGCTGACGATGCCGTGCGCACCGACGGACAAGGCCGGCAATGCGCTGCTGTCGTCCCCGCTGTAGACCAGGAAGTCTTCTGCCGCACCGCTAACGATCCGCGTCAGCTGATCGGTGCCCGCACAGTCTTTAGTGGCGACGATGTTCGGTATATGGGACAGCCGGACCGTCGTATCCGCATCAATGTTCACCACCGACCGGGAGGGAACATTGTAGAGAATCACAGGGATGGATACCGACTCGGCAACCGCTTTGAAATGCTGGTACAGCCCTTCCTGGGAAGGACGGTTATAGTAAGGGGCTGCGAGAAGCAGGGCATCCACACCGAGCTTCTCGGCAGCCTGCGACAGATGGATGCTATGCGCCGTATCGTTGCTTCCCGTGCCTGCAATAATTTTACAGCGGCCCTTTGCCCGCTTCACCGCCGCTTCGAAGAGCTGCAGCTTTTCCTCTTCGGTAAGGGTTGGCGACTCGCCGGTCGTCCCGCAGATCACCAGGGAATCGCTTTCCTGTTCTTCGATCAGATAGTCGAATACCTTTGCAAAACCGTCCCAATCGATCTTTAGATCACTGTTAAAGGGAGTGATCATCGCTGTTATTAGTCTTCCGAAATCCAAGGTGTACTCCTCCTATCCTGAAATTGCAGAGCAATTCCAGCTATGCCGCAGGACAGCCTGCGAATTCTGTTATTCTTGCTTTGGTTCAATGCCGCTATACGAAAGGGATGCTTCGTTATAACGGAGGCATAGAGCCGTGCAGGGCAAGGAAGCAGGCTTATCCGGTCCCAGAGTAACGCTTTATCTCTTTACCATCTTACAGTATCCGTCTGCAGCAGGCCGCCTTCGCAGGAACAGACTGTCCAAGGAGCCGCGGGGCTCCCTGGACCTTCCTCTTACCTGTGAAGCTCGAACTGTTTATGCAGTGCGCGCACCGCCTTGGCCATATCCTGCTCTTCCACTAGCACCCAGATCGTCGTATTGGAATCTGCCGACTGCAGAATGCTGATATCTTCTTTCGTCAACGCTTCGACAATGTGCGCCATGATGCCGGGTACCCCGTTCATCCCTCCGCCGATCACGGATACTTTGGCGCAGTGGGAAGTGACATCGGGTGTGAGCCCAAGCTCCTTCAGCTTCGCGGCCGCCCTCGACGCCTCATGGTCAAAGACCGTGTAGACAACGCCGGACGGGTTCACGTTAATGAAGTCGACGGAGATCTTCTCCTGTGCCATAGCCTTGAACACGCTAAGCTGCAGATCGAAGCTTCCCTCCTGTGCCCCCACACGGATTTGCGATACCCCCGCCACATGGGCAATTCCTGTAACGAACCGGTCTTGAACCGAGCCCGCTCCAGATTTCAGTCCCGAAGGATGAGTGACCAGCGTTCCTGGGTCTTTGGAGAACGTCGAACGAACCCTTACCGGTATGCCGGCATGCATCGCCACTTCAACCGCGCGCGGATGGATCACCTTGGCTCCGAGATGCGCCATGTTGCAGATCTCGACATAGGATACGACCGGCAGCGGCTTCGCATCCTCGACGATCCGCGGATCAGCCGTGAGAATCCCGCTTACATCGGTGAAGATATCGACGATCTCCGCATGCAAGGCAGCTCCCAGCGCCGTCGCCGACGTATCGCTGCCACCTCTGCCCAAGGTGGTAAAGTCGCCTTCCTCGGTCTGACCCTGGAACCCGGCGACGATGACCACCTGGCCGTTCGCTAGCCCTTCGTGAATACGAACAGGGTCGATCGACAGTATCTGCGCATTCCCAAAATCCGCATTGGTGCGGATCCCCGCCTGTGCGCCCGTAAGAACAGAAGCCGCTATGCCCTGCTCGTTCAGCAGACTGCATAGCGTTGCCGCCGAGATCAATTCACCGCAGCAGAGCAGCATATCGCGCTCACGTGCGGGAAGTGCATTGCCATTCGATGCGACCCATCCGAGCAGCGTATCCGTAGCATAGGGCTCACCCTTACGGCCCATGGCCGATACCACGACAACCGGCTTATAGCCCTCGTTCAGCGCATCCTGGATATGTTCTATGACGTGTGTTCTGGCCTCGGCGGTGGACAAGGACGTGCCTCCAAACTTCTGCACCAAGATCTTCATGAAGATCCCTCTCTCTTTCCACCTGAAATTTAAAAGCAATCAAAAGACTGGCTCCCTGCAGTATACAGGAAGCCGGCTTCCGTTCTATTAATTTTGCTGCACGGCGATGTACTCCGCAATCTGTACGGCGTTCCAAGCGGCACCCTTGAGCAGATTATCCGAAACAATCCACATGTTCAGCGCGCGCGGGTTGCTGAGGTCCCGTCTCACCCGGCCAACGAACGTCTCGTTCTTACCGGCTGCTTCCGTAGCGAGCGGGTACAGCTGTTCGGCCGGATTGTCTTGAAGCACGATGCCCGGCGATTCCGCAAGAAGATTCTTCACTTCTTCGATGTCGAAATCTTCTTTGAGCTCCACATACACGGATTCGGAATGACCGTACACGACCGGGATGCGGACGCAGGTAGCTGTCACTTCAAGCGATTCGTCACCCAAGATCTTTTTGGTTTCGTTAATCATCTTCATTTCTTCATAAGTAAAACCGTTCTCGACGAACTTGTCGATCTGCGGGATAGCGTTGAATGCGATCTGATGCTTCTTCGGCAGGGATCCTACCGGCAGGATCTGCGGCTCCGGTGCGTTACCTGCAAGCACTTCCTGGGACTGGCGGAGCATCTCGTTGATCGCGCTGGCACCCGCTCCCGAGACGGCTTGGTACGTCGAAACGATAATGCGAGAGATGCCGTAACGGTCATAAAGCGGTTTGAGCGTCTGTACCATCTGAATCGTGGAACAATTCGGGTTGGCGATCACGCCTTTGTGGTCGCTGACCTTGTCGATGTTGACTTCCGGTACCACGAGCGGCGTGTCCGGGTCCATCCGGAATGCGCTCGTGTTGTCCACGCATACCGTGCCATGCTTGATCGCTTCGGGAACCAGGGTACGGCTGACGTCGCCGCCGGCGCTGAAGAGCGCAATGTCCACGCCTTGGAAGCTGTCCGGAGTCGCTTCTTCAAGCGTAATCCCACGGCCTTTGAATTCGATCTTCTTACCGGCAGAACGTGCGGAAGATAACAGCTTCAATTCGTTAATGGGGAAATCCCGCTCCGAAAGCAAACGGATGATTTGTTCTCCAACGGCACCTGTTGCGCCCACTACTGCGACATTAAACAATTTCTGATCCGACATGTGTTCGTCTCTCCCCTATTAATGATGAATGAATGGAATCTAGTTCAATAGTTAAACCGTTCGATGATCATTGGCTGCAGCTGCTTGCCCGCGAGGGCAGCCTCGCAAGTTTCCATGATAAGATCCATACGTGCTACAAGAGAGTTCGGTTTCGCCGTAGGCGCATCCTGCCCGTAAGGCACGAAATAGATATTCTTGGTGATGAGCAGCTTGCCTACGTTCATTGCGTTCAGCCCTAATCCGTCGTTCGTAGAAATGGCCAGCACGAGAGGACGGCCGTTGCGCATCTGCGCTTTGGCGGCCATCAGTACCGGGCTTTCGGTCATGGCATTCGCCAGCTTGCTTGTGGTATTCCCCGTGCAAGGAGCGATGACCATGACATCGAGCAGTTTCGAAGGTCCGAGCGGTTCTGCTTCTACAATTGAAGAAATAATATCATTTCCTGTGATGTCTTTCAACTGTTTTTGCCAATTTGCCGAAGTGCCGAATCGGGTATCCGTCGTCAGAATCGTATTGGAAACGATAGGAACCACCTTGGCTCCGGCATCAATGAACCGCTGGATTTGAGGCATGACCTCCTCGAACGTGCAGTGGGAGCCCGTCAGTGCAAAACCGACCGTAATCTCTTTCCAGTTCATCCCTCGTTCCTCCTCGCTTTTGCCTCTTCCATCATAATGCGGGTAATCGTATCGGCTATGATCCGTCCTGCCGTCTTCGGCGCCACGATGCCGGGAAGCCCGGGAGCGAGCATCGCCTTCACTCCGCGCTTCTCCGCAAAGCGGAAATCCGTCCCTCCCGGACGGGAGGCCAGGTCGATGATCAAGGCGCGGTGCGGCATCTGGGCGATTACTTGAGCGGTAATGACCGGGGCGGGAATCGTATTGAACACGTAATCGACCCGGGCTGCCTGTGTTTTCAACTCTTCCATATGGAACGGATTCAGTCCCATTTCATAGGCCCGCGCGTAATACTCGGGTTTATTCACGCCCACCTTCACATGAGCGCCCATTCCCTGTAACGTCCGAGCCAAGGTAATACCGGTTCTTCCGAATCCGAGCACCATCGAATCGGAACCGTGAATCGTAATGTCCGTGTTCTGAATGGCCATCATAATGGCCCCTTCGGCCGTTGGGATCGAGTTATAGATCGCCACATCATCCCGGTCGAAGAGCTCGATCAGGGGAAGCCCGTTCTCTGCGCAGAGCTGTCGTAAGTAAGGTTTGGCCATGCCGGTGAATACCTTGGCATGCTTCGGCAGAGCCGCAATATGTTCCGGAGTCAATCGAAGCTCCACGGAGGAGAACAGCGAATCGATTCGTCCGCTGTCATCGGTTCCGACAGCCGGCAGGATGACCGCATCCAGACCCGCCATCACTTCAGGAGTGAATTCAGCTTTCGTGATACCGCTGAACGCGTTTTGCAAGTTATCGAAGCCGATCAACAGAACGGTGGCATCCAGCTCGGAGCATTTGCCGATGACCTCCAGCTGCCTCGCATCTCCGCCGATCAATGCCACTTGAATTCCGGTCAGCATCCATCTTCACCTCTTTCTTCCCATAGAATGACAACATCAACCCGCGGGCGGGTACATGCCAAGGGCCGTACCCCGGCTTCATGGCCGAAAGTACCTGCCGCCTGCAAATCGCAACCCGTCATCCCCCGGGATAGGCGGCAGGAGAAGGTTTGCTCCGCCTGCCGCTTTCGGATAAATCATCTTATGCCGGTGCCTATGGATGGGTTCCAAGTCGGAGGTACGGAAAGGCGATAGCACATCTCTGGATACAACAAAAAAACGCCCCTCGGATTGCGGAAGTTACTTCCGTCATCCGAAAGACGTTTGCGGCTCACTGTCTTACTTGGTTCCGGTATGACCGAACCCGCCGGCTCCCCGTACCGTGGCGCCGAGTTCCTCCACTTCGGTCAAGCGAATCTGCGGGACGATCTGGAATACCATCTGCGCTATGCGTTCCCCGCGCTCGATCACGAACGGTTCTCCCCCATGGTTGATCAGGAGCACCTTCACCTCGCCGCGGTAATCCGCGTCAATCGTGCCCGGGGAATTCAGTGCTGTGATGCCGTGCTTATACGCAAGGCCGCTGCGGGGGCGAATCTGCGCTTCCAGCTCACCCGGCATCGCCAAGGCGAAGCCGGCAGGAACGAGTGCCCGCTCCCCTGGTGTAAGCGTGAGCGGCTGCGCGAGTGCCGCATACAAATCGAAGCCGCTGGCCAGCTCCGACATTTTCTGAGGAAGGGGCAGTCCCTCGCTGCCCGGCAGCCTCTTGATCTCTACGTGGAATGCCTCAGACAAGTATATCCCTCCTGAAGCCTTGGATCGCATTGTCGTTCTGCCCTACCATCGCAAGGGCGAACGGATTCGACAGCATGCTCGCGATCAGGTCGCGGATGTGGTCCATCTCCACCGCTTCCACCCGCTCGATCATCTCATCGAGGCTGTAGTGCCGGCCGAGCATCAGTTCATTCTTCCCTAGGCGGTTCATCCGGGAGGAAGTGCTCTCGAGACTCAGGATCAGACTGCCTTTCATCTGCTCCTTGCCTTTGCGCAGCTCGCCATCCGTCAGGCCCTTATCCTTCAGCTCCGACATCATCTCAAGGGTGACCTTAAGCACCTCGTCGGTCTGCTTCGGTGCGGTGCCCGTGTAGACCGTGAACAACCCGCCGTCCTGATAAGAGGTGTGATACGAGTAGACGGAATACGCGAGCCCCCGCTTCTCGCGGATCTCTTGGAACAGACGCGAGCTCATGCCCCCGCCGATCGCATTGTTGAGCAGAACCATCGCATAGAGCCGCTCGTCTTTGGCCGACAAGCCGGGCAGAGAGAGGCAGATGTGGTTCTGCTCGGTCTTCTTCTGGTGGGAGAGCTGGTTGCTGTGGAAAGAAAGCGGGCTGTCCACGCCCCCGGCCCCTTGGGCGGCGAATGCCCCAAAATGGGTTTGAATCAACGGCAGAACATCATCGCCCACATTGCCGGCAATGCTGATCACCGTGTTGCCGACCGTATAATGGGTGTCCATATACTCCCGCAGCGTGGACGAATCCATCGCGGCCAAATTCTCCTGCGTACCGATAATCGTATTCCCGAGCGAATGGTTCTCAAAGGCCGCTTTGGCGATGAGATCATGTACCATATCGTCCGGCGTGTCTTCGTACATGGAGATCTCTTCGTATATGACATTCTTTTCTTTGGCCAGCTCTACCGGATCCAGGACCGAGTTAAAGAACATGTCCGAGAGCACTTCCACCGCAATCGGAAGATGCTCGTCGAGCACTTTACAGTAGTAGCAGGTATATTCCTTGGAAGTGAACGCGTTCACATTGCCGCCGATGCCGTCAAAAATTTCGGCGATATCCTTGGCGCTGTATTTCTCGGTCCCCTTAAAGAGCATATGTTCGATAAAATGGGAGATCCCGTTCTGCGTCTGGCTTTCGTGACGCGAACCGGTTTTGACCCAGATGCCGAATGCAACGGAACGGCATGTGGGAATTTTCTCCACAACGACCCTGAGTCCGTTGTCCAATGTATATTTGTCCAAGCGGGAAGCCTCCTCAGCTAGCTATGTAATCAAAATAAGTCCGTCCACCGGACGCGAAGCTCCTGCAAGAAGGGCAATGGAGCCGAAGCGGGGATTCTCTCCCGCAGCAGGCAAAGGCAGGAAACCCTTCATTAGATATTATCACTATTGGCGGGCGGACTCAACTTCCGGCAGCCGATCCGGCGAAATCACCTCAGAGACCGTCCCCAGCGTCAACCCCTTCGAGCGGATCGCCTGGATCATTCCCTTCAGCGCCCCACTGCTGGAAGCCGTTGGATGCATGAGAATCAGCGTACCGGGCTCCACCCGGGTCCGTACCTTGTCTACGATGGAGGCAGGCGACGGCTTCTTCCAATCGATCGTATCGAGCGTCCAGAGGATGGTGCGAAGCTTGAGTTCGTGAGCCACCTGCACGGTGGTCTGGCTGTAGTCTCCCGATGGCGGAGCGAACAGCCGGTTGCGGATGCCGACCTCGCCGGTCAACAGCGCCTCGGTCTTGGAAATTTCCGTCAGATTGCCCATCCGGTCCAGTTTGCTCATGTCCTTGTGCGAGTAAGCATGATTGCCCGCCTCGTGCCCTTCCGCCAGAATCCGCCGGGCGGTCTCCGCATTCTTCTTCAACCACATGCCGTCAAAAAAGAATGTCGCGTGCACCCCCTCCTGCCGCAAGGTGGCGAGCATGGGCTCCAAAAACTCGTCGCCCCAGGCCACATTGATCATCATGCCAGCCATTTTCTTATTCGGATTGCCCTTATAGACCGGCTGGGGCCCGAGCTGGTCCAAGCCGATCGCCGGCGGCACTTCCTTGTAGATCAGCTTCAGTGGCTCGCCCCCGCCCTGCTGCGCCAGCTTGAACGTCGCCTCCACGTCAACCTCCAGCCCATTGTAGCCCGGTATCGCCTTCCATACCGGGTCCAGCCTCGCATTCACCGGCGCCACCCGGCGTTTGTCTGCTTCCGCTTGGATCTGCCTGCGGATCTCGCTCTTTCCTTCCTCCTGCTCCTCTCCCGTTACAAGCCTCACGGCGGCTTCTACCGCCTCCATGGCAGGCGCCTTGCCGGCTGCAGGGGCATCGGCGGCCCGCTGCCTCGCATGGTCCGCGAACTCGTTCACGGCCGCCGAGTTCTCCAGTCCCAGCAGCACGAGGCCCAAACAAACCGCCGCTGTTGCTATAGGATAGCGTTTCATGTGCATTCTCCTGTCGCATCACCGTTTGTCCCATACATATGCGGACGCGGACAGGTTTATACCGCCGTGCTTGCTTGGCTCATTGCGTACATACACAGCAAAAAAGAGACAGACTGCTCTGACTCTTTCTTCGTTTGTCTGCCCGAAGGCAGACGGATATGCGGTTGAGGATTTAAGCTTGTGCTGGTGCTTCAGCAGTGAGTACGGCTTTGCGCGACAAGTTGACACGGCCCTGCCCGTCAATCTCGGTCACTTTCACGGTGATCTGATCCCCGATCTTCACAGCATCCTCCACTTTGGCTACACGCTCAGTGGACAATTGCGAGATATGGACAAGCCCGTCTTTACCCGGCAGAATCTCCACGAACGCGCCGAACTTCTCGATCCGCTTCACGGTGCCGAGATAGATCTCGCCGACGATCACTTCGCGCACAATGCCTTCGATGATTTGGCGCGCCTTTTCGTTCATCTCCTGGTTGGAAGAGGCGATGAATACGCGGCCGTCCTGTTCGATATCGATCTTGACGCCCGTCTCTTCGATGATCTTGTTGATGATCTTCCCGCCTGCTCCGATGACATCGCGGATCTTATCCGGGTTGATCTGCATCGTAATGATCTTCGGCGCATACTTCGAGAGAGATGTCTTCGGCTCGGTGATCCGCTCCAGCATCTTGTTCAGGATATGCATCCGGCCGACTTTGGCCTGTTCCAGCGATTGGGTGAGAATGCTGCGGTCGATGCCGTCAATCTTAATATCCATCTGCAGCGCAGTGACCCCTTTAGCCGTACCTGCTACTTTGAAGTCCATGTCGCCGAGATGATCTTCCATCCCTTGAATATCCGAGAGAATCGAGAAATGCTCGCCGTCTTTGATGAGCCCCATTGCTACACCGGCTACTGGAGCTTTGATCGGCACACCGGCATCCATCAGAGCCAGCGTACTTGCGCAAATACTTGCCTGCGACGTCGAACCGTTGGATTCCAGCACCTCGGAGACCAGACGGATCGTGTACGGGAACTCCACCTCATTCGGGATGATCGGCTCAAGCGCACGTTCGCCCAAAGCACCATGTCCAATCTCGCGGCGGCCCGGAGGACGAAGCGGTCTGGCTTCCCCTACGGAGAACGGAGGGAAATTATAGTGATGCATGAAGCGCTTCGACTCTTCGAGATCGATCCCGTCAAGAATCTGCACGTCGCCGAGCGCACCCAAGGTGCAGATGCTGAGCGCCTGCGTTTGTCCGCGCGTAAAGAGACCGGATCCATGCGTGCGTGGGAGCAGGTTGATATCGCATTCGATCGGGCGGATCTCGTCAAGCGCACGGCCGTCTGGACGCACTTTGTCATGCGTGATCAGGCGTCTTACTTCTTCCTTGACGATGTCGTACAAGGTTTCCTTCACATCGCCCATTTTCTCCGGCGTTTCGGCATAGACGATGGCAAAGTGTTCCTTGGCTTCGGCATTCACTGCGTCGATCGCTTCTTGGCGGGCATGCTTCTCCTGCACCTTGATCGCTTCGACGAGACGGGACTGCGCGAACTGGCGTACGGCCGCATTGACTTCCGCATCCACCGCATGCAGCTTCACTTCCATCTTCGGCTTGCCTGCTTCCGCAACGAGCTGCTCTTGAATCGCAACGATCTTGCGGATCTCATCATGGCCGAACATGATCGCTTCCAGCATGACTTCTTCCGGTACTTCGTCAGCACCCGCTTCAACCATCATGATCGCGTCCTTCGTACCCGCTACCACGAGGTGGATATCACTCTTCTCCGCCTGCTCGAGCGTCGGGTTGATCAGGAATTGACCATCCACACGGCCTACGATCACGCCGCCTACCGGACCGTTGAACGGCACATCGGAGATGCTCAGCGCCGCAGAGGTACCGATCATCGCAGCAATCTCGGGCGAGCAGTCTTGGTCCACGCTCATGACGATGTTCGCGATCTGTACGTCGTTACGGAAGCCTTCCGGGAACAGCGGACGAATCGGACGGTCCGTCAGACGGCTCGCCAGGATCGCTTTTTCGCTTGGACGCCCTTCACGCTTGATGAATCCCCCAGGGATCTTACCGACCGAGTATAAGCGCTCTTCATAGTTCACGGTGAGCGGGAAGAAATCAAGATCTTTCGGCTCGGACGATGCCGTCACCGTACATAAGATGACCGTATCGCCGTATTTGGCTACGACGGCGGCGTTGGCCTGCTTGGCCAGACGCCCGGTTTCGAGGATCAGCGTACGTCCGCCCAGATCCATCTGCACCTGCTTCTGCATAAACAACCTCCTCAGGATTGGCGCACAGCTTACACCCAGCTGCACGGAACCCGGAAACTCCGGGTTCTTCTTCATTTTACCATTCTTCATCTTGGCTAGTATTTCCTGCTTTTAGGGAAAACATTATTGGACCATGCGGCCCTTGAAATCCCATGGCACCGCAATTCCTCTGTCCCGGCCCCATCTCGAAAAAAAGCAACCCCGTGTTCCCATGCCCCCTACCGGAAGTCCGGCGGGAACAAAGGACGAACGTGGTTGCTTTGTGGTTTTGCCAATTAGCGGCGAAGACCGAGTTTCGCGATCAGGTCGCTGTAACGCTGAACGTCCTTATTCTTCAGGTACGTCAGAAGTTTACGGCGTTGTCCGACCATCTTCAGAAGACCGCGACGAGAGTGATGATCCTTCTTGTGCGTCTTCAAATGGCCAGTCAGGTTCACGATGTTTTCCGTGAGGATTGCGATTTGAACTTCAGGAGATCCCGTATCGCTCTCGTGAGTCTTGTGAGTAGCAATCAGTTCCTGTTTGCGTTCTTGTGTAAGTGCCATTGGTAATTCACCTCCATTATTCATGTAATTGCCTCTAGCCCAGAGACCGTCGGAGAATCGAGTCTCCATGCCATGGTTACTTCTGCTTTGTTTCTTCTGCTTGTCTGTATCCCGCTAGCATCCGTTTCGCTTGCAGCGAAAACAGCAACGTTAACCAGTATAGCACAGAGGAATATAAAAAGTAAAATGAATTACGAGAGTTCGGAGGAATTTTCTTCCGACAGCAGAGAACGGGCTTCCCGGGCATCCCGGCCGATCTGTTCGATCAATTCCGGAACGGATTCGAACTTGCGCTCGGCGCGAATATATTCGATGAAATCCACGCGGACTTCTTCCCCGTACAACGAATCGTCAAAGTCAAACAGATGCGCTTCGAACACAGGTTCCTCAACATGGGAACCGAACGTAGGCTTAACGCCCAGGTTCATGACGCCCGCCCGTTTGTGTCCGCGCACTTCCACCTGAACGGCGTATACGCCGTTCACCGGAACCACATAAGGGGCTGTCACTTCGACATTGGCAGTTGGGAATCCGATGGAATGCCCCCTGCCGTCCCCATGGACCACCTTGCCCCGTACGTGGTAAGGCCGGCCAAGCAGATGGGTAGCCTGCCGGATCCTCCCGGCAAGCAGCGCCTCTCGCACCAGGGTGGAACTTACCTTGTGACCGTCGATATGGTACGGACGCACCACCTCCACGGCAAACCGGCCCGCTGCGAGTTCGCACAGCGTATCCGGCGTTCCGGCCCCCCGGTGTCCGAAGGTAAAATCGAATCCGACGAAGACGGTATTCACGCCCAGCGGAACGAGCATCTCCTCGACGAACTGCTCGGGGGTTACGCACATAAACGATTTGCTGAAATCAACTATGTACAGGGTGTCGACTCCCAGCTCCCGAAGACGCTCTTCCTTGGCCGAGAGCGGCGTAAGCAGCCGCGTATACTTGTCCATACCGAGCACCTGTCTCGGATGCGGATGAAACGTCATGATCGCGGCCGGCAAGCCGAGTTCCTTGCCCCGCTCCACGGCCCGGCTGATCACTTCCTGGTGGCCCCGATGGACCCCGTCGAAGTCACCGATCGCCAGTACCCCGCAGGGCCATCCTGCACGCCCCGGCTGCGGCAGCGGGAATGTGAGTTGTATCGTTCTCATCATCGCTTCGTTCACCTACTTCAGACCTTGGCGGCAGCCCGCCGCAGGTCCGGGATACACAGCGGCCGATTCCCTGCATGCAGAGAGCCGGCGCGCTTGTTGACCATCTATTTTACGAAAAAATCTTCACAGGGAGAAGCATGCCTTGGGCCGGATCCCACTCGTATACTCCGATTAAATCCCGGTTCGGAGAATAAGCGGCAGCGGTTTCGCCTCCCGTCAAATGGGATACCGCCTCAGGCAGTACCCGGATCTTCTGGCCTTGCAGCGCCTTCACGGTCTGTATCTCGTTCAGAGACACCGAAGGAAGATGCTGTAAAGCCTGGTCCATAGGAATGAGCCGCGCCCCTAGCGAGCCTTCCCGCTGCATGTCTTCGATCTGTTCGAACGTGAGGCATGCTTCAGGACCGATGTGGCCGGTTGACGTGCGAACCAGCTCCGCCATGACGGCAGGGACACCGATCGCCGCTCCGATATCGACGCAGAGCGTCCGGATGTACGTACCTTTGGAGCAGGCGACGCGAAACCGGACTTCCGGGTAAACTCCCGTCCAATCCGTATCAAGCACATCGATGCGGTGAATCGTCACCTTGCGGGCTTTGCGTTCCACTTCCACACCTTGTCTGGCGAGATCATAGAGGCGCTTCCCATCCACTTTAACAGCGGAGAACATAGGAGGTACCTGCTCGATCTCGCCGACGAACCGGCTGACCGCCTCCGTAACTTCTTCTGGCGTCAGCTTCAAAGATAAGCCTTCTTCCCTCCGAAGCACCTCACCGGACAAGTCCTCCGTATCCGTGGCTATCCCGAGACGGAGCGTCGCCTCGTATTCCTTCGGCAGCTCCTGTATGTATTCCACAAGACGCGTGGCCCGGCCGATGCACAGGGGGAGTACCCCTGTCACCTGCGGATCCAGCGTACCGGTATGCCCGATGCGCTTGATCTTCAGAATACGCCGGACCTTGGCCACTACATCATGTGAGGTAAACCCAGCCGGTTTCCAGACCGGCAGTATGCCTTCAAGCGTCATGCGATTCCCTTCCCCACTTCACTGACTATCGCTGCAACGGCCTCATCCATGGTCCCGTGGAACGTACAGCCTGCCGCTTTCACGTGACCCCCGCCCCCGAAGGTTTGGGCGATGGCCGCTACGTCGGCCGTTCCGCCGGAACGCAGCGAAACCTTGATGACGCCGGGCTGCTTTTCCTTGAACAGCATCCCGACCTCCACTCCCTCCACATTGCGCGCATAGTTCACGAGGCCGTCCATATCCTCGGACGAAGCCCCCGTGGACTCGCGGTCCTGCAGCGAGACGCTAAGCCAGGCAATGCGGTTTTGATGTGAAAACCGAAGCGTGTTCAAGCTTTGTTTGAGCAGGGACACTTGCCCGTAAGTCATTGTTTCGAGCAGCCTTTCGGCAAGCTCATGTCCTTGAACACCGCGGCCGAGCAGGTCTGCCGCGATACCAAGCACCTTGGGAGTCGTATTGGAATAACGGAACCCTCCGGTGTCGGTCAGCAGTCCGGAATAGATGCAGCTGCAAAGTCCCAAGGGCATAGAGAGCCCCAGTTCCTGCACGAGGTCATACAGCACTTCTACTGTCGCCGCCGCATCCGGAACAACAAGATTTACCGTACCAAAATGATCGTTGGTCGCATGATGATCGATATTCAGCAGGGCCGCCGTAGGCGAGATGCATTTGTGGACTCTGCCAATCCGCTCATAATCCGCGCAATCCACGGATATGACCCGCTCGAACTTGCGTTCGGGCGGGTTCGTATCATAAGCATGGATGGGGCCGACGCCGGAAGCCATGTACATGTACTTCTCCGGCATGCGGCCTTCGTTCACCAAGGTATAGCTTTTGTTCAAGGCCTGAAGCATCCAGGCTACGGCAAAGGTAGATCCGGCCGCATCCCCATCGGGCTGCATGTGGGACACGACCAGAAAATCATCGCCTTCCCGGATATAGTCTGCCGCCGCACGAAACGAGGCGGCATAATCCGCTTCGGTCATAGATTCGCATTCCCCTCGTTGATCTGGTGGAGGAGCGACTCGATCTTGCTGCCGTAATCGATGGATGCATCGAATTTGAAGAGAAGTTCCGGTACCTTGCGCATACGAATCCGCTTGCCGAGTTCAGAGCGGATGAAACCCGTGCTGCGCGCGAGAGCCTTCAGCGTCGCTTCCTTCTGTTCGTCACTGCCTAGCACGCTCAGAAAAATTTTGGCCTGAGAGAACTCGTTCGTTACATCGACTCCGGTAACGGTGATGAACCCGATACGCGGATCTTTCAGTTCGGATTGGATAATCTGGGAAATTTCTTTCTTGATCTGTTCCCCAACCCGGCCGACACGAATTTTAGCCATGCGATCACCTCTCTACTTTTTCCATAACGTAAGCTTCGATGGTATCCCCTTCTCTGATATCGTTGTACTTCTCGAGGGAGATACCGCACTCGTACCCTTGCGCTACATCTTTAGCATCGTCTTTGAAGCGTTTGAGGTTATCGATCTTGCCTTCGTACACGACGATTCCGCCGCGGACGAGACGAGCCTGTGCGTTCCGGCTGATTTTACCCGAAGTAACCATGCAGCCTGCAATCGTACCGACTTTAGATACTTTGAAGACGTTCCGCACTTCGGCCGCACCGATAGCGACTTCCTTGAATGTCGGATCCAGAAGACCCTTCATCGCGGACTCGATCTCTTCCATCACCTTGTAGATGATGGTATGCAGACGGATGTCTACCTTCTCCTGATCCGCCGTATTCATCGCTTGCGGTTCTGGACGAACGTTAAAGCCGATGACGATCGCGTTCGAAGCGGATGCCAGAATAACGTCGGATTCGGTGATGGCACCTACGCCGCTGAGCAGGATCTTGACGCGTGCGCCTTCCACATCGATTTTCTCGAGGGAACCCTTCAGCGCTTCGGCCGAACCTTGAACATCGGATTTGATGATGACGTTCAGATCCTTAATCTCGCCTTCCTTGATCTGCTTGTAAAGATCGTCAAGGGTTACGCGGGAATTGGCCGTAATCTCGGACTGGCGAAGCGTGATGGAGCGTTTGTCCGCGATATCGCGGGCTTTGCGCTCGTCTTCGAAAGCAAGGAACGGATCACCTGCCTGCGGCACTTCCGTCAGACCGGTAATCTCCACCGGCGTGGATGGCCCGGCTTCTTTAAGCTTCTTGCCCTTGTCGTTGACCATCGCGCGGACACGGCCGAAGCATACACCCGCTACGAAGCTATCGCCGACTTTGAGCGTACCGTGCTGGATCAGGACGCGGGCCACAGGGCCTTTGCCTTTGTCGAGCTCGGCTTCGATAACCGTACCTCTGGCGCGTTTGTTAGGGTTCGCCTTGAACTCCTGCACTTCCGCCACCAAAAGAATCATATCGAGCAGATTCTCGAGTCCCAGACGCTGCTTCGCCGAAATGTTGCAGAAGATGGTGTCTCCGCCCCACTCTTCGGGAACCAGTTCGTACTCCGTCAGTTCCTGCTTGATCTTATCCGGATTCGCATCCGGTTTATCGATCTTGTTCACGGCTACGATAATCGGCACCTTCGCCGCCTTCGCGTGAGCGATGGCTTCGATCGTTTGCGGCATAACGCCGTCGTCGGCTGCCACAACGATGATCGTAATGTCCGTAACCTGGGCTCCGCGCGCACGCATGGAAGTGAACGCTTCGTGACCCGGGGTATCAAGGAACGTGATCTTCTTATTATGAGTTTCCACTTGGTACGCACCGATATGCTGGGTAATGCCGCCAGCTTCTCCTTCGGTGACGTTCGTGCTGCGGATGGCATCGAGCAGGGTGGTTTTACCATGGTCAACGTGCCCCATGATGGTAACAACCGGTGGACGTTCGATCAGATCGGCTTCTTCGTCGTTCTCTTCGAACTGCTCGAACTTATCTTCCTCCACCGGAATTTTGAGTTCAACCTCGACACCATAATCGGCTGCCAGAAGCTGAATCGCATCGAGATCGAGTTCCTGGTTGATGGTCGCCATCGTGCCGAGGAACAGCAGCTTCTTAATTACTTCGGAAGCATCCTTATGGAGCGCTTTAGCCAGCTCGCCGACCGTCATCGTGCCGCGCACGATAATCTTCTTCGGCGTGTTGTCGATCTTCGGCTTCGGTGGCTCTTGATTCCGTCCGCCCTTACCGCGATTATTGCGCCCTGCGCCTCTGCCAGTACCCGGTTTGTTATCATCAAACCGTTTGCCGGCCGGGCGGCTTCTCTTGATCTTTTCTTCGCCGTCCTTATCAATGACCGCTGCCACAGGTTTGCCCCCGGACGCTGCCGTACGATTGCGCTGGTCGAAGTTGCCGCGGCGCGAGTCCGGACGCTGTCCTGTTGCAGGAGCAGCTCCGCCGCTCGGCCGAGCTGCCCCGCCGCTGCCGCCCTGGCCGCCACGGTATCCGCCGCCGCCTTGACCGCCGCCGCTGCCGCCTTGGCCGCCACGGTATCCGCCGCCGCCTTGACCGCCGCTGCTGCCGCCCTGGCCGCCACGGTATCCGCCGCCGCCTTGACCGCCGCTGCTGCCGCCCTGGCCGCCACGGTATCCGCCGCCGCCTTGACCGCCGCTGCTGCCGCCTTGGCCGCCACGGTATCCGCCGCCGCCTTGACCGCCGCTGCTGCCGCCTTGGCCGCCGCGGTATCCGCCGCCGCCTTGACCGCCGCTGCTGCCGCCTTGGCCGCCACGGTATCCGCCGCCGCCTTGACCGCCGCTGCTGCCGCCTTGGCCGCCACGGTATCCGCCGCCGCCTTGACCGCCGCTGCTGCCGCCCTGGCCGCCGCGGTATCCGCCGCCGCCTTGACCGCCACCGCTGCCGCCCTGGCCGCCACGGTATCCGCCGCCGCCTTGACCGCCGCTGCTGCCGCCTTGGCCGCCACGGTATCCGCCGCCGCCTTGACCGCCGCCGCTGCTACCTTGGCTGCCGCTGCGCTCAGCAGACGGAGCATCGCTAGATCCTTGCGATGCCTGGCTTGCCGGCGCACTGTCGCCGCTGCTCCGCGTAGGCGAAGAAGCCTGCGCCGATGGCTGGCGCTGTTCCGGTTTAGGGGTTACTGCTACTGTTTTATTCGTAGCGGGTACTGCATTGTTCTCTGTTCTTTTAGCTGCTGCATTGGCCTTTACGTCTTTGAAAAACTTCTCTACACTATCCACCGCATCATTCTCCATTACACTCATATGATTGTTGACCGGACGACCCAGTCTTTTTAAGATGGTAATAATCTCTTTGCTGCTCATGTTCAGAGACTTTGCGTACTCGTACACGCGCAGCTTGTCTTTATTATTGTCTTGTTTCGTCAATACAGTCCACCTCCGAAACGTTTTCCTACTGTTTCAACAACATGCGCGCAAATCCCGCATCGG
This sequence comes from Paenibacillus caseinilyticus, assembly GCF_027533645.1. Classification (GTDB taxonomy): domain Bacteria; phylum Bacillota; class Bacilli; order Paenibacillales; family NBRC-103111; genus Paenibacillus_G; species Paenibacillus_G caseinilyticus. The sequence continues at coordinate 55,749 of NZ_JAQAGY010000006.1, forward strand.
TAACGGCTAGGACAACCCTTGCCTCTTTGCCAATGCTTGCTCCAAGCTGCTCCCTAAGTCCATACTGATGAAGAGGTACTTGATAATAGCTGCATTTATCGTTTACTTTCTTATAGGTCCCCGCAGAGGCGTCTTCGGCGATGATGACCAGCTTCGCTCCTCCGTGCCGGACAGAATCAATGACCATGTCCTCGCCCGTTATCACTTTGCCGGCCCGCATAGCTAGGCCCAAATTGTTAAAAAATTTGTTATTCGTCATGCTTATCATCCACCGCTTCTTTACCGGCAATAAACTCATCTTCCACTTTTATGAAGTCCTGCTCCAGCGCATCATAGATGTCGGGAGAAACAGGAGACTTCAAAGCGCGGTCCAAGGCGCGCGACTTCTTCGCAAGCCTGAAGCAGGATTGTTTCCCGCACAAGTAAGCGCCGCGGCCGGCCTTCTTGCCCGTCAGGTCAATCAGCAGTACGTCATCCGGGGTCTTGACGACCCGGATTAATTCCTTTTTGGGCATGGACTGATTGCAGGCCACACACTTGCGAAGCGGTATTTTTCTGGGTTTCATCCGGCTCTCCCCCTTCCGTACAACAAGCGACAGCCGGCAGGCTAATCGATGCTGATCGAATCCTGGTGCATTTCTTCGGTATACGTGCGTTCGCGGCCATATTCCTGCTCCGCTTGCGTCTCGCTCTTGATATCGATCTTCCAGCCCGTAAGCTTCGCCGCAAGGCGGGCATTCTGGCCTTTGATCCCGATCGCCAGGGAAAGCTGGTAGTCCGGCACGATGACGCGGGCCATCTTCTCGGCTTCGAACACCTGGACTTCCAGCACCTTCGAAGGGCTCAGCGCGTTCGCGACATAGTCCTCCACGCTCTCCATCCAGCGTACGATATCAATCTTCTCGCCCTTGAGCTCGCCCACAATCGTCTGCACCCGCATACCCTTCGGACCGACACAGGAGCCGACCGGATCCACTTCCGGGTTACGGGAGTGCACGGCGATCTTGGAACGAAAGCCGGCTTCGCGGGCTACCGAACGGATCTCGACGACGCCTTGGAAGATCTCCGGCACCTCAAGCTCGAACAGACGCTTGAGCAGCCCCGGATGGGTACGGGACAGGATGATTTGAGGCCCCTTCGTCGTGTTCTCCACCTTGGTGATGTAGGCCTTGACGCGGTCCCCGTGCTTGAACTTGTCGGTCGGCATCAGTTCGCTGAGCGGCATCGCCGCTTCAATCTTACCGAGGTCGATGTACAGGTTCCGCTGATCCTGACGCTGCACGATACCGTTGACGATATCTTCTTCCTTGTCGACATAAGCATTGTAGATCAACCCCCGCTCCGCTTCGCGGATTCGCTGGGTCACGACCTGCTTCGCCGTCTGCGCTGCGATCCGGCCGAAGTCTCTCGGCGTCACTTCAATCTCGACGATATCGCCGAGCTGATAGTTTTGGCTGATCTCCCTGGAAGCAGGCAGCGAAATCTCAAGCCGCGGATCGAGCACGTCCTCCACAACGGCTTTGCGGGCATATACCTTTATTAACCCGGTATGGCGATTAATATCAACCCGCACATTCTGAGCGGTGTTGAAATTCCGTTTATAACTCGAAATCAACGCCGCTTCAATGGCATCGATCAAAATTTCCTTGGCGATGCCTTTCTCTCTCTCGATTTCATTCAATGCTTCAATAAAATCCATGTTCATGTGAATGGAGTTCCCCCTCTCATAAAATACGAACCGTTCGCACTTGCACCGAACGGATCCTAAAATAAGATGGCCAAGCGGGCGCTGGCCACTTTGGCAAACGGAATGCTGTGTACCTTCTTCCCGATGGAGACGACAACCGTCTCTTCGTCAAAGGACACCAGCGTCCCCTCGAATTCCTTCAGCCCGTTTACCGGCTCGTATGTAGTAACAAACACATGCTCGCCCACGGCCTTATGGTAATCTTGGGTTTTCTTCAAGGGGCGTTCCGCGCCGGGGGACGAAATCTCCAGGAAGTAAGCGTCCGGAATCGGATCTTTCTCATCCAGCTTGGCGCTGAGGTATTCGGTGACCCGGGTGCAGTCATCGATATCGATGCCGCCTTCCTTGTCGAGGTACACCCTCAGAAACCAGTTGCCGCCTTCTTTTACATACTCGATGTCGACCAGCTCAAATCCGTTGTCGTCCACAAAGGGCCGGACAAGTTCTTCCACGATGGATTTGATTTGTGTGCTCAAGGCTACTATTCCTCCTAACATGCCCGGTGAAAGCCCCAAAAACCGGTGCTTCACTCGCTTAGAGCCTTATACAAAATGTAAAGAGTGGGTTTCCCCACTCTTTGGTCACGAGATATTACATTGCTACCATAGAAGATTATACCATAGCCCTAGCTGTAGTGCAACAACGCCCCCTCTAGAACAGGGACAGCTGGTTTGATTCCGGCAGGCCGCGGAAGCAATTCATGCCTGCAAGCAGTTCGACGATCGTTTTGGAAGCCTTGCTTCGCTTCTGGAAATCTTCGACCGACAGGAACGGCCCCTCGTCCTTCGCTGCAGCGATATTCTTCGCGGCGTTCTCCCCAATCCCGGCCAATGCCGCGAACGGAGGAATGAGCGAATCCCCTTCGATCAGGAACTTGGTCGCATCGGATTTGTACAGATCGATACCCTTGATGGAGAATCCGCGGGCTGTCATCTCAAGGGCCATCTCGAGAAGCGAGATCATATTTTTTTCCTTCGGCAGCGCCTGGAACCCTTTCTCCTCGATCTCGATCAGACGGCGCAGGATCGCGTCATACCCTTGGCACAGCGTCTCGAGTTCAAAGTCCGATGCACGGACGGAGAAGTAAGTGGCGTAGAACGCGATCGGGTGATACAGCTTGAAGTAGGCAGTACGCACGGCGGAGATAACATAGGCAGACGCATGCGCCTTCGGGAACATGTACTCGATCTTCTCGCACGAATCGATATACCACGCCGGCACCTTGCACCGCTTCATTTCTTCCTTCCACTCCGGCGTCAACCCTTTCCCCTTCCGCACGCTCTCCGTAATCTTGAACGCCAGACTGGCATCCATCCCCGCCTTGTAGATCAGGTACAGCATGATATCGTCACGGCACCCGATCACGGTCTTGATGTTGCAGATGCCCTTCTTGATGAGCTCCTGCGCATTACCGAGCCATACGCCGGTTCCGTGGGACAGCCCCGAGATCTGCAGCAAATCCGCAAAGCTCGACGGCCTCGCCTCTTCGAGCATCTGGCGAACGAACTTCGTGCCCATCTCCGGAACGCCGTAGGTCGCAACCGGTGTACGGATCTGGTCGGGGCGGACGCCAAGCGCGTCGACCGAGTTGAACATGCTCATGACCTTCGGATCATTCATCGGGATCGTCGTTGGGTCCACCCCGGTGAGATCCTGCAGCATCCGCATCATCGTCGGATCATCGTGCCCCAGAATATCGAGCTTGAGCAGGTTGGCATCGAAGGCGTGATAGTCAAAGTGCGTTGTTTTCCACTCGGAGGTCTTATCGTCCGCCGGGAACTGCACCGGCGTAATATCATCCACATCGATATAGTCCGGTACTACGACTATACCGCCGGGATGCTGTCCGGTACTGCGCTTGACGCCCGTGCACCCGAGCGCCAGCCGGTTGATTTCAGCGCCGCGCCACGATTGCCCCTGGGCCTCTTCATACTTTTTGACCATCCCGTATGCTGTTTTCTCCGCAATGGTACCAATGGTACCCGCACGGAACACATTCTCCGCACCGAAGATCTCTTTGGTGAAATTATGCGCCTGCGGCTGGTATTCCCCCGAGAAGTTCAAGTCGATATCCGGCACCTTGTCGCCCTTGAATCCAAGGAATGTCTCGAACGGGATATCCTGGCCTTCGCCTCTCAGTTTGGCGCCGCACTGCGGGCAATCCTTGTCCGGCAGGTCGAAGCCCGATGGGATCGAGCCGTCAAGAATCCATTCGCTGAATTGGCAGGCCTTGCACGTGTAATGCGGAGGCAGCGGATTAACCTCGGAGATGCCGAGGAAGGTGGCGACGACGGACGAACCGACAGATCCCCGCGAACCGACGAGATACCCGTCCGCATTGGACTTCTTCACAAGCCGCTCCGAGATCAGATAGTTCGCCGAGAAGCCGTACTTGATGATCGGAACCAGTTCTTTCTCCAGCCGGGCCGTGACAACCTCGGGAATCGGTTCCCCGTAGATCTGTCTTGCCGTCTCATAGCACGTGCTCCGGATTTCCTCATCCGCGCCTTCAATGATCGGCGTGAACAATTTGTCCGGGAAGAGCTCCAGCTCCTCGAACCTGTCCGCCAGTTCGGAGGTATTCTTCACCACGACCTCATAGGCCGTTTCTTTGCCGAGATAGTCGAATTCGGCCAGCATTTCCTTGGTCGTACGGAAGTGCACGTCCGGCTTGCGGATATCCTTCAGCGGACTGAAGCCCGTAATCCCGTTAATGGTAATATCCCGGTTGATCTTCTCGCGCGGGTGGAGGTAATGCACGTTGCCCGTGGCGATGACCGGCTTCCCGAGCTTGCGCCCGATGGCGATAATCGTCCGGTTGGCATCCTCGAGCTGGGCCGGGCTGCCGACCAGTCCCTTCTCCACGAGGTGCATATTGACGCAGGTAGGCTGAATTTCGAGCACATCGTAGAATTCCGCCACCGCTTCGGCTTCTTCCACCGATTTGTTGAGCACGGTCTCGAAGAATTCACCCTTCTCGCACCCGGAAGCGATAATGAGGCCTTCGCGCATCTCCATGAGCTTGCTCTTCGGAATGCACGCCACCCGGTGAAAATACTGCGTGTGGGACAAAGAAACGAGCGTATACAGGTTCTTTTTGCCAACCATGTCCTTGGCATAGATGCAGCAGTGGAACGGACGCTGGGTCGTCAAGTTTTTGCCCACCTGGTCGTTCAGCCGGTGCAGTTGATGATACCCGATCTCAGCGGCGTCCTTCAGCAGATGGAACAGCACATAACCGAGCGCGATGGAGTCGTCGATGGCACGGTGATGGTTCTCCAGCGACACCTTGAATTTGTCCGCCAGCGTATTCAGCCGGTGATTCTTCAAGGTCGGCATGAGCAATCTCGCGAGTTCGAGCGTATCGAGCACCGGATTCTTCACTTCCGGGAGGCCCAGACGCCTGCAGTTCGCTTGGATGAACCCGATGTCAAACCGCGCGTTATGGGCCACAAGCACGCTGTCCCCGATAAACTCGATGAACTGAGGCAGCACTTCTTCGATCTCCGGTGCCCCGTGGACCATCTCATCGGTAATATTCGTTAGCTGCTGGATATTATAAGGAATCCGCTCATGGGGATCGACGAAGGTGCTGAAGCGGTCAATCTCTTTGCCTTCCTTCATCCTCACGCCGGCAATCTCAATGATCTTGTTGCTCGTGACCGACAGACCCGTCGTCTCGATATCGAACACGATGTATTCGGCATCCGCAAGTGGAATTTCGGTAGGGTTATGAACCACTTTGACCGAATCGTCCACGACGTTCGCTTCCAGTCCGTAGATCATTTTGATGCCGTTCTTCTTGGCCGCCTTGTTCGCATCCGGATAGCTCTGCACCCCGCTGTGATCCGTTACAGCGATCGCTTTGTGTCCCCATTTGGCCGCCATCTTCACATACTGGTCGATCGGCGTAATGCCATCCATCGTGCTCATGGTCGTATGCAGGTGAAATTCGACCCGCTTCTCCGCCGCGTCGTCCTTGCGGTCAGGCGGAGCGGAGATTTCGTTCACATCCGACGGGATCATGACCAGCTCCGGAATCTGCATGAACCGGTCATACTCGACTTTGCCCCGCAGCTTCAGCCAGGTCCCGTTCTGGATCAGGCTGTAGATTCGGACATCCTCCTTCGTCTTGGCGAAGGCTTTGACCATGATGGAATCGGAGAAATCCGTTATATTGAACGTGAACAGGGTGCTGCCGTTTCTCAGCTCTTTGACCTCGATGCCGAAGACGGAGCCCTGCACCGTAATTTTCTTTTCTTCGTCTCTGACGACCTGCAGCGATACGGCCGGTTCTTTGATATCATAGCCGACCATCAGCTTGACTTCGCCTTCCGGCTCATCGTCCTGCGACTCCTCTGCTTCCACGGCTGTCATGAGGATGGAGGTTACTTCCTTCTGTTCCTCGATGATCTGCTGCGCGAACTTCTCGAACACTTCGCCGCGCGCCTGGTCCACCGTATATTTCACATGAAGCTCGACACCAAAAAAAATGGAAAAATAAGATTGGATGAGTCCGCCGATATTTTTCTTCTTTGCCAGTTCCATGCCGATCGTATCGAGCAAATGAAGCGTTAGTGTACTGCCCTGCACATCGATTTTGGCCTTTGTCATCCAGCCGTTAATGGAAGGATGCTCCCGTTGAACCCATTCGATGAACATGCTCCAATATTCATGGGCGACACGCTCTAGCGAGACGTCCGGCGTATACCTCAGAGCGAACTTGATGTTCGCAATATGAGAGAACTTGTCGCGGATCGTCTTGCAAAAGGAACGGTATACATCCTGCGGAATTACGCTGGTTTTGACGATATAAAACATCCATTCCCGGTTCTTGCGGCTCGTCTCCACCTTCTCGATATAGCCGTCGCTAAAAAACGACTGGACGACATCGTTCGACACCCCGGCCTGGTGCATCAGCATCTCGAACCGGTCCCGCTTCTGCGCCGTACTGCTGGTCATGCTGCCCCTCCCTCATAAAAAAACAATAAAGGGCATAAGGATGAGAGATCCCCTGCCCTTATATAAAAAGGTTTAGTCGTTTTGAGATTTGAAGGCGTGGAGGCAGAGTGGGGCCTATGGGCTCCACCGCTGTTGAAATCAAGCTGCATTATTATGAAAAGATAAAAGGCAGCAGCTTGACTTCAAAGGAGGGCGTAAACTTTCCGCATCCCTGCTTGTCCTGGGTCAGCCAGCGAATGGTACGACTGCCCGCCAAACCTTCAAAAACAAAACTTCTAAATTACACTGCGTGGTGTAGTTGTAAAGGAACAAAACAAACATCTGCAAAGCTGCTCGCCTCGGCAGGAGGCCGAAGACGAGCAGCTGCCGGTACCTTGCGCGGCTCAACGAGCCAGGCGGCGATTAATAAGCACGGCCGAAGACGACGGTGTGCTTGGAAGGCTCGCCGCACACGAGGCACTTCGGTTTCTCCGGAGCGTCGAACGGTATGTTGCGGCTCGTCGCGCCGGTTTCTTCCTTAACCTGTGCTTCGCAGGCCGCGGAACCGCACCAGCCCGACAAGGCAAAGCCGCGCTTCCCCTCAAGGAAAGTCTTCAGTTCGTCCACCGTATCCGCTTCCGTCATGTTCTCGTCGCGGAACCGCTTGGCTCGATCATACATTTCCTGATGGGTTTCCGTCAACAGCTTTTGGACCTCTTCCACGAATTGGTCTTGGAGCACTATCCGCTTCTCACCTGTGATGCGGGAGACGAGTACGACTTGTCCGTTCTCCATGTCACGCGGACCGAGCTCGACACGGATCGGAACGCCGCGCATCTCATACTCGTTGAACTTCCAGCCCGGGCTTTGATCCGGATTGTCGTCCACTTTGACGCGGACGCCGGCAGCCTTGAGCTGGCTGTACAGCTCATCCACACGCCCTACGACCGCTTCGCGGGTCTTCGGCGGTCCGATCGGAATCATGACGACCTGCGTAGGAGCGATCTTCGGAGGAAGCGCCAGTCCGCGGTCGTCGCCGTGCACCATAATCAGGGCGCCGATCAGCCGCGTGCTTACGCCCCACGAAGTCGTATGGCAGAACTGGTGGGTGTTCTCACGGTCCAGATACTTGATATCAAAAGCGACGGCGAAGTTCGTGCCGAGGTAATGCGACGTACCGGCCTGTACGGCCTTCCCGTCCTTCATCATTGCTTCGATGGAGAAGGTGTCCACCGCTCCGGCGAACTTCTCCGAAGGCGTCTTCTGGCCCATGATCACCGGTATCGCCAGATAGTTCTCCGCGAAATCCCGGTAAATGTCCAGCATCTGCATCGTTTCCTTGCGTGCATCCGCTTCGTCCTCGTGGGCTGTATGGCCTTCCTGCCACAAGAATTCGCTGGTCCGCAGGAACGGCTGTGTCCGCTTCTCCCAGCGGACGACGTTCGCCCACTGGTTGATCAGGACAGGCAGATCGCGATACGAGTTGATCCACTCGGAATACATGTGACCGATCATCGTTTCGGAGGTCGGGCGGATTGCCAGACGCTCTTCCAGCTTCTCGCCGCCGGCTTCCGTCACCCAAGGAAGCTCGGGATTGAAGCCCTCGACATGCTCCTTTTCCTTCTGGAAAAAGCTCTCGGGAATGAACATTGGGAAGTACGCATTGCGGTGGCCCGTTTCCTTAAAGCGGCGGTCAAGCTCCTTCTGGATATTCTCCCAGATTTCGTATCCGTCAGGCTTGAAGACGATACAACCGCGGACCGGCGAGTAGCTCATGAGGTCCGCTTTCTTGATCACATCAATATACCAGCGAGAGAAATCCTCGCCCTGCGGCGTGATTTCCTTCACGAATTGTTTGTCCTGCTTATCCTTAGCCATACCTTTCGTTTCCCCCTACAACAGCCAGTTCTTATCCTTGAATCAGCCGCAAAATGTCATTGTACGTTACGGCAATCATCAGCAGCATCAGCATGGCGAAGCCTACAAAATGCACCATGCTCTCCCGGCTCGGATCAATCGGCTTGCCGCGCAGCGCTTCCAGACCGAGGAATACCAGTCTGCTTCCGTCAAGCGCCGGAATGGGCAGTAGATTGAAGAGGCCGAGATAGAGGCTCATGATGGCCGTCCACGAGATATACTGAGGAATACCCGCGCTGGCCTGCTCGCTGGTGAATTCGACGATACGGACGGGACCGCCCAAATCATCCATCTTCACCTGCAGTGTAGCCAGCTTGCCGAACCCGTCCAGAATCAGCGTGGAGGCGGAGATCAAGTTTTTGCCGCCCTCCACGATCCCTTCCCCGAACCGGGTAGGACGAGTCTCCAGCGTATTCGTTACTCCCACGCGCAGCACGCCGTCTTTATCCATGACCGGTGTAACCTGCTTATGGATCTGCGTGCCTCCGCGCTCGATCACCCAGTCCATCGGTTTGTTGGCGGAATTCTGGACGAGTTCCCGGATGCGCTCGCGGTTGGACCCGAGCGACTCCCCGTTAACCGAGATCACCACATCCCCGGACATCAGTCCCGCCTTCTCGGCAGCCGAGCCGGCTACAGCGTCCTGAATCATTACGCGTCCGGTCGGCACGCCGATCATAAATACGACGGCAACGAAGAGAAGGAACGCCAGGATGAAGTTCATCAGCGGTCCCGCAAAAATGGACAGCGCACGCTGGCCGACGGTTTTGCTGCCGAACTGACGATCCCAGGGGGCAATCTGCGTTTCGGTCTCTTTATTGACAAGCAGGGCCTGCGGATGGATGCTGTACTGCTCCAACGCCCCATCCACGTCAAGCCGCAGTTCGAGTTTCCGCTCCAAATCGATCTCTTCGACCAGTCCTTCGACGGCACCGGAACGATTCTCAAAATCGGTGACATAAATGTGAGACACCTGGCTGCCGTTCAACTTGACTGCGATCCGCTGGCCCGGAGTAATCTGCACGAGTTCCGGATCTTCACCGGCCATGCGGACGAACCCGCCAATAGGCAGCAGCCGGAGCGTATACCGCGTTTCTTTCCTTTTGAAGGAGAACAACTTGGGTCCGAATCCGATGGCGAACTCCCTGACGAGAATCCCTGCCCGCTGGGCGAAGTAAAAATGTCCCCACTCGTGAATCGTCACGAGAACAAAAAACAAGAGCATAATTTGGAAAACGTTCTGCAGCGTAGCCAATGCTTATGCGGCCTCCTTAAACACCTATGTTCGTAGTGAAAGCTTATGGGCTGTATTATCATAAGATTAACATTATTGCCGAAGGGAATACAAGCTGACTGGCCCTGCAGTACTTGCAGATTGTGATTCCGTCCTGACAACTTACTTGCCCAAAGCGATACAGGAAGGACCAGGGGGCATTTTCGTCCCGGTCCATTGCATGTCTACATACGAACTTATATGTTGCGTGCCGCCAAAAGATGTCTCGCCCGCCTTGCTGCGCCTTATCCTCTCACAGCCGCGGCTGCCCCTCTCGCCCACAGGTCGATCTCGGTAATCGTGTCGAGATCCGGAGACGCGATCGTGCTGTGCTTCTCCATGACGCCTTCGATGATCCGCTCGATATCCAGAAAGGCCACCTCGCCCTTCAGGAACCGCTCGACCGCCACCTCATTGGCCGCATTGAACACGGTTGGCATCGAGCCGCCTGCCCGTCCGCTCTCATAAGCCATCCGCAGGCAGGGAAACCGTTCGAAATCCATCTCGCGGAAATGCAGCTTTCCGATGTCCGCCAGCCGCAGTCTCTCCGATGGGGTCTTCATCCGGCGAGGATAAGTCAACGCATACTGGATCGGCACCCGCATATCGGGCATCCCAAGCTGAGCGATAACGCTGTAATCCTCAAACTCGACGAAGGAGTGGATGATGCTCTCGGGATGGATCATCACCTCAATCTGATCATAGGAAAGCCCAAACAGCCAGTGGGCTTCCATCACTTCCAGTCCTTTGTTGACCATGGTCGCCGAATCGATCGTTACCTTTGCTCCCATCGACCAATTCGGATGGTTAAGCGCATCCTCGACCGTTACGCCCTGCAGCTGGTCCCGGGTGCGGTCCCGAAAGGAGCCTCCGGAAGCAGTCAGCGTGATTTTATGTATATCGCCCAGCGATTCCCCGTTCAAACACTGAAAAATCGCGGAATGCTCGCTGTCGATCGGCAGAAGACTGACACCCTTGCGGCGAGCGGCCTCCGTTACGAGATGCCCTCCGCTCACCAGCGTCTCCTTGTTGGCGAGACCAATGTGCTTGCCTGCCTGTACGGCCGCAAGCGTCGGACGCAGTCCCTGGCTGCCTACAACGGCCGTGACGACCAGCTCCGCATCCGTGCCGGCCGCGATCTCCGTTAAGCCTTCTTGACCGAACAGCACCGGAATGCCGGCAGGGATCTGGTCCGCCACTTCCCGTGCCAGCTCTTTCGTAGCCACCGACACTTTACTTGGGTTAAACTGCCTTATCTGCTCCAGGAGCAGCGGAACATTGTAACCCCCCGCGAGGCCTTCCACGGAGTACAAATCCGGATAATGGGATACTACGTCGAGTGTTTGGGTTCCGATGGAACCGGTGGAGCCCAGAATACTGATTTTCTTCAAAAGGGATTCACCTCTGTATGCTTAGAACTTGCGGATTCCCTTGCGGGCTACATGTGCGGTATGAGATACAGGAGCTGAAGAAACGGGAACACGATCAACCACGAATCCGTACGGTCCAGCACGCCTCCGTGCCCCGGCAGCAGGTTGCCCGAATCCTTAATCCCTTTGACGCGCTTATATGCGGATTGAATCAGATCACCCAGCTGTCCCACGACCGCAATCACAAGTCCGATCCAAGCCGCTTGGGGGAAGGTGAGGATATCGGGCCGCAGCCATGCGAAGATGAGGGCCACGATAATCGAGACGACTACGCCGCCCAGTGCGCCTTCGATGGACTTCTTGGGAGAGATGGTGGGCCACAGAGGGGTTTTTCCAATTTGGGATCCGATAAAGTAAGCGCCGGAATCCGTCGACCAAATGCAAAGAAATACGAGGAGCGTCCAAAACAACCCTTCCTCCGGGCCGTTGCGGGTCTCCACCATATAATGAAAGCCGACTCCGACATATACCATACCGATAAAGGCCATGGCCACATGGTCGATCGTGATTTTGTTCTTGGAGACCACGGTAGCCGCCATAAAGACGAACATCGATACCCATATGAGCTGGGTCAACGTGATCCCTGTACTTCCCCAGGGAATGATCAGGGCGAATACGCCCACATATCCGATAACAGGAAGGGCTCTGCCTTCTTTCAGTCCGTTCATACGCAAAAATTCATCATACCCGATCAGGGCGAGAATCAGGATTAGTCCCGTATACCAGGAGCCGCCCAGATACAAGAGGAGCAAAAACCCGAGACCCGCTGCAATTCCAGTAACAATCCGCTGCTTCAAGGACCATTCCTCCAATGTCTTTGCAACCGGCGGCCCGGCAGCTTACGCGCCTCGGAACCGCCGGTTACAAGCCGCCGTATCTTCTTGCGCGGCGCTGATATTCCTGTACCGCTTCAAAGAAATGCTCTTCCGTGAACTCGGGCCAACACAAATCCGTGAACACGAGCTCGGAATAAGCAAGCTGCCACAGCATAAAGTTGCTTATTCGCAGTTCCCCGCTGGTACGGATAAGCAGGTCCGGATCCGGCAGCGGATCGGTTAAGAGATACTTCGAGAATCGGGCCTCATCGATTTCTTCAGGCTTCAGCTTCCCCTCTGCCGCATCTTGTGCGATCTGCTGGATGCCGCGGAGCATTTCTTTACGGCTGCCGTAATTCAAAGCAAAATTTAAGATAAGGCCAGTATTATTTGCAGTCCGGTCAATGGCATCTTGTACCGCTTTGAGCGTATACTCGGGTAGCCCCTCCTGCCATCCGGTCATCCGGATCCGGACGTTATTGGCGACCAGCTCATCGATTTCTTTGGGAAAGAACTCCAGAGGCAGCTTCATGAGGTAATCGACTTCCTCTTTGGGCCGCTTCCAGTTTTCTGTGGAGAAGGCGTACAAGGTAAGCACGTTCACGCCGATGCTGTTTGCCGCCATCGTAATCTTCTTCACGTTCTTCATTCCGGAATGGTGGCCTGCCACACGAGGCAGTCCGCGCTTTTGGGCCCACCGTCCGTTACCGTCCATGATGACGGCCACATGGTTTGGAATATTGTCTGCAGCCAGCCCTCGGGCGGAATCCTCACCCTCCGTATTGCTTCCAAACCATTTCTTGAATGGTATCATTCCTATGTTCCCCCATCAGGAAAGACTAAAGCCCCCTAAAAAATAGGGGGTCTTCACCAATTACACTTCCATAATTTCCTTTTCTTTTGCAACCAACACTTTGTCCACTTCAGCAATATGCTTGTCGGTCATCTTCTGAATATCTTCCTGATGTCCGCGGGACTCATCTTCCGAGATGCCGTTCTTCTCGAGCTTCTTGATGTCGTCGTTGGCATCACGGCGAATGTTGCGGATAGCGACTTTGGCTTCTTCTCCAGCTTTACGGGTCATCTTCACGAGATCCGCGCGGCGCTCTTCCGTCAAGGCAGGAATCACGATACGGATCGAACTTCCGTCGTTCGAAGGCGTAAGACCGAGGTCCGATTTCATGATGGCTTTCTCAATAGCCGCTACCGAGCCCTTGTCCCAAGGCTGAATCATCAGCGTGCGGGAATCCGGCGTATTGATATTGGCCAGTTGGTTAACAGGCGTCATCGCACCGTAATATTCCACCTGAATCCGGTCTAGCAGCGCCGGAGTCGCACGTCCCGCCCGAAGGGACGCGAGCTCCTTTTTCAAGCTGCCAATGGCTTTTTCCATACGGTCTTCGGCGTTCTTCTTGATCGATTGGGGCATTGCTTATACACTCCTTACAATCGTACCGATCTTCTCGCCCTGCACCACACGCTTAATATTGCCGCTTTCGGTGATGGAGAATACGATCAGCGGGATATTGTTGTCCATGCACAAAGAGGATGCGGTTGAATCCATGACACCGAGGTTCTTGTTGAGTACTTCGAGGTATGTGAGTGTTTCGTACTTGATGGCGGAGCTGTCTTTGAATGGATCGGCACTGTAGACGCCGTCCACTTTGTTTTTCGCCATCAGGATGACTTCCGCTTCGATCTCTGCAGCACGCAGCGCGGCGGTGGTGTCGGTCGAGAAGAACGGATTACCCGTGCCCGCAGCGAAGATCACCACACGGCCTTTCTCCAAGTGACGGATCGCCCGTCTGCGTATGTATGGCTCTGCCACTTGCTGCATCGTAATCGACGACTGCACCCGGGTCGGCACGCCAATGGTTTCAAGGGCATCCTGCAAAGCCAGCGAGTTCATTACGGTAGCCAGCATCCCCATATAATCCGCGGTTGCGCGGTCGATCCCCTTCGAGCTTCCGGCAATACCGCGCCAGATGTTGCCGCCGCCGACCACAATGGCGACCTCCACCTTCAGGTCTACTACTTCTTTCACCTGATGCGCGATGGAAGTGATGACTTCCGAATCAATACCGTACCCCAGCTGTCCAGCGAGCGCTTCACCGCTTAATTTCAATACTACTCTTTTATAAGTGGGATGTTCCAAGCTCCATACCTCCGTTTCGGTCTCCTACCCGCATCTTTACCATGCGTTCTATCTATAGTTAGAAAAGAAGGAACACAAAGTAGTGTTCCATCTTGGCTAGCTTCTATGACGTCTTACAGCTTCACTTGGGACATAACTTCTTCAGCGAAGTTCTCTTGCTTCTTCTCGAGGCCTTCACCGAGTTCGAAGCGGGCAAAACGGCGAATCGAAATGTTCTCGCCGATCGTCGAGATCTTCTCGTTGAGCATTGCAGAGATCGTCTTGTCCGGATCTTTGATGAACGGCTGTTCCATCAGACAGAACTCTTCATAGTACTTGCTCATGCGGCCTTCTACCATCTTGTCGACGATGTGAGCCGGCTTGCCTTCATTCAGAGCTTGTGCTTTCAGGATCTCACGCTCTTTGTCGAGCGCTTCCTGAGGCACTTCTTCACGGCGTACATAGCTCGGGTTCGCTGCAGCGATCTGCATAGCGATGTCACGCACGAAAGCGCGGAACTGGTCTGTCTTTGCCACGAAGTCAGTTTCGCAGTTGACTTCGACGAGAACGCCTACGCGGCCGCCGCCGTGGATGTAGGATTCAACAACGCCTTCTGTAGCAATACGGCCCGCTTTGTTTGCCGCTGCCGCAAGACCCTTCTCGCGAAGGATTTCGGAAGCTTTCGTAAGATCGCCGCCCGCTTCTTCCAGTGCTTTCTTGCAATCGAGCATGCCTGCTCCTGTTTTTTCGCGCAATTCTTTAACTGCTGCCGCATTTACCGCCATGATGTGGCCTCCCTCAAAAATTTATGTACTCCCAAAAAAAGGGCGGTGAAAGGATTTTGCACCTTTAAACCACCCTTTTCTTATTCATAACATGTTAAGCTGTCGTTTGCTCGCCTTGGTGCGCTTCGATTACCGCGTCTGCAATTTTAGCTGTGAGCAGCTTCACTGCACGGATCGCGTCATCGTTACCCGGAATCACGTAGTCGATTTCGTCCGGATCGCAGTTTGTATCAACGATACCTACGATTGGGATACCCAGTTTACGAGCTTCCGCAACAGCGATACGCTCTTTACGCGGGTCGATTACGAACAGCGCGCTAGGCAGGCCTTTCATATGAGAGATACCGCCCAGGAACTTCTCGAGGCGATCTTTCTCTTTGCGAAGAATGATAACTTCTTTCTTCGGCAGAACTTCAAATGTGCCGTCCTGCTCCCATTTCTCGAGCGTGTGGAGACGGTCGATCCGCTTTTGGATCGTTTGGAAGTTGGTCAGCGTGCCGCCGAGCCAACGTTGGTTGATGTAGAACATGCCGCAACGCTCAGCTTCTTCCTTAACGGAATCTTGAGCTTGCTTTTTCGTACCTACGAACAGGATTGTCCCGTTCTCGCCGGCTACGGATTTGACGAAGTTATAAGCTTCCTCTACCTTTTTAACCGTTTTTTGCAGGTCGATAATGTAAATCCCGTTTCTTTCAGTGAAGATGTATCTGTCCATTTTCGGGTTCCAACGACGCGTCTGGTGACCGAAGTGTACCCCAGCTTCAAGAAGCTGCTTCATGGAGATAACTGCCATCCTCACACACCTCCTCTAGTTTTGGTTTTGTGTGAATTCCTCCGCTGATCTCATCTTCCAGCGAAACTTCCACCGTGGAAGCACCCTCACTGGAATTAATCAAGCGTGTGGATTTTTAACACCGAGAACTACTATAACACAAGAGCCCATCGTATGCAACTCTTGGAGAAATAGAACAAGACTTAAAGCCATCGCCCCGCCGTCTTAATAAAAACAGCAGCACAATAGAGGAGGCAACAATGCCTAGCGAAGTTAACCTTCTAACACGCAAACTAACACGCAAAAAAAAGAACGGCCTCCCCGGAGGAAGTCCGTTCTTTTACTGGCCGGTAACTATGGCAAGGACCTGCTCCAGCGTCAGGGTCCCTTTAAAGGCATGCACACCGATTTTCACTTTCTCGTTGAGCTGCCGGTTGTTCATCTCTGTCAGGAACGCCGTCTTGTCCGGTATGACGCCGCTGGCCACCAGCATATCCCCGACCTGCGAGACGACGATGCCCGGGGCCACATAGACATAGACTTCTTTCACGGCACCCGCGCCCGCCGCGGGGGCAGGCTGCTGGGCAGCCAGCTTTTGCTGCTCCTCCGCGACCTTTTGCTGGACGATTTGATCCACCTTGGCCTGATCGTACACCGCTTGGTCTTTTTCGTAGACTTGAAAATGCTGTAGTGCCAGTTCCTTGATCTGCGCTTTATCAAGCTGACCGGCCGCCGTCTCCGGCATCGTTGTCTGCGGGTGAGCCACCGTGTTCATCAGCTGGAGCATCAGCGTGCCGGCAATCAGCCCGATCCCGAGCCCGTACAAGAGGGACTTGTTTTTAAGCATGCGTCTTCTCCTCCTGTTTGGCAAGCTGCAGGATCAGATGGATTTCCCCTTTGTTGAGTCCGAGCTTCTTCGCGATGGCATCAGTCGATTTGCCCTGCTCATAGAGACGGAACAATTCTTCGTAGCGCTCCTTAATGTTCTTCGGAGCGGGAAGTGGAGCAGGCTCTTCTACCTCATCCGGCACAAGCGCCTGAAGCTCGAGCGGATCGAGCGCAGCCGCCGGATCCCCGCCGGCCGCATGCAGCTCTGCTCCACGGGGCAGCACCGCCGCAGAAGCGGGTTCTGCCGGGAAGCTTCCCCTCATCTGCTCCTGGGCGAAGGCCAGCCGGCTGACCTCCTGCTGCAGCTGGGCATTCTGCTTCTCCAGCGCCTCGACCCGGGAAGAGAGCCTCACATGGTGCAGCTCGTTCTCCTTCTTCGTCTCCGCGAACATGGCGATCAGCGCCTGATTCTGCTCGTCGAGCTCGGCGGCAAAATGATCCATCGCCTCTTCCATTTCGTTTACGTTCATAATACTGCCTTCTTTGGGAGCCCCGCCCGAGGACTTCGGTATCATGCGGGCGTAGACAAGCAGCACCAAACCGAGAAGCACCATATACATCCATGGTTGATCCATACCCATCACCTCCGACTTCACGCTGGAATGCGCTGTGCTGACAGCGGTCTCATCATACGGAGCTTGTTTGCTTCAGGCCGTTTCCTCTATTACTTATGTAGGGCCCCGTGGAACTCACCGGGCTTATGAATCAGGATACATGGCCTTGCGGGTCAGAAAAAACGTCATACGATCGGGATCATGGCGATATCGCCTTCCTGCAGCATGAACCGTACTCTCTGGGAAGTGTCTTTGACGAACTTGGTATACCGGCCGATGACGATCTTCGTTCCGCTGTATGCATAGGCAAGAGCTTCTACCCGCGCACGCTCCGAGTCCTCAAGCGATTTCTCAATCTCGAGAATCCGTTCCTTGCAGGTATTAACTTCGTCGCGGCCCTGCTTTTTCGTATGGTTCAGCTTGATGCGCATGCTCATCTTGTCCGGGCTAAGCTGTCCCGCCGCCGCGAGCTGGTCGAGAAGCGACAGTGCCTTGTCCGTTTTTTCGAGGTTCTCCATGTACACCTTCAGCTGTGTGCGGAGTGCCCCCAGCTCGTTGCGAAGCTCGGGCAATACGCCTACCTCAAGCGTAGTAGGTGTCGACATGGAATTGCCGATGGTCCGGGCTGCCACACGCTCGCCCGCCTGGATCATGCCGCCGACAATCAGCCCCTTGGCCCCTGTGCATATCACCTGGCGCCCTGCTCGAATCTGAGAGTGCATGATGCTCTGGGTAATTACGACTTCTTCTCCCGCCTCGACGGTAGCATCCTGAACGAATGAACTCTTAATCCGCCGCCCCGCACGGATAAGGCCTTTGTTATGGCCGAGAATGCCCGCGGTAATCTCGATGGAGCCTTCCGCTTCCAGATCCGCGGCCTCCACGCTTCCCGTGATCCGGATATCGCCTGCGGCACGGACCCGGAAACCCGGCAGCACGTTGCCGCGAATGACGACAGTTCCGACAAAATCGATATTCCCGATGTTATAGTCAATGTCGCCGTTGACTTCAAAGAT
Organism: Paenibacillus caseinilyticus; assembly: GCF_027533645.1. Taxonomy (GTDB): domain Bacteria; phylum Bacillota; class Bacilli; order Paenibacillales; family NBRC-103111; genus Paenibacillus_G; species Paenibacillus_G caseinilyticus. Next base: position 74,021 of record NZ_JAQAGY010000006.1, read on the forward strand.
CGGAAAAACATTGATCTTATCCCGGTCCGTTTTGGACACCATGCCGTCGATGGCTGCGTACATCGCCAGCTGGTCCGGGTCGGTGACCACGTTCTTGCCGATTTTAAAGCGCGCTTCCTTGCCGTCTTTGGAAAATAACGGTTCACCCGTAACGGCGCGCCCTTCTATACTCTTAACCGCAGGAAGACGTTCTGCAATCAGCTGCCCTTTGCGAACATTATGGATCGCAGTCACTTCTTTGTAGTCCACCGTACCGTCTTCAAGCTCAAGGGGACGCTTCGATTTGTCATCGAGGTCGAATAAGGTCTTGATGCTGCCGTCCACTCCCTCTTGAGGGGCATCACCTGTGGCAATTACCGTTTTGGACAAGAAGAACGCCTGCGGATGGTTCACGATCTCCGCTACCTTGCCTTCATCGATACCGTGGACAATGTGACTTGCTTCGAGCAGCCCTGCAAACTGTTCCTTCGTTACTGAGAACGCTTCGTCACAATTAGAAAACTGTACGTAAGCCATCAGCTTATCGTCGGACACGGTGATGTCCATATAATAAGTAAGAGGCATTGTCTGATCGCTCATCATCATTCCCCGCTTCCCATCCTGCTATTCTTCGAACAATTGATCTTTATAACGTCCTAGAGCTCCTCTGAGTCTCAAGATTGCCTTCGAGTGCAGCTGCGATATTCTGGATGGGGAAAGGCTCATGACTTCGGCAATCTCGCTTAAGGACAACTCTTCAAAATAGAAGAGAGATACGACTGTACGCTCCTTCTCCGTGAGCTTCTCGATGGCTTTGGCCAGCGTTTCCTTCAGGTGAAGTTCGTTTACTTTGGATTCCGGATTCTTCGCCTTCTCATCCACGAGCAGAGACAAACGCGTCTCGGAATCCTCTTCGCGGATCGGATCGTCGATTGAACAAACTGCGGTTACGGCAATATCTTGAACCATCTGCTGGAACTCAGTCTCGCTCACGTTGAGGTATTCGCTCATCTCGGAGTCGGTTACCGAACGCATGTACTTCTGTTCGAGCTTCTGGTAGGCTTCTTCTACTTTCTTGGCCTTCTCCCGTACGGAACGGGGCACCCAGTCCCCTTGACGCAGACCGTCGATAATGGCACCGCGGATACGCCAGGAAGCATACGTCTCAAATTGCAGGCCGCGGTCATAGTCAAACTTCTCGATGGCATCGATGAGCCCCATGGCGCCGAAGCTGGCCAGGTCCTCTTTTGCGACGTTCTTAGGCAGTCCAATGGACAGCCGGCTCGAGACATAGTCAACAAGCGGCAGGTACGTTTCGATCAGCGTCTGTTTGGCCGCAGGGATCTTCTGCTCTCTCCACTGCTTCCACGTTTCAATATTGGCCAGATGGGATTTTTGAGTGATCATTAGTGGTTGTCACCATCCTATTCTTCAGACATTTGTCGTACCGCTTGCGCTAACTCTTCCGGTGTCGGTTGAACTTTCGTCGAGAGCTTCGGCGGCGTCAGAGGGGCGAAGCCCGGCTCCGGCGGCGCAGTGCCGCTCATGCTGCCCTTGAGCATCTGGTGAAGCTCTGCATCCTGGTCAGGCGTCATAGCGTCATAGGCGGAGCCTTTGCCCTCTTCCTCGGCAGGAGGAGCAGCGGGCATGACCGAGGGCTGGGGTGCCGGCAGGCCATTCAAGCCTGCGATGGTGCCGAGCAGCCAGCGGCATCCGAAGACGAGCAAGAAGAGAACAATGAAACTGTAACAGCTGCGTACTATCGTGGTCAACCAGATGTTATTGGGAATGGAGAGCACAAAGGTTATAAGGAAGGCCGCTAGCCCGGCGTATAAGTTCCATCGCAATGATCCGATCATAGTTACAGTTCCTTCACTCCGTGTTGTACGCTGCGTATGCTCAGCAGCCCGGTTTCGCAGTTGAATTCGATCGTACGGCCGAAGCTGCCTCCGGTGTCCTCCGCTTTCAGCGGAATGCGGTGCTCGTTCAAAAAGGCTTTGCAGGATTCCACATTGCGCGGCCCGATTCGCATCGTCTCCGACTGGCTGCCGAACGAGAACATCTGCGCCCCGCCAGCCATCTTCGCTTCCATCCGCCGCACCTGCGCGCCAAGTTTTTCCATCATCCGGACCATCTCCGGAAGCGCGGTATCCGCATACTTGGCAATGTTCAGCGTACCTTCCCTGGCAATCTCCGAGGAGGGCAGCATGACATGCGCCATTCCCGCTACCTTCGCCGTGCTGTCGTATAGCGTAATTCCGACACAGGAGCCGAGACCCGTCGTTTTGAGCACCCCGGTCTGATGTGCGACGTTCAGGTCGGCCATGCCTACTTTAATGAGGTTATCCTGAATCATGAAGTCCCCACTCCCAGCGCCTTGAAGATTTTGGGGAAGGATTCCGGATCGGGGATCAGGAAGAAATGACCTTCCACTTCTTCTCTGCCGTCCAGGAATTTCGTATCGATCAGCAGCGCTTGATCCCCCATTTGACCGAATTGGAGGAGCCCGTAGCCCAGAATGGCACCCGCCATGTCTATAGCCAGCGAAGGAACCGTGGGCTGCATGTTGAGCTGGGTAAAATCGGCAAGTGAGGAGAGGTATGACCCTGCCATAATATTGCCGATCTCGTTGAGCGCCGACATCTCCATCTCGGTGTACCCCTCATCGCTCACCACTTCGATGCCGGCCAGGCTCTTCAGCAGTTTCTTTGCGGATTCCTGCGAAAGAATAAAGAACAGGTTGCCCGGCGTCTCCCCTTCGACCCGGAGGAAGATCGCAATCACGATCGCCTCTGCCCCTCCGACACTGTCGGCCACCTCTTCGAAGGGTACCATCCGCACCTTGGGAACCAGCATGTCGACCGGCTTGTCCATAAGCTTGGACAAAGCCGTCGCTGCATGCCCTGCGCCGATATTGCCAACCTCTCGGAGCACATCCATCTGAAAATCGGCGAACGATTTGAAGGTATCCAAGAAAATCTACTCCTCTATAATATCCAATTGGACGATCTCATTTTTGCTGAGCACTTCCTTGAGATTGAGGAGAATCAGCAGACGGTGCTCGCCGACCTTGGCGATCCCCTGCAGATACTTGGCTTTGATGCCTCCTACAATCTCGGGCGGATCGTCGATCAGCTCCGGGTCGACGTCGATGACATCATTGGCCGAGTCCACGATCATGCCGACTTCGAGGTCTTCCACACCTACGATGATGATTCTGGAATTATCGGTATACTGCGTTTCGGGGAAACCGAACCGGCCGCGAAGATCGATGACCGGCGTTACCACGCCGCGCAGGTTAATGACACCTTTGACAAAGCCGGGAGTTTTGGGTACGCGAGTCAGCGGCTGCATGCGCTCGATGGTTCTTACTTTCTCGACTTCCACTCCGTACTCTTCCTGTGCCAGTGCGAATACGATGACTTTCAATTCCTCACTCATGCTTTCCGCCTCCTAAGGGTTGAGCTCTCATGCACTCCGCAAGTAATACTTTATTTGAAAAGCGCATTAGTGTCTATGATTAATGCTACTTGTCCGTCACCTAATATCGTAGCGCCGGATACCGCGAACAAGCTCGTCAGATACTTGCCGAGGGTCTTCAGAACGATCTCCTGCTGCCCGATGAATTCGTTGACCGCAAGCGCCGCAAGCTTTTCGCCTTTGCGGATGACCACCATTTGGATCTCGTCGTCGGTGAGCTCGCTGCCGCCCGGCACATCGAACAATTCGGCGAGCGGGATTAACGGGATGACGCTGGTGCGATATTCCACCATCGGATTGCCGTGTACGCTGCGCAGCTGCTCTTTGCGAATGGCCATGGTTTCCACAATCGATGTCAGCGGGATCGCATACTTCTCGCCATGGATCCGGATGAGCATCGCGGAGATAATGGACAGCGTCAGCGGCAGCTGGACCGACCATTTGGAGCCTTTGCCAAGCTTCGCATCGACGTGAACGTGGCCGCCGAGGCTCTCGATCTTCGTCTTGACGACATCCAGGCCTACTCCGCGTCCGGAAATGTCCGAAATTTTGTCCGCTGTAGAGAACCCCGGGGCAAAAAGAAGCTGGTATACTTCCTCGTCGGACATCCGTGCCGACTGTTCCTGGCTGATGACCCCATTCTGGATCGCCTTCGATAACACCCGATCCCGGTTGATCCCGCGGCCGTCGTCCTCGATCTCAATGAAGACATGGTTGCCGCTGTGGTATGCGCGGAGATTAATCGTACCGGTCTCAGGCTTACCCAAGGTGATACGCTCGGCATACGGCTCTACCCCGTGGTCCACCGCGTTGCGCAAAAGGTGAACCAGCGGATCGCCGATCTCGTCGACTACAGTCCGGTCCAGCTCGGTTTCGGCGCCGGTAATGATCAAATCGACTTTCTTGTCCAGCGTCTTCGCCACGTCCCGGATCATCCGCGGGAACCGGTTGAAGACCGTATCGACAGGAACCATCCGCAGCTTCAGCACGATGTTCTGCAGATCCGTGCTGACCCGCGCCATATGCTCTACGGTTTCGGTGAGCTCATTCTTGTGAATCTCGCTTGCAAGCTGTTCGAGCCTTACACGGTCAATCAGCAGCTCGCTGAACAAGTTCATCAGCATGTCGAGACGCTCGATGTCGACGCGGATGGTCCGGTTGGCTACCGGGGCCCCGCCGGCAGCCGGCTTCTTGGCTTCGGCCGCAGGAGCCGCCTTCTGCGCGTCCTCTGTACCGGTAACCGGAGCCGCCGCGGCTGCTTCCGGCTGAGGAGCTTCCGCTGCACCGACAGACACTTTCATGTAGTCGTCCAGCTTGGCTTTGTCCAGAGCAACCAGGTCGACCTTGTCGATCTCGGATACGTCGGACACCTGCTTGTGGAGTAATTCCTTCTCCAGCTGCGACACGTAGTAGACGGTGAAGGAATTTTCGAACCGCTCCTGCTCGATATCCTCCACGGAAGGCGTCGACTTGATCACCTCGCCGTTTTCTTCCAGCACGTTGAAGACCATATAGGCGCGCGCCGCTTTCAGTACGCAGTCCTGACGGACGGTGACTTCCATGCGGTAGGCCGGCATGCCGGTTTCGATGGACTGATGCAGGACCGAATACTGGAACTCGTCGAGCTCGCTGCCGCGGGCAGGGGCTCCGCTTGCTGCTTCCGCAGGAACCGCTGCTGCAGCTGCTGCGCCCTTTTTATAATCGCCGGAGACGATGGATTTCAGTGCTATAACGATGTCCGTCACGTCCGCTTTCCCCGTACCGCCTTGGATGACATCCTCTACCATGGATTCGAGCGAATCCAAGCTTTTAAAGATGCAATCGAAAATAAAGGAATCCATCTTGAGCTTGTTGTTGCGGACGAGGTCGAGCACATTTTCCATTTCGTGGGTCAGCGAAGCCAAATCCTCGTAGCCCATCGTGGCGGACATCCCTTTCAGCGTATGAGCCGACCGGAAAATGTGCTGTACGATGCTGATGTCTTCCGGGCTGGCCTCCAAGCTGAGCAGATGCTCATTCATAGCCTGCAGATGATCCCTGGACTCATCGATAAACATCGAGAGATATTGATTCATTTCCATAACCACACCTCCAATAAGAATAGGTATTTATGTAATCCGGCCGGGGACTAGCGTCCCACCGACTGGATCAGCATGCCAGCAATCTGCTGTTGAGGCACCACGTGCATAACGCAGCCGAGCTCCACGGCTGCACGAGGCATGCCGTAAACCACACAGGTTTCTTCTGATTCTGCGATGGTTGTAACTGCGCCGGCCTGCTTCAGAGCCTGCATTCCCTTCGCTCCGTCGGCGCCCATCCCTGTCATGATGGTGATATGGCGTTTGAGTTCTTTGAGCGGCAGCAGCGATTCGAACATCGTATCGACGGACGGCCGATGGCCGCCGCGCGGCTCATCTTTCGAGAGGTGGATCTTGTAAGACTGGCTGCCGTTGCGGGCTACGGTCATATGGAAGCCCCCTGGGGCCACGTAAGCCGTTCCTCTCTCGAGGATCATCCCGTTCTCCGCCTCCACCACCTTCAGCTTAGAGATGGAATCCAGGCGCTGTGCCAAGGATTTGGTGAAGTTAGGAGGCATGTGCTGGACGATCAGTACCGGCGCCGGGTACTGATCCGGCATGTCCGAGAGCACCTGGTGAAGGGCCCGCGGGCCGCCCGTCGAGGTGCCGATCGCCACCAGATGGTCGAAGCTCTGAAGGCCAGCATCGGAGCGGGAGCGTTCCGGCGGCTTGACGGACGGTGTATCGGTCCGTGGAAGCGGCGGAGCAGACGCTGCGGAGGGCTTGGCTGCCGGTTTGGGCGCCGGTACGGCAGGAGCCGCCGGCGCGCTCCACGATACGCTCGTCACCCGTCTGACTTTGGCCTTCACGGCGGTATGGAGCTTCTCTAGCAGCAGCTTCTTCACCTTGTGCAGATCCAGTGAGATGGAACCCGATGGCTTGCCGACGAAGTCGAAGGCTCCCCACTCGAGAGCACGAATCGTCTCCGACGCCCCTTCCTGCGTCAGAGAGCTCAGCATGATCACCGGAACCGGATGGTCCTTCATGATCAGCTTGAGCGCTTCCAGCCCGTTCATCTCCGGCATCTCGATATCCAGCGTAACGGCGTGCGGCTTCAGCTTCTTAACCATTTCTACGCCTTCTTTGCCGTTCTTCGCGACACCGACGACCCGGAAGGCCGGGTCTTCGGAGATGAGATCCGTGATGATTTTGCGCATGAAGACCGAATCGTCCACAACCAATATGTCAAACGGCGCCATACTACCACTCCTTTTGCGTTTGTCGTTCACGAATACCCGGAACGGCTACTGCTTCAACATTTTCATCATCTTGTTCAGGAAGCCTTTGATGGCCCCCTTCTCCTGCTGGGCCGGGATATGGCCGGCTATAAAATCATCCGCCAGATCGTTAATGGACTTTGAAGCCGCGCTGTCCGGGAAGGCCACGGTAAAAGGCACCTGTTTTTTGACGGCTTTGGAAACCGAGCTGTCATCGACCACGTAACCCAGTGTCGGAATATCCAGACTTAAGAATTGTTTGGCAACCATGCTGATTTTATCCGCCGTCTGTCTTCCTTCCCGCCAATCCGTTACCCGGTTGACGACCAGCTTGAAAGGAATTTGATAATTCATGGAGTTGACCATCTTGATAATCGCGTACGCATCGGTAATGGATGTCGGCTCCGGGGTCGTGACGACGATCGTCTCCTGGGCCGCTACGATGAATTTGAGCGTTTCTTTGGAAAGACCGGCGCCCGTATCGAAGATAATGACATCCACATGACCGTTGAGCTGCTCCACTTGGGCTGCGAAGTAATCGAGCTGTTCGTCAGATAAGCGGATCAGATCGTTGAACCCTGAACCTCCGGCGATGAACTGCAGATCGTTGTATCCTGTGTGGATGATTTCCCAGATGGTTTTCTCCCGCTTGAGCAGATGATACAAACTGTATTTGGGCGATACACCCATTAGCACATCGATGTTCGCAAGACCAATATCGGCATCGAAGACGAGAACCTTAAGTCCTTTTTTCTGAAGGGCGAGAGCAAAGTTCAAAGTAAAGTTCGATTTGCCCACGCCGCCCTTGCCGCTGGTGACCGTAATGATCCGTGTCGCCCTGTCACCGGCCGTCTCCTGCGTCTTTATGAGATTCCGCAGTCCCTGTGCCTGATCATTCATGGTTGTTATCCTCCAGAATCAAGTCGATCATGCGCATCTCATCGAGTTCTTCAATATCGTCGGGCACATTCTGGCCATTGGCGATATAGGAGGTTTGCAAACCGAAATCCCGAATCAGATTGATGATGGCGCCGAAGGAATCCGTTTCGTCCATTTTGGTAAAAAGAACCTTATCGAGCTTAAATTTGCTGAAGTTGCTTGTAATGACTTTCATATCTTTATATTTGGTCGTCAGGCTCAGCACGAGGAAGGTCTCGCTTTGGCCGCCGGACTTCAGCAGCGCGTTGAGCTCCGATACATACATTTCGTTACGGAAGTTGCGGCCCGCCGTATCCATGAAGATCAGATCGCGGTCCTTTAGATTCTCGAACGCTTTGCCGAGATCCAGAGGGGAGAACACCACCTCCAGAGGCACGTTCAGGATGGTGGCATACGTCTTGAGCTGCTCTACAGCAGCGATCCGGTACGTGTCCGAGGTAATGAAGCCTACCTTACGCCCATGCTTCAATACCTGCTCAGCGGCCAGCTTGGCGATCGTCGTCGTCTTGCCGACGCCCGTCGGCCCCACGAAGTGGGCGATCCGCGTGTCGCGCTTAATCGACTTCGTGCCTTTGGACTGCATGAAATTCATAAGCTGCCTGCGGATCGAAGTCAGGACGAAGTCCTCAGTCAGCGGCTTCGGCTCCTCTTCCGCGTCTTCCATTACCTGGGACACCAGCTGCTTCACGAGCAGCGGATCGACTTCCTGCTCCAGCAGCCGCTGTTCCACAGCTTCGACGGCAGGGTCTGTCGGCACCTGCAGCGCTTGGTGACTCGAGAGCTTTCTCATCATTTCTTTCATCTGCCTCAGTTCGCCAAGCACATCCTCGCCGGGGGTTTCGGGCCTGGAGAGCGGAGCCTGTGGTGCCTGAGATGCCGGCTGGACTGCCCGCGGAGCGGGTGCAGGAGCCGAAGGAAAGACATCCGGCACATCGGGGAATGCAAGCGGCGCCTCGTGCCGTTCTGCCTGCGGAGGCGCGCTCGGCGCGCCGTAGGCGGATGCAACACTCGATCTCGGAGCGGTCGCCACAGGGGCGGCCGGCTTCGGCATCGTAGCGACGCTCGATGCGGCAGCGGACGGAGTACCGCTGGGGGAAGCGGTATCCGTCGCTGCGATGACTTCGATCTTCTTTTTGGTGAACATCCCGAGGAATCCGCCGGAGCGGATTTCCTTCGTATTGATGATGACGGCATCTTTGCCCAGATCCGTTCTGATCTTCTGAAGGGCATCCGGCATGGAATCCACGACATATCGTTTTACTCTCATAAGTTCACAACCCCCATGCTTTGGATTTCAACGTTAGGCTCCAGCTCGCTGTAAGACAATACCGGGATATCCTGCATCGTGCGTTCCAGCAGCTGTCTCAGATACATCCGGATGGTCGGCGAAGTCAGGACAACCGGCTGCTGTCCGGCTTGGAGCAGCTTCGTCACTTGATCGCTGATCCGCTGGTAGATCACTTGCGTCGATGCCGGGTCGAGCGCCAGGTAGCTGCCCTGATCGGACTGCTGCACGGACTCGGCAATTTTCTTCTCGAGGCTCGGACCGACGGTAATCACCTTCAGGGAATCGCCGGCCGCGGCGAACTGCTGGGTAATCTGTCTCGAGAGCGCTTGTCTGACATACTCGGCCAGAATTTCGTGGTCCTTCGTATAAGTGCCATAATCGGCAAGCGTCTCTAATATGGTAACCAAATCCCGTACCGATATTTTTTCGCGGAGCAGTTTGACCAAAACTTTCTGCACATCGCCTGTCGACATTACGTTCGGAATCAGATCGTCGACCAGCGCAGGGTAGTTCTCGCGCACATTCTCGATGAGCGCTTTGGTCTCTTGGCGTCCGAGCAGCTCATGCGCATGCTTCTTGATAATCTCGGTAAGATGCGTCGCCACCACGGACGGAGGATCGACCACCGTGTAACCCGACAGCTCGGCGCGTTCCTTCGTCGCCTCGTCGATCCAGAGGGCCGGGAGACCAAAGGCCGGCTCCAGCGTATCGATCCCCGTGATCGAATCGTCGTCGTAGCCCGGGCTCATCGCCAAGTAGTGGTTCAGGAGCAGATCGCCTCGTGCCACGATGTTGCCTTTGATCTTAATAACGTACTCGTTAGGCCGCAGCTGGATGTTGTCGCGGATCCGGATGACCGGAACGACAACGCCAAGCTCCAGGGCACACTGGCGGCGGATCAGAATGATCCGGTCGAGCAGGTCGCCGCCCTGCTGGGTGTCGGCCAGCGGAATGAGGCCGTAGCCGAATTCGAACTCGATCGGATCCACCTGCAGCAGGGAGATGACGCTCTCGGGGCTGCGCACTTCTTCGATCTGCTGCTCTTCTTCGAGCTGCACATCCGCCATTTCCTTCTTCGCCGCGTTCTTCTGCAGCTTGTTCGCCGCAAAGGCCAGGAGACCCGCGATCGGCAGCGTGACGGTCAGATGAATCGGAGTAAAGATACCAAGACCGGCCACCGTAGCTGCGATGATATAAAGCAGTTTCGGATATGCCGTCATCTGTTTGGTCAAGTCATGCGCAAGGTTGCCTTCCGAGTTCGCACGGGTCACGATAATACCCGCAGCGGTAGAAATCAGCAGCGCCGGGATCTGGGAAACGAGTCCGTCACCGATAGTCATCAATGAATACAGTTTTCCCGCTTCTGACAGGGACATTCCTTTCATCGTCATCCCGATGATCAAACCGCCCATAATGTTGATGAACAGCATAATGATACCCGCAATGGCGTCACCTTTTACGAACTTACTCGCACCGTCCATCGCCCCGTAGAAGTCCGCCTCGCGGGAGATCTTCTCACGACGCTCTTTGGCTTGCGTCTCGTTGATGAGACCGGCGTTCAAGTCGGCATCAATGGCCATCTGCTTACCCGGCATCGCATCGAGTGTAAATCTCGCCGCAACTTCCGCTACGCGTTCGGAACCTTTGGTGATTACGATGAACTGGACAAGGACCAAGATAATAAAGATGACGAAACCGACAACCAGGTTACCTCCGGCTACGAACGACCCGAAGGTCATAACGACGTTACCGGCATCGGCGTTCGCAAGAATGTTCCGGGTCGTAGAGACGTTCAGCGCGAGCCGGAACAAGGTGGTGATGAGCAGCAGCGCCGGAAAGATCGAGAACTCGAGCGATTCTTTCGTGTTCATCCCGATCAAAATAATTCCGAGCGCAAGGGAGATATTAATAATGAGAAGGACATCAAGCAGCCAGATCGGAAGAGGCACGACCATCATCAAGATAATGCCGATCACGCCGACCAGAACGACTAGGTCTTTGGGTTTCATGGCTTGGCCCCCTTATATTCCTTACCCGTAACGGGTTAATTTGCTTTGCCTTTCATCTTATACACATAAGCCAGTACTTCGGCCACAGCCTGGAACATGTCGCCCGGTATGGGTTCGCCGATCTCCACCTGCGCATACAAGGCACGGGCAAGCGGCCGGTTCTCCATAATCATGACGCCGTGCTCCTTGGCTTTCTCACGAATCTTGAGGGCCATAAAGTCGGTACCCTTGGCCACCACGGTCGGGGCGCCCATCTTCGACGAGTCATACTGGATCGCCACCGCAAAGTGGGTCGGGTTCGTAATGATAACGTCGGCTTTAGGGACGTCCTGCATCATCCGCTGCATCGCCATCCGGCGCTGCTTCTCGCGGATCTTGCCTTTGATATGAGGGTCACCCTCGGTCTTCTTATATTCATCCTTGATATCCTGCTTCGACATCCGCAGGCTCTTGGCGTGATCGTAGCGCTGATACATGTAATCGAAGAGTGCAAGAGCGATCAGAATGCCGCCGATCTTGAGGCCGAGCATCATCGTAACGGACGAAGCATAGAGCACGATCTCTTCGAGTGGCAGATGAGCCAGCTGCATAATATTCGAACGCTCGTTCATGAGCGTGTTATACACGACTATGCCGATAATGGTCATCTTCAGGACCGATTTCACAAAATCGACCGCAGCCCGGGGCGAGAACAGCTTCTTGACCCCTTCGAGCGGATTGATCTTGCTGAACTTGACCTTAAGACCGTCACCGGTAAGCAGGAAGCCGATCTGCATGTAGTTGCTCACTACTGCCATAAGCATGGTCGCTCCAAGAATGGGACCAAGAATGAACAGGAGCTCGACCACCACTTTCTCTACTAGAACCATAACACTATCGATCGATAAATTCATTAGTAAGTAGTCGCTAAAAATGGAACGAATAAGTCCGATGAGATGTTCTTTCATGAATCCGCCGAACAGATAAAAGGTCAAGAAGGAGAAGAATAAGATAAAGGCGGCCGAAAGGTCCATACTTTTGGCGACTTGCCCTTTCTTTCGGGCATCCTGCAGTTTCTTCGGAGTTGCGGCTTCCGTCTTCTCTCCGGAGAACAGCTGCAGGTCCATTCTTAGACGAAGTGTCGCAGCCATGCAAGAATCCCCTCCATTCCTCAGCTTTTACCCGGCGGCCGTGAATAGGCCGAAGAACTTGCCCATCGAATCGAGCATCGTGCTGAACAAATCTTTGAAAATCACTTCATACCCCGGAAATAACAGAATCAGCAGCAGAAACCCCAACAGCATTTTGACCGGAAGGCCGATCACGAAGATATTGAACTGCGGCGCTACACGGGCCAGAAGACCAAGACCGACATCTGTCAGAAACAGGGCAACAACCAAGGGAGCCGCCATCTGAAACGATAAGGCGAAAATCGTGGTGAAGGTTTTGACCATGAAGTCGGATAGCTGCCCGTTGTACGCTTTAGCGAACGCCTCATTATTAAGCGGCACCCACTCGTAACTTCTCATGATGGCTTCGAGCAGGTAATGATGACCGTCGAATCCCAGAAACAGCAGCAGTGCGATCATGTATTTGAAGTTGCCTACGAGCGGGCTCTGGGTTCCTGTCAAAGGATCTAGCACGTTCGCCATACCGAACCCAATAGCGATATCAATGAACGATCCGGCAATCTGCAAGACCGAGATAAACATATAGGCAATGAAGCCCAGGCACAACCCTACCAGCACTTCGCGGACAATGGACAGAACATAGAGTGAATCCATCGCCACTGGCGATGCCGCTCCCGTACCGAGATAGGCGATAAAAGCCACGAAGAACGAGATTCCGATCTTCATCTGGGCCGGCACGTTATGCGCTGAGAAGATCGGCGCAATGACGAAGAAAGCGGAGACCCGGCAGAAGAATAAGAGAAACCCGGGCAGATTCACAGCAAGCTGATCCATGATACCCACAACCTATCCAACGTATTTGTAAAGGTTACTCATCAGGTTGTATGTGAAGTCCACGAGGGTGGTCATGATCCAGGGACCGAATACGAGCAGGGCCAGCAGGACAATGACGATCTTAGGAACGAACGCCAAGGTCTGTTCCTGAATCTGCGTGGTAGCTTGGAAGATCGAGATCACCAAACCGACGACCAAAGCGAGCAGCAGCATCGGCGCGCTGGCTTTCAAGGTGATGTATACCGCTTCGCCCGCCAGACGAATTACGAACTCTGAACTCATGTGGCCACCTCCTCGTGGGTCTGTCTATGCATTATAACTGAGCAGAAGAGACCTTACAATGAGGTACCAGCCATCTACTAGGATGAACAATAATATCTTAAATGGAAGCGAAATCATGACCGGCGGCAGCATCATCATCCCCATCGCCATCAAGGTGGATGCAATGACCATATCGATGACCAGGAACGGAATGAAGATCATGAAGCCCATCTGGAAAGCCGTCTTGAGCTCGCTGATCGCGTAGGCCGGCACGAGCGCCGTGAGCGGCGTGTCCTCTACTCCCGTCGGCGGTGCCGCCTTGGAATAATCGAGGAACAGCTTCAAGTCTTTTTCTCTCGTATGCTTGAACATGAATTTCTTCATGGATACGGATGCCGTGCTGAATGCCTGAGTCTGGCTGATCTCCCCCCGCATATAAGGCTGAAGGGCCGTCTGGTTCACTTCCCCGAAGGTCGGTGCCATGATGAAGAAGGTGAGGAAGAGCGCAAGTCCGATAAGCACTTGGTTCGGCGGCATCGCCTGCGTTCCGAGCGATGTCCGGACAAAGCTCAGGACGATGATGATCCGGGTGAAGCTTGTCATGAGCACCAGGATCGCCGGAGCGATACTGAGTACCGAGATGAGCAGCAGAATCATGACCGAGTTGGAACCGCCCTGCGCGCCGTTGTTGGCTGTCCCGCCAATATCGATATTGATACCGGGAATCGGATCGGCCGCATAAGCGTGTCCGCCGGCAAGCGGCAGTACGATCAGCAGGAGGAGCAGTGTCAGCAGGAGCTTGCGCTTGTTATTCATCTTGGTGTTTCCCATGTTTATCATTCAACCGTTCTGCATTGGAATCTTGATTCATCATCTCTTCCATCATTTTCTTGCGGCCGGCAACCCCTTGCATCTTGCTGTGGAACACCTGCTGAAAGGAAGCGGTAACATCCACCTCTTCCTCTTCCACGGGCGGTTTGCGCAGATTCTTCAGCCAGCTCATTGCCGATTCCAGTCCCGGAGCCGCAAAGTTCTGCGTCGATACGTTCATCATCTCAGTGATGGACTCCACCTCGGCCTGATCATCGATCTTCTCTAGCAGTTGAATGTTTTCTCCGACACCCACGATATACAGCGAGCGCCCGATTTCTACAACCTGGATCGATTTGTTCTGGCCCAGCGGAAGTCCTCCCAGGGAGCGGATCGACCTTCCGGTCATCCAGCTATTTCTTTTGGCGAGAACCTTCATGATCAAGAAGAAGATTCCGATAATAATAATAAGAAAGAAAATGACTTTGACAATCATAACGAGGGTATCTCCTCCGCTTCCTCCGCTGGAAGCAAAAGGGTCCGAAACATCCGGTGCAGCAGCACCGGGGGTCTCGGACCCTTTTTCCGATGCTGCGAAGCAAACAGCAGCGGTTGCTGCTGCTGTTTGCATGCCCAGTGTCGCGATCATGAATAGCAGTTTGGCAGTGAGTCCTCTCAACTTCCCCACATCCTTTTACCCGATTGTGCGGAGCTTCGCGGCCCCACTACTCCTGCAAATTTTAGCCCATCGTTTTCTTAATGGCTTCGATAACGCGGTCCGCTTGGAACGGCTTAACGATAAAGTCTTTCGCACCCGCCTGGATCGCATCGATAACCATCGCCTGCTGGCCCATGGCCGAACACATGATGACTTTCGCAGCTCCATCCAGCTTCTTGATCTCCTTCAGCGCCTGGATGCCGTCCATCTCCGGCATCGTGATGTCCATCGTGACGAGGTCCGGTTTCAATTCTTTGAACTTCTCCACGGCTTGGGCACCGTCATTCGCTTCCCCAACCACTTCAAAGCCGTTCTTGGAGAGGATATCGCGGATCATCATTCTCATAAAAGCTGCGTCGTCAACAATCAGAATTCGGTTTGCCATAGTATGCAGTCCTCCTAGGGATCTTAATAAATTTTGTTAGAGATTCAACTTTTGCAAGCGATCCATCTGGTTCACAATGTCGGTTACACGGACACCGAAGTTCTCATCGATAACGACAACCTCGCCTTTGGCAATCAATTTATTATTAACCAGAATATCGACCGGCTCACCCGCCAATTTATCCAGTTCAATAATCGATCCTTGCGAAAGTTCCAAAATGTCTTTTATGACTTTGTTCGTGCGGCCAAGCTCCACGGTCACTTTCAGCGGAATATCGAGCAGCAAGTTCAGGTTCGTGTCATCTGCCTGCATCATGTTCGGCGCTTGGAAGGAGCTGAACTGGGCTGGCTGGACATTCACGTTGCGGCCTGCCGGCATACCGTAACCGGCTGGCTGCGGCGGGTACATCGGTGCGCCCATCGGCGGATACATCGGCTGTCCGTAGCCAGGATGCCCGTAAGGCTGCTGGGGCATCATCGGCGGCTGCATGCCTGCAGCCGGAGCTGCGTACGGGTCGTAGCCCGGGTAAGCCGGCTGTGGAGGCGCCGCGTGGGCTGCCGCCGGTGCGGCATGGACTGCGGCCGGTGCAGCCTGAGCGGCGTGAGCTGCTGCCGGTGCGGCGGCCGGTGCCGGTGCGGCGACGGCTGCTGCCACCTCTTCGACCGAGGTGCCGCCCATCAGGATGCCCACCATCTCTTTAGCGAACGCCACGGGGAGCAGCTGCATGATGTTCGAATCGATCAGGTCGCCGATCGTGAGACGGAACGAGATCTTGATGAACACATCTTCCTGCGGGATCGTGGTCATGTCCTGACCTTCCGACAAGTTTATTATGTCGATACCCGGTGGTGAAATATTAACAAACCGGTTAAAAATCGTGGACATCGAGGTCGCCGAGGAGCCCATCATCTGATTCATCGCTTCCTGTACGGCGCTGACGTGGATCTCGGTCAGTTCTTCTTCCTGTACGTTCGTGCCGTCTCCACCCATCATCAGATTGGCGATGACCTGGGCATCGATCTTCTTAATGACGAGCAGGTTGACGCCGTCAAACCCGTCGACATAGTTGACGTTAATGGCCACATGAGGCTTCGGAAACTCAAGCATCAGGTCGTCCCGCGCAATCACGGACACTTTCGGTGTGGTGATATCCACTTTCTTGCCAAGCAGCGTAGACAGGGCGGTGGCGGCACTGCCGAAGGTAATGTTCCCGATCTCGCCGAGCGCATCTTGTTCCAAGGAGGTCAGGTAATCTTCTGCCGCGGGAACCGATCCGGAACCGCCCACGCTGTCCTCATCCGATCCGCCGTCCGAAGATTGCTTCAACAAGGCGTCGATTTCTTCCTGGGACAAGTAGTCTTTATTCGTCATGCTCTTCCACTCCTTCGTTTATGATTTCGCTGATCTGCACGGCCAGCTTCCCTTTGGCGGTTCCCGGTGTTCCGTAGAACTTCAACTTCTCTCCGATGCGAATATCCAGCGGCTGGTCTACGGACTTGGTAAGGGGGATGACATCTCCGGCATTCAGGTTCAAAAATTCACCGACGGATATGGTCGAGCTCCCCAGCTCTGCTATGATCGGCAGCTTCGCTTTATGAAGCCTCGACTGCAGGGCGCTCTGTTCTTCCGGCGCACTGGTTTTCTTCTGCGAGACGAACCAGTGGTGCACGGACAATCTCGGCATGATCGGCTCGATGACCACGTGCGGGATACACAGGTTAATCATCCCCGTCGTGTCGCCGATCTTCGTGCTCAGCGAGATGAGAGCAATCGTTTCGTTGGGCGATACGATCTGCATGAACTGCGGGTTGGTCTCCAGCGCCTCAAGTCTTGGCTCCAGATCAATGACCGTTTTCCATGCCTCCTGCAGGCTCTCAAAGGCCCGGGAGAAAATCCGCTCCATCACGATCGTCTCGATCTCGGTCAAAGCGTTAATCTTGCTCGGCGATGTTCCCGCTCCGCCCAGCAGACGGTCCAGCATCGCGAAGGCCACGTTCGGATGAACCTCAAGCACCATGCGCCCTTCGAGCGGCTCGGCCTCGAAGATGTTCAAGATCGTCATCTTCGGAATGGAACGGATGAACTCGTCGTAAGGCAGCTGCTCCACCTGCACTACGTTGATTTGAACGAACGTCCGGAGTTGAGCCGAGAAGTAAGTCGTCAGAAACCTTGCAAAGTTCTCGTGAATCCGGGTCAAGCTGCGAATATGGTCTTTGGAGAAGCGAACAGCTCTTTTGAAGTCATAAGCGCGCACTTTCTTCTGCGTCTCTTCTTTCTTGAGCTCTTCCGCATCCATCTCTCCAGAGGAAAGCGCCGCGAGCAGGGCGTCAATCTCATTTTGAGAAAGCACATCAACCATGAGCGTCACCTCCTGGTAAATCAGGATTTGTTATTGAAGTACGATATCGGTAACCATGATGCGCGAGAGTTTGTTTCCTTCTTCAAGCATCGGGTTCATCTTGTTCATAAGCGCCGCTCCGAGGTTATCGAAGCCTTTGCTGCCCGTCACATCTTCGGGCTTCATATCGGCGAGGGTCTGAATCACGACCGCCTTCATCTGCGAATCCATCAGGTCGAAGGCTGCTTTGCCGTCTGCGCTCTCGAGTTCGAAAGCGAGGCTTACTTTAATGAACTTGCTGCCGCCCGAGAGGTTCGTCAGCACATCCTTCATGACGGCTGTGTTCGCCTTAATCTCTTCCGGCTTCAGCTTCTTCTTCGGTTTAACCTGCTCTGCTGTATGTTGAGCCTGTGCCTCAGGGTCACTGGACTTGTCCATGTAGTTCCACAGTACGAACGCCGCTGTCAGAATCAATGTTATCGCAATAAGTATGGCTACGACCATGATAAATATTTTACTTTTAAACACTAGGACTCCTCCGTTTCCAAGCTTTTGATCGTGCTGCCAACCAGTCCAATCGTGCCCAGGAACCGCTGGATGGAGACGACTACATCGGCAACCGGCTCCAGAACCATAATCTTCTTCCCTGTGACGAGAGAAATCATGGTGTCCGGCGTTGCCTCGATGCTCTCGATCAGCAGGGCGTTCACGTGCAACGGACTGCCGTTCAATCGGGTAAGCTGTACCATCCTTGTACCTCCGTCCGGGGGTTATGGCAGGGAGAGTCACGCTCCCCCTGTGAACCCGGTGTTTATCTATTATCCGTTATTATCTCTTAAGGTTAACCACTTCTTGCAGAATCTCATCGGAAGTCGTAATAATCCGGGAGTTCGATTGGAAGCCGCGCTGGGCGATGATCATCTCAGTGAACTCGCCCGTGAGGTCAACGTTCGACATTTCGAGCTGCCCGGATACGACCGAACCGGTTCCGGTAGCCGTATCGCCTGCGATGGAGGCGCCGAGATCGACCGCTTCGCCCGAGTTCGGCGTCTGGCGGTACAAGCTGCCGCCGACTTTCTCGAGACCGCCCGGGTTCGTTACTTTCGCTACCGCGATGAACTGACCTGTCGAAGCCGCTGTCCCTGTAGCGTCGGTACCAATGATTTCACCATTGTTCGCAATAGTGAACGCCGTGACCTCTTCACCGAGCGTAATCGGCTCTCCGCCGGTTCCGAGGACGAACATCCCGTTCGAGTTCACCATCCGGCGCTGAGCGTCCAGCTGGAAGCTGCCGTCACGGGTCAGCATCATATTCTCGGCTGTGCCATCCTGCGATACCGCGAAGAATCCGTCACCGTTGATCCGCAGGTCCGTTACGACGTTCGTCGTCATTGCACTGCCTGGCGTGTGGATTGTGTCGATCGCGCCTACCGTTACACCGAGACCGACCTGCTTGGAGTTCACGCCGCCGGCCGTATCGGTCGGAGCGCTGACGCCCGCCACAGTCTGGCTCAGGATGTCCTTGAACATCACGCGGCCGGCCTTGAAGCCTACCGTGTTGACGTTGGCGATATTGTTACCGATGACATCCAGCTTCGTTTGGAAACCGCGCATACCGGATACACCGGAATAAAGAGATCTTAACATAAGATTGTTGTCCTCCCATATGACGTCTGTCACACCGGTAACATTTCGGGTGCAGCGTCTGTTGTTGTAGTGTGCTGCGATGGTTGTTTCAGTCGGTCCACAACCTTGGCTTCCGTAAACGGTCCAGCCTGTCTTTGTATCAGGAAATTATCATGGCACTGTCAATTTGGGTGAATAAATTGTCTTTCATCGAAGTGCTATCTATAGCCGTAACGACCGTACGGTTCTTGATATTGACGATTAATGCCGCATCCCCGATCAGCATAAGCGAATCTTTGGCGCCTTTGGCCGCTGCCTGATCGATCGCGGTCGAAAGCTTCGCCAGCTGTTCCGGTGCCAGCACAATGCCCCTCTGGGTCAGCCGCTGCTCCGCGTGATGGCTGAATCGGACAAGGCGGTTCTGCAGAACGGATTGAAAAGATGGCGTACTGCCGCTTCCTGCCGTCTCGGCAGGCGTACGACGGTTGACTCCGGGGGTCGCCGGGTTAGGAAAGAGGCGGCCTACGGTAATACGGTCGGTCATGACCCGCTCACCGGGTTCGAAATCTGGCTAACCTGGTCCATGGAAATTTCCTGCGTGCCTACTTTGGCGAACTGGCCTCCGTTCTTCACTACGATGGAATCTACCAGACCGGATTTCACAGCTCCGTCTTCGGTCCAGGTTACGTTCTTGCCGATAAGGCCAGAGGCGAACCCAAGCGACTGGCGAAGCAGCTTCATCTCGCTGCCCATGTTCGTCAGCTGCTCTACGGATGTGAACTGCGCCATTTGAGCGATGAATTCTTTATCCTGCAGCGGCTGGGTCGGGTCCTGGTTTTTCATCTGTGTGATCAAAATTTTCAGGAACTCGTCCTTCCCCAGCGTTTTGTTCGGTTCGGATACTTTGGAAGTGGCGGAGTACGTCATGGCGCTCTTTGTTGATGTAATCAAGGAATCGGACATATCTATCACCTCCTATAGGGTATACTAACGCGGCTGAACTTTTTACGCTATGACATCGATCATACCGCTGCCTGCTCGTGCCGGCCTAGCTGATGTTTGGGTCGCTTCTTCGCCGAATGCTTCCTCGCCGAGCGCTGCGATCCGGGCAGATGCCGCCTTCTGGTTCTGCTTCGACTGCGGCTGCTGGCCTTGGCCCTTCTCTTGGAACATACCGGACTGGAATCCTTGGGCGTTCGCGCTCTGCGTGACTTCCAGCTTCTCGACTTGAATGCCCTGGCTCTGCAGCGAGTGCTTCAGCTGGGCTAACTGGCTCTCGAGCATATCCTTGCCTGTCGCGCTGTCTGCCGCAAACTGAGCAATGAGTTGGCCGTTATGCATGGTCAGCTTCACTTCCACGTGGCCCAGGTGCTGCGGATATAAGGAAAGCTTGGCTTCAGTAATGCCGCCATCTCCGCTGTCGAGGAGGAATGAACCCGCCACGAACTGCGTCATATCGTCCGTGAACGTCTCGGCAGGCATATGGAGCGTCGGCATCTTGCTGACCGCCTGTCCTGACTGGATCTGCTTCAGGAGATCGGGAACCGTTACCGCCGGTTGTGCGGTGGCATCGACTGGAGCAGCTTCAGCGTTCAGCGGTACAAAGAGCGGTTCCTCGGCAGCCGGTGCCCCTTCATCGGCAGCTGCTGTCATGGCGGCCGGGGGTGCCCCATGCTTCACGGCCAACGTTTCAAGCTTTTGCAGCGGACCGGAGGCTGTATCGCTGCTCTGCGCTTTGACGTCGCTAGTGACAGCAGCCTCTCCGTTCAGCTTCTGCAGCAGCTGCCCGATTTGCGCTGCGGGCTTTGATGCCGTCTGGGATTCGGCAGCTTTGCTTACGGCCGCTCCGAGCTCTTCCAGAGCCGCTTTCAGCTTCGGCTGCCCATCCTCCTTCAGGGCTTTCTGCAGCCCCTGGAGGATCTGAACGGCCTCGGCCGCATCCACAGTCTGCAGGGCCGCTGCATCGATCGCAGCCGGTACCGCCTCGGAGGCGGCTGGCGTAATCGCCGCCTGCATGCCGCCCGCTGCCGCTTCGGCCAGAGGGACGAAGAGCGCGCCGGCCGCATCGACTGCTTCGGCGGCTGCGTCGGTCGTCCCTGCATCGGCTTGACCCGCTTTCAGCAGCTCACTCAGCTGTTGAAGCAGCGCCTGTACGCCGGGGTCGGCCAGCAGGGCATTGACCTCTGCCGGGTCGCCTTCCTGCATGAATTCCTCGAGTGCTTCGAGCTTCTCTTCGTCGGCGGGCGTTTTGGACGATGCCTGTGCTGCTTCGGCAGAAGAGGTCTTGACTGTCGCATCGGCAGAAGCCGTTGTGTCTTTCGTTGCCTCTTTTACAGCTTTGGACGGTTCGCCGAGCTTTTCTTTGAGTGCGGTGGAGAATCCATCACGCTCTCTGCCGGCGGATTTCACGGAACTGCTGGAAACGGGTGTTCCTACCTGAAGCAGGTTTCTGGATGTTGTTGCGGAAGCTCCGATTTCCATTCGTCCCTTCACCTCCTTTATCTATTGAGCCAGCCTGGCTGAGATCAGTGCGGCGGTTTCCTTCGACTGGTCCGAAATGGCGGACAAGATCTTGGAACGGCCTGCACTGTCCATCGAGCCAAGGATGGATAAAACCTTATCCGGGTTCGAACGCTGCATCTCCATCAGTACGGTAGCCGCACTTTTCGGAGCCATGGTGGAGAAGGTGGATCCAAGATCCGACTTGCTGAGTTTATCGGAAGCCGTCGTGCCCGCTTGCGGTGCGCTGAGTGCCTTCACCCGCTCCTGAAGGGCGGCCATCTGCGTGTCTTTAACGCTGACTTGATCTTTCAGCAGAATCGAGGCTTCCGCTGCGATCTTCGGGTCCATTTTCTCCAGAACCTTGACCCGCTCGTCTGTCTTCATTTTACTGAGAACCAGCACTCGCTCGGCAGTCGTCAGCTGCTCCATGATCGGAGCCGATTTGCTGGCCGACATCTTGGCATAAGTGCTTGCCAGCTGCTGGATCTGCTTATCGTACTCTTCCTCGGCGGAGGCAGCTTCTTTCGCTTCCACTTCGGAAGCCTTCTGGCTCTCGAGCTCCTTGATCGTCTTGTCTTTCTCCTGAAGCGCAGCTTCCGCCTTCTTCAGTTCTTCGTCTTTGGCCTGCAGCGCCGCATCGGCAGCCGCCTGCGCATCCTTGGCGGCGGTCTCCTCGCTCGGTGCCGCCTCTTGCGTCACCGTTGTACTGGCGCCCTCATCCTTCGGATCCGGCACCCAAGTAGAGACGACAGGAATTTTGTTCGCTGTTCTGAGTACGCTGTTCATGACGTCATAGTCAAAGATGGTCAGCAGCACTCCTAGAAGCACCGCCGTGAAGACAAAAGGGATGAGGAACCAGATTAAAAACCGTTCCATGGCTCCATACGAGCCTGTTTGTTCAGCATCCGCCTTAGCCATTCTTTCACCTCCTGAATAATTTTGATACCGTTAATAGGTGGAAGGCGCTTTGTAGCGGTTGGTCGCCATCTCGTCGAGGCCGTCCTGCTCTTTTTTAAGCAGATCAAACGAAAATCGCTGGTAAGCTTTTTCCTTCGCTTTGGCCCATACCTTCTCTTCGAGCATCTTGCCTGTGAGATCATCCTGCTTAGACTGTACCACGGTTTTGGCCCGTTCGATATCGGTATGTTTTTCTTGAATTCTCGTATCTACGAAATCGACATAGCTCTGCATCAAGAGCAGGTCCGACACCGAGATCCGCTGGGTAGAAGCTTCCTGCAGTTCTTCCTGAAGGGAATGCTTGGAGCGCTCGAGCTCAAGGAGAGAAGACTCCTCCTGTTTCATACGGCCGATGGCTTCGGAGAGCATCCACTCGGCCTGGGTCTTCTCATTGATCTTTAGATCCACAATCTTCTGGAATGCGTACCGGAACCGCATAGCTCACCTATCCCTTGTAGAATTGTTGAAGTAACTGGTCTCTGGCTTCCTCGTAAGACAACTTGTCGTCGGTACGCTGCTTTGTATAATCCCAGATGGAGTGGATGGACTCGAGCGCTTCGTCAATATCCGGATTCGATCCCCTTTGGTACGCCCCGATATTGACCAGGTCCTCCGAATCTTTATACGTGGCCATCAGCCGCTTCAAATTCTCCGACGCCAGCTGCTGATCCTTCGGCACGATTTCTTTCATCACACGAGAGACACTCGCCAGCACATCGATCGCCGGGTAATGCCCCCGGTTCGCGATTGCACGGTTCAGTACGATATGACCGTCGAGTATCCCCCGCACCGCATCGGCAATCGGTTCATTCATATCATCCCCATCGACCAGAACCGTGTAGAAAGCGGTAATGGAGCCCTTCGGTCCGTTGCCGGAACGCTCTAGGAGCTTCGGCAGCATTGCGAATACCGAAGGCGTATATCCCCGTGTCGCCGGCGGTTCGCCGACCGCAAGTCCGACCTCACGCTGGGCCATCGCAAAACGGGTGACCGAGTCCATCATCATCATGACGTTAAGACCGCGGTCGCGGAAGTACTCGGCAATGCTGGTTGCGATGAGGGAGGCCTTAATCCGGATCAGCGCCGGCTGGTCCGAAGTGGCCACGATCACGACTGACCGGGCTAAGCCTTCGGGTCCGAGATCGCGCTCGATAAAGTCCAGCACCTCTCTGCCCCGCTCCCCGATCAAGGCGATCACGTTCACGTCTGCCGACGTGTTCCGAGCGATCATCCCCATTAAGGTACTTTTACCTACACCAGAACCTGCAAAAATACCGACACGCTGACCTTTGCCGATCGTAAGCAGTCCATCGATACAGCGGACACCAACGGAGATCGGCTCAAGCACTCGCGGACGGGTCAATGGATTGCTCGGCGCATTATTTGTGGAATACTGGGCCATCCGGGAAGGCAGGAACGATCCGTCCATCGGTTGTCCGAGACCATCGAGCACCTTGCCGAGCAGCTCGTGTCCGACTTGTACGCTAAGCGGCTTGCCTGTCCCCACGACATCGCAGCCCGGTCCGATCGAATCCAGCTCGCCAAGCGGCATCAAGATGACCTTGTTGTTCTTGAAGCCTACAACTTCCGCTTTCAGCGGCTTATTGGATTTGTGCGGATAGATGTAGCACAGATCCCCGATGCTGGCGTCCGGACCTTCCGATTCCACAGTCAACCCGATCACCTGGGTTACCTTGCCGTTCACCCGGACTGGATCCATTCCCTGAAGATGCTCGATATATTTCAGCGCGTTAGGGGAAGCTATCATTAAGATTCCTCTCCTCTTATCGCAATTTGGCGGAGCGCATTCTTAATCTCGCTGAGCTGGGTGTCGATCCGGGAATCAATGCTTCCGAAGGAAGAACGGATCACACAGCCGTGATCCTGCACCGAACCGTCCGGAATAATCTGCAGCTCGGCTTGCGAATCGATGTGGAGCAGAAGCTCTTCTCTGGCATCTTGGATCAGCGGGAACTGCGAAGGCGATACACACAGCGCGATGACGCCGGTGTCTTTGCGGCGGGTCAGCGTCTTGCGGATGAGATCGACCGTCCACTCCGGCTCCAGCGTGAGCTGCCGGGCTACGATCTTCTCCGCGATGGAACAGCTGAGATCGATCAGGAACGGTTCGGACTCTTGAATAATCTGCTGCTTCAGCGCGTAAGCCTGCTCCAAGATCGAGGAAGCTTCCTGCAGCATCGCATCATACTTCTCTCTCAGCTCGGTTTCGGCGCGGGACAGGCCCTCTTCATAGCCCTGCGTGAACCCTTGATCCATCGCCGCCTCGACCGTTTCCTGGTCCAGCTCGCGCCGCTCATTCCACCAGGCTTCGATGTCGGCTTGCGCCTGTTCTTTCAGCGCTGCCGTTTCATCCATCGCTGCGCGGACCTGCTCTTCAGCGAAAGACTCCGCATCCTGGAGAATCTGGTCTTTCATCTGCAGCGCTTCGATCACTTCCGGGCTTTCGGCTGGCGAAGTTTTCTGGATCGTTTGTTCGTTATCAAGAACACCAAAGTGCTGCGGGTGGGCCACAACGACCTTCTGGCTGTTGTCGTCCACCGGCTTGTATTGAAAGAACTTGATGATATTAGACAATGATATCATCTCCTCCGCCGCGTGCGATGATGATTTCCCCGGACTCTTCGAGTCTTCTGATCGTCGCTACAATGCGGGTCTGGGCTTCCTCCACGTCACGCAGACGTACAGGACCCATGAACTCCATTTCTTCGCGGAACGTCTCGGCCATACGCTTCGACATGTTCTTGAAGATCGATTCGCGCACTTCCTCGCTTGCCACTTTAAGCGCAAGCTGCAGATCGGCATTCTCGATATCGCGGATAATCCGCTGGATCGAACGGTCGTCGATGTTGACGATGTCTTCGAAGACGAACATGCGCTTCTTGATCTCTTCGGCCAGTTCCGGATCTTGAATCTCGAGCGAATCGAGAATCGTACGTTCCGTACCGCGGTCGACCCCGTTCAGGATCGATACCACCGAAGTAATGCCGCCGGCATTCGTATAGTCCTGCGTAACGGTCGCGGAGAGCTTCTGTTCAAGCACACGCTCCACTTGGGAGATGACTTCCGGTGACGTGCTGTCCATCAGAGCGATCCGCTTCGCCACATCGGCCTGCTTCTCCTGCGGAAGCGACGACAGAATGATAGAAGCCTGCTCCGGCTGTAGGTAAGCCAGCACGAGGGCAATGGTCTGCGAATTCTCGTTCTGGATAAAGTTCAAGATCTGGCCCGGGTCGGCTTTGCGGGCAAAGTCGAACGGTCTAACCTGCAGCGTAGCCGTCAAGCGGTTGATGATATCGAAGGCCTTGGCTGACCCCAGCGCCTTCTCCAGGATATCCTTAGCGTAGGAGATACCGCCTTGGGAGATGAACTCCTGTGCCATGCAGATTTGATGGAACTCGGAGAGGATCGCATCCTTCTCCCCTGCATCCACTTTACGGACATTGGCTATTTCCAACGTGAGCTGCTCGATCTCTTCGTCCCTCAGGTTCTTGAAGATTTGCGCAGACACTTCCGGTCCCAAGCTGATGAGCAAGATTGCGGCTTTCTGTCGGCCGGTCAAACCCGATGTTTGTACTTTAGCCAAATCTTCTACACCTCTATTCTTCTGCTAACCAGGTACGAAGCAGGTTCACGAACTCTTCCGGCTTTTTCTTCGCCAGCTGTTCGAGCTGTTTGCGCACTTGGTTCTCATTATTGTTTTCCATGCCGATCGTAGGGAACTCAACGCGAGTGGCCGCTGCATCGTTCACGATCATTTCTTCTTCTACTGTAGCAGCCTTCTTGCGTTTGCGCATCATGAAGAATGCACCTACAGCGACAAGCGCCAGAGCCAAGCCGCCCAAACCGCCATACAGCAGCATCGTGTTCGTATCTGTAGTTGCTGCTTCATTCGTTTTAGCGAACGTGTGTTTAACAACCGTTACTTTCTTTGCCAAATCGGCGTCTGTGATTGTTTGTCCATTATCAGCCAAAGCGGCGCGGACGACATTCTGGAGAATTGTGTTTACTTCAGTCATCGTCGCATCGCTGAGCGAATTCGGATCCGCCGGATCCGGAGGCTCTACGCCGACGTTGATCGTCAAGTCCTTCACCACGTAAGGCGTCGCTACGATCTCTTCCGTAATGCGGTTCACTTCATAGTTCACGGTACGCTGCAGCTCTTCCGACTGGGCATTGCCGCTGGTAGCTGCACCTTGATAACCCGGTACATCCGTCTCGCCCGTACCGGCTACACCGCCGGCAGCACCGCCGTTAGAGGTGGAGTTCTTCTGAATTTCCTGCGTCGAAATCTCAAGCCCCTTCTGATCGGCTTGGTTCGGAGCCGTCACGAGCTGGTTCTTCGAACTCTTCTGGTCGAAGTTCATCGTCGAGAACACACTTACGATAACTTTGTCTTTACCGAAGATCGATCCGAGCATCTGCTGTACGTTCTTCTGCACATCATTCTTGAACTGGCTGTTAATCTCGAACTGTTGAAGCGCCAGGTTCGAAGCACCGGCCACCTTGCTTTGGCCTTTGGAGTACTCGAGCAGGTCGCCGTTCTGGTCGGAGATCGTAATGTTCTCGACCGGAAGTCCCTTGATACTGTGCGATACCAGGTTATAGAGCGTATCTACCTTAGTCTGGTCCAGCGTATAACCGGGCTTCACATCGAGCACAACGGAAGCCGTCGCTTTCTCCTGCTCTTCTCCCGCACGAAGGAACACTTCCTTCTCCGGCATGGAGATCAACACTTTCGAGCTTGCAATCGCCTGGTTGGAGTTAATAAGCTGCTGAAGCTCACCTTGCACGGCGTTCACGTATTTGACGTTGAACTCCTGGTCGGTTGTACCGAATGTGGAGCTCTCGCTGAACGCGCCATAACCAACGTTACCGGTCTTGTTCAGGCCCTGCGACTCAATGGCAAGCTTCACGCTGGCCACCTCGCTGCGGGGAACGCCGATACTCTTGCCGTCCTCGCTTAACTGGTACGGGATCTTCGCTCCGTCCAGATACGTCTTAATCGACGCCGCATCGCTCGGCTGCAAGTTGGTGTAAGCCAGGGCGTATTCCGTCTTCGAGAAATTATAACTGATGAGTCCGAGACTCAGTAAGACGATCATCACCGTTGCAATGATGGTGGTTTTCTGCATCTTGCTGAACTGGCTCCAATATTGTTTCGTTCGGCTCCAAGCTTGGAGTAAATTCTCGTTCACCATTTCACCCCATTTTCTTATAAGGATCGTAATCATCTAACCTGCATCCGCATGTTATCCTGGAAGGCTTCAATGACCTGGTTCCTTTGGCTTGGAACGAATTCGTCAACCGGGCGAAGCTTTCATCCAAACTATAACCGATATGTCCGGGCCGCCATATGACGATCATCACACTGGCGATTATTGCAAGCAATTCGTCCCGGCCTTCTCTTTATACTTGCATGCGCATGATTTCCTGGTAGGCTTCGATGATCTTGTTTCTCACTTGCACCGTCATTTCGAGTCCAAGCGAAGCTTTCTCGGATGCGATCATGATCTGGTGCACATCCGTCGTCTCCCCTTTAATGAAGGAAGCATTGAGCTTGTCTACTTGAGCTTGGCCTTGATTGAGATCTTCAATTGCGGTTGTCAGGAACTTGCCGAAACCATCCGCAACTTCAGCAGCACTCGTAGTCGTGTTCTTCGGCTGCACTGCGCTCACGATGTTCTGAGGCTGCAGGCTCAATTTATTAATCATGGGCTTTGAGCTCCTTTATACTAGGTTTTTTATCTTCCGATTTCAAGCGCTTTTCCAATTAAAGATTTGGATGCGTTCAGTGCCGTCACGTTTGCTTCATACGAGCGCGTAGCGGAGATCATATCGACCATCTCTTTGGCAATATCCACATTGGGAAGCATCACAAATCCGTTCTCGTCCGCATCCGGATGCGTCGGGTTGTACACTTGCTTGAACGGCGTCGTATCTCCGACGACTTTCGTCACCCGTACGCCTTCGCCGGCCGTGCCGCTCTGCTGCGCACCGCCCATGGCTCCCTGAAGTGTCTGGGAGAAGCTTTGCTTGGGCTCGAGTGTAACCATCTTGCGCTGGTAGGGCACCCATTTGCCGTTCACGTTCGTTGCACGGGTGGAATCCGCATTGGCGATGTTGGACGAGATGACATCCATCCGAAAGCGCTGCGCCGTCAGTGCCGAGGCACTAATATCAAATCCGTTTGAAAGTTTCATCTAGATTACCTCCCCAAGGCTGCTCTCATTTTTTTGAATTCGCTGTTGACCTGCTGAACCATGACGTTGTATCGAAGCTGGTTCTTCGCCATCAGTGCCATCTCATAATCGATATCTACGTTGTTGCCATTGTTGTTCATGATGGTCTGGCTATCTTGTACGGTTTGAGGCGTGCCCAGCGAGGAACGGCCAATCTCAATGTGTTTGGCATCCGTCCGCTTCCCTACCAGGGTACCTCCTCCGTTCATCTCTTGATCCAATAGTTCTTCAAAACGAACATCCGAACGTTTGAAATTCGGTGTATCGACATTCGCCACGTTATCTGCAATCACTTTCTGCCGCAGAGCTGCCGCATCCAGCGAGCGCTCCAGCAGGTTGAATCCTGATTTATTCATAATGTTCATGGACGCTCTCCCACTTTCTCTTACGTAGTCTCCCGTAGGTATTCAACGACACCACATGCATATCCTTCTTTGTTTCGACATTTTTTTCGCCATACTTTATAGCATTCAAGGGAGAAATTTGTAGAATTAACGAACTAGACTCTATATTGAGGACTTTTGGAAATGTTTACAATAAGAAAAAAGCCCTATATTTTCATATAGGGCTCTACAAGGTATTTGTTTGTATCATATATCACGCTGTTTATGACTTTACGCTCTGGATTCCGGGCATTAGTTGATCGTTAAGCACCCGAATATAGGTCCCTTTCATGCCTAAGGACCTAGTTTCGATCACGCCGGCACTCTCAAGCTTCCGGAGCGCATTGACGATCACAGACCGGGTTATCCCCACGCGATCGGCAATTTTGCTGGCCACAAGCAGACCTTCGTGCCCATCGAGCACCTCAAAAATATGCTCTACCGCTTCCAGCTCGCTGAAAGACAGCGATCCAACGGCCACCTGAACCACCGCTTTGCCTCTGGCTTCGATCTCGATGCGCTCCGCCTTCTCGCGGAGAATCTCCATAGCTACGACCGTGGAGCCGTACTCCGCCATCACTAGATCGTCGTCGATGAATGCGCCGCCCCGCTTCGTTAGGACTAACGTCCCGAGACGATCCCCGCCGCCGATCACCGGCACGATGGTGATATAGAAATCTTCCTCCCCCGAGTGATTGCCGAACACATCGTAAGCACTCCCGCCTGCAAGATTCGACGAGGTCTCCTCCACCTTCAGCAGCAGCTGGTTGTATTCCGAAGGAAATCGGTTCTCCTGCAGGACGGACGAATGAACTAGCAAATCTCCATCCAGTGATGAAAACGCGCTCCCCAGCACCTTTCCTTTCCGGCTGATCACGTAGATATCCGCTTGCGAAATGTCGCTGAGCACCGAGGCCATATCCGTAAAGGAGACCGCGTGACCCGCTTCTTTTTGCAGCAGTTTGTTCAGCCTCCGGGTCTTCATCAATAATGTCATGTTTCTGCCTCCAAAATTCCAATTACAAAATGTACTGGCTTAAATCCCTGTTCTGCACGATACCGGACAGCTTCTCTCTGACGTACTCCGGTGAAATAACGATGCTCTCCAGGGTGATATCCGGCGCCTCGTAGGAGAGGTCCTCGAGCAGCTTCTCGAGGATTGTATGCAAGCGTCTCGCTCCGATATTATCCGAGTTGACATTGACCTCGGCAGCGATGCGCGCGATCTCCAGTATGGCATCATCGGAGAACTCCACCCGGATGCCTTCGGTCTCGAGCAGTGCCGTATACTGCTTCGTCAGTGCGTTCTTCGGCTCTCTGAGAATCAGCACGAAGTCTTCCTGGGTCAACGAGCTGAGCTCCACCCGGATCGGAAACCGTCCCTGCAGCTCGGGAATCAGGTCAGAAGGCTTCGCTATATGGAAAGCACCCGCGGCTACAAACAGCACGTAATCGGTCTTCACAGGCCCGTATTTGGTCATGATCGTGGATCCTTCGACGATGGGCAGAATATCCCGTTGTACGCCTTCCCGCGAGACATCGGGACCGCTTCCCCGTGTGGAGCTTGCGATCTTGTCGATCTCGTCGATGAAGATGATACCATCCTGTTCGGCGCGGCGCACCGCTTCCTGAATGACTTCATCCATATCGAGCAGCTTCTGCGCCTCTTCCTGCAGCAGCACCTTGCGCGCTTCGCGGATCGGAAGCTTCCGCTTCTTCGTCCGCTTCGGCATCAGGGAGCCGAACAGTTCCTGCATGTTCATGCCGGCCTGCTCGTTCCCTTGACCGGCCAGCATATCCAGCATCGAAGGCGAGCTGTCTTCCACTTCGATCTCGATGACTTCCCCCTCCAGCTCGCCGCGGAGCAGCTTCTCGCGAATTTCCTTGCGCCGGGCCGTCAAGGAGGCGTCTGCCGTTTCGTCAGGCTCGCTGTACGACGGGGCACCCCCTCCCTGCTGCTGGCCGAACAGCATTTCCAGCGGATTGCGCTGGCTGCGGTTCTTGGCAGGATTCGGGGCGAGGATGAGGACCAGACGGTCCAGCACCATCTGCTCCGCACGGTCCTTGAGCTTCTCCGTCTTCTCAGCTT
The DNA here is from genome assembly GCF_027533645.1 of Paenibacillus caseinilyticus. Taxonomy (GTDB): domain Bacteria; phylum Bacillota; class Bacilli; order Paenibacillales; family NBRC-103111; genus Paenibacillus_G; species Paenibacillus_G caseinilyticus. The sequence continues at coordinate 105,283 of NZ_JAQAGY010000006.1, forward strand.
TCACCATACGGATGGAGGTTTCGACCAGGTCGCGGACCATCGACTCGACGTCACGGCCCACATAACCGACCTCGGTAAACTTCGTCGCCTCCACCTTGACGAAAGGGGCGCCAACCAATTTGGCCAAACGCCGTGCAATCTCCGTTTTGCCGACGCCTGTAGGGCCAATCATGAGGATGTTCTTCGGCACGATCTCGTCACGGATCGATTCGTCGAGCAGACTCCGGCGGTGGCGGTTACGGAGGGCCACAGCGACGGATTTTTTGGCTTGCTTCTGGCCTACGATATATTTGTCAAGCTCGGCTACGATTTGTTTGGGAGTCAAGGCTGATGGCTTCACTCGTTATAACCTCCCTGTATAGGATGGCCTTCCGCTACCAAAACTAACATTACTCGATTTCTTCCACGATAATATTATGGTTTGTGAATACGCAAATATCGGCGGCCATCGTCAGTGCCGCATGGGCGATCTCTTTGGCATCCATGCCCGGCGCATAACGGTGAAGCGCTCTCCCGGCGGCCAGCGCAAAACTGCCGCCGGAACCGATGGCCAGGATTCCGTCATCCGGCTCGATGATCTCCCCATTGCCCGAGAGCAGCAGCAAGCCGCTGCGGTCCATGACGATCATCATGGCTTCAAGCCGGCGCAGCACGCGGTCCTGTCTCCAATCCTTCGTCAGTTCCACCGCTGCCCTCTGCAGATTCCCGTGATGTTCTTCGAGCTTCGCTTCGAACTTCTCGAACAGCGTAATCGCATCCGCTACCGATCCCGCGAATCCGGCGATGACGTTGCCGCGGTATAATCTTCTGACCTTCTTGGCCTGGCTCTTCATGACCATCGAGTTACCGAAGGTAACTTGGCCGTCTCCGGCAATGGCGCCCTTGCCTTGATGCCGGATGGCGAAGATCGTCGTCGCGTGAAAGGTTTGTTCCATAGGCCGGATTCTCCTCCATATAGGCTGATAGTGCAGCTATGTACGTTCAGGCCGTCCTTATTCCGCCGGCTGCCTCGCTCCCTCAAGGGGGCAAGCAGGCCGATTCCCACACGACCCCACACAGGCAGAAACTAAGCCGGTCAGCTTAGTTTCCTGTAGGCCCGCAGGGAGCTTCCCCCCTGCATTCCATGCAGACGGGACTATCGTAACATAGGTCAAGTTTTATTTACAAGTCGAATTGTATAGGTTTTGAGAAAAATTCTGAATTTTCGCAATTGCTCTCTCGGCGATCTTCTCATTCTTCAGTTTCTTGTTACGAATCCGCTCTTCGAGCGGCGGGAACAATCCGAAATTCGCATTCATCGGCTGGAAGTGGTTGAAATCGGCCGTAGTGATGTACTGCGCCATACTGCCGAGCGCCGTATCCTCAGGAAGCACGAAGAGCTCTTCTCCCTTGGCAAACCGTGCGGCGTTCAGGCCTGCGATCAGGCCGGATGCGGCCGACTCTACATACCCTTCGACCCCGGTCATTTGGCCGGCGAAGAAGAGGTTGTCCCTCGCCTGGAACTGGTATGTCGGACGAAGCAGCTTCGGCGAATTGATGAACGTGTTGCGGTGCATCACCCCGTAGCGCACGAACTCGGCGTTCTCGAGTCCCGGAATCAGGGAGAAGACCCGCTTCTGTTCGCCCCACTTCAGATGGGTCTGGAAGCCTACCAGGTTGTAGAGGGTGCCGGCTGCGTTGTCCTGGCGCAGCTGGACAACAGCGAAGGGCAGCTCGCCCGTATGCGGATTAATGAGACCTACCGGCTTCATCGGACCGAACAGACACGTCTGGCGTCCACGCGAAGCCATGACCTCGATCGGCATACAGCCTTCGAAGTATACCTCTTTCTCGAACTCCTTGATCGGCGCTGTCTCTGCCGTGATCAGCGCCTCGTAGAATACATTGAATTCCTCTTCGGTCATCGGGCAGTTGAGATAGGCTGCTTCCCCCTTGTCATAGCGCGACGCGAGATAGACCTCGCTCATATCGATCGAATCTTTCTCCACGATCGGTGCAGCCGCATCGTAGAAATACAAGTAGTCCTCTCCCGTCAGCTCCTGCAGATGCTTCGACAAGGCAGGCGACGTCAGCGGTCCGGTAGCTACGACTGTGATGCCTTCCGGCAGCGAATCGAGTTCTTCGTTGCGCACTTCGATCAGCGGATGATTGCGGAGCAGAGACGTCACTTCGCCCGAGAAATGATCTCGGTCTACCGCCAGCGCCCCGCCGGCTGGTACCGCATGCTTGTCCGCTGCCCTTAGGATCAGGGAGTTCAGCATCCGCATCTCTTCCTTCAACACGCCTACGGCGTTAGTGAGGCCGTTGGCCCGGAGTGAGTTGCTGCATACGAGCTCCGCGAACTGGTCGGAGATGTGGGCCGGGGTTTTCTTCACCGGCCGCATTTCATATAATACGACGGGCACGCCTTGGGAAGCGATCTGCCATGCGGCCTCGCTGCCTGCCAGGCCTGCGCCGATTACTGTTACCTTCTGTACTTCTGTCACCTGATGTTCCTCCTATAATATGCACATGCCGCAGAGCGGGTGGTTTTTCTTGTAAGCTCGTTTATTAGATATATAAGATTACAGGATCGAGCCCTGGCGAGATATAAATTCTTAGATATTGAAGAAAGCCCCAAGGGGAGCTCACGCTCCCCTTGGACGGCCCGTTAATCTTCCTCCCGGTCATCTTCTTTCGCTTCTTCCTTAAAGTCACAAGAAACGCATTGAATGAAGACTCCGGACTTGTTCTTCTTCTCGACTAGCAGGGCTCCGCATTTGGGACACGGCTGTTCCACCGGTTTATCCCACGAGACGAATTCGCATCCTGGATACCGGTCACAGCCGTAGAAGATACGGCCCTTCTTGCTTCGCCGTTCGATAATCTTGCCTTCATGGCAGCTTGGACAGGTGACCCCGGTATCTTTGACGATCGGCTTCGTGTTGCGGCAGTCGGGGAAGCCGGAGCAGGCGAGGAATTTACCGAAGCGGCCCATTTTGTACACAAAGTGGTTCCCGCACTTCTCGCAGATCTCGTCAGACACCTCGTCCTGAATCTCGATCTTCTCCATCTCTTCTTCCGCTACCTCAAGCCGCTTCTCGAACGAGTCGTAGAATTCGCTGAGTACGCTGACCCAGTCTTCTTTGCCTTCCTCGATATGGTCGAGGCCTTCTTCCATATGCGCCGTGAATTCGACATCCAGAATTTCAGGGAAGAATTCGATCATCTGCTGGATAACGAGCTCTCCGAGCTCCGTCGGAATGAATTTCTTCTCTTCAATCGCCACGTACCCGCGCTTCTGAATCGTTTCGAGGGTAGGCGCATACGTACTCGGTCTGCCAATCCCCATCTCTTCGAGCGCCTTCACCAGTCTCGCTTCCGTATACCTTGGCGGCGGCTGGGTGAAATGCTGCTTCGGATCGACCGCCTGGGACTGTGCTTCGTCCCCCGTCTTCAGCGGAGGCAGGAACTTATCATCCTCTCCCGCGTCCGCCGCCCCTTCGTCGCTGCTCTCCACGTACACTTTCATGAAACCGTGGAACTTCACTTTGGAACCCACAGCGCGGAACACGACCGGACCGGAGGTTAGATCCACCGTCATCGTATCCAGTACGGCAGAAGCCATCTGGGAAGCGACGAACCGCTCCCATACGAGCTTGTAGAGACGGAATTGGTCCCGGCTCAGATGCGCCTTGATCGAATCGGGTTCGCGCAGCACCGAGCTCGGACGAATCGCTTCATGCGCGTCCTGCGCATTCGCATTCTTCTTGACATAAATCCGGGGCTCGGCTGGATAATAGGCTTCGCCGTATTTGCCTGTAATGTACTCCTTGGCTTCTTCCTGGGCAACAGGCGAGATCCGGGTGGAGTCCGTACGCATGTAGGTGATAAGACCTACTGTCCCTTCGCTGCCCAAGTCGATTCCTTCATACAACTGCTGGGCTACGGACATCGTCTTCGCTGCCCGGAAGTTCAGCTTGCGCGCCGCTTCCTGCTGCAGGGAACTCGTGATGAACGGTGGAGAAGGGTTGCGCTGGCGCTCTTTCTCCTTGACTTCGCTTACAACAAAATCGGAGCCTTGGAGCAGTGAAAGCACTTCATTGACATCGGACTCGCTCTTCAGTTCCTTCTTCTCTCCGCTTACGCTGTGGAACTTCGCTTCGAACTCGGCCTTGCCGGATGCGAGCTTTGCGGTGATCGTCCAGTACTCTTCAGGCTCGAACGCCTTGATCTCGTTCTCCCGGTCGAAGATGAGCTTGACCGCTACGGACTGAACCCGCCCAGCGGAGAGGCCCTTCTTGACCTTCTTCCACAGCAGCGGGGAGATCTTGTACCCTACGAGCCGGTCCAGAATCCGCCGTGCCTGCTGGGCATTCACGAGATCCTGGTTGATTTTGCGCGGTGTCTTGAAAGCATCTTTGACTGCCTGTTTCGTAATTTCATTGAATACGACACGGCACGCATCCTGGTCGGACAATTCGAGATAGTGTGCCAAATGCCACGCAATCGCTTCCCCTTCGCGATCCGGGTCAGCTGCGAGATAGACTTTTTTGACGCGCTTGCTCGCGTCTTTCAGTTCTTTCAGTACGGAACCTTTACCACGGATAGTAATGTATTTCGGCTCAAAATTCTTTTTGACTTCGACCCCGATTTGGCTCTTGGGCAGATCGCGGATATGGCCCATGGACGCTTTCACGATATATTTGCTGCCTAGATATTTGGCTATGGTTTTGGCTTTTGCGGGTGACTCCACAATGACTAACGAATCGGCCATAGGTGTCCATCCCCTTTCGACGAAAAAATATGTATTATGGTCAGGGTACGGTATAGAGAGCCCCTGGCAGTTCGGCGATTCGCCGCATCATTAGTAAATTTATCAAAACTGAATGCAAATGTCCAAACGTAAATCCACTGGCCGCCATCAGCTCATCGAAATTCATGGGACGATCAAGCAGCAAATCGAGGATCTGCTGTTCGTCTGCCCCCGGCTGCGGCTGTGCCCCTCCCGTACCGATAATGTATGCGGCTTGAGGTAAAGTTATCCGGTCCGTATATTCTTCGAGGATATCTTCCGGACCGGTCACGAGCTTCGCCCCTTGCTTCAATAAGGATAACGTCCCTTGACTCTTCGGCGAAGAGATCGGCCCCGGCACGGCGAACACATCTCTCGAAGCTTCGAGCGCTTGGTCCGCCGTAATGAGCGAGCCGCTGCGCAGGGCCGCTTCCACCACAACGACACCCAGGCTCAGCCCGGCGATGATCCGGTTGCGCTGCGGGAACAACCCTGGATGAGATTTCGTGCCGACCGGGTATTCCGATAGGATGAGCCCGCTCGCGGCGATGCTGCCTGCCAAGGGCCTATTCTCCGGTGGATATACTTCGTCGATAGCGCAGCCGAGAACGGCAATCGTCCCCCCCGCCCCCTTCAGCGCGCCGATATGAGCCGAAGCGTCGATGCCCCGCGCCAGCCCGCTGACGACGCAAAGGCCTGCTGCCGACATCGATTCGCTTAGCCGCTCGGCAGCCGTCCGGCCGTAGGCCGTCGGCGTCCGGGTGCCCACCATGGCGATGCAGGGACGCTTCAGCAGCGAGACGTCCCCTCGGGTATACAGCACCCAAGGCGCATCCGGCGCTTCGAGCAGCAGGTCCGGGTACTCCTCATCCCAGCGGGTAACGCAGCCGATCCCCTTCTCCCGGTAGGCTTCATTGCGCCTCGCTATCCCTTCCGTCGTGAGCTCGGCCAGCCCCTTCGCCAGGGCCGATGCTCTGGCCGGCGTCAGACCGGCTACTCTTAGGCGCCGCAGCTCCTCGAGGCTCCATTCGATGCCGCAGGGAACCTGCTGAAAGACGACGTCTATCGTCTTGGAACCTACGCCCGGCATATGGTGCAGGGCGAGTAACATGTCGCGGTTGTTCATCTAGTATATATCCTCCTTTAAGTAGAAACAACTTTCACCCCCCAGGACCGGTACGTACTAACAACAAAAAGCCCCTCCAGCCGCGGTCATACGCGAAAGGAGGGGCTTCTTGCCCACCGGAATTCCTATGGAATGAGGTGCATAATCCTCATCTTACTTCTTGGTGATGCACTTCTCGAGCAGGCCTTTTTCTTCGAGCACGCTGACCAGCGTGGAGCCCATCTCGGATGGTGTTGGAGCTACCTTGATGCCGCAGCGCTCCATCGTAGCTACCTTCTCCGCTGCCGTCCCTTTGCCGCCGGAGATGATGGCGCCTGCATGGCCCATCCGCTTTCCTGGAGGCGCCGTCTGGCCGCCGATGAAGCCTACAACTGGCTTTGTCATGTTCGCTGCAATCCACTCGGCTGCTTCTTCCTCGGCAGAACCGCCGATTTCGCCGATCATGATCACCGCATAGGTGTCCGGATCTTCATTGAAGAGCTTCAGGATGTCGATGAACTCGGAACCCTTAACCGGGTCGCCGCCGATCCCTACAGCGGACGATTGTCCGATGTTGCGGGTCGTGAGCTGGTGAACCGCTTCGTACGTCAGTGTCCCGGAGCGGGATACGACGCCGACATGGCCCGGCGTATGGATGTAGCCCGGCATAATGCCGATCTTGCACTCGCCCGGCGTGATGACGCCTGGGCAGTTGGGGCCGATCAGGCGGGTTCTCTTGCCTTCCATATAACGGCTGACTTTCACCATGTCAAGCACAGGAATGCCTTCTGTGATGCAGATGACAAGGTCAAGTTCCGCGTCAACGGCTTCCATGATCGCATCGGCAGCGAATGCCGGCGGCACGTAGATGACGGATACGGTAGCGCCCGTAGCGTTCTTGGCTTCGACAACGGTATTGAATACCGGCAGGGAAGCCGTTTCGCCGTTTTCGAGCTCGATGTCGATTTTCGTTCCGCCCTTGCCCGGCGTAACGCCGCCGACCATTTGCGTACCGTAGTCCAAGCCGCCTTTTGTATGGAACATGCCCACGGAACCCGTGATGCCCTGTGTGATCACCTTTGTATTTTTACCAACCAAAATAGACATGTTGATTGTTCACATCCCCTGATTATTTTGAAGAGATCCTGCAAATTACGATTCAGAGCCTGGAGTCCCGGCTTCCGAATTACTTCACGAGCGAGACGATCTTCTGTGCGCCGTCAGCCATGGAATCGGCTGCCACGATGTTGATGCCGGACTCTGCAAGGATCTTCTTGCCGAGCTCAACGTTCGTACCTTCCAGACGCACGACGAGCGGACGGTCGAGACCCACTTGCTTGGCCGCTTCCACAACGCCGTTCGCGATCACGTCGCACTTCATGATTCCGCCGAAGATGTTAATGAAGATCCCTTTGACCTTCGAATCGGACAGGATAATCTTGAATGCTTCGGTTACCTTCTCCGTCGTAGCACCGCCCCCTACGTCCAGGAAGTTGGCCGGGTCGCCGCCGTAGTACTTGATGATATCCATCGTAGCCATGGCAAGGCCCGCACCGTTAACCATGCAGCCGATATTGCCATCGAGGGCGATATAGCTCAGATCGAATTTGGAAGCTTCGATTTCCTTCTCGTCTTCTTCTTCCAGGTCGCGAAGCTCCAGGATATCCTTGTGGCGGAACAGGGCGTTCGAATCGAAGTTCAACTTCGCATCCAGCGCCATGACGCTGCCGTCGCCTGTAACAACCAGCGGGTTGATCTCAGCGATAGAGCAGTCTTTCTCTACGAATGCCGTGTACAAAGCGATCATAAACTTCACGGCTTTGTTCACGAGTTCGGTAGGGATATTGATGCTGTAAGCCAGTTTGCGGGCTTGGAATGCCTGCAGACCGATCGCAGGATCGATGACTTCTTTGAAGATTTTCTCCGGGGAATGCTCGGCCACTTCCTCAATCTCCGTGCCGCCCTCTTCGGACGCCATCATAACCACGCGGCCTGTGCCACGGTCAACAACAACGCCGATGTAGTATTCTTTTTTAATATCACAGCCCTGCTCGATGAGCAAACGCTTAACTTCCTTACCTTCCGGGCCTGTTTGGTGGGTCACGAGGACTTTACCCAAAATTTCGCCGGCATATGTACGCACTTCATCGAGGTTTTTGGCAACCTTCACGCCGCCCGCTTTACCGCGGCCGCCGGCATGAATCTGAGCCTTCACCACAACAACGGGAGTGCCGAGGGACTTCGCCGCTTCTACCGCTTCATCCACCGAAAACGCCACTTTACCTTCCGGTACGGCAACCCCATACTGCTTGAGCACTGCTTTGCCTTGATACTCATGGATATTCATTTAGCAAAATCCTCCTATCGGTAATGACTTGCTCTATGGAATCGGTCCCTTTTCTGGTGAGGGGACCCGCCCATCTACAACAGTCCGCCTGCCAAAGTTTAGCTTGTCCGCAGACGCAAACCTTACTCATTGTACCACTTTTTTCTTGAGGTTTCCTTAATTTTTCTGTGAAGAATTCGATATATCTTTTTTATTGCAAACAAAAAGAAAGCTTATTCCCCCTGGAACGACAAAAAACAACCGCACATTATAACATAACATGCGGCTGTTCGGCGTCTTATGACAAATGCTCTTTACTGGAATGTCGGCGGGAAGGAAGCACCGGAGCGCGGTTCGCGTTCCGCCTGTTTGATGAACCTCAGCTCATTGGCACTGTAGCTGCAAACGAGACACTGAATGGTCGGTTCCGCTTCCGGCAAGGACTCCTGGTCCCCCATCTCCATGAGCTCGCCGGTGACGGCATCTTTCATAAAACGCTGGGAGATACTGGAGATCACGCTGAATTTGACCCGGTTTGACCGGCAGTTCGGGCAAAAATACGGTTTTTCCTGCATGATTATTCACCTCTGCCCTCATTGTCGCCATCCCCGCACAGAATTAAACCGGACCGCGCTCAAAATATTCAGCAGCGGCCGGATTTTGGGGGATTGCGCCTGAAGGCCGAAGCGTATTACAATAGCGGATATAGAATCAGGCGGATAAGGAAGCACCTTGAGCCATGACCATTCATGGAAGAGGTGTTTTTTTGTTATGTACGGTAAAGTGATCAGCGCATGTCTGCACGGAGTGGAAGGGAAGCTCGTCGAGGTGGAGGTCGATCTCAGCAATGGCCTGCCTCAGATGAACATCGTGGGCCTCCCCGACTCCGCGATCAAGGAATCGATGGAGCGGGTGAGGGCCGCCATCAAAAACTGCGGGTTCGTCTTCCCGCTGCAGCGCATTACCGTGAACCTGGCACCGGCGGACGTGCGCAAGGAAGGGGCTGCCTTTGACCTTGCCATTGCGGCCGGGATTCTCATGACGAGCGGACAAATCCCTCCCGAGGTGTGCCAGGGCCGGCTCATTATCGGCGAGCTGGCGCTCGACGGCTTCGTCAGGGGCGTACCCGGGGTGCTCTCTATGATGATGAGCGCCGGGGAGCAGGGCATCCCGCGAGCCTTGGTGCCACTCGACAATGCGGAGGAAGCCGGATGGATCGAAGGCTGCGATACCCGCTGTATTTCCCATTTGGCCGAGCTTCGTCCCTCTCCGGAAGGAGGCGGCGAAATGCGGGCGAGCCTCGGTCTTGCGGCAGAATTGCCGGCAGATGACGGGATTGCGGGAGGGGCAGACACGGGAAAAGCCCGCGCGCCCGAAGCAGGACACGCAGCAGAGGATTACGCGGATGTCTGCGGTCAGATGCATGTCAAGCGCGCCCTCATGATCTGTGCCGCCGGAATGCATAATATCCTGCTCATCGGGCCCCCCGGGACCGGCAAAACGATGCTCGCTAAGCGGCTGCCTTCGATCATGCCGGCGATGAGCGAAGGGGAATCGCTCGACGTGACGCGCATCTACAGCGCTTCCGGCAAATTCTCAGACCGCCGGCAGCTTATCCGCTCCCGCCCCTTTCGCATGCCGCATCATACGGTATCCTCGGCGGGGCTTGTCGGCGGCGGCGGGATCCCGAAGCCCGGCGAGGTCAGCCTCGCTCACTGGGGCGTACTGTTCCTCGACGAACTGCCGGAGTTCTCCCGCGTCGCCTTGGAGGTGCTGAGGCAGCCCATGGAGGACCGGCACGTCACCATCGGCCGGGCCAAAGCTGTGTACCGCTTCCCGGCCCACTTCCTGCTCGCCGCCTCCATGAATCCCTGTCCCTGCGGATACTGGGGAGCGGAGACGGAGCACCAAGGATGCGTCTGTTCACCTCTGAAGGTCGCTCATTACCGGGCCAAAATTTCGGGCCCGCTGCTCGACCGCATCGATCTCCATATCGAGGTGCCCCGCATCGACTATAAGCATCTCGACAGCGCCCTGCCCCAGCTCTCGTCCAGGGAGATGAGAGATCAGGTGGAAGCGGCCCACCGGATTCAGAAAGAACGCTACCGCGCTCACGGCATCACTTTCAACAGCGAGCTTCAAGGCAAACTGCTGCGGGAGCACGTCCGGCTGGATGAAGCCTCCGCTACTCTGCTTCAGCGCTCGTTCGACCTGCTAGGGCTCAGCGTGCGGGCCCATGACCGGATCCTCAAGATCGCCCGTACGGTGGCTGATCTGGAGGGCTCTGCCCATGTGGCTGCCAGCCATCTGGCCGAAGCGCTGCAGTACCGCCAGCTAGACAAGAAGCTGGGACCGGCGGGATGAAATTCAGGCAGCGGGGAGAGGCAGATCTGCGGGAGCATCCCGGGAGTTCAGTATTCAAATGCCAAAAAGCCGCAGCCTCTTTCATCGTCAGAAAGCGCTGCGGATATGATCCAGGTGAAGTATGGTTCCATCGCCTTCGGCTTCGGCCGACACGACATCAAAGCGGACTTGGCGGTCCATCAGGCGCTGCTGCATCAGATACACCTGCGAGGTCGCCATCACCTGCCGCTGCTTGCGGGCATCGATCGATTCGGCGGCCGTACCGAACGTGCGGGCGCTAGTGCGCGTCCGCACCTCGACGAAGACAACCAGCTCGCCGTCCAGGAAGATCAGGTCGATTTCGCCCGAACGGCAGCGCCAGTTGCGTGCCAGAAGCCTCATGCCCAGTCCCTGCAAATACCGCTCTGCGGCAGCTTCCCCTGCGGTTCCCAGCTGTCTGCGGTTCATACGGTTAAGGTTGTCCCTCGTCATGTATTCCCCTTCTTCCATTCCTTGGCCCGGCGGTCGGAGCGGTACACGAAGGAGAGCACTTCCGCCACAAGCTGATACAGCTCGGAGGGAATCTCCTGATCGATGTCCAGCTTCGACAGCACTTCTACCAGCGAGGGATCCTCTTGGATCATCACGCCGCTTTCCTTGGCCTTCTCCACAATGGCTTCGGCCACCCGCCCTTTTCCTTTGGCGATGACCTTCGGGGCTCCGCCCGCTTCCTTATCATACTTGAGGGCAACGGCTCGCTGCATCGACGGCTGCTGCTTTTCTTTCATAATCGGATATCCACCCCTTTATAAGGCTTCCGGTTGTACAAGGAGGCTCTTTGATCGGCTGTCGCGGCATTCGGAGAGGCTGCAGCAGAAGTATCGCTCCCTGGAGATCCCAGGCTTGTCTTTTCAGGGTAAGGACTGCATTTCATGGAAATGAACTGATATCCGATCGCTTCCATTCCCTTGGCGATTTCGTCTTTGAAGGAATCGAGCAGCGTCTGGGTGAACGGTTCGTCGTTCAGGACATGAAGGCTCACGATCCGGTTGACCACCTGAACATCCACCATCGTATCCCCGAGCGATTTCATCTGAAGATCGAACACCAGCCGGCAGTTCTCCTCATCGAGCTTGCCGTTCTTTCCCTTGCGCGATTGGATATGCACGGCGGCCGTCTGATCTCCGTTCGGGTGAAGAAGCGGGACGAACAGCGTGATGTGCGAAAACATCGCCGTACGGTCCTGGCTCAGCATCAGCTGCTGTCCGGTGATCTGCTGTACCGCCTGCTGGGCAGCCTCCTTCACCACGGCCGGCACCTCATCAGACTGCGAGAGCTGCATCAGCACGCTCTTCAGCGAGTCCCCCGTCTTGGGCGCATCTCCGGCAGCCCCTGCCGCCGGCAGCGGCGGGTCGAGCAGCTTCGCCGCCTGCTGCTCATGTTCTACGCCCAGCGCCTTCATCAGCCGCTGAAGCATCGGGCCGCCGTCATGATCGGCGTGCTCCTGCGGAGACACCATGGCATCCGCGGCTGCCATGGCAGCCGGCTGCTCCGTCTGGGGTGACGCCGGCGTACTCGTGTCAGCTGCCGCTGCACCCGGCTGTGCTGCCTGCGTCCCTGCACTCGCGCCTACCGACGCTGTACTCGCCCCCGGCTGTGCTGCCTGCGCCCCCGCATCCGCTCCCGGCTGCGCTGCCTGTGCACCCGCAGTCGCTGCTGCGCCCGTGCCTGCCATCGCTCCGGTCTGCGTCCCTGCACTCGGCGCGATTCCGCCCGCGACTGACACCGCCCCCGCCTGCGTCCCGGCACCCGGCCCTGTTGCTCCCGCCTGCGCACTCGCATTCGTTGCCGCACCCGCGCCTGCTACCGCCGCTGCACTCGCCCCCGGCTTCGCCACCTGCGCACTCGCATTCGCTGCCGCACCCGCGCCTGCCGTTGCACCAGTTCCCGCCTGCGCACTCGCATTCGCCGCCGCACCCGTCTGTGCATTCGCTCCCACAGCAGCCGCTTGCGTCCCCGCACCTGCTCCCGCTTGCGTCCCTACACCCGCCTGCGTCCCAGCTCCCGCCTGCCTCCCCTCACCTCTTGCCTGCGCCCCTGCACTCGGCGCCGTTCCGCTCGCCTGCTCGCTCGCATTCCCTGCCGCGCCTGCTCCGGCGGCGTTTGTTCCCGCCTGCGTCCGTGTACCCGCTTGCGGCCCCGCGCCTGCTTCCGCTTGCGTTCCCGCCTGTGCTCCTACACCCGGCTGCGCCGTCTGAGTTCGCGCTCCCTCAGCCGCTCCGCTCAGTACCAGCCCTGCGGCGCGCACCTGATTCAGCAGGGCTTTGACATTGTCGAGCAGCGCCCTGCTTTGCGGCGACAAGTTCGTGTTCCCGCCGAGTTCGCTTTCCACAAGCTTCGCCAAGCCGTCCACCATTTCATGAAAAGGCTGGCCCTGCACAGCCTGCCGAATCGAATTCACCGTATCCGGCGTAAGCGGCAGCCCTTTCTGGAAGGCGATCACCGCCGATGGCAGCACATCTTTCACCGCCGTTCCCGGAGCCATCGACTTCATGAGATCGGCGAACTGCTGCACGTTCTCTTTGCTGAGCGACACGCCCGCCTGATGCATCCCCTGGACGAGCTGCCGGTTGGCCGGTGTATCCTCGAGCCCTACCGTCTTGAGCACTTCCCCAAGCGAGCCATCGGCAATCTGAACATTCGAAGTCTGCATCGGCTTCAACACAATCTGCCCCCCGCTCGATTCCGGCTGTACCTGCAGCATCGTCACTTCGCCCTGCTTCAGCGGGGTCTCAAGCTGGGCCCGGACCTGGACGCCTCCGATATTGAGAACCGCTTCATGGTCAGATACCAGCTGGGTCACCATTCCCTTGACCACTTGCCCTACCTTGAGCTCCAGGGACTTCGGTTCGGACACCTGCGCTTCGCCGATCAGGCCTCGGATCATTCCGCCAATATTCATAGCCACCTGCCCCTTTCCTCCGTTTCCGATACAAATAGAAGGAAAGCCGGCGGGGATCGTCTCCCTGCCGGCTTCCATTCCGGTACTTCTATTATCGGCAAACTTCACCGGTTTTTTCAGTACTTTCTTCAAAACAGAACAGCCTGCTCCACTTTCTCATCTTCCTGCCCTGCAAGCAGCTTTCGGAGAAACAAACTGCGGTGCTTCTCCGTCGCGCCAAGCTCCAGGATCCGCTCCCGGTGAAACTTCGTGGCATACCCTTTATGCTCTGCCAGGCCGTAACCCGGATATTCTTCATCCCACTTCGCGCACATCCGGTCGCGCGTGACCTTGGCGATGATCGAAGCCGCCGCGATCGATTGGGACACGGCATCTCCGTGGATTAACGACAGTTGTTCGAGAGGCATATCCACCTTCTCCGCATCCACCAGCAAATAATCCGGCGCGACCTGAAGGCTCTCTACCGCTAGTTTCATGGCCAGCCGGGCCGCCTGCTTGATGTTGATCCGCTCAATCGTCGCCACATCTACAATCCCGACACCGACGGCTACCGCTTCCTGCCGGATCACATCATACAATGCGTCCCTCTTTTTGGCGCTGAGCTTCTTGGAGTCGTTGACTTCCTCGAGTACAAGACCCTGAGGCAGAATCACGGCAGCAGCGACCACATCGCCGAACAGGCAGCCCCGCCCCACTTCGTCCACTCCTGCAATATGCCGCTTGCCGAGCGACCATACCGATTGTTCGTGTTCCAGCACATTCTCTCACCTGCAACCTTTATTCCTTAGACTTTCCATGGACTCATTATACCGCGGCCACCATCATCTGCCTATCCTTTTGTAGAAGATTGGGGCTCCCGGAACGGCCGCGTCACCACATAACCGATGTCCAAAAACACTTCCCGCCCCCAGAACAGCACCCGAGTCCTCCAGGAACGGTACACGCTAGTCGGCGTCGGCGAGGCATCCGCCGCCATGCCAAGATCGGCCACCATCCGCATTGACCGCTTCATGTGCAGCGGATCGCTGACAAGGGTATAACTCCCGATTCCCGCTGACTTCCCGAGTTCATAGGCATGTTTCAAATTCTCTTCCGTAATGCGGGACGTCGTTTCGATCAAAATATCCTCGGGCGGAACACCATGATCTATCGCATAGCGCTTGGCTGCTTCGGACTCCGCAACCTCCGCACCTTCGCCCCTGCCGCCGGTAAAAATCAGCTTCCGCACCAGCCCGCCGCGGTATAACGCGAGGCCGTGGCTGATCCTCTCGCGGAGCACAGGTGAGGGCTCACTCCCCCATACCGCCGCCCCCAGAACAACCGCTGCATCGGTGGGGATCGTTTTCGGTCCAGGCTCATAGGTCCAGATACTCCAGCCCGTGTAAGCTATACAGCATCCAGCCAGGGTAGCCGCTCCCACTACAAACAACCGGACTCTCCGCTGCCCTCGCAGCCTTCCGCTCCGTCGACTCCCTTGTTCGCTTTCCTTGTGAATCACTGGCCTCGCCCTCCCCGCCCTATCTATCCTAATACCCTCTGCCACACAAAAAAACCTGTAGAATCCTTCGTTTGAGAAGGCTTGTCTACAGGCTGAGATGACCCATATGGATCCTCTTATTATGTCGCCGCCGGTACATCCGCGGGTGTCTCCAGTGTAATGCGGCCGAGTTTGCCGGCACGCAGCTCGCGAAGAATAGCCAGCGAGGCCTTCTCGAGGTCAACACGTCCGCCGCTGATGAGCGCACCGCGCTTGCGTCCCACGGCTTCCATCAGTCCGACAATCGCATCGGTATCTTGAGGATCCGCAGGCAGCTCTTCAAGGCCAAAGCGCTCCTTAAGGGCCGCGCCGTAATACTGCGACAGGTACCTCATGGTGAACAGGGCAATCTCCTCCGGATGGAGAATCTCTTCCTTGATCGCCCCTGTCGCGGCAAGCCGGAAGCCCACGGTCTGGTCTTCGAACTTCGGCCAGAGAATTCCGGGCGTATCGAGAAGCTCCATCTCGTTGCCGACCTTAATCCACTGCTGGCCTTTGGTCACGCCCGGCTTGTCGCCTGTAGCGGCGATCTTCCGGCCAGCCATCCGGTTGATGAGCGTCGACTTGCCGACGTTCGGAATCCCTACGATCAGCGCACGGATAGCACGGGGATTGATCCCCTTGCGGATCTGTGTCGCAATCTTATCGGCCATGAGATCCTTGCTTCGGGCCATGATGTCCTTCACCGGATTGCCTCCGACGGAGTCGATCGGAACGGCATTGAGTCCCTGCTCCGCAAAGTACGCAACCCACTGCCGGGTCGTCTCCGGATCAGCCAGGTCGCTTTTGTTCAGGAGCACCAGCCGGGGCTTGTTCAGCAGAATCTCGTCAATCATGGGATTGCGGCTGGAGAGCGGAATCCGCGCATCGAGCAGCTCGATCGCCAGATCAATCAGCTTCAGCTTGTCTTGAATTTGACGACGGGCCCGGGTCATATGTCCGGGAAACCATTGAATCGTCAAAGGAGTCACCTCATCTTTCTTACCACATACCTTAGATCAGGCCAGATTCTCACCTTATTTGGAATGAACCAAGCTGATCTTGTCGAACGGCCAGAAAATCAAATCCGCCCGTCCTACAATCTTTTCATATTTAACGAAGCCTACACTCGGGTCGCGGCTGTCCGATGAATTCGACCGGTTGTCACCCATGACGAATATGCTGCCTTCCGGTACGGTCTGCTCCGGGAAATTTCGAATGTTATAGGGTCTGCCTTCTTGCGCCGCCTTATCCAGCGCTTCCTTCAGGTAGGTCTCGTCCACAAGCTGGTTATTGACGTATACCTTGTCGCCTTCCACCTTGACGGTTTCCCCAGGCAGGGCGATGACCCGCTTGATGTAGTCTTTGTCCGAAGGCGCATGGAACACGAGGACTTCACCGTGATCCGGCTTTGCAAAACGGTAAATAAACTTGTTCACAATGAGCCTCTCGCCTGTCTCAAAGTTCGGCTGCATCGAAGGTCCTTCCACAATGAACGGCGCGAACACGAGCCAGCGGATAAAGAACACGAGAGCAGCGGCTATCAGCAGCGCTTTGATCCATTCCCAAGCTTCGTTCTTGACCGGTGTTGCTTTATCGACGGTTTGATCCTGCTCCATTTGCTCTCCTGCCCTTTCCTTAGCTTACGTTTAGAAGGCAAAACGAAAAGGGGCTTGGAACCAAGCCCCTGCTGATCGTCTTATCGGATTTCTTTGATTCTAGCTGCTTTACCGCGAAGGCCACGAAGATAGTAGAGTTTCGCACGACGGACTTTACCACGGCGAGCCACTTCAATCTTCTCAATCTTCGGAGTGTGCAGTGGGAACGTTCTTTCAACGCCGACACCGTAAGAAATTTTTCTTACTGTGAATGTCGAGCTGATACCGCCGCGGTGACGCTTAATAACTACGCCCTCGAACAGCTGAACACGCTCACGCGAACCCTCGATAACCTTTACGTACACTTTCAAAGTGTCGCCTGGACGGAAATTCGGCAGGTCGCTGCGCAGTTGTTCCTTTGTGATCTCCTGGATCAAATTCATGTATGACTTCCTCCTTCCACACAGGTGTTCATGCCGCTACCATTGCTGTCGATTCTTCGTTGTTTCGTGCAGAGGACCACCGTTTTCGGACGCCTTGCCCATTTGGACAATTTGTCACAACGTTGAATATCATAGCATACTCTTACTTGAAATACAACTATAAACCGGGGATAAAGCCCATATTTCCATGAAACCGGCACCTCTTCGCCTGCGATTCGCCAAAAATGCCCCCCATCATCCTCATTAATGGCGTATTTGCTGCACCATGACCTCATACATGCTTCCTTTAATACGGATCGGCACATCCACCGTCTGGACATGACCGTTCGTCCATTCCACTTGGAAGCGGAAGACATAGGTACTGCCGTGCTTCAGCATCCGGTGATGCTCCGTATTGAAGAGCTCGCCGGCATTGTCCACCGGACCGACAGGGTCCAATACGGCCGATTCCGCCGTCTCGACCAGCACCGCCGTGACCCGCTGCGCTTTCGTTTTGCTGCTTCCGGTATCGGTCACCGCCGCTCCGAGCACGAAAGCCTCGCCGGCCCAGAACTCATCCCGAGCTCGCTGCGCCTCCTGGTGCTTCCCGTTCCAGGCTAGCCGGTAAGACTCCCACTCAGGCGTATGCCGCACGGTGCCCGTCAGCTCGAGCGGAAGCGCCTCGAAGGAATAGTCTTCCGAATACACTCCCCCTCTGCCATCGTTCACCGTGAGACGAAGCGTATAGCTGCCTTCCGGCAATGGACCGTAAGTGAACGCTTTGGCCGTACCAGAAGGCAGTCCGCTCCATGCCGCGATAAGCCCAAAGCTTCCCCCTTCGTAGCTGCTCTCCACCGTCACGCTCAAAAGGTCGAGATCCGGGTCGGCAGCCGTTACCCGGAAGAGCGGCGTATCGTGCTCGTAGATCGGCGTCTCAAAATAAAGCTGTCCGGACGGAGGCCGGTTGATGACCATCCAGGTCTGCGCCGACCATTCCGACTCCGCTCCGTATTGATTGGAATAGGTAAAGCTTCGGCTCTCCTCCGCCTTTTCCCCTCCACCGCACCGTGCATGCACGTTTCCGCGCACACGGCGCTCCATCTTCTTCTTCGAAGAAGACTTGGGGCTGTTCCTCGGTACCCGTTACAGGCACGTCACCGGTCGTTCCCCTACTCTCACAAGAGCAAATGCCTTTCAGCCTTAAGCCTTATAGCAACCGTCCGTCCCGGCCGGGACGATTCCTGACGTCTCCTGCTTTCCTTGTTCCCTGTTCCCTAGCTATCCGTGCCATCCTTAGGTACTGCCTCTGGGCCTGTGGGCTGCCCTGCCGCCATTGTCCGGCAGAGCGGTTTTCCTACGGGACATTCGTACTCGCCGCCACCCACTATATTACTTGCTGGCTCGCATGTTTCCACGCTTCAAAGCTGTAGACCCTTTCGTTCGGCAGTTCGTCAGACCGCATGGCGGTCATTCTTACCCTAGATGGCTTTGCAGCCGTCCGGCATATCGGCCAGGCATACCTCTCTCTTGCGAGCGGCTCCAGCCTGCCTTCTGCCGACTTCACCTGGCTTCATACGACGGGACGCAGCCGCGCCCGCCGCATGCAGGAGATTAACGAGTCCTTCTCCCGGGAAACATGGATCCCGGGCTCCGGTCTTCGGTTACAGAGTTAGGCTTCTCTAGAGAAGAAGCCCCTGTCCTTTCCGCGCGGTACCTTGTCCGGCCCTTACGCGTTATAGCAGAACAAGTCGCACATCCCACACTTTGACTCTCACTCTCAATTTCTGTCCGGCGGGCAGATTCTGCGGTACCGTCCAGCTCCCGCTCCTGTTCGAGGAGTTCTGGGCCACCTTCCCGCTGTCCAGTACCATGCCATCGTTCGCTTCATTCGTAATCTGAATCTGAAAGGAAGAGAACACCGGGGACGGATCCGGGTCCGATTGGCTCCACTTCAGCACGGGCCGGGCGGTGTTAAGCACCGTCGGCGCCTCCTGTGTCCCATTCGGATACGTCATGTAGGCGGAAGGCGGACGGTTCGTCTGCATCCAGCCGATATTCGTCCAGGGAGACCAGTCCGTTCCGTCGCTCACTCTCACCTGTACCTGGAATTTGCGGCCCTTCGCCAGGTCCGTATCGAGCGTCCACGACCAAGCCGTGTCATAGGTGTCCATCGGACGGTTCGTCAAGCAGCGGACGCAGTTGCCCGCTTCGTCCTTGATCTCCAGATCATACACCGAGAACAGCGGGCTCGGATCACGGTCCGCCTGAGTCCAGGCGATCGTGGGTCTTGCCCCTACGAAGGTCGGTGCAGCCTGCGTGCCAACCGGGTAGGTCAGCACCGCGGAAGGAGGCGCGTTAGTGACTGGAACGGTAATCTCGATGGCGACCTCGTACCAGTCGCTCCAGGCGCCGTATTCATCTTTGACCGCTTGTCGAACCGTATAGACGCCGCTTTCGGTCGGGCGGATGAGCTGCCCGTTCCTCAGCTCGCCGCCCGGCGTCGTATAGTTGCGTTTTCTCTCGATGACCCCTCGCGTGGCGGCGTAATCTATTCCGGTAGGCTCCGTAGAATATTGTGTGCCGCTCAACCAGCGGTCGGGGTCCCGGCTCGTGTCGATCCACCCGATCGTGTTATCCGTATTGATCCCCAGCGAGAATTCGGAGATCGGTCTTCGATGGATGATCACCTTCTGGCTCTTCACGTCCGAATATTTACGGTAGCCGGCAAAAGCCGCATTCGGATACTTGAACGGTGCAGGCGCCGGATCATCCGGGAGGGAGTACTCCACCCGGTATTCCCCCACCTTGTCCATCGATGCGTGAGGGGCAGTCACGGTCAGCCCGTGGTAAGCGGACAGCCCCGAATAGCCGTCCCCTCCGTCGAGGAACTTATTCGGATTGATGTGGAGGTACGTCCACCGGGTCAGCTCGGCGATCCCCGGGTCATTTTCCTGATCGGAGTAGCTCTTCACGTATTCGACGGGCGTGTTCACGATCGCCGTATTCTGCGTAACGTTTGCGTCACCTGCATAGACCGTAGAGGAGAAGCTTTTGAACATCAGGTACCTGGTCTCTGAATAGGGTCCGTACATACCGGCCGCCGAGAACGTCGAATCTTCCGCCTCCAGCACCGGCACCCCGTTCACATACCCCTTGAGCCGGGTGCCGTTCAACTTGAGCCTGACGTTGACATACGATCCGTATTTGACCGGGTAAGCCGCCTCCCGCAGAATCGTCCGCTTCCCGTCCACGATCTTGACGAGCTTCGACTTCTTGTTCGACACTTCCAGACGGTACATATTGCGGTGATCCGCCATGCGCGCCGATACGCCGTAGCTTGCAATATTCGTTCCCGAATCATAGTTTAACTTGAAGACTGCCGACACTTCCCCGTTCTGGAGCGTTTCGGCAGAGTTATAGAATTGTCCGTAACTAGCGAGATCCGCCTGGTCCCGCTGAACCTCCGCACGCACGATCCACGCCTGATAGTCGTTTGAGCTGCCATACTCGAGGGTCAACGGGGTCATTATAGACCCATCTGCCATGATGACCGGTGCCGAAGCCTGGCCGCTGAGTCCGGTACCCGTCACCCGGGTGACAAGATTCAGATTCAGATCGTAGACGTTGAGGGACTTATTCACCGCTTCCGAGCGAGCGAACATGATCTTATGGTCCGCCGTCAACGTCGTCGCATAGCGGTCGGCCCCCATATTGTATTCGCGATTGCTTTTGCTGTACTGGGAGGGTCCGAGGAAGGTGCTGTTCGCGCTAAGCGAGCGCAAATCCAGCACGTTCAAATAACTGTTCTCGTACCGGTAATACTCGTCTTCCCCTGTCACATATGCCGTGTAATAGACCACCCGGTCGTCTGCGAAGCCCGCAATCGATGCTTCATTGTCCACGATGTCCCGAAGGAAGGCTCCGCTCTGGTTATCGTACAGCTTGTTCCCGATGACGATCCGGGCATTGTCGGTCGACAGGTAATCGATCACGCCATTGTATATCGTGGGAACCCAGTAGGCCGCTGTACTGTATACGGACGGGATGGTCCAGAGTATGCTGCCCCCAGGGGCTTTCTTCTGGAGGTCGCATACATTCTCATAGCGCCCCTCGTGAAAATAGCAGCTGTACGCGTAAATATTGCCTCCAAAATCCGCCCCATACACCCGGCTGTCTTCTCCGGCCCCGCTGCTGTCCAATACGGTGATGTCGCTGGCTACCGAATCGAACGTCATCTTAGGCACTGCTCCCAATCGGTAGAGCGGCTTCGGCGCCGGCTCCGTCCAGATGTCCGCCGGCGGCGGGGTCGGAGGCCGGTCGTAACCGGGTTCCGAGAAGTCCATATACTCCTTGCGGTAAAAAAACTCCTTGGGCTTCGCAGGCTTCGTATTCCCGTCCATGCGGGAGGAGGCTTCGATATCCGACAGTTTATACACATAGGTGTAATAGCTGTAGCCGCCCGAGGAGCCGGTACTCCGGTCGCTGGCGACGAACTTGACCCGGCCCAGCTCATAATTCACAGTAGCGGCATAGTAGTTATCCCAGTAGCCGGAACCGTCCGTCATAACTCCATATTGCGGCATATAGGCAGTGGAGGTACTGTTCGTATTGATCCACGTGTTGCCTTGGCTGCCGATGAACACGTCCGGCTTGATCATGTCGGAGGCCCCGCGGCAGTAATCCCAGCTCTTCGGACAGTTCCACTTTAGTATCCGCTGGGACACATTCCGGTCGGTTATGGATACTCCCTGGCTGTTCAGCGGTGCTGTCTCCAGCGCCCCTTCCGAGGCGTTGAAGAGGTATTCTTTCCCCTTCTCGGACCGTGATACGGAGGAAGTCTTCCAGGCACCGCCGAGCAGCGCAGCTGCGTCAAAACGCTTTGCCATCATCTCAGGCGGCTGAAAATCGGAGCCCTGCACATAAAAATCCACTTCAGGCGCTTCGTTGACGACTTCGAAGTAGAACCTGCCCCGGGCATCCTTTTTGTAGCCGAGTCCCTCTTTCATATAGATCTCAATGCTGCACTTCCCTACCCGCGCAGGATTATAGGAGAAACTGCCCGTGGCATCCGGCTTGATAGCCGTGACGGCCTCATCCGTGTAGGAGCCATTATTGTTGCTGTCACACGTCATCGTGACCGTATGAATCTCGATCGGGTCGTTGTCCGGGCTGTAGGAGGTATCCTTAAAATACATAGTGTTGTTCCGTACCCCCAACGCCGGGTTGTCGAGCTGCACCACCGGAGGCAAATCCGGCTGGACGATCAGCGTATCCGCTGCCGGCTGCAGCGACATCATGCCATCCTTATCCTTCACCGACAGCTGGATTTCTTGGGGACCGGGAGACGGATACATGCTTTGCTTGTTCATCCAAAGACAGGCGGAGATGCTCCCGTTCTTCTTCGGGCTGTAACTCCGCTCGCAGCCGATATCCGGTGTGAAGATTCTCCCCTCCACCACCTTTGGCGGCAGCGTAATGATCGGCACAGGGTTAGGAGCGACGACCTCGAGCCTCGCGGTCTTGGTTCCTCCAGGCGCTCCCCGGATATCCGATGCCGTCACCTGGATCTCATGCGTACCCAGCACGCTCGCCACCACCGGACCAAAATGTGCATCATACTCCCACCAGCCTTTGTCCTCGGCCAGCCCCCGAAGCCATGGACTGGATGAGCCCTCGAAATCAAAGTAGTAGATGATGCCGTCATCTTCCGGATCATAGGGCGTCTTGGGATTGGCCGTCGGATCATGTATGATGCCTAGGTCTACCCGGTCGCCCAGTACAACCTGTGCTACCGGCGGATACTCGTAGCTGTTGCCCCCGTCAAAGAAGGCCGGGTCGAACACCGGTCCTTTATTGCTTCCCGACGGAGGCAGCACGACTTCAAAGCTCTTCGGTCCTGCCGTCTTCTCGGTGCCGCAGGTGGACTTCACCTTCATGGTGACATCCACCTTGCCTGCCCCCATCCCCTTCGGATAGGGCGGGCCGTTAAAGCCTTGCGCGTTCCCCTGCGTTGCAGTGAATGTATGGGTGAGGCTTCCCTGCACGTAAGTCCATGTTACCGTGGCCAGGGAACAGCCTTCCCCACCGGTAATGGAGATCTCCGGCTGAAACGTATTGTCCTCGCCGTACGGAAGCGTCGGCGTGATGAGGATGTTGAAATCTGCCTTGACGACCTCAGGCCCTCCCGTCACTGGCCCTCCACCACCGCCGCACGAGGCTGCTGCGGTAAACCGCTCGGTGAGTACATTATTCGAGCGGTTCGTATCCTTCGTTACTGCCTTGTCCGGATCCACCCAAACGGTTAGATCGACCATAGCGGTGGAAGTGAACTTATAGGTGAAGCTCCCTGTAAGTAAGGCGCCGTTAGCCGCCCCGGCTATCGTCTCGGTTTTTATTACGGTCGACCCGTTTGCTTTGATCTGAATCTTAAAAGGATCTGTCGTGCTGTCGCCCTCATTACGATACGCATACCTGAACGTTACCGTATCGTTCACAGCGATACAGGCAGTGTCGGTTTTCAGGTAGACCGTCGACAGGTCAGGGGTCGTTGGCACGCCGTAGGTGATGTCGATGTAGCCTTCGTAAGTGTAGGTCTTAGCCTTCCAGAGGGTATCGACGTGCATAAAGTAGTTTCGGTCTTCGCCGTAGGGTTTTGAGCCTTCATCTACTGTAAAGTCAATACCTTCTTCAAGCTGACCATTTAGAAGCCTTCTTACCTTAACTAACCCCGAACCCGGAATCAGGTTTCCATTCGTATCGGTTCCTGGCCCCCATGAATAAGCTTCAGGTAATGGATCTCGAAGAACGGATCCGACTCGATCAGTAGCCTTACCCCATCCGTAGATTTCTACAGAAGATGGGACTAGGCTTCCGGAAGTAAAAGTTTCTCCGGAGGGTATTTTAATAGTATCTTGGGGTTGAGTAGTATAAAATGAAGCTGGCGCGATAAGGTTATATGCCGCAGATACCGCATAACCTTCTTTCCCGTAATCTGGAGGCGATACCTGATTAGGATTGTTATACGAATACCTAAGATCATACCCACCTTTACCTGTGGTGTAATTAAATGCACTATTCACAGACGATCTTAAATTACCCGTCGTAGGAATAAGTCCTGGGAAAGTTGTAATTCCAGATACATCCGTAGAAGGTGCTGCTTTAAACTGAATTGGTTCTAATGTAGTTAGAGCATTATGTTCCCACTTTAACCCGTTCGGTAATCGATACATGTGGTGACCGGGGTTAGTAGACATCCTGCCGTATACCTCTAGCTCTTTTCCAGTTATTCCGTTCAGTTTTATATTAGTACTATTTTTAACTACACACTTAGAAGCTTGCTCAATCCCGTTTACCACGATCTTACAGCCTTCCAGAACTCCCGTCATATAATTTGAAACGTCTATATTCTCAATTATTTTAGTTGTATCTGGTAGACTTACCCTCAGCGTGGAATCCTTAATTGTGCCCGTACTAAAGTCAATAAATAAGCGCTTTGTCAAACTGGAAGCTAAAGCCTCTGGGGAATATAAGAGAGGCGAAAACAGCTCAAAGATAAAGAAGAGCAGAAGTATGATACTTAGATGACTTTTCATTCTCCTTTTCAGATCTTTTCACCTCTCTAGTAAAACACAATTCGAGTTCCATCAGTTCTCTGGAGAAAATAGGTTAGAGCCTTGCTTCTAACTGACTCTGCTTCATCCTTAGATATTAAAGTAAAAAGGACATCCTCATAGACTCCATCTTCTTTAAGCGAAAAAAACATTAACGATTTTTCGCTAATAAGAGCTTTACCCATTCCAATGGTGTAACCTTGGGCCATATAGAACTTACCTGCACCTTCACCCGCCCCTTTAACCGTATAAGTCATTGGCATAAGTACTACGTAAGTATCCTTATACCAATCTGGGGAAAGTTGATTTTTGTACTTCGTTTCCTTAAGGCTTTTAACCATCGGGTCATTCGCGTCATTCATATCAACTACAATAAAACTTTTAATATTTACATCAACATTACCGTTCAAATACGTTGAATAAGGAAAATTAATCAACAACGGCTTACCAAATACACTCTCGAAGTTACTACCGCTACGAGCCAATTCACTATTACGAACGGCGGCAGAGTCCACTTCCAGCGTCTCCCCAGCCTTCACCTTCAGTACGCGTTCGATAATCGTAATCGTCTGCGCCCGGGTCGTTGTCTTCTCCGGTGCTAGCTCCCCGTCTGTGAGTCCCTGGATCAGCCCGAGCTTCACGGCATTCGACATCGCCGCGATGTCCTCAAGCTGCACCTTGGGATCGGCGTATTCTTTTTTCGCCATCCGTACCGCCAGCTTCGCCATCTCGAGACGCGTCATGGCCCCATTCAACTCTTGAAAGTCACGCTCCCGCAGAACGCCCTCCTCTTTGAGCGCCGTTACATACGGGTCATACCAGTTGCTTCCCTTTGCACCGGGCTTCAGAGTTGCGGCAACCGTCAGCATTTTGATAAACTCGGCTCGGCTGACCGGCTTCTCGGGTCGGAACGTGCCGTCCTCATACCCGTCGACGTAGTGCTTGGCCACCGCCCCTTGGATTTGAGCCTCGGCCCAGTGTCCCCCAATGTCCTTCAGCGCGACTGCCGCGGCTGCCGCCTCCGAGCTGTTCGCCTGTGCTTCCGTACATCCGGTCGCCAGCAGCGATACGAGCGTGGTCAATGCAAACAGTTTCTTCATTCCTCTCATCCTTTCCTTAGTAAAAACTTACTCTTCCTCTTATCGACAAAATTACCCATAAACTGAAGTATCTGTAACGAGGGACCAGGATTAGTCCGTGAAAACACAAAAAACCGCCTTATCGCAACGACCTTCCGGCCGTTCAATAAAGCGGTTCTTCCGCACACCACGTATAGGAATAAAGTATCATAATCCATCGTTAGATGCAACCTAGTTTTTCCCATCTTGGGTTGAGTTGTCCGAGGCCTGTTGAGCGGCACGCCATTCATTGAACCATTTGCGTTCCTTTGGCGTGAGTTCCACCCCTTTCAGCAGATCCGGCCGTTTCTTCCACGTCCGCATGAGGGACTGCTGGCGGCGCCACTCGTCCACATTCTTGTGATGTCCGGAGATCAGCACGTCGGGCACATCCCACTCACGGAACTTGGCCGGGCGCGTATAATGCGGATACTCGAGCAGGCCTGTAGAGAACGAATCCGTCACGGCGGACATCTCGTTGCCGAGCACACCGGGCAGCAGCCGAACAACGCTGTCGATAACGACCATGGCCGGCAGCTCTCCGCCCGTCAGCACATAATCGCCGATCGACAGCTCGTCGGTGACCAGATGCTCGCGGATCCGCTCGTCGTAGCCTTCGTAATGGCCGCAGATGAAGACCAGGTGCTCCTCTTCGGCGAACGATTCCGCCAGTTTCTGGGTGAAGGTCTGGCCCTGCGGGCACATCAGGATCACCCGCGGCGGCTTGCCGGACAAGCCTTCCGTGATCCCTTCGACCGCGGAGAAGATCGGCTCGGGCTTCAGCACCATCCCGCCTCCTCCGCCGTAAGGATAGTCATCAACGGTGTTGTGCTTGTTGTTCGAATAATCCCGAAAGTTCACCGTGTTCAGGCTGACAATGCCCTTATCCCGGGCCTTACCGAGAATGCTGGAAGAGAACACCCCGTCGAACATGGCGGGGAACAACGTCAAGACATCGATTCTCATAGATCCAGCAGACCTTCCATGATATGAACCGTAACTTTCTTCTCTTGAATATCCACGTTCAGCACAACCTCGTCAATATAAGGCAGGAGCAGCGGCTTCCCCTTCGGACGCTTGACCACCCACACGTCATTGGCCCCCGGCGACAAAATCTCGGAGATCGTGCCCAGCTCTTCACCCTCGTCCGTTATTACAGCACAGCCCAGAATCTCATGATGGTAGAACTCATCGTCTTCGAGTTCGGATAAATACTGCTCTTCCACCTTCAGCAGCCAGCCTTTGTATTTCTCCACTTCATTAATATTCATAAAGCCCTTGAACCGGATAATATACATCGTCTTATGGTCGCGGGCGGACTCTACGGTTTGCGGGAGAATCGTCCCTTTGTCCGGATCCACGAACAGCAGCTTGCTGCCGACAGCGAACCGTTCCTCGGGGAAATCCGTCTCCGGTACGATTTTCAGCTCGCCGCGGATGCCGTGCGTATTGACGATTTTGCCGACCGTGTACAACTTCTCGCTCATATGGGTCCCTCCCCGGCTGATCATAATAAAAGAGAGCTAGGAGCAGCTCCTAACTCTCATACTTTCCATTACGAAACGATTTCAACCGAAACGCGTTTCGACTCCTTCACTGCAGCGGATGTGACTACGGTTCGAAGCGCCTTGGCGATGCGTCCCTGCTTCCCGATCACTTTGCCGACATCGTCGGGGTGAACGGCAAGCTCGAACGTAATGCTGCGTTGATCTTCGGTCCGTGTCACGCGTACTTCATCCGGATGATCTACCAATCGCTTCGCGATTACGGTCACAAGCTCCTTCATCGGTACCTCCGTATCCTTTACGGATTACTTCTGCAGTTTCGATTCATGAAACTTCGTCAGGATGCCAGCTTTGCTGAACAGGCTGCGAACCGTGTCAGAAGCTTGCGCACCGGATTGAAGCCATTTCAGTGCTTTTTCTTCATCGATCGTTACAGCGGCTGGTTGAGCAACCGGATTGTAAGTACCAATTTCCTCGATGAAGCGACCATCACGCGGGGAACGGGAGTCCGATACCACGAGACGGTAGAAAGGAGCTTTGTGAGCGCCCATACGCTTAAGACGAATGCGAGTTGCCATGTATTTCACCTCCCCATTAGAGTAAGATCTTCGGATGTATTAGAACGGGAATTTCATCCCGCGGCCGAGCTTTTTCATCTGCTGCTTCATTTGCTTGTTGCCCTTCGGGCCCATCATGCCGGAGAACTGCTTCATCATCTTCCGCATGTCGTCGAACTGCTTGATAAAGCGGTTGACGTCCTGCACGGAGTTGCCGCTGCCCGCCGCCAGACGCTTACGCCGGCTTGGGGAGAGCAGATCCGGATTCGAACGTTCTTCCTTCGTCATGGACTTCACGATCGCCGCGATGCGCTGCATCTGCTTATCGTCCACTTTGATATCCTTCATGCCCTTCATCTTGCCGGCACCCGGCAGCATGTCGAGCAGCTGATCCAGCGGCCCAAGCTTCTTCACTTGTTCCATCTGGTCAAGGAAATCATCGAAGGTAAACTCGGCGGTGCGAAGCTTGCGCTCCATCTCCTTCGCCTTGTCGGCATCAATGCCGGCCTGTGCCTTCTCGATCAGGGTGAGCATGTCCCCCATCCCAAGAATCCGCGAAGCCATACGCTCCGGATGGAACGGCTCGAGCGCATCCATCTTCTCGCCCATCGCCGCGAACTTGATCGGGCAGCCGGTAACCGCCTTGACTGAGATCGCCGCGCCGCCCCGGGTGTCGCCGTCGAGCTTCGTCAGCACGACGCCTGTGAGCGGCAGCTGCTTGTGGAAGCTCTCCGCCACGTTCACGGCGTCTTGACCGGTCATGGCATCGACCACGAGCAGGATCTCGTGCGGCGTTACCGCTTCGACGATCTGCTTCAGCTCATCCATCAGGTTCTCGTCGATATGCAGACGGCCTGCGGTGTCGATGATGAGATAGTCGTTGTTATGGTCCTTCGCATGCTGCAGCGCCTGCTTCGCAATCTCCACCGGGCTGACTTGATCGCCCAGCGAGAAGACCGGCACTTTAAGCTGTTCGCCGAGCACCTGCAGCTGCTTGATCGCTGCCGGCCGGTAAATATCGGCGGCGGCTACCAGCGGACGGTGATTCTGCTGCAGAAGCATCTTCGCAAGCTTACCGGTGGATGTCGTCTTACCGGCCCCTTGCAGACCCGCCATCATAATGACGGTCGGCGGCTTGTTCGAGCGGGCCAGCTTGCTCTGGGACCCGCCCATGAGATCTGTCAGCTCTTTGTTGACGATGTCGACAACGACCATCGCCGGGGTGAAGCTCTGGAGCACTTCCTGGCCGATGGCCCGCTCCTTCACTTTCGCTATGAATTCCTTGACGACCTTAAAGTTCACGTCCGCTTCCAGAAGTGCCAGACGCACTTCGCGCAGAGCCTCGTTCACGTCGTCTTCGGTGAGCTTGCCCTTGCCTCTCAGCTTGCTGAACACATTCTGGAGCCGGCTGGCCAGTCCCTCAAATGCAGCCACAGGTCGTCACCACCTTACAGGATGTTGTTATGTGTTAGTCGAGCTCATTCAGCCGGCCGATCAAAGCCCCAGCTTGAAGCTTCCGCTCCGCCGTCAAGCCCTCGCACAACGCCTCAAGCTCTTCCATCAGATGAGCCCGCTGCTCGTGCTTGAGCGCCAGGGACAGCTTCGCCTCATAATCTTCAAGGACCGCTTCGGCCCGCTTGATATGTTCATATACCGCTTGGCGGGAGATCCCGAACTCGGTAGAAATCTCGCCGAGCGAATAATCGTCGTGAAAGTAAAGTCTCATAAAGATCTGCTGCTTCTCAGTCAGCAGCTTCTCGTAGAAAGCGAACAGGAGATTAACCCGGTTCGTCTTCAATAGGACGCCGTCCTCGGTCACCGTGCTCACCCCCGTTAAGGTAAAACACTTTACAGCGTGAACAACAGAACCTATCATACCCAATCCGCCAAAGGATGTCAAGCATTTCTCCTTGTCAGTCTTTCAGCCCCCGTAACAGGTGTCCGCAAGGATTCCAATCCAGGCTGCCAAGAAGGCTTCCTACATGACTTCCAATGGGGTTCTACGCCTGCTCTTCCTGCTTGTCCCCTTCGGCAATCCACTTGCTGAACAAGGCATGCACGAACTGGTCGGAATCGAACGGCTGCAGGTCGTCCATCTTCTCCCCGAGGCCCACGAACTTCACCGGCAGCTTCAGCTCCTGGCGGATGGCTACCACAATCCCGCCCTTCGCCGTGCCGTCGAGCTTCGAGAGCACGAGACCCGTGAGGCCCGACTTCTCGTCGAACAGCTTCGCCTGCGAGAGCGCGTTCTGTCCTGTCGTCGCATCGAGCACCAAGAGCACTTCATGCGGCGCATCCGGAATCTCCCGCGTGATGACGCGGTAGATCTTGTTGAGCTCTTCCATCAGATTGACCTTGTTCTGCAGACGTCCGGCGGTATCGCACAGGAGCACATCCGCGCCGCGCGACTTTGCCGCCTTCAGCGCATCGAACATGACCGCCGCGGGATCCGAGCCCGCCTGCTGCTTGATCACATCGACGCCCGCGCGGCGTCCCCACTCTTCGAGCTGCTCGATCGCACCGGCGCGGAACGTATCGCCTGCCGCCAGGATGACCTTCTTGCCTTCGGACTTCAAGCGGTGCGCCAGCTTGCCGATGGTCGTCGTCTTGCCTACGCCGTTGACGCCGACGAACAGAATGACCGTCGGGCCGGAAGCGGCCATCTTCAGGCCAACCTGCTCATCTCCCCGGAGCAGGGCGATGAGCATTTCGGAGAGCACGGGCTGCAGGTCGCTCGGGTTCTCGATTTTGCGCTTGCGCACTTCGCTGCGGAGATCCTCGATTAGCTTCATGACCGTATTCACGCCCACGTCGGCACCGATCAGGATTTCTTCGAGCTCCTCATAGAAATCCTCGTCGATTTTTTTGCGGCGGGAGAACAAGTCGTCCACGCGCTCCACGAACACGTCGCGGGTCTTCGTCAAGCCTTCTTTGAATTTGTTCGTTACCGCCTCAGTCTTGGCCGTAATGGATTCTTTCAGCTTCTTAAAAAAACTCACGGGGCACCTACCTACCTTTATTGGATGATCATGCTACTATTGTCCACTATGGAAGGGGGGCATGTCAAAGTGCCTCCCAGGCTCCTCTTCCCGCCCTCGCTTCGGCTCTCCGCTCCCTTCTCCGTACTCCATCGACAAGAATCGTCCGGGCTCACATTCGCGACTGTAAACGACCGAAAACAGACCCCGCCGCCCGAAAGCGATGAGGTCCGTAATCACAACTGGCCCGGCTTGCCGGCAAGCCCAAGGCTAAGGCGTCAGCCGGCTTCCATGATCGCATCGTCCTCTTCGAGCCGGACGGAGACGAGCTTGGATACGCCGCCTTCCTCCATCGTCACCCCGTACAGCACGTCCGCTTCTTCCATTGTGCCCTTGCGGTGCGTGACGACGATGAACTGCGTCTGCTCGGAGAATTCCCGGAGATACTCCGCGAAGCGTGAGACGTTCGCTTCGTCGAGCGCCGCCTCCACCTCGTCGAGCACGCAGAACGGCACCGGCTTCACCCGGATGATCGAGAAGAGCAGCGCGATCGCGGTCAGCGCCCGCTCGCCGCCGGAGAGCAGCTGCAGGTTCTGCAGCTTCTTGCCTGGAGGCTGGGCGACGATCTCGATCCCCGTGTCGAGCAGGTTGTCCGGCTCCGACAAGATGAGATCCGCCCGGCCTCCGCCGAAGAGCTTCGCGAAGACGACGACGAAATGCGAGCGGATCGCATCGAACGTCGTGCGGAACCGCTTGCCCATCTCCTCGTCCATCTCGCGGATGACGAGGTACAGGGCGGTCTTCGCTTCGACGAGATCGTTCTTCTGCTCGGCGAGGAACTGATAGCGCTCGTTGACGCGCTGGAATTCCTCTACCGCTCCGAGATTGACATCCCCGAGAATCGCGATCTCCCGCTTGAGATCCCGCACCTTGTTCTGCGTGCCCAGCACATCCTCCGGCACCGGATACTTGGCTTTGGCCCGCTCGTAGCTCAGCTCGTAGTCCTCGGACAGCTTCTTGAGCAGGTTCTCGAGCTCGACATCGAGCCGGTTGACGCGCACCTCGGTCTGGTGCAGCTGCTCTTCCACCTGGCGCAGCTGCGTGCGCTGCTCCCGCGTCTTGTTCTCTTCCGCTTCCAGCTTGGCGCTCCACTGCGCCCGCTCCGCCCGCTTCAGATCCAGCTGCTCGGAGCACTGGTCGCGCTTCAGCTTCAGCTCGTTGAGCTGCTCGGTCTGCTCGACCGATTCCTGCTCATGGCTGCCCATGTCCCGGTCGAGCTGTCTGAGCGCATCCCGGTTGCCCTGCAGCTCGCTGCGCAGCGCCTGGAGTTCCAGCTTCAGCCGGCTCTCCTGCCCCTGCAGCGATTGCTTCTCCTGCAGGTGCGAGGCGGCCTTGACTTTCAGGTCGGTGAGCTGCGTCTGCAGCTCCTCCTTCGCGAACTCGCTCGCCTTGCGGCGTACCTCCGCGTCGCGGATCGCCTGCTGCAGCTCCGTTTCCTGGCGCTGCAGCCGCTCCAACGCCGCTTTCGCTTCCTGCCCGCGCCGCTCCAGATCGCGCCGCTCCTCGGTCATCGTATCGCCGTCCGCCCCATACAGCGCGAGCTGCTCGGCGACCTGCTTTGCTTCCTGCTCCAGCGGAGCGAGCGAAGCGCGCACCTGCTGCTCCTCGATGCGGCGGCTCTCGCCTTCGGCGCGCAGCTCGTCGAGCTGGCGGTTCGCCTCGGCGATCTCGGTCCGCATCGCCGCCGCCTTGCCGCGCAGGCTCTCGAGCTGGGACTCGGACAAGGAAATCTCCTTGTCCATCTCTTCGATCTGCCGCTGCCGGCTGAGCAAGCTGCCCGTCTTCTTCTGCTGCGATCCCCCCGACATGGATCCGCCGGGGTTCACGATATCACCGTCCAGCGTAACCACCCGGTAGCGGTACTGCACACGGGCGGCGATCCGGTTCGCCACTTCGAGCGAATCGGCAATGATCACGTTGCCGAGCAGGCTGCCCGCAATACTGCGGTAAGGTTCGTCGAATTTCACGAGATCCACAGCGATGCCGACGAAGCCTTCCATGCCCTGGATGCTGCGCTGCTCGTTGTCCGGTACGCTCCGGCCCCGGATGACATCCAAGGGCAGGAATGTCGCTCTTCCGAGCTGCCGTTTCTTCAGGAATGCGATCGCGTCGCGCCCGTTCGCCTCGCTCTCCACCACGACGTGCTGCAGCGCGCCGCCGAGCGCCGTCTCCACGGCCGTCTCGATGTGCGCCGGCACCTTGACGAGCTCGGCCACGGCTCCGCGGACGCCGCGCAGATCGCCGCGGTCCTTCGCTTTCAGCACTTCCTTGACGCCGTGCATGAAGCCGTCATAGTCATTCGCCATCTCCCGCATCGTATCGCGGCGGGAGATCATGCTATCGAGCTTCTGCTCCCACTTGCGGAGGGTGCTCTGGGCCTCCTCGGAGAGGAGCTGCTTCGACTTGAGCCCTTGGCTCACTTCTATGTACCGGCTGCGCATCTCCTCGATCCCGCTGACGGCTTCGCCGAGCCGCTTCTCGAGCTCCGCTTTGCGCTGCGTCAAGCCTTCCTGCTGTTCCTGCCACTTGCGGTGTTCGCCGCCCAGGCGGTCGATCCGCCGGCCTAGCGATTCGAGCTGCTGCTCGGAATACCGGACTTCGTTGCGCGCATTCGCCGCCTCGTTCAGCACCTCGAGAAGGTCGCCCTTCAGCCGGTCTTCCTCGGCGCTCGAGATGCCGCCCGCCACGCCGAGCAGCCGGTCTTCCTCGGCACGCAGCCTGCCTTCCGTCCCGGCCAGCAGCTCCGCCACTTCACGGATACGTCCCTGCAGCTCCGCCATCTCCGTCTCGCGTCCCGAGAGCCGCACTTCCTGTCCGCGGACAGCCAGGTCGAGCTGCGCGCGGTTGGCGGCATAGTTCTTTTTGCGCTCCTTGAGCACCTCGCCCTGGCCTTCGCACTTCTCGAATTCCGCACTGAGGTGCAGCAGATGCTGCTGCAGGCGCTCGACCTGCTCCTCCAGCGCCCGCATCTCCAGCCGGTGCGTCTCCAGCTGGGCATCGTGCACGGATACGAAGCCGGAGAGCTGCAGCTGCTCTTCCTTCAGCACCTCGAGCTTTTGATTCGTCTCGGTCCAGGTCTCGTAGATCTGTTCGATCTGGTATACGTACATCGCAATCTCGCTGGACTTCAGCTCCGCCTTCAGCTCCTTGAATCGGATCGCCTTCTCGGACTGCACCCGCAGCGGTTCCAGCTGGTCCTCGAGTTCTGTGACGAGGTCATGAATCCGCAGTAAATTCTGTTCGGTCTCCTGAAGCTTCTTTTCCGTCTCGCGTTTGCGCGATTTATATTTGACGATCCCCGAGGCTTCTTCGAAGATGCCCCGCCGATCCTCCGATTTGGTACTTAGAATTTCTTCGATCCGCCCTTGCCCGATAATCGAGTACGCTTCCTTCCCGATCCCCGTATCCATGAACAGCTCGGTAATATCCTTCAGACGGCAGGACTGCCGGTTGATGAGATACTCGCTCTCGCCGCTGCGGTGAACCCGTCGGGTCACCGTCACCTCCTGAAAATCAAGGGGCAGCGACTGGCTCGTATTGTCCAGCGTAAGCGAAACTTCGCCGTAATTGACTGCCTTCCTGGCGTCACTTCCCGCGAAGATGATGTCTTCCATTTTGCCGCCTCGCAGCGACTTGGCACTCTGTTCTCCAAGCACCCAGCGGATGCCGTCCGAAATATTGCTCTTGCCGCTACCGTTAGGACCCACAACGGCTGTAATGCCCTGAACGAACTCCAGTTCGGTGCGGTCCGCGAACGATTTGAAGCCTGATAATTCTATACGTTTCAAAAACAACGTTCACTCACCTCAGTTCCATTGTACCACATTCCTCCGCGAAAAAGGGAGACGGGGCGCCGTGGAAGCGGATCCCACCCTTACGAAAAAAACGGCGACCGCACGAGGCGGCGCCGCTTTCTTTCCTTCGGATTCCCTTCACTTCTGCTCCACTTTCACATTCAGCTTGGCAAGCGCCTCGGATGCCGCGTGCTGCTCCGCTTCCTTCTTGGACCGGCCCGTACCCTCGCCGAGCAGCTGTTCCACCAGGAATACGCGCGCCACGAACTCACGCTCGTGTGCTGGACCCCGCTCATCCACAATCTTGTATTCGAGGGCCCCCATGCTGTGCTGCTGGGTGTATTCCTGAAGATACGTTTTGTAGTCTGCCGTGAGCAGCTTGCCCTGCTGGGGGAGATGCGGGAACATATACTGCTGCAGGAACGTGCGGACCGTCTCCAGCCCCTGATCGAGATACAGTGCGCCGATGAAGGATTCGAAGACATCCGCGAGAAGGGCCGGGCGCGTTCTGCCGCCGGTAAGCTCCTCACCTTTGCCGAGCAGCACATAAGCTCCGAACTCGAGCTGCTCGGCGAAGCCGACAAGCGAAGGCTCGCAGACAATCGAAGCGCGGAGCTTCGTGAGCTCCCCTTCCGAACGATCCGGATATTTGTCGAACAAGTATTCCGATACCGTCAGCTCCAATACTGCATCACCGAGGAATTCCAGGCGTTCATTGTCTTTGTACTGGCCGATCCGGTGTTCGTTCACATAGGAAGAGTGAGTAAACGCTTGCCGGAGAAGATCGGGATTGCTGAATGCGATGTGCAACTGGGACTGAAGCTGCTTTAGGCTGCGATGCATGTCTTTATCACCTTCGTGTTAGCAGTTTGTTTTCCGGGAAGCGGGTACACGCCTTCCCGGAAACAATTATTTTAGTATAGACAGCCGCGTAAAAGGTTATGCTTCGTATTTCTTCAGGATCAGGGTTGCATTATGTCCGCCGAATCCGAACGAATTCGACATCGCCACATTCAGCTGAGCTTCCCGAGCCACGTTAGGCACATAGTCCAGATCGCATTCTGGGTCCTGATTCTCGAGGTTGATCGTCGGTGGAATCTTCCCGTCCCTCAGCGCCAGTGCGCAGACGATCGCTTCCACGCCGCCG
Source organism: Paenibacillus caseinilyticus (assembly GCF_027533645.1). GTDB lineage: Bacteria > Bacillota > Bacilli > Paenibacillales > NBRC-103111 > Paenibacillus_G > Paenibacillus_G caseinilyticus. The sequence goes on from NZ_JAQAGY010000006.1 coordinate 141,098, forward strand.
GCCGCTCCGAGCAGATGGCCCGTCATCGATTTGGTCGAAGACACCGCCAGCTTGTAAGCATGCTCGCCGAACGCTCTCTTGACCGCCGTCGTCTCCGAACGGTCGCCTACTGAAGTGGACGTTCCGTGCGCATTGATGTAATCCACCGCTTCCGGCTCGATTCCCGCGTCCTTCACAGCTTTGACCATACAGCGCGCCGCACCGTCCGGATCCGGATCGGTCATGTGGTACGCATCGCCGCTGCGCCCGTAGCCGATGACTTCAGCATAGATCTTCGCACCGCGCTTCTGCGCATGCTCCAGCGATTCGAGAATGAGGATGCCGGCACCCTCGCCCATTACGAACCCGTCGCGGTCGCTGTCGAACGGACGGCTCGCCTTATGCGGCTCGTCATTGCGGGTCGACATCGCCCGCATCGCACAGAATCCGGCAACTCCGGTAGGAGAGATCGTCGCTTCGGCACCCCCGCAGATCATCGCGTCGGCTTCGCCGTACTGGATCGCCTTGAAGGCGTCTCCAATAGAGTGGGTCCCGGTAGCGCAGGCGGTAACCGCCGTGCTGTTCGGACCCTTGGCACCCGTCAGCATCGAGACCATGCCTGCCGCCATGTTGGCGATCATCATCGGAATGAAGAACGGGCTGACCCGCTTCGGACCTTTCTCGAGCAGAATCTTATGCTGTTCTTCCCAAGTCGACAGCCCGCCGATGCCCGAACCGATGTACACGCCGATCCGCTCGGCATCCACGCCTTCCTTCGGATTCAGGTTCGCATCCTTCAGGGCGTTCTTGGCCGCTGCGGCCGCCAGCTGAACGTAGCGGTCCATCTTGCGGGCCTCTTTGCGCTCCACGTAATCTTCCGCGTTAAAATCCTTGATCTCCGCTGCAATACGTGTCGGATATTCGCTGACATCGAAGGATTCGATGTGGGAAATGCCCGATTGTCCCGCAAGCAGAGCGTTCCAGAAGGTTTCGGCATCCTTGCCAAGCGCCGACATGACGCCGATCCCTGTAATGACTACTCTTTGTTTCAATATGTCCACCTCTATTATAAATAACTCTCGTTAGGCTTGTCGTTCCAAAGTGACTCCGATGATCCAGAGCGGTCCTATCCTTCACGGCGTAAACGAAATGATCCTGGGAATGGAGATAAGTCCCGTTCTATTGCAAACGGGACTTACGGCTTAAGTATGAGATTTTATGTACTCCACTACTTGACCTACAGTAGCGATTTTCTCTGCATCTTCATCAGAGATTTCCATATCAAACTCATCTTCCAACTCCATAACCAATTCTACTACATCGAGAGAATCGGCACCAAGGTCATCCTTGAAGTTTGCTTCAAGCGTCACTTCCGCCTCATCTACTCCGAGTCGGTCGACGACGATTTTTTTTACGCGATCCAAAATATCGGACATCCGGTTCACCTCCTCCATGGTATTATACTTAACTTATGGGCAAAATGCCATAGCCCGTCCAAACCTTAACAAAAAATCGCGAAACACCTACATATACATGCCGCCATCGACGTGAATCGTCTGCCCGGTCAGGTAGGACGCGTCGTCCGAAGCCAGGTACTTGACGGCCTTGGCGATGTCCTCCGGCTGGCCTAGGCGGGCCAGCGGAATCTGGGTCAGGAGCGCTTGGCGCATCTCCTCCTGGAGCTTCTCGGTCATATCCGTCTCGATAAAGCCGGGAGCGACGCAGTTCACGGTAATGCCCCGGGAGGCGAGCTCCTTCGCCGCAGACTTCGTCATCCCGATCACGCCGGCTTTGGCCGCCACGTAGTTCAGCTGCCCCGCGTTACCCATCGCACCCACGACGGAGGAGATATTGATGATGCGGCCCGAGCGCTGCTTCATCATCGGACGCGTCGCGGACTTGATGCAGTTGAACACGCCCTTGAGGTTCGTCTCGATGACTTGGTCGAACTCCTCTTCCTTCATGCGCATGATGAGGTTGTCGCGCGTGATTCCCGCATTGTTCACGAGAATATCGATGCGGCCGAACGTTTCAAGCACCAGCTTGAACATATCGTCGACTTCCTGCGCCGAGCCCACGTTCGCCTTGATCTTGACCGCCTTGCGGCCCAGCGCTTCCACCGCCTGCACCGTTTCGGCCGCAGCCGCTTCGCTGCCCGCATAATTGACGGCCACATCGGCTCCCGCTTCGGCCAGCGCTACAGCGATAGCTCGGCCGATCCCGCGCGAGGCGCCGGTGACCAGTGCTACTTTCCCCGTAAGCATGGATTCGTATTCCCCTTTCATGGTTTCGGCAGAACGGAATCCGGTAAGGCATGCGCCGATCTACCCTTGCGCTTCCCCGCCGAACTTCTCCAGTGACTCCAGGCTGTTGATACTGAAGATGGATGTGCCCCGGTCGATCTTCTTGATCAGCCCGGCAAGCACGCTGCCGTTCCCAAACTCGACGAAGGTGTCGACGCCTTGGGACAGCAGCCAGACTACACTGTCCTCCCATAAGACCGAGGAGTGCACCTGCTCCACCAAGCTCCGCCGGATCTCGGCGGGATCCTGGACCGGAAGGGCATTGACATTGGCCACCACCGGTACGGAAGCTTCACGCATGGAGAGTCCGTCCAGCACCTCCGCCAGCTTTGCCGAAGCCGGCCTCATCAGTGACGAATGGAACGGACCGCTGACTTCCAGCGGGAGGACCCGCTTCGCGCCGGCCTCTCTCCCGCGTTCGACCACGGCCGCCACGCCGGCCGCAGTGCCCGATACCACGATCTGGCCCGGGCAGTTCATATTCGCCAGCTCCACGACATTGCCGCTTGCGCTGATCTCGATGCACAGCGTCTGCAGCGCCTCCCGCTCCGCGCCGAGCACGGCCGCCATGGCTCCGATGCCGGCGGGCACTGCCTGGTCCATGAACTGCCCGCGGGCGCGGACCGTCCGGACGGCATCCTCGAAGCCAAGTACGCCCGCAGCGACCAACGCACTGTATTCGCCGAGCGAATGGCCTGCGACATAATCAGGCTGCACGCCGTACCGGCGCCGGAACAGCTCTAGATAAGCGACGGAGGTCGTCAGCAGCGCGGGCTGCGTGTGATACGTCAGCTTGAGCTCGCTCTCCGGCCCTTCGAAGATCAGCCGGCTGAGATCATACCCGAGCGCATGGTCCGCCGCCTCGAACAAAGCTCTCGATGCCGGATCCGCCTCCGCGATATCCCGGCCCATGCCGACGGCCTGGGCCCCCTGGCCCGGAAAAACAAATGCGATTTTGCCCATACTCTCTTCTACTCCTGTCGTAAGTTGCTAGGAAGCCCGGGGGCCTCCCGTCACCAGACGAGCACGGATGCCCCCCAGGTCAAACCGCCGCCGAAGCCAACAAGCACGACGCAGTCCCCTTCCTTCATCCGGCCGCCTTCTACGGCTTCCGCCAAGGCTACCGGGATGGATGCGGCCGACATATTGCCGTATTTGTCGAGGTTGATCATGCACTTGTCCTCGGACAATTCGAGCCGGTTCAAAGATGCCTGGATGATCCGGATATTCGCCTGGTGAGGCACGAGAAGATCAATGTCGCTCTTCTCAAGCCCCGCCTTGCGCAAGGCCTCCTCAGCGGCACTGCCCATGATCCGGACGGCGAACTTGAATACATCCGAGCCGGCCATGGAGATGTAATGCCCCTTGCCCTGCAGCGTCTGCGGGCTCGACGGACAACGGGAGCCGCCCGCCGGAACCTGCAGGAGCTCCCCGCCGGAACCATCGGCCCCAAGTTCGAACGACTTGAAGCCCCGGCCTTCCGGCACCGGACCCAGCACAACCGCGCCGGCGCCGTCCCCGAAGAGGATGCACGTATTGCGGTCGGTATAGTCGGTGATGCGGGAGAGCACTTCGGCCCCCACGACCAGCGCATGCTTATAGGTCCCGGTGGCGATGAAGTTCGCCGCATTGGCCAGGCCGTAGATAAAGCCCGAACAGGCTGCGGAGAGGTCGAAGGCCGCCGCCCGCTTCGCGCCGAGCTTCTCCTGCAGGATGCAGGAGGTCGAAGGGAACGACATGTCCGGCGTCACCGTGGCGACGATGATGAGATCGATCTCCTCCGGCGTAATGCCCGCTTGGGCGATTGCCTGGAGCGAAGCCTCGTAAGCCAGATCGGATGCCGCCTGCTCGCCGGAGGCAAGCCGGCGCTCTCTGATCCCGGTGCGGGTCACGATCCATTCGTCGTTCGTCTCGACCATCTGCTCGAGCTGCTGGTTCGTTAACACCCGCTCCGGCACGTATTTGCCAGAGCCGATAATGCCGACTGGCTGTAAATTCATGGAGATTCCAACTCGCTTCCCTTACTGATTTCCGCCGAAATGCTGCGGACAAGATCGTTGCTGAGCGCCGTGCGGGCCTGCCGCACCGCATTCTTGAAGGCGGTGGCGTTCGAGGAGCCGTGGCTCTTCAGCACGAGCCCCCCAAGGCCGAGCAGCGGCGCTGCGCCGTGCTCCGTATAATCCATCTTGCTGCGGAAGCGGCCGAGGCCATTCTTCACGACAGCCGCCGCCAGCTTCGTATACCAGGTCCGGGTGAATTCCGCTTTGAGGACGGAGAAGACCGCCGAAGCGGTACCCTCCATCGACTTCAGCATGATGTTCCCCGCGAACCCGTCGCACACCAGCACGTCGCACGGCTTGTGGAGCACGTCGCGCGATTCCACGTTGCCGACAAACTCGATCGGGGCGCCCTCCAGCAGAGGAAAAGCCGCCTTCGTCACTTCGTTGCCCTTACTCGCTTCCGTGCCCACATTGAGCAGACCGACCCGGGGCTTCTTCATCCCGTGCACCTTGGCACGGTAAATGCTGCCCATAATCGCATACTGGAGAAGCTGCTCCGCCGTGGCGTCCATATTGGCGCCAAGGTCGAGCGCCAGCACGCCTTCGCCGTCCAAGGTCGGCAGCATCGGCGCCAGCGCCGGCCGTTCGATGCCCTTCATCCGCCCGACCACAAGCAGCCCCGTCGTCATGAGCGCCCCGGTATTGCCGGCGGAGATCATCGCGCCGACCTCGCCTTCCTTCACCATGCGTCCGGCTACAACCATCGACGAATCCTTCTTGCGGCGGACCGCTTTGACAGGCTCGTCGTCCCCCTCGATCACCTCGGAGGCATGGCGCAGCTCCAGATTCGCGGGCCTGCTTCCCTGCAGCAGCGGCTCAAGGCGCGCCGTATCCCCTACCAGCACGATGGTGGTATCCGGGTACTCGGCGGCCGCTGCGAGGGCGCCTTCGACACAGGCCTGCGGCGCATGGTCTCCGCCCATCGCATCAATCGCTATCCGCATGAAGCTCTCCTCCTTCGTGGCGTTCCTTGCCCGACTCCCTGCTGGAATGGTAGATGGTGAAGTTCCCCTGGAACACCATTTCGTCTCCCACGTAGGTGAACACTTCCACCTTGGCCTTCCCTTTGGACAGGGATCGGACATAGGCTTTGGCGATACACTTCTCCTGCAGCTTGACCGAGCGGACGAAGCGGATATCCGCCGCCGCCGTCAAGGCCACCTGGTCGTTGATGAGCGCGACGGCCAGCGAGTTCGCCTGGGCGAATATATGATGCCCCCGCGCAATCTTCGTCCGGGAGAACACATGCTCTTCCCGGATCTCAAACATCGATATACCGCTCTTGTCGAGCTGCAGATCGATCACTTCCCCGATGACTTCGTGGAGGGGCAGCGAGCGGACCTGATCGTAGGACTGCTCAGCCATCTGCTTCATCCGCTCCCGCAGCTCGGGTATGCCAAGCTCGAGACGGTCGAGACGGATGGTCTGGATGGAGACCTGGAACAATTTCGTAAGATCCTCATCCGTAATGAACGGATTGTCTTCTATGGCTTTGGCAAGCTGCTGCTGCCGTTGTCGTTTCGGTAGGCGTTCGATTCCAGGGGCACCACCTTTATATAAGCTTGGATGCGCAATGTTCGCTATGTAACGCATTCTATACGGATGGTCTAATACTATATCTTATGACCAAGTCATAAAAAGTATAATGGATTTTAGATGAAAATGGAAGGCTCGCTGGGCAAAAAAAATAGCACTCCGTTTGAAGGAAGTACTATCTTTTGCGTAGCCATGGAGATTATTGAGTAATAATCTCTCTTTTCTTGTAGTGACCGCAAACTTTGCACACACGGTGAGCCAGTTTCGATTCACCACAATTGTCACACTTTACCATGCCTGGAACTTCTAATTTAAAGTGAGTCCGGCGCTTATCACGGCGCGTTTTGGACGTTCTCCTTTGAGGTACTGCCATATTCCCACCTCCTTCAACGAATTCACACCGCCTGCGGCGAGTGTTCCGGTCCTACTCTTGTTTGAAAAAGTCAGCCAGCCCGGCGAGTCTCGGATCGACCTTGTCCTGCTTGCAGCCGCAAGCTTCGACATTCCGGTCGGTTCCGCAGACGGGACACAGACCCTGGCAATTTTCACTGCATAACGGGACGTACGGCAGCGCCAGCATGACGCCCTCCGCCAGCAAAGGCTTCAAGTCCACCCGGTCCTCGGATACATAGATGACGGCGTCGGTTTCATCGTCGTCATTCTCTTCCGATTCTTCGGGTTCCTGGCCCTTCACGAACGTCTCATGAAAATGCGCTGTAATATGCTGATGCACCGGGGCCAAACAGCGGGAACACGACTGCTCCACATCGATGTGAAGGTCGCCGCTGACCTCTGCCGCACCCTGTTTATCTACAGCTTCCAAACGCACTTCAAGCGGACCGAACTTCTGCAGGCTGCCGGTTGTCGGCAGTATGCCGGTCAGGTCCTCCGTTCCTTCCAATACGATGGCGCCTTTGGCAGCCAAGTCTTTCATATGGAAAAACATGAGTATCACCCCAAACAGACAAAGATTATTATATCGACTGATGACGCTCCTTGTCAACATTTTCAGTTGATTTCCGTTTCATGCTATAGTAAATCATCATAGACTCGCCCTCCGCATCTCCGGAGGAGCCGGCACAAAAGGAGCTTGAAACGATGCGGACGGTAGGCCTGATCGTGGAGTACAACCCGCTGCACAACGGGCATTCTTATCATTACCAACAATCGATGAAGGTATCGGGGGCGGAGGCCGCGGTCTGCATCATGAGCGGCCACTTCCTGCAGCGGGGCGAGCCTGCGCTCGCCTCCAAATGGGCGCGCGCCGAGATGGCCCTCGCCATGGGCGCCGACCTCGTGCTGGAGCTGCCGGCCGCCTTCGCGGTCCAGCCCGCCGAATGGTTCGGCTACGGCGCCGTCTCCGCGCTCGAGGCCACCGGCGTCGTCGACACGCTCTGCTTCGGCAGCGAGAGCGGGGAGCTCGGCTGGCTGGACCAGGCAGCCGGGCTGCTCGCCGCCGAGCCTCCGCAGCTGCACGAAGAGCTCCGGCTCGGACTGAAGGCAGGGCTGCCTTATCCGGCCGCCTACAGCCGGGCTGTCGCGGCCCTGGTGCCCGGTGCGAGTCCCGAGGAGCTCGCGAAGCCGAACAACACGCTCGGGCTGCACTACCTCATCGCCCTGCACCGGCTTCAAAGCGGGATCCGGCCGCTCACCATCCCCCGCACGAAGGCGGAGTACCGGCAGGAGGAGATCACCGACCGCCGCATTGCCAGCGCGACCGCGCTGCGCAAGCTCCTGTTCGAAGGAGGGGACCTTACTGCCATCGCACCGTATGTGCCCGCTTCCACGCTTACGATCCTCCAGCGGGAATACGCGGCCGGCCGAGCGCCCCTCGGATGGGAGCGCTTCGCCCGGCCGCTGCTGCTGAAGCTGGCGACCTTCGGGCCGCAGGGCTTGGCCGCCTGCCACGAAGTCACCGAAGGGCTCGAGCACCGCATCCTGCGCGTGCTGAGCGAGGGGCTGCCCTCTGCGCCGGAGGGGATGGTCTCCTCGCTTCTCGATCAGCTGAAGACAAAGCGTTACACGCGCACCAAGCTGCAGCGGATGCTGCTGCATATCCTGCTCGGGCACAGCAAGGCAGCACTCGCTCCCGAGGTGCTGCGGCAGGGCGTCCCTTACCTGCGGGTGCTGGGCTTTGGTCCTAAGGGACAGGCTCTGCTGAAGCGCATGAAGAAAACCGCCAAGGTGCCGGTCCTCACCAAAGTGCCCTCGGAGAACGCTCCGCCTCTGCTGGAGCTGGACCTGCGCGCCACCTCCGCCTATGCCCTCGGCTACGACCATCCTTCCTCCAGGGAAATGTTCCGCGATTATTATGAGGCCCCTCTGCGCTGCAGCGAGGACTGCCCGGCCGCACCCGGCGGCAGCGCGTGACCGGCGGCGGGCTCACGCTGCGCCGGCTTCACGCCCTATGACTTCTCCCTCTGCCTCCGCTCGGCTCCTCTGCCAGTTCACTTTCTGCCGCGTCAACAAAAGAGGCCGATGCTCCCGCATCAGCCTCCGGTCTTCGCCGGCAGCGCCGCCATATAGTCCAGCGCGTCCTGCATCGTGCCTACCGGCACGACCTTCATCTTCGTCCCGATCTCCTCCGCCCGCTGCTCTGCGACCGAATAATTCGCTATCGTCTTGCCGTCCATCGTCACGTCCTTCGGGGCAAAAAAGATCTCCGCACCCGCCCTGTCGGCGGCAACGACTTTATGCTGAATGCCCCCGATGACGCCCACCGTCCCCTGCGGATCGATCACGCCCGTGCCGGCAATCCGGTATCCCTTCGTAATGTCCTCGGGAACCAGCTTGTTGTAAATCTCCAGCGAGAACATGAGCCCGGCCGAAGGACCCCCAATCTCGCCCGCCTGGATCGACACCTGCTGCTTCTCCGACTCGGCCTTGATGCTGTGAACCTCCGCCGGCTCGACGCCTAGTCCGACCCGCGGCCCCCCGGTTTCGCCGGGCTGTACCGGCAGGGTCTTCAGCCCGATCTCCTCCGTCCGCAGGGCACTCCCCCGCTTGAAGGTCACGGAGGCCTTATCGCCTTCCTTTTTATCCTGCAAGGCACTTCTTACATCTTCATACGCCTCTACCTGCCGATCGTCGATCTTCACTAGATAATCGCCGGGCAGCAGCACGTCATGCGCCGGGAACCCCGTATATACCCGCTGGAGTACGACGCCGTCCTTCGAGATCCGGTAGGGAACACCGAGCTTGTTGTAAGCCGCCTGCATCGCGTCCGCCTGGGAGGTCAGCATGACGACTTCCTGGCGCTGCGTGTATTCCTCTTCGGTCTCGCCTTCCTTGAGCAGATCCTGCTTCGGCTGCCGCTCCTGGTAAGGCATCACGAAGGACAAGAGATAGCCGGCAATGTTCGCATTGCTCACCGACACTGTCGTCAGCATGAGCTCGCCCCGGTCTTCCGGGCCTGCTTCGCCCACCTTCACCATCGGACCGATGACATCGGCGCTCCCGGGTTTGAAGATATACAAAGGAAGCGGCATGAAATAGATGAAGTATAACAGCAGGATCGCCCCGAACACCGAGAATACGATACGCGACGCTTGCTTGATGTGTCTGGTCTCTCCCATGGGTGCTCCTCTTCGCCCCTTCGCCGTCAAGGTGTGTCTCATTAGCTATCCTACGCTCCGCTGGTCTAAACCATGCGGACAAAGCGTAAACATGTACCATTCCGTCGCCGAGCGGCCGTTCCTTGGAGAGGCTTCCCGGCAGACGACTAACCGAAGCTGGAGTGATGCGGATGCACCGCCTGCAAGCCCTCTTGTCGCCGCGGCTGGCCACCCTCTTCCTCGGCACGGCGGCGCTCGCCCTGGTGGCGAGCATTATCGCGTTTCCGGACGGGGCTTTCAAAGCCTCGCTCCAAGGACTTCAGCTGTGGTGGAAGCTCGTATTCCCGGCCCTGCTGCCTTTTCTGATCGCTACCGAGATGCTGCGCGGTATGGGCGTGCTGCATGGGCTCGGGACCCTGCTCGAACCGCTGCTGCGCCTCGTGTTCCGGCTCCCCGGCGCCGGCGGCTGGGCCCTTGCCCTCGGGTTCGCCGCCGGGATGCCGGCGGGAGCCTCAGCCACCTCTTCGCTCCGCAAGGACGACCTGCTCCGCCGCGAAGAGGCCGAACGCCTGCTCGGCGGCTCCCATCTGATGAGCCCGGTCTTCCTCGTCGGCGTCGTAGGCACCGGGTTCCTGCAGAACCCGTCGGCCGGTCTGGCCCTCGCGCTGCTGCATTATCTCTCGGGGGCGCTCGTCATGCTGTGGCACCGGCTCAGCACGACGCACGACGCGCCTCCGGGAAGGCCGTCCGAATGGACGCGCTCCGGACAAGGGCTGCTCTCCCGGGCCTCCCAGGCCTACCATGAGGCCAAGCAGCGGGACGGCCGTACGTTCGGCAAGCTGCTCGGCGACTCGGTCTCCTCGGGCGTGCAGCAGCTGTTCCTGATCGGCGGCGTCATGATGATGTTCTCCGTGCTGCTGCACGCCGTCAGCCTCTCGGGTCTGCCGCACCTCCTGGCCTCCGTCCTGTCACTCGCCGGCATGGCCCCGCCGGAGGCCAAGCACCTGGCTTCCGCCCTGCTGGCCGGCATCCTGGAACCGCATCTCGGCGCCTATGCCTTGTCCCAGGCGGCGGGCACGACCTCCGCCCCGCTGCCCTATGCGCTGCTGAGCCTGCTGCTCGCCTGGGGCGGCCTGTCGACTCACGCACAGGTGAAGAGCCTTACCGTCTCGACCGATCTTCGGTACTCCCGCTTTCTGCTCTCCCGTCTGCAGCATGGAGGCACCGCCTTCTTCCTGACGCTTGGGCTGTGGCAGCCCCTGATGTCCCGGTTGGGCGGCGAACGTCCTGTCTTCGCGGGCGTTGCGGCAGGAGATTACGGCTGGTCGCTGGAGCAGGACAGCCTGTGGCCCCTCGTCTCCCCGATGATGCTCCAGTTCGGCGCCGCCCTGCTGCTCATGCTGGTCTTGTCCATCTTCACGGCCTTCCTGTTCTACCGCGGACGCGACCGGGAACCGATGTAAGAGTTTCGATGTAAGAGTTTCGATGTAAGAGTTACCCCGTCAGCACTCCGTCGTCCCGGTTCCATACTTGCCGTGCAGCGCCTCTTCCACCTCGGGCGGAACCAGATCGGACACAGGGCCATGGAAGCGGGCGATCTCCTTCACAATGCTGGAGCTGAGATAAGAATACTTGGGGGTCGACGTCATGAAGAACGTCTCGATATCCTCGCACAGCTTGCGGTTCGTGGAAGCCAGCTGCAGTTCATATTCAAAATCCGATACGGCGCGCAGCCCTCTGACAATGAGGTGCGCGTCTTTTTTCTTCATATAATTAATGAGCAGATCCCGGAAGGAATCGATCTCCACATTGGGCAGATCTTTGGTTACCTCCTGAAGGAGGGCAACCCGTTCCTCTACCGAGAACAGCGGATTCTTACTCGTGTTGTTGAGCACCGCCACCACCAGTTTGTCGAACACTTTGGATGCGCGCTGGATGATGTCCAAATGCCCGTTCGTTACCGGATCGAAGCTGCCCGGATATACCGCCACTTTGGCGAAGGGAACATTCCCTTGATCGCTCTTATGCATATGTAAGTTCTCTCCTCTACTCGTTACGACTCGTTCTCTTCCTCTGGGGCCGGCCCGCTATGATGCCGGAATATGGTGATGGCCGTATCGCCGTATTCGGCCCGTCTCATCCACTCCAGTGTCCCGGTATCCCCTTCGAACGCGTCTTCCGCGTCGTGCTCGATCACCACCCGGGCTCCTTCAGCGAGCAGCCCGCCTTCCTGCAGCTCCTGCAGCAGATCCGGAATCAGCTTCAGCCGGTACGGAGGGTCCAAAAAGACCAGGTCAAACTGCGCTTCCCGCTTGGAAAGCGCTCGCAGGGCGCGCAGGGCATCGTTGCGGTACACCTCCGCCCGATCCGTGAAGCCCGCCGCCTTCAGATTCTGGTGGATGGTCTCCACCGCTTTCTTATCCGTATCCGTCAGCACGGCCGCTTCCATCCCGCGGCTCAGCGCTTCTATACTCAGGCCGCCCGTCCCGGCGAACAGATCCAGTACCCGGCCGCCGTCAAAATACGGGCCGATCATACTGAATACCGCTTCCTTCACCTTGTCCGTGGTCGGCCGTGTCCCCATGCCCGGCACCGCCTTCAGCGGACGTCCTTTGGCACTGCCCGATATGACTCTCATGCACACAAGCCTTCCTTCCATACTACATTGAATATACTGCTATGGTACCATAAACCGATTCTCCTGCACAAAAAGGAAAACAATTTTTGCGCCGGCATGTATAACTTTCCTCCGAAGGGGCTATCCTGTAATTATCGACATCCGAAAATGTCGTAGACAACCGCGGAGAAGACTTACGTTCCCCATAAGCTCTTCGTCCGGTTTCTCCTCTCCCATGAAAGGGCCTCGTCGCGAGACGGGGCCCGATTTTTTATAACATATCCGATTAAACTCTTGATTTATAAGGTTTTTTAAACCCTCTCCCTTCTAGTTTTCCTTTAGCTCAATGCTATTTTGTCCCCCGTTTGTCCCCCAAAATAATCTTATTGTTTCAGGATGGCTCAAACTTTTAAAGTATACAGCGCCTGTCGCCGAACACGCCGAAAATCCAGCCTAAACCCGATCCATGTGGCGGGTTAATTCGAGGTCAATATTAAATACGCTTTAAGAAAAAACGGTTCTTGGGATTGTGCCTCGAACCGTTTTTCTTATACAGGGCTACTGGCATCCGCCAGCTACATCTTCCCCGTATTCAATTTGCCAGGGCCAATTCTCCGGATCATCTCCACCACTTCCAAGTTGATCCAAGTCTTCTCGTTGCCGTCTTCGGATTGAACACGAATGAAACTTACACCTGCCATATCTTCTGTTATGATATCGTATTCAACAAATCGAGCCTGCAGCTGCGCTTTACCTTCATCCATTTCGTATAGCACCTCAATCAAATCACCCGGTTGCAGCGGATCTCGTGTTCCTCCCCTTCGTATCTGCATATGGCATCCCCTCCTTGTATTTATTACCCAAGGGATGACTAGGAGATAGTCAAAAAGTCTTAAAGCTAATCTAAAATAAATTGAAGACCTGGGGATCTTCCCCGAATTTCATGCAATAAAGTTTATTTTATATGCATGGACAAGCACAAATTACGGTGTTACATTAATCTCAAATCGAAAGTATCGGTCAAAAAACTTCGTGCGAAAGAAGCACCGATGCTTTTTTGTTCGATGCGTGAAGAGTAAAAAACTACCTTTCGACTGGGTGAGAGAAATGGCTGAAACAGTAAAAAACCAACATTATGTTCCTCAGTGTGTATTATGTCATTTCTCTAATGACAAGCAAGTTTATGAGACATTAGTAGAAGGTAAGAAAATTTATAAAACGAATTATAACAGGTCAATGTCAGAACGTTATACTTATGAGCACCCGCTTCTTGAGCAAAATAAGTTAGAGAAATTTTTTGGCGATGTCGAGTCAGATTTTGCTCCCGCGATCAAAAAAATCGTTGAGATATTAGAAAATCAGGATGAAGACGAAGTAAATCAAATTCAAAATGTAAAGCAAACAATTGATTTATACCTTAGAGCTGTTATCATTTTTTATTACAGAAGTGGAGCTTTATTACATGAATTTTCCTTAGGTAATATGAGAGAGAAAGATTTAAGGATCGACTATCTCTTAGAAAAATTATCTAACGGCAGTTATATAAATGCTTTGGGAAAGACAATAAAAAAATACTATGAATTCACAATCATTAAAAGTGAAAATAATGAATTTTTACTTAGTGATCAGTATTTATCTACAGCTGCTTTGTCAATAAAAAGTAGATTCCTTAATATAAGTAACCGCCATATAGGACTAAATGATGTATTTATTTTAATTCCTATATCATGTAAATACTATGCTGTTTATTACCATGGAAAGAAACCAAACTATATTCAAAAAAATAAGATAAATGTACTTACTGAACATCAAGTGGACGAAATAAATAAAGTAATAATTAATAATTCTTATGTCAAATGTGTTGGATACTCTAAGGAGTCTCTTGAAAGAGTGCTTTTAACTTTTAAATCCCAATCGCCTGCATCCACCTATACTCAATACAAAAGTGGCGCACTTGGGGGAGCAACTCTTAAAAAGGAAGTATTTTTTTATGAAAAAGATCAGATTGCTTGGGAAATGTTTACTGAGGGAACTTTCTTTGTGAATTTCAAAGATCTAGAAAGAAATGATCCTTGTGGATGTAAGAGTGGTAAGAAATTAAAAAAATGCTGTATTGAACCATTTTCTATTATTAAAGGATTTTTGGGTACATTCTCTGACGAAAAAATACACGAAAAAATAAGACCACATCCAAAAGCTGTAACAGAATATAGCGTGACCGAATTCTTCAGTAAAGAGACAAGGTGAATTTACCTTGTCTCTTTCAATTTTCAGATCGAATGCCAACGGAGTTGCATCTCTGTATTCTTGCTTTTTTACTCGCATTATTCACTCAAAAAGGTCCCTGATGCTCTTCACGATCGTACAATTCCTGTCCACCAATTACTTTTCTATTTGGCCCTGCGCCGCTCATCAATCAGAGTTTTGAGCGTAAGCCATTCTACAACATTAAGCTTTCTGTCACGCACCTGCTGGACCCAAGACCAATCAGTGATAATACCCTCGTTATACGCGTCTCCCACGTACTTGTCGAGCTCAGCCCATGCCCAATCCTTCAACTCTACAGGTTTCATAAATTCGTCTTCCTCCTCGATTTTATCGTATTGGTGCAATTCGTACGTTTCGATTATGCCAATCAACTTGCTCGCGTACTTCGGATCAGTCGCATAACCTGCATCTTGAAGAGCTTTGGCAGCCGCCTTATAGTCCAGCGCATTGCAGGCGGCGAGGAATCCGGCTCGTGAATAACGCCCATTTTGTATGAGGAAATCTCCATGGTCGCGAACACTGACCTCCCAATTTTCATAGGCCCGGAAGCTATCCTGGACGATTACCTTTTGGCCATTGTAATACTCATGAGTCGTAAAAGTCTGCCCGCTGCCCTTGATTCCGAACAGATTGCAGCCGAGCCCTGCCTTACCATATCCACTCTCCAGGCAGGCTTGAGCGATCGTGATAGATGAAAGGACGCAGGTACGCTTCTGGTCCTTGACGGCCAGAGGCGCCAGCGTCTCAATGAAGGTCAGCTTATTCATTGCACGGCATCTCCTTTTTGCTTGAGCTGCTCGAGGAACTTTGTCAGGGAGCCGGGCAGAGGCACGCCGATCTTGCCAAGATTTTCGACCACGGAAAGCCCTTCGCGTCCGCCATAGAAGTACAAGGCCAACATGCGGAAGACGGGGTTTTCACCGCCAACCCATTGATCGCAGATTGCTGCAAGAGCGATGACTCCAATTACAACTCCCTTCCGGATACCGCCCCAAAACATGACCTCGCTGTTAACCGACTTTGTTTTTACCGCGCCAAGGATGCCTGTAATGTAATCGGCGATCATGGCCACAACCAGGAACTGCAGGGCCTTGTCCCATCCGCCGAGGTAGTTGCTGCCCACAAAGCCTGCAGCGGCAACGACGCTGCCGTAACTAAACTCCTTCAGGTTATCTCCCAGTGCTGCCGTCGCAAACATCGTCGTCATATCCTTAATTGTCATGCTCTTTATCGCTCCTCTCATAATTACAGCCGATCTACGATGGTCCGCGCCGCGCCGTAACCATAGGTTGCGGACAGGGCGTAAGCATTGAGCTGCGCCGCTGCAGTCAGCGGCAGATCTCTTGTGGCATAGAAACGAACCCGCATGGTCGCTTGCGAGTAACCTGCAGGTACTTGGTAAACAGCTTGATAAAGCCCGCGCGCATCCAGGTCGCCGGTCGGGGCCAGATCCGGAAGATCGGCCAGCTTGTTCGGCGGAGTCTGATCATCAAAAACAATGGCCTGCCCGTTAATGCCAGCGGTTGCGCTGTATGCCAAGGACAGGGTCACGGGGCCGCCGCGGACCGGTTTGGGCGTCGGGATCACGTACTCCACCATGCGGAACGTTCCGCCGCCGGCAGCTGTCTGCAGCTGGTTGTGCTCCGCCAGAGTCTCCGGCCGGTGATACCGCTGTATCCCGTTGATATACCCACCGAACACTTTGCCATGCTGCATGCCTGCTGGAATCTTGATGTTGGCCCGATTGTCGATCTCGAGCATCTCAGGGATCAGAGAGACGCTGACGTCATCCCAGTTCGTGACCCGCACCGGATGTGTGGCATGCCGGGCCAAGGACGTTACCTGGTCATTGAGCTGGCCAAAGGCGGCATCCGTCTCCACTTCCACCCGGCCGGTATAGGAACCGTTCTCCGAGAAAAGCCACCCTTTGATGCTGGCCGTATGAACCGTGTTGTTCTTCCAAGTCATTTTGATAGGTAGGCCACCCGGGTTATTGCCCTTATTCGGCCACATCAAGCCGACCACATAATTCGGCGTCATGAGCCCCGTACCGCGATCGCTGCTCCGCTCGACGCCAAAGGTGTTATTGGCAAACCGGATGTCCTCATTGTTATCGAAGACCCGGATAAAGCAGCGATGCGAGTCGTTATAGGTCCCCTCCAAAGGTTTTCCGTCGGACTTTAGGAGAGATCCGCAGCGATTGAACAGCCCGCCGACGATGTTGATATGTTTATTTCCCTCTCTAAATTGAAAGGCCGGGCCAGCAATGCGGTCGTAAAAGCAATCCGTGAAAAGCTGGTGATCGCAGCCTGTAAGCTGGATCGCGTAAGCCGAGTCCGCCCATTCAACCCGACTGTGGGCAAAGACATTGGCCCGCGCATCGGACAGTACAATCGGCGTCCCGCCCACAAAGGTGCATTCCTTGGCAATCGTGTCGATGATTCGGCCATATAGAGAAATGAACCCGTAATTGGTAAAATCGCAACTGAAGAACCTAAAGTTATGGATCGCATATGGCAGGTCTGCCGGGGCATCCAGGACCCGCATGCCCTGGAATGAGCAGTTACGGAACCGATAGCTTCGCGGAGAGAACCCGCGTTCCGCCGTTGTCGCGGCGAGCGCTTTGAATCCTGTAAAGCAGATATGGTCGAATGAAGCCCTGTCCTGCTCGTTGCAGGATCCAAAGGTGTAATTGGAGCCGTTGCCCACCAGTACCGTCGAGGCTCCGTCAAATAGCAGTTCCTCGACAAATTTGTTGTTGTATTGCTTGTTGTTCGATACCCCTTCAAAGTACACATTGTTGATGCCGATCAGTTCGCCATCGATCCTCCAGCGGCCGCCAGGAACAAATATTTTAAGCCCCCGGTCCCGCGCCGCGGCCGTGGCCTTATTGAACGCCTCCGTGCAGTCTTCCTTGCCGCCTTCTACTGCGCCGAATTCTTTGACGCATACAACCTCTTGTGATGCCATTTCTCGACTCGCTCCTTGCCCATCGGGCATAAAATTAGCCCCGATCGGATCGAGGCCAGCATGTTTATGGACCAGTGTAAAGGAGAACATCGTCAAAGCGCGCTACTTGTTGTGCCGTACCAAAACCGTATTTCGTAGCCGTTTGGTGCGTCGTATTGGTGATGGTTTCAACCAAAACGTCGTTGTAGTAGACGGAGATGCTAGGTCCTACCAGTTCTACACGAACTACGCAGCCGTCTGCGGTGTTTGGTCCAGTGCCTGTGAACATCGGAGTATTGGCTCCGGCACCCGGGGCACCTTGGCGCAAGAACAGTCTAAGTCCCGCAGTATCCGAGTTCTCGGTAAACCAGTAGTTGTCTTTGTCCACGTAACGGAAGACATTCCGTCCGCCATTCGGCTTGTTCGTACCGCCTGGGTTCGGGAATTTGAGCTCGTATTTCCCATCCGAAACCCCACCATCAAAGACAGCAACGGAGTTGGCAACGGAGCTTGAGAAGTAGGCGCAGATAGAACCAGTTCCACCAACAGCTGCTGCACCAACAGGAACAGTCCATTGCTGACCGGTCTCAAGAGTCAGCGCCGCAAGGTTCGTCGCGCCCGAATTGGCATTAAAGTTGTGCTTGGCGATCTCCACTCTGCTGCCGCCTGCAGGTGCATCGTCTGTCCTTACGCTGAGAGCTGCAGACGCGGCGGAAGTGTATCCACCTCCATCCTTTGCTTTAATCGCGTAGGTGTAGTCTGTGGCAGGCTGTACGGTGCTGTCCGTGTACGCGAGAGTGCTGCTTGGAACTGTGGTGAGCAGCGTACCGTTCCGGTGAACCTCATACTGCGTGACGCCAACCCCGCCGGTATTATCCGATGTTACTGTCCAGTTGATCGTTACGCTGTTATGCGACTTGGAGCCGAGCGTTGGCGCGGCTGGAGTGTTCGGCGGTGTAGTGTCCCCCTGGGCGGCCGGATCCGTCGTCACGCTCAGATTATCCGAGATTGGCGAGTAGTTATTGGCCGCATCCCGGGCCTTGATCGCGTAAGTGTAAGCCGTATTGGGAGAGAGCCCGGTATCGATGAATGTGGTTGCAATGCCGAGCGTTGTCCGAAGCGTACCGTTTCGGAATACCTGATAAGCATTGACGCCAGATCCGCCGGCATTATCCGCGACGGCTGTCCAGTTGATTACGACCTGCGTCGAAGTCTTGGATCCCAGAGTCGGTGTGGCCGGCTTGATTGGTGCCGTTGTATCGCCTGCAGGAGCAGTTGCCGGTACTTCGAGGGAATTAAAGAACCCGACTCCATTTTGCGCAATCTGCGTAGCTCCTGAAGGGCTAGGATGCACGCCGTCCTGCGTTTTCGGGATGATTTCGCTCTTCTTCCAAATTCCAAACAAATCCCAGATGTAACATCCGCGTGCTTCCGCGATCTCCCGAGCGCGGTTGTTGTAGTCCATCAGCGAAAACCCCTTGAGGTTTTTGGTCGTGCTTGTGATCACTCCGGTCGGTGGGCCATTTCGCGGCAAGGAGATGGCCATGACGATTATGGCGCCTGGTGCGTTCGCCTCGACCCAATCGATCATCAGGTTGATTGAACCACTAAAGGTGGTGTTCAAACGGTCCGTGATATCGCCGAGATCGATGTCCTTGTTATTATCGTTACCTCCGGAATACATGACGTACATCTTCGCGCCCTTTTTAAATGTGGCCCGCCGGCTAAGAATCGAAGTGTCGGTACCGGATCCGGTATGTGCCCAAGCTTCGCCCGGAAATCCGTGCACCGTGCTGTTCATTCCTGTCGCTTCGCTGAGCTGCGCGATGAATTTCTGCGCAGCTGTAAGCCCCTGTCCTGCCCAGATCGAGTTTCCGATCCAGACGACGTCCACGGCCAGCCACTTCTTTACGGCAGGTACGCTGCCGCCTCCGTTGCTAAATGGTCTCCATCTGCCGATGCCCATGTTTAGACCCGTCCTTTCGCTTGGCCCGGTCGTCTGAGCTGCAGTGACCCGGGCGCTCTGTCTGAATAAACTGAAGCCGTAAGAGACATCAAAGAAGTTGATCCCTTCCGGCACGACAAAAGATCCGCGGAAATAGTAATCGTCCGCAGATTCTTCTGTCAATGTAATGTTGATCTTGGTTCCCGTGTTCGTCACGGCCTGCACCGCTGCTGTTTCAATGGCTTCCGGATTGCTGTTCAGCGGTGCCTTCAATCGGACAAATACAGCGGTCCCCGCTGGAGCCTGGCTGATCTCCGCGCCGAAAGAATTGACTACCTTGACCTCGATTTTGCTGGCATCCGCGTAGGCACGAGACTTGTTCCAGGGTCCGTTATGGCTGGTCCATCCCTCGGTATACTGAGGCGGAGCCGCAGGTGCAAACGGGTACGCAGACTCTTTTGGCGATCCTTCCAGGGAGCCTACAACCCACTTCAGATCACCAGCGCCGGTATCTTTGTACTGCACTGGCCAGCCGCGCTCGACGCCCGGAATTTCGGTCACAGCGCTGTAGGAGAATGCCACATTTAAGGGGTTGCGACCGAGGACCTGGTCATTGTGGGCAACCGCGATAGCAAGCATTCTTGCCTTTTGCTCCGGCGTACCTGCTACCCGGATTGCCGCGAGCGCGCAGCCTTGGAACCCGGCAATGTTACCTGGCTCGTTATAAACGATAAGGCCGCCCGTCCACTGATCGAGACCATCGCCGGCAGCTGGGTCTGCGTATTTTCGCAGGTCCCACATGTTATTCGACCGTTTGATCATCCTGTCGATCCATGCTGCGATCTTTGCCTTTGTCCCCGCCGGAGCCTTGTCCGGATGGACCTCCAGCAAATAAGCGAGGGACGGGATGGTGATGTGCTCGCTCATCCGCTGGCCCTTGGTGTACCGCGGATCACTCAGGTCGACGCTGTTGACCAGCCATGCGGCGTTATTAATGGCCGCATCAAGATACTGCTGGGGATTGGCCAGGCCGTCGCGCTGCGCAACCTCCCACATGAGGATGTTGGGCATGATCGCATATCCGGGTGGCTGGGCCCCCTTGATATCCCCAATGACTGACTGGGTCGCCAGCAGGTTGTTGTCCGTCGAGGTTCCTGCATCGTATTTCTGCATGTCCGCGCTGACTGTAGGGACCGACCACTGAGAGACCGCCAGGTCACGGATCTGCTGATAAAACGCAGGGGTCACATACTGGCTGATTTCCGGATAAAGGTGCAGGAAAAAGGCGAGCTCGCCCTTGGTCATGGCGTGGAGCTGCTTGCCTTTGTTTACGACAAGGTCGTACATCTTGTAAGCATAGAATTTCATGAGCCACACGATATCCGGCTCGTTTTGGAGCCGCAGCTCCGCAAACTCGGTATCTGCGACTCGGTACACCCCTCGAGGCAGCCGCTCGTAATAGGCAGGGTTTGCGCAGTACAGGAAGTAAATGCTGCTCAGGGGAAAGTCGAAGTGATGCCCATCCCGCGTCAGGACGCTGTTCTCGCCAGGGCTCCAGATATCGGACCGCGACTGCACCATGAAGTCGAGCATGATCTTGGCGGTCGTTCGCTGCATCAGGAACTTGGCAATCATGAAATTGTCCGATTTTACGCCGTTGCACTCCACATAGTAAAGAGTGCTGTGCAAGGCGAGTGGATCGAAACCAGTAAAGTCGGCCACCCCGCCGATTACGTTGCCGGGGAACAGCGGCGAGCCATCAGAGACTCGTTTTACAGTGAAAGGGGTGCCGTCCGGCACGTTTGTCACTGTCGCTCGCTTGGCTTCTCCGAGATCAAAACCAACCTGGTTCAGGATGACCTTGACCGTGGTGGTGTCCTGCCCAGCTGAGGCGGTCCCCGTGGGTTCGGCGGCTGCCGCCGTGAACACGAACCGCACCGATCCGGCCCGCGTGTTTGCCCCTGCGGTCTTGGCTGTCAACGTCACCGTGATGCCGGCGCCCTGCTGGGCGGTAACCGTGGCGATCTTGTACCATCCGCCGCCATTGCTCGTCTGATCAGCTGTCCGCACCCAGTCACCGTAAGGGGTGGATATGATGTATTCCACCAGAGAGGCGCTCGCGGCCGAAATCGGAAACCAGACCTCGATATCGTAATTGCCCGTTTCAGGTGCATACTTGCTCCAGGTGGCCGTATTCCCGACTGTCTGTGTGTACTTGGTTTGCGTTCCGTTGTAAGAGGTTAGGGAGCTTGATGCAGTCCAAGCTCCCATTTCTGAATAGCCTGCCTCTCCAACGGAAATTATGACCGGTTCGGGCGGCATGATGACAGCAGCCCCCTTTCTGCTTTACTGGGCTTAGCCTGTGGTAAACGACACGCCTTCGCCGGCCACGGAGGCGTCGATATAAAACTCGCTTGCATTGTTTACCACAAAGGTGAGCCCGTCCCTTTGTAAGAACTCAGCGCCGAAGACGGTCGAGCTGACCGTGCTGTCTCCTACAAAAATAGAGCCCGTATTGCTTCGAAGGGCAATGATGGTGATCTCTTTGCAGGGGATATCCGGCAGCTGCACTCGGGTGCCCGGAGTTTGAACCTTTACGACGTTGGACTTGAAATTTGATGAGTACAACAGATTTCTGCTCACAGTGTCATCCTCTTTTCTTTTGGTGTGATGGGGATATATAAAAGGAGCCGGTCCGCTTAAGCGGAGGGCTCCTCGATTTTTTCATATGGGATATCCGACCTTGAGGAAGCGACGTGCTTTCGTACCGCTTCTCGATCTTCCGCCTGGAGGGCACTGTACCTGGTATCCATGATGGTCTTCAGGTCCGCTGCCTCCATGTCATTGAACCTTGTGATGCAGGCATTACCTATGATACGGATCTTGTAGTCCTCCATGGGCATATCACGCACCTCCATTTGCAAAGTAATCAGCGAGTCCCTTTTCGAGGTCAGCGAGACGCTGATCCCGGAGCTGCTCGGCGGATTTAGGGAGCTGTTCGCTAAGATCGTCAAGCTTGGTGGGATCAACCCTATTACCAGCCTTCACTTCCACAGCATCATCGACGACGATGACGCCCGCGGCCTGCATGTCAATCCCCTTCAGCTGATGGTCCTGTCCTATTACGTTGCCGTCTGCAACCGATGTTACGTCTTTGACTACGTCGAGCACATACCCGTCAATTTTTCTATATACAATGGCAATCATCGAATCACCCCACCTGCATAAGCATTTTCGGCCGTAACCCCGCCGGGCTGGGATTGGTATTTGCCGATGGTAGAGCCCTCGGCGGACGACAACCCATTGCCGTTACCTGTCCCGGTGTTTCCATTGCTAAACACGATAGATCCAGAATTGGCCAGGATTCCAGACCCCCTGTTGGAAAACTCACCGACCCCAACGGACCCGTTTGCCCGAACAAACCGAACGCCCTCATGATTGGTCGTCCCAAATGTCGCCGTCGTGCATTTGCACATATCAATGAATACGTCTGAGCATGTGTTGACATAGAACCCTGGCCAGTTGATCCGGTCCGCCTTTACTCCTCTGACATATACGTAAATTCCGCATTTAATAACGTTCACGCCACCAATCACGAAATTTACGCTATTGGCTGCCGTGTCGGAACCCAACAATTCCAATTGCCCTCGCCCGTAAAACCCACTAAACACAACTTCTTCCGCAGCATAAGAACCTTGCACCAATACGATGACAACTCTATGATTGACTATTTGCGGAATCCTTCTGACGGCCGCCATGATCGTTTTAAGGGGCGAGCCGGACGTGCCGTCATTGGCATCATCGCCGGTCGCCGGATTTACATAAAACGTCATATCACTTCGGGTCACCGTCAAGTTGCCCCAATCAATGCTCCCGCCCCATTCGGCATTAAATTGATTCACGGCCGGGATGGCCGATCCATGTATTCCGACTTTAGCGTTATGTGTCGCCGTAATTCCGAAGTAATTATCCGCCCCTGAAACTTCAACCAAATGCACGTTAGAATTCCACCGAGCCGCTATAGCGTCCTGCATTCCGGAAATATAGGATTCGCTTATGATTTGGCTTGCACGGTCCCCGTTGAATCCGTTGTATGAACGGTTGTTGCCAATCAGCCGGCATTTGTTCATGTCGGAAACCGAGTTGTAGTTCAGGAAGCAACAACCCTTGCCAGTTGAATTATTCAGTTGTATCCCTTGAATTGCGACATTCGCCGTGCAGCTATTCAACTCCAGGTAACTAAAGGTCACGGAAGCCGGGGACGTGGCATTGCCAATAAGGCTAATGGTGCCATTGCCATGCTTGGCCCATATCACCACGTTTTCCAAATAGCTCCCGTTTGCAATGTAGATTATAACGGAATGGAGAACTATTTGCGGAATCTTTGCCACCGCTGCCGCGATCGTCCGGAGGGCCGTGCCACTTGTCAGGCCGTCGTTTGCGTCGTTGCCGGTGGTCGAAACGTATAGGGTCATGTTTGCCGTTGTTCTTTTTGGTGTAAGGCTATCCAAAACGATCACTTGATTCTGCAATGAATTATGCTGGGCTGCCGTAGCATAGACGAGTGATCCATCAATGGTGGCTGAAACATTCGATGCGGAGCCAACTAAAGTAACAACATTTATGACCTCGCTCACCAGATCTGTCCCGCTTGAAGGCGGAATATAATCGGCCTTGTCGCCGGCATTAGCATAACAATAAAGGACCTCTGTTCCGTTTGCAGGGTCCTTCGCATATAAGCCGATCTCCCGGGCATAAAACCCAGCCGTTACGCCTTCACTAGTCAAAATTGTGCGGACCAGCGCCTCGCCTGGACCGTTTGGTTTGATCAGTGTGATGGGAAGGATTTTTACCCTGTTCACCAGGGACGTAAGGTCCTTGTATTGGACACCGGCGGCCGGGGTGCCGTCACCGATTTCAATCTTTGTAAATACCAATGGGGCGCCTGCCTGCACCTTACCCTGCAAAATCAGGCCCCCATTGGTTAGGATGCTGCCGCCATATCCGGCCATATGCTCCCTCCAATCCCCTACCTTTTGGGCAGGATTGTTGTTTCTTTATTCCTGGCTGTTACGAACCCAAGATACATCTCCCCCGGGAAGTCACGCTGCACATCCAGATTGTCGAGCCAGCTGCGCGTATTCTTAACAGAATTGATCGCCTGCACGATTTTGGCGTACTTATCAGCATCCAATACGTCCCTGACCACCACTTTGAACCGGTACGGGTCCCCGCCGTACTGGAACCACTCCAGTACCTCTGCATCCACGAACACCGCGCTGACGACTTCCTCGACGGCCGATGGTGTACCCTTGCGCCGATGCCAGGCGATGCTGTTTTTGACGAGCTCCCGGCGCTTCTCGATTGGCAGAGCCGGGTCGTAGAAGTCCACATGAAACTGCCATGCCAGCTCGTTGGCTTCCTCCTCGGTCAGGGAATCCATGCGGCTGTACAACGGCAGGCGATCGATCTTTTCGTCCAGCCGTTGGAACTTTGCGTCAAGGGATTCAGCTGCAGCTGCGATTTTGGGGTCGTTTCGCAAATTCGGTGGAACCAGGTCGATCATCCGGAGGTCCTTGAACTCAATCATCCATCAGCCCCCCATAAACCACGTTCACTGCGGTCAATGCGGCCTTCTCTGTCTTGGCCAGCGCCTGAAAGACAGGCGCAGTGATGTCCACCCGGTAAGCGCCGGCTGCCATCGCCCTGCGGATCAACTCCGAAGGGTTGATATCGCGTCCGAGTTTGGATTTCTGCCAAGTGGTGTAGCCTTCGCTGGCCGCCTCCACAGCCTGCCGGATGGCCGCCTCCTCCGATGCCCTGCTGCTCTCAATCCAGTACGTGTAAGAGACACTGTACTCTACATCGGTAGGCGCCGATGCTGTGACGTTATCGGTCAGGGGACGCACCTTCTTGTCGCTGCATTTGGCGAGCACGGCGTCCAGCAGTTCCTGGCTCGGCGACTCCCCGCCGGCAAGCAGGGGAACGATGTTTACGACCCCGGGCGACGGCGTGTGCACGGCCACGTCAATGATTTGGGGGCTGGCTGATTTGGCCCAATACTTATAAGCGCCATCCGGACCGGCCACGGAAAAGGACTCGGGCGCCTCGTGGATCCGCTCCCTGTACATATCGTCCGTTTCCCGGTCCGCCCCTCCGCTGCTCTCCGTCACATTGCTTACTGAGGAGATGTAAGGGATGGGGTCGACCAGCCGGTTAATCTGTCCTGGTAGATAGCCATTGCCTGCCTCACCGGGCAGCGCGCACCGGCACAGCAGATCCGTATGGGTCGCCCCCGCGGGCACCGAACCTGGAGATACGACCTCGAAGTAAAGCCCGCTTTTTGCCTCCGGAACCGTCCGTGTCCCGGACGGAATGGGAATGGCGCTTGCCTGGGCTTGGGAGACGTTGAACCTCATCGTCGTCACGGCTGCCGTGGCCTCCAGGCGTGTGGTCTCCGAAAACGCACCGAGATGGTCCAGGAAATCCTTTCTCGCATAACGCAGCAGATTAGCCTTGGCGCTCGTGTCGATCATCGCTTCTTGGACCACGAGCCTCTTGGCGATGCTCAAGAAAAAAAGCCGTACCGGATCGGCCGGATACAGCTTGGTGTCTGATATCGCTTCGAAGCTCGTGATCAAGTCGTTCGCCGTTTCAAGCACATTGGGGTCCGTGAATTGGATGTCTGGTAGATCAAAAAGGGTGCCGCTCATGATGTCACCTCGGTTTCATAACGTATAACGGGCACCAGGATGCCGGATGCATTATCCGTGAGAAACGAAATCTCCTTCACGGTTACCCTCGGCTCATATTTGCGGATTAAACGCAGAATTTTAGCCGTATACCGGGCCTGAGCAACCGGGAGGGGTTCGTCTATCGTTTGGGGGTCAAGGCCAAACCCTCGATCCAGCGGCACTGTCCCTTGCATGGTCGTGAGCAGCGTAAGCAGGTTCTGCCGGATCGATTGCAGCCCTGTTGCCCCGAAAATGACCCCCTGCGTCCGCTCCTGCAGGTTCAGCGTATACTCCAAGTCCTATCCCCCCTCTTCGATATACTCTTCAAGTGAAATCGAGGCCGTGCCGACAAGCACGATGCCCTCGTTGTCGATCTCATCCCAGCTTTGATCCAGCGATGTGATGACCCACTGGCCCATGCCGAGGGACTTTCCTCCGATCGTAAGGTCGGCCACCCGGCCGTCACGCTGCATGACCAAAAGGCGCTCCATCTCCGCCCGGGGGTTCACCCCGTAGCGCACATCAAAGCGCATTTTAAACGATACTTGGTCGAGCTCCGGACCGGTAAACTGCCCAAGGGGCTTGCGGAGAAGCACATCGTGCTTGGCCCATCTGGCCGAGCTCTTCCGCGAAAAATCCGTAAAAGTCCGCTGCGTCTCCAGTGTGGCGAAAAAAACGACATCCCCAAAGGCTCCAATCATCCGGCACCTCCATCTGTCCGCCCGAGGCAGAAGCCGTCGCCTGTCTCCAGGTACAGGCAAAGGACCTGCGCGCCATTGGCCGGCATTGGATCGCCCGGCATCCAGCCGATCAGGGGCAACTCCGGCGATACGGTATCGTCTTTATCCGCAAACCGAACCCTGACGGTCCCCCGTTCCGGGTAAACCGAGGAGACCTCGCCCAGGCGGACCGGATAGAGGCCGCCGTTCTGTCTTGATCCAAACATTAGTATCCCTCCAGCACCTTCCTGAGCTCAAGGCTCGTCGTGTAGCCGCTGCCCCCCACATCGTGCTTGGATGACTCGATAATGTACTTCCCGTCAAAGTTCTTCCAGCCGGCCAGAGTGACCGTCGCGGTCGTCACCAGCCGCACGTCGCCGGGCAGCTTCAGGCTGGCCTTGACCGCGTTTTTGTTCTTCTCGCGCAGACGTTTGCGCCCGATCCGGTCTGCCTCCTTGATGGATGCAAAGCGCTCGTTAATTTTGAGCACAGGCCCCTTGGTGGGCGCCCCTGGTGGGCGATAGGTGTGCGTGACCGTCTTCTTGCTCCTCGGCTCCTGGTAGGCTACTTGGCAAGCCACATAGGACGCATCGGCCATGTTATCCTCGAAGGAGTACGAAAGGACTCTGCCGGCCCCGCGTGCAATCTCAGCCACCGGCCCCTGCTGCTCGTACACGAGCTCATCAAACAGCACGATCTGACCGTCCGTCACTTTCATGCCGACGCCCTCGTTCTTGGCCCTCTCGAGCAGAAAGGCCAGGTCACTCTGATCGGTCTGATCGACCCGGTCATACTCCGGATCATCTGTAAGCTCAAACACGAGTTTATAACCTGCATTTTTTGCAATGTCCTTGGCCAGCGTGGACAGCTTCACTTTCTCCCATGCACGGGTTTTCTTCTCAAACCGTACATTGGAATCAAACGGGATAGAGACGGCTTTGATATTCAGCACATCCGGAGGGCCGGAAGAGGACATCCCGTCCACTTCAAATGTGCCGCAGATGAGAAGCTGCGCTTCCCCCGCCTTATTCCAGTTCACCGTACGGATCGCCGCGGTGATCGTGTCCCCCTTTTTCCCCATCCAGTCCCCTTGCCACAACTGGTGCCGGTCCTCAAGCGTCAGCTGCAGATCATCCAGCGTACCGCTGCCAGCGTCGCTGTACGAAAAGCTCGTCAGGTACTCGGCGATTGAGGAGGACACATCCACATCCTCATACACGACAACGAGCTCGGCGCGCCTCGCCTTCACAGGCTCACCCTCTTCCAGGGCGGCAGGGAGGTGGCCGCTTGCCCTGTAGGCACGACGGGCAGCTGCAGCACAACGCCCGCGGAAAATACCGCTATCCGGGCGTGATCGGGGTTGGCTTTCATGAGATGAGGCATGTACGTTTCGGATCCGAGTGCTTTATAGGCAATCGAGTCCCACATGTCGCCTTGGATGGTCACATACTCAGTCATAACTCGTCCTCCTCACCTGCAGCTGCAGCGCCTGCAGCCGCTTAACCAAGTCGTCATACGATTCGTTAAGGCCACTTCTTACCTGCTCCCTCACGTTCTCTCCGCCCGCCGGGAGGGTGATTTGAGGGGAGAAGTGGACCACAATGCCCCCAGCTGGGCCGCCCCCGCCGCCGGTATTGGCACCCAGCATGTTCCCGGCGGTTTGCCAGAGGGCCATAGACCGCTTGGAGTTGTTGATCGGGACGATGACCTCCTTGTCGCCGCCCTCGCCGACCATGGCCATATGCGGTTGATCGATAATGCCGCCCTCAGCGTACCCGGCCATGGGGATTTCGGGGATGCTGAGACCAAACTTTGTTCCGCCGACGATTGGTACGCCCTCCGGAATATCCACTTGCACCGAGTTCAAGCCTCGGATCAGCCCGTTGATCCGGGAAGAGACTGAATTAATAAATCCGAAAAAGCTGGCCTTGCCTGCATCCCACAGTCCCCCAAACCATTCTCCCAGCCCTCCGAGCGCATCATGGATGCCGTCCCGCAGCTCCCCTGCCTTGGCCTTGACCGTATCCCAGTTCTTGTATAGCGCATAGCCGGCTGCGATCACGGCCCCAATCGCCACTGCGATGAGGAAAATAGGCGATGTCAGGAAGGCCATGGCCGCGCCAAAGGCCCCTGTCGTCGCTGCACCGATGGCGGCCGCGTTGCTCCAGAGGTACATAATGCCGGCTGCAACCTGGTACGCCGCGAATGCGCCCGCGACGCCGACGAGCAGGGGCTCGAGGGTCGACCAGTTTTCCACGATGAACGCGTATGTCTCTTGCCCGGCCGAAAGAAACTGGTTAAATCCCGCCGAGGCATCGCCGCCGAGCTCAATCACTGCAGCTCGAAGTCCGCTCAATGTTTCGACTACCACGTTCGCCGCGCTCTCGGCCTCCTGAGCGCCCATTCCGAAGCTTTCGAACATCGTCTGGAATATCCCGACCGTTTCGCCATCAAAGCCGTTCTGGAAGGCGTATACGAGTTCGGAGACGATAGGCGTTATGTTACCCAGTGCCCAGCTGAATTCGTTGAGCACCGGCAGGGCCAGCTGACCCAGGGGGATGAGCAGCCCGACCTCGAGCTGGCGACCGATCATCTCGAAGGCTTCCCCCGGGGAGTTGTGCTTCACCTTGGCGATCTCGTCCATGGTCTTCTTGGTGGAGTCGAATTTGCTTTCCGCGGTGCCCATAGCAGCGACGACGGCCGCCTCGAGGTCCTCAAACTGCGTCCCCATCAGCGCCACACCGATCTGATTCTTCTTCACCGGGTCCTCAATCTTGGAGACTGCCTGCACAACCTCATTGAAGGCTTTCTTCGCCCGCGGTCCGCCGGCGGCAAACGTCTGGGACATCTTCTCGGCATCCATGCCGAGAGCCTTGAAGGCGTCGGCCGTGCCTTTGTTGCCGTCCTTGACCCGGATGTTGAATTCCTTGACCGCATCGCCCACTTTGTCCAAATTGAACGCGCCGGCATCAAGCCCGGCGCTGAAGGTGTCAAACATCTCGTTTGCCGTGAAGCCGAGGGTTTTAAAGTAAGGCGTGTACTCGTTGGCGGAGTCCAGCAGCTCCCCGGACTTGTCGAGCCCCTGCTGCGCCCCTTGGGCAAGCAGGTTATAAGCCTCCGAGCTTGTGATCCCGAAGTTTTTCATCATCGTATCGGATGCTTTGACTGACTCTGCAATGTCGTATTCAAAGGTGTCCCGCAGCAGCATGGCGTTTTTCGTGGTTTCCTCGAGCTCTTCGCCGTGCAACTTGGTGACGGAACTAACGGCCGACACGGCCTTGGCCACATCGTTCCAATCTTCGCCCATGTTTTGGGTATACAGCCCTTCAGCTACCTCGCTCATTTCGGCCATTTGCTCCTGGGACGCGCCCGTGGCTGCCTGAATCTGATTCATGCCCTTGATGTACTCGTTCGAAGCGCTGAAGGTCTCGAATACGGCAAGCCCTGCGCCAGCCACCATACTGATCCGCTCGATGGTGCTCTGCACCTTGCCGAAGGCGCTGGAAAAGGAGCTCTCGAGCTCCGCCCCCAGCTTAAACGCTATGTCATACTCTTTTGACACCCTAAATCACCTCCGTTTCATGATCTCGTTGGTGTCCGTAATCCATTCCCACATCTCAGCTACAGGCTGGCCGAGCCAGTACGGGACCGACGTATTCGTACTTATGGACAGGGAGAGCGCCGCTTTGCGCAGCAGCCTCCCCCGTTCCTCGCCAGCCAGTCCTATACCAGCAAAAAATTCTGCACCCGAATGGTCACTTTGCTGAAGTCCTTGGCCGGGAGCTTTTGCATAAATTCAACCGGTACGCCCGCTGCCTTCGCCGCCACTACAGCTAGGTACTGCTTGGAAATCTCCTTCATCGGAATTGTAGTACCTGGGTAGAGCACGTTCAGCTGCCTTTCGCAGGCAATCAGATCCTCGCCGGTCAAGGCATCGAAGTTCAGCTTGATCTCCGTATGGCTCTCCCCGTCGAACAAATAGGGCTTGCTCAGTGTGAACGTCTGTACGCTCGCCTGCAGCTCTTCTTTCACCTGCTCTTCTGCCGTTTGCTCTGCCGCTTTTTCTAAGGGATTCATGGGTAATGCTCCTTTCTACATGCCGAGCTGTTCTTTGATTTTTTTGAGGTAATCGATTCCGTCGATGATGCAGATATAGTTGTATTTATCGATCTCCACCATCGTTTTTCCGTCAAGCAGCACCTTGATGTACACCACTTCAAACTCGTTTGCCGTGTCCATGGTGGCGCCGACCGCCCCTTTGCCCAAGTCCGTCTTCTTGGGCATAGCCCGCACGGAAACCTTCACGGGAACCGGCTTATGCTGCCCTGACGCCGGATCGTACACCTGCATCGAGCCGCGGAAGTCAAGAGCATGAGCCACCGGGGCCGCGAGAGACAGGTTGTTTTTGGTGATGGTCCGCCAGTTCAGGCCCAGCGTCATGGAGCTGTAGTGTCCGATCGTCGGGCTGTCAACCTCCCCGGCGATCCCCGCGCCGCTTACGGTGTCAGTCATGGCCTCAAGGCTTGGCAGCTGCACATCCGCAGTTCCCAGAAAATCATTGCCGTTGTGGTAAACAGAGTAGCTGATCAGCTTCTCGGGTACGTTGTTCATGGCTATCTCCCTCTCTACGCTGCAAAGAGACTCTGCAGGTACTGCGGATCATATTCAAGGACGAAATTAATCTCCTGTGCCGGACCCGGAGGCGTCAGGTAGACGTGGAATTTGTAGGTGCCGTTCATCAGGTCCGTAACTGGGTTCTCCGATGCCTGGAATTCGACCCTGCCTCCCAGCAGGTAGCCGGCGGACGTCAGGCCGTTGAGCCAAATATTCAGGGAATCGGTCACCGTTTCGATCAGCCGGTTATTCCCCGGGCTGTCGACCTTTTGCCAGTACGTCAGGATGATCGTATTTGACACCCAGTCAAACATGCGGCGGATAGCGATAAACGCATTTTTGGGGTCCGTCGAGCCCGGATACGCTCCGGTTTGATTGCCCCAGCTCTTCCATCCGTCCATGAAATTCAGTGCTGTAACGATGCCCTGGCTGTTCAGATACGCTGCCTGATCCGGACCAAGGTAAAGCTCCGTGCCATCCTCCAGGACGGCTCCAACGGCTTTCAGCGCTTTATTGGATGGAGAGACATAGGGAACATCGTTATTGGCCGTGTCCGTCGCCCCAATGACGCCTGCAAGCTGCGTCGAGAGGTGATACTGTTTGTCCCCCAGCTTCACCTTCGGATAGCACGCGATCTGACGCTCCGAGGTATAGTTGTTATCCCGTTTCCATGACGGCGCGTCCGTGTACTTCGTGATGATATCCGTTGGAATATCGGTCACAGCAAGGGCCTTAAAATGCCCATTGATGTTGCCCGCCTTGGCGACCATGACAGCTGCCACTGTCGGATCCACAGAGAAGCCCGGAGCCAAAACCAGTCCCGGCACGATACCAAAACGGGGGAATACCTGCTGAAGCAGCTCCAGCCCCTTCGATTTGCCGGTGGTGGAATCCACGCCGCCGATGATTTCCGCAGCCGTGACGGCCGCCGGGTTCAGCTTCGAATAGCTCACGCTCAGCTTGGTCGCAGCCACCGGGATCGTCCCGCCATTCTTGACGGTGAGGAGTACCTGGCCGCTGCCGTTAAAGCCGATGGTATAATCCCGCGGCGTTTGGAAGGTGGTCGCCTTGTCTTCCGATTTCACGACGACCGTACTCAGCAGAACACCCTCAGCCTCGATCGTTGCCGCGCCGCTCGAAAGCGACAGAACGGCGTCGGCTACTGCGGTCTTATGCGTGGACGGATCCAGAACGTTCACGAACACTGCAGGGGCCAGCTGGTATTTTCCGAAATGGGAGTCCATCGCTTCGCAGAGCGTATAATCATCCCAGGCGTCGCTGTAACCGATGGCCGCGACAGCCTCCTCCCACTTGTAGCAGAGCATCGGGACATTGACCGGAGCAGTTGCCGATGTGGATTGGTTGACCGGGGCCGTGCCGAAGAAGACCGGAATGCCGGCGGCCGCGGTGGCCGGGGCGAGTATCGATGTGGGGGCCTCGCTCGTGCTTGCTCCGTGTTTAAATGCTGCCATGTGTTATCCCCTTCCTCCGAGCTTTCGGTATGCGGTGTATTCGGTTGTCCCTGGCGTCGAAATGTTTGCCTGCACGCGGGCCAGCTCGGTGACCGGTACCGTCAGCTCTTTAATTTCCGGATGCGCCTCGGTCAAATCGACGAGGTACTCGGGAATGCCATCGCTGAATACGGTGTACTGCGTCAGCCTGCCGCCCGGCAGGTTCGGTCCTATATAGATGACCTGCGGCGGAGCCGCGGTCTCCGCAGGCTTTTTGCGCGACTTCATATCCCTTCGACCTCCTCTTGAATGGTGGGTATGGACCACAGCGTAATGGCCTCGCCGACCCAATGCGGCATGGGCTGTTCCTCGAATACTTGCCATTCGTAGGGGAGCTCCAGGCGAAACACTCCGCCCAGCCCTCTACGCTTTTGCAAATGCTGCCTTACTCGTTCCATCAAATTCATAACATAGTAAAACCCGTCATCATCGTCACGGTACGTCCCGAAGATCAGGCGAACACTCATATGCCCGCCTTCCATGGCGTCCTTGCCTTTGAACGGCCTGACGATAATGAACGGGTACTCCGATGGATTTTCCTCCCCAGCCAGCTGCTGGGGAAGGTATCCCGTTACGACCTGCGGACTGCGCCGCTGTCCTTCCTTGGTCTCCATTTGATACTCAGCAAGAAGTGCCTGCAGCCTGTCCCGCAGGGCGTCGATCAAAATTACCGGGGTCACTTGCCGTCACCTCCCAGTAATCTCTTCAGCTCATGCTGCAGCCGCTGGCTCATCCGGCGCTCAGCCTCCGCCTCCAGGTGCTCCTTGACGCCAGGTTCCCTCAGCATTACCGGCACCGGCGGACCGAACAGCTCCTCGATCGGCAGCCGGGCTTTGCCCTTCCTCTTGAGGACTCCGATATGCCCGCCGACCTGGGTCACAAAGGCGCCCGGGATCGGCTTGCCGCCGCTGCGCTTTACAGATGCTTTCAGCACCTTCGGCTGCCTTTTTGGTGGCTTTCTAGGGGTGGTTTTGAATCGGATCAGGGGGGTGTTGGGCCCCCTGGAATCCAGTATGGCAACCAGGTCCCCAGGCGACGCCCGCTTAATGCTCAGCGTCGGCCGCACGTCGGACAGCTTGACGTCGTACGTCTCGCGCACTTTGCGGCCGGCTTCCGTCCTCATCCCCTGAATCGTACGGTTGAGCGCGGCCGAGTATAGCTTCGGCATCGCCCGTTCAACGTCGGCCATGGTCTTTCCGGCCCGTTTCAGGTCCTCCTGCGAGACCGTGATCATGACTCATTCGCCTCCAGCGTGATTTCCAGCAAGCCGGCATCCTCCGCGACCTTGGCGATATCAAAAAACTTGCCGTCCAGCTTCAGGCGCTGTCCTTCCGCCGGCTTGCTAGGAAATTCCGAGCTCCGGATAAACAAAACCACCTGAGCGAGGTACACCCCTTCGGCATACGGCTGGGCCCGGTGGTTGATCAGATCAGAGTCGACCATGCAGGTGACCTGCCGGCCGTTGACGTCATGCGTATCGGCGAACTCTTTGTCGTTCAAAAAGACGTTTGCCACATCCCCGGCCAAAAAGTCCTTAAGGCTTGTCATTGCTTGCCTTTCTCCGGGCTTTCTTCGGAGGAGCCGCAGGGGCAGCTTCCTCTTTTTCCGCAGCTACCGCCGCCGGTACATCATTTACCTGCGGCGCTTCGCTGCTCAGTGACGGATCGGCGACAGCCGGAGCAGGCGGCACAGCGTCCGCTGCTAGGGTTGCCTGGGCTGGCTGACCGCCCTCCTGCGGGTTGCTCCCCTGTCCCTCGGGCGGAGGATCTTGGGGGACTGGCGGCGGATCCGCAACAATGACCGTGATTACTTTCGCCTCGAGCATCCGCTCGATCTCCTCCCCAGTTAGGCCAAAGACCTCCTGACCGGGCTGCACGACTTCCTCTGCCCTCTGAATCGGCCACTTGGCGATTACTCTCATCATGCCGGATCTCCTCCTTACAAGACTTTAGCGACATACCAGCTGTCTACCTCGTACGGGATTGGCAGCGGACGGCTGTTGACCTGGAGCCAGCGCTGTGCTGGATCCTTGGTTACCCAACTGTCGGGAATCCGGTCCCCTTCAAAGGTAGCGAAGTCTTCACCTTTGATGATGGTCACAGAACCATAAGCCATGGTAAACCGTGAACGGGTGGAAAGCATGCACACCGTGCCGCTTGGCACCATCGGCGCTTCAACCGGGTTGTTCGGGTCAGTATCCTCGTCCAGGTACCACTCATCGTAGCTGTAGAGATCAAGTCCAAGCCGGGTAACGCGGCCAAGGTAGGTCACGCCGTTCGGGAGGGTGCGCGGATCGATTTGTCCCAATGTGATGCCCTTGTTCTCGAAGAGCTTAAGAATAAACGGGTGGGTCATGAACGCATTGGCCACATCAGATGCCAGAATGACCTCATCCGGGCTCGTTCCCGACTTTTGGATTATTGCAAGGCGCCAGGTGGTCAGGTCATCAAGTGGGTTGCTGCTGGGGTCGCTCCACCGGTGTGCTCCAGTAAGAGCCACCTTATTGGTAAATTCGTAATCGAGCGTTTGATCGACTCCATCGCCGATCATATCCACGCGACCCGTAAAGAGAACTTGAGCGCGCATCCACTCCTCCCGCCGGGTAATCGATTCATCGAGATCGAAAAGATCGTTCGCCAGCATCTCCTTTGCCCGCTCGTCAGGAGACTTTGTCGCGTAGATATTCTCACCGAATGAACGGTTTCTCAGATCGTCCGTGGTGATCGGGCGGGTAGGTTTAATGAGAGCCGGCTTGTAAACCTTGGTCTCGTAGCCGGACCGCTCATACGTTTGACCCGGCAATCGGGGCGATACGAAAGGAGCCATCTTCCGGCGCCCTTTGTAGAAGTCCACGTCGACGGTCTCCGTAGTGAAAGTTTTCATTTCTCTGAAGTATTTGGTAAGAAACGTTTGTACCGGTTGGCGCAGGCGGATGGCCGCCAGAAGTGTCCTCGGTTCGTAAATGCTCACTTTTCCCATGTCGCTAAGTCCCCCTATTTGCTAGTTTTGCGAGTGAAAATACCGATGCGTCGCAGCTCTGTTTTGTGCTTCGCCAAGGTATCCGTGCCGCCAAAGGTCAGCTTGCTGTCGTTGAACTCACCCGTAAGGTACACGGCTGCCGTCTTATCGGATAAGGTGGCATCAACATCATCGGCAAGAACCGCAAAGGGAACCTGCGACCCATCGGTTTTCGTGGAATCCACCAAAACCGCCTTATTTTCAGCAGTGATCAGCGCGAGTATCGAGCCCCGCAGGTAGGCTCTACCCGCCTTCAGCGTGACCTTGTCCGTCACAATCTTCGCCTGGGAGCCTGCGAATAAATTGTCATAACTCAGGCTGTGTTTCTCGATCATAGGTTCTGCCATTACCGGCCACCTCCGCGCTTATTCATAATTCCGGCAAGGGCCTGGGCGGTTTCCTCTGCCTCGTCCCCGGACTTCTTGTCGGGTGCCTCGCTTTCGACGTCTTGGATGCCGGACTCATCCGCATCATTTTTCATTTTCTTCATCATTTGGGTCATCTTCTGGCCCTCAGCCTTTACGATTTCCATCGCCGTGTCCGCGGCCGAAGCCATAGTTTCGTACTTGGCCTTATTAAGCAGCGCCTGACGTCCCGGGCCTGCCAGATCATCCAGAGCTTGCATTCGGGTCCGCTCCTGCTCAGCCCCTTGTTTCAGGACGGCATTAAAGATATCCGGGTATTGATTTTTCAGCGATTCTACGGTCAGCACCGGCTGATCGCCTCCTTTGTTCTGCAGTTGAGTGGCCGCTGGTACCGGTGCGTAAGCAGCCACTGGCTGCTCCGGCGCCTCCGGCAGGCGCGGCGGCCGGGCGAATCCCGATAGATCGAACCCGATGCCATTAAATACGGCGAGCCCGCCGTGCATCATGGCTGAGATTGGCGTGCTCTGCTCGTGCTCCGTAGCAAAGCCCAGCGACACAGCCTCACTGGATGTCATCCATGTCTCCGCATCCATAAGGGCGATCAGCTCTTCGCTTGTCTTGCCAGTGCGAGCTGAGTACACCTCCACGAGCGAATCCCGAATTTTATCCAGGACGTTGGCGGTGTTGCGTAGGCCGTTCGCGTCGGCCCCCCACACACTGGTCCAAGGATTGTGGATCATCATCATGGCACCCTTGGGCATAACGATCCGGTCCCCAGCCATGGCAATGATGGAGGCGATCGAGGCGGCAAGGCCGTCCACGTGCACCGTTACCTTGGCT
Source organism: Paenibacillus caseinilyticus (assembly GCF_027533645.1). Classification (GTDB taxonomy): domain Bacteria; phylum Bacillota; class Bacilli; order Paenibacillales; family NBRC-103111; genus Paenibacillus_G; species Paenibacillus_G caseinilyticus. The sequence continues at coordinate 178,110 of NZ_JAQAGY010000006.1, forward strand.
GCATGCTGCTTCAACATCTGATAAATCGTAAGGCCGGCGAATACGTCCCCGCCTTTGCTGTTGATATGCACATTAATCTCGCTGACCTCCCCGAGCCCGGCCAGATCGTTGGCGAATTGCTTTGGGGTAACCTCGTCATCCCACCAGCTGGAATCGCTGATTGCCCCGTGCAGGATCAGTTTCCCGCTGTTACTCTTCGTCTTGCTCACGTTCCAGAATTTCATTTGCGCTGTTCGCACCTCCCATTAATCCGTCGTCACGCCGCATCTTCTCTTCCCGCACCCGCTGCCGGTGATTCATTTCAAAATCGCCCCCCGTCAGCTCGGCGGTCTCGCGCTCCCTCGTGGAGAACCCTTCATCGACCCGCACCTTGGCAGCATTCGCCTCTTTCAACGGATCAATCTGCCCTGCAGATGGGCCATGCCATTCTGCTTTCGTGTAAGCTTTACGGATTATCGGGTCATCAAAGAAGCCCGGGGCATCAATCCGCCCCTTGGCCACCGCCTCGGCAAACCACTCTTCGTATATGGGCTGACAGAATCCGCTGACCATCCATGCCCGCCGCATGCGAAACATTTTCCACGCCTCGAGCAGTGCCGCCCGGCTGGCCGAGTACGATGCGGTAAAGTGCTTGACGAGCAGCTCGTAGGGTATCTCCAGTGCCGCGCCGACCTGGCGCAGGACTGCCGTGACAAACCCGTCGAACGCGGTGTTAGGCCGCCCGGGGTTTGCCGTTTCGATGCTCTCGTTTGGCTGCAGGGATAGAACGGATCCGCTTCCGAGCTCTAAACTGCTCTCATCCTCCAGGTCTACCTGCTGGTACCCGGGAATGCCTTCCCCCATCGCATTTTCTGGCGTGTTGGATTTGATGAACACAGTAAAAAAGCCGGAGACGACGGCTGCCGTCAACTCGGCTTCCGTGTATCGGCCCAGCTGCTTGAGTGATTCAATGACCGGCGCAAGGATCGGCACGCCGCGCCGCTGCTCCGGACGTTCGGTTTCCAGCAGGTGCACCACGTTGCAGCGCCCGCTTTCCTTGCCCTCGGCCTCTACCCTGACCCACTGCGGTCTGCCAGCGGACTCGCCCAAGGGATGGCTGTTTCGGATCCAGTAGGCGATCACATCGCCATCCGGTCCACACTCCACCCCGCCCTTGATGTCCCGGCCTTTCTTATCCGGAGGATCACAGCATCGGTCTGCTTCAACGATCCGAACCCGCAGATCGTACACGGAATGAAGCCGCGGTACCATCGGCAAAAGACCGAAGCAGTCGCCGGACATGAGCTGCGATAAGAGGGCGAGCTGCTGCAGCTCATAGAAATTGTTCATCCGTGTTGCGTCGCAGTCGGTTGAGTCCGCCCATAAGGCAAACTCTCGTTCAATTGTTCGCTTGAGTTCCCGACCTTCCTCTTCGGTTAATCTGAGAAAGTCAGCGTCCAACGTCGGCTTGAGCCGCAGCCCCGTACCCACGACGTTTGTCCTGGCCGTCTTCAGGGCGCCGGTAGCCAGCGCCGCGCCGCCCATATAGAGGTCCCTTGAGCGCTGCCGTAGGGTGTCCAGATTATCCAGGATGTCCTCATCCGGTGATCCCCCGCCGAACATCCAGCCGAGCAATGATTTCTTCGTCCTGCTGGCACCGTGGTGGGAGTATCCACTGTTCATGAGGGTTAATGTCTTCTTGGCCATCTCGCGTTTGAGAGCCCATGAAGGTGCAATGCCGGCAAGGAGTCTATTCAGAGGGCTCATAGGTCCCTCGGAACGATGCGCCTTACCCTCGCGCCCCCCTTGCGTCCTGACTGAAGCTGCTCCACTTCACGGCGCCAAAAATAAAGCTGCTCTCTGATTTCTGCCAGGTTAGCCCGTTCAAGCTGCCGGGTCCCAATGCGGTAGCTCTGCCCTGCAGATACGGCAAGCTCGGCCTCGAGCCAGGCGTTCAGATGGGTCTGTGCGGTCTCCAGTGTCCATGCCATATGTTCCTTTTCACCTCCCTTCCCATAGTTATCATTCATTTTCCCTAAAAACAGGAAAACCCCCGTATCTCGTCGAATGTTCATGGTGCCACCCACAACATTCTTGAGAAAGGAGGTTTTTTTATATATGCGAAATGAGAATTTAAGAAGATTTGCGGATTCAGTGGACAAGCGTACTATTGCTGTTCCACCAAGGGCAAGCGAACAGAGGTCCGTAGATAAACAAACAATAAAGATTAGTCAAACTCAGCCACCAAAGAAAAAGTGAGTTGAAAAAAATGAAGTTCTACAACAAACAGCCTCAACCAGTTATCCGGACAGAGTCAGTTGATAAGCCAATCATAAACGTACCTAACCCGAAGAAGTGACCTCTTCTGCTTGGGCGATCGATTCAGCAGATTCCGATTCTTCCTTTGCTATCGCTTCATAAATTTTATCCGTGTCGTAAATCTTCACATAGCTCCCTGATTTTGTGTCATACAATACGTTTATAACCGGAATACCGTGGTCGTGAATAAGCCTTTTGAAATAATCTTCATTTTCAACAGATAAGTAGCGTTCGGGCTCGAATGTCCTGGACGCTTTTTTTATGCATCCTGTTATGGTTGGTCCATCGGCTTTATCAATCCGTCCCATTTCAATTACCTGTACATCATTATTGAGAAAAAGCTCATCCCAAACAGATGGGGATTTAGATAGCTTGGCAATATTTCTTCTCGTACGTACATAGTTGATAATATCCATAAAAACGGTGTGTAGATGATTTGCCCACAGCCAACCATACAAGAAGCTTATGATTACACTTAATCCGAGGAACCCGGCAATAAATCCCAGACCACTAGATGCATTTTTAAGATCATCTGTAGTCCATATAGTATTGTAACCGGTTATCCATCCACAGCTGTACAAAAGGTTGATCACTAACACTGATGACAAGGAGACTGGGAACCATAATAGTACAGAAACTGCTGTGAATTCAGTCGGTGTATGCTTAACCACGGGATTAATTCCAAACGACTGCAGCCAGAAATATAGCATTAGTCCTGGTAGCAGAAATATCAATGTTCCTAGGAAACTATCCATGACACTCTCACCTCGGACTATATATTCTTGATTGTCATGCTACTTCCTTCCGTACCAATTATATTCCTTTACTGAGCACCCTTCTACCTGACTTAGCGTTGCCTCGTAGCATTGGGGACTGCCCCTTTTGACCAGTATCGATCTCTTCAAGCTTTGGATTCAGAATTTCAAGAGCAGCTGTGTTGTACACGCGAAGGTCAAGGGGCTCGTTTCGCTCGCGTACCTTCTTCCATACCTTGTACGGGATGCCCTCCCGGTACCGTGTGACCTGCTTCTCTGCCGTCAATCCCTTGAAATAGTCTTGGTTGTACCCTTTCTCCTTCGGAAAGTGGCAGTAGTTCGGACCGGGATCCGCAGCCTGCAGGCGTGAAAACACCTTGGATTTCCCTTCATCGACTCCGAGGCTGAATAGGATCGCCTTCTCCCGCTTGGTGCGCATATGACCGTTAAGGAACGGCACATACTCGCCGTTTTGGGCGCCCTGCCCCTTGATTGCATAGACCCTGCGGTTCTCAAGCTTCGCGCAGAATCGGTATACGTCCGTGGTAAAGTGGCCGCCGGAGTCCATACAAGTACATGTGATGCTGTACTTCATCTGATTCCCCTTCGTCCAGGACCGGGAAAGGTACTCCCGAAGTTCATTCCATACCTGCGGCAATTTGAGGTCCCCGCGAATGACGTGGTACTCGATGCCCCAAGACTCTTTACCGGCGCCCCAGCCGACCACCTCGATTTCGAAACGGTCATCCTGGACGTCTACAGCTGCCGTCAGCAGCTTGACTTCATCCGGCACCGCATGCGGATACTCTTCCAGACGCTCGAAGAGCTTGTCTTCCGCAAGGCTCTCACCTTCTTCTTCCCATGTCTCGCCGAGGGCTGTATTGACCCAAACCTTCAGGGACTCAAGACCATCCTTTTTGGCCTTGCGGAAATCCTCAATGATTTCGCTCCAGCGTTTCCAAGGGGATGCCAGCTCGTTGAGGTGGAATCCACGGATCTTTGCGTGATCCTTCCTGGCCACCCACTTGCCAGTTCCGGCCTTCCATTCGAACTCGCCATGCAGTGCCCCACACTGGGAGCATGCGTGGGTGGCGTCCGCAAAGTGAATCTGCCCCCAGGTCAGAGGCTGGTACTGCCCGCAGCTTGGGCAAGGGAGCTGCCACCGTTCCATGGTGCTGTCTTCATAGGCCGACTCAATCCGCGAAGCGCCCTTAATCGTTGGCGTGCTGACAAGGATGATCTTTCGGTTCCAGAATGTCGTGGTCCGCTTGGAGACCAGGGAGACCGGGTCGCCCTCGGTGCCGGCGGAAGCCGGGTACCGATCCACCTCATCACACAGCACCACGCGGATCGGACGGCTGGCGAGAGTCGCCGGCGCATTTGCGCCCCCCAGCGTCACATGCCCGCCGGGGAATTTTTTATGCAGTATCGTGTTGTCGCTTCCGCGGCTTTTCACGTCTCGGATTTTCCCGCTTAGTGCAGGGGTATCCCGGATCATAGGCGCCAGCCGGTCCTTTGAGAACGCTTCGGCCATCCCCTCTGTCGGCTGGATCAGCATCATCGGGGCCGGATCGTAGTCCACAAAATACCCGATGGTGTTCAGGATGATCTCCGTTTTACCGACCTGCGCCGAGCTCATGACGATAACCCACTCGATGCCCGCATCATTCACGGCATTCATGATCTCGCGCTGGAAAGGGGCCCGGTCCGTGCGCCATTGGCCAGGCTCGGCTGATGCCTCGGGGGAAAGCTTTCGGTATTCATCCGCCCACTCTGAGACTTTTAACTGTGGCGGAGGCGCCGCCAGCTTGGCGATCTCCCGGAACAGCCGCAGCGTCCGGCGTTTAATCGTCCTCATCCTCAATCTGCCCGATGTAATCCTCATTCTTCTCGTGGAAAACGTGAGGATCGTAATCCGACAGTTCGGTAAGGGCTTCGTGAACCTCCTGGGTCAGCAAGCTTTGGATGACCGCCAAATCCATCTTGCCGATTAACTGTGGCGATAACTTGGAGGGAAGAGCAAGAATCCGCGAACGGAAAGCTGCCACCATATCGTTCATGACAAACTCCACGTCTTCTGACCGATGCAGGTCGCCCCGTTTGACGGCAAGCTCCAGCTCGGCCTTCTCGCGCTTTGCCCGTTCATGCAGCGCTCGCTCGTGAAAATAATCGGCTTCCCCGTCGCCGCCTCCGCCTCGATCTTGAATAGATTTGATGTAATTCTGGATGCTTTCGGCGGCTTTGTACTTCCCGCGGGCCGATTTAATCAACACGCCATCCTCGGCCAGCTGCTGCACCCGGCGCGCACTCAGATTCAAAACGTCGGCCATTTGCTTGGTCGTAAATGTCATTTCGCTTTCGGTCGTTTTCTCGCTGCGCATTTCCTGCTAATTCACCTCCCCCTTGATACTCAAAAACAGCAAAAAAGCCTTGCGCATCAAGGCTTCAAAGTCTATGCATAATTATTCATACGCCTTGCATACCGCAGCGCAGAAACGAAATTTCATATGTCGCTAGCGCGTTTTCGGGCTCATGCGCACCCGCATGCTTCCGGGACCCAGAGGGACCCATGAAATTCACTCTTTTGCTTTAAAAAACAATTTTAGGCATCAATTCTGGAGGAGTATGCCTAATTGCGTCGAATTAAAATTACTGAGAAGGGAGGTCCAATAAATGGCAGACTCAAAAACGATTCGTGAACTTGCAACTGAGGTCACAATTGCATGGATTAAGGCTAGAGCTGATGTCACTGCTGCTAACGGTGGCCCTACAGCTGAAAGGTCAGTGCCTAATCAAGCAGAAGTTGCTCAGTTTTATAAGTTTGTTCATGAGGCTATCAGGAGCACCTAATAAAAACCACCCTTAGGGTGGTTTTTTTATGCACAAATCTAATCATTGAGTTACCCATATCTTATATTGTGTTGCACTCGCATGATCGGCTTCAGCCCTTATGCATCAAGGATTCATTACTGTTTCCCTAATCGAGTTCTACAACAGCTATTTGAAGTGAACAGGTGGTTTGAGCCCCCGTTATAGGAGTCCGCCACGCGCTCACAGCGCCGCACTGAGACACCAAAACAGGTTAATCGAACACTCGGACCTCATCATCATCAAGGTCTTATATGGCATCCTGAGACGCCTATAACCTGAAGCTACCCATCGACCTATCGACGGCATCCTGATTGATTCCGATGTACCGCAGGGTTATGGATGGATCGGAGTGATTGAATATGTCCATCAGCAGGGCGACGTCCCTTGTCTTGTTGTAAAAGTGGTAGCCGAACGTCTTCCTCAGCGTGTGGCAGCCAATCTCCTCGAGGCCGAACATCCTGGCCACCTTCCGGAGCATCTTATATGCAGTGCTCCGGCCAATCGCCTGCTTCATGCCTTGCCGGCTCGGGAACAAATATTCATCCGCCTGCATGCCACTCGTATATTCCTGGAGCTCTTTTCTCAGGGCCGGGTTGATCATGAATCGTTTTTGCTTCCTCGTCTTCTGCTCCCGAATGCTGATCGTTCCACCTTGAACGTCTCCTACCCGAAGCTTGAGGATATCGGAAATACGCAGCCCCGTATTGATGCCAACCAAAAACATGATGTAGTTTCGTTTGTTCGACTCCCGCAAGTATCTCTTGATGTCGATGATCTTATCAGGGTCGCGGATCGGCTGGACGATATTCATGGGCAGTCACCCCTCACTGAGCATACAAGTGAGAATCCATGAGATCATGAAGGGTCGGCGGCCGGTTGCGTGCCTCGTAATCCTCGCGGGCCTGTAAAACCAGCTCCAGCGCCCCACGGCTCACCGCGTATCCATGCTCCCTCATCTCGGTTTGAATCGAATCGATCATGTCAGCCTTCTGTTCCATCGGTCATTCCTCCCGGTTTCTTTTCTCGTGAGCAGGTAACTGGCTTCGAACAAAATTGTTTGGACCCTTCCCAACGCCCCCAGACGCACCCTTTACACATTTCAGGTTGCTTTGGGGCTGGCGGATCCTGCTTGGCTTTTCCCAGCAGACGTATCGTCGCTACCACATCCCTTGAAATGCAAAAAGAGCCGCATGGGAGCAGCTCTTCTTGGTTAATATTCAATATTCGATGCTATCACTATAACACGGTCGCCGCCAAATGAACGGCCATCTATCGGTCATTTTCCGGTCAGGAATCGGCCACTTTTCCCGACTTTAAAAATAACAAATAAAATGCGACTGTTCTTCCAGTAGTAAGCACAAGTAATATTCATTCTCTAGGTGATTACCGTATCCTATTTTATATTCCAACTGAACACAACGTGCCTCATAATCCAATAATGTTACATCTTGATTTTCAGTATCTAAAAAGAGTGGTATGTCTCTTTGCGATCTATAGACCTTATCACTTTTCCTTAGTACAAAGTTGTCTGGTGAAAAATTTCTAAATCTATCGTTGTTATTTTTTAACTCAAAGTTAATTCGTAAAGTATCATTTACATACTCAAATTCCAGATTTGTGATTATAAATAATTTTGCCACATGAATTAACTGTTTGCTGTGATAAATAAAAATTTCTCTATTATCGATATTTCTTAATAATTCAAGAAATTTCCCTCTCTCTTCGCCTTTCTTTGATATCAATTTTGCAAGCTTTTTTTCATTAATCTCATTATATTGGAACCCCCTATTTTGGAGCTTTAGAAAAGTTCTCTTTATCTTTTTTAGAGGCCTTTCTGGATCTGCTAACTTTAGAAGTTTATTAAAAGCAGAATTAGAGTAAGATTTATTGTGAGAAAAAAACAGAACAACTTCACTAATTAACTGAGTAGCAGCAAATTTGTCTGATTGTCTTATTATTAAGATTGACCAAAAATAATAATTAAACCTATATTTTTTTAGTTGCTTTTTAAAGTTTTGATTAGATAATTGCGCTTTTTCAATAATTATTATTGACTCATTTAAAAACAAAGATAAAAATCTCATTTCACGAACATCAGGATAAAAACCTGTCATATCATCATAAAACTCATCACGTTTGATTCCATAATAACTGTCTATAAGCACTGGAGTTGCATACATAATATTGTTTGTTATATGTTTGTAAATCTTCTCCTTTATTTTGTGTTCATCAACTGATAATTTTATATCGTGTCCCTTTCTAGGAGCAGTTGTTATATCGTAATAACTGAAAATATCAAAAATAATCGGTGATATTAATTTTTGGTATACATCCTTATAGTATTTCTCTCTCTCCCTCTTTAGGCTTAATCTGTGGGAGAAATATTGAGCTGCAGATGCACCAAAAAAAGCACCGACTAAGGTCGCTGTTGAAGTAATTATCGCAGGTTGAAATTGACTCTGAGTAGATGCAAGGGAACTAAGTATATTCGAAATATCAACCAAAAAATAAACCCCCATAAAAAAACATTTCATTAATTATCATATTATAACGCTACTATTAATGGCAAAGGCAAAAAATAATGAGATCTATTTAAAAACCACAACTAGTGTCGTTGGTCATGCGACGTTGAGACAACGCCAACGAACACGCCGTCTAAATTGGATGGTTTACAAAAATGACGTGTGGAGGGTTTGTTTCATCATCTTTATATCTGGGTAATAAACAGTGCCGCTAGCGAGGCGGTACTGATTTTGGCCCCTTCGTGAGAAGGGGTCTTTATTATGTGCCTGATTATTCAGCGAATGTTCATCAGCCGTTATCTTCGGACAATTCGATATATAATTCATCATTCGATGATCGGTAAGAATAATGCATGCTCCGTAGTCTGGATACTGAATATCAGTAACCCCACCCCTCGTATCCTGCGGGTATGGTCGTCGCCAGCCCCGTCGGTACCAGTGCTGTGACCACCGGTTCGATGATCAGCGTATCAGTAGCTACCAGATCGAAGCCGGCCGCTCAATCGATCCGTAGACAGCGCAAAAAATCGCCTGAGACGGCTTATGGATGAATATTTTTTTAAAGTTATTGGAAACATGTAAAAGTAAAATAAAGGAGGAAGTCTAATTTGAAAGCGATACTGTTGTTAACTATTCTTTGGGGTGGAAGTATTCAATCTGCTTTTACTGAGGTTACTACTATTAGTGCTCCAACGCATGAAAATCTACCTCTTGCCGTAGAAGATGCAACTAGAAATTATGAAAAGCTAACTAAATCTAATGTACTAAGACCCAAAAAAATTCCAATTGAGTTTACATCAAACTTTGGACAGATCGATACAAATAGTAACCAATTGGAATTAACTTATCGTAATGAAAGTACAAACGATATTTTTAAAATAATTGTGTTTTCTGATAAAAAAGACGATTATAACTCGGGATACACTAAGATCCGATTAGTTGATGGAACATATGCCTATTTCAAAGAACGCGGTATACACTCGACTCTAGAGTTCAAATATGGGGCTTTAACTTATAATATCGGTATGAGAAAATCACCAAACAATGCTGAGCTAGTACTTCTCTCCAGTGTAGCCGACTCAATGATTCAAAAATAAAAAAATCACCCTTCCACTTTTTAGGAAGGGTGTATTTTTTCTATCGCTTATCAGTACTAATCATTGCACGGCCCGAACATCTACCAGATGTTCGATCTCCACATTCTACTCTTACATGATAGTAACCGGTTCCAGGGGAAGCAAATTCATAGTAGTTGCTCCCCCCTTTTTGAGCTGCGTTAATTTGTTTGCTTATTACAGTCCCATTACCATCCACTACATAGGCAAACATATTGAACAAGCTGTCCCGGTTAGTATAGACCTCGAAATAAATAGCTGCCCCCTTCTCAGCATAGACATCGGAGGAATTTTCAATTTTGTCACCGGTTGACATAGTTACGTATTGGCAATCAACATACGCGTCCCCACAACTGCCTTTAGTAAAGGTGGGAGTAGAGCCGAGAGCAGCGGCGGAAGCTGAGATCGGCATAGCGAGAGTAGCTGTTCCTAATACTCCAGCGACTAAAAAAGTGAATGCTCTTTTACAAAAATTCATTTTAAATTTCCTCCCATAATTATATTATTTTTACTATTATTCCAACAATTAGAATATATCAAATTAACGCCGGAAGGTTAATAGATATATATTACTAATTTTTGTTAAATTAACATTATATTGTAATTTGTAAAAGTTTATCGTAATAAGAAAGAATAATAATAATTTTATAAGATTATGTATAATATTAATTACACGAGCGGTAATAAAGTCCCTTTATATGTAAAACAGTAACGACATTTCCAGAATCTGAAATGTCGTTATTTGAATTATCGGATTAGGCAGACAGTACCTTCGCAGAAGTCTGCGCCTTCGAGATCGCTCAGACCACTCGTCTCGTAGCGCACGAGAATCGTAGAAAGAACCGAAACATCTCCCATAGTTTCTAACACTCCCTCATGTTCTTCCATATTACAAATATAACCATTCGATTTCGGTTCTTCATCGGCATACACAATATATCCCTAAGTGCCACCAAACCCTATAGCCAAACCTGATGCCGGAACCGAGTACATTCAACGAAACGGATTCAGCCAATTAACCAACATGATTTGGACAGATATCCTCGCCCGCACTATCTCCACCGTTTGGCCAGAAATCAGAAGTATCCTCCACCTCTTTCATGCAATCCCCTCTCCGATAAATCAATATTCAAAATCAAAGCATTGAAATTTTCACATTGATAAACCGATATATAGAAATAAAATTAGAAATGGGGTTTTACATTAGATGGATCAAGCCTTTGATGAGCTAAATAAGTTGCTTGTGGCAGGTGTTTTCAAAATTGCATCTTCCCTTTTATACTTGATTGTCCCAGAAATCATCGTTATTATTGCTTGCCTTATTTTCGGAATAAGAGGCCAAGTTTTCAAAGCCTTGTGCATGCTTGGATTGATGATAGGCTTGTACTCCTTTGTTTATTACGGCTTTCCAACGTTAACGAAATGAGCATCCTTCGGGATGCTTTTTTCGCCTCCCTCCCATGTTCTTCCGTTCATTTTGATTCATGAGCCTCCATCATTTCGAGGAACTTCTCCCTCTTGGTGGCTCCTTGCCCAAAGTTCATGCTTGTAGAGCTTCTTCAAGTCCAGTTCCCCCATGTGGAATACATCTGTACGGTCGTAGAGTGGATAGTACCGGTGAGCGGTGTCTCCAGTTCCGGTGCCGCAGGAAGCTGCATACCGGAATGCTGACGGTAATTCTTGGCCGTTACGGAGAATCGGTACCCCGAATTCTTAGCATCGTGACTTGGTAAGCAGTACAGCGAACATGTGCGGCTCAGAAGTCCAACGCTGCCTGGCATAGTACGGTAACCCAGTATCTAAAACTTCTTGCCTCGTATACCAGCCCATTTTATTTGGCATTATGATCATCCCCTACAAAATACTTATATGCATCTTTCCATCCCCTGACGTATGCCTCAACCAATGCCAGGCGAATTAGCTCGAGACCCGGTCCCCGTACATGGTCAGGTAAATACTTTCCGACCTCTTGGCTCAAATTGCCGAGCAGCATATCAGCATGTCCTTGCGCTTGCTTCTTATCAGGAGGCATTCAAGCGCCCCTTTCCATGGCTAGAAGCCGTTCATCTTCAAGCTCTTTAGCTACTATCTCGCAGAACCTTGGGTACAAGATCTTTGAAAAAGCGAGCTCATCGGCTGAGTAGTCGTAGACAGCCTCTTCGTGTGCATCGGGGAGATTTGTTTGCTGGTACCATATCGAAAACCCTTCTAAATAGTGAAAATCGGTTGAGGAAAGAAGCTCCCATTCCATGCGGGCATCTGCCTCTGTTAACGCGTCATCCCGACGCATTCGGAGGATAGTTTCTCTGATGGATTGCTCTGTCCGATCTCCTTGATATTCTCGCTTCCTTGAAGGCGCGACCTTGCCCATTAGGTAATATCCGTCTGCCTCGCCAAAGAACTCCCGAAAATCATTGTAGCCGGTATTTTTAAGGGGCCAGAAGTAAGCATAGTTCCCGTAATCGGACACAGCCGCGAACATCCCCGTGGAATCGAGGAGGAATATTCCCCAGCCTTGCCCGTCGATTGAGGGGATCGAGTATCGCCAGAACTTAACATCCGTTTTCATGGTCATACCTCCATTTTGTTTTTTACTTACAACGATTCCATCATGTCAACCAGGAAGCACCCTGCCACCTTCGGCCCGCATGCCTGGAGAAGAAATACGTAGTGGTCAAATGCTTCTTCGATTACGAGTCTCTTTCTTTCGGGGATGTAGCGCGTCCGGCTCATCAGATTCGTTAATGCTGTGTCCAGGTGTGTCGTGCTCGATCCACCATTCATCTCCATCAGCACACCCACCTCGGTCCAAAACAATGGGAGCAGCTTGTAGAATAGAATCCCTTCGGCATATACTTCCTGGTGCTTTATGCCGAAGGAGATGCGCCGGAGTCGCCGGCGCTCGAAGGCTTGGTAATCAATCATGTGCGATGATGAGGGCTCCGGCCTGCAGATCCATCTCCAGCTGGCCATGGTTCTGCTGGACCGCTGGGTTCAGCTTGGCATAGACCGACTCGGCCAGCTTCGTGTCTTCCTCATGCTCCCACTGGTCGAGGATGTTGCATAAAAACTCGGATTCTTGCCTGCTCAGCTTTACGATCATGTTATGCACCCTCCCGTAATACGATTTGTGCCACTAGGTATAAAGCCGTGTTCTCGTCAGCGCCGGAAAAGTAGATGAACTCCTTTGGCCCGGGCAACCGGACATTAACGGTATCCGAGTCAATCGCCTGGAGTGCTTCGAGAGCATACTTCCCGTCGCACCCGAACCGAATCCCTTTGCCCTTGAAGTCGCCGATTTGGATGCTGTCCTCCGTTTTCTCGTTAATTTCATTCCGGCTCTCAATGATGAACTCATCGCCATCGGTGCGCATTTCGGTGATGAACCCTCCGTTCTGTTTTTTTTCAGCGGTGATCCTCACTCTCTCCAGTGCTTCGATAAGGTCGCTTTTGCTCGCCGTAAAGGCCGTATGCTGGGCTGGCGTTAACAGTCTGGTCACGTTTGGATACGTACCGTCCAGAGCCCAAGAGTACATGGTGTATCTTCCGCAGATAATCACTGTCATTCGGTCGTCGCTTGTAATGGTGACATCTTCGGAGTCGTTCACGATGCTGCTTATTTTCTTCATGTGCTCCCCGGAGATTACCGTATCCAGCTGAATGCTGGTTCGGATCGGCATTGTAACGCGGGCCATCCGGTGCCTGTCACACGCCCAGAAGGTGATCCCCTCAAGTCCGAATTCCGCCTTAATCCCCGTCAGGATAGAGTAGTCTTCCTTTTTGTACGCCGCGAAGGCCGTTCTGCGAATCAGCTCTTTGAACTCCTTCGCCGGCATCATGAAGCTGCTGTTCAAATTGTGGACGGGAAGTTCGGGGTACTCCTCGGGATCGAAGCCTTGGAGCAGCATCTTCGTCTTCCCAGACATGAATTTAGCCTGGGTCCCGTCTACTTCGATATCGATAGACTTGGAGGGCATTCGGTTTACCACTTCGACGATCTCCTTAGCGCTGATGGCGATCCCTCCGGGTCGTTTCAGTTCAAAGTCGATCCCTGGGATTTCCGTTCGGATGAAGAAGTGTGTGTCCCCAGAGGCAAGAACCAAGTCCCCGTCTTTGACCATAAGCAGAATGCAGCTCAGGATAGGGGAAACGTTCTTCGCTGAAGCGCCTATGGCCAGCTGCTTCAGCGGCTCCAGCAATACCGATTTGTCTATGGTAATCTTCATGTGTTCGCACGTTCCTCTCTTAATCCATGCAGATGATGCCTTTATTAATCTTATCGAGGTCGTCCTCCGTCGCCGGCTGGACAACGAACTTGCGATCCCCGATATGGATGACGATCTGTTCGTGATCTTTGAGACTGAGGATTTCCTCCTCAACCTCGATGATTATTTTTCTCATCATGCGGATCGTGCTGCTCCTTTCAAACTGCTTCTGAGACTGGTTCCAGATAAACGGTGAGCCGAAGGATCCGTGCTAGCTTCCGCAGCGCCTCCGCCTTGTGCCGGCGGTATGTGCGATCCGTCATGCTCAGTTCTATGGCCGCAAGGAAGTCACAGCCCTGTGCGTCTGGGTCCAAGTATCGAGTTCGGATGATGTCCGACTCCGTTTTATATAGGCGTCTCAGCGCTATTTCGACCTCCTGAGCGCGTTTCTGGTCCAAATCCTCTGTATCTACGTTCCAGACCGCAACGTCCTCTACAGGCTTGCTGATGGCGTTAGTGTTACCGTGGAAACGAGGTGCATAGCTGGGCGTCATTTTCGTCTCTCTCTGTACAAAACCGATATCTCTGAATATCCGGGCTGTCTCGAGTCTTTCTTCAACCCTCTTGCGGGTTGCCTCCTGATCGATTTTCGTGCCTGGAATCTGAAAAGTTACTTGACCCATTCCCCTCACCCCAAATTATTGATATAATTTTGGCAATGAGGTTTTCTCAATTTGCTCCCCCGGTGACCTATCCCCATAGGCCGGGGGATTTTTTTATGCTTCGAGCCCAAGCTGCAGCTGATAAGCGCTGTCGGACTCGCGCACATATCCCCGATGCACCCACAACTGCGGCGCCAGTTTTCTGTGATGTTCGAATACCGGTGTTCCTGCCTTTCGATCCGGGTAGATCCGTTCGGCTTTCTCTGTCCATACCCAGTAGGTGCTTGCTGTTACGCTCTGACCGACCATTTCACGCTCTACAGGCGTCATATGTCTTCTCATGTCACGCGCTCCCTTATGCCCAGCGGCGTTTCTCAGAGTCACCTTTCTGGCTCTTCGTTGCTGGTGCCTCATGGTGTGTTCGATCCAGACCAACGAATTTGTTGAAGTTTTTGAGGAATGCTAGCTCCACCGTACCCAGTGGGCCGTTCCGGTGTTTTGCGATGATCACCTCGACGATGTCTTTCTTCTCGGATTCCTTGTCGTAGTAGTCATCCCGGTAGAGGAAAGCGACGATGTCCGCATCCTGCTCGATTGCCCCTGACTCCCGGAGGTCCGACATCATCGGCCGTTTATCCTGGCGCTGCTCTACGCTACGGCTGAGTTGGGAGAGAGCAACCACCGGTACATCAAGTTCCCGGGCCAACTGCTTCAGGTTCCTAGAAATCTCCGAGACCTCTTGTTGCCGGTTCTCCTTCCGCCCGGCTCCAGAGATGAGCTGCAGGTAATCGATGATGATGACCCCCAGATTCCCCACCTGTTTTTTCAGCCGCCGGCACTTGGCTCGGATCTCGTGGACGTTGACCGATGGCGTGTCGTCGATAAACAGTTGAGATTCAGACAGTCCGCCGATGCTCATCGAAATTTTCTGCCAGTCCTCTTCCTCGAGGAAGCCTGTCCGGAGCTTCCCGGCGTCGACGTTACCTTCTGATGCGATCATGCGTTGTGTGAGCTGTACCGCTCCCATCTCGAGCGAGAAGACCACAACCGGCTCCTTGGAACGAATGGCAATGTTTTGCCCGATGTTGAGTGCCAGTGCCGTTTTTCCCATCGACGGCCGCGCCGCCATGATGATGAGATCCGACCGTTGGAATCCTGACGTAAGCTTGTCCAGATCGGCTAGGCCAGAAGGAATACCGGTGATGCCGCCAGAGGCTTTCATGTTGAACCGAGCTTCAATTTGATCGAAGGCTTCGTAAACCACTTCTTTGATGTTCTGAAACTCTTTGCCTTGGGAAGCTCGGTTTGAAATAGCAGCTGCGGCCTCTTCCATACCTGCGGCCATTGCGGCCGCCGAGCTCTTCGCCTGCATCTGCTTGAGCATGGCCTTGATCGCCTGGCGCTGCATGGCGTACTCACGGACATCATTGGCGTAATGGCCGATATTTGCGGCCGTTGGTGTGGATCCAACCACCCTTGACATATAGGAGGCCCCGCCGGCGCGCTCGTACTGCCCCTTTTGCTGAAGAACGTGCCCGAGAGTGACAGGGTCGATCGGCTTGTTTTCGTCCGCCAGTTCAACCATCGCCTGGAAGATCATCCGATGTCCCGGGAAGAAAAAGTCATCAGCTATCAGGGTTTCCTGAGCAGTGATTAAAGCGTCGTTTTCGAGAAGTACGGCGCCCAAAACGGCAATTTCGGCTTCACTGCTGTGAGGCATCTCAATGTGTTCTGGATGCTGCAAGTTGTCTCATCCTTTCCTTCAGCTCCGCCGGCGGCGGTGCGGCCTTTTTCTGCCATTCGTCGATCTCATCGAACCTCTTGAGGGTTCCTTCCCGAAGGGTGTCGTAGTAAATGCTCGTCTCGCTGGTTTTCCCAAGCAGGTGAGCGATCTTGGGCGGCCATTCACTGTTTTGGATATGAACGTCCAGGTTGGAATGGACCTCTTCCGATGATGCTTCGGCCAGAAGCCTCTGCCATTCGAGCAAGATCCCCTCGTCCATGACTTCGAATTGCGGATAATGTCTGCGGATCCGCTTGAACAGTTTCGCAATCTCGCCTAGTGTCATGCGTCCCGATCCTCCTAATCTTTGAATTGGTCAAGAAACTCCATGGCCTCTTCCAGCTTTGATTTGCCCTTCCGCAGCTGTGGTTCCTTTGGCGGCGCCTTGATCGGCTCCTCCAGCACTGCGGCAGGCTCGGGTGACACCGAACTCACGTTTTCCCAAGCGTCGTTGATCCCGCCGACGTAGTAGGTGAACGAGGACGGGGGCTTAAACTGGTTTTTTTTCTTAATTGCTCTTTGGCGCTTATCCTCGTAAAGGAGTCCCATAGTTCGGATGATAAAGGGGATCGGCATCCCCCCGGCGATCATCTTACCCATGGCTTCGCGCTCAGATGACCTGACGTGGATGTCCAGCTTATCGTGCAGCTTGCAGTACGCGTCAAGGATTTCAATCTGGCCCTTGAATATATCTTCTTCAGTGATAGTAGTAGTAATAGTAAGTCTTTTAGATATGCCACATGTGTCGTATCGCGCCCCCTGATATGCCATATCTGTCGTATCTGAGGGGTTCTGATGTGCCACTTTTGGCATATCGGAATCGGTATGATATGCCATTTTTGGCATTTCGCCGCCCCCCTGATATGCCATATTTGTCGTATCAGACGGTGGTAGATATTCCACATTTGGCGTATCTGATGCGCCATTTTTGGCGACTCGCATAGGCACATCTTTCTTGTTGTTCCGAACCTTGATGATTTCGCCACGGCCCGTTCGAACAGTTTGGATGTAGTTCTCATGCTTGAGCCGGTCCATGTTACGCTGGACGGTCCGGCTGCTGCTGTGAAGCTCACTTGCAATGCGTTCGTGCTTGACCGGGGCCCCGTTATGTACGAACCCCCAGCGTATGCCCTGCTCATCGACACTCTCGGTGGTGACAGCGTCGATGCACCAGAGGAATTCCCATACCGCAGGCCCAAGGCGCTCCTTGTGGTCGAACAGCCCGCGTGAAACGGGCATCGGTTGTTCTGGCATGTGCATCACTCCCTATGCCGCCTAAGCTCTGTGCTACGGATGTCAGGTCAGAGGACTATTTGAGATAACCAAACACACCAACTCCTTTCTGATGCTTAAGCGCATCTCTGAGGGTCTGCATCAGCAGGCCCTAATCAGATATGCTCAAACATCAGAGGTTGACGTGATGCTCCTTGCCAATATCAGTGCCGAGAGGTATACTGAATTCAGATGGAAATTCATAAGTTAAACTGATCAAGTCGCCCCCCCAGGCGGCTTTTTCGTTTTTCACGGAGCATTCCGCGAGGATCCGGTCCGTCATCAGTCCGATCGTCTCCTGAGCTCTGCAGTCCGCTACCAGTTGCCGTACCTGGCGCCCCTTCAGAATACCCGTCGCGTAAACCGCGCCACCTTCCAAGCCAATCTCGCGAAGCATTGCCAAAAATTTATCGTTCACCGCGCTTCACCTCCGCCTCGTGTTTTGCGATCATGCTCTTACGGTCGATCCCGAACTCTTCTTCGAGCACTCCCTGCAGAACCACAGCTTTCTCCATGACGTCTCGCATTTCTTGCCAGACCCGTTCAGCGCTTTCCTTGCGCTTTGTCGGGTCGATGTGTTTTGCCATGGCCAACCCCCCTAATGCTTGTTCTAGTTCGTTGATTTCCTTCAGCAGCACATCTTTTAGGGCAGCTGGGTGGAGGTCGAGGTTCGGGAGGTCATCCAGAATGTTGGAAATGAAACCGCCTGTCCGCTCATCGGCTATTTTAAGAGCAAACTTCCAGCACATTCGTGCAAGTACCGGCTCTAATGCTGGAGGAAGCTCACGGCTTCCGGATTCTACCTTTGCCAGTGTTGTGCGATCCATGGGAAGCTGTTTGGCCAGCTCGTCCTGTGTCAATCGATTGGACTTGCGATAATCGTGAATTGCTTGTCCGATGCTCATGGTAATCATTCCTTTCACAGATGGTGTGTAAATTGTGGCAACAAAGTCACTAAAAGGAGCTCGATATGTGACAGACTTTATGTGTACTATTGAGTTGTACATAACCGGTACTTGACCGATTTCCCTTGCCGCCTAATGCCGATCCCCACGGTAGTGGGCCCATTTTTTATGAAGCGTTCGTGCTCCGCAGTTCCTGCTCGAGCTCCCATTTTTGAATCGAAGCCTCACGAAACAAGATCCGATTCCCAACACGGAAATGTGGGAGTTCCTTCTTTCGAACCATCGTGTAAACGGTGTCGTGGTGAACACCCCAGCGATCGGCTAACTCAAAAACGGTTAATCTTTTTTCACTCATAATTGATTTGCTCCTTTAGGAAGAATATGGAGTGTTATAAGCTGCCACTGTGGTTCCAGTTGTCTGCAGCCGCTTTTAGAATTGAAGCCACTAATCGTAGCTCGTTCGGTGTGCCTTGCTTTTTTTCGATTACATGAGAGATAAATCCAGAAGCTGTTTGAATCAATTCAATCGTTCGTGCAGAGGATGCCGGATTTGATGAGCCCTCTGTAGTTGCTGATATTTCTTCAAAAGAATCCGTAATTTCTTGCTTAGCCTCTTTTTCATTATCCAACTAGATCACCTTCCTTTGGTTGTTATCCTCTCATGTTCGATAGAAAACAACTGCTCGAATTTCTTGTCATGAAATGTGTGCAAAACTTTTGCAATAAAATCATGACCCAATGAAAACCGCTTATCAGTAGAAGGCAACTTTGCTCTCCATAACTGACTTCTCGATATGCCAATATGAACGGCGAAATTCTGGTCTGTCATACCTGATTCACTCTGAAGTTCGCAAATAATGTTTTTTTTCAAAACCACTCGCATACACCCTTGTCTCCTTTCCTTTTCACGCTTGTAACACTTGACCCAAGAAGAATATACCACCGATGATACATATGTGCAACATAATTTTTACCACATTGAAACGAATTGTTTGTTCTTATCATTATTGCTCTAAGTTGTTTCATGTTTGGCACATTTCTGCTAAGATATAATACATCGCACTAGTTGAAGAGGTGAGGAAATAAGTTATGAATCTACAGGAATTTGGCGCATATTTCGCCCAATTGAGATTGAAAAGTGGGTATCGAAGCCAACGTGAACTTGCAGATAAAGTGGGGCTTAGTAATGCCACGATAAATAGAATTGAGGCTGGAGCTCACAAAGCATCGCCTGAAACTCTAATGCAAATTGCTCCACATCTTAAAAACGTAACATATGAAGAATTAGCGGAAAAAATGGGATATATGAGCAATCACTTTTCCGCTATCCGAGAAATAATCCAAAATAGCATGGATGCACAATCTCCAGGTGCCCCAAAAGTTGATATTGAAGTTGATCCAGGCGTTGAGTTTATTATGCGAGCCAAGAATGATCTATCCCCTGAAGCGTATGAGCAGTTTCTAAAGATGGTTAAAAAAATGAAAAAGGCATTTGAAGAAGACGATACTAATTAAATTGATAAAATAAAAATATACATACTATCTACTATCTCTACTAAATTGATAATAATAAAATATATATACTAACCCTACAGATAAAACTCACACGGAAGAGGCTGAGTACGATTCAACCGTCAACTAGTTCAGTCACAATTGCCAAACCGAGATTCGCAGAGATAAATAAAATCGCCGCGGCTATCTTGGCTGAGTTCGGTAACCCAAATCCCCCCATCGATCTAAACAAGATCGTTGAGGGCCGCGGCTGGAAAGTTCTTTATGACGAACTAAAGGGCCCTGATGGGTATATGATGAAACTCGGATCCAAATTTGGTATCTTTATTGCTACTGACATGAATAAGAAGAAGTATAGTAACACAATCATCGAGAGAAGACAGACCTGGACGCTGGCCCATGAGATCGGTCACATCATACTGCATGGTGATTTTGTCCTTAATACCCAGGAGGCCCCGAACGCTCTTGATGAAATAACGAAAAAACACATGGAGGTCGAAGCCAACTGGTTCGCTTCACGGCTTTTGATGCCTGATTACGTATTTAAAAATCCCGCCGACTTGAACCCGAAAAATCTGGCTGATAAATGTGATGTTAATTACTCAGCGGCCAGCAAACGGCTAGAGAAACTTGATGAAGCAGTATTGACTAAGATGTTTGCTGAATTGCAGGAAAATGTTGTCCCTTTCCCAAAATTCACTGACAATTTTATGGATGGTTATGAGGAAGTTACCTTCGTATCTGAAGAGATCGATCTTGACCTTTCCCTTCAGTTTGATCGTCCTATAAGTTCTTTTTTAGATTACGTGAATGAGTATCACAAAGAAGCAGCCGTGGGGGTAGACATGTCGAATCCATACAACATATATCCAACAGACGATGATGATCGTTTTCTTGAATGTATTCAATGCCATAACACAGAATTTTCGGAGTATGCCACCTATTGTAAAATGTGTGGATGTTCCTTGTATAATACCTGTACTTCTGAGACTTCTCCTTGTTCCGGACTTAAAGTTCCATCGGATGCAAGATACTGTGAATCATGCGGGAGTGTGACTCTGCTTGTTAAAGAAAATGTAATCAAAAACTGGATTGATCTCTTTAATGAATATTTTGACGTTTCAGAAGGTCTTAAGTCGTCCAGTGATGGTAAGCAGATTAATATTTTCGATAAGAAGTCTTGGGAGTGATTCAGGTTTATGGCAAGAATCCGAAAACGTGGAAAGAACTCTTTCTTACTAATTGTGGAATTAGGATACGATGCCAAGGGAAAAAGAATTCAAAAGACAAAGACTATTAAGGCCAAGGGGCCCAGGGAGGCCGAGAAGGAGTTAGCTAGATTTGTAGTGGAGGTCGAATCCGGTGAGTACATAGATCCAGGTAAGATGTCATTCGGACAGTTCGTTCAGCACTGGAGAGAGAAATTCGTAGAACAGAATTTAGAAGAAACATCCATAAAGAATTATCTGTTCCACGTTAACAAGAGAATTCTCCCCCAGTTTGACAATAAACGAATCGATCAGATAAGAACAATCGAGATCCAAGACTTTCTATATGGTCTCAGTAAGCCAGGATCGCGTGCAGACGGGAAACTTGAAGGGCTAGGACCATCTTCTCTAGCTTACATTTATCGCGTCCTACAAAGCATATTTTCAAAGGCAGTGGAGTGGAAGGTTATCAAAGAGAATCCCATGATCGGGGTCACAAAGCCGAAGGAAACATCGAAGGAAATGGAAGTATACAGCGAAGAAGAAGTTGTCGAGCTTTTCGAGGCATTACAAAATGAAAAAATTCACCTTAGGACTATGATCTCTCTTGCGCTAACTACCGGCCTTCGCCGAGCTGAAATCATTGGGCTTGAGTGGAAACACATCAATCTAGAAAAAGGAACGTTGGAGGTGCGGCAGAGCATCCCTCTGATGAAGAACGGTCAGCCGGTTATCAAGTCGCCGAAAACCAGAAGTTCGATCAGAAACGTCTCTCTTCCTGAATCTGTAGTAGAGGAGTTAAGAGAATATCAGTTATTCCGAAAAAAGGAGCGCCTCAAGGTTTACGATAAATGGGAGGGTGACCCCGACCGCTCTTTCGTATTCGCTGGTTGGTCTGGACGACCGTTGAATCAGAAGACACCAGGTGACTGGTGGAGGGATTTTCACAAGAGAAATCCGCAGTTGAAATTCATTCGATTCCATGATCTTAGGCATACTTCTGCAACCCTCCTCATTAACCAAGGGGTTCATGCTAAAATTATTTCTCAACGCCTGGGACATTCAAAAATAGGGACGACAATGAATGTTTACGGGCACGTGATCGAGTCAGCTGACCGTGCCGCGGCGACTAAATTTGACTCGTTATTTTACAAGAGAAAACCAAAAACAAGATAAACAAAAAAAAGATGAATTCCCTCTTATCGAAAGGGTTATTCATCTTTTACTTTTATTTCTATTTCGTCAATTTCCAACCTTAAAAGTCTCCCGCTCTTATCATAAATGATATAACCACTTATTGTGACCATCTCGTTAAGAAATTCTTTTATTTCTTCAGGAGTTACAGGCTTTAAAAATAGACATCTAATCTCATCATGCACTATATTATTATACTTTAGTGGTCTTGCAATCAACATTTTATTATGGACGTCAGCCACTCCAATAACTGCGGTCCCTTCAATATACTCTGTTGAAGGCAATAGCTTTTTTGCGTGCTCTGTTAAGATTTTTCTAGTAGTTTTATCGGTTCTAATTATTTTTTCAGAAACCCCTATATCGTTACCCTCTATACTAACAAAATCTATTGACGATCTATTAGATGGAGCAAGTTCTTTTGCGTAATGTATTATTTTTATTACTTCTTTGTCTTCAAAATCTGCCATTAGTTCCGTTAGAGCATTCTCATTATGGACAGAAGCAATCGCTTTAACCAATACCTTCATGCTTTGAGTTGCAGCCCTAGAATCTTCTATTGCGTTTTTAAATTTATCCCAAGGATCTTGCTCTTCTGGTGAAAAGAGTTCCATTTGGTTACTCTGTTCTTCAATCTCAATATTAATATCTGGCTTTTTCAATCCCAGCTTTAAACTTCCTGCAGCCGTTGCAACTAAATTAAACGAAGGGATATCAGAGTTTTTTTTCTTTATTCCTTTCTTATGTTCAATCAAACTTATTACATTCCTATTGGCGTTATTTAATTTTGTAAGAAAGTTGCCCACTTGGCCAATTGGGCCCTTCCCTCCTTCGAAATCTTCACCCTCTATCCTAATCCAAAGGTCTGCACTATTATCTGTCTCAGAACTTGGTTTAAAATTAACACCTGTCTCTTGTGATAGTAGGTTAGAGAGTTGATTCTCCAATCGATCAACAACGAAAACAGCTGAAGGTTCATAAAATCCTAACACATTAGGTTGATCTTGAAATTTGGATCTTAGATTCTCTAAACTCTTCCTAGCCTTTTTCAATTGGGCGATTGTCTCATAAATAATATTTCCGCTTATAAGATTATCCATAAATTACATCACCCCCATTAACAATTATTCACAAGTTGATCCTAAGTATTCCTTTTGCCTGTGGTTTTTTCACCCAAGCTGGATCTCTCTCTGGGTCAGGGTCCCTTAACCCTCCAAATTGTTCTCCGCCGGTTCTAAATAAGAATGATATCGCATTTAATAAATCTTCATCTGGAACAACAAGCATGTGCGCTCCAAACAGGTTCCTTAGTGCAAGCTGATTATCGGGATGAACAAACATATGGATTGCTTCTTGATCATGATCATCAGTAATAGAAGCAAGAGAACTTACTACCTTACCTGGTGGAATCAAAGCTCCGAAATCCACATCCCCAGGCTCTGCTCGACCAGTTACAAAGCTTCCATCAATTAATATGACCTCTGGCATGATTCCAAGATCATTCAACCTATCCAACATTCTTTTGAATAGTTTCCATAGATGTATTCTTTTCTCGGTAAATAAGAACCTTTGTTCCACTTCCTCCATTGTACACTCATGTTCGCCATCAGGTAAATGGTACCCATCAATAAAATCCGGAATATTTGACACTATCAATGAACGGCCTCCCTTCACGAAAAGCCCCGCTGGAATGATTTCTGAAGAACTCTACTGATACTTACCATTTTATTCTGATTTATTCTATCACAACAAAAAGAATCTATACATATAATCGTCCCGTACGTTGTTAAATTTTTCTTTACATTCCAAGTGAAATACCATGCGCCAGCAATCTTTGTGAAACATAAATAGTGAGGAACATTGTCCCCCATTTGTCCCCCATTGTCCCCTATTTGTCTCCCAAACCATTAATTTTTGCTTTTTTCACTTCCTATTGTTTCAGAACATTTCCTATTTAAACCGCGTAATAATCAGCTTTTCTCGTATTACCTCCTAACAGGCCAGAAGACCTGCCTCACTTCTCCCATGAAAGGGCCTCGTCGCGAGACGGGGCCCGATTTTTTAGTACAGTTCCCGAAAACCCTTGATATATAAGGCTTTTTTATAGTACAGTTTTTTCGAAAAATCACTGGTACAGTTAATTTTTTCTAATTAGGCGACCATTTGGCGACCAAAAAAATCGGCATAATTTCCTAAATATCTTACCGCAGCAAATTAGATGGTCGATTGCAGTAATAAAAGCGTTACCTTTCCACGTGTTAACATAAGCGCGAACAAGGAACAGCTGCCGCGGCGGTCTGCTCCCTGCTTATCACTAACGTTCAATAAAGTTTGAAAGATCTTTATATCCCACAATGGAGTAAATAAAAATCACCTTCTGATAAACGTTCAGACATTAAAATAACCATATCAAACTGTTTAATTACTTCATCCCGATTGAAGACTAACACTAATTTTTCTTTCGAATCACTTAGCTTATCCTCGCCATAAACAGTGAGCTCCAATATATCAGGTGCATTCTTAAATAGATCTCTCCAAGACCTGAAAATAAGAATCAAAACCTCTGAAGATTGCTTGTCAAATAGTGTAAGACCGAAATTGTTAAGCCCTCGAACATTTGGAATTCCTCCCTCGCATGGATTTTTACTTGGAATCCATACTAACGAGTCATTAATGTAATTAATCAAATCATCATGAATAACGGCACTTTCAATGCTATTATTTTTGAAATTTTGATAATCTTCCAAATCTGTCGTGTTAGGAATAAGAAAAAAATCATGGTATTGTCCGCCCATATTTCCCTCCAACAAATAAGTCCCGCACCAGGGTTTATATGCATTCAACGCAACTCCTGTATCAATCCCTACTATCTCCTACTCTGAGCTTGCCGCGGCGATCTGCTCCCTGATCATTACGCTATTCTCCCCTTAACGTAAGGAAGCTGTCGATTGTGTGCCGGCTGCCTCATCGTGGTTATGCGGCACCTAACGTCTTAGCTTAACAAATATATGCTATGTGCGTTTGATGAATTCAACAAATGCTTCCATCGGTTTTATGTTCAGTGGGCTTATTTCCCGCGGCAAATTATCAATATCAAACCACTTAAGTTCTAATGTTTCGTTGGTTTCTGATAATAATTTTCCTGAAAAATCATCACACACATAAATGATTCCTATTAAATATACTATCGCCGTTGGGTATTTTTTCGTTTCTGCAAAAGAACTTTTCTATCCTTATAAATGAAGACACCTGCACCCACAGCAGTTAACCTGTCATGACCATTTTTTTTTCGTATACTTCGTAGTATCCCACCGCTATTCCACCTTTCTATATTTGGAAGCATAGCCTACGAATTAGGAGCAACAACGCGGCGTCTTCCTCTTTTGGCGTGTTCAACATATGTTCTCGTTACTTCAAATGGAGCAATAATAATTCCTTTTCTCTAAATAGCCTTAGACTAGCTGGCCCATTCCGTAAACGGAGAGTGTTGAAAGTCATCCAAGTTGCTGAATTTTCTGGTTTTGGCTTCAATTAATTAGCGAGGCTCACAAGTTTATTCTACATAGTATAGACGGTGAAGCTTGGGTAGTTGTTGCGTAAAACCAAGTTGCTTCCCTGATAACTGAAAGGCAGCCGATCTTTTGGGCCTGGTTAAGCCATTCATTCATAGTGCATCCTACTGGTACAGTTTGTTTCCGAAGAGGGTTTTCCCTTTCCCCATGACAGGGCCTCGTTGCGAGACGGGGCCCGATTTTTTTGTTAAGGTTAGGTAGAGAGGTGAACGCCAATGTGGCAAGTCGGCTTAGTTCTATTTTTTTTAATTAAATATTGGAGAGAACTTCTATTGATAGCAGCGCTAATCCTATTTGTATTCACATATAATAAGATAAGAAAGAAAAGAAGATTGCATATCCATAAAAAATATATTCGAGACTCAATTAAACAGGATATAGAAGATAGAAAATAACTGTCTCGGTATTCCAATAGAAGGAGGAGTTCGGATCCTAGAACTGCATATATGGAACCCGGATCCGTATGACTCCACTAACCCTATCAAAAATCCCCGAATTTTGACTCCCAAAACGGACGGATGGTACAATAGTAACAAAAACTGCAGCGCCCATGCCCGGAAGGAGGAACGGATTTGACCCGCAGCCTGACCCAAAGCGGATTGGCTCTGCTTGCTCTGCTCATCCTGTTCGTCTATTCTTCATTCACTCCCACGCCGCTGCACGCCGCTCCCTTCAAGGATCATCTGCAGACCTATGCCTCGCCCGTTCCCGAGTTTCTCCCTGTGAAACCCTGTACGCTGAAGTGGAGCCCTGTCCTTAAGGGAGCCCCTCAGCCATTCAAGGAACGGATGGTACACGGTGCAGACGGCGCTGAACTGCTCTGGCCTCTTCTGCTCCGCCGCTCCGATGTGCGTAAGCGGCTGAAGGCCCGGCTGCTCTCCCCTCTCAAGTTCACTTCGGTTTATGTGGCTTAGCGCCTCCGCCCTATGTGGGCAAACTGAATAGACCAATCAATGAGGGGGCCGTATCCATGAATCAGAATCCACCGTCGAATGCCGCATTATCTTCGCAAAAGCAGCACCGGAAGCTCACCAAGAGCAAATTTTTCCGCCGCACCGTCTTTATGACCATGGGTTCGATCTTCGTATCTGTCGGGCTCGAGATTTTCCTCGTACCGAACAACATTATTGACGGCGGCATTGTCGGGATATCGATCATTCTGTCCCACCTGCTGCATATGCCGCTCGGGCTGTTCCTCGTGCTGCTCAATCTGCCCTTCCTGATTATAGGCTACAAGCAGATCGGCAAAACCTTCGCGATATCGACCTTGTATTCCGTTATTCTGATGTCGATCGGCACGACACTTCTGCATCCCGTTCAGCCGTTAACCATCGATCCCCTGCTCGCGGCCGTATTCGGGGGCATCATCCTCGGGGTCGGCGTAGGGCTCGTCATCCGCTCGGGCGGTTCCTTGGACGGCACGGAGATCGTAGCGATTCTGCTCAATAAGAAAACCCCGTTCTCCGTAGGCGAAACGGTCATGTTCTTCAACGTGTTCATCCTGGGCAGCGCCGGGTTCGTGTTCGGCTGGGACCATGCCATGTACTCGCTGATCGCGTACTTCATCGCCTTCAAAATCATCGATGTGACCATCGAGGGACTCGACCAATCCAAATCCGTCTGGATCATCAGCGACCAGTATAAGGAGATCGGAGATGCGGTAGCCTACCGGCTTGGACGAGGTGTAACTTATCTGAGCGGCGAAGGAGCCTTCACCGGCGATGAGAAGAAAGTCATCTTCAGCGTCATCACCCGTCTGGAGGAAGCGAAGCTGAAATCGATCGTAGATGAACTGGATCCTGCCGCGTTCCTTGCGATCGGCAACATCCACGACGTCAAGGGAGGACGCTTCAAGAAAAAAGACATTCACTAGTAAAAGACATTCGCTAACCAACCTAACCCTCATTACGCTCTACAGGAGAACCAGACCTATGACCGTCGTATTCATCCTCATGCTGCTGCTGGTGCTCGGACTCGCCGCAGCCAGCCATTATTTCTACACTATGGCCATTGTCCGGCGGCCCAAAACGTTCCTGGCGGATAATCCGGATCTGCGGGACGCTCCGGCCAGTGATCCCGTCTGGCTGGACGCGCAGCCGATCGAGGCCTGGGACCTCGTCTCGGGGGAGGGGCTCCGTCTGCGCGGGTACTTCCTGCCCGCGAAGCGGCCCACACACCGGATGGTGCTTCTGGCCCACGGCTACAGCGGCAGCGGCAAGCTCCACATGAATGCGCTGGCGAAGCTCTACCATGAGGAGCTCGGCTACCATGTGCTGCTGCCGGACGCGCGCGGTCACGGGGACAGCGAGGGCGCCTATATCGGCTTCGGGTGGCCGGACCGCCGGGATGTGCTGCTGTGGATCGGAGAGCTCGTACGCCGCTTCGGCACCGAAGCGCAGATTGTACTCCACGGCGTCTCCATGGGGGGCGCTACCGTCCTGATGACCGGCGGCGAGAAGCTGCCGCCGCAGGTCAAAGCCATTGTCTCCGACTGCGCCTACACCTCGGTGAAGGACGTGCTCTCCTACCAGCTGCGGCGGATGTACAAGCTGCCGCCGTTTCCGTTCATCGGCATGACCTCTCTCGTATGTAAGCTGCGTTCGGGCTACTCCTTCGGAGAAGCCTCCGCGCTCGAGGCGGTTCGCCGGACCGATAAGCCTGTACTCTTCATCCATGGCGGGGCGGACACCTTCGTCCCTACATCAATGGTGCACCGGCTGATGGAGGCCTGCCGCGGGTACAAGGAGCTGTTCCTCGTTCCCGGCGCAGGGCACGGCATGGCTTACACCGCCGCGCCGGAAGAGTATGCCTGGCGGGTCCGCCAGTTTACCGGCCGCTTCGTACAGGAAGCGGCGGCGCCGCAGACGGCTGCGCACACCTAGCAGACAGCAATGGTTGCAGTCGACAGGCAGCCCCGCCCCGCGCTCTCTCGGAGAGTACGGGGCGGGGCTGCCTGTTTGTGATGGCTGCAGAGCCAGGGGGAGGCGCTGCAGAGCGGGCCATGTACGCTTCAATGCAGCTCGGCGCTTCCCCGGCCGCCGGCCGTTAAGGATAGACGAGCGAGAACGTCGCGTCGGCTTTATCGGTATCCGTCGCTGCCGGCTGCAGGACCAAGGCATAGTTGTAGTGCCGGATATACCGTTCAGGGTAATTGTAGGAGCGCAGCGACACCTTGGAGCCGTCGGCCAGTCCGGCGGTCATCGTGAAGGTCGCATCTCCCTTGAAAGCCGCGCTTCCGTCCGCTTGTGCCAGCTTCATCTCGTAGTTGTAATGGCGCAGGTACGATCCCGGCTGATTGACAGATTCAAACGAAACTCCCTCCGGATCCGCCAATCCGGGAACGATACGATACTGCGCATCCTCCAGGGGAGATACATTCGAGTCGATCCGCAGGGATTCGCCGCTGTGCCGGACATACCGGTCAGGATAATTATGGGACTGCAGCCGGTATGGACCCCACTTGGCCGCTTTCAGCCGGTCCAGCTCGCTCTGGCTGACTTCAACCGCAGCGGCATGCCTTACGCCTGCCGGCAGGCTGAATGTGCCGGAGGCCAGCTTCGTCCAACTGCCGCTGCCCAGGTCGGTCGTAGTCCAGGCGCCGAAGATGCCGCCCCGGGAGTAATAATCGGCATACAGGTACCAGCGGTTCCCGCTGCGCGCCTTAATCACGAACGGCCCCTCCGTTCCGTTCTCCGTGATCGAAGCCCCTGTGTAGACCGAGAAGGAGCCCGGAGACAGCGCCGCCGACCGGGCAGCGAGAATGCTCTTGGCTGTCGTGCCCGCCGCGCGTTCATCCTTGAAGAACAGATAGTTGGTTCCATTCCACGGATGAATATGGCTGTCGATGACGTCATACCCCGGATCGAAGTAGATGCTCGGTGCCGTTACAGTCCGGAAGTCTGACGTGTAGTTAACGTAGGTACGGTTACGATCGGTATTGCCGGACCATACGATGCCGTACTGCCTTTTGGACGCATCGTAATACATCTCTGGCGCCCAAGTATGCATGGCTGTCGTATTCATGCGGATCAGCCGCCCGTTCGTCCAGTGGATGAGATCGGCGGAATCATAAGCCATGAGATACTCGCTGTTCCAATTGTCGGTGCCGAGCAGGATGAAGGTGCCGTCCTGCTTGCGTCCCACATACGGATCGCGCATATGCTTCGTGCCGATCCCGGGACGGAATACCGGCTGGTTCCCGTTCAGTGGAGTCCAGTTCAGGCCATCCGTACTATAGGCCAAGTGCAGACTGTCGTCATAGGGAACACCGCCAAAGTAAGACAGCACATACCCCGCCGGCGGATCAGCCGCTAGCGCGCTTGATGGAATAGCGGCACCAGCGGCCAGCAGTGCACACAGGAGCCCCCACAACAACAGAAGGCTGCCTCTTCTTCGCTTCATACGTATCTCCTCCTCTTTTCTATCCATGGGATGGACACCTCTTTTGGGCGCTGCGAAAGCTTGCTAGGCTATACCAAAGAAAATACTTCCCCCTTTCCTGACGCTGTCTTCATTTTATAAACGCTTACAACCCTTGGGAATGGATCCTTTTTGGACAAAAGTAGACTTTCTTTGGATCTTGGAACGGCTTGGCAGGCTGCTAGAATTTAACGGTACCGTCCCCCGCCGCCATGGAGTAAACTGGTTGAAGCACATGGCAAGCTTGCCAACGAAAGGACCGACACACCCAAGATGACCGAACACCCAACCTGGCATTACAAAAATAAAGAAGGCACGGCAGGGCCCTTCCATCTCGAGGAGATTAAAGCCCTCGTCCGTGCAGGAACGATCCGGAGAACAACCCTGCTCCAAGCGGACGGAGAAGATCCGTGGCGTCCCGCCGACTACTGGAGCGAGCTGCCGTGGGCATCGTTCGAACAGCCCCATAATCCCACCGTCAGACCGTGGATGCGCTATTGGGCCAGGAGCCTGGATATGCTCCTGTGGGTCATGGCGCTGGATGCCCTGCTCGCTTACGTTCCTGTAGCCTTTCTTCCTCCGGCCTCTTCCCTCCTGCTCTCCGTGCTGTTCGGTCTGCTCTGGCTTCCTGTGGAGATCCTGCTTCTGGCCCTCTGGGGCACGACGCCCGGCAAGCTGCTCTTCGGGGTGAAGGTACGGCGCACGGATGGCGGCAAAGCGGCCCTGCCGCAAGCGGCAAGGCGAAGCGTGAAGCTGCTGTGGCGCGGCCTGGGGCTCGGGCTTCCCTTGATCTCCATGTTCACCATGCTGAACGCCCATCATGAGCTGCATAAGCACGGCCAAGCCTCATGGGACCGGGACAGCGGCCTGCTCGTGCATTACCGCCCCACAAACTGGGCCGAGCAGATTCTCGTATGGATTCTCATCGCCCTGCTCGTGTATGCCCGTTTGTACGGATGGCTTGAGAAGATGGCCGCCCTGACCCTCGGGAGCACGGTTCTCTAAACACCAAAAAGGCCCCCATAGCTTCCGGAGGCCTTTTAGGTATGCGGTTGTGTCGTTCGTCGTCGGCGCATCAGGCGAACCTCAATTTCAGGAACATGGTGATGCCGGACAGAACGAGGCGGAACCAGCCGATCGCGGATAACCAGAGGGGAATGCTGAGTAACATACCGTATACCATACCTACCGAGAATCTGCTTTCCATATGGGGCACCTCCAAGTTTTGGTCTCATCCCGTGCTGTTCTCTTTGCTGTTAACGCTACTATATCAAAGGCTTGTTTGGAATGATTTAGGCATTTGTTAGAAAAGGTTTAGTTTTGTAAGCGTTTTTCCATTGTGTTATGTACCTATTAACCCCTTTTGGACCAAGATAAACGGCTTCGCCGTCCTTTCAGGACGTTGCGCGTTTATGAGATATATAAGATTACGGGATCGAGCCCCGGCGAGATATAAATTCTTATATATCAAACAAAACCGGCATCCTTCGATGCCGGTTTGCTTTTTATGTCCGCAGACGGTCTATTTGGGGCATACAATCGCCCTTTTTTTGCCGCTTTTTCTATTCCTCAAAGGACTCTTATTTCTCGTACAGCTCCAGCGGCAGGCCGTCCGGATCGGCGAAGAACGTAAAGCGTTTGCCCGTCGTTTCATCCGTGCGGACCGGCTCTACTTCCACACCGTGCCGTACCAGCTCCCCGGCCGCCGCATCGAGGTCGTCCACTTCAAAAGCCAAGTGACGCAGCCCCCTCGCTTCCGGGTAGCTCAGCCGCTCCGGCGCATCCGGGAAGGAGAAGAGCTCGATCTGGGCGCTTCCTATCTGCAGATCGAGCTTGTAGGACCGGCGCTCGGCTCGGTACGTCTCGAGTATGACCGGCAGACCGAGAATCTCCGTATAGAACCGCTTTGATGCCTCGTAATCCGAACAGATGATGGCGGCATGGTGAATTTGATTAATCTGCAGCATATATGCTTCCTCCTTAGTAGCTGATGAGGGATGCCATAAGCAATCCCGAAGCCACGCTCAAGCAGAAGGAGAAGATTCCGACAGAGACGTTGCCCTTCGGAATTTCGGCCAATACCTTGAACGGCGTCAGCAGCTCGAATAAATAGAATATGATGATTTGGAACGCAATTCCGAGCAGTCCCCAGATTACCAGATCCAGGACTCCTACCGAATGATACACCGCCGAAGCCAAGACGAGCACCTGGCCGATGATCTTACCTCCGAGGTCGTACGCAGCCGCTTTGCCTGCAGCCACTTTGGCCGGGTCCGAGAGTTCGCCCCCGTCCCGGATCAGCCCGAACTCGCTGTAGGGCGTCGTCAAGTTAAAAAAGAGAATCCCTACTCCAACCAGCGGTACCGTCACCGCCAAATAGATCAAAAAATTCAAAATGGTTCCGAATTGGTCCACTTCTCCAACCCCTTGCTTATGTAATGTGCCTCTATCCGGGAATCTGCGTACGGCTGGGCGGAGGCGGACTCCCGGGCCCTTACGCCAAAGCGCAGGGCAGATAATAAGATAAATTGCCGGTAATCCGGCCTCCCACACGCGCCACCACGGCAGAGCCCTGCCCGTCAATGAGAAAGCAGCCCCAGAGCAAGCTGCCCCGGTACGGGCCGGATAAGGTCTCCACCTCGACCCGGGGAAGCTCCGCGTACTGCTGGTAGACCATCGGCTGGTGCGCATACTCCTCTTCTCCGCTGGCCTCGGCTGCGGCTCCCTTCTCGTAGATGGTTACGCCGCTGCCTTCCCTGCCAAGAATAGGCTTGACGACATAGGATTCGTCACCTGCGAAGATGGGCTCCAGATACGTGGGAAGCATGTACCGGGAGATCGTCTCCCGCTCCTCTTGCGTATAGAACTCCCCCGCTTCGTACAGATTCCAGATCAGCGCCTGCAGCGCCTTCGTCTGCGCCGCAAAGCCCGAAGGCGGATTGACCACCGCCAGCTTCCCTTCGGCGATGAGCCGCAGCACGTGCTCCCCCGTCGGATACCCGTCCGTGTCCCGGTCTTCCGCCAGCTTCTCGAGCGCATGCAGCCGGTACAGCACATCCACCGGCACACGCTCCGCCGGTGCCTCGCCGCCTGGGCTCTCCGCCCACAGCCGATCCCCCTGCACGCGCAGATCGCCGAGCGGCACGAACCGAGCTCCCTGCAGGCCGGAGTGGGCAAGCAGATATTTCGTCGTCCCGGCATCCTCCTCGTGCCAGTCGAGCGCCGAGAAGACGATACTCTCCTGCGGATACCCCGCTTCGCGGTACAAGTCCAGCATCCGGCCGAATGCATCCGGCAGCTGGGCCGCGCAGCCCTCGTTCGGGTCCTGTGCCCCGCAGGCTTCGCAGATCCGGCCGTTGACATGGAACGCCTCGACGATGCCGGTCGGCGTATCGCTGTTGAACTCCAGCATCTTCAGCCCGCCCGGCGTATGCGCAAAATCGAACCGCCCGATCAGCGTCGCGATGCTTTCGTCGAAGCGGAGCCGGATCGCGCCGAACGCCGCTTCGGGCAACCCAAGCTCGCG
This sequence comes from Paenibacillus caseinilyticus, assembly GCF_027533645.1. Taxonomy (GTDB): domain Bacteria; phylum Bacillota; class Bacilli; order Paenibacillales; family NBRC-103111; genus Paenibacillus_G; species Paenibacillus_G caseinilyticus. The sequence goes on from NZ_JAQAGY010000006.1 coordinate 211,926, forward strand.
CCAGAGCTCGGGCTCTCCCTGCTGCACGATACTTACGGTCTTGGCATAGATCCGGCCGAGCTTCCCGGCAGCCGCACGCATCTCCGCCAGCAGCTCCGGCGTGAGGCGGTACAGATCCGCCAGCGCGTACTCTTGTCCGTACATGACATCCCACGTGAATACGCCCTCGCGCTTCAGCGGGCCGTACAGCGCTTCCCGGCGTTCTGTATAGTTCATTTGGTGCATAGGGTGCGAGCTCTCTTTGCGCTCCTCCACCGGTTTCCCCCCCTTACAGCCCTTCGGCGGCTCACGCCTTGTATCCCTGCGCAGCGCTTACGAGCTGGAATGCCCGCTGCTGCCGATGCCGCCTTTGGAAATCCCCGAGGAACTGCCCGAGGTGGAATTCGAAGCCTTGGAGCCCCCCGAGCTTCCATAATAATGGGAGGTGCCCGAAGAGCCTCCGCTTCCTCCATCGTCACAGTAACCGTCGCGGTTGTTGTCCACGCAGTCCCGCGAGTTGGAGCATCCTGCCGCTCCTCCGAGCACTAACGTGGAAGCAACGAACAGCTTCACCATCCGGTGCGTCCTGCTGCCCTTGTGCTGTTCCATGATCTTGTCACTCCTGTCCTTCTGCGGCACTTCTTGGCCGCTGCCGCTGCGGTACCGCGGTCGCTTCTCTCAGACCGGTACGGCGTAATACACATACGTCATGCGGTCTTCGTCGATCTCCACCGAAGTCCGGCTCCATTCCCGTCCGTCGGTATACAGATAATTCGCCTGCAGGTGCAGCATGGCCTCCAGCGTATCCCGGAATACATAATCGTACACCAGCGGATAATCCGCCGTCCCTTCCCGGTACTCCCGCAGCTCCATACGCACGCCCGCGAACCCCCGGGCCCCCGGACTGCCCCACGGCATCGTCCGCTCGTCTTCGGCTTCCTTCACGTAGACGACATAGCAGCCGGTTTCCACCGCGCACGACGTTTTCTCGTACACCCGGCCGTCTTTGACGAAATAGTCGCATGCAAACCGCAGCGCCGCCTCGTCCCGGCCGATCCGGTCGTAGTGATACAACACGGGGAACGTCCGGCTGCCTTCCTTATACAACCGATACTCCAATCGGACCACAGTCCCTCCGCTCCTTTCGCCTGTCTCCTCCCAAAGCATACCTACCAATACGCAGATGCTCCGGGAAAAGTTGCGTTTTCCTCGAAAGCTGTCCCGCCAAATTGTCGTTTGCAGCAGACGGGAGGATGGGGGCGAGCCTCTCATTGGACCAATGAACGAGCCCGCTGGAGACAGGTACAGCCGGGAACCGGCAGGTCCGTGGGCAGTGGAATGTGAAGCTCGTACCCTGCGGCCAGTATGCCCTTGCTCCAAGCAAGCGGCAGACAACCTCCTCTGACCAAGCCCGCCCGCCGGATTCGGCTGAGTGCCCGCCGCCGCCCGCCGGCTCAGGCCACTGGCGCCATGAAGCCTAGGGCTTCTTAGCGGATTCGGCCGGCTTCATATGCGAAAAAGCGTGCTTCCGAAGAAGCACGCTCACTGTTGTACGATTGCCGCCGATGCCAGGGACTTGGCGGCGGCCTGCCAGCAAAAATCGGATCGCCATCCCGCCAGCGGACGTTCTTAGAAGCCGAAATAGGCTTTGGCGTTGTTGTACGAGATGTTCTGTACCATCGTGCCGAGCAGCTCCATGTCGTCCGGCGCTTCGCCGTTCTCCACCCACTCGCCGATCAGGTTGCAGATGATGCGGCGGAAGTATTCGTGGCGCGTATACGAGAGGAAGCTGCGCGAGTCGGTCAGCATGCCGACGAACCGGCTCAGCAGGCCGAGGTTCGCCAGCGCCTTCATCTGGTCGAGCATGCCGTCCTTCGTATCGTTGAACCACCAGGCCGAGCCGAACTGGATCTTGCCCGGAACCCCGCCGCCCTGGAAGCTTCCGATGATCGTGCCGAGCACGTAATTATCCTTCGGATTCAGCGAATACAGAATCGTCTTCGGCAGAGCATCCTCGGCATCCAGCGCGTCGAGCAGCCGGACAAGCGGCTGAGCAATGTCGCTGTCGTTGATGGAGTCGAAGCCGGTGTCCGGACCGAGCTTGCCCATCAGGCGGGCATTGTTGTTGCGGTGGGCGTTGATGTGCAGCTGCATGGCCCAGCCGAGCTCGGCATACAGCTTGCCGAGGAACACCATGGTATAGGTCTTGTATTTCTTCTCTTCTTCGAGCGATACGCCTTCCCCGCTCAGCGCCTTCGCGAAGATGCCGGCGGCTTCTTCCTTCGTCGTCTCGGCATACGCCACGTAATCCAGCGCATGGTCGGAGACCTTGCCTCCGACGGAGTGGAAGAACCGGACGCGGGACTCCAGCGCCGAGAGAAGGCCATCATAGTCCCTTACCGGCTGGCCGGCGACTTCCGCCAGCTTCTGTACCCACGGCAGGAATGTAGGGCGGTTGATCTCCAGACTCTTGTCCGGACGGAACGAAGGCAGCACCTGCACATCGAAATCCGGAAGCTCCTTGATTTTCACATGATATTCGAGCGAATCGGTCGGATCGTCTGTTGTACAGATTACGCGCACGTTCGATTTCTTGATGAGGTCCCGGGCACCGAAGCCTTCGCCGGTGAGCTGGCTGTTCAGCTTCTCCCACAGCTCGGGAGCGCTCTTCTCATTAATGAGGTCGGAGACGCCGAAAAAGCGCTGCAGCTCCAGGTGCGACCAGTGGTAGAGCGGGTTGCCGATCGTATGCGGCACGGTCTTCGCCCAAGCCAGGAAGCGGTCGTAATCCGTCGTGCCTTCGCCGCCGGTCACCAGATTCTCTTCGGCGCCGTTCGAGCGCATCGCTCTCCATTTATAATGATCGCCGTACAGCCAGGCGTCCGTAATGTTCTTGAACGTCTTGTTCTCGTAGATCTCCTGCGGGCTGAGATGGCAGTGGTAATCGATGATCGGCATCTCTTTGGCATAATCGTGATACAGACGGACAGCGGTTTCATTCGACAGTAGGAAGTTCTCATCCAGAAACTTTTTCATATGATTTCCACCCATTCCTCGGTTAATGTTCACGTGAACAACATATCTCTATGTTAACCGGAACCCGCGAGAATTGCTACACCATTTTTGTGGTTTTGGCTGTGAACCTCTCCTTTCTTGCGCTGGCCGCTGGCCCAAGCAGCATGGCCGCCCATACGGGGCGTACGCCAAACAGCCGTACAGTCGTTTGGCCGTACGGCTCTCTTCTAGTGGGCATGAGCTGCGGCGGTCCCCATCGCAATATATACCGCCATCAAGCCGAACAGCAGCACGACGAAATTCACTAGAACGAACAGGCAGCGCAGCACTGGCGAACGGTGGAACTGGAAGGGCGATTTGAATACCCCCTGCCCTTCGATCAGGAACATGATCAAGAGCGTATGGACGATCGTGTGGCCCACAATCTCGCGGAAGCCGAACACGGTGGTCGTCGTAATGAATACGAGGGTGACGAGGATCGAGATGAACCGGTTCAGGATGCCAACGATGAAGGTCCAAGCCAGCCCCAGCTCGATGAATGCGCTGATGAGCACGAAGTCCTCGAGGCTGAAGCCGAAGGTCGGAATACCGTACTCTTCCATAATCCCGTAAGCGAGCTGGGGGAGCGTCATCTTCTCGAGACCCACCCAAGCGAGCGACAGCCCTGTGAACAAGTATAGTACCGGGGTCGCCGTGGGCCGCCACCGGTGGTTCTCCGCCACAAGGAGGTAGTATATAATGCCGACGTAGAACATGTAATCGAGCGCGTGGAACAGCCCGTAATCGGCCAGCGCGTGCACGTAGAGGACGGCCAGCGCCGCGCCGCTCACCGCCAGCCCTTGGCGGTACAGCAGGCCGGCGAAGGCGGCGACGAGCAGCGCGGTGACCCAGATGCCGTCCGCCGCCAACTCGGGGGCCAGGTAGGTTCCGGTGACGAGCTGCAGCAGCAGGCCCGCCCCAAGACCGATCCGCAGAATCAGCGTCTCATAGGGCCTCCAGCGGTCGAGAACGGCATGAATGCGCCGGATGAAGGGCACCCGCTCCAGCGGTTCGTTGAAGACCGCCGATAGCAGCAGACCCGCCAGGGTCACGCCCAGCCAAAAGAGAAACGAAGGTGTAATTACCTCAGCCATCCCCGCGGGCATTTCTTTGCCGTGGGGAACGAACCACTTGACGTGCATATACGATCCGAGATGGAAAGCGAAGTTCAACAGGGCAGCAGCCTCCCCAGGAGAGTCAAAGGATACGTATAGCATATCCCTTTTGCCCCAAAAGATTGTACGGACGGATGGCGCCCCGGCAGCCCGGGCGGCCCCAAAAGGCCAAAAGATAGCCTGCCGGCAGGAGAGCTTCAGGCCTCCCCGCAGCATAGGCCGCTGGTTAGGCGGCTGCACATCGCTCCTCCCTTACGCCAGGCTAGACCCCTCCCTCTTCCTGCCGGAAGAGGCCCGCCACATACCGGGCCAGCCGCACGCTGATCTCCGAACGCACCACATCGCGCGTCATGGCCAGCCGGTCCTCGTATCCGCGGCAGACGTAACGGTAGTGGATCGCGCTGTCCACCGCCTCGTCGTCGTACACCTTGATGCTGCGCTCGCGCAGCGACTTCTTCACGAGTACGAGATCCATGTGAATCTGCCGCATCAGGGCATGCAGCGCCGTTACGTACAGCTTCTTCATGGATACGGTGGACAGCTCCATCTGGATCCGGTTCTTCTCCACGATCGTCAGCATCATGGGCAGCAGCGTATAGTCGCGGATGAGCTCCAGCTCCTCCTTCGTCGGCATCTGCGCCCGTACGGCCGGCGCCTCTCCTGACTGGATGCGCTGCCGCTCGATGAGCTGGGCCCGGTGCTCCGGCAGCATCATGCGCGAAGATTCCCAGCGGCCGTTGCCCTGCAGCTTCTTGCTCATTTGTAATGCCCCCCAATCTTGGCACTGCGTTCGTGTGCCTGGGCGGACTGGAGCCCGGAGGAAGCGCGCAGGATCGCCGTGCGTCCGAACCGGTCGTTGATGGCATCGGTCACCCGCTCCAGGCGGCGGGTCTTCTCCTTATTGTCGAAGAGCGTGAGCTGATACTCCTTGTCGCTGCACAGCCCGGCCAGCGTCACACCGATCCGCCGCACCGGCTGGCCGTCCCAGTGGAGATGGAACAGGCTCCGCGCCGAGTCGTAGATTTCCTTGGTGATATTCGTCGGGTCCGGCAGCGTGGTCTGCCGGTAGAATCCCGTTCCCCGCTCATAATCCGCCCCTCGGGCTCCCGCCGATACGACCCGGCCCATATAGCCCTTGGCCCGGCAGCGCCGCCCTACCTCCTCGCTGAGCTCCAGCAGGATGACGTCGATGTCCTCCTTGCGCCCGTAATCCCGCGGCAGGGTCATCTGGTGCCCCAGCGCCTGCTGGTCGTCGAAGAAGGTGCGCGGCCGCACAGGGCTCGGATCGATGCCCCTTGCCGTCTGCCAATACAGCTCGGCCTGGATATCGCTGTTCCTCCCCATACGCACCCGCATCCGCCGCTTGAGCTCCGCCAGCGGGAGCTTCGCGATATCGCCGATCGTGTGGATGTTCATGCGTGCGAAGTGCGCCGTCATCCGCGAGCCGACGCCGTACATTTTCTGTACCGGCTGCTCCCACAGCAGCTCGAGCCCGTCTTCGTCCAGCCGGAAGATCCCGCTATCGTTCTTCTTCGCCCAGATATCGGTAGCCATCTTCGCGAGTATCTTGTTCGGTCCGATCCCCACCCGGACCCACACGCCCGTCGTGACCTCAATCTTGTTCTGGATCTGACGGGCGATCTCCTCGGCCGAGCCGAAATAGGACAGCGAACCGGTCACATCGAGGAACTGCTCGTCGATAGAGAAGGGCTCGACAAGATCCGTGAACGATTCGAATATTTCGGTAATCTGTATGGAAACATCAATATAGGTCTGCATTCGCGGCCGGAGGACGACGAGCTCCGGACACTTGCCCAGCGCTTCCCCCAGCCGCTCGGCGGTCGTTACCCCGTACTTCTTCGCGAGCGGACAGGCCGCGAGAATGATGCCGGACCGCCGGGCCGGATCGCCCGCCACGACGACGGGCCGGTCCTTGTACTGGGGATTAGCGGTTTTCTCCACGGAGGCATAGAATGACTGACAATCTGCAAGCAGGATGACACGCTGCATGGAACAACCCCTCCAAACGGGAATATACGTTCGTATGTATTGTATACAGGATACCGAACAAATATTCGCATTTCAACAGGAAATAATTTGAAAATGGGCTGGCGCCGCCGGGAATCACAAATTACAATTCTCTAATCGGCAAATCGCAAGGGCACAGCAAAGCCCCCTGCTCCAAAAGGAACAAGGGGCTCATATGAGATACGTGATAGATATTACATCCGTAAAGGGCTGCAGGCGCTTCTCTTGCCGCCGGCTCGAAAGCTGGCGGGCCGTCCGTTCGTCCCGTCGCATTCGCCGCCCTTCTGCCTCCTCGGCCGTCGCCGAATGAATGGCCGTCAAAAGCCCGGCTGCACCTTCACCTGCTCGTGGATCTTCACCGCTTCCGCATTGCCCGTGCCGTTATTGCCGGCAACCACGGTGTCCTCGCAGCCGGCGGCAAGCTGTATGCCCGCCTTCGTGCAAGCCATGAGCATATTGCCTGTTACGAGATTATAGCGGCAGAGCGCCCCGTCGCCGGAGGCGGAAGGCTCCAGCAGGATGCCGACCTCCGCCCGGCGCACCACATTGCCGGTGACGACCGTGCCGTCGGCATTGGACAGTATGAGGCCGCGCGGCACCGAGTCAATCCGGTTGCCGGAGAGAATCGTGCCCGACAAGCGGCTGTCGAGCGACTTGCCGTCCCCTTCGAGCACAATGCCGGCCTCCGATGCCTTGGCGATATCGTTGCCGGTCACCGTGTTGTCCATACAGTAGCCGCGGAGCACAATGCCCTGCGTGCACGAACTCTGGTCCTTCGTGAGCCCGGCCGCCGTGACCGTATTGTCCGCTATCCGGTTGTGCGAGCAGGCTTTGCTCGAGGAGGACAGCACGATGAATGCATCCCGGCTCTCCTCCAGCAGATTGCCCTCCACCGTGCTGGACGAACAGCCCGCATACAGATACACGGCCGGCTTCTGCAGCGTACGGAACCGGTTCGCGCTGATCGTGAGGTGGGCGCCGCCCTCGGCTGCAATCCCATACCCTTCATAGAAGCTGGAGGAGGCCAGAATATCATGAAAGAAACAGCCGCGGACCGTCACATGCCGGCTGCCCGCCAGCCATATGCCATTCGCAATTGCAGAGAACGCACAGTTCTCGATCAGCACTTCTTCGCAGTCTGCCAGGTGAATGGCCTTCTCCGCCGCTTCGAACGTCTTCGCCTCCGCCAGCGTGCCGATGCCCTCGAAGCCGATGCCTTGGACCCCCATGCGTTTGCCGCCAGTCGAACTCAGCAGCGGAAGCGCATATCTGATGCCCTTGAGCACGGAAGACCCAGGCCCGTCGCCGACGAGGCGGATATTCGAACCCAGGGGTATCGGCCCCGACAACATATACCTGCCCGGAGGCACGTACACCACGCCGCCTCCCGCCCGGTTCGCCGCCTCTATCACCGAACGGAACGCCTGCAGATCATCCTGGTAGCCATTCCCCTGCGCTCCGTAGGTCTTAACATTCAGCCAGACGGGCGTCTGGCTCCCGGCCGCAGCCGGCACAGCGGCCGCCTCCAGCCGCGGCGTACCCGCGATCATCCACCCGGCCGCAGCCGTACTCATTACCGTGAGCAGCTTGCGACGGGACATCGCCCCTTTTTGATGATTCGAATCGGACATCTTTAGTCCCCCCTGGATCCAGCCCCGGCAGCAGGGCTGTCTTATATGGTTGTGGTTCGTCGTCGTCTTCTTGAAGTCGTGATCCTATTCTCTTCTAGTATTCTATCATAGAGACGCCGCCCAAGCATACGGATGGAGGGGACTTGCATGAATTTACCTCCGGCCCAGCAGACGGGGGTACTGCTTATGGGCATCCTGCACAACGCCCATGTGAGCGCAGGCCGTATAGCGGGGCTTCAGCTGCTCCACGATCTCTCCGCTGCACAGCGAAAGCTCCATATCCGCCGTGAAGACCCCAAGCGGACGCTGCAGCCGGCCGAAGTAGCGTGTGAACAGGTCCCCGGCCAGCAGGATATCGTCCTCTTCGTGGTAGAACACCGTATGTCCGGGACTGTGGCCCGGAGTATAGTAAGGCCGCAAGCTCCCGCAGCTCCTCTCCACATCCAAAGCTTCCAGCCTCTTCTCCGGCACCGGCGGAGCATACCGCGACCAGACGCCCTCCCGCAGGGAGCGATAGGAACGCTCTCCGGTCAGGAAGGGAATCTCCTCCCCATGAACGAGAATCGGAACCTCCGGATAGGCCTCCATGAGGGGAGGGAGGATGCCGATGTGATCCTGATGCCCGTGCGTCAGCAGCACGCGCCGCAGCGGGACGCCCGCGAAGCTGCCTTGGAGAGCCTGCCGCACACCGTCCCACATCGGGAGAACGCCTCCATCCACCAGCGTAAGGCCGTCTTCGTCCTTCACAAACCAGATCATCACCGGGACCGGAAGCCATACCGATCCGGCCCATACCCGCGGTGTTAGCTGCTGCAGTCTCATCTTCTCCCACTCCTTCATTCCGTCATGGCCGCAAGTGTTCTCTCTACCGCATCCTCGAGCAGCCCGGGGGGCGGACCGCTCTTGAGCAGAACGGAGAAGCCGGCCAGCGCCATCGTAAGAAAGCGGGCGTTCGCCCGTACCTTCGGGTCCGCATGGAGCTGATCCGGCGCCGCAGCTGCTGCCAAGGCTCCCGCGAACAAGTCTGTCAGGCGCTCCTGAAAGCGCCGCGCGTCCTCCGCCAGCTCCGAATCCCGGCCCGCCAGCTCCGCCATCGTATTGACGAACAGACAACCGCGGCGCGCCTTCGGATCCCTTCCCATCTCCACCACATGCCGCAATACGGCACGGATTCCGTCCACCCCCGGACCGCCCTCCGTTATCAGAAGCCGGAGCCCGTCGTAATACGTTTCCTCATACAGGGCCAGACACCGCAGGAACAGCTGCCTCTTCCCCCCGAACACGGCATACAGACTGGGACGGTTAATCCCCATCCGCTCGGTGAGGTGGGTCAAGGACGCCGCCTCGTACCCCAGATCCCAGAACACATCCAGGGCCGCTGCCAGCGCCTCTTCTTCGTTAAATTCCCTTGGCCGCGCCATCTTGCTGTCCCTCCTCCATTATGTACCGATCAGTATATAATTAAGCATACCGCATTCCCGCGCTCCCTGCAAGCCGGAGTATCCGTCTGTCCTCTCTGGGAGCACACCTGCTTCCGCTCCGTGCCGGACCAGTGAACAAGAGCGCCCCGCCTTGCCACGCTATGCCCACTGTTCACGACAAGCACACCAGACCATGCACACCGTACACCCGATGCACGGACCATGCACATCACGCACGCCATTCACACCACGCACATCACATGCACACCCATACACCATTCACACCATGCACACCATCCCATGAACGCACCATGCCATAGAAAAAAGCATGCTCCGCGTCAGCGGAACATACTCCACAATTTGATCAGATGAAAGGTGTTGCTCGGATCAATCTTCTGGCTCAGCACGAAATTCACGAGATGCTCCGTCTGCTGGTCGGTTACCCGCTCCCCGAGCGTCTTGGTCAGCAGGCCCACGAACCGGCGCACCTTCGTCCGGTCCTGAAGATCGTACTTGGTGACGCCCTGCAGAATCATCTTGACCCGTTCCTTCGTGTCCGGGTTCTTCATCTTCAGCTTGATCCGCTCCACTTGGGCCGGATCGAAGCCATGCTTCGTATAGCTCATGCCGTGCACCTCCGTTTGATGTGCTTCCTGTGCGCTGACTTTCATCCCACAGTAAGTTTATGACGGAGGGCCCGGCCATGTTTACAACAAGCGTATAAATTAGTCCAACATCTCGCTGCTGAGAATCTGCTCCCGCTGCAGGAACTCCCTCAGCGGGCCGTACTCGGCGCCGGTCCAGAACTCCGGACGCTTCACCAGCTCCGCCGCATCATCGCGGGCCTGTTCCATCACTTCGAAGTCCGTCACCATGTCGGCGAGCCGGAAATCCGGCACCCCGCTCTGCTTCGTCCCGAAAAAGTCCCCAGGCCCCCGCAGCTCAAGGTCACGCCTGGCGATCTCAAAGCCGTCGTTCGTGTCGGTCATCGCCTTCATCCGCTCCTTGCCGACTTCGTTCTTCGGATCGGCGATGAGCACGCAGTACGACTGGTGCTCCCCCCGCCCGACGCGCCCGCGGAGCTGATGAAGCTGCGATAGGCCGAAGCGGTCCGCGTCATAGACGACCATCAGCGTCGAGTTAGGCACATCCACGCCGACCTCGATGACCGTGGTCGAGACGAGCACCTGCACCCGGCCTTCGCTGAACTCCCGCATAATCTCATCCTTCTCGCCCGGTGTCATCCGCCCGTGCAGCAGGCCGACCTTGTAGTCCGGGAACTCGAACTGCAGCTGGGCGTGCACGTCAATCGCGTTCTGCACGTCGAGCTTCTCCGACTCTTCGATGAGCGGGCAGATCACATAAGCCTGCCGGCCGGCGGCCACCTCGCGCCGGATGAAGCCGAGCACGCGCTCCAGCATCCCATGCGTCACCGAATACGTCTTGATGGGCTTGCGGCCCTTCGGCAGCTCGCGCAGCGTCGAGACGTCCATGTCGCCGAAGGCCGTAATCGCCAGCGTCCGCGGAATCGGCGTCGCCGTCATCGTCAGCACGTCGGGGTTCATCCCCTTGCGGCGCAGAATGCTGCGCTGGTTGACCCCGAAGCGGTGCTGCTCATCGGTCACGACCAGCCCGAGCCGCCGGAAGAACACGTCCTCCTGGATGAGAGCATGGGTGCCGACGATAACGTCGATCATGCCCATCTGCAGCGAAGCGAGCACCTCCCGGCGCTGGCGGTCGGTCAGGCTGCCCGTCAGCAGGGCGGTCTGGATGCCGTACGGCTCGAAGAGCCGGTCGAGGGAGCGCTTGTGCTGCTCGGCCAGGATCTCGGTCGGCACCATGAGAGCTCCCTGGTAGCCGGCCTTCACGACGGCGAACAGCGCGGAGGCTGCGACGACCGTCTTCCCGGCGCCGACATCGCCCTGCAGCAGCCGGTTCATGCAGTGCGGATGCTGCAGATCCTGCAGAATCTCTGCGAGCACGTTCTTCTGCGAGTCGGTCAGCGTGAACGGCAGCGAGCGCACGAAGGCCCGCACGGCGGGCAGATCGACCGGATGCGCCACCCCGTCGGCCCGCTCGTGGTTCAGCGCCCGGTACGCCTGCATCTTCAGCTGGAAGAGGAACAGCTCCTCGTACACCATGCGGCGCCTCGCCCGCTGGCCCTGCTCCATGCTTCCCGGCAGATGCAGCAGGTGGACAGCCTGCTTTCTCGGCAGCAGAGCGTACTTCTGCAGGAGGTCTTGCGGCAGCACCTCGGGAATCAGCTCGCCGTACTGCACCATCGCCTGCTTCATCGTCTGGCGGAACCACTTCTGCGTGAGAGCGGCCGTCAGCGAGTATACCGGCTGAAGCGTTCCGATCTGGGAGGTCCCCTGTCCCGGGAACTCCACTTCCGTGACGGTCAGCTGCAGCCGCTTCTGATCCCATTTGCCGGTGAGCACCACCTCGGCGCCCGCGGTCAGTTTGTCCCTCAGATAGTGCCGGTTGAACCAGACCGCCGTTACGAACAAAGGGTCGACCACCACTTTGCAGGTCAGCCTGGATTTGGTCCTCCCGTACATCTGCACCAGAGGTACGCCAACGATGGTGCCCTGTACGGTAATCTTGTCCCCATCCTTGACCTGCGTCAAATCGCGAAGCGTGTAATCCTCGTAGCGGAAAGGATAATAATCGAGAAGCTGCCCGACACTCGAAATACCGAGTCCGAGCAGCTCTTCGGGCTTCTTGCCTTTGACGCCGGCCACTTTCGTCACCGGAAGGGAGTATAGATCAAGCATACGGCCCTACCGCGGAAAGACGAACGCCGCTACGGTTCCTGGTCCTACATGGGTGCCGATGACCGGACCGATCGGTCCGTACTGCACTTCAGTCACATCAAAATGCTGCGAGATCAGCGCCTGAAGGTCGGCTGCCGTCTCTTGGTTGGTCGTGTAGCCCGGAATCAGCCGGAAAGGCCGGTCGCCAAAATCTTGGCGGATGAGCTCCACGATGCGCCCCATCGCCTTCTTCTGTCCCCGCACTTTGTCGAGGGAATACACCTCGCCGCCGGGATTCAGCGACAGAATGGGCTTGATGTTGAGCAGCGAGCCCACCAGCGCCGCAGCCCGGCCAATCCTTCCGCCCTTCTGCAGGTACTCCAGCGTATCGACGAGGAAGTAGATCTTCGTCTCCTCCTGCAGCTTGCGGACGATCTCCAGAATCTCTTCCTTGCTCTTGCCTTCACGCGCTGCCTCTGCAGCCGAGATGACCATCATGCCGATGCCCCAGGAAGCCGACCTGCTGTCAATGACAGTGATATCCGCCCCGCTCTCGACCATAGTGCCGGCGAGCACGGCAGATTGGTAAGTACCGCTGAGCACCGAAGCGAGATGGATCGAGATGATCGGCCCGTCCCCTTCCTGCGCCAGACGCTCATAGACTTCCAGAAACTCGGCCGGCGAAGGCTGGGAAGTCGTCGGCAGGCTGCTTGCCCCCTCCAGCTTGCCGTAGAACTGCTCGGGGCCGAGATCGACGCCGTCGGCGAACGCCTCGGAGCCGAAGAGCACCTTGAGCGGCACCATCTCGATGCCGAGCTCCCTGCGGATATCGGCGGGAAGATCCGCCGTACTGTCCGTTACAATCCGAACTCTGCCCAAAAAAGCCTCCCCCTCTTCATCAACAATCATAAGACCGGCATCCAAATGCCGGTTTCAAACCCAAAGCCCCTCCGGGCCGGCTGCACGGCAGCCGGTCATCCGGAGGGGGCTCTTTGTCCTGCTCTATCCTATTCAGCCGAAATGATGTAATAGTACAGCGGCTGGCCGCCGGTATGCACTTCCACTTCCACATCGGCATACGTTTGCTGCACATAGTCCACGAGCTCCGCCGTCTGGCTCTCTACGGCATCCTCGCCGCTGTAAAGCGTGAGAATCTCGGCTCCGCCGCCGAGCAGGCTGTCAATCAGCCTGCGGCAGGACTCCAGCATGTCAGGCTCCGCTGATACAATGCGGGAGTTATGGATGCCGATATAGTCGCCCTGCTTGATGTCTATCCCATCCATCTGCGTATCCCGGACGGCATACGTCACTTGACCGGCTTGCACGCCCTGCAGTGCTTGGCCCATATCCTCCGCATTCTCTTCCGCCGCCGCTTCTTCATTGAAGGCGAGCACGGCAGCAATGCCCTGCGGAATCGATTTGCTCGGAATCACGATAAGCTGCTTATCCTCAACGAGCTCCACCGCCTGCTGGGCGGCAAGGATGATGTTGGAATTGTTCGGCAGTACATAGATCGTACGGGCCTCCACCTCGGCTACCGCCTTCACGATATCTTCGGTGCTCGGGTTCATGGTCTGTCCGCCATGAAGCACACGGTCGACGCCCAGGCTTCGGAAGATGCCGGAGATGCCTTCGCCGACAGACACCGCCACGAAGCCGTACTTCTTCCATTCGGCTTCGCTGCGCGTATCGGCAGCCCCCTGCCCCTGCGCTTCGGCGATCTGCCGCTCCGCCTTCCGCTCCTCCGCCGCCATATGGCCGGCTTCCCCGCTGAGGATATGGGTATGCTGGTCCCGCATGTTCTCGATCTTGATCCGGCTGAGATCGCCGTATTTCTGCGCCAGGTTCATGACGGTGCCCGGGTACTCGGCATGAATATGCACCTTGACGAGATCTTCGTCGGCCACGACAAGCAGCGAATCGCCGAAGGCGGACAGCTCTTCCCGGAACACGCCCTCTTCGAACTCGCGGCTGGCCGCCTTGCCGGCGTTCAGCGTGACCATGAATTCGGTACAGTAACCGAATTCGATGTCTTCCGTCGCCAGCTTCGACTGGGCGCTGGTGAAGTCATGAGCGTTCGCATAAACGCCGCCCGCCGTACGTCCCGCAGCGAAACCGAACGGCTCCGCCGCCTCGTCGAGCGGCTGGACCGCGCCGAAGGCCGCATACGGCATATCGGCCGGCTCTTCAATGATACCGGGCTCATCGGATTCCAGGGCCGCGAGGAAGCCTTCGTAGATCAGGACCAGGCCCTGCCCGCCGGAGTCGACCACGCCGACCTGTTTCAGTACAGGCAGCATGTCCGGTGTGCGGTCGAGTGCGTCCTGGGCTTTGTTCAGGATGTCAGCCATCACAGCGGCCACGCTCGGCTGGCGTTTGGCCGACAGCAGTCCCTGTTTCCCGGCCTCCTTCGCTACGGTAAGGATCGTGCCTTCCACCGGCTTGACCACGGCCTTATAAGCCATATCCACGCCGTTCTGGAACGCTGCAGCCACCTGCTGGCTGCTGGCCGCAGGCAGATCGGACACCGCCTTGGAGAAGCCGCGGAAGAGCTGCGACAGGATCACGCCCGAGTTGCCGCGGGCCCCCATGAGCAGCCCCTTCGCGAGGGCTTCGGCCGCCTTGCCGAGATGGTCCGAAGGCCGGCGCCGAAGCTCCTCCACCCCGGAGGTCAGCGTCAGGTTCATATTCGTCCCCGTATCGCCGTCCGGCACCGGGAACACGTTCAGTGCGTTCACGCGGTCGACGTTCGTCCGGAGCCGGTAAGCCCCCGCCTCTACCATCCGTATAAAGTCTTGCCCGTTCATTTCGTTTAAGCGCTTACTCAAAAAAACCATTCCCCTTCCTGCGATTACCCTGCCCGGCGCGTCAGTCACCTGGCTCGTCTGACAACTGCTGCATGACCGTCCCGTTCTTACTCTGCAATCCGTACGCCTTGCACGAAGATATTGACGGAATCGACCTGCAGACCCGCCACTTCCCCCAGCATATACTTTACTTTGGTTTGAACATTGTGGGCCACGACCGAGATCTTGGTGCCGTAGCTGACAACGATATACAAATCTATAGTCAGTACGCCATCTTCGTCACGGTGGACTTCCACACCGCGGCTCAGATTGTCACGGCGCAGCAATTCGGCGATCCCGTCCTTGAACTGGTTTCGGGACGCCATCCCGACGAGTCCATAACAATCCAAAGCAGCGGATCCTGCAAGCACGGAGATCACTTCATCCGTCACATAAACCTTGCCATATTGTGTAGCCAATTCGACAGCCATCTCCATACAGCTCCTTTATCACCCAGATTAGGATGGACTACGTTCCATTGTACTATATCTTTTGGAAGAAATGAAGAAGCGCATCCGGCAGGGGACGGAGAACGGACAATCCCCCCGGGCCCGGGCCCGCCAAGGCTCGGAAGGCAGGGTCTATGCGCTGCAAAATGGGGGCGGTCTCAGGCTCCCAATCCCGGCTTGGGCAATAGAGGAAGAAAATCAGGCGTTCCACGTTGACGGGCTTTATCTTCGTGTGCTATGATATTTGAGTGTGTTTTTGAAAGCGGTTGGTTTTAAGGAGGTGTAAGCAATGTCCCGCAAATGTTTTATCACTGGTAAAGGTCCGGGTACCGGCAACAACGTATCCCACGCGAACAACAAGACAAGACGCACTTGGGGCGTCAACGTTCAGAAAGTTCGTATTCTGGTAAACGGTAAGCCGAAGCGCGTTTGGGTTAGCGCAAAGGCACTGAAATCCGGCAAAGTTACTCGCGTTTAATTTTCGCGTCAGCAAACAAAAAGCACCTGAGCAATCAGGTGCTTTTTTACGTTGCCGGAATACCTTGGGAGCGGTAGGTGCACGGGATCCGTACGCCGGCTAAGTTTGCGGTGGCGGCACCCCGGCAGGGCTCCTCTGCTCCGGGGGCCGGTAGAAAAGGCACATCACCTCTCTGCTCCAGCTCTGCGGAATCTAGCGGGAGCAGCCGCTTGACACTCCTCATAGACCGGAAGACAAGACCTCCCTCCACCGCCAGCACAAGGCCCCGGACCGGTCTTCTGCGCTTCCCTGCCCGCCTCCGGCAGCCACGGGACGCCCCGGCTCTGGCCGATGGGAGAGGCTTCCTGCCTTATGTAAGAACGAAGCACCGTACCATCAAGAGAGCAGGTACGAATCCGCTGCCAGCCTGGGGTGCTGCCGGCAGGATGCCGGGCTGCCCGGGGAGGGCTTCGCCCTTTGTCTGCGCTGTCCGCTCTCCTGCTCCCGGTGCCTCCGAACCGGCCTATGCCTTCGCTTTTGCCGCCTTCGCATCCGTCGGGCGGTCCGGGCCCGCCTGCCGGCGTTCTTCTCCCGCACCCGATCCTGCACGCCGTCCGCGGCCGTCCCGCGGGGCCACCGTCCGATAAGGGACACGCCTGCCTCAGCCTCTATACAGCTCGGCAGGCCAGTGTGCCTTTCCCTCTTCGCCAGGAGCCCCCGCCCACCTTCAGTTTTTGCTGAAGGTGTTCAGGACGGCCTTCACGAACCCACCCAAAAATTTCGGAAGCTTGATCGTGTAAAATTTCATTATGCGTTCTCCTCCCTCCGGGTTTTGCGGTGCAAAACCGTTTCGTAAGCACTGCGGAGTTCTTATGCGGCATTCGGGCTTCGCCGGGCATGACTCGTGCTGTTCTCTAGAGATTCCGGCCCGGCTTCGGTGTTCTCCACAGCAAATCCGCTCGTAAGCATTATATTCCGCTCCAGCCAAAACGTGCCTGTCTTTCCCGTCATTCCCCCAAATGAGGTTCCTGCCAGCCGGCCCAGCATACGTACCGTCTACGCCTGTCATGGCCTTGCCCATCGTTACCTGTATCCCACGCAAAAAAATGGTTACAAAAATCCAGCCTTAGCCGTACTTTTGTAACCATGTGTATGCCCCAAAGGGACAGAATATGCTATTGGCGCGTCCTTCCTCAGGCAGGGATCCCCTGTCCCGTTGCGGTCAAATAGACCGCGTAAAAGACCGTATAGATGAAATAAAAGAGAATTGTCGTTACCACGAAAGCAATCCGCGGTCCCCGTTCCTCGAACTTTTTGAAAAACTGGATGCCGATATACAGCGCCCCGAGAGAGAACAGGTATTTCACCAAATCCCCGATCATGGAGAAAAGAAACAGCAGCGCTGCGCAGATCAGGCTGTAGCCGATGATCTTAAGAGCGCGCATTCGCCGCCCCGCTCCCCTCGCGGATGCTGCGGATGGCTGCCGCACGGTCCGCTTGGCCGAAGATGGCGTTGCCGGCCACAAGCACATTCGCTCCGGCCTCCACTACGAGCTTGGCGGTTTCGGCATTGATGCCGCCGTCCACTTCGATATCGACGCGCTGCAGCCCGCGCTCGTCGAGCCGGCGCCGCAGATCCGAGATCTTCGGCAGCATGGCCGGGATGAACTTCTGGCCGCCGAAGCCCGGGTTGACCGTCATGATCAGCACGAGATCCAGCAGGCCGTCTTCCATGACATGGTCGAGAACGGAGAGCGGGGTGGCCGGATTCAGCACCACGCCTGCACCGATCCCCTGTTCCTTGATCAGGGACAGGGTCCGGTGCAGATGCACGCAGGCTTCCGCATGGACCGAGATGAGATGGGCACCCGCCTTGGCGAAAGCAGGGATATAGCTGTCCGGGCGCTCGATCATGAGATGCACATCGAGCGGCAGCGCCGTCTTCGGACGGATCGACTCCACGACCAGCGGGCCGATCGTAATATTCGGTACGAAGTGGCCGTCCATGACGTCCACGTGAATCCAGTCGGCTCCTCCCCGTTCCACTTCGGCGATATCCTCGCCGAGGCGGGAGAAGTCTGCGGACAGAATTGACGGTGCAATGCGCAGCATGCTAGTACCTCCTCTTTTTGTCTCGGATCTCCTGCAGGAACTGCAGGTAATTGTGGTACCGGGAGGCCGAGATCAGGCCCTCCGCCTGCGCGGATTGGACCCTGCAGTCCGGCTCGTGCAGATGCAGACAGCCCCGGAACCGGCATTGTTCCGCGTAGGGGGCGAACTCGCGGAAGCAGCTCCCGAGCCCTTCTGCCTCCACCTGCAGAAAGTCCAGCTGGGAGAAGCCCGGCGTATCCGCCACAAGCCCCCCGTTCTGCAGACGGATCAGCTCCACGTGCCGGGTCGTATGCTTCCCCCGCCCCAGCTTCATGGAGATGGCATTGGTCTCGAGGTGGAGTCCCGGAACCATCGCATTAAGCAGCGAGGACTTGCCGACCCCCGACTGCCCCGCGAACACGCTGATGCGCCCGGCGAGCTTCTCCAGCACGCCTTCCACCCCAATCCCTTCCTTCGCACTCGTGATGAACATCGAGTAACCGATGGACTCGTACAGCTCCGATACGGGGCCGAGATCCACCGCCCCGGCAGCTTCGCCGGGCTCTGCGAGCAAATCCCGCTTCGTCAGACAGATGATCGTGTCGAGCCCGGCACTCTCCGTATGCACGAGGAACTTGTCCAGCAGCGGCAGGTTGAGCGCCGGCTCGTCGATCGAGAATACGAGCACAGCCTGATCGACGTTCGCCACGGGCGGCCGGATCAGTTCGGAAGAACGGGGGAGCACCTCGGTGACCGTCCCCTCGCCGTTCTCCGTCAGTTCAAACTCGACGCGGTCTCCGACGAGCGGAGAAATGCCCCGCTTCTTGAAGACGCCCCGGGCCCGGCACTGCACCGTCTCCGATTCCGCGGCCCCTTCGGGCAGCACATAGTAATATCCGCTTAAAGCCTTGACGATTAATCCCGCTGGCATTATGGATTTTGGCCTCCTGTGCCTGTCGTTTTGCCGGGCGCGTTCGCCGGCGCCCCCGATCCGGCAGCGGGCGTCTCCGTTCCCGGTTTCGCTGTGCCCGTGCCGGCTCCCGCTCCGCCATTATCCGCCGGAGGGGTCTTCTGCTCCGCAGCGCCGGACGCGCCCGTACTTTCAGGGCCCGTGCCGGCTCCCGGCGTGAACGGTTTCCCGCTTTTGCCGTGGGTTTTGAAATCTTCATACGTGACCGTAATCACATCGACAACGGTATTGTCCGCTTTGATCTGGATCGATGCGTTCTGATCCGGGGAGACGACGACATTCACCTGGAACGTCTGAAGCTTATCCACGCCGGTCACCGTCTGATACTCGGCGCTCTCCCGGGAAGCGTCCGTCAAGATGATCTTGACGGTGGATACCGCCCCTTCCTTGGCCGGGCGGATCGGTACGTTCACCGTCATCTGTCCCGCTTCCTTCGGCAGTCCCGACGACACAGTCAGCGTGATCTCCGTTCCCACCGGCACCGCCTCGTCCGGCTTATAAGGGAACTGGCTGATGACCTTGCCTTGGCTGAGCTTGTAGTTCTCCTGGTAGCTGACGCCGTCCTTCGCGATCTTGAGCTTGTTGACGAGAATCTTGTTGCGGGCCTCATTCTCCGACAGGCCGATCAGATTCGGCATCGGAATCGTCTCGAGTCCCTTGCTCACGATCAGCCCGACCTTGGTGGTCGCCGGATCGGTGAACTCCGCCTCGGGTGCAGGGGTTTGGGTCAGAACCACCCCCGGCTCCTCGTCGATGTGCTTCTCATCAATCTTGATATTATCGTCCTTGATGCCAAGCTGCAGCAGCTTGATCTTCGCATCGGTCACCTTCTGCTTCGTGAGATCAGGCATCTTCTGCACCGGAGGCCCCATGCTCACCGTCAGCTTCACCTTGGAATCCTTGCGGATTCTCAGGTCCACCTTGTCCTGCCGGATCACGATATCCTTCGCAATCTCCGCGCTGCTCTGCCCCTCCGTCTCTACGGTCAGGCCCAGCTGCTCGAGCGCCGCTTTGGCTTCCGTCACCGGCTTCATCGTCACATTAGGCACCAAGACGTCCTGAGGCGCCAGCGTCACCGCCTGAACGTAACGGACCAGATACCACATGCCTCCCACAAGCACGGCCAGAATCAAAAGCCACACGAAGGGCTTGACCCAGCCTTTTTTCTTTTTTCCGGGGGGCATCTCCACCGGAGGAGGAGCCGACACGGGCTTCGGCTTCGGCTCCTCCTCCTCGTCCGCCAGGATTTCATACTGACCCGGACGGATGGCCGGCATAACCCGCGTCCGCTCCTCGTCCATATCGTCGTCATCGAAGAAGCTGACCTTGGGCTCGCCCCGGCGGTGGGGCTGCAGGCAGGACTCCAGATCGCCGAGCATATCCTTGGCGGTACGGTAGCGCTCCGCCGTGCTTTTGCGCATGGCCTTCAGGATAATATTCTCGACGCTCTGCGGAATGAGCGGATTCACCTTGCGCGGCGCCTCCACGTCCTCCTGCAGATGCTTCAGCGCTACCGAGATGGGGCTCTCGCCGAGGAACGGGAGACGTCCCGTCAGCATCTGGTACATGACGATCCCGAGCGAATACAGGTCGGACTGCTCTCCGGTCGTCGTGCCCTTGGCATGCTCGGGCGAGAAGTAATGGACCGATCCGACAACCGACCCCGTCTGGGTAATCGTCGAGGAGGTCACGGCACGGGCGATACCGAAGTCGGTTACTTTGACCCGGCCGTTCTTCCCGATCAGAATGTTATGCGGCTTGATATCCCTGTGAATAATCTGGTTATAATGGGCGTGGTCCAGCGCATCGCAGATCTGTCCCGCTATATGTACGGCTTCCTCCACCTGGAGAGGGGCCTTTTCCTTGATCCGGTCATTGAGGGTCGTGCCTTCGACATACTCCATGACGATGTAATGCACGTCATCTTCCTGGCCGACGTCATAGATGCTGACCACGTTCGGATGCGACAATGAGGCTGCGGCTTGTGCTTCGCGGCGAAATCTCTGGATGAATTCTTCATCATGCACATACTGCTGACGCAGTATTTTTACGGCGACATGGCGATGCAGTAATATATCTAGTCCCTTATAAACGATGGCCATTCCGCCGCCGCCGACCCGCTCGAGAATCTCATAACGTCCTCCAAGCTGCCTACCGATCATTGATGTCCTCACCTCGCTTCTCCGTCGTTAGATGTCTCCGGATCGGGTCCGTTGGCCACAAGCACTACCGTCACGTTGTCGTCTCCACCCGCATCGAGCGCTTCCTTGATCAGGCGCTGCGCCTTCGCTTCCAGGTCTTCCGGAACGCTGGCCGCCTGGAGGATGCGGTCATCCTCTACGAGGCCGCAGAGCCCGTCACTGCACAGCAGCAGAAGATCCCCCTTCTGCCACGACACTTCCTGCACGTCGACTTCAATCGTCGGTTCCGTGCCGAGCGCCCGGGTGAGCACATTGCGCCGGGGATGGTGGCTGGCTTCCTCGCGCGAGATCTGGCCGTTCTTCACGAGCTCATTGACGAGGGAATGATCCTCCGTCAGCTGCTCGATCCGTCCGCCGCCGATCCGGTAGGCCCGACTGTCGCCGATATGGGCGATCACCGCGCGCTCCGGGCTCGCCAGGGCAGCGACGACCGTCGTGCCCATCCCGTGGTAATGCTCCCGCTGCGAAGCGAATTCGAATACTTTTTCGTTGGCGACCTCAATAGCCGACTTCAGCTGCCGCTGCCGCTCTTCCGAACTTACGCTGGCATCCAGGAACTGGATTCCTACCTGGATCAGCTCTACTGCCATCTGACTTGCAATATCTCCGGCCTGATGGCCGCCCATGCCGTCCGCCACAATGGCCAGACTCCAGCCGTTCAGGTCTTCCTTCACGACTGCCCGGTCCTCATTGACCGTGCGCACACGGCCGATGTCAGACAGATAGCAAAGTCTCAGCATCGCTTGGTTCACCTCGCACCCGACTCCATATGCTTAGCCCGCAGCTGCCCGCAGGCGGCGGCGATATCGCTGCCCTGCTCTCGGCGTATGGTGGCGTTGATTTTATTTTTCTCGAGAATGCGCTGGAACGTAAAAATATCATTGCGCGGCGTACGCACAAAATTGCGCTCGGACACAAAGTTAACCGGAATGAGGTTCACGTGAGCCATCGGGAAGGACTGCAGCACTTGGCCAAGCTCCTCCGCATGCTCCGGCTGGTCGTTCACACCGCCCATCAGGGCGTATTCGAACGTGATCCGCCGTCCCGTCTTCGCGACGTAATACTTGCACGCCTCGATCAGATCAGCGAACGGAAAACGCCGGTTCACCGGCATAAGCTTGGAGCGGAGCGCATCGTTCGGCGCATGGATCGAGATCGCCAGGTTGATCTGGGTCTCCTCTTCGGCGAACTTGTAGATGTTCGGCACAATGCCGCTCGTCGACACCGTAATGTGGCGCTGGCCGATGTTGAGCCCTTTGGGGTGAATCATCACGCGCAGGAACGTCATCACCGCATCGTAGTTCTCGAACGGCTCGCCGATGCCCATAATGACGATCGAGCTGACCCGCTCTCCTGACTCGTCGAGAAGCTGCTGCGCTTTGACCACCTGGGCGATAATCTCGCCCGGCGTCAAGTTCCGCTTCAGCCCGCCGAGTGTCGAGGCGCAGAACGTACAGCCGACCCGGCAGCCCACCTGCGTCGTCACGCAGATCGAGTTGCCATAGCTGTGCTTCATGACGACCGTCTCGATCGCGTTCTTGTCCGCAAGCTCGAACAGGAATTTGACGGTGCCGTCCTTGGAACGGTAGTGCGCCACTTCATGCAGCGTGACAAAATCGAACTGCTCCCGCAGCTTGTCCCGCAGCGATTTGGGCAGGTTCGTCATTTCGTCAAAGTTTGATATTCTTTTCACATAAAGCCAATCGAAAATCTGGCCTGCCCGGAATCCGGACTCCCCGTTCTCCTTGACCCACTCCTGCCACTGCTCGAAGGAGTAGTCATAGACGTACGGCTTGCCTTCCGGCATATTGTCTTTTGTTACCATATGGATCACAACCTGTTTATCAAATGTGAGCAAATGCTGCAAGTCTGAATGAATACGGACGATAAAAGCGTGTATTCGTGAAAAGAGACGAGAAACTGGGGCCCTCGGAGGAACACGGATGTACCGCGTTCTAGAGGGCGGCCAAAACACATCCCTAAAGGGAATGCAGGGGTAACGCACCCGTGCTGCCATGCCGTCAGGTCGAAGTGACACTTAGGTCTTGGTGCCTGCGGGTTCAGCCCCGGTTCAAATCCGGGTAGATTCCCCGGTATGCCCGCATCGCCGGACCTTCCCCTGCGGCCGCTCCGGCTGTTCCATGTAACGGAGCCGGACCGCAATCAACCTCCGGCATGCCCAGCCTTGCGGGCTGAGGCCTATCACATCAGGGCCAACCTATATTGTACCATATTCCCAGCCCTTATGCCCGCTTGCGCAAGCGGGCGATATAGAAGCCGTCCGAGCCGTAATCGTACGGCATGATCTGCACCGAAGCCCCGTCTGCGGAGGCGGCTTCTTGGCCTGCAGGCACCGCAGACGGCGGAGGAGCATCCGGTACGAATTCCGGATGACGCGCGAGGAAGGCGCGGACCGCCTCCCCGTTCTCCGACGGCTCGACCGTACAGGTGCTGTAGACGAGCACGCCGCCCGGCTTCACCAGACCGTGCACCGCTTCCAGCAGCTCCTGCTGAATGGCGCAGATCCCGCCGAGCTCCGCTTCCGTCTTCGTCCACTTCATGTCGGGCTTGCGGCGGATCACACCGAGGCCCGAGCAGGGCGCGTCGAGCAGAATGCGGTCGAAGCTCTCCGGCGCATAATGCTCCGGCAGCCGTCTGGCGTCCGCCGTCAGCGTCGTGATGCTCTCATGGCCGAGCCGCTCGGCCTGCTCGCGGATCAGGCCCTGCTTGTGCTCATGCACATCGCAAGCCACAATCTCGCCGCGGCCTTCCATCTTCTCGGCCAGATGCGCCGTCTTGCCGCCCGGCGCGGCGCAGCAGTCGAGCACCCGCTCGCCCGGCTGCGGGTCGACCCATTCCGCTACGAGCATGGAGCTCTCGTCCTGAATCGAGTAGACCCCGTCCGCATAATCCTGCGTCAGGGCCATGTTGCCGCCGCCGCGCACGATGACGCCCGCCGGGGCCAGCGGGGAAGGCTCCGCTTCGAAGCCTTCCCCGCGCAGCCGCTCGATCAGCGCCTCGCGCGAGAGCCTGCGCGTGTTCACCCGAAGGCTAACCCGCGGCGGCTCGTTGTTCGCCTCGCACAGCCGCTGCGCGGCTTCTTCGCCGAACTGGGCGATCCAGCGCCGCACCAGCCATTCGGGGTGCGACGCACTCAGAGCGATCCGCTTCGCGGCAGGCAGCCCTTCCGGAAGCACCAGCTCCGTGCGGCGGCGCAGCACACTGCGCAGCACGCCGTTGACCATGCCGGAGATTCCCTGGTGGCCGCGGCGGCGGGCGATGCCCACCGCTTCGTTCGTCACGGCATGATCCGGGACGCGGTCCAGGTAATAGAGCTGATAGAAGCTCAGCCGGAGCAGGCTTCGCACCCATGGCTCCAGCTTCGAGAGCCCCTTGCTGACAAAGCTCTCCAGAAAATAGTCGATCGTGTTCAACCGCTGCAGCGTACCGTACACAATCTCCGTCGCGAGGCCCGCGTCGGGACGTGACAGCTTGTACTTCTGCAGCGTCTGGTGCAGCAGCAGGTTGCTGTAGCTGCGGTCCTGCTCGGTACGCACCAGCACGTCCAGCGCAGCTTCACGCAGCGAACCGGACGTGCGTCCGGGCGGCCTTGCCCCGCCGCCGCGCCGGGCGCCGGATGCTCCGCGGCGTTCCTCGCCTCCGGAGCCTGCGCCGGCCTCCGCAGCCTGATCGGCGGCGGGCGGCTTCGGCCCCCCGCTCGTCCCTGCCGCACGCGGAGCGCCCGTCCAAGGCTTATGGCCTGGAGGCATGGCACCGCCCTGCGGTGGACGCCGCCTTACGGCGCTGTCGAGCCCGGCCTTCGCCCGGGATCCGCTCCCGCCAGCCCTAGCCGCACCCGGGCCGCCAGACTGCGGTCCCCCTGCGCTGCCGGGCTTCCGGCCGCCGGCGCTGCGGCTTGCTCCCTGTCCCCGGCCGGGTTCTCTTGTTCCTTCGCTCATGCTCTCTCCGCCCCCTGGCTTCCCAATACCGAGCCGCGCTGCAGCTGTCCGCCCCGTGCCAGCGTAGCGGCATCCATCGCCTTCTTGCCCGCCGGCTGGACCTCGGTCAACCGCACCACGCCGGAGCCGGCCGCGACGGCAATGCCGCGTTCGCCCGCTTCGAGCACCGTACCGGGTACGGTGCCCTGCGGAGCCTGCTCTGCCGTATCAGGCTTCGCGCACTGCCACACCTTCAACACCTCGCCGTTCCACAAGGTGAACGCCCCGGGCCGCGGATGCAGCGCACGGACGAGCTGCCAGATCTCCGCAGCGGAGCGGGACCAATCGATGCGCTCCTGCTCCCGGGTAATATTCGGCGAATAGACCGCTTCCGCGTCGTTCTGCGCTACCGCCAGCACACGCCCGGCGAGCAGGTCCGGCAGGGTATCCTGCAGCAGCTGCGCGCCGGCGGTGCTCAACTTGTCGAACATCGTGCCCGTCGTATCCGTGTCTTCGACCGGCACTTCAATCTTCGATATCATGTCGCCGGTGTCGAGGCCTTCGGCCATGTACATAATCGTGACGCCCGTTACCGGATCGCCGTTCATGACGGCATAATGAATCGGAGCGCCGCCCCGGTATTTGGGCAGGAGCGACGCATGGATATTGATGCAGCCGAGCTTCGGCAGATCAAGCACCGATTTCGGCAGAATCTGGCCGTATGCCGCCGTCACGATGAGATCCGGAGCGAGCTCCCGCAGCGCTTCCACCGACTCGGGCCGGCGCAGCCGCTCCGGCTGCAGTACGGGCAGCCCGTGAAGCTCCGCTTCCACCTTCACCGGCGTCGGGGTCAGCACCCGTTTGCGGCCGACCGGACGGTCGGGCTGCGTTACGACGCCAACCACCTGGACGCCTTCATAAGCGAGCAGCGTGCGAAGGGGCAGCACCGCGAATTCCGGCGTGCCCATAAAAACGATCCTCATGCTTCTTCACTTTCCTTCGACGGCTCGTTGCGGTACACGCTCTCCGCGAGATCCGTATAGAGCACCCCGTTCAGGTGGTCCACCTCATGCTGGATGCAGCGCGAGAGCAGCTCCGTCCCTTCGATGACGATTTCCTCACCGTGACGGTTGAGTCCTTTGACTTTTACCCGCTCGTAGCGCTTGACATCTCCCGAGAACCCTGGAATGCTGAGGCACCCTTCCGGCCCGATCATCTCGCCTTCCTTCTCGATGATCTCCGGATTGATCAGTTCGATCAGTCCGCCCTGCTCTTCGCCGCAATCCATCACGATCACGCGTTTCAGAATGCCGATCTGAGGCGCGGCCAGGCCGACGCCCTCCGCATCGTACATCGTGTCCGCCATATCGTCCAGCAGCTTGATAATGTTCGGAGTGATTTTGGGAACCGGTTTGCATTTCTCCCGGAGTACCGGGTCCGGGTCTTTTACGATCATGCGAATTGCCATGTTATCCACCATCCTTCAAGTTTCAAGAAAACCGCAAACGCCGCCGTCCTGCCACAGGCACACCTGCGCCGCTCATCTATTTATATGCCGTCATCCGGCTTCATTACATCAACAGCTGGGGATCCACGTCGATCGATACGGTCAGCTTCTGCGACTTCACGGCGTCTTCCAGCACAGAAGCCGCCTGTTCGACGATCTTGGCGATGTCCTGATCTCCCCGATATTTTATCATGCATTGGAACCGATATCTATCCTTGATCCGCGAGATCGGCGACGCTACAGGGCCGAGCACTTCCAGCTCCACGCCCTGCTCCCGGCGCTCCGCCGCCAGCTCCTTGAGCCGGGACGCAAGCACTTCCCCCGAGCGGATCAGCAGCTGCACCTGTTCATGGGACAGCGTGATGAGCACCAGCCGGTGGAACGGCGGATAGTTATGAAGCCTGCGCATCATCATCTCTTTGCGCATGAAGCCCATATAATCGTGACGGCTGGCGGAGACGATGCTGTAGTGCTCCGGCGTATAGGTCTGCACGAACACCTCGCCCGGAAGTTCGTGCCGTCCGGCCCGCCCGGCCACCTGAGTCAGCAGCTGGAAGGTCCGCTCCGCCGCACGGAAATCCGGCAGGTTGAGCACCGAGTCCGCAGCCAGCGCGCCGACCAGGGTCACATAAGGGAAATCGAGCCCCTTCGCGACCATCTGCGTGCCGAGCAGCACGTCCGCCTGCCGGTTGCCGAACATCGTCAGCCATTTCTCGTGCGAGCCCTTCTCCGTAGTCGTATCGACGTCCATCCGGATGACCCGGATGCCGGGGAACAGCTTCGCCAGCTCCTCTTCGACCCGCTGGGTACCGGTGCCGAAGTGGCGGATGTGCTCGCTGCCGCAGTCCGGACAGAGGGCCAGCTCCCGCTCGGCATAGCCGCAGTAGTGGCAGCGGATCGCCCGCGAGCTCTGGTGGTACGTCAGCGATATATCGCAGTGCGGACAGTCGGCGACATAGCCGCAGGTCCGGCACATGACGAACGTGGCGTACCCCCGGCGGTTCAGCAGCAAAACGATCTGTTCTTTCTTGTGTAACCGTTCTTCGATCGCTTTATACAGACCGCGGCTGAACATCGAACGGTTGCCGGTCTTGAGCTCTTCCCGCATATCGATGATTCTTACCGGAGGCAGCGGCCTGCCTTCCACCCGAGAAGGCATCGACAGCAATTCGAACGCGGGACGCTCCGGGGTCGCCGCCTGCGCCGCTTCCGCCGAAGTGCGGTACATGCTCTCGAGCGACGGCGTCGCCGAGCCGAGAATGACCGAAGCCCCGTGCTCCGCGGCCCGGGCGATCGCTACGTCGCGCGAGTGATACTTGGGGCTCTCTTCCTGCTTATACGTCGTTTCGTGTTCTTCATCGATAATGATAAGTCCAAGTTTCGTAAAAGGGGCAAAAATGGCCGACCGCGCGCCGATCACCACACTGACCTCCCGGCGCGCGATTTTGCGCCATTCGTCATAGCGCTCGCCGTGCGACAGCCGACTGTGCAGCACCGCCACCCGGTTGCCGAAGCGTCCTTTGAAGCGTTCGACCATCTGCGGGGTCAAGGCAATCTCAGGCACGAGCACGATCGCCTCGCGTCCTTGATCCAGACAGGTTTGAATCGACTGCAGGTATACCTCCGTCTTCCCGCTGCCGGTGACCCCGTGAAGCAGGAAGACCCGCTGCCGCTCTGACAGCACGGCATCCCGGATCCGCCCGAACACGCCCTCCTGCTCCGGCGTCAGCGCCAAGGGCGTCGTCGGCTTGAAGGTCCGGGAAGCGTACGGATCCCGCTGCACTTCCACTTCCTCGATCCGCAGCCACCCCCGGTCCGCCAGCGCCTTCACACTGCCTGCCGATATATTCAGCTCCGAGAGCAGATCCGTCAGCTTGATCGGCTCCGCATGCCGGATAAAATGCTCCAGCACCTCGCGCTGCTTCGCCGCCTTGGCCGGCACTTCTCCGAGCCAGGCTTCCAGCTGCCCGGGATCCTCCGGAGCAAACACCGTCAGCGCCTTCTTGGCGGACATCCGGTCTTTGACCATCTGAATTTCGACCAAAAAACCTTCGTCGAGCAGCGCCTTCACGAGAGGGGCCTCCTCTGCGAACTTGTCCATCAAGGACTGCAGCTCCACACTCTCCTGCCGCCGGACATAGCGCAGAATCTCCTCCTGCATCGGGACAAGGAGAGGCAGCACACCAGCGTCCCCCGGCTCTGCCGCTTTGACGTGACGCTCGTATTTGGCTTTGAGCGCCCCCGGGAGCATCGCCTGCAGCGCCGTCACCTCATGGCAGAGGTAGGTCCGGGAGATCCAAGCGCCCAGCCTCACCAGCTCCGCCGTCAGGGGAGGCTGCAGGTCCATCACCTGCTTGATCGGCTTCACCTTGGACGGATCGAGCTCCGTGCCCGGGTGCAGATCCACAACGAACCCCTGCACGGTCCGGGGCCCGAAGGGCACGCCCACCCGGGAGCCCACCGCCACAAGCTCCCTCATATGGACCGGAATACTGTAATCAAAAGCCCGGTTCGTCGGCCGGGCCGGCACATCAACAATGACTTTCGCGTACATGCTTCGGTTCATTCCCCCTTCGGGAGCCGCTTCGCGATCAAGGCGAGCAGCCGTGCAGCCACTTCCTGCTTGGAGAGCATCGGCAGCGCTTCGACGAGTCCTCCCTGATCATAGATCCGGACCAGGTTGGTATCCGTACCGAAGCCCGCCCCCTCTACCGTCACGTCATTGGCGACGAGCAGGTCGGAACGCTTGCGCTTCAGCTTCTCGGTCGCGAACGCCTCTACATTCTGAGTCTCTGCGGCGAAGCCGACAAGGAACTGGGTCGTCTTCCTCTCCCCGAGCTCTGCCAGAATATCCGGATTCTTCACGAGCTGCAGGGTCATGTCTTCCGACTTCTTCTTGATCTTCTGCTGTTCCGCCTCGGCCGGCCGGTAATCGGCGACGGCAGCGGCCTTGATGATGATATCCTGGCTCTCCATCCGGTAGAGCACCGCCTCCCTCATATCGAGCGCCGATTCCACACGGACGACCTCCACACCCGCAGGTACCGGCACGGATGCTCTGCCGGTAACGAGCGTAACCGCCGCCCCCATGCGCCTGGCCTCTTCCGCAATGGCATACCCCATCTTCCCTGAGGAGTCGTTGGTCAGGTAACGGACCGGGTCGATGCGTTCCACGGTCCCTCCCGCCGTTACGAGCAGCCGGCGGCCCCTCAGCAGCCCCTCATCGGCAAAATAGCTCTGCAGCACCCCCGCTATTTCTTCCGGTTCGGCCAGCCTTCCTTTGCCCACGTAGCCGCAAGCCAGCTGCCCTACACCTGGTTCGATGAAGCGCACGCCCCGGGAGGCCAGCGTCTGCAGATTCGCCTGGACCGCCGGATGCGCGAGCATATGCACATTCATCGCCGGAGCTACGAACACAGGCGCCGTGGTCGCGAGGAGCGTCGTACTGAGCATATCATCCGCAAGGCCCAGCGCCATCTTGCCGATCAGGTTGGCCGTTGCCGGAGCAACCACCACGGCGTCGGCCCGGTCCGCGAGGTCGATGTGCATGACGACCGAAGGGTCCTTCTCATCGAAGGTGTCGATCGCCACTTCATGGCGCGACAGCGCCTGGAAGGTCAGCGGGGCGACGAATTTGGCCGCCGATTCCGTCATGATAACCCTCACCTGCGCTCCTGCCTGAGTCAACTTGCTGCAGAGTGCCGCCGCTTTATAGGCCGCAATCCCGCCGCACACACCCAGCACTACCGTTTTTCCTTGGAGCATGGGGCTCCCCTCCCGTCATCCAGACCTATGGGCTCCGTCCATTCACGCAAACCGTCCTTCCCAAGGCGAGAACGGTTTGCGTGAGTGCCGTGCCCTAAGCAGCGCACGCAAACGTGCGTTCGGTTCCAATAAACAACACTGCACCGCCCTTAACGGACGGTGCGCATGTTCCCCGCCTTCCTGCCGTCTCCCGAAAGAGAGGCTGCCGGAAGGGGCATAAGGCAATTTCAAAAAAATAACAACCCGAGGGTTGTCGTTTTATTTCAGAGATTCTTTGGGCGGCAGTTTCTCGTAGGATACATGATCCTCGTAGATCTCTTCGAGCGCCAGGCCTACCTGCTTGTGCGAACGCTTGTTGCGCACTTCGGTCTTGGCTCCGTCCCGCAGCGAGCGTGCGCGCTTGGAAGCGGCAACGACCAGGGAGTACTTGCTGTCGACTTTGTCGAGCAGCTTATCAATGGAAGGATACAGCATTATTTTTTCACCTCCGCCATCCAGTGTTGAATCTTGGCTACCATGCGGTCCTTACGGCAGTGCTCTGCCGTCAGTATGCTGCGGATCTGCGAACAGGCGTGATCGACCTGATCGTTCACGATGGCATAATCATAATGCTCCATCATGGCGATCTCGTCAACGGCCACGGACATCCGGCTGCGGATCACTTCTTCCGTCTCCGTCCCCCGGCCCACAATCCGGCTCTCCAGCTCGGTGAGAGACGGCGGCAGCAGGAACAAGAACACGCCTTCGGGGAACTTCTGCTTGACCTTCAGTGCGCCCTGCACTTCAATCTCGAGAATGATGTCCTTACCGCTGTTCAGCGTATCTTCCACGAACTTGCGCGGCGTACCGTAGTAATTACCCACATATTCTGCCCACTCGAGCACCTGGTCCTGCTCGATGAGCTGCTGGAACTGCTCTCTTGACTTAAAAAAATAATTCACCCCGTCGACTTCTCCTTCGCGAGGGCTTCGCGTCGTTGCCGACACGGAGTACACGATATCCGGAGCGCACTCCCGAAGCGCCTTGCAGACCGTCCCTTTGCCTACGCCCGAAGGGCCCGACAGTACGATCAGTATTCCTTTGTCGACCGGGGCATTCCCGTAATTACTCGTCATGATCATCGTCCTTGTTGGAAAGTCGATGCGCGACCGTCTCGGGCTGTACCGCGGACAGGATCACATGGTCGCTGTCCGTAATGATAACGGCACGGGTGCGGCGCCCGTACGTCGCATCGATCAGCATATGGCGGTCGCGCGCTTCTTGAATAATCCGTTTGATCGGCGCCGATTCCGGGCTCACAATGGATATGATACGATTCGCGGATACAATGTTCCCGAAACCGATGTTGATTAATTTGATCGCCATAGGTATCCCCCTGAACTTTCTTTTGCCGATTCGGCCGCTTGTGGTACCGGGTCTCTCTCTAGACTTACGCAGCGGCAGCCTTCTGGTTGCAAGGGCGGCACAGCGGACCGATCCGGGGAACGGTTCTCCGCCGGCCGTTTCCTTCCCCGGAAGGAAGCAACCCAAAAGAAAGATGTTAACTAGCTCCCCGTCACTTACTCGATGTTCTGAATCTGCTCCCGAAGCTTCTCGAGCTCCGACTTCATTTCGACCACCAAGGCGGAGAGACGGGCATCGTTCGCCTTGGAGCCGATCGTATTCACTTCCCGGTTCATCTCCTGCACCAGGAAATCAAGCCGCCGCCCCTGGGGCTCCTCCAGCCTAAGCAGCTCCCGGAACTGGACCGAATGACTGTTCAGACGGGTGAGCTCTTCGTCAATGGAAGCCCGGTCCGCGAACAAGGCCACCTCCATAGCGAGACGGCTCTCATCCGGCGGCTGCTGCAGCAGATCGGCGATGCGCTGCTTCAGCTTCTCCGCATAATCCCGCACGACAAGCGGGGCTAGGACGGCGGCCGCGCTGCGGTGTTCTTCCAATACAGCAATCCGCTGCTCGAGCTCGCCGAGCAGGAACGCGCCTTCGCGGCGTCTCATGGCGCACAGGGCAGCAGCCGCCTCCCCGGCACAGCCGGCAAGCGCGGCCTCCGTCCCATCTTCGTCCTCCGGCACGTCGCTGCTGGCGGTAATGAGCAGCCCCGGAATCGAGAGCAGGTCACGCAGCGTCAAGGAATCCTGCAGCGACAGCCGCTCGCGAAGAAGCTCCGCCGCCGCACTGTAGCCTAGTACCAGGTCCCAATCGATATGTACATTCTGCGGGGTGCCGCCGGCCCGCTCTACCGTAACGTAGGCGTCCACGCGTCCCCGCTTCACATGCTGGCCGATCGCCGCTTTCACGGCATTCTCGTAACGTGCGAATTCTTTGGGCATCCGGACGACGATCTCGCAGTAGCGGTGGTTCACGCTCTTGAGATCGATCCCGATCCGATAACCGGCCATGGTGCATTCGGCTTGCCCGAAGCCGGTCATACTGGTAACCATGGCGTTCACATCCATTACCTTATTCTAATTCATTTTGGAAGTGGGGACAAGTGCCAATCCCTTCTTCCCGCCTTCTCCCATACGTACTCCGTCAGCTGGACAGTCATCTCGTAGGCGAGGAACGGCGTCATAAGATAGATCCCGTTGAAGCGGCCCATCGCCGCATCGAGCAGCTCCCTGCCGATCTGTACGCCCATCGCACGGCCCTCCTCGCCCCGCAGGCCGCTCATCCGCCGCCTGACGTCGTCCGAGAGCTGAATGCCGGGAACCTCGTTGTGCAGGTACTCGGCATTGTTGCCGGATGCGAGCGGCATGATGCCGATGAAGATCGGCACGCTGAGGTGCTTCGTCGCCTCGTACACCTGTTCGATCAGCTCCGCATTATACACCGGCTGCGTCATGATGTAGTCCGCACCGGCCTGCACCTTGCGCTCGAGGCGCTGAACCGCCTTATCGAGGTACTTGACGTTCGGATTGAACGCCGCGCCGACGATGAAATTCGCTTTTTTCTTCAGCGGTTTGCCGGAGAAAGCGACGCCCTCGTTAAGCTGCTTGATCATCCGGATGATCTCGAAGGAGGTGAGATCGTACACCGAGCTGGAACCCGGCAGGTCGCCAAAGCGTGCCGGATCCCCCGTTACGGCGAGCACGTGGTCGATCCCGAGGGCATGCAGGCCCATCATGTGGGACTGCGTCCCGATCAGATTGCGGTCCCGGCAGGCGATATGGATCAGCGGGCGGATGCCCACCCGCTCCTGGACGATGCTGCCGAGGGCCAGATTGCTCATCCGCGTGACCGCAAGCGAGTTGTCCGCCATCGTGAGGGCGTCGACGCCCGCTCGCTTCAGCGCCTCCGTGCCTTCCATGAACTTGCCGATGTCCAGATCCTTCGGCGGATCTAGCTCGACGATGACCGTATGCCGCTCCCGTACAAGATCGACGATGGAAGGTCCGGCCGGATTACCCGCCATCCCTCCGGCGGACTCCGGAGCAGGTTCGGCCACTTGAACGGCGGCCGGCACGGCCGCAGACTCAGCGGACCGCTGCGCTGACTCCGGATTCGGCACATACCCGGCAAGCGCCGAAGCTACGGCCGCGATATGCTCCGGCGTCGTGCCGCAGCAGCCGCCGATGATGCGGGTGCCGAGATCGGCGAACCGCCGGGCCGTCTCGCCGAAATACTGGGGCGTCGCGGAGAAGGTGTAACGCCCGTCGACGTAATCGGCGAGACCCGCGTTCGGGAAGACGGAGAACGCCGGATGCGTCTCACCCGAGCCCGCCGCCCCTTCCAGGGAACGCAGCAGCCCGTTCGGACCGCTGCGGCAGTTCAGCCCGACGACGTCGGCGCCGGCCGCAAGCAGCTTCTCGAACGCGGCGCCCAGCGGTACGCCGTCTTGCGTCACGCCGGCCCCTTCCGTCGCGAACTGGCAGATCACCGGCAGATTGCTGATGCGGCGCACTTCTTTCAGCGCGATGAGCATTTCGTCGAGATCGAGGAACGACTCGAGCAGCAGCCCGTCCACCGGCGTATCGCACAGAATGGCGATCTGCTCCCGCAGATCCTCCTTGACCTTGGCGGTACGGATGCTCTTGCGCTTGCCCGCGCGGATGGAGCCGATGGCGCCGACTACATAAGCATCCTCGCCCACCGCACGGCGCGCCAGATCGGCTCCCGCGCGGTTGATCGCTTCGACCTCGCCTTCGAGGCCGTACTTGGACAGCTTCTCCCGGTTGGCCGAGAACGTATTGGTCTCGATCAGCCGGGCGCCCGCCTCGTAGTAGCGCCGGTGCACATCCATGATGACATCGGGCTTCAGCAGATTCAATTCTTCATATGATATGCCGATGGGAAACCCCATTTGGTACAGGTAGGTTCCCATGGCGCCGTCCCCGACCAGCACTTGGCTGCGGAGCGCCTCTCTAAGTCCCGGCTTCACACGCGGCAGCCCCCTTCTCTCCATGATGAACCAGATCCCTTGACTTCAAACGGTCCCGGAAGCTTTCCTCCCAAACAAATTTAGAAGCTTCCTTCAAAAACAAATGCCGCCGGACCGGTCATATAAACACGGTTGTCCTCCCCGTTCCACTCGACGGACAGGTCCCCGCCCTTCAGCGACACGACCGCCTCACGGTCGAGTACGCCGGTGAGAACACCGGCTACGAGCGTGGCGCAGGCTCCGGTTCCGCAGGCCAGCGTAGGCCCAGCCCCCCGCTCCCATACCCGCATATCCGCGTGGGTCCGGCTGCGGACCGTTACGAATTCCACATTCGTCTTCCGGGGGAAGAGGCTGTGGGTCTCAAGCTTCGGCCCCCATGCATACAGATCCTCGCCTGCGGCATCCTCCACGAAGATGACGCAGTGCGGGTTGCCCATGGAGACCGCGGTCAAGCGCAGTTCCCTGCCGTCTACGGTCAGGGGGTATTCCACCACGGTCTCGGCGTCCACCGTAGTCGGGACGGAGAGGCCGTGAAGCACGGGAGGCCCCATATCCACACGCACGCCGGTTACCCGGCCCTCCTGCAGCGTCAGCTTCACCGGCTGCACGCCTGCGCCGACCGTCTCGATGGTAAGGTTCGTCCTGCCGCGCTCGACGAGCCCTTTATCATAAATATATTTGGCCGCACAGCGGATGGCATTGCCGCACTGCTCCGCTTCCGTACCGTCGGAATTGATGATGCGCATCATATAATCGGCACGCTCCGAGGGAAGAACGAAGACAAGTCCGTCCGCCCCGATGCCGAAGTGGCGGTCGCACAGCCGAGCCGCCAGGTCCGCCCCATCGTCCGGAAGCCTCTCATGGCCGCCGAGAACGATGAAGTCATTGCCCAGCCCCTGCATTTTGGTGAAATTCGTCATTTTCATCGAGAAAACTCCCGTTATTCGCATTTTACCCCATACTATAACGCACTTTGACAGGTATGCATAGCGGCTTCCGCCAAATTTTATAGGAAACAGGGGCAAAAAGCAAACAAACCGGGCCTCATCCGAGGTCCGGTCTGCCTGCCGCCGCGCGGGGCTCAGCGGGTAACGGGTTTGACTCCCTTGGAGCCGGGGCCGTATACGGCGGGCTTGCGTTTGGCCGGCCTGCTCATCAGGCTGCCGAAGCCCATGAGGAAGGTCGGGATGCCGGCGAAGCCGAGCACAAGTCCCCAATCCGCCAGTCCCAGCGGCACCGTCTTGAAGATCGGCTGGAGCTGCTCCACATAGAGGACCGGGAACATCAGCAGCAGAGAGGAGAGGACCGCAAGGACCAGCCACACATTCTGCAGCGGATTGCGGTGGAAGATGGACCGCGAGCTGCGGCAGTCGAAGACATGGATAAGCTGCGCCATGACGAGCGTTACGAAGGCGACGGTCTGGGCCTTCACCAAGGCGTTCGCGCTGTCCCCCCCCTGCTTCAGCGCAATATAGAAGGCCGCCAGCGTACAGACGCCGATGAGGATGCCGCGAGAGACAATCTTCCAGCCGAGGCGGCGGGCGAAGATGTTCTCTTTGGCCGGCCGCGGCTTGTGCTGCATAAGATCCTTCTCCGCCTGGTCCACCCCGAGCGCCATCGCCGGCAGGCCGTCGGTCACCAGGTTGACCCACAGAATCTGGATCGGCACAAGGGGCAGCGGCAGCCCGGCCATCATCGCCAGGAACATCGTCATAATCTCCCCTACGTTCGAAGCGAGCAGATACCGGATGAACTTGCGGATGTTCTCATAGATGCCCCGTCCTTCTTCGATCGCGGAGACGATGGTCGCGAAGTTGTCGTCGCTGAGCACGAGGGCCGACGCCTCCTTCGATACGTCCGTCCCGCTGATGCCCATGGCGATGCCGATATCGGCCGCCTTGATCGCCGGCGCGTCATTGACGCCATCCCCGGTCATCGCCACCGTGTGACCGGCACGCTGCAGCGACTTCACGATCCGAAGCTTATGCTCCGGGGATACCCGCGCGTACACGTAGACGCCCTCAATCTGCCCGTCGAGCTCTTCGTCGCTCATCGCGGCAAGCTGCTGTCCGTTGAGCGTACGGCCTTCCTGGGGCAAGATGCTCAGCTGCCTTGCGATGGCCTCCGCCGTCGTCTGGTGGTCTCCCGTAATCATGACGGTCTTGATTCCGGCCTTGCGGCACTTCAGGATGGCCTCCCGCACCTCGCGGCGCGGCGGGTCGATCATCCCGGTCAGCCCCACGAAGACCAGCTGGGCTTCGATGGAGCGCTCGTCTTCTCCCCGCTCGCCCGCCTTCAGATCCCGGTAAGCCAAGCCCAGGACGCGCAGCGCATTCTTCGCCATCCCTTCATTGGCTGCCATCACCTTGGACTTCAGCGTCGGCGTGAACGGAATGACCTTCTCGTCCCAGAGTACATAGGCGCACTGCTGGATGAGCAGATCCGGCGCGCCTTTGGTGCAGACCATCCGCCCGCCCTGATGCTCGACGATGACGGACATCCGCTTGCGTTCCGAATCGAACGGCAGCTCGTGAACCCGGCGGTATAAGCCGTCCAGCGACGAATGGGTCATCCCCGCCTTGGCTCCGAGCACGACCAAAGCGCCTTCGGTCGGATCCCCTTTGATGGTCCACAAGCTTTCGGGCTCTCCATCCTTCTTCTTCTTTCCGTCTTCGCTCCGTTCTTCTTCCTGCAGCTGCGCGTTGTTGCAGAGGACCGACACTTGGAGCAGCCGGCGCAGCATCTGGTTCCTGCGCACATCCACGCTCTGGCCGCTGCGCAGAATCTCCCCGCTCGGCTCGTAGCCGTCGCCCGTCACTTCGAGCACATCGCCGCCGAGCCACAGGTGGGTCACGCTCATCTTGTTCTGGGTGAGCGTGCCGGTTTTGTCCGAGCAGATGACCGAAGCGCAGCCGAGGGTCTCCACCGACGGCAGCTTGCGCACGATCGCCTTGCGCTGGATCATCCGCTGCACGCCGAGCGCCAGCGCAATGGTCACGATCGCGGGCAGCCCTTCCGGAATGGCGGCGACAGCCAGGGACACGCCGGCCAGGAACATGCCGTACGGTTCTTGTCCATGCAGAATGCCCGCGGCCACCACAAGCACCGTGAGCCCCAAGGCCACGAAGATCAGAATTTTGCCGAGCTGCTCAAGCCGGTGCTGCAGCGGCGTCTCGGACGCATCCGTCTGCTGGATGAGGTCGGCGATTTTGCCCATCTCCGTGCTCATTCCCGTGCGCACCACGACGCCCTTGGCCGTGCCCCGGGTGAGCATCGTCCCCATGAAGCCCAGGTTGCGCTGGTCCCCCAGCGGAACCTCCTCCCCCTCCAGCGGCTCCGTATGCTTCGCCACCGGTACGGATTCGCCGGTAAGCGCCGACTCCTCGGCATACGTGCTGAACGCTTCGATGAAGCGGATGTCCGCCGGCACCCGGTCCCCGCTCTCGAGCAGCACGATATCCCCGGGCACCAGCTCCCGGGCGGGAAGCAGCTGCAGCTTGCCGCCCCGCAGCACTTTGGCATTCGGTGCGGACAGTTCCTTAAGCGCCCGCAGCGAACGCTCCGCCCGGAACTCCTGCACGAACCCGAGAATGCCGTTCATAATAATAATGGCGATAATCGTGACCGCGTCGAGATATTCGCCGAGCAGCCCCGAGACGAGCGTAGCCCCGACAAGCACCAGCACCATGAAGTCTTTGAACTGGTTCAGAAACAGCGTCAGCGGCGAGATGCTCTGCCCTTCCGCCAGTTCGTTCTTCCCGTGCTCCTCGAGCCGCCCCTGTGCCTCCTCCTCGCTCAGCCCTTGTGAGGGCTCGGTTCCGGACGCCTGAAGGATCTCCTGGACCGTCATGTGAACCCACGATTTCTGACTCATCTGCTTTTATCCCTCCCAATAGGTTGTCTAGGGTAAATGTATTCAGACAAGCCGGAAAATAGCACCGGGATCCGAAGCCCGCGAGGCCGCCGGACACTTGCGGGGGAACGGGGCTATAGGCCCGTTGTTCGGCTGCGAAAGCCGAAGTGACCGGCCTCGGATCCCCGTCTTCCCTGCAGCTGG
Organism: Paenibacillus caseinilyticus; assembly: GCF_027533645.1. Taxonomy (GTDB): domain Bacteria; phylum Bacillota; class Bacilli; order Paenibacillales; family NBRC-103111; genus Paenibacillus_G; species Paenibacillus_G caseinilyticus. The sequence goes on from NZ_JAQAGY010000006.1 coordinate 250,569, forward strand.
CTCCCTCATCCGGAGACAGCCCTTAAAATTTCCTCAAAAATATGGCATGATAGAGAATGGCGCCAGTGATATCATCGCCAGGAATGGAGTTGTCCCTCATGTCATTCGACGGTCTCGTCGTCCACTGTCTCGTCCGCGAGCTCCAGAGCCTCGTAGGCGGCAGAATTAATAAAATCCAAATGCCTACCGGAAACGACATTCTGCTGCAGGTCCGCGCACCGGGCCGCAGCGTCAAGCTGATCCTCTCCGCGAACCCGACTTACCCCCGGGTGCACCTTACCGGAGAAAGCTTCCTGAACCCGAAGGAAGCCCCCATGTTCTGCATGCTCCTGCGCAAGCACTGCGAAGGAGGCATTATCGAAAGCATCGAGCAGCCCGGGCTCGAGCGGATCATCCACTTCGGCATCCGCCAAAGGGATGAACTCGGCGATCTCAGCACGAAGAAGATCATCGTGGAAATCATGGGCCGCCACAGCAATATTATATTGACGGATCCTGCAGGCAATACGATCATCGACGGCATCCATCACGTGACGCCGGCGATCTCCTCCTACCGGATCGTCATGCCGGGCAGTTCCTATACCTCTCCGCCGGAGCAGCACAAGGCAATGCCGCTGGAGACAGCTCAGAGTTCGTTCCTCGCGGAACTGACGGCGGCCCCTCAAACGGCGGAACCGGAGGACGCCTCGTCCCTGCGCTACTGGGCCGGGGCCCTCGTGCAGCGCTTCAGCGGCATCTCGCCGCTGGCTGCCCGGGAGCTCGTCCACCGGGCAGCCGGCGGACAGGCAGAGCTGGATCCTGCCGAAGCGCCGGCCCGGCTGTGGCCGCCCTTCGCGGAGCTGATGCAGAGCCTGCGCAGCGGCGAAGCGGAGCCTGTCATCGCGGAGGAGGCGGCAACCGGCAAATCTTTCTTCTCTATCCTGCGGCTGACGCATATTGAAGGAGAGTCCCGCAGATTCGATACCGTATCGGAGCTGCTCGAGACGTATTACAGCGACAAGGCGGAGCGGGATACGGTCAAACAGCGGGTATCCGACCTGATCCGGCTGCTCTCCAACGAGCGGGCCAAGAATGCGAAGAAGCTCGAGAAGCTGCAGGAGACGATGGAGGACGCCCGCGATGCGGACCGGTTCCGGATTCTCGGCGAGCTCCTCACCGCTTCCATGCACCTGCTACGCAAGGGCGAGAAGAAGATCGAGGTCGTGAACTATTACGATGAAGAACAAAGACCCGTCACGATCGAGCTCGATCCCCTGCTGACCCCGTCCGAGAATGCGCAGCGGTATTTCAAGAAGTACACCAAAAGCAAGAACTCGCTGATTGCCGTCGACGAGCAGATGACCCAGGCACGCGAGGAGATCCTCTATCTGGACTCCTTGCTTCAGCAGCTTGCTTCGGCTTCGCTGTCCGATATCGAAGAGATCCGCGAAGAGCTGATGGAACAAGGGTACCTCCGGGCCCGCGGCCGCAAGGGCACCAAGAAGAAGGCGAACGCCAAGCCCGTGCTCGCCTGCTATACCTCCTCGGAAGGCATTCCGATCTATGTGGGCAAGAACAATACCCAGAACGAATATTTGACGAACCGGCTCGCCCACGCCGGCGACACCTGGCTGCACACCAAGGATATTCCGGGTTCCCATGTGGTGATCCGGAGCCCCGAGTTCGGCGAGGATACGCTTCGCGAGGCCGCCCAGCTCGCCGCTTTCTACAGCCAGGCCAAAGAATCGAGCGGCGTACCCGTGGACTACACGCTGATCAAGCATGTTCGCAAGCCAAGCGGCGCCAAGCCGGGCTTCGTAATCTACGACCATCAGCGGACGCTGTTCGTCACGCCCGACGCCGAACGGATTAAGGGACTGCCCGTCACCGCCAAGTAAGAAGCAGCCCTTGACCGCCCGTGCCGACCCTTCCCCGTCCGGCACGGCTCTTCCTCCGCCGACGCGGAACTTAAGAGACAGGTGCAGTCTTTTGCTCTGCTGGTTACAATTGCTTTGATATCCAAAAAGCACCCGGCTTGTCCCTATTGGGAGACAAGCCGGGTGCTTTGGTATATAAGCGGCACTATTCCTTCCTGCGCCGCTTAGGTTAGGGTCAGCCTAGCAGGCGCTGCATCTTCCCCACGCACTCCCCGGCGCTGCCCGTCAGTTTATAGACCGCTCGCGTGCCTTCCAGCCCCCCGTCCTCCCCAATCGCGCGGCCGCCGAGGAACACTTTGGTCCCCAGCCCCATGCCGGCAATCTGCCGGTCCAGATCATGGTAGAACGGAAGCGCTTCCTGCAGCATGCCCGGCGAAGATGAACCGAAGGCCAGCGCGGCCGGCTTCATCTGGCGGAGACAATCGAGCATCCCCTTCTCGGACGGCGCCGCCCCTAGATAGACGACCGAATAGCCTGCCTGCCGTAGGAACCAGCCGAGGAACAGCACGCCGAGCTCATGGTGCTCTCCGGGCGAACAGGCCGTAACGATTAGCGGCGCATCCGGGGAGATGGGAGACGGATTCTTCAGCGCAAGCAGGCGCTCCCGGATGAAGTGGCTGCCGAAGTGCTCCTGATACTCCGAGATCTCCCCGCACTCCCAGCGGTATCCGACCTCCTCCAGCACAGGCGCGAGCACCTGCAGCAGCAGCCAATCCATAGAACAGCGCGGGAGCAGGCGGTCGAACCACTGCTGCGCGCCGTGCGGATCCAGCCGGAGGAACAGCTGAAGCAGCTCCTGCCGGTACACGGCCGAGTCGCCCGGCGGCTGGATGGGCTGCAGCTCCGAGGAGGCGGATGTGGCTCCTGCGGATACCGGAACCAAGGCCCGCAGTTCTGAGGCGGCCAGACCGATCGGCACCCCCTCCTCCACCCTGCCTCTAAGCCACAGCAGCGTTTCGACATCTCCGCTCGTATATCCACGGTAGCCGTTCGGGAACCGGGAGGGCGAGACCGCCCCGTAGCGTTCTTCCCACTTGCGGATGAGCTGCGTCGACAAGCCCGTTTTTATCGATACTTCCTTGATAGTCAGCCATCTTTCACTCATGAAGCCCAAGCCTCCGTACCCTGCAATTGGGCCCCATTATAAACCATTTACAAAGCCTATACAAGGATCCGCTTACGGGGAATCGGGCGGCAGGTCAAGAGGATATCGCCGGAAGGACAATCTCCACCGTGGTGCCGACACCTTCTGTGGAGGTAATCTGCATCGTTCCATGGTGGTTCTCGATGATTTTGTAAGAAACCATGAGGCCCAGCCCCGTCCCCTTGTTCTTCGTGGTAAAGAATGGTTCGCCGAGGCGGGCCAGCTTGCTCTCCGGAATCCCGCTGCCCTGGTCGATGAAGGAGATCCGCAGCTTCCGGTCCTCGGTGCGTTTGGCCTTGACCGTGATCGTCCCGCCCTTGGGCATCGCCTCTACGCTGTTCTTCAGAACATTAATGAATACCTGCTTGAGCTGGTTCTCGACACAGCTGACATACGGGAGCTGCTCGTCCATATCCGTCTCGATCTCCACGTTGCTGATAATCGCCTGGGTATCGAGAAGCATGATGACGTCTTCGAGGATGGAAGGAACCGCTTTCGGCAAATAATCGACGGCCTGCGGCTTCGCCAGAACGAGCAGCTCGCTGACGATCTCCTCGATCCGCTCAAGCTCCGCGGACATAATGGCGAGATAGCTCTCGTTATGACCTCCGGTTCCCATCAGCTTCGTGAACCCCTTCAGCGCCGTGAGCGGGTTACGGATCTCATGGGCGATACCGGCGGCAAGCTGGCCTACGGCTGAGAGCATCTCGGATTTGCGGAGCAGCTCCTCCGTCTGTTTGCGGTCGGAGATGTCCTCGGCGATGCGCAGGTAATGCATCGTCCGGCCCTCTCCATCCTTGATGGGCAGGAATCGCACCGACTCCCAATACGTCTCCCCGTTCTTGCGCCGGCTCTGCAGCTCCCCTCTCCACTCCTTGCCGGAGCCGAGGGTATCCCACACTTCGGCGAAGGAGACCGAGGACGCCTCCCAGTCGTTCAACCTGCTGAGATGCACGCCGATCATCTCGGCCTGGGAATAACCGGTGACTTCCGCAAACTTGGGGTTGGCGTACAGTATGGTTCCCTGCAGGTTCGCAAGCAGCGTGATCGACGGACTTTGTTCTATGGCGTAGGAAAGCTTGAGCAGCTCTTCATTGGCTGACTTCAGTTCGGTAATGTCGACGAACGTGAGAACGATGCCTTTGATGAACTGGTCTCCCGTCCGGTAAGGGAGCACGCGCATCATATACCAGCTTCCGCTGCGGCTCTGGATTTCCTTCTCGCGCGGTACCAGGGAATTCAGCACGCTCTGCGCATCCTGAACGATACCGTCATATAGAAAATTATGTGAAATATGTCCGATAGGCCGTCCGTAATCGACATCGAGCAGATTGATCTCCTTCGTGATCGCCGGGGTGAAGCGGCGGATACACATTTCCTTGTCGAGGAAGATCGTGCCGATCTTCGTACTGACGAGGAAGTTGTCCATATCGTTGTTGAGGTCCGTCAGCTCCTGGATCTTAAACTGGTATTCCGTGTTCACCGTGACGAGTTCTTCGTTGACCGACTGCAGCTCCTCGTTCGTGCTCATGAGTTCTTCGTTCGCGGCCACGAGCTCCTCATTGGTCGCCTGCAGCTCCTCATTCGACGTCTCAAGCTCTTCGATGGTCGCTTGAAGCGACTCTTCGGCCCGCTGCAGCTCCTGCTCCAGCTCTACAATCCGCTGGTTGACGTTGTGGTCCATATCGAACGACTCGGGAACCGGCGGCGCCGGGACAGGCACACCCGCATCCTCGAGGGTGACAAGCACGAGTTTATCAAACTTGTTATTTTTTTTGGAGAAGGGCTTGACGGTAAGGTTAATGTAGGGCGACGGATCGGCATGGTTCACCTTGATGTTGTGGTAACAGATCGTCCGGTCCTCCTGCCTGACTTTCTGTGCGGCCGTCACGATCGCCACCGCCAGATGCGCCTCCACCATCTTGTAAATACTCCAGCTCGGCTTGCCCCTTGCCAGAACCAGGTAGGGATTGATATTGCCGCTGAGATGCAGCACCTCGTTATTGTCGTCGATCACCATGCAGGGGGGCATGTGCTCGTCCACGAACGCCGTATACAGTTCATCGGGCTTCCGGTAGACAGGTACCTCCCGGACGGAAGGAAACCCCTTACGTACCATTTGGTGCATTCTCGACAGATCCAGGCTCTCTCGGGCATCGACGCTGCTTGGGGCCGGCAATACCGAGGTTTTGCTCCGCTGCTGATATACGTTCCACTTCCGGTCGTAGGGGTAGAACAGATTGCTCAGCTTGCCGATCGTTTCGCTCGGCCCGAGAAACATGAATCCGTTGGGATTCAGCGCAAAATGAAACAGGGAGAGCACCCGCTGCTGTACCTCAGACTGCAGGTAAATGAGCATGTTGCGGCAGGTTACCAGGTCCAGGTTGCTGAACGGGGGATCCTTGGTGATATTATGGGGTGCAAACACGACCATCTTCCGGATGTCCTTGTTCACCTGGTACATCTCGCCCATGCGGGTAAAGTACGACTGGAGCACCCGGGGGGGCAGCCCCCGGACGGACGTCTCCGGGTACATCCCTTGGGAAGCATACTCGATGGAGTCCTTGTCGAGATCCGTGGCAAAAATTTTCACCGTATACGGCAGCTCCTGCTGCGAGATCAGCTCATCGAAGAGAATGGCCAGAGAATACGCTTCCTCCCCGGTCGAGCAGCCGGCCACCCAAACGCGGATATGCCCTTCCGCTTTCTTGCTCTCGATAATAGCCGGGAGCACCTTCGTGCGGATGACTTCGAACGCTTCCGGGTCCCGGAAGAAATGGGTGACGCCGATAAGCAGGTCTTTCCCGAGGGACGCGAGCTCATCCGGGTTATTCTGCAGCATCTGCAGGTAGGGTTCGAGGGTGAACAGGCCCATCAGATTCATGCGGCGTTCCAGACGGCGGATGATGCTGTTCTCCTTGTAGTAGCTGAAGTCGATCCCGGTAGAACGCTTGAGGAGTTCAATCACTTCGCGCATGGCCTCTCGGTCCAGACTCGTCCGGAGGGCCGGGAGCTTCTCGGGCGGATCCCACTCGATATCCACGTCATGCGAAGTCCATTCGAGCAAATAATCCGCCATCCTCTGCGGAGTCATGACCTGGTCGACGATGCCGGTGAGCCGCGCGCTGTTCGGCATGCCGTCGAACTTGGCGGTCTCCTCGTCCTGCACGATGACGAGGCCTCCATGTTCTTTGATCGCTTCCACGCCCCGTGACCCGTCGCTTCCCGTACCCGAGAGAATGACGCCGATCGCCCGGCTGCCGATATCTTTGGCTAGCGAGATGAGGAACAGGTCGATCGGGAGATGAAGGCCGGGGCTTTGGCGGTGCTCGGTGACCTGCAGCACCCGGTCCACGATCGTCATATCCTTCTTCGGAGGAATGAGATAGATGCAGTTGGGCCGCACGGCCATCAGATGCTCGGCTTCATAAATATTCATCGACGTGTTTTTCGTCAGAATCTCGGCCATGAAGCTTTTATAATTGGGCGATAAATGCTGAACCACAACGAAAGAAAGCCCGCAATCGGGCTTCATGTGATCAAAGAACTGCTGAAGCGCTTCTAGTCCGCCCGCGGATGCGCCGATGCCGACGATATATCCGCCCGGAGGGGACTGTTCCTGCACATCCTGTTCCGATAGAATCGTGCTCATATGCCTCAACCTCTTTTCACCACGGACGCGGCTTATTCCGCCGTTTGCTCCAAGCCCAGTCCTCTGATTATAACCCGTCGGTTTTTGCTTCAAAACGGCTGTCCATCCATTATAACCCTTTTTATGTTCCTTGTGACTTTCTTTTTTACCAAAGGCCCGGCAATGGATTCGGGGCGTTACCCTGCCGGTCGCCCCGAAGACCCCAAGGCGGTGGTTCAGTACGTCCCTAGTTCTATTACCCGGCCTTCTGCCTCTTAGATCAACGCCAAGAGACCCGGACACAAGGCTCCGGGTCTACCGTGTAAGAATCATCCGATATCGATCATAAGTATGGGGCAGCCTAGTCGTTGATCCGCCGGCGGAGATACTCAAGCAGGGGATCGCGGAGATCTTCGCGGGCCAGGGCCAATTCGATCGTGGCTTCGATATACCCGAGCTTATCCCCCACATCGAACCGCTGGCCCGGAACCGGGAAGGCCGCCATCGGCTGGACGCGGTTCAGGATGCGCAGCGCATCGGTCAGCTGGATCTCCCCGCCCCGGCCCGGGACGCTGTCCTCGAGAATATCAAAGATATCGGGCGTAAGGATGTAGCGCCCGATCACCGCAAGATTCGACGGGGCCGACTCCCGGTCCGGCTTCTCTACCAGATCCTCTACCCGGCGGTAAGACCCAAGGTCCGCGGCCGGCGAGATGATCCCGTACTTGTCCACGTCGTGCCAGGGCACTTCCTGACAGCCGATGACCGAGCTCTGGGTCATCTCATGCAGGTCCATCATCTGCTTCAGGCACGGCGGCTCCGACTGGATGATATCGTCTCCGAGCAGCACAGCGAACGGCTCGTTGCCGATAAACTTGCGCGCGCAGAGGACGGCATGCCCGAGGCCGAGCGGCTGCTTCTGGCGGATATAGTGGACATCCGCCAGGTTCGAGACCGAGCGCACCAGCTCCAGCAGCTCGTCCTTGCCGCTTTCCTCCAGCAGGGTCTCCAGCTCCGCGGATTTGTCAAAATGGTCCTCGATGGCGCGCTTGTTGCGCCCGGTAATGACCATGATATCTTCGATGCCCGAAGCCATAGCCTCTTCTACAATATATTGGATCGCCGGTTTGTCGACGATCGGCAGCATTTCTTTGGGCTGCGCTTTGGTTGCCGGCAGGAACCGGGTCCCAAGGCCGGCGGCCGGGATAATCGCTTTTCTGACTCTCATGCTGTCGTTTCCCCTCTCGAATTAAACAATGCATCGACCACTTCAGCCGGAATCCTCCGGGCGCCGATCGGCGCATGGAACACGACGCCGCCGCGCTCCCCGTGGTAATCGGAGCCAGCCGTGGCCAGAAGACGGTGCGTGCGCGCCAGCTCCGCATAATGGGCCTCCTGGTGCGGCGTATGGTCGGAATGGTATACTTCCAGCCCGACGAGCCCCTCTGCGGCCAGCTCCGCGATCAGCCCGTCCTGGCTGTACAAGCCCGGATGGGCCAGCACCGGAGCGCCGCCCGCTTCGAGGATCCAGCGGACCGCCTCCTGCGGGGAGATCCGCGGCGGGTTCGCATAGGCCGCCGCCCCCTTGGCGAGATACCGGTCGAAGGCCTCGGCCATAGACGCGACATAGCCTTTGCGGACCAGCGCATCGGCGATATGCGGCCGCCCCACCGTGTCCCCGTCGCGCTTCAGCGTACGGAGGGACTCCAGCACGTCGTCCATCGTAATCTCCAGCCCAAGCTCCCGGAGCCTCCCGATGATCATTTCGTTGCGGCGGCCCCGCACTTCCCGGAGAGACTCCAGACGTTCCAGGAACCGCGCATCCGTGTAGTCGATCCAATAGCCGAGCACATGGATATCCTCGCCCGCGCTCACGGTACTGATCTCTACGCCGGGCACGACCACGATCCCGTAGGTCCGACCCGCTGCCACCGCTTCCTCCAGGCCGCCGACCGTATCGTGATCGGTAATCGCCACCGCGCTCAGGCCGGCCTCAAGCGCCAGCCGGACATTGTCCGCAGGCGGGCGCGTACCGTCCGACGCGATCGTATGCGTATGCAGATCGGCATATGACATAGCCGTTTTTACTCCTCCTTCGTATCGTGCAGCTAATTCGTATCGTGCAGCTAAGTGATATCGCTGCAGCAGCAGGTAACCCGGGGACGCGCGGAGCCTACAGCCACTGGCTGAGGTCGCGCTCCCGCAGAAAGCTCAGGAAGGTGACCGCCGAGATCGGCAGCAGCGTAGAACTGAGGTAGATCGCATGGAAGCTTCGGGCGAACGATACGCCCTCCACCGGTTTGGCGACGAGCACCCCGAGAGCCGTCTCGTGCTTCACCGACGACTGGGAGATGACCGAGATGCCGAGACCCGCTTCCACGGCGGACTTCACGGCTCCCGTGCTGCCGAGCTCCATAACGATCTTCAGTGCAGAGAGATCGCAGCCTGCCCTCGCAAGTTCTTCTTCCATCACCCGCCGTGTACCCGATCCCTGCTCCCTGAGCACGAAAGGATACGGGAGCAGGTCCTGCACCCCGATCCGCTCCAGCGATGCCAGCGGATGGTTCTTCGGCACAATCAGCGTCAGCTCGTCGCTCAGCACGGGCTCCGTGTGCACATCCGGATGATGCACCTCGGCTTCGACGAGCCCGAAGGTCAGCTGATGGTTCTGCACTTCCTCGAGAATTTGCTTCGTATTGATGACCTTCATGGAGACCGAAATGTTGGGATACTCCTGGGAGAAGGGGCCGAGAAGCCGCGGGAGCACATATTCCCCCACGGTAAGCGAAGCGCCGAGATGCAGGCGGCCTTCGATCATATGCGTGAATTTCGCCATGCCAGCGTCGGTCTCCTTCATGAGCGAGATGCTCCGGGAGGCGAATGGCAGCAGCGCCCTTCCCGCTTCGGTCAGTTCTACCCTTTTCGTCGAGCGGACGAAGAGCTTCGTCCCGAAGTAATCCTCCAGGGACTGCACCTGCATCGTCACCGCCGGCTGCGTCATATGGAGGGCCTGGGCCGCGTGCGAGAAACTGCCCTTCTCGGCGACCGTGTGAAAGATATGCAGCTGGTGAAAATTAAGTGCCATAACAGACATCCTCCGCTTGCTTAGTTCCCCCTATTATAGCAAAAAACAAAAAGGCATGCCCGCAATTCGGCACGCCCCCAAAGCTCCGGTTCCCGCGGAAGCTTCCGTCCTTCCCATCCTCGTAAGGACCGAACGATTCCCGAACCCGGCACTCGCCTATTTACGTTTGCGGCTGTTCTTGATGAGTGTCATTCTTCGGGAATGCCGCAGCCAGGAGTAATACGACCGCAGATCCCTCAGCTCCATGGTTTCGGACATGCGCCCTAGGAAGGTGACAACAATCATCTTGTACCTCGGCGGAACGCCCACAGGCACCTCCTGCACTACCGGAGCGAACTCCGCCACCATCACCAGATCGTCGTCGATCAGGAATACATCCTCTTCGTTCTTGTAGTAAGTGCGAATGCTGTCCGACTTGAGTTTGTTCCACAAGAAGGCGGTAATATCATGAAACCCCGTCTTCTCCGTCTCGACGCGGTCTGCCCAGCGGCTGCGTGCATGGTGGGTGACAACAATATCGGAGATCGGTTTGCCGCCGAGCACCGGTGCCGTGCCCGTGCTTTTTCTTTCCCGGCCGTTGAAGCTGCTCCCTTGCACAATACAACCCTCTTCCTATGAAAATAGTCCCTTCATCCTATGTACATGAAATCTACTATATATCCATTTTACTCCATTCCGGTACATAATCAAATAAAAAAAACTTTAGGAAACACGAGGGAGAAAGCCGTATGAAAAGGCTGTCATTGGCGCAGCAGCAGGCTTCTTGCTTCCGGAGTTCCGATAGGCGCTGGAGAGCATTCTGCGGCTGCGACAAAAAAAGGACTTCTGGGAACAGAAGTCCTTCCATTCGACACCATCCTACAGAAGTGGGATGCCGCTCTTCCCCGGCCTTTTTCACCAAAAGCCTGGAGTGCACGTATCCTAAAACCATCCGCTTAAGGCGCAAGAGGACGGCCTGCAGACGCAGGAGCATCCTCCCTTTACAAGGAGTAGAATCTTGTTTTATCAGGAATATTACTGGTATACTCAGTCTTGATCTCATTGCGGTAAGAACGTTCCACTTTCTTAACGAAAGGAAGCCGCTGCAGCTGTTTCATCGTCTCCTCGAGACGGTCCGCATAGATATACATGGCCGCGTAATGAAGCTTCTTGGAGATAAAATGCACATTGCCGTATTTCTCCAGCTGCTTGCCGGCCGCTTTCAGATCGCTAAACCAGACGATGATTCCGGTACGCTCGGTAAACATGGACCTAACCTTCTTTCTAACGCGTGGAATCGGATAATGGGTACTTGGAAAGGAAAGTGAAAGAATGCCGCTGCATGAGCACCATAGCGAACGATTGATCGAAGTAACCCGCGGAGAGCTCACCGAGAGCGTGCACCGCGGCCATATTGCCGTAGTCGATACGGCAGGCACGCTGATCGCCTCGGCCGGCGATCCCGCCTATTATACGTATGCCAGATCTGCGGCCAAGCTGCTGCAGGCGATCCCGCTTGTGGAATCCGGCGGAGCCGGGCAACTCGGGCTGACGGAATCCGAAACGGCGCTGTGCTGCGCTTCGCACGGAGGCGAGCCGGGGCATACCGAAGCGGCAAAGAGCATGCTGGCGAAAGCCGGGTGCGATGAAAGCGCTCTACGGTGCGGTACGCAGGAGCCGATGTTCGCCCCTGCCGCGGATATGCTAAAAGCCGGCGGGCAGCCGGCCACTGCGCTGCACAACAACTGCTCGGGAAAACATGCCGGCATGTTGGCGCTTGCGAAAGTAATGAATGTATCTATAGATCAGTATACCGATCCGCAGCATCCTGTCCAGCAAAAGATGCTGGCGACTGTAGCCGACATGTGCGGGGTGCCGCAAAACAGCATCACCCTGGGCACCGACGGCTGCGGCGTTCCGGTATTCGCGGTTCCCGTCTCGGCGCTCGCTTACGCGTACGCGCGGCTCGGAAGCCCCGAAGGCCTGCCGCCGCAGCGGGCCGAAGCCTGCCGCAGAATCGTGGAGAGCATCCGGCACGAGCCTTACTATGTAGCCGGGACGGCCCGCTTCGATACGGCGCTGGTGAAAGCCACCGGCGGCCGCATCATCGGCAAGTTCGGCGCGGAAGGCGTCTATGCCGCCTCGGTTCCGGAACTCGGCATCGGCCTCGCGCTGAAGATCGAGGACGGCGCGGAGCGGGCCATCTATCCGGCGGCGGCCGAGGCACTGCTGCAGCTCGGCTTCCTGCGTCCCGAAGAAGCGGAGCGCCTCACGGCCTTCCACCGGCCGGCCGTACTGAACCGGCGAGGAGACACCGTCGGCCGGATCCGGCCCGTCTTCACCCTTACCCGGCACTAACAAGCCAGCCGGGTAAGGCTGGAGTAAGCAGCTCCTAGCCGCACTTGCCGCTGCAGCTTCCGCCGGAAGAACAGCCGCCCGTGCTGGCCAAGGGGTCGTTCGACGGCACCTTGATCGTGTCCGACACGGCGCGCGCTATCGTCTCAGATACTTCATAGAGAAGCTCGTCCAGCTTGCGCTCCGCCTCCATATACCGCCGCACCGATTCCACGGATTCGAGCTGCGACTGCACCTCTTTCACCGCATCCAGCGCTTCGTGATAGTTCGGGTGGTAATGACCGAACCGCTCGCACTCTTCGAAGCGCTCTTTGCGTTTCGCGAATTCCTTGACGAGTCCGAACACCTCGGGGTCGGCATCCTTGCGTTCTTTCCAATATAGGTAATCCGCCGTTTCGGCGGAATGCTTGATATAATCTGCCAGGTCGTAAGCTCCGAGCAAGATTGCAGACATATCCATCGTCTGCGATTCCATGACGGCCATATTCGGCACCTGCCTCTCCCCCCGCTTTCAACATGCTTGCGGAGATAAGACCTAGTATACCATATTCCCGAAGCCTCTGCCTCCCGCTAAAATTTATCATTGATCCCCGGCAGAATCAGCTTCATCTCTTGCCACTCCCCTTCGAGCAGCCGGATCTCCTCGCGTACCCTGCCGGCGCCGCCCGCTTCCCCGGCTTCCGTGCCGTATCCCGTGACGCTCCAGGTTCCCCGGGTATCCTGCATCTTGCGCGGCACAAGCACCAGATCCGTGTCCTTCCACCGGAGCTGCAGGGAGGTCTGGAGCTCGATCGCTTTCTCGATCATCTCCCGGCGGGTCGAGCCGTGGTAGCTCCGGTAATCCCGCAGCCACGCCGCGGGAATCTCGCCGAGCCGCGGATACAGGTCGGCAGGCTCGGGCACGCTGCTCTCCATCTGAAAGTGGGTGACGGAATGCCGCGAATAGATGAGTCCCTGTTCCGCAATCTCGCAGCCCCGCTGCAGCGCTGAAGCAGGGAGCGCTTCGAGCTTCGGATATCCTTCTTCCGCCGGGGCGCCGCCACCGGACGCCTGCGGGAGAGCGGCCATGAACCCGGCCTTCTCGAGCGAAGTCGAGAACGCCCTAAGCTCCTCGCCCGCGATGATAAAATCCTTGGAACCTGCCCGCTCCAGCACGTAACGGCCCAATTCCGGCTGCTTGGCTACAGCCTCCGCCGTCTCTTCGTCCGCGCAGCGCAGAAGGAACGCCTGGACGATGCGGGTCTTGCCGAACGGCCGCGCCCACTGCTGCAGCGTGTGCTCCACATTCTCCGGCAGGCCGTACATCGCGTTCTGCGCCAGGAACGACACCAGTTCATCCGCCGTCCTTCCCTGCTCCAGCGCTCTCCTCACGGAGGACCGGGTCAGCTTGTACAAGCTGACATGGTCCCAAGACACAAAGTCGGCAAGACAGGCCAGTTCCCAGCGTACCGCCTGGGTCACATCCGGAGGAACAAGGATATCAAAATCGGGTTGGACCATGAGCTGCCCCTGCTCCTCAAGCTCCTCCCCGTCGGATTCCTCCCCTTCCCTCTCACCGGCCTCCAGCCGCTCGGTCCAACGGTACACAATGGGGCCGGAAGGGCTCCTGCCTTCCTCCATCCAACCGAAGGCGGTCAGAGGAGCTATCCACTGCTCCTGAAGCTGCCGCGTCAGATCTTCCGCTTCCTCGGCCGCTTCAAGGATGCCTTGGGCATGAAGCAGCGATGACACAGACTCTGCCGGGAACCAGCCGCCGGGCTGTATCTTCTCGAGCAGCCGGACCGCATGCTGTAGAGGAGCCGTACCGGGCATGACGAGCCTCCGCCAGATCCCATACAGAATGCGGTTCTGCTGCGCGGCAGGAAGCGTCAGCCACCACTGGAGAGGCTCCCTCTGCAGCACGAGTTCCTCCTCCTGCGGGACGATCAGCCCGAGGCGCATCATGAGATCCAGCAGCACCGCTACAGGCAGGGGATACGTATCGCCATAAGCGTATTTCAAGGCGGCGCCCCGCAGAAGCCCCGGGTTCAACCGGATGTGCTCGGCCAGCTTGCCCAGCTGCTTCTTGTGCAGTGTCCCGTGCTTGGTCAGCTTCAAGCCCTGCTGGGCAGACGCTACGAGCACAGAGAACAGCTCGTCCCGCAGCTTGACCCCGCTGCCTCCGCTGCCTTCCGCTTCCACTCCTGTACCGCCGGGCAGTTTGTCCTCCCATCCGGGAAACAAGATATCCTGCCAGAGGGCAAATCCGTCCGCGGGCAGCAGGTAGGTGTGCTCTCCCCAGGTTTTGCGGAAGGCGAAGAGAATGCCTTTGCGGAGCAATCCGGCGAGTCCCGCCCGCGCTTCCGCCCCGGAGTGCTCCCCGGCTACGGCGCGCTCGAGCCCGCTCGAATCGAAGGGCTCGCAGGCCATCCGGCGGACGACGGTCTGCAGGATGGACCGCTCGAGTCCGCCCATCCGGTTGTAGACCGTCTCCATCACCACTTTGTCGGTCCATATCGCCTCCAGCGCCAGGCCGCGGCCAAGCCAAGGGGCATAGACGGTCTCCCGCTCCATCCGGCTTCTTAGTTCCCGCGGCATACGCCGTGCAAGTTCGGCATAATTCATGGGGCTGCCGCCTCCTTCCCTTCGTTCGCCGCCGCATCCATGCGGTAGCGGTAGCCCTGTTCGATAAGGAACAGCTGACGGTTGAGGGCGAATTCCTGCTCTCTTGTATCCTCGCTGATCACAGTATAAAAGTAAGCCTTATTGTCCCCGGATTTCGGCCGGAGGATGCGCCCCAGCCGCTGGGCCTCTTCCTGACGGGAACCATAGCTCCCGGAGATCTGGATGGCGACGGTCGCATCCGGCAGGTCCACGGCAAAGTTCGCCACCTTGGACACGATGAGCTCCTGAATCGCTCCCTTGCGGAACGCGTCGTACAATTCCTCCCGTTTTTCATTGGGCATGGAACCAGTAATCACCGGGATGCCGGTGCGGGTGCCGAGGTCGTGCAGCTGCTCCAGATACTGCCCGATAACCAGCACCTGTTCTCCCTTGTGCTTCCCGATCAGCCCGCACACGACATCCAGCTTCGCCGGGTTGATGCTCGCCGCGCGCATTTGCTCCCTCGGCGCTGCACTCCGGTATGCTTCCATCTCCTTCTCCGGCATCGCTACCCTCAGCTCGATGCATTCGACGGAGGCGATCCAGCCTTGGGATTCGAGGTCCTTCCACGGCATTTCGTAGCGCTTCGGACCCACGAGCGAGAAGACGTCTTCTTCCATCCCATCCTCGCGGATCAGCGTAGCAGTAAGCCCGAGTCGGCGCGTAGCCTGGATATCCGCCGTCACGCGGAATACCGGAGCAGGCAGCAGATGCACCTCGTCGTAGACGATCAGCCCCCAGTCCCGCTTGTTAAACAGATCCATATGCGCGAACGGCTCGTCCTTCGACTTGCGGTACGTTAGAATCTGATAAGTGGCAATCGTGATCGGGCGCACCTCCTTCTGGGTTCCGGTATATTCGCCGACCATGTCCTCGGTTACATCTGTTTTGTCCAGAATCTCCCGCTTCCACTGGCGGACCGAGGTGCTGTTGGATGTCAGGATGAGCGTGGCGCAGTTCAGCTTGCCCATCGCCGCAATCCCGATGACCGTCTTGCCCGCACCGCAGGGCAGCACGAGTACCCCGCTGCCCCCCTGCGTGCCCCCTTCCCTGTAGAAGGAATCTACAGCGAGCCGCTGGTATTCCCTCAGTGAGAAGGGCACGTCTTCCTCCCCTCCGTCCCGCAGACGGATCGGCAGTTCTTCGCCGCGCGTGTACCCCGCATGATCGTCCACGGGATAGCCCAGCTTGATGAGCTCCTGCTTCAGCAGCCCCCGGTACTGGGGAGAGAAGCGCAGCGTACGTTCGTCAATCTGGCACACGCCGTAGGAACGCATCGATTTGTAAGACACCATTTCTTTGATAACGGAGAGATCATCCGAGATCAGCAGCAGGTCCTCACCGGTCCGCTCCATCCGGACCAAGCCGTACCGTTCCACGAAACGGCGGATATCGGTCTTGACCGCAGCCGGGATGCCGAACTTCGACCACTGTTCCAGGAAGGCCGTGATCTGTTCCACTGTCATTCCCGCGGCGGCGGCGTTCCAGAGCGACAGCGAAGTCATGCGGTACGTATGGATGTTCTCGGGCGATTTGACGAGGTCCGCGAAGCGCGACAGCCCCGCCCGCACCTCCTCGAACGACGGATGGCGCGTCTCCAGCAGAATACAGAAGTCGTTCTGAATGACAAGAGGCCGGTCTTTGTGAAACTGCATGGAACTCCCTCCAAACTTTAGCAGATACTGCTAGTATGAGAGTTAGGCTCCCAGTTTAAACATCGCACAAGCAGCCGCCCCCCGCTTCCTATATATTTGCAAGCCGGTTCCTGCCGCGCTTACAATAAAGGCGGACTCATACATTCATAGGAGGTTCACATCATGCACGGCCAGCACTCTGTTTCTCATCCGCGCCATCAGCAGCGGGGGCTGCCCCTTCCCCTTCTGCTTGTCCTCGCTATCCTCATCGCAATCTGCGGCTGCTCTTCCCCGCAGGCGGCAGGAGGTATGGAGACCGCCATATACAAGGCTTATCCCGACCTCGAAGGCCGCCCCCTCACGGAGACGAAAGTCAAACGGGTCGTGGACGGCGATACCTTCGAGACGTCGGCAGGCGAGAAAGTAAGGCTGATCGGCGTCAATACGCCCGAAACGGTCAAGCCGGGAAGCCCGGTTCAGCCCTACGGCAAGCAGGCCAGCGCGTTCACGAAGGGGAAACTCACCGGCCAAACGGTCATCCTGTTCGCCGATACCGGGGATAAGGACCGGTACGGCAGGCTGCTGCGGTATGTGTTCATCAAAGGCGAAGCGGTGATGTTCAACGAAACGCTTGTGCGCGAAGGATATGCGAACACGATGACGATCCAGCCGAACGTGATGTTCCAGGATTTGTTCCGCCATGCGGAGAAGGAAGCACGCCTGGCTAGGCGCGGCTTGTGGGGCGAAGGCGATCCCCCGAAGGAATCCGCTACAAAGAAAAAATAAAACAAAAAAAACAAACAAGATAAGGCGGGACGCCATGATCTTGTTTGTTTTTTTGTTTTATAGGACCAGAGATGACCGTCAGGGTTACAGCCGCTCTGGTGCGGGCAGGCCGAGGACATGCAGCGCCTCCCCCATGATCCCTTTGAAGCGGGCCGTAAGCCAGATTCTAAAGCTTCTTTGCGTCTGTCCGGCCGACAGGATGGGCGACGCGCTGTAGAAGGTATTGAAGCAGGCCCCCAATTCGTAGGCATAAGCGCAGAGCTGATGAGGAGCCAGCTCCGCGGCGGCCGTATGAAGCGTGTCTTCCCAGAGACTGATTTGTCTGAGAAGGGCAAGTTCGGCGGGCTCCAAGGGGGGGAACTCCTCCGGCACCTTGCTGCCGTGCTCCCCTTCGCTCCCGGCTTTCGCCAGCAGCGTGGCCGCTCTTGCATGAGCGTATAGAACATAGACGCCGGTGTTCCCCGTCAGCTCCGTCGCCTGCTTCAAATCGAATACCACCTCGGTGGATAGATGAAAGCGAAGCAAATAGTAACGAATGGCTGCCGCGGCGATGCTCCGGCTCGGCAGCCCGTCTTTTCCCGGTCTGTCTCTGTCGATCACTTCCTCCATCCTCTGAAGCAGCTCAGCCACTCGGATGCCGATCCCCTGTCTGCCCGACATAGCATAAGAAGCCCTGCCGTCCGAGGTGTCGATCCCAAGCTCCCCGGCAGTGGCGGGGCTTAGCGAGACAACACCGTAGCTTACATGAAACAGGCGGTCCGCCTGGTCTTTATACCCCAGGTTCTCCAGGGACTGTTTGACCATCGCCTGAGGGTAGGCTTGACGGTAATCGATCACATTGATCACCTGGGAGGCTTTCCCGAACGCCCCGCTTTCTTGTCCCGCGCCTTGCGTCGTATATACTTCCCCATCGAATGCTCTATACTGGAACTCTTGGGACAGCAGCCCGAATTTCCACAAATGATAGGCGATATCCTTCGCGGTATAGGTTAATATGCCGTTCGAGCGTACAAGCACTTTGGCGGTATGGTAACCGGAGGCTTGCCCGCCGCTTTCCTGCTGTTCCTCCGGCGGCTGCAGAACCCAGCATCCGGCCTGTTCGCCCTCCGTTACCTTGTGGAACGAAGAGGTCATCTTCAGCAGCTCGAACGCCGCTTCCCAAAAGCCACGCTTCACGATGCTGCTCTCCCATACGAGAAGGTCGTATTCGATGCCGAACGTCCTCATCTCTTCCAAGTGCTCGCGAACCATCCGTTCGGCAGTCAGCATTCCCATCCAGGCGACGGCGGACTGCCCTTCTTCGAGCTCCTGAAGCACACGGGTGCGCTCGGCGGCAAGCTCCGGCCGGTTGGCATACTCCTTGTTGATCCAGGCGTAGGACTCCCAGCAGAAGTCGCCGAATCTCTCGTGCTCCCCCTTCCTCTCCGAATGGAGCAGACTGACCACCGTGTCGGCGAGCTGATTTCCGAGATCATCGATATAATTGTGCACTTCCACCTGGCGGCCGTTCCTCCGGAGCAATCGCACCAGCGTATCGCCGATGCAAGCATTGCGGAGGTGTCCGATATGCGCAGACTTGTTGGGATTGATGGAGGTATGCTCGATGATGACCTTCCCTTGGTCATCGGGCTTCTGTCCGAACCCGGCCGTATGGGCCCACTGCCGCCAGTTCACCCGGAAGTTGAGATACCCCGGCGGCACCACCTCGATCGTGTCGATCAAGCCGCCCGCGGAACCAGCCTCCAGCAATTTGCTTCTAAGGGACTCGGCGATCTTCATGGGGGGCATGCGAAGAATTTTGGCCAAGGGCATGGCAATGGCAGCAGCGTAGTCCCCATGCTCCCTCAAGGCGGGCAGTTCGACCCGGACGGCAACAGGCTGCCGGCGGACGCCCACCTCCTCGAATAATGGATTCACTTGCTGTTCGATGGCCTCGGCCAACACTCTGCTGATCATCTCGTTCCCTCCTCAAGGAAATTTTTCTTCATGGGCCTTGCTGTGTCATGATCTCTACGCAAAAAAGCCCCCGTCTCTACATAAAAGAGACGAGGGCTCTGACACACACTCGCGGTACCACTCTTGTTGTTAAACGCGCAAACCGCGTCTAACCGCTCGGCAGGATAACGGCTCTTCGCCGGATCTGCCTTTCCTGCATTCCGGCAGGGGTTCGGCAGATCGTCTCCGGGACCCGTTTCGCCATCTGACGCCGTACCGGCTCTCACGCTCCCGGCTCGCTTGGACTCTTGTCAGCGGCTACTTTCCCCATCATCGACCTTTGTATAAAATTTCTAGTAGTATACCCTAAGCGGTTTCTCTTATCAAGCCTAACTTCGATAAATCCGCACAAAAACCCTTTAATGCGTGCCGCTGACATCCATATGATCGATTGCCCGCGTCTCCTTCTTGAATGTGGATGAGCCGATCTTCTCCTGCAGCTTCTCGTAATAGAGATCCTCATCGATCGGAAGGTCGACCCAGTTGTCCGTCCAGGAAGAGAGGTACATAGCGTTGGACAGCGTCAGGCCGCGGATCCCCTCTTCGCCCGGTGCCAAAAGCGGCGTCCTGTGGAGCAGATGGTCCACGAAATTCTGCGTGATCCCCTTGTGCTGCGGACCTTCCGAGCCTTCGACCGGAATCTCGCACTTCCAGCATTCCGGCTGTCCGAACCCTCCGCGGAAGTCGCGGTTGAACTCCGGCTCCGGCACACGCAGACGCCAGAACGTCAGCTTCCCGTCTTCGACGACGATTTTGCCGCGGTCGCCCGTGACTTCAAAACGGTTCGTGCCCGGCGCTTCGCCCGTCGTCGTGACGAACAATCCCGTAGCTCCGTTCTCGTACTCGACGTAAGCGGTAACATCGTCCTCCACCTCGATGTTGCGGTACTTGCCGAAGTGGCAGAAAGCGCGCACGCGCTTCGGCATCATATCGACCGTCCACTGCCAGAGATCGAGCTGGTGCGGATCCTGGTTCAGCAGCACGCCGCCGCCTTCTCCGCCCCATGTCGCGCGCCAGCCGCCGGAGTCGTAATAACTCTGGGAACGGTACCAGCTCGTAATGATCCAGTTCGTACGCCTGACCTCCCCTAGCTCGCCAGAGGTAATCAGATCGCGCAGCTTGCGGTACAGCGGGTTGGTCCGCTGATTGTACATGATGCCGAAAGCCTTGCCGGACTGTGCCGCAGCTTCGTTCATCTCCCGGACCTGCTTCGTATACACCCCGGCCGGCTTCTCCACCAGAACATGGTACCCGTGTCCGAAAGCCTGGATGGCGATCGCCGGATGATCGTAATGCGGAGTACAGATTAACACGGCGTCACAACGCTTTGAAGCAAAAAAATCAGCGAGATTATCAAACAGCTGCACCCGGTCGCCGTACTGCTGGCGTGCCCACTCCAGACGTGCCGGATCGGTATCCACGATAGCGGTAAGTTCTCCGCCCTTCACTTCCCCTTTAAGCAAATATCCCCCGTGGCCCTTGCCCATATTGCCCATGCCTATAATGCCGATGCGTACCGAATCCATGAACTTCGCCTGCCTTTCCGCCTGATCAGCATGATGGTCGTTAGCCGCCCCCATCTCTGTTATCATTATATAATGCACACGTTAACAATGACAAGAGCTTCTTTTCTGATCTATAAAGAAAAGCGCCTTCCCTGAAGGAAGACGCCTGCTCTTCATGCTACAATGTTAGGAATGCGATTTTTCGGAAATTTTGCCGAGCGCCTGTCCCGCCTCGTCCTCGAATGTATCGCGGACAGCCAAGTCGCCAATCGATACAATCCCTACGAGCTCGCCGTTCTCGACAATCGGCAGGCGGCGGATTTGTTCATTGGCCATGACCTTGGCCGCTTCGTCCGCCGTCGTGTCCGGCGATACGGATACGATACGGTCGCTCATGACTTCCGAGATGGCGGTCGAACCGGAATGCTTCGCCGCATACCCCCGGATCACCAAGTCCCGGTCCGTTAGGACACCGATGAGTTTACGCCCGTCGACAACCGGAATAAACCCCGTGTCCTCCTGCTTCATTTTGACAGCCGCTTCGTAGATGTTATCCTGCAGGGTTACAACGGCACAATCGGTTGTCATGATTTCACGAAGAGTTCTGGAGCTCATGGCTGATTCCCTCCCAATCGAAGATAGCAGCCCATGCCCTGCCGTAGGGCAGAGTACGGGAACTAAAGCCTGTTCCCCTGGCTGCTGCACGAATAGGTTCTCCCCCGCGCCCTCCGGCCATGCGCCTGCGGGTCTGTTACATAACGGGAGAGCGGGTCATCCCGCGGCTACCTGTAACGTATTCTTCAGTAAGCGCCAGGAACAGCTTCGCCGCATTCACCATCGCCTGCTCGTCGATATCGAAGCGGGGGTGATGATGCGGATGAACGATGCCCCGCTGCTTATTCCCGGCGCCGACGAACATGAAACACCCCGGTACCTTCTCCAAGTAGTATGCGAAATCTTCGCCGGCCATAATCAGAGGGGACCTCCGCGCCTGCTCCTGCCCGAAGACACGGGCGGCCGCCCGCTCGAAGCGGGCCGCTTCGTCCGCATCGTTCACGACGGGCGGATACCCGAGCCGGTAATCGATCTGCGCCTGCGCGCCGTACATGCTGCAGGTTTGGCGGACGATCTCTTCGATTCTATCCTTCACTTCCAGACGGATCTTGCCGTCGAACGTTCTAACGGTCCCTTTGAGCACCGCGGTCTCGGCAATGACATTGAAGGAAGTTCCGCTGTGGAACGATCCCACGCTGACCACACAGGGCTGCGTAGGATCGGTGCTGCGGGAGACGATCGACTGCAGGTTGACCACGAGCTGCGAAGCCACATAGACGCTGTCGACCGTCTCGTGGGGCAGTCCTCCGTGCCCTCCCCGGCCCTTGACGGTGAGCGTGAATTCGTCCGCCGCGGCCATGAACGGGCCTGGCCTGGAATAGACGGCCCCCGTCTCGAACGGCGTCCACAAATGAATCCCGTAGATGACATCAACGCCTGTGAGGGCTCCCGCCTCAATCATTCCGATCGCGCCGCCCGGCGTCGTCTCCTCGGCAGGCTGGAAGATGAACACCACGCGGCCTTCCACCTGATCCCGGTGTTCGCTCATCGTCTTCGCCACGGCAAGCAGCGTGGCGGTATGCGCATCATGTCCGCAGGCATGCATCACGCCCGGCACGCTGGAGGCATACTCGGCCGTCTTCTCGTCTTGAATCGGCAGGGCGTCCATATCCGCGCGCAGCGCTACGGCCGGGCCGTCCGCAGCTCCCTGAAGAATACCGATCACCCCGTGTCCGCCGCCTACCTTCTCCTGCACTTCGAGCCCCCAGTCCCGCAGCTTGTCCGCTACGAAAGCGGCCGTAGCCGACTCCTGGTAGGAGAGCTCGGGGTGGCGGTGCAGGTGCCGCCTCCAACCGATCATGTCCGCTACTACGGACATCAATGTGTGTTCCATTGGTTTCATGGCTATAGGCCCTCCGCCTCAAACGTTCCTTAATAAATGCCTTGCATCTATTTTATCAAATTCACGAACGGGTTTCATCTTCCGGTCACAAGAATTTCAAACTTTGCCAATGGGCGGATTGGGCCCGTCTGCATTAGGCTTGCACTGCGAAGGGAAACATACTATCATGAATAAAGGGTTTTGGGAAGCCATGGAATGCTGTGCATACATATATTAGGAGGGTTTACTGTGATCATTGAAAACAGCGGATTAAAAGGACTGAAGAGCGACCTCGCCCATCTCGACGATTCGATGGAGCAGCTCGGCTTTGTACGTTGGCAGTGGGAGTATTACCGCGCCACGTACGATCTTCAGCTCAAAGATAGAGACTCCCAGAACGACTTCTTCCTCCGCATCAACACGCGTGTGGAAACCGGCAAGCTGGAATCCCCGCATGCGATTCTGTATATCGAAGATGTGTATATCGGACAAGGCTCGTTCCCTCACGGCGTGAACTATCAGGCGAAGATTCCGGACTATATCATGAAAGACGCGACGAGCAAGCTGGCCCAGCTGAAAACGAAGCTGACTTCGTAACAGGGGACCGCTTATGACCCCACAGCGACGAGGAACGCCCGATTTTTTCCTGCTGTTCTTGACGTTCTCCTTGGTCTGCTTCGGTCTGGCGTTTGTATTCAGTGCGGGAATGGCCTTCCGTAATAACAACCCGTGGTATTTGGTGATCCGGCAAGCGATGTCCGTGGGTCTTGGCACGATCGCTATGTTTTTTTGCATGAATATAGACTACCGCAAGTTCAAGAAGTGGCTTCTGCCCTTCTTTGTCGTGGTAGTCGTTCTGCTCTTGCTGGTAGCCCTGATTGGGGCAGGCGAGGAGAAGGGCGCGAAGAGCTGGCTGCGGGTTGCGGGGCTCTCTCTGCAGCCGACGGAATTCGCCAAGCTTGCCGTTATTATCTATCTGGCTTCCATCATTACCAAGAAGGGCGAGAAATTTCAGGAATTTAAGAGGGGGCTGACTCCGCCCCTGCTCGTCGTGGGCTTCGTCTGTATGCTGATTATGATGCAGCCCGATTTCGGTTCGACCGTCATTTTGCTTCTGGTCTCTGCCCTGATGATTATTGTCGGCGGGGCGAACACCAAGCACATTCTGTACCTTGGCGGTGCCGGCCTGGGATTCGCCGCCATGGTCGGCGGGTTTTATTTCCTGACATCGGATTCGGGCAATTACCGGGTCGCACGAATTACCGCATACCTCGACCCATTCTCCGATGCGCAGAATGCGGGACTCCAGCTTGTTCAGTCCCTGTATGCCTTCGGGCACGGAGGATGGACAGGCGCCGGCTTCGGACAGAGCATCCAGAAGCTGCACTATCTGCCCGAAGCGCATAACGACTTTATCTTCCCGATTATCGGCGAGGAGCTCGGCTTTATCGGCGCCACCTTATTCCTGCTCGTCTATCTCACCTTCCTGCTGCGCGGCCTGGTCGTTGCCCTCCGCTGCCAGGATCCGTTCGGAACCTTGGTAGGCGTCGGCATCGTAAGCTTGATGGGCATCCAGGCGTTCATCAATCTCGGCGGCGTTACGAACACCATTCCGATGACAGGGGTGACCCTGCCTCTGATCAGCTATGGAGGCACCTCAATGCTGACTACGCTGATCGGTATCGGGATTCTCCTCAGCATCTCCAGAGAATATAACAAACCGGATCAGGAAGTGCGCAAGTCCACGGGCGTGACACAGCGGAGCGCTGCAGGGTACTTTACCCGCGGCAGCTGATCCCAAGGCATTACACCCCAATAAAAAAGAGAGCCTGTCCGGCTCTCTTTTTTAATATATAAGAATTTATATCTCGCCAGGGCTCGATTCTGTCATCTTATATATCTCATAAACGCGCAAGGTCCTGAAAGGACGGCGAAGCCGTTTATCTTGTGTATGCTATTTCACCCGGTGAAGCGGGTCCTCCACCTGTACAGGCGTCTCCTCGTCACGGAAGGCGACACCCTCTACCTTCACGTTCACTTCCACGACGGACAACCCCGTCATGTTCTCCACCGCTTCCCGAACGTTCTCCTGAAGGTCTCGGCATACCTCTTGAATCTTGCTGCCGTACGAGACGATCACCCGCAGATCGATGGCCGCTTCGACTTGACCGACCTCCACCGACACACCGCGCTGTGCATTCTTGCCGCTCAGCCGCTTCGCCAGGCCTTCCGATATGCCTCCCGACATGGCAGCTATCCCCGGCGTCTCCAGTGCAGCCAGGCCTGCAATGGTCGCAACGACATCATCCGAAATACGGATCAGACCAGTTTGTAATTCTTCGCTCAAGAGGATCACTCCTTCAAGGATTATAGCTCTATTGTAATAAGAAGAGTCTCCGAAAGCAAATGTACCTGCGCTTCCCGCAGCGCCCTTCTACGCTTCCCTTTGGGTATAGGTATTCAGTAGATAGCGAAGCTGCTGCGTAACAAAATGAACATGGATACTGTCCCGGCTCAATCGGCTTGCCATCACACTGCCTTCCAGGGAAGAAACAATAAAGGACGACATCGATTCGATATCCAGACCGGCCCGGAGCTCTCCATCAGACACACCTTGCTTTAAAATCCCTTGGATCAGGGACAGCATCTCCTCATACGCCGCCAACGCTTTCTCCCGCAGATCAGGGAACGTATCATCGCATTCCACAGCCGTATTCAGCAAAGGGCAGCCACCTTTGATCGGAGGATGGTTAACCGGGTCAATATGGACATGGCATACAGCTATTATTTTATCTATGGCGGAATCCGCATGCGTTAGGGCTGCCGACACTTGTGCCATCAGAACTTGTCCCGCATAGTCGAATGCTTCCAAGGCGATCTCGTCTTTGCCCGCGAATCTTCGATAAATCCCTCCCTTTGTTAAGCCTGTAGTGTCCATGATGTCCTGGATCGAAGACCCGGCATACCCCTTTTGATTAAATAATTCCGCGGATTTACTAATGATATGTTGACGTGTCTTATCTTCTTTGCGCATGCTCGCATCCTCCACGTTTTCCATTCGCCTATGAGATATATTGTAACATTTCTCTTGCGCCCAATGACATAGTAGAGTAACATAAAAACCGAACCGAACGGTTCGGTTCGGTTTCTTCAGTTTTCCCGCCAGAGAGGAGAAAATATCATGCGTACAGTAAAAATGATCCGCATCCCCATCCTCCCCATGCACATGGTAAACGCCCACTTGCTTGTAGGTCCTGACGGATGCATTCTTGTGGATGCGGGATTGCCGGGGTCCGAACATAAAATTGAAAGAGCCTTAGCCAAGGAAAGACTCACCTTCAAAGATATCAAACTCATTGTCGTGACCCATGCACATGTCGATCATGCAGGGAGTGCAGCCATTCTTCGCGAGCGATCGGGAGCTCCGATTTTGGCTCACGAAGGGGACTCCAAGCATTTCGGACGGGAGACTCCCATGACGTTTTGCCCCACCGGCTGGTTCGGCCGTTTATTTATCAGAACCCCCTTAATGTTCGAGCCGTATATCGCGTTCGAACCGGACATTCTGCTTACGAAGCATGGGGATATTGATTTGGGCCGATATGGTATACCGGGAACGGTGAGACACACACCTGGGCACACCGCCGGCTCCCTCTCTTTAGAGCTTGCTTCGAACGAGGCTTTGGTCGGTGACCTGCTCGCCTCCGGCATTTTGCTCGGCGGCATCGTAAGAACCAAGCACGCCATACGTCCCCCCTTCGAAGACGATCCGCACTCCGTTGCCCGTGAATTGAACCGCATGCTTGATTCGGGAATCGAAACATTCCATATGGGTCATGGCGGACCCTTGAAAGCGCCCGAGGTCAAAAGCCACGCCCGGTCTCTTCTAAGGCTGCCCGGGCAATGAAGGCCAACGCTGCACAGTGCGGTTCCGGTAAACCTGTATTCCCTCGGATCCATTGGATATGCGCCCATGCCTGTGGAGAAGGGGCTGCCAATGCGGCAGTCCCTTCTTTATGCCCTTCTAACGAATTCCCGTATAAAACTTCCTTCCTTAATTTACAACCTGGCCAAATCTGGGTATATTATTATAGGCCTGCGTGCTTCTCTTGCGGGAAAATCTTTACTTACATAAGATAGGGGGGAAAATATGAAACGCTACGGATTTACGATAGGTCTGGTTTTGAGCTTCCTCCTCAGTGCGGCGGCCCATTACATAGGCGAACCTACCTTCAGTCCTACGGTTCAGTTCTTCATCTCGGCGATCGCCGTCATCTTCGTCGCCGGCTTTCTCGGCAAAGCGACGGAGAGCGTGGCCCACTATGCCGGAGAGCGGCTCGGCGGCTTCCTCAATGCGACATTCGGGAATGCGGCAGAACTGATCATTGCCATATTCCTGGTCAAGAACGGCGCCTTCGAGGTGGTCAAAGCCAGCATCACCGGCTCGATCATCGGGAACATGCTGCTTGTGCTCGGACTCAGCGTCTTCCTTGGCGGCCTGAAGTTCAAGGAGCAATCCTTCAACATCAAGCTCGCCGGACACAATGCTTCCCTGATGCTGCTTGCCGTCATTGCGCTGTTCGTCCCGGCGGCTTTCACGAAGAGTCTGACGACGTACGAGAACCAGGAGCTGAGCGTCGTCGTCTCGGGCATTTTGATTGTGGCGTACCTGCTCTGGCTCTACTTCTCGATGGTTACCCACAAGAACGAACTCTCAGACGAAGTTGTCGAACACGGGGAACCGGCTTGGTCGAAAGGCTTGTCGGTGGCATTCCTCATGCTGGCCACGGTCATGGTCGCCTTCGAGAGCGAATGGCTCGTGAGCACGCTCGAGCAGTTCAGCCACCAGTTCGGCCTCTCCGAATTGTTCGTCGGCGCCTTCCTGATCGCCATTGTTGGGAATGCGGCTGAACACAGTGCAGCAGTCATCATGGCCCGCAAAAACAAAATGGGCGCTGCCATCGAGATCGCCATCGGCAGTTCGCTGCAGATCGCTTTGTTCGTGGCACCGCTGCTCGTACTCTTGTCCCTGTTCTTTGGCAATCCGATGGACCTCGTGTTCAGCACCTATGAGCTTGTGGCGATAGGGGTAGCAGCTTTTATTGCCTCTTCGATTTCCCGTGACGGGAACACCAACTGGTTTGAAGGTGTGCTGCTCCTCGTCGTGTATCTTATTATCGGGATTGCCTTCTATCTCGTCTAACAGGAGCGCCAACAAAAAAGAGTAACCCGCATGGGTTACTCTTTATTTTGGCTCATGGCTTCATACAGCTCTGCCAAATTACGCTCCAGCTTCACGAGAATCTGTTTGCCGGCGGCTTCCTGGACGAGCTCCGCGCGGATGGCAAAATCGATCTCCCTCGACAGGCCGTAAATCTGCGTATCCAACACCTCTTCATACAGAGGACATTTGCGCGTTGTTAAGTTTTCCATCTGCACTTCGATCAGCTTCTCGATCTTGTCCGCATCTTCCTGAAGCAGCTGCAGCGCTTTCTGCGACAAGCTGAGCAGCACATCTGACGACATGATGCTTCCCCCCTGTATACTCCCTGAAGCGAAACCCGGCAGCGTTCCGGATCGTTCCGCCCTCCGGTTCTCCCGAAATCCGTGGATGCCTGCATTCACGCTCCATATCTCTAATTCTAGTCGAAACCCTGCGATTACACAAGTCGTCTTGCAAAGATTACGCCAGGCTTCTTTCCTTGCGCCTACTCTATTGGAAGCGGGCCAGGGAGAGGCGGTTCTTGCCCCCGTCCCTACCTTACATTGCCTTACCTTACCTAGCCTTATACCCAGCCTATTCTCGCGCCCTGCAGGGTTGTGGCTTTCAGGAGCTGTGAAGGCAGGCTGAACGACTTCGGCGTCCTTCTGAAGGACGGACACGTTGATGAGACAGCAGAGATGACAAGAAGGAGCGCTGCGAGTTAACCCTAGCAGTAACGTCAAAGAAGACACTTCCGCTTAAGCGGAGGTGTCTTCTCTATGTACGCTGCAAGTACTCGCAGTCACTAGTCTTGGATGCTGTTGATCGTCAGACTGTGCTTCTTGAATACTTCGGCCATGGCTTCCTTGGCTTCTTCGGCATCCGGGCCATGAACATGCAGATCGTAATTGCTCGTAGTCAGGAGGGTCGTGAACAAACCGAGGATGCTCTTCACGTCGATATACTTGTTATCGTACTGAAGAACGATAGACGATCTGAATTTATTGGCGGTTTGTGAGATTTCCACAATCGCTGCATTGTTGGCGTTTGGCATACAAATCCCTCCAGGCGTCGGTTGAAATAATCGGCTGCGTCCCCTAAGGACGATGCTAGATTCATAGCGGGCTGCGCGCCTCTCTCCTTACGGAATTCGGGCGTTAGTGCATCCCAATAAAATCGCTTTCTTCCCTATGATACCTTGGAAAAGGTTAACATGCAAGGGTAAAATTCATGCCGCAGGGGCATCCGGCCCGCTATTTGAGATGCTCGGGATTCAGCCCCTCAAGTTCCGGGATGACGAATCTACCGTCCTTGCGGATCAGCACGTCGTCGAAGTAGACTTCCCCCCCGCCGAAATCCGGGCGCTGAATCAGGACCAGGTCCCAGTGTACCGAGGAACGGTTGCCGTTATCTGCCTGCTCGTAAGCCTGGCCGGGTGTAAAATGCAGGCTGCCGTCGATCTTCTCGTCGAACAGCGTATCCTTCATCGGATGAAGAATATGCGGGTTGAAGCCGAGCGAGAACTCCCCGATATATCTGGCACCCTCATCGGTATCGAGGATCTGGTTCAGCCTCCGGGTATCGTTGGCCGACGCTTCCACGATGCGTCCGTTCTCGAAGCGGAAGGTGACATTCTCGAACGTTACGCCTCCGCTAACGGACGGCGTATTGTAAGCAATCGTGCCGTTGACCGAGTCGCGGACCGGGGCGGAATACACCTCCCCATCGGGAATATTGCGCTTTCCGCAGCATTTGACGGAGCCGATCCCCTTGATGGAGAACGAGATGTCGGTCGCCCCCGGCCCCACGATCCGCACGCGGTCCGTCCGGTTCATGAGCTCCTGAAGCGGATCCATGGCCACGGACATCTTGGCGTAATCCAGGTTGCATACGTCGAAGTAGAAGTCCTCGAATTTCGACGTACTCATCCCCGCAAGCTGTGCCATCGAAGCGTTCGGATAGCGCAGCACGACCCACCGGGTCCGTTTGACACGCTGCTCCAGATGCACCTGCTTGCTGTAGATTTGGGAGTAGAGCTTCATCTTATCCTCAGGCACGTCGGACATTTCACTTACATTCTCCCCGGCCCGGACCCCGATATAGCAGTTCATGTCCTTCATACGCAGCAGATCCATCTGCGTCCAATGTTCCACCTGCTCCTGAGATGCCCCCCTCAGGATGGCGGCGCGCACCGAGGGATCGATGAGCTCCACGTACGGTACGCCTCCCCGGGCATACACTTCCTCCACCAGACATTTGACCAGCTCCCGCTCGGAGCCGATCATGTCGATGAGCACCTTCTCCCCCCGCTGTACATCCAGGGAATATCCCACCAAATTTCGTGCCAGCTGCTCGAGTCGCGGATCGCGCATTGTTCATCTTCTCCTTTAACCAAGTAGTGTCTGCCCACGTTATTCCCCGCCGTCTTTTGCCCACTTCTTCTTCAAATGATTGCCGATAGCCAGCAGCAAGGCGAAGACGCCGAGAAGGATGAGGAGTCTGCCCTTATACTGTGTAAAATGCAGGAGATCATGCCCGATCATGGATTCGAGCAGAATCATCGGTAGCTTGCCGATCAGCGTGCCCAGAATAAAATCCCTCGCCCGCACGTTCATGACGGCAGCGGCCATATTGATCCCGAAGGACGGCAGCACGGGGGTCACACGGGAAATCGCGATATACAATAGTCCATGCTTCTCCAGCTTCTCGTTGAACCGGCCGGCAGCCTTGTACTTGGAGAGGCGTGACTGCGCCCACTGCCTTCCGAACCTGCGGGTGCCGAGGAACGCAATGACCGCGCCCAGACAGGCGAAGACATAGTTAACCAGAAATCCGAGCCAAAAACCGAACAAAAGCACGTTCGCTCCGGCCACCACCACAAACGGTACGAACGGAACGAGGGTTTGCAGCAGTATCAGCAGAGCCCCGCACGCTTGACCTAACAACCCAAGGGAGTTCAGCGTATCTGACAGATGCTGTATATCCCATTCGCCCATGCCCGCATCCCTCCTCTCCCATTCCTTATTGTACCAAAAACGGACGAGGTTCACGACTCCGGGAACAGATGCGCCGCTCCCTGGGCCCGCCGCCTTTTGTTTGCTTCCTTTACTTGACACGCCCTGCTCTATCTTATAGAATAAGAAGTCGAGAATGAGCTCAGATCCGCACTGGCTGCGGACGTGCTTATGGTGGAAGTCGGTGTCACCCTCTATAGGTTTTGTTGCTGTCGGGACCGCGGCTGGTTTTCCCGTCAGATGCGCAAAATCGGGCACAAGCTTCACCCGAATCCTAACCTTACTTATAAAGGAGCCCACCATACGATGTCACGTTATACAGGTCCTAAATTCAAACTCTCCCGCCGCCTCGGTATTTCCCTGAGCGGTACAGGCAAAGAACTCAAGCGTCCGTTCCCTCCAGGTCAGCACGGCCCGGGACAACGCAAGAAAATGTCCGGCTATGGCGTTCAACTCCAAGAGAAGCAAAAGCTTCGTCATATGTACGGTTTGAACGAAAAGCAGTTCCGCAACCTGTTCGACAAGGCTGCGAAAATGCAAGGGATCTCCGGTGAGAACTTCATGTTCCTCCTCGAGAGCCGTCTGGACAACCTCGTATACCGTCTGGGTCTCTCCAACTCCCGTGCAGGCGCACGTCAGCTGGTTTCCCACGGTCACGTTACCGTTAACGGCAAGAAAGTCGACATCGCGTCCTACCTGGTATCCACTGGCGACGTGATTGGTCTTCGCGAGAAGAGCCGCGGCCTGTCCGCAGTGAAAGAAGCTCTTGCGAACCGCAACTACCTGCCGGCTTACCTCGAGTTCAACGAAGCTGCAGTAGAAGGCCGTTATGTTCGCCTTCCTGAGCGCTCCGAACTCGCACAAGAGATCGACGAAAAGCAAATCGTCGAGTTCTACAGCCGTTAATCTCGGCTTACCGAAACAAGCTGCCCGCTTCTGCAGGCAGCTTGTTTTTTTGTGCGCCCAGCAGTCCGAGCGTTCCCTGCTAGACGGACACGCGAAGAAAGCCCGCATCCATCGTGTGCTGCGACGGATGCGGGCTGTATTATAACTATCATATGAAACAGTGAAGCAGCCTATAGGTATTCTCGACTTACCGGAACTTCACGAGGTAGTAGTTGCGCTTGCCTCGGCGGATGACGAGATACCGGCCTTCCAGTCCGTCGGCAGCACGTACGATTCGCTCCAGCTCGGTGGTCTTAACGCCGTTGATCGACACCGCTCCGCTCTCCACATCCTGGCGCGCCTGGCGCTTCGAAGGAGCAGCCTTCACCTGCACCAGCAGATCCAGCAGCGCGATCTCCGCGGCAGCCTCAAGCTCTGTGGAAGGCACATCGCTGAACGCCTGCTCGATTTCGCTGCCAGACAGCGCACCCACGTCGCCGCTGAAGAGAACCGTCGAGATACGGATAGCGCTCTCGGCAGCAGCCGGTCCGTGCACGAGCGAGGTCATCTCTTTGGCGAGTACCCGCTGTGCTTCCCGCTTCTCCGGCGCTTCCTTCACCCCGCGCTCCAGTTCCCCGATCTCGCCCGGCGTCAGGAAGGTGAAGTACTTCAGGAACTTCACCACATCGTTATCCTCCGTATTGATCCAGAACTGGTAGAACTGGTAAGGCGAGGTCTTCTCCGGATCCAGCCACACCGCGCCGCCTTCGGTTTTGCCGAATTTCGAGCCGTCGCTCTTCGTCACCAGCGGCACCGTCAGTCCGAAGGCCTCGCTGCCGTTCGTTTTGCCGATGAGCTCCAGCCCTGCGGTAATGTTGCCCCACTGGTCGCTGCCGCCGATCTGCAGGGAACAACCCCGCTTCTCGTTCAGCTGCTGGAAGTCGTATGCCTGCATAATCATGTAGCTGAATTCGGTGAACGAAATCCCCTTCTCGAGACGCGAGTCTACGGAGTCCTTCGCGAGCATGTAATTCACCGTGAAGTTCTTGCCGACATCGCGTAGGAAACCGATCACGTTCAGCTCGGACAGCCAGTCGTAGTTGTTCGCGGTCTGCGCCGGGTTCTTCTCTGCCTCGAAGTCCAGGAACTGCGACAGCTGGCCTCTCAGCTTCCGCGTCCACTCTTCCACAATCTCCTGCGGATTCAGCGTGCGTTCCGCGGCCTTGCCGCTCGGGTCCCCGATCAGGCCCGTGCCCCCGCCTACCAGCGCGACCGGTACATGGCCCGCCTGCTGGAAGCGGCGCAGCACCAGCAGCGGCAGCAGGTGTCCGATATGCAGAGAGTCCGCTGTCGGGTCGAAGCCCGCGTAGAGCACGACAGGCTCCTCGGACAGCTTCTTCGCCAGACCCTCCCGGTCTGTTACCTGATTGATCAATCCGCGGAACTCCAAATCACTTAAAATATCCATTGTTACGCCAACCTCCAAGTTTTGATAAAAAAACAAAAAAGCCTTCTCATCCACAAAGGGACGAGAAGGCTCAGCTCGCGGTACCACCCTAATTAAAGCCCTCTCCCCTGGCGGCGCAGGCATTCCCACGGCCAACCGGTTCGGCGGACTTTCACTTCATATGGATAACGGGCCTTCGGCCCGATCGGAAGCTACGCAAGGGATCCGGCCGCCTGCGGCACGCACTCCCTCTTCCCTTCCGCTGCTCCGGACGGTAATTCGGCTAAGGTCAAGTACCGGCTCGCACCACCCGCCGGTTCTCTGAAAGCTTGGTTCCCTATCCTACTGAATCCTTCACTGCATTTGGAATATGAAATTATTAAAACCAGTTATACCACAAGCCCAAAAGGATTGTCAAACCGGCCCGCTTTTCCGCAAGAGTAGAACACTTTCCAGCCGGTATCCCCCTTTCTTATGAGACTTTCGTCATGGAACCATCACCGGAAGAAGGCCCGAAACCGATGCCGAAGCTTGACGCTTTGTGATATAATTGATAAGGCATGTTTGAGGCCAGGCAGGAGGAACCCGTTTCATGGAAATGGATCAAGAGAAATCAGAGAAGAATACCAAAGAGCCCAAGAAACCCCGAAGTTATAAACGTACCTTCCTTACTGCAGGCAAAGTCACGCTAAGCGGCATCAAGTGGCTGTTCATCCTCGGCCTTGTGGCCTGCTTCCTCGGAGGCGGCGCCGCTTTCGGCTATGTCACCTCGCTCGTCAAGGACGATCCGGTGCGAAGCAAAGATGAGATGCTCAAAGAAATGCAGGATGATGCGCTGACAGGTTTCGTCTACTTCCGCGACGATTCAGTCGTCGGACAGCTGCGAACCGAGGAAGACCGGCGGATGGTGGCGCTGAGTGCGATCCCCCAGCACGTACTCGACGCTGTTTTTGCGATCGAGGACAAGAACTTCTACGAGCATAACGGCGTAGACCTCAAAGGTACGGCCCGTGCCGTCGTTCAGAAGCTGCTCAAAGAAGACGTGCAGACGGGCGGAAGCACCATTACCCAGCAGCTCGCCCGCCGGGTGTTCCTGACCCTCAGCCGGGATGACAGCCGCAAAGCGAAAGAAATTCTGCTCGCCATGCGGATGGAGCGGTTGATGTCGAAAGATGAGATCCTTCTCGCCTACTTGAACAAGATTCCGTACGGCAACGGTTCGTCCGGCTACAACGTATACGGCATCAAGGCGGCGGCCAAAGGCATCTTCAACATCGACGACTTGTCGAAGCTGAACTTGGCCCAAGCCGCCTACCTCGCCGGTCTGCCGCAGCAGCCGAGCAACTATTCCGCTTTCACCTCCAAGGGTGAGGTGGACGGGGCAGCCTTCAAGCGGGCGGTACAGCGCCAGCAGCTCGTGCTGCGCCGGATGCTCGAGGAAGGCAAGATCACGGAAGCGCAGTACCAGGAAGCGCTCCAGTTCGACCTGAAGAGCACCCTCGCCGAGAAAGTGAAGAGAGCTTATACCGAATTCCCTTATCTGATGATTGAGGTCGAACGCGAAGCGGCCAAAGCGCTGCTCAAGGCAGAGAATCCAAAGCTGAATGCCAAGGACAATCCGGAAGAATACGCCGAAGCGCTGAAGAGCATGCAGACGAAGCTCAGCCGGGGCGGCTACCATGTGTTCACGACCATCGATAGGGACATCTACAACTCGATGCAGACGATTGCCGCCGACGAGAAGAACTTCACGCCGGAAGACAAAGTCAAGGGCATCGAGCAGATCGGCGCGGTTCTCATGGACAGCAAGACGAGCGCCGTACTCGGCATGATCGAAGGACGCGACTTCTGGAAGGAACAGCTCAACCATGCGACGCAGGCATATCGTCAGCCGGGTTCCACGATGAAGCCGATCGCAGCCTACATACCCGCCATGGAAGAAGGCAAGATTCAGCCCGCATCCGTTATCGACGATGTGCCTATCATTCTGAAGGACGGCGGCAAGGGCTACCATATCCCCGAGAACTGGGACGACGGGTACCACGGATTGATCACTGCCCGCCGGGCGTTCAACCAATCCTACAATATTCCGGCGATCAAGCTCTTCCTTAATGACGTGGGCATCGAGAAGGCCTGGAAGTTCGCCAACCAGATCGGAGTAACTTCCATCAACGAGGAAGATTATGTCGCCCAGACGGGCGTCATCGGCGGACTCCGGTATGGGGTAACCGTCAGGGAGCTCACGAACGCTTATGCCACAATGGGCAACAAGGGCGTGTTCAACGAAGCTTATTTGATCCGCAAGATCACGGACTCGAACGGCAAAGTGGTGTTCGAGCACCAGCTTCAATCGAATCCCGCATTCTCCGAGCAGACGGCTTATCTCATCACGGATATGATGCGCACGGTCATCACATCAGGGACGGCTACCGATCTCATGAAGACCTTCAAGCATTACGGCCAAGTGCCGATCGTCGGTAAGACAGGATCCACCCAGGATGATGCGGATGCCTGGTTCATGGGCTACACACCGGATATTACACTCGGGGTATGGGCGGGCTACGATCTGCCGATCCATAAGCTCAGCAAGAAGACCGGCGGCACCAACCGTGCCAAGAATATATGGGCGTTGGTCATGGACACGACAATCGAGAAGCATCCCGACCTGTTCCCGACCAAGACCTTCGAACGTCCGGCGGATATTGTCGAGATGACGGTCTCTTCGCTCTCGGGCAAGCTGCCGAGCAACGCGACGAGCCGGGCCGGCAAACTGACGACCGATCTTTTCAACAAGAAGTATGTTCCAACGGAAGAAGATAACGTGATGGTCCGGCTGCCCGTCATCACCTACAATGGGATCAACTATATCGCACGGGAAGAAACCCCTTCCGACTTTGTGGAAGAAAAGTCCGTGATCAAGCGGCCGGAGCCGCTCGGCAAGTTGTTCCGCGAGCTGAGGAATATTATCGGCAAGCTGCCTGCGGACCGCAAGCGCAGCCTGGACTTCTACAAGCCGAAAGACTATTCGCAGGACGCCCCCTCGGAGACCGATCCGCGTAAGGATGACGGCAATGCACCGAATGCACCGACGACGGTCGTAGCCACTCGCAGCGGGGACTCGAACGTGATTACTTTCGGTGCCAGCGACAGCGGCGACGCGGTCGGTTACCGCTTATACCGTTCCGTGAACGGAGGCTCCTTCCAACGCGTCGGCGGCAAGGTGGTCTTCGCTGGGGACGAGACCAAATTCACTGACAGCTCCTCCTCGGGAGGCACCTTCGGTTATTATGTAACGACGGTGGATGTGGGGGGCAATGAGTCGCCGCCAAGCAAGGCCGCATACACGGACGGTACGTCGATGGATCTGCTGTTCGGCGCAGGGGACGGCCAACCCGTGAAGACGGAAGACGGCAAGAAAGACGCCCCTGGAGATGAGAAGAAGAGCGATGACAAAACGGCCGATGACAAGAAAGACAGCTCGCCTCCTCCCAAGAGCGTCCCAGCCATCCCAACTGGAATTACCGCAAAATCCAGCGGGGGCGGCGTCGAGCTCAAATGGAAAGCGAATCCCGACAAAGACAAAGTAGAGCAGTATAACATCTACTTCAGCGATAAGGAGAACGGCAAGTATTCCAAGATCGGCACCGTCAAAGGCGGTACCGAATTCAAGTACTATGCCGTCTCCTTCGAAGGCTATTATATCGTCTCGGCCACCAATGATGTGGGCGAGTCGAAATCTTCGGTAGCGGTGAGATTTAAGAAGTAATCGGCTGCAAGGATGCTCGCATGACGCGCCATTCTGGGGCATAAATAAACAAAAGAAGACCGCCAGCGGGTGCGCTCCGCTGGCGGTCTTTCGTTTGGCCTAAAGCATCAAATGAGTTCCGATATAAACATCAAAGCTTCAAACCTTAGCTTATAAACTAAAAATAAATGGCCTAATCCTCGATCGTAGACAAGTCGCCCGTAGGCAGGTTCAGCTCCCATGCTTTGAGGACACGGCGCATAATCTTGCCGCTTCGCGTCTTCGGCAGCTTATCCTTGAATTCGATCTCGCGGGGTGCCGCATGGGCGGACAGGCCTTCTTTCACAAACTTCGAAATCTCGGTCTTCAGCTCGTCAGACGGCGTATAGCCTTCGCGCAGCGCGATGAACGCCTTAATAATCTCGCCCCGCATCGGATCCGGCTTGCCGATGACTCCCGCTTCGGCTACGGCCGGGTGCTCGACCAGCTTGCTCTCGACTTCGAATGGACCTACGCGTTCGCCCGCCGTATTGATAACATCGTCGATCCGGCCTTGGAACCAGAAATAGCCGTCCTCATCCATGTAGGCGGAGTCGCCCGAGATGTACCAGCCCGGGATGCGGAAGTACTCTTCATACTTCGCCGGGTTCTTCCAGATCTTGCGCATCATCGAAGGCCATGGCGTCTTGATCGCCAGGTTGCCCATGCGGTTCGGCGGCAGCACATTGCCCGCATCGTCGATAATCGCCGCTTCGACGCCCGGCAGCGGTTTGCCCATGGAGCCCGGACGAATCGCCATGCACGGATAGTTACAAATGAGCTGTCCGCCCGTCTCCGTCATCCACCATGTATCGTGAATGCGCTGGCCGTATATTTTGAGGCCCCAACGAACGACTTCCGGATTGAGAGGCTCCCCGACACTCAGTACATGCCGCAGCGAGCTCAAGTTAAACTGCTTCACCGCATCGTCGCCGGCCCCCATCAGCATCCGGAATGCGGTCGGCGCGCTGTACCATACGGTAACGCCGTAACGCTCGATAGTACGGTACCAATCCTGTGGTGAGAACCGGCCCCCGCGGATAACATTCGTCGCCCCATTCAGCCAAGGCGCGAAGATCCCGTAGGAGGTTCCTGTCACCCAGCCCGGATCCGCTGTGCACCAATACACATCGTCCTCCTGGAGATCCAGCACAACGCGGCCCGTGTAGTAATGCTGCAGCATCGCATTGTGTGCGTGGAACACTCCTTTGGGTTTGCCCGTCGAGCCTGAAGTATAATGAATGAGCAGCCCGTCTTCCCGGTCGACCCACTCCAGCTCAAGCTCATCGGAAGCCTTCGCCATCTCTTGGTGGAAGTCCACTTGCCCTGCTTCCAATGCCAGATTCTCCCCAACGAGAATGACGTGCTTCAGATGCGGGAGCTCGGCTGCCGGTACGCGGGACAGCTGGGAAGGCGTCGTGATGATGGCTGCCGCCTCGCTGTCTTCCAGCCGGTCTCTTACGGCCGTCTCCATGAAAGCTTCGAACAGCGGACCAACGACCGCTCCGATCTTAATCGCACCGAGCAGCGCAAAATACAGCTCCGGCGTTCTCGGCATGAAGATGAATACCCGGTCGCCTTTGCCGATGCCAAGATCCTTCAGCACGTTGCCGAAGCGGTTCGACTGCTGCTTCATCTGCAGATATGTATATTGTTCATCGCGGCGGTCGTCGCTGTAATACAATGCGACCTTGTCCCTGCGAGACGAATCGGCGTGACGGTCGATCGCTTCATGGGCGGCGTTCAGCTTGCCGGTCTGGGACCAGGAGAATGTTGCTTCAATATCTTCCCAACGGAAGCCCGCGCGTTCTTCTTCATAGTTCTTCATGTTGGATGATGCCGTTACAGGTGCAATGCTTTCCACATTCGTCTGGTCCATGCCGCAGCCCTCCATATGCCTTTTCTATTCCATTCTTGTTCATTTCATTTGAAACGCTTTCATTCCTCACCTCCCTTATTATACCATAACCCTTTTTATTCGACTATTTTTTTGTTATGCTGGGAATGCAAGTTCTGGAAGGGGGAAGATTGTACCCGAATGAATCACATCAAATCCTATCAGCAGATCTCGGTCCCATATCAGAACACAGAGCTGGTGCTTGAAGGCCCCGTAGCGCCCGAGCTCCTCCGCGGGTATACGATGCATCCCGATCTGGATGCCTTCCGCAGGCCTAAGGAACAATTCGAAGCCCTACTGGAAATCGCCGCACTGCCCGAAGGGCGGATTATATTGGCCAGACATCACGATACCATCGTCGGCTACGTCACGTTCCACTATCCGGATGAGCTCGAACGCTGGTCCGAAGGCGGCATGTTAGATCTGATCGAACTCGGCGCTATCGAAGTAGCGAATGCATACAGAGGCCTGGGCCTGGGCAAACAGCTGGTCCGGCTCGCCTTTCAGGACGGGCAGCTCGAGAATGTCATTACCTTTACGACCGAGTATTATTGGCACTGGGATCTGGAATCCAGCGGGCTCACCGTCTGGCAGTATCGCGATATGATGGAGAAGCTGATGAAAAGCGTCGATATGGTCTGGTTCGCTACCGATGATCCGGAGATCTGCTCCCACCCCGCCAACTGCCTCATGGTCCGTATCGGCAAAAACGTCCCGCTGTCCTCCGTCGAGCAGTTCGACAGAGTTCGATTCCGGCAGCGGTTCATGTACTAAATTGGGGGCGCAGGAAGCCATGGAGCGACAAGCTTTGTTTATTTACGATGAGAACGAAACCGCATACCGGTTCAATGACGAACATCCTTTTAATCAAAAGCGACTGCTGCTGACCGTGGATCTGCTGCGCCGGGCCGGGGCACTCCCCGAGTCCTGTATCGAGCCGCCTCTGGCGGTGGATCCGGCAAAGTTGTGCACGGTTCACTCCAAGGAGTACGTGGAGGCGGTGATCGCCCTCAGCGAGCCGTCCCCCGAAGAAGCCTGGCTTCGGCGTGCCGCCGCGTATGGGCTGGATACTGAAGATACACCGCACTTTCACGGCATGCATCAAGTCACCTCCACCGTTGTGGGCGGCTCCGTTCAAGCGGTGGATGCCGTAATGTCGGGACGCCGGGAGCACGCCCTCCACCTGGGCGGCGGGCTTCACCATGCCCTGGCGGGCAAAGGAGCGGGATTCTGCGTCTACAATGATGCTTCCGTCGCAATCGAACATGCCAAGTGTGAGTACGGCGCCAGGGTGCTCTATATCGATACGGACGTTCACCATGGCGACGGGGTTCAATGGAGCTTCTATACGGACCCTGAGGTCTGCACATTCTCCATCCACGAAACCGGCAAATATCTCTTCCCCGGCACGGGAGCCGTGCAGGAGCGGGGAGAAGATACGGGCTTCGGCACTTCCATCAATGTCCCGGTGGAACCCTACACGGAAGACGCCTCCTGGCTCGAATGCTTTGAGGAGGTGCTTCTCAAGGCAGCGGCCCAATTCCGGCCGGACCTCATCGTCTCCCAGCATGGCTGCGATGCGCATGCGTATGACCCGCTGGCCCATGTGCACTGCAGCATGGAAATCTACCGCGCCATGCCGGCGCTCATTCACCGGCTAGCCCACGAGTACTGCGAAGGCCGCTGGGTTGCGCTCGGCGGCGGCGGCTACGATATCTGGCGGGTCGTCCCCCGGGCTTGGAGCCTGCTCTGGCTGGAGATGACCGAGCATCCCCTCCGGGAAGCGATGAAAGCGGATGCGGCCCTCCCCCTCCCCTCAGACTGGGTGGAAGCCTGGCAGCCCTTCTGCGAGGAAGAGCTTCCCTCCACCTGGCTGGATCCGGTGGACACCTGGACACCGATGCCGCGGCGGGCGGAGATTACGGCGAAGAACCGGCAGACCAAGGAGATTGCGATGCTGTATCTATAGCTCTCCAGACTCTCCCGTCCCTAGTAACTGCTCTCTTGCCGTGAATTCATCCGTTCCTCCACCTTCTTCCCATATACCAAAAAGCCCGCGGACCTCATGGCCGCGGGCTTTTCTGTCATCGTGATGTAAAGCAACTTAGAACTCTAGTTTGCTCTCAATGAATGCCTTCAATCCGCTGATCGGCATCCGTGTCTGCTCCATCGTGTCGCGGTCACGTACGGTCACTTGGCCGTCCGTCTCGGACTCGAAATCATAGGTGATGCAGAACGGCGTACCGATCTCGTCGTGACGGCGGTAGCGTTTGCCGATCGATCCCGTCTCATCGTAATCGACGAGGAAGTTCTTCGCCAGATCGGCAAATACCTGGTGCGCCCCTTCAGAGAGCTTCTTCGACAGCGGGAAGATCGCTGCTTTGTAAGGCGCCAAGGCCGGGTGAAGATGAAGCACGGTCCGCTTGTCATCGCCTTCGAGCTGCTGCTCTTCGTACGAATCGATCAGGAAGGCCAGAGTTACCCGGTCCGCACCCAGCGATGGTTCGATGCAGTAAGGGATGTAACGCTCGCCTGTTTCCTGCTCGATATAGTTGAAGTCCTCGCCGGAGTGGGTCATATGCTGCTTGAGGTCGTAGTCCGTACGGTCTGCGATGCCCCACAGCTCGCCCCAGCCGAACGGGAACTTGTACTCGATATCCGTCGTGGCGTTGCTGTAATGGGACAGCTCGTCCTCGTTATGGTCACGCAGGCGGATGCTGCTCTCGCCCATGCCGAGCTTCAGCAGCCAATCGCGGCAGAACGCGCGCCAGTATTCGAACCACTTCATGTCCTCGCCCGGCTTACAGAAGAATTCAAGTTCCATCTGTTCGAACTCGCGCGTACGGAACGTGAAGTTCCCCGGCGTAATTTCGTTGCGGAACGATTTGCCGATTTGGCCGATACCGAAAGGCATCTTCTTGCGCATCGTACGCTGCACATTCTTGAAGTTGACAAAAATCCCCTGGGCCGTTTCCGGACGCATGTATACCACGTTGGCGCTGGATTCGGTTACGCCTTGGAACGTTTTGAACATCAGGTTGAATTGACGGATATCCGTGTAATCCATAGCACCGCAGTCAGGGCACACAATGTGGTGCTCGGCAATCAGCTTCTCCATATCGGCGAACGTCATGCCGTCCACGATAATTTCGATGCCCTTCTCGCCCAGCGCGTTCTCGATCAGCTTGTCCGCACGGTGGCGTACTTTACACTGCTTGCAGTCGATCATCGGATCGTTAAAGTTGCCCACGTGTCCGGAAGCAACCCACGCTTGGGGATTCATCAGAATCGCTGCATCCAGGCCTACGTTATATGGGGATTCCTGAATGAACTTCTTCCACCAGGCCCGCTTGATATTGTTCTTCAGCTCAACGCCGAGTGGGCCGTAATCCCACGTATTGGCTAGACCGCCGTAGATTTCGGAACCCGGGAAGACGAACCCGCGGTGTTTGGCAAGAGCCGTGATTTGATCCATGGTTACGGAAGACATATTGGCAACTCTCCTTCTGAGTATGTAACTGCGGTCCGATTACGGGAGCCGCTGGAGCATTCCATCGATAATGCGGAACGAATTCTCCGATGCTTGCTGCGTAAACTCAGCAAAATTCACATGCGCCGAGCCATCCGCTTTGTCGGACATGGAGCGGATGATCACGAACGGAATGCCGTTCATTGTGCAGGCTTGAGCGACCGCTGCGCCTTCCATCTCCGTGCAGGCGCCGCTCAGCTCGCTATACAGCTGGCCGACCGTCTCGCGGCTGGAGATGAACTGGTCGCCGGAGAGCACGCGCCCCTCCTTGACCCGCCCGCCGAACAGCTCGCTGCTGACTTCCGCGGCCAACCGGCGAAGCTTCTCGTCGGCGGCGAACAGGGAAGTGGCCTCGTAAGGAATCGTGCCCCGCGGGAATCCGAGGGCCGTCACATCCATGTCATGCTGAAGACACTCGGTCGACACAACGATGTCGCCCACATTCAGCTCCGGATCCACGGCTCCGGCCACGCCGGTGAACAGCACGGCTGCCACCCCAAAAAGATCGATGAGAATCTGCGTCGTAACAGCCGCATTGACTTTGCCCACGCCGGACTTGCATAACACGATGGAGCGTCCATGGAAGGTCCCCTCGTAGAAGGTGATTCCGGCTTTAACGCTCTCCCTGACATCTTTCATTCCCTCGTGAAAGAGTTCAATTTCTTCCTTCATCGCGCCGATCACGCCGACTTTGCTATAACTCACGAACGTTTCCCTCCCCCTCTGGCGATGCATTTATTTCCAAAAATTGGCTTACAAAAATCTTCTTGCAAACGCCTGCCTAAGTCCCCCATTGCCTTGCGACAAAAAGAAGTGGCTCACTAAGAACGTTGAGCCACCGAGTTTCTATGAATGACTTCGTGCGGCAGAATCACCTGGGTCAATTCGGAAGCATCCTTCGTTTCTTTGTTCATCAGCTTGGTCAGCAGACGCATCGCCACAGCCCCGATATCATACATCGGCTGAGCTACGGTGGTCAGAAGCGGCCGAACCATGGATGCCATTCGAATGTTATCCACAGAGATGACGGACATATCTTCGGGCACCTTAAGCCCGTTATCCTGAAGGGTATGTATCGCGCCGATCGCCATTTCGTCCGTTGCGGCGAAGATTGCTGTTGGACGCTCGTCCAGTTCTAAGAAGTGCTTCGTCACTTCGAGACCGGATTCATAACGGTAGTTGCCGATACGCACATAATCCTCATTGATCGGAATATTCGCCGCTTCCAGCGCCTTCCGGTAACCCTGATAACGTGCATAACCATTCGCCGGATCCTGGAGCGTGCCGGAGATCATGGCAATCTGGGTATGTCCGTTCTGCAAGAGAACGTTTACGGCGTCAAGCGCTGCTTTCTCATGATCGATATCGACCGATGGAATCGCCCGCTGTTCATCCGCTGTCGCGCAGAGCACCACCGGTACCGAAGACGTCTTGAACGCTTGGATATGATCTTCCGTGACCGCGCCGCCCATGAAGAGCAGCCCGTCTACCTGCTTCTCGAGCAGCGTATTGATGACACGGATTTCCTTTTCTTTCTTCTTATCCGCGTTACACAAGATGATATTGTAGTGATACATGTTAGCGATATCCTCGATCCCGCGGGCAACTTCGGAGAATATGGAGTTGGAGATATCAGGAATGACCACGCCGACGGTTGTCGTCTTCTTGCTGGCCAGGCCTCTCGCTACAGCATTCGGACGGTAGCCCAAACGCT
The DNA here is from genome assembly GCF_027533645.1 of Paenibacillus caseinilyticus. GTDB lineage: Bacteria > Bacillota > Bacilli > Paenibacillales > NBRC-103111 > Paenibacillus_G > Paenibacillus_G caseinilyticus. Next base: position 294,651 of record NZ_JAQAGY010000006.1, read on the forward strand.
CGATCGCTTCGAACACTTTCTTGCGCGTCTGTGGCTTCACGTTCGGATTGTTGTTGACAACCCGAGAAACGGTTGCCATGGAAACGCCTGCTTCTCTGGCTACATCATAAATTGTCACAGTCACGGCCATTCTCTCCAATGTTTAAAATGTATTAAAGCGATCATGTCATTTAGCCTTATCATACGACAAATTGCTCAGGTACGCAACGAATATAAGGCTAGTCCTATGTATATAGTATCAAATCCATGCCAAAAAAGCCAACTGCAGAGCAGCGGCTTTCCCGGAAGGAACGCTGGACGCCGCTGACAAGAGCCCGCGGCATAGCGGCATGGAGTACAGAAAAGAAGGAGCAGGAAGACTAGGGACCCATCCGGATGTCCCCGAGCCCACAAACCGGGCCGGGATAGGTTAGGGTCACGGGCAGGCGGAATGGCCCGCTGCTTACTTCAAATCCTGCACGGCAAAAGAATGCTTCGTGATCTGCTCGAGCCGCTTGCGGACGTCGTCGATCCAGGCCTGATCAGCCAGCGACTGGGCCAGGAGCAGCAGATCCAGCAGTTCATTTATACGGTCCTGAATGATGAATTCCACCGGATCGGAAGCCCGGCTCTTCTCTGTGACCTTCACCATCAGATGGGCGACTTCGCTGATTTCATCGAACAGCACCTGTTGTTTGCCGGGCTTGCCGCCCAGCGCCCCGATGAGACCCGTAAGCTCGGGTTTGATCTCGGCGAATACTTCGTTGCGGCTGCAGGACTCGCAGGAGAAGATCGGCACGTTCTCGATCTCCACCTTATTCTGATACATAACGGTCCGAAGCCGGATGTTCATTTGTTTTCCGCATTTACATAGCTTCTGCAACGATACCACTCCTTAATTAGAGACAACAAGCAGACCTGGGATGAACGCCTCCGAACCGCCTGCGGGGGCAGCGGGGCCGTACATCGGAAAATACAGATCCCGGAAACGTGCTGAGCATGCGATTCGAATCTGTAATTTTCACATAGGTAAAAATATTCTACCTGTCTGCCCAATCTCCTGCCGGAGGGACGTTAGTAATATTTAGCATAGGCCGCTTTGGCGTATAACCGCCGCAGGGGCGGGATATACAGCAGCAGCATGCCGATGGCTGCGCCGATGGCATCGTTGCGAAGATCTGTCAGGGAAACCGAGCGCCGCGGCACAAAAGATTGATGGTATTCATCCGTGATGCCGTACAAAAAACAGAGCAGCACGATCCCCAGCTTGACGGCCGCGGACAGCCTCTTGGGACGGAAGGCCCACAGGAGCGTCCATCCCAAGATCATATAGGAAATGAAGTGTCCGAAGTCGAAGCTCTCCAGCGCCGGAAACCACTGACGGAACACGGACAGCCAGCCGTCCAGATCATCTCCTGTACGGGAAGAAAAGTAGTAAATAACCGCCATCCACACCAAGGCCGGCAGCCAACGGACCAGCCCCCTCACTTGTTCAGGTAAGCGGCGAGCACATCCACGAACGCTTTGCTGAACGCCGGGAGATCCGGCGGCCGGCGGCCCGATACGATGTTGCGGTCAACCACGACTTCCTGATCAACCCAGATCGCACCGGCATTCTCGAGATCATCCTTGATGCCCGGCGTCGAAGTCATCGTGTAGCCTTGGCAAATCTTCGCGGAGGCCAGTACCCAGCCCGCATGGCAAATATGGGCGATCGGCTTCTCGGCTTCGTGGAATTCGCGGGTAAGCCGCAGGACGGAAGCGTAACGGCGCAGCTTGTCGGGCGCCCAGCCTCCGGGGACATACAGCCCGATGTAATCCTCGGACTTCACTTCATCCAGCGCATATTCCGTCGTCAAAGGGACGCCGTATTTGCCGTGGTATACCGTCCCGCTCTTCGGTCCGGCCAGGTGCACCTCGGCCCCGGCTTCGCGCAGACGCAGCACCGGATACCACATCTCCAAATCTTCAAATTCCTCATCCACAAATGCCAGCACGCGGTTTCCTTTCAACTCCATCGTACATTCTCCTCCTATACTTCGTGTATGATATAAATGCTCAACCCGGCTCCCCGGCATTCCTCAGCAGTATTCGCCGGCAGGATGCGACGGCTTGGGGGTTTCCGTCGCTCCGGCATGCCCGTCTGCCGAAACGGAAGCCTCGGGATCCTGTGTCTGCGGTTGGCCGGGCGTATCCGGAGCCTGGGGCGCTGCGGTCTTGCCCGGTCCGGGCCGCTCCCCTGTCTTGTCTTCGGCCAGGCCCGACTTCATGTACCTGCCGAGCACTTCCGTGACGGCCGCGCTGCTCGGGCAGGGCGCGAGCGCTGTCCAGATCCCCGGACCGTCGCTCCTGCTGCTCTGCAGAAGGGAATTCTTCACCTTCAGGATCGACTGGACAGACATGCTGAGCTCGGTGATCCCGAGAGCCAGCCAGATCGGCAGCGCCCGGATATCTCCGGCAAGCTCTCCGCAGACGCTGACATGCGTACCGTGCAGCCTAGCATTGTCGGCCGTCAACTTCAGCATACGCAGCACCGCGGGATGGAACGGGTCGTAGAGATGGGCGACCTGCTCGTTCATCCGGTCTACGGCCAGTACGTATTGAACGAGGTCGTTGGTGCCGATACTGAAGAAGTTCACTTCCTGTGCAAGCAGCTCCGAGATCATGACGGCCGCCGGCAGCTCGATCATGATGCCGACCTCAATATCAGCCCGGTAAGGAATATTCGCCTCATCGAGCTCCCGCTTGGCCTCTTCCAGCACCAGATTCGCGCGGCGAAGTTCGTCCAGGGAAGAAATCATAGGGTACATGATCTTCACATATCCGTAATGGCTCGCTCTTAATATGGCGCGCAGCTGGGTCTTGAACAAATCCGTCCGGTCCAGCGAGATCCGGATGGCCCGGTAACCGAGCGACGGGTTCTCCTCTTCCGGCAGCGCGAGATAGTCGAGATTCTTGTCGCCCCCGACATCCAGCGTGCGGATAACCACCGGCCGGCCGTTCAGCCGCTCGGCCACTTCCCGGTACACGGCATACTGCTCTTCCTCGGGAGGGAAGGAGCTGCGGTCCATGTACAGAAACTCCGTGCGGAACAGCCCCACGCCCGATGCATTATTCGAGATGACATGCGCCAATTCCTTCACCGACGAGATGTTCGCCGCGAGATTCACCTGGCATCCGTCCCGCGTCCGGCTCGGCAGATGAGCGAGCTTCTGCAGGCTTTCCTGCATCGCATTCCAGTTGGCTTTGCGCGCTTTGTAGCGCTCTACGACATGCTCGCCGGGATTGACGTAGACAATGCCTTCATCCCCGTCGATGATCAGGTAATCCCCAGTCTGGATCGGGGATGACAGCTTGCCCTCCAGCCCCAGTACATAGGGGACGCCCATCGCCCGGGCCATGATCGCCACATGGGACGTCTTGCCCCCCAGCATCGTCACGACGCCGAGCGCCTGATTCACATCCAGATGCACCATTTGCGAAGGCTGAAGTTCCTTGGCCACGAGGACATACGGCTGGTCCTTCGGCGGGAGCGTCTCCTCCAGCGCACCAAGCAGATGCTTCAGCAGCCGGTTGCCGACATCCTTGATGTCGAGCGCCCTTTCCTTCATATACGTATCGTCGAGCAGATCGAACATGTTCACGAACTTCTCGATCGCTTCCTTCACCGCCACCTCGGCGGCTTTGTACTGCCGCTGCATGATGCCCTGCACTTCGCTCATGAAGATGGGATCCTCGAGAATCGCAAGATGGGCGTCGAAGATCTGGGTCTGCTCCTCGCCGAGCACGCTGACGAACTCCTGCTTGATCTGCTCGATCTCGCTCTTCGAATGGCGGATCCCGTCATACAGCCGCTCGAATTCGTAGGCCAGGTCCGTCACGTCGATCAGCTTGTCGGGAAAGTCCCATTCCCAGGTCGGAATGACGAACGCTTTGCCCATCGCGATGCCGGATGATGCTCCGATTCCCTCAACCATGCGCTTTCCCTCCCTCTGCCTCGACATTCTTGAGCACGACCGACATGACGGAAGCCTGCCCTTTCTTGACAGCTTTGAACGGAGCGAAGCTCCAAGACTTGACCACGTCGACGTTGGTGATCAGCATCGGCGTGGCAAGCGACTTGCAGTTGTTTTTCACCTTCTGAAGATTGAATCGAACTAGCAGTTGTCCCGCCTCCACCTGGTCGCCTTCTTTCACATGGGACGTAAAATATTTGCCCTGCAGGCCGGCGGTATCGATTCCGATATGCAGCAGCACCTGCAGCCCCTGTTCCGTCTCGATCCCGAGCGCATGAAGCGTCGGATACATATGCATGATCCGCCCGGCTACCGGAGCCACCAGCTCGCCTTTGTCCGGAAGGAACGCGACGCCGTTGCCTACCAGCTTGCCCGCGAAGATCTTGTCCGGCACTTCGTCTAGTGGAATCATACGCCCCTGCATCGGCGATGAGAACATGACCTGCTGAATATCTTTGCCGCGGGCCTTGATAATCTCTTCGCGGATCAGCTCGGAGTAGGTCCCGAACACGACCTGCACGTTGCCTCCGCCGAGCCGGATCACCCCGGCCGCCCCCAGGTGCTTCAGAGCCGCAATATCCATCTGGCGGTCGTTCACCAGCGTGAGCCTCAGCCGGGTAATGCAGGACTCGATGTTCTTAATATTCTCTTTGCCTCCAAGCGCCTGAAGAATCAGCGGGGAGCGGTACGGAATATCGCCGGCCCACTCTTCGAGCTGGGAGCCTTCTTCGCGGCCGGGCGTAGGGAGCCGGAACCGGCGGATCGCCCAGCGGAAGAGGACGTAATACACGAGCCCGTAGGCGATGCCGATCGGAATCAGCAGCAGCCCGTTCTTCGACAGATGCAGGTTAATGAGAAAATCGATCGCCCCCGCAGAGTAGGAGAAGCCGTGATGAATGTCGAGCGCATAAGCAATCCACATGGCAAGCCCCGACAAGATCGCATGCCCCACGAACAGGTAAGGGGCCACGAACAGGAATGCGAACTCGATCGGTTCGGTCACACCCGTCAAGAAGCACGCGAAGGCCGCCGTCAGGAACGTAGCCCGGATCTTCGGCTTGAGGTCTTCCCGGGCTTCATGGATAATGGCGAGCGCGATGGCCGGCAGAGCGAACATCATAATCGGGTATAAGCCGGCCATGTAGATCCCCGCCTGCGGATCGCCCGCGAAGAATCTCGGCAGGTCGCCGAACACCGGCTGTCCATCGGCCTCGTACGCCCCGAGTTGAAACCAGAAGAAGTTATTAAACACATGATGAAGTCCCGAAGGAACGAGCAGCCGGTGAATAATCCCGTACAGAAACGTGCCGAATCCGCCGAGCCCTAAGATGAAATCCGTTACCGCCTGCATGCCGCTCTCCAGCAGCGGACCTATGCTTAGAACCAGGAGCACGAGCAGGAAGATCGCTAGTCCCATAATGAGCGGCACCATCCGCGGTCCGCCGAAGAATTGGATCGACTCCGGTAACTGAACGTGCTTCACCCTGTGATAGATGACCGCCGCGATCAGCCCGATCAGAATCCCGCCCGGCACGCCAAGCTGAAAGGACTCTCCCAAATACCGCTGCAGCGACTCCGAGAACATATAATGCCCGATGAGTGCCGACATGCCGGCGATCCCCGCGCTTTCGGTGAGACCGAGCGCAACGCCCACCGCGAAGATCAGCGGCAAATACGTAAAGATGCTGCCGCCCAGCAGCAGAAGAATTTCACCGATCCGGGGCATGCCGGCCTCGCTCCAAGGCAGCGTTCCCAGACGCAGCAAAAGCGCTGCCACAGGCAGCGTAATGGTCGGCAGCATGAGCGACCGGCCAAGCTGCTGTAAATTCCCCATCCAGTTCAAACAGGCCGTTCCCCCTTTCTTATTACGATGGTAAAGCCACAGGCGTTTTTTGTCAAACCGCCGTCCCCCGCAGGGGCAGGGGTCCCCAGCCTTGTTTCCTTCTATTGGAAACAGCAAAAAAGACGGGCTGTCGCCCGCCTTTCTCTCTTAAGGAAAGACTAGAATTGGTAGCGGTTATTAAAGCTTTGAGCGCTCAGGCCGAATTGGCTTTGGGCCGGCTGCGTGGAATCCGCACGCAGGTAGGCATCATGGCCCGGCTGGTTGCCGCGGTAGCTCGCCGTGTGGTACGACTGCGGGCTTTGGAATTGGTTGTAAGACTGCGAAGAAGCGAAGCCTTGGTTCTGGGAAAGGCCGAAGGACGAATTGCTGTATGGGGCGCTGAAGCTTTGAGCACCCATGCCGAATTGGTTTTGGGCCGGTTGGTTGGAATCCTCACGCAGGTAAGAATCGTGGCCCGGCTGGTTGCCGCGGTAGTTCGCCGTGTGGTACGACTGCGGGCTTTGGAATTGGCTGTACTGCGCCTGCGAGGAGGAGCCGAAGCTGTTCAGGGAAGAAGCGCCCAGACCGAATTGGCTTTGAGCCGGCTGCGTGGAATCCGCACGCAGGTAGGCATCATGGCCCGGCTGGTTGCCGCGGTAGCTCGCCGTGTGGTACGATTGCGGACTTTGGAATTGGCTGTAAGACTGCGAAGAAGCGCCGAGGCTGCTGCTCAGCGAGGAAGCGTTCAAGCCGAATTGGCTGCTTTGAGCGCTTTGACCCAAGGATTGGTTATACTGGGACTGCACGTTGCCGACCGGCTGGTATTTTGTCTCCAGCCCGCGGTACTGGGAGTTTGCTTGGCCAAAACCTGCGCCGATCTGGTTTTGGAAGCTGTTTTGAAAGCCTTGTTGGTTGTACATGAAAAAATCCTCCTTGGATTTCAATTCAAAAGTCTTCCGGTGCAGCCCATGCTCGGACCCGCCCTTTCCAGAAGCCTTTCTTATTGTCTTCAAGGAGGATTTTTTTTATAACTATTCTTTGGGTATAAAGTGCCGATATCCCGAAAAAATTTCAATGATGAAGCGGCGGCGGCTATTCCCCCCGCGCAGCTTCAAAGAGGCCGCGCGCCGCTTCCCGCGGATCGGTCTGCCGCGTAATAGCCGAGATCACGGCTACTCCCTGCGCTCCAGCTTCGAAGACAGGCGCCGCATTGCCCTTATGGATGCCGCCGATCCCGACGAGCGGAAGCCGGGGCCAGCGGGCGCGGATCCGCCGGATGAGCTCCGTACCGATCGCTTCCCCCGCGTCTCCCTTGCTCGCGGTCGCATACACAGGACCTACCCCGAGATAGTCCGCCCCTTGCGAGACGGCCCACTCAGCCTCTTCCATCGTGCCAGCCGAGATCCCGAGAATGGCCTCCGGGCCCAGCAGCTTGCGTGCTTCCCCGCCAGGCAGATCATCCTGGCCGACATGCACGCCGTCCGCTTCCAGCAGCAGCGCCAGATCGACGCGGTCGTTCACCACGAAGGGAACGCCTGCGCTGCGGCATAAGGAGCGGATCTCGCGTCCGGCCGGCAGCACATCACGCAGAGGGGCCGTCTTCTCGCGAAGCTGCACCAGCGTGACGCCTCCCGAGAGCGCTTCGCGGACGATCTCCGCGGCGGATCTCCCGCCGTACCCCTCGGTCCCGGTGACCAGGTACACGGCAAGCGTTTCATTCAGCGTGGATTGATACAACGCTATTTCCTCCCGCCGGGCAGCAGAATCGAATCCTCGACCTTGATGCAGCGGTCCATGATGACCTCGAGCCCTGCATCCCCGGCGATCCGGGCCGCCTCTTCATTCTCAATGCCGAGCTGCAGCCACAATACCTTGGCTTTGATAGCTGCAGCCTCTTCGGCTACAGGCATCGTCTGTTCGCTGCGGCGGAACACGTTGACGATGTCAACCGGTTCCGGAATCGCCGTCAAAGAAGGATAGCAGGTCTCGCCGAGAATCGTTCCTTCAACAGTAGGATTCACGGGGATAATCCGGTAGCCCTTCTTCTGCATCGCTTCGGCGACCATGTAAGAAGTGCGGTCCGGTTTGTCGGACAAGCCCACGACGGCAATATTTGCAGCCCCGCTCAGAATTTCTTTGATACGTTCCCGCGACGGATTTTCGAATGCCATACTACGCTCACTCCTTTGGCTCTTTGGCCTTCAGTATGATGCCTTCGTACAAGACTAGGGTTCGTGTAAGGTTTAAGGATTCTTAATAAGGTTAAGGCTTCGTATATGAAATCGCCTGCCGCCCCATCGCTTCCCAGGTGGCCAGAAACTGCTTCTTGTCGATCGCCTTCTTGCTCAGGCCGGACAGGGGATCGTTCACATATACGTTGTTCTCGTCGAAACCAACCATGAGCACCGCATGCTCCATGAACGTGGTCTTGATCGGCCCGATCGGCGTATCCCACACGCTCCACTTCTGCGGCACTTTAAAATCGATCGTCGTCCATACGACGACTGGCACGCCGCTTAGCAACTGCTGCTCCACTGCCGAGAACGGCTCCCGGGTCAGATCCACCGCTGTCGGTATATAGTTATGCGCCAGCTCGAACAGGGCCGTATGGTAAATGCCGAACCCTTTGCCCGCTCCCGTAATCTCGCCTACAAACCCGGTATTGGGGTTGCCCCAATACGAGACCGCGCCGTTAGCCCCGTAGGTGATCGGCGTCGTATCCCGCTTCATCTCCGGCAGCAGCTCCATCTTGGTCTTCTTCACGCCGTAATATTGCAGAAGCATCGTCAGCGACGTCAATTCGCACCCGGAGGGAAGCTCGGGCTTCTGCAGGACCAAAGGCGCATCAAGCATCGCACGGGACGGCGCCTGCACCGGGGCCGGGGCTGCTTCTGCGCCGGGACCGTCTGCCGGAAGAGGCTGCGACGCCAAGGTCATCTCGGCAACCGCGGCTGCCGGGAGAATGACTGACGCTTCCGCCTGGACGGTCAGTTTATCGTACAGAAGTACAGAGAAAACCCCGCTGGCAAACAAGAGGCCCGCGATGAGAAACATCCCCATCGTCACCTGCATCCCTTTCCATACAATTACTGCTGCTTTCACAGCCTGCACCGCCTTCCCGTTTGTGGATTCTAAGATGTCAGGAAGATCGCCGGGCGGCGGTACGCTGATCCCCGTGGCCTCCCGGTTTAGTGTTCTTCCTCTTGTACCAGTTCAATCTGTGCGCCGAGCGACAACAAATGGTCGAAATACTGGGGATAAGACTTCGCCACATGATGCGCGTCATTGATGATAAGACCTTTATCGGAACGCAGGCCTACAATCGTTAGGGCCATAATCACACGGTGATCGTAGTGGGCATTGATCTCCACACCGCCGCTTACGCCCTGCGGACGCCCGTGGATGATAATCTCGCTCTGGCGTTCCTCCACATCGGCGCCTGCCTTGCGAAGCTCCGCCAGGAAATCCGTGATGCGGTCGCATTCTTTGTAGCGCAGGTTCTCGACATTATAGAAGCGGGAGGTCCCTTCGGCGAACACCGCCGCCGCGACCATGGCAAGTACCCCGTCGGTGAAGTGATCGCCGTCGAACTCGCCGGCCTTCAGGGTCTGGTTCCCGCGGACATGCACGACGTCATTCTCGTGAGTCAGCTGCACGCCCATAGCGCGGAGCACATCCACTACAGCCCGCTCGCCTTGGCGGCTCTCCTCCGGCAGACGCAGTACGCGGACATCCGAGTGCGTTACGGCAGCCGCGGCCAGGATCGCTGCGGAGCCCGGATAGTCGCCCTGTACTACGTAGTTCTGCGGCTTGTACTGCTGCCCGCCCGGAATCCGGTAGTGCATGAGATCTTCGGATGCTTCGATCGTGATGCCGGCCTGCGCGATGACTTCGAGCGTCTGGCCTACGATCACCTTGGACTTCAGATCGTGGAGTACGGTAATCTCGCTGTCTTCCTCCAGCAGCGGTGCCGCGAAGAGCAGCGAGCTCAGGAACTGGGAGCTGACATTGCCGGAGACGGTGATCTTGCCGCCGCGGGGCTTCCCGCCGCGGATCGTAATCGGCAGCTTGCCGTCCCTGTGCTCGACCTCGACGCCCATTTGGCCGAGGGACTCGATGAGATCGTCATGCGGCCGCTTGCCGAGGGAATCCGGATAGCGGTTGATGAACGTCACTTCCGGGCAGAACGCCGCTACGGACATCAGAAAGCGCAGCACGGCGCCGGCATTGCCGACATCGAGCTCCTTGACGTCTCTCGGGTGACGGCCGAAGCCGCGGATCGTCATCTTCTCGTCGTCTTCTTCGAGAACTGCACCGAGATCGCGGATACAGCGGCGCATCGCATCGCTGTCCTCGCTATGCGCCGGATACTGGACCGTAGACGTTCCGTCCGCCAGCGCCCCGATCAGCAGATAACGCGTCGTATAGTTTTTGGAGGACAGGGCGTTGATGGTCCCTTCCAGTCTCTGGGTCGGTTTGACAATAGCCTTCATGCGGTATGTATCTCTCCTTCAAAATAGAGAATAGTGAACAATACGAATACGAATGAAATAAGAACAGCACAGCCTCAAAATGACAGCCCAGGGGAAGCAAGGATATACCCTGCGAAAGCCGCTCCCCCGCCAAGCAGATAGGTCAGCAGGAGATACAGCAGCGCAGCGCCGCCCCGTCCTTCGCTGCGCAGCGACTCGCTCTCCAGCTGGAACGTTGAGAAGGTGGTGTAGGCTCCGGCGAACCCGCTGCCGAGCAGCAGGGCGGCTTCCCGGGAGACATGGGCGCCGGTCAAGATACCGAGCAAAAAGGCGCCTGTCACATTAATGATCAGCGTACCTAAGGGCCAAGCAGACAGAAAGCGGGAGACGAAGCGGGTCAGCCCGTAGCGGGATACCGCGCCGACAAAGCCTCCGATGCCTACATAAGCTAGGGTAATATACACATTCGACATTATTCGGCAGATTCCTCTCTTGCGGTAAGCCTATGGAATCCGCGGCCGAGCCTGATGCAGGCAAGTCCCCCGAAGAAGGACAACCCGGCGTAAACTCCTGCCTGCAGCCAGGCGCTCGACTCCAGCAGGCGCACCATCTCCAGGCTCAGCGTCGAGAACGTCGTGAACGCTCCAATGAATCCCGTGGTCAGGAACGCCTTGCGGTTCGGATAAAGCGCAAGCTTCGGAGCATAGGCTAAGCAGCCGAGCAGCAGGCAGCCAAGCAGATTGCATAGCAGCGTTCCCCACGGGACGGCGGAGCCGGAAGCGGATGGATTAAACAGCAGTGACAGCCCGTACCGCGCCAACGCGCCCGCCGCCCCTCCCGCTCCCACAAACCATACGGTCATCGTCAGATGCCAGCCTCCTTCCTTCCGAGTACTGCTTACTCCCGCCGTTTGACAGGCAAGGGGCAAGTTTCTTATGATGAATGGGAATGTCGGCCGGCCCTGACGGCTGCCGCCCTACTCTTCCGATGAAGCAAAGGAGCACTGAGCCATGCAAACCATTACCCCCGAGGAATTGAAACGCCGGTTAGACAGCGGCGAGAAGCTGGATATCGTGGATGTGCGTGAGGACGAGGAAGTGGCGTCGGGCATGATTCCCGGCGCGATCCACATTCCCTTGATGACCCTGCCGGAGCGAATGGGCGAGATCCCCCAGCGCGGCGAGACCGTGCTCGTATGCCGCAGCGGCAACCGCAGCGGACGCGCTTATGAATATCTGCAGGCCCAAGGACTCCAGGGCCTGAAGAACATGTCCGGCGGCATGCTCGCCTGGGAGCAGGGAGACTGAGTTCTCTGGACTCCCGTCCGAGGGACGTGGACACGGAAGGCGCGTCCGTCAGGACGCGTCTTTGGCGTGCTTCCGTATCTCGTCTACGATCGATTCGACATCCAGCTCCGACGTATCCACGGCCAGATCCGCAAAGCCGTAGGCTTCCCTGCGGTTCTCGGCGAGCGTATGCACCCGCTCCTCCAGGTTCCCCTGCAGCAGCGGCCGGTTCGTATCGGTGCGCACCCGCTCGATGATCTTCTCGGGTGACGCGAGCAGCGCCACCACGAGGCCGCCTTCCTTCATGGCCTCCCGGTTCTCTTCGCGGAGCACGGCTCCCCCTCCAGTGGCCACGATCTGTCCGCTGCTTTGCAGCACAGCTGCGACCGCCTCCCGTTCCGCCTCGCGGAAGTACGCTTCTCCCTCACTGGCGAATAATTCCGGAATCGTCTTCCCCGTATTCCGTTCAATGACGGCATCGGTATCCACGAAGCGCCACCCCAGCTGGGCAGCCAGTGCTTGTCCCACGGTGGACTTTCCCGTTCCCATCATTCCGATCAATACGATGTTGCGGCAGTTCACTTCCAGCACCCTCTTCTCCACTAGGTAAACTCTCCCTATCATATCACAGCTTGGACCGACGTGAATAGAAAGCCAGTCAAAAACATAAGATGGAGGATGTATCTTCCCGCTTCCAGATTCATACAGAATCCGCTCGGCAAGATCCACAGCGGCGCTGCAGCCGCACACCGAAAGGAGAACACCAGCATGTCCCATCCCCCCTGCCCTGCGCCCGCACCTCTCCGCCCGCCGGCCGGCTCCAAGGTTCAGCAGATCCTCGATCCCTCGACTCCGCTGTGCAAGGACGATATCGTATGGATGCTGGAATATATCAAAAAAAAGGTGGCTGAGGAAGACCCGAATCTCATGGATCTTCCCCAGCCACGCTTAATGCAGAACTTTAGATATTTCGCGGAGATCGCGCTGATGGTCATTCAGCGGCGCAACGGGTTCGACCAGGAAGCGGACCGGCTGAAAGCCTGGGTCAGCGAAGCCGCCTACGGGCTGTGTCCGCCGGAAGAACCTACGATGCACCGCCGGTAAGACCGGCCATCCGCTCCTGTCTTACTGCTGGTCCATCCACTGGAAGTGGAACGTGCCTTCTTTGTCTACACGCTTGAACGTGTGGGCTCCGAAGTAGTCGCGCTGCGCCTGCAGCAGGTTCGCCGGAAGACGCTCGGTACGGTAGCTGTCATAGTAAGCCAGCGCCGATGCGAAGGCCGGTACCGGAATACCGCGCTTGACGGCCTCAGCTACCACGTTTCTCCAAGCGTCCTGGTAGTTCTGGACGACACCTTGGAAGTACTCGTCGAGCAGCAGGTTGCGCAGCTCCGGATTTTTGTCGTACGCATCCTTGATGTTCTGCAGGAAGCGGGCACGGATAATGCAGCCGCCGCGGAAGATCATGGCGATGGAGCCATAGTCGAGGCTCCAGTTGTATTCTTCGCTTGCCGCACGCATCTGGGCGAAGCCTTGTGCGTAGGAGCAGATTTTGCTCGCATACAGCGCTTTGCGTACCGCTTCGATGAAGTCAGCCGCATTTCCGTCGTAAGACGAAGCCGCCGGCCCTTGAAGCACCTTGCTTGCCGCTACGCGCTCTTCCTTCATAGCGGAGAGGAAACGGGAGAAGACGGACTCGGTGATGATGGACAGCGGCACACCCAGATCGAGCGCGCTTTGGGAGGTCCATTTGCCTGTACCCTTCTGGCCGGCGGAATCCAGAATCACATCGACCATCGGCTTGCCCGTTTCCGGATCTTTCTTCGAGAAGATATCTGTCGTGATCTCGATCAGGTAGCTGTCAAGCTCGCCTTTGTTCCACTCGGCGAAAATCTCGTGCAGCTGTTCCGTCGATACGCCAAGCACATCCTTCAGCAGCTGGTACGCTTCGCAGATCAGCTGCATGTCGCCGTACTCGATGCCGTTGTGCACCATCTTCACGTAGTGGCCCGCACCGCCCGGTCCGATGTAGGTGCAGCAAGGATCGCCGTTCACTTTGGCCGAGATGGCCGTCAGGATCGGTGCAACCAGCTCATAGGCGTCTTTCGGTCCGCCCGGCATGATCGACGGGCCTTTCAGCGCGCCTTCTTCGCCGCCGGATACACCGGTGCCGATGAAGCGGAAGCCTTGCGCCTCAAGCGATTCGCTGCGGCGCTGCGTATCCGGGAAGTAGGCGTTGCCCCCGTCGATGATGATGTCGCCTTGATCCAGATGCGGGATCAGGGACTCGATTGTTGCGTCCGTAGCGGAGCCCGCCTGGACCATGATCAATATTTTGCGCGGCGTTTCAAGGGAAGCCACGAATTCTTCAACGCTGTATGTACCTACCAAATTCTTGCCTTGGGCTTCTTCGAGAAGCGCATCCGTCTTCTCACGGGAGCGGTTATACACAGATACCGTGAACCCCCGGCTTTCGATATTGAGTGCGAGATTCTTACCCATGACTGCGAGGCCGATGACACCGACTTGCTGTTTGGACATTTGGATTCTCATCCTTCCTATTCTCTATTTATTTACCTCTCGAAACCATGCCTGAACCGGCTGCAGGGCACCCGGCACCCGGTATTTGCGGAGTGCCTGTCCCCTGCAGCCGTCTCCTAGATCGTCATCGATCCGTAACCCCCGTCGACACGCAGCAGCGAACCGGTGACGAAGCTCGAAGCCTTGTCGGAAGCAAGATACACGGCGGCGCCTTGAAGCTCCTCCGCATCGCCGAACCGGTTCATCGGGGTATGGCGCATAATGGATTCCGTGCGTTCCGGCGACAGAATCTTGCGGTTCTGCTCCGCCGGGAAGAAGCCCGGAATAATGGCGTTGACGCGTACCCGCGCCGGCGCGAATTCGCGTGCGAGGAACTTCGTCACGTTGTTGACGGCCGCTTTGGATGCCGAATACGTGAACACGCGGGACAGCGGAGGATCCGAAGAAACCGACGAAATATTGATAATGCTGCCGCCTTCGCCCTGCTCCACCATATGCTTCCCAAAGATTTGGCACGCGAGTACAACGCTCTTCAGGTTCACTTCCATGATAGAGTCCCATTCGTCCATGGTCAAGTCGAAGAAAGGGGTCGGGGAATTCTTCCCCGGACAGTTCATCAGAATGTCGCAGCGTCCCGTCCAGGCCAGCACGTCCGCCAGCACCTTCTTCAAGTCCTCCGGATTCGTGGCGTCGGCAGCGAAGCACTTCGCCCGTCCGCCCGCCTCTTCCACGGCCTTTGCCACTTCTTCGGCCTTCTCCTGGTTGCGGCCGACCACGGCCACATCCGCTCCGTGCCCTCCAAGCGCCACGGCCATAGAGCCGCCCAGCGTACTGTTGCCGCCGATCACGACAGCCGTCTTGCCTGTAAGATCGAATAAGTTCATCGCCACTTGAGTGTACCTCCTAGGATTTGGTGTACATCTGCTGGAAGGCGGCGATCGCGTCGAACTCGTCCTTCAACTGATGGTACACACGATTATAAATGCTTGTCAACTGTTTGTAGGTTTCATGGGTCGGAATACTTGCCTTTAGGGACTGATTCACCTGAATCCAGTCATACACGCCTGAGAAATCCTTGATCTCGCCGAGCGCCAGCATGCCGAGCTGCGCGGCGCCAAGACCCGAGCTCTCGATCGTATTCGGGACCGCAACCGGCGTGCCGAGCACGTCCGCCATGATCTGCAGCCAGAACGGAGAGTTCGCGAAGCCGCCCGATGCGCGGATCTCTTTCGTCGGCCCCACGAGCTCCTCGAGGGCGCTGTTCACTGAATGGATGCGGTACATGACCCCTTCGAGCACAGAGCGGATCATATGCTTCTTCTGGTGGTACAGGGACATGCCGAAGAATACGCCGCGCGCATTCGCATTCCAATACGGTGCGCGCTCTCCTGCCAGCAGCGGCAGGAAGATGAGGCCGTCGGAGCCCGGCGCAACCTCCATGGCCAGCGAGGTCAGGTAATCGTACGGGTCCATGCCCCGGCGGCGTCCTTCCTCGGCCTCAGCGGTCGCCAGCTGGTCGCGCACCCAGCGGAACATGATCCCGCCGTTGTTGATCGCGCCGCCGACCACCCAGAAGTTATCGGCCAGCGCGTAGCAGAACAGGCGCCCCTTCGGATCCGTGACCGGCTCGCGCACGACGCCGCGGACGGCGCCGCTCGTGCCGATCGTTACCGCATACACGCCGGGCTCGAACGCCCCGACTCCGAGGTTCGCCAGCACGCCGTCGGAGGCGCCGACGACGAACGGCGTGTCGGCCGCGAGGCCCATCGACACTGCGTACTCTTGCGCCATCCCCTGCAGCGTGTAGGTGGTGGAGACCGGCCGGGAGAGCTGCTCTTCACGCACACCGCAGGCTGCAAGCGCATCGCGGTCCCACTCCAGCGCCTTCAGGTTGAAGAGGCCGGTAGCGCTGGCGATGGAATAGTCGATGACGAGCTCGCCGAACAGCTTCGCGAACACATACTCCTTGATGCCGATGAACTTATAGGCATTCTCGAACAGATCGGCGCGGTTGTCGCGGATCCACATCAGCTTGAGCAGCGGGGACATCGGGTGGATCGGGGTGCCGGTCGCCCGGTAAATGTCCAAACCGTTCGACTCGCGCAGCCCCTTGACATAGCCTACGCTGCGGTTATCCGCCCAGGTGATGCACTGGGTCAGCGGATGCAGTTCCCGGTCAACGGCGATCAGGCTGTGCATCGCCGAAGAGAACGAGACGCAGAGCACCTGCCCGGGCAGCACGCCCGCCTTGCCGACCACCGCCCGGATGGCGGTAACCACGGCCTGGAAGATCTCGTCCGGGTCCTGTTCCGCGATATCCGGCCTTGGCGTATAGAGAGGGTATTCCACCGCGTGGGAAGCGAGAACCCGTCCGTCCCGGTCGATCACGAGCGTCTTGGCGGACGTCGTTCCGATATCCGCGGCGATAATGTAGGGTTTGGATAGCTGCGTCATCTTATCTCAGGTTCCCTTCCGCGTTGAATTGCAGATCGTACGGCTCCGTGAGGATCTCGATGTCCGGGTGCAGCTTCGCTTCCTCGAGGAGGTTGACCGAGATCTCGATCTCGCCGAGATGCAGCGTGTCCTGGATACGGACCATGCGGCACTTCGTGTAATCGAGAATGTTGCACGTCTTCACGGCCGCCTTGATCGCCAGCTCGTCGTTCGCAAGCGTCGTCGCGATCTTCGTCGGCGCGCAGACGGTGGAAGTCAGCCCGTTCGCATACGTGGCCGGCAGGTCTGTCTTATCGACGAGCCGCTGCGTCGTGAAGTCGGCCGTCCCCACCCCGTTGGCGTTGCCGTTCGTCTCGTGCGTCAGGTCGAGCACAACCATCTTCGATACGTCGGGTCCCCCGTGCGCATATGGCGTCGGATAGCGGCCCGTGATGTTGGGGTCCATGCCGTCGCCGCTGATGTTCTTGCCGATGTAATCGATGACGAGCACGTCGATCTGGTCGAAGAGGATCTTCGGCAGCCGGGCTTTGGCCGCCTCAAGCAGCACCATCTCGCGCTCCTCGATGTCGGCTGCCGGCAGCACCTCCACGATGCAGGTCTCGTCGAACGCGTTCTCGACGACCGCTACGCCGAAGAAGATCGGCAGCTTATCGAGCATGATCCGCGCCATCGCCGGCACGTTCTCGGCCATATACTTGAATCCGAGCTGGTGGCACGCTTCCGCTCCCTTCTGCTTGCCGAGGCCGATGGAGATCATCTTCATGATCCCGCTCTCGATCCGGCCGCGGAAGGCAGTATGCGGCTTCACCCGGTTGATGACGACGATCGCGTCCGCAACGGACGCATACTTGTCGACGTAGACCGGCAGACCGTTCGGAAGCTCGTCGATCTTCACGACCTCCATCGTCGAGCGGATCGGTGCGCCCATCGCCTCCTCAGTTACGCCGAGGTGGTGGAGCACGTCCCGCTGTCCTTCCGCCGTAGCGCCGCCGTGGCTGCCCATACACGGAACGATGAAGGGATGCCCTCCCGCTTCCTTGATCGCGTCGATCGTCGTCTTCGTCAGCGCGTCGATGTTAGCCACCCCGCGGCTGCCGACGGCTACGGCCACCTGCATGCCCGGCTTGATGGTATCGATCGCCCCGGGCTTGCCGAGCTCGCGTTTCAAATCTTCGGCCGGGTTCTCCAGCTTCGTGCCGTCGAACTTCTGGCGGATCCGCACGACCTGCGGTACGGGAATATCTTCGAGCAGCTTGTTGAGAATGCTCATGGCTTAACGGCCTCCCTCGATGGATTGGACGGAGTCGCGGATGACGAGCTCCGTATGGAACAGAACGGTGGACTTCTCCACCACTTTGTTGTCAATAAAAGTAAGCAGCCTCTCGGCTCCCGCCCGCGAGATCTCTTCGATCGGACGCCGCACTGTAGTGAGAGCCGGGGTCATGAACCCCGAGAACAGATGATCATCGAAGCCGGCTACCGAGATGTCGCCGGGCACGCTCAGTCCCCGTTCGGTCACGGCTTTGACCGCCCCGAGCGCCATATCGTCGTTCGAGCAGAACACGGCGGTCGGCCGCTCGGGCAGATCGAGCAGGCGGCCCATGCCGAGGTACCCGCTCTCGAGATTGTACTCTCCGGGCACGATCAGGCTCTCGTCCATCGATACGCCATGCTTCGCGAGCCCCTCCAGGAACCCTTCCCTCCGGGCCTGGGAGGACTTGAAGCCCGCCTTGCCCTCGATGAGCGCAATTCGGCGGTGCCCCTGCTCGAGCAGATGCTCGGCGAGCCGGAAGGCCCCTCCCCTGTCGTCGGGCAGCAGGTTCATCACCTCGACCCCTTCCACCGGACGGTTCAGCACCACGAGCGGAATCTCCTTCGCGGAAGCGTATTCGATGAATTCCTGGTCGCTTGCGCTCTGGCTCATGACGATAATGCCGTCGAAGCTTTTGCGGTTGACTTTATGGAAGCTTTTGTAATCGTCGATCCCGCGGACGATCAGATTGTAATTATCTTGAATGACGTCGTTGACGCCCTTGATCGCTTCATAGAGAAACCCCGCGGATGTTCCCGCATGCAGAGTTGAAAAAAATAGGCCCAAGTTGTATGATCGATCCAATACGAGAGAACGCGCGTTGTAATTTGGCGTATAGTTCAACGAATCCGCGATGGCGTGAATGCGCTCTTTGGTCTCCGGATTGATCAGAGGGCTGTCGTTAAGCGCCCGCGATACCGTGGTATGCGAGACGCCCGCAAGCCGGGCAATGTCTTTGATCGTAACGCTCATTCTACCACCTCGAATTCATGATAGCACACAGTTGCACACGTTAACAACGTTCATTTTTTGCAGGACTTCCCCTCAAAATGAACGTTTTTTGCTGCGTACGGGACACTTATCCCCTCCCTGGAACTAGGTTCCCCTATATATGGCGACTCCTTCCCAAGGAAGGGGGCCTTCCGGGCATCCCCTATGGGAGGCGGCGTTAGAATAACGGCCTCCGGCGTTCATCCAAGGACCTGCTCCGTAGATAGACAGCTCCGTATAGTTTCTGTAATGCCAATAAAAAAACGGCCTGTGTACGGGACACAGACCGCTCTAACCCTTCCTCTTACATTTCAAGCAGTAACATCTCATGCCGCAGCCCCTTCAGCTTATCTTTACTTGCCTCCGCTTGTTCGTGATCACCCGACTCCAGCGCATCATACAAAGTGGAAAGTTCGTAATCCAGCTCCAGCCGGAGCACCGGAATCCGCTCTTCCGGCCGTCTGGACCGGAACGCCTGCATCATTTCCTCCACCGTTACCACCGGTTCCTTTTGAAAGAGCACCTTATGTTCCACCCCCGAAATTTCCACCATGCGGATGATCTCCCCGAACATGATGTTTTCAATTAAGATTTGACGATCCTTAAAGCGCTTGACGACGGCATGACCGCGGGTATCGCCGATCATTTTCTCCATAAGCTCGCCGAGCTTCTCATCCTTGAAGGAATAGTTGCCTACGATCTTATATCGTTCGCCGATCCGCTGAAATCTCAGCTTCACGAGCTTCCGTCCGGTCCGAATGGAAACGATGAACTGCTGGTCGCTTTCGTTCCAGTAGAGGGAGTACCCTTCCTGGATCAGCGTCTTAATAAAGTTACGGATTAGCCGACGGTCAAATCGTAACTCAAGGTTGCAATACTCCACTTCATGACTCTTACTCACGGCAATCCCCTCCTGGTTGGTGTCGGCAGAATCGAGCTTCGGTGTAAGCGGCAGATCCTGCTGCGCCGGGTACTGTTGGTGGCGGATCGAGGACTGGATCCAAGCTGCAACCTCTTCGATTGAATTTTCAGACTATTCAGTTTCTTACTCCTATCTTATTATGAATCATATGATTTAGCAACTTGGATTATTGTCTTTTTTTTAATTTCCGCGCACCTATTTTTTTGCGCCTGCATACAAGGGGTAAGCGCTGTCAACCCAGACGGGGCTTGGGCATGTTCCGGATGACGAACAGTGGGATTTGCAGTCGAAACAAGAGAAATCGAGCTGCTGAAAACGATTCCAAAATCTGCCGCGAGAAGCCGGCGTATTCCCTGACAATCCTCTCTATCCGTAAGTTCCCGCACCTCGGACCGAAGGTCGCGGTTCACGGCAGAGCTGCCGGGCAAGCTATCCCTATCTCTTCTCCCGAAAGTCCGGTAGCGGGGCGGTGGGAACCCTCTCAGCAAAGGGGAGGCGTTCGCTGCGGAGCCAAGACGGCTCCCCATGTGACCGTTCCCGATAGATACCGCGGGCCCGCCTCAGCTCCACATCAAAAAGCCGCGCAGGAATGTTCTGCGCGGCGAATCAGCCGGACTCCCGGTCCGCGGCGAAGAGCCGCTGCTCTGACGTTAAGTCCGGCGTCTCCCCCTGCTGCCGTCCCCTCATCTTCCTTCGCTTTCGCCCGTTTCGGCAGGCTTCAGGACGGCGGCGCCGATCCCGAGCAGTACGACGGCGAAAAGCACGAGGACAGCCAGGTGAAGCCCTACGCCGGCGAGCGTCCCCCCGGCCGTAAGGGTACGCAGCGCCGACAGAGCCCAGCTCTGCGGGACGAAGCGGGAGAGCTTCTGCATCGCTTCCGGCATGAGGTCCACGGGCCAGAAGCACCCGCCCAGCATGCAGGTCGGCGTCCCGACCAGCGCTTGGACCGTGGTGAGGGAATCCGGACGGCGCAGGCCCCCCGCCACAGCGGACGTGAGCCCCAGCAGAGCGAGCAGCAGCGCTTCGAGCACCGTGAAGTGCGCCAGGAACCCGGTTCCATAGTCGAACCCCATCCCATAGCGGGTGACCGCGAGGACGAAGACGATCTGGACCGTGCCCAGAAGAAAACCTCCGAGAAAGTGCCCCAAGGCGATCTCCCCGGAGGGTACGGGAGCGGCGAAGAGCCGCGCCATGGTACGCCGGTTCCGGTCCTTTACCACGGTGGCTACCGAGCCGTTCGCCATCGTCAGCATGAACAGGATCAGAATGCCGGACGCCGTGCCGCTTGCGGGATTCGTATGCCAGCCGTAATCGTTCACCTTCACCCCGGCAGCCCGCTCCTCTGCCAGCCGGAGCGCTTCCTCCAGCCCTTCGGCAGGCCGTCCGCCGGCTGCCGGTCCCCTGGCCGCCTCCACCGCCCGGCCTGCCGCGGCTTCGCTTAGCGCCGTCAGCGCCGAAGAGGCCTCGCTCCCCGTGACCTCGAGGACTTCCAGGGGCAATACCTTCCCCTCCCGGATGCTCTGCGAGAAGCCCGCCGGAATCTCGAGGCCCGCGGGCGTCCTCCGCTCGGACACGTCGGCTCTCAGCCCGGCCGCCGTACGTTCCGGCGCTTCCTGCAGCCGGAAGAGACCGCTCGCTCCCAGCTCGTGCAGCACATAGCGTCCCGCCGGGCCATCATCGTGGTTCAGGTAATATACGGTCCAGGTGCGCTCTGCAGGCAGCCGGCCCAAGAGACCGATGATCAGCGAGACGACCAGCGCCGGGAGGAGCAGATACAACCCCACCTCTCTCCAGCTTCCGAGCTGGCGGCGGATCAGGTTGATGGCAATATGGATACTGTTCATGAATGATACCCCGCCTTCCGGTATACGATGGCCGCTGCGGCAGCAAGGCCCGCTCCCATCCAGGCCAGCGGTATCCCGTAGGACAGCAGCGAAGCCAGGCTCTGGCCGGTCATCAGCCCCAGCAGACTATGCATCCCCCAGTAATTCAGCGTTCCTTTGGAGAGCGCCGTGAGGAACGGCCCTACGTTCGGCTCGAAGCCTCCGCTGAGGAATGTCGACGCCAGGATGAGGAATTGAAATAGGATCATTACCGTTCGGATGCTTCGGGCGAATACCCCGATGAGCACAGCCAACCCGGCCGCACCGGCCGCGAAGACGGCGCAGACTCCGAACAGCCGGCTCCACTCCCCTCCCCAATCCACGCCGAGCAGCAGGGATGAACCCGCCACGATGGCGGCGGCCTGCAGCAGGGCAAGCAGGAGGCCGGCCGCGGCCTTGCCGAGCACCACTTCGTAGAGAGGCACCGGAAGAGACGCCAGCCGCTGCAGAGTCTTGTTCTCCCGCTCTGCAGCAAGGGAGATGGCGGCCATCATCGAAGAGTACAAGAGAAACATCAGCAGCATCGATGCCGCATAATACTGCATGGCGGTATAGCTCCTGCCGCTTCCCGCGAGCTTCCGGACTTCCACGGCCGGACCCGCGGGCCCGCTGCCGGAACCGGGCCCGTCACCCGATACGGAAGCCGGTTGTCCGGCTGCGGAGGCATCGGCCTGCCCCGGCATCCCATCTGCCACGCAGCCCCGGATCAGGGATTGAGCCAGCAGGCTCCGCTCGCGGTCCCTTCCCGCCACGAGCTCCCAACCGCCGCTCGTGCCGATCGCCTCCCCTTTGCCGGAGAGTTCCGGGGCAACCACGCCGTAGTCTGCCGTCCCGTCCTGCAGCACCCCGATCAGCTCTTCCCGGCTGCCTGCCTGCCGCAGCCGTACCGTCTCCCGGAATGCGGGCCCGGCGAGGCACCGCTTCATCGCCCCTTCTGCGCCAGGAGGCTGCAGCACCGCCACCTGCAGCGGGCGCAGACTCGTCTCTTCCGCGCCGAAAGAAGAAGGAAGCGCGGAACCGAGAATGAAAATCAGCAGGAGCGGCAGCGCGAGGAGTATCAAAAAAGTGCGGGGATGCCGGCCGTACCTTAGCAGTTCGTGCCAGGCGATGATCCCTATCGTTCTCATGGCAGCACCTCCTACTCTCTCTCTTTCCGGCCGGTCAGCGCCAGGAAGAGGGTTTCGAGGCCCGGTTCGACCCGGTTCAGCGACTGGATTGCAATCCCGTGCTTGGAGAGGATGTAGAGCACATCCTGAAGCATCCCTTCCCCCGGGCGAAGCGAGAGTTCGAGCCCTCCCTCCGAGGCTGCCGCCTGCCGAATGCCCGGATGCATCCGCAGCTCTTCCACCGCACCGTCCGTCAAGCCGGCTGCCGCCACCTGCAGCTTCTCCTCGGTTCCGGCCTGCGCCCGCAGCTCCTCCTGCGTACCGCAGGCAATCAGATGTCCGCGATCCAGAATGCCGACCCGGGTGGAGACCGCCGCCACTTCCTCCATATAATGGCTAGTGTAGATGATCGTGGTTCCCCTCCGGTTCAGTTCGCGGACCGAATCCAGGATATGAAGCCGCGACTGGGGATCGATCCCGACGGTGGGTTCGTCCATGATGACCAGACCGGGATGATGCATAAGCGCGCAGGCAATATTCAGCCGCCGCTTCATTCCTCCCGAATAGGTCTCGGGCCTGTCCCATTGACGCTCCGTCAGACCCGCGAATTCCAGCGCTTCCGCTGCCCTCTCTTTCAAGAGGGAGCCCCGCAGACCGTACAACCGCCCGAAGAAGGAGACGTTCTCGCGGGCCGTCATGCCTTCGTAGAACGCCAGCTCCTGCGGCACCAGTCCGATGCGCCGTTTGACCTCAAGCGGCTGGCGGTCCACCCGCAGCCCCTCTACCCGGATCTCTCCATGATCGGGGGCCAGCAGGCCGCAGATCATCCGGATCGTCGTGCTCTTGCCGGCACCGTTCGGTCCGAGCAGGCCGAAGATCTCCCCCCGCCGTATCGTCAAATTCAAATGGTCCACGGTCAGCTTCGAGCCGTACCGCTTCACAATATCCGTCAATTCCACCATATGCATTGTTACCGCCCCGTTCCCCGTTCTTCTGCTGCTATCCTTCAATCTCTTCATTGTACCCGTAAGAGGCCGCCTCCGCAGCTACCGAAGGTCATGCGTAAGGGATGACCAAAGTCACCCGCCTCCTGACGGAAGGACCATCTGCCAAGGGAAGCGGCCTGTGATATAATGACCCCTGGAGGCGTATCGCGCATGCTGACAGCACTTAGATATCTGCTCATAGTCATTCCCGCCCTGGGCACCGCCGTCCTGCTGCCCTTGGACCAAATGAACGTGTTCACGTTCCACCTGCTGCTCTTCCTCGTGTATGCCGGCTTCCGCAGGGACCGGCTGGCCCCCGCGCTGCAGCAGCTTCTGACAGCCGTTGAAATCGTATGGGTAGGCTGGCTGTCCCACCGCTATCCGGGGCTCTTGTTCGCCTGTCATTATTCTACGATGACCACGTATCTCCTTCAACGACAAGCAGGAACAAGATGGCTGTTCCTGCCCATCCAGGCCGTTCTGATGAATGCGGCGCTGTCCTCCGCCGGGCTGGAGCTCCGGTTTACCTCCAATCTGCTGCTCGCCTCCGGGGCACTGCTGCTGTACCGGCTCGGGGAGGCCGGCAGCAGGCAGGCAGAGCTTGAGACCGTCTATGACGAACTGCGCAGCAAAGCTTACGAGCTGGAGCAGACGCGGCGCAGGCTGGTCGACTATGCCGGAAAAGTCGAGGAGCTGGCCCAAGCGGAAGAGCGCAGCCGGATCGCGCACGACATCCACGACGATCTCGGGCACAAGCTCATCCGGCTCAAATTGATGCTGGAAGCGGTCGTCCGCATCGCTCCCGCTTCGCCGGACAAAGGGCTGGAGCTGACCCGGCAGGTGCTGGATCAGCTTGGCGAAGGGATGGAGACGCTAAGGCACACCGTGCGCCGGATGAAGCCGGACAAGTCGCAGGTCCGCGGGTACTCGCTGGACCGGCTGATCGAAGAGCTCAGCGCAGGCAGCGGGCTGGAAGTGAACTACCGGGTCCACGGCCTGGCGAGGCCGCTGTACCCGAGTCTTGAGATCGTGCTCTTCCGCAACAGCCAGGAAGCGGTCACCAATGCCATCCGGCACGGGGAGGCTACGGAGGTAACGATCGATCTGTATTATGAAGCGGAGCACGTCCGTCTTGCCGTCTCGAACAACGGCAGGCTGCCGGAGTCCAGCCAGTTGAGCAAGGGCCTTGGCCTCGTCGGCATGGAGGAGAGGGCGCGCCTAGTCGGTGGAGAAGTGCGCACGGTCATCGATTCCCGCTTTACCGTCGAGACCCTGGTCCCCATGTCCGCCTAGCTTCAATGAAGCACCGGAGGTGGAAGAGGTCAATTTATTCCACCTTTTCCACCTTTATTTTCCACTTCCATGACCTGCGAATTCCTCTATAATCGGACTTAGCGCTTTTTGCAAGCGCTATCATCCTAAAGGATTTTTCTAAGAAAGGGGGAACGCCACGTCTCGGATACGAAGAAGATATCTTTTCATCCCACACCCAAAAGGAGTTGTCGCATTAATGAACAAGCTTGGATTCAAAGGCAAAGCCGCGAAGGCAATCGTAAGCGCTGCCATGATTTTCACCTTAACCGCGGCACAGGCATCACCTGCCGCTTATGCCCACCATGACGGCACGAATGGGGTCATCATGCAGTATTACGAATGGTACCTTCCGAATGACGGGACGCTCTGGAGCAAGCTGCAGTCGAATGCCGCCTCGCTGAAGAATGCCGGGGTCACGGCCGTCTGGATTCCCCCTGCTTACAAAGGCGGCGGCAGCGGAGATGTCGGGTTCGGCGTATACGATATGTACGACCTCGGGGAATTCAATCAGAAAGGCACGGTGCGGACGAAGTACGGGACGAAAGCGCAGCTCGTCAGCGCGGTGGACAGCCTTCACGCGAACGGCATACAGGTGTATGGCGATGTGGTGCTCAACCACCGGATGAATGCGGATGCGACCGAGACCGTAACCGCCGTCGAGGTGAACCCCGCGAACCGGAACAGCGAGGTCTCCGGCGATTACTCGATCTCCGCCTGGACCCAGTTCAACTTTCCGGGACGGGGGAATACTTATTCATCCTTCAAGTGGAAATGGTATCACTTTGACGGCGTGGACTACGATCAATCGAGAAGCGCGAACAAGCTGTTCAAGCTGCGCGGCACAGGCAAAGGCTTCGACTGGGAAGTCGATTCCGAGAACGGTAACTATGACTATCTGATGGGTGCCGATCTCGACTGGGACCACCCCGAAGTGATCAATGAAACGCGCAGCTGGGGCAAGTGGTTCGTGGACACAGCGAAACTCGACGGGGTGCGTCTGGATGCCGTGAAGCACATCAAATTCGACCGCATGAGGGACTGGCTGAACGGCGTGCGGACGGATACGGGCAAAGACCTCTTCGCGGTAGGCGAATACTGGAGTTCAGACCTTGGCCGGCTGAACAATTACCTCACGAAAACAAGCAGCGCCATGTCCCTGTTCGACGTGCCGCTCCATTTTAATCTCTATGCGGCGTCGAACGGCAGCGGCGGATATGATATGCGCACCCTGCTGAACAATACGCTGATGAAGTCCAACCCCGCCAAGGCGGTGACATTCGTGGACAATCACGATTCCCAGCCGGGGCAATCCCTCCAGTCGACCGTCCAAGGCTGGTTCAAGCCTCTGGCTTACGCGCTGATCTTCACCCGCCAGGAGGGATACCCCTCTCTGTTCTATGGCGATTACTACGGTACGGGCGACGGCAAGATCACATCGTACAAAGCGATCCTGGACAAGCTGCTCGCCGCAAGGAAAGCGTATGCCTACGGCAAACAGAACGATTATTTGGACCATCAGGATGTCATCGGCTGGACGCGCGAAGGCGATACCGCCCACGAGAATTCCGGTCTGGCCACCATCCTGACCGACGGCCCCGGCGGAAGCAAGCGGATGTACGTCGGCACGGCCAAAGCGGGCCAGATGTGGAACGACAAGACCGGAAACCGGACGGATACGGTGACCATCGACGGCAGCGGGTACGGCTCCTTCCCCGTGAACGGCGGTTCCGTATCCGTATGGGCCAAGCAGTAAGCCCGCGGCAGACATTGGATGCTCTCCCTGGTCTACTGCTGAACTTCCTCCAGGATAGAGCCTCACAATCGAGTAGGAGGGGGCGCCTAGCCCCCGTCCTCTCACACCACCGTACATGCGGGTCCGCATACGGCGGTTCCAAAAGGTTAACGAAGTTCCAGATATCGAGAAAGCAAACTCTTCAGCCCTT
>NZ_JAQAGY010000007.1 GCF_027533645.1 Paenibacillus caseinilyticus
GTCCATGAGAGGATCCTTTTTAGTGGATTTTGGACAGTAACTACCTGACCATTCCATTATAAAGGATTTTTTTTGTTGTCTCTTAAATCTCAATATTCTGAATTTATTTATGCAACGCTAGTGGCATCGTATAAAAGAATTTGATCCCGCCTGATCTGAACTCCTCTTCCAGCTCCTGCAGATCCACCCCGTTCACCGTACGGGTGATGCCGCGAACCGGTATGCCCTCTTTCTCGAGAAACCGCAAATACATATCATAGCCCGGCTGTTCGACCAGGATGACCGAGTGGTTATTCGGAAACGGCATTCTCGCCAATCGTTCCAGCGCCGGCTGCACGCCCGAAGTCACAACAATCCGTTCCGCCTTCGCGAATACCTGATACCCGGCCAGATGGGAAGCAAGGGTATGGCGCAGCGACTCCAGCCCTAACGCATCCCCATAGGTGAAGAGTTGGTGTTTATATCGATCGATCGCCTTGTTCAGGCAATGCTGGAAATCCAGATAAGGAAACACCTCAACATCCGGCAGCACCGAAGCGAAGTCAATGGTGCCGCTTTCGCCCGGAACCGGATCATACATCGGTCTCTCGACTACGTAATACCCGCTTTGCGGGATCGAGTAAATGACGTGCCGCTTTTCGAGCTCCCCGTAGGCATGGATGACCGTACTGATGCTGCATCC
This sequence comes from Paenibacillus caseinilyticus, assembly GCF_027533645.1. Taxonomy (GTDB): domain Bacteria; phylum Bacillota; class Bacilli; order Paenibacillales; family NBRC-103111; genus Paenibacillus_G; species Paenibacillus_G caseinilyticus. Next base: position 683 of record NZ_JAQAGY010000007.1, read on the forward strand.
GTACTGCTGCGCGGCGCTGCGGATGGAAGGCAGCTTGTGGCCCGGACGGTATTGTCCTTCCGCGATGCTCTCCTCGATACCGGCAACGATAGACATATATTTATTCATACGGCCCCCCACTTCCCATCTACCTTCATCTCCCTTCATTGTACATGAGTAAGCAGACTGTAACGGTACAGTTGTTCGAATCCGTCCTTGTTCGCGCCGCCATTCCGCCCTATCATAAAAGAACGGATCAATGGCCGCCAATACGAATGAGGAGGTATGATTTATGAGTGAGCTGAGCGCTTTATTTCGCCGGAGACTGGATCTTCCGGTGAACGGAACGATACATTTCGAAGACTTGAATCAGGTACTGTCCCGAATGGCCAAGACCATTCCTTTTGAAAATTTATGTATTATCGGCGGTACAACCAGCGCGATTACCAAAGAACATCTGGTCGACAAGATCTTAGTCCGCCGGGAAGGCGGGCTTTGTTACGAAATCAACCCGCTTCTCTATCTCTTCTTACTTGACAATGGGTTCGATGTCGTCCTAACGCGGGGGATTGTCTATAGCCATCAGCTTCAGGCGTATCCCGCCTCGGGGAGAACTCATATCACCATTCTTCTCACGCACAAGGAACAAACCTATATCGTCGATTCGGGCTTTGGAGGGAATTTACCTTTACTCCCTGTCCCCTTATCAGGCGAAACCGTTAGCTCCAGCAATGGCGAATTCCGGATTCGGAGAGAAAACAGCGAGCATGGCGACCATGTTCTCCAAATGAAATTGAAGCATAAAGACACCGAGTGGAAGACCGGATACGCTTTTTATTCCCATACCCCGCTGACCGGCCTATTGGAATGCAATGACGTCCAAACCATCATCGCAGAACACCCGGATTCCCCTTTTAATAAAGATCCGTTAATCACCAGACTGACCGATCGCGGCAATATCACTCTTACTCACACTTCGTTTACGCAGTGGCAGGATGGCATCGTAACCAAGGAGAATGTTACCCCTGCGCGTTACAAGGAGTTGTTGAAGCGGTATTTCGGGAGGTAAGCCCGGCGCCCATTCGCTATGGAAGTATATTATCCAAACCCCAGGCTGGCTGGTTTCCGCTGGAGCCTGAGGAATAACAGAGCCGGCTTCTGCTTTTTTGTCATCCGGGTGCTTTTACTTTAGATAAAGCTCCTTGGCCGTCTGAATGAACAGCTTAACGGCAATGGAAGCCTCGCTTATCGAGGGAACCGCCAAGTTGATTTGTCTGACCGGCTGCGGCTCCAGCGTACGCATACGAACACTCCGCGGCAGCGTCGATAAGGTCAGGGAGATCCGGGATACGATCGATATGCCCAGCCCCTCCTGGATCATGCTCAGAGCCGTATTGATGTTATGAACATCGTACTTGGTCCGCAGGTCGGCCCCATGCTGCTCGAACAGCTCATAGATCGGCGTTTCGAAGCCGCCCTTGCAAAGAATCATGGGCTCCCCGCTCAAATCGGCGATATGCACCTGAGGAAGGTCCGCCAGAGCGTGATCGTCCCGAATCAGCAGGCACAAGGGATCTTCGTAAAATGGGATGATGCTAAATTCATCGTTCGGCGGAATAATCCAACCGATATCAATCATGCGGGAGGTCAACCATTCTTTGATCTCGGTAATGGTCCCCTCATAGAGTTCAAATTGTACCCCGGGATATCGCTCTCCCATCACCCGCAGAATGGCCGGCAGGAAATTCGTGCTGATGATGGGGAAAGATCCAACGCGGACCGTCCCGATTTCCCCGCCCTTCTCTGCGGTCACCTCCTGCTCGACCTTCTCATAACCATTCAGAATCTCCCGGAAGAGAACGAGCAGACGCCGGCCGATGTCCGTAAGAATCATCCCTTTCTTCCTGTCGCGAAGAAGGAGGGTGACCCCAAGCTCGGATTCCAGCGTCGAGATGGCACGGCTGACGGCAGGCTGGGTCATATTGAGCTCCTGCCCGGCTCTGGTGAAGCTGCCGTTTTCTGCAATTTTGACGAACAGTGAAAGTTGGGATGGTGTCATAACAGTTGCGTTATACCCCCTATGATAAACATGCATTTTATTTATTCCAGTTGATATTGTATCATGAGAACAATTCAACAACAACTGGAGTGAATGAGGATGGAACACCAACCATTATCACGTATGCGCACTGCCCTTTATCTCTTGTTTCTCGTCACGGTATGGGGAGTGAATTGGCCGTTATCCAAATATGCACTGGGCTTCTCCCCTCCCTTGCTCTTTGCTGGTCTTAGAATCTTCATGGGTGGAGTGCTCCTTGTTCTGTTTGCCCTTCCGCATTATAAGAAGCTCCGTTTGCAGGCAACATGGCACATCTATCTCCTATCTTCCCTGCTGAATGTTATTTTGTTTTATGTGCTGCAAACGTACGGCTTGAATGTGCTGCCGGCCGGCATGTTCTCGGCCATTGTGTTCCTGCAGCCTGTGCTGCTTGGGATCGGGGCTTGGATCTGGCTGGGAGAGGATATGTTCCCCATGAAGATCATCGGCCTTGTTCTCGGGTTTCTAGGCGTCGCGGCCATCTCCTTCCATGGTCAATCGGGCTCCTTCTCCACGGCCGGTGTCCTGCTAGGCATAGGCAGCGCGGTTAGCTGGGCGTTAGGTACACTCTATATGAAGAGGACGGCTTCCCAGGTAGATGCGCTCTGGGGGATTGCGCTTCAGATGTTCATCGGCGGAGCCTTCCTGCTCATTCTGGGCTCTTCCGCTGAAAGCTGGCACGATATCGCATGGAATGTGCCGTTTCTTTCAACCCTTCTGTTTATTTCGATCTTCGTCACGGCCCTTGGCTGGCTCGTCTTCTTTCGTCTTGTCGCATCGGGCGAAGCAAGCAAGGTGGGCTCCTTTACCTTTCTGATCCCGCTCACTGCGCTGGTGATCAGCGTCCTCTTCCTGGGGGAGACCGTGTCGTATCATCTGCTCGCGGGATTGGTTCTGATTCTTGCCAGTATCCTCCTTGTGAATGCCAAGCCGAAGTCTATGCGTGCCGGTCAACGCGCCTATGCCAACAGCCGTTATCGTTATTCCAAGGATTGACTCCATCTCACGTTAGCGTTGAGCGGGCTGGCGGTATGATATCGGGTCGTACAGCGTGACACTCACCAAGAGGTAAGTACCTGTAATAAAGGTGCATACTTACCTGATCAGTGGTGATCGCTATATACTCAAGGAGAAGATCATACCGAAGGAGGCCCGCACCGTTGAAAACCCTTGTTATCGTCACACATCCGAGCATGGAGACATCCGTTATCAATAAACGATGGGTAGAAGAACTCAGAGCATACCCGGAAAAGTATACCGTCCACGAACTGCATAAGGCTTACCCGGACGGAACGATCGATGCGGTCAAAGAACAGCAGCTTATTGAATCGCATAGCAGCCTTGTGCTGCAGTTCCCTATCTTTTGGTTCAATTGTCCTCCTCTCCTCAAAACATGGCTTGACGAGGTGCTGGCATACGGCTGGGCTTATGGCTCTAAAGGAGGCGATAAATTAAAAAACCGCAAAGTGGCTCTGGCTGTATCTGCGGGGATTAGTAAAGAAGATTATAGTGCAGAGGGAAGATACCGCTATACGCTCCGGCATTTATTATCTCCTTTTGAAACGACCTTCCTCTACTGCCACGCGGATTATCGTTCGTTCTATGCGTATTATGGTCAAGAGAAAGAGCCGGGGGAGAATGTGCCCGGTGCCGAGAACGGGGCGCTTGCAAGCGAATTAGAAACAAGCGTTCAACACTATTTGGCGTTTCTGGGCAGCCTGTAATCGGCAGCTTCCATTCCATAGCTATATAAAAAGAAGTATCTCCTTGGGTAGGAGATACTTCTTTTGGTTAAGAGGCACTTGTATGGGACGTAAAACCAAACTCGGGGATATAAAACCAAACCGCTGGGCCTACCCCTGCACGGGCGCCAGAGCCGGTACGCCGTTTTTCTCTCCCCACTCGCACATCAGATGCAGCAATGGAATGAGAGTAAGACCGCGTTCCGTCAAAGAATACTCCACCTTCGGAGGGACTTGCGGAAACTCCTCGCGCAGGATCAGGCCATCTGCTTCCAGCTCTTTTAACATGATGCTCAGCGTCTTAAAGGGGATGGTGCCGATGCTTCGCTTCAATTCATTAAACCGCATCACCTTATGTTCAGACAGCCAATACAAAATGATCATTTTATATTTGCCGTCCAGTACGGACAGCGTATATCCGAAGCCCGTATCTTGAAGCTTCACACCGGTCGGAACACAGGTTTCGCTCACAAGCCGCACTCTCCTTCGGGTTGTTCATTACCTTCAATCCCAAACCCTTGGCCGCTCCAATCCGGCTGTTCTCAAATAATCTAGAAGCTGGCCTGAGTGGACGGCTTCATGGTATGCAATTCTCATAAGCATATCGCCTAACGATCGGATGTACCCGACGTCGCTTCGATCGATCTGAATTCGCGTTAGATCCTCTTGTGCGTATGATGTTACCGTATTCATGAAGGCATTGCGATACTTTTCTGAAAAGCGGAGCTCCTCTTGAAGCGTTGTAAAAGCACGCGTCTCGTACGGGGATTCATAGGCACTCAGACTTCCTTCATTCAGCAGGGCAAGGTGGTAATAGTGTTCACTATCCAGGACATGGCGGATCATCTCTTTCATGCTCATCGCCTCCGAATCCGGTCTCCAGTCCAAAAATTCGTCAGGGATGCTCTCCCAAATCTTGATGCTTCTGCGCCGGACTTCACTCAAATTGTGAACAATAGCTTCGATTGCGTTCATAACAGCTTCCTTTCGCTTTCCATTTATTGCTTTATTATATCAGAACCTACGTTCGTTAAACAGTTGTTTTATTCTCTCATCCTGTATATTTGTTTATTCTCCATAATCCTCAGAGGCTGCGTCCACTCTTCCGAATCAGGCATCGAATCGAGCGCATCCTCAACAGCCTGAAGCTTTGCATCCAGCGTATCGATATAATGCAGCGCAACAGCCTCGGGTATTTGCGGCTGCACCGGGCTTCCCCATTCGCCGAGATTGTGATGGGAAAGAACCAAGTGCTGGAGTATAACGACTTTCTCACTCGAGATATCCATCCCCAGAGCGATAGCCCCTTCCATAATCCAGTTTGCCGCAAGCGAAATATGCCCCAGCAGCTTTCCTTTAAAGCTATAATCCGTTACAATCCCGAGCTCTGCATTCATCTCCTCAGGCTTCGCTATATCGTGAAGGATAATCCCGGCTTTGATCAGATCAAGATTCAGGAAAGGACGCTGCTTGGCCACAAATTCACCGAGTTCAAGCATCCGGCAAATATGATAAGCCAGCCCCGCATAGTAAGCATGATGCATACCCTTCGCCGCCGGATAATGCAGAAGCCTTTCTTCTACCTTGGAGATACAGAACTCGACGACGTTTCGATATTCGCTATCTTGAATACTTGAGGCCGTTTGTTTGATGATATGTACTAGATCCACCGGTTGAACCGGTGCTGATCTGATAAAGTCCGTCAGCGTATACCCGTCCTCTTCCGTAACCTTCCGAATTCGATTAATCTTCATCTGAGGCTTTTCGCGATACATTTGAATAAGTCCGTGTACCTTCACCAACATCATCGGGAAGTAGGTCTCTTTATCTGCAGGAGAAACATCCCAGAGCTTCGCTGGAATTTCGCCACTGCGATCAGCCAAGACAAAGTCAAAGTAATCTTTCGGATTTGTCGAATTCGTTTGCTTGATATCCGCTTTCTTCAGCAAATAAAATCCGATGATTTCGTCGCCTTCTGTGAAAGTTCGAATTAAAGTCATTGCGTTGTCGCTCCTAAACTGTGTGATATATGAGTTATTCGACAACATACGCCTTATTGCCTTCTATTCACACCGCGGAAATCCGGCGGGATTACTCCCGCGAACAGTCGGTCTGCAGGGTACCCATTCAACGGAACGGGAGAAACCGGCCATGCGGCATCCTTGGGCTGAGATCCGGTCAGGAGATTATTTCTTGTGCTTCCACTTCTCCCACTATATGATAACTACCATACGACCATACGGGGGATGAGAGTGATCGCGTGAATACGGAATTTTTGAAGGGATTTATGGAAACGGCCCGGACCAAAAGCATCTCCAAAGCAAGCGAGGCTCTGCATATCTCGCATACCGCGCTCAGCAAACAGCTCCGAAGCTTGGAGCAGCAGTTTGATGTCCAGCTGTTTGCCCGTTCCTCGCAAGGCGTTGAATTGACCGATGCCGGGAAGGTCTTGTACGACTCCTCCCAGCTCCTGCTCGATCAGCTGGCTGTACTAACAAGGTCTCTTGAGCCCTATAAGGGATGGCGGCATATTCGAATTGGAACGATTCCGGATATTGCTTCCCAGTATCTACTCGCTTCGCTGCACAAATTAGAAGAACATGGCCATGAAGTGGAGTTGGTATGCCGGCAATCCACACCTGAGATCTACAAGATGCTGTTGAATGGAGAGGTGGATGTGCTCGTTGCCGAACGAATCTCCATGCATCCATCGATATGGATGGGTGATCTGCATCAGGAGCCTTTATTGGTGGTAATGCGCACAGATCATCCATTCGCAGCCAAACCGGCTGTTACCCTGGCTGAATTAAGCAGCCAGCCCCTCGTCCTGTACGCGGAAGGATGTACGATCCGCGCCAAATTGACGGATTTATTCGCAGCGGTGAATTATCCTATGCATATAAAAACCGAGGTTAACTTCAAAGAAGTTATCCTCGGTTATGTGGGCAATGGCGGGGGACTCACCGTGCTGCCTGAGCCCTACCTTGCACAGCTGCCTACCGACCGGTTAGTCAGCGTGCCGTTGCATCATCCGGATGCGAAGCGGACGATCGCCGTGTTCAGCACCAACCGGGCGAAAGGCCAGAAGATCTTCCGGCTGCTGAGTTAACGGGCAAGAGCCGCTTCCTTGGTTTTCACCACTTTGGGTTTCGGCATGGGGATTGAACCGCCTTGGCCGCAGTATCCATTCATCCTTATGGCGGTTTATTCGCAGAAGAGGAGCAGGTGCCGTGGTGGCAGCCTGCTCCTTCGACACTTACGCCTAATTCACAATCTTAAAGGTTGCATCCTGTTTGTCCTGATCGGTGCTGAGGGGATCCAGTTTCAACAGATAGCCGCTGTGCCGGATGTACCGGGCCGGGAAATTATAGGATTGGAACGAGGACCAGGCGGCATCCTTCAGACCGGGAACCTTCTTGAACGTCGCATCGGCCTTAAAGGCTGCCGTGCCGTCATCCTTGGCCAGCACAAAGTCATAATCGGAGTGCCGGAGATAGTAACCGGGGTAGTAGACGGACTGGAAGGACACATACTCCGACCCTCCGTTAGCAAGTCCTGGAACGATCTTCCAATACTGGTCGTTCGCCGGCGAGACGTTCGCGTCAATTTTGACATCAAAGCTGGCATGCCGGACGAACATATTCTGGAAATTATAGGACTGCAGCCGCTTCTTCTCCCCATTCACGCCGGTAGAGGTCTGAACCAGCGTGGGAATGGTGCCGTCGGCGTTGTACGAGAACTTCTCGACCGCCACCGACCGTCTGTAATCTCCTCCAGTCGGCAGTGCCCCCGTATGATAAATGAATACGGCTGACCCTTAAATTCGATGATGGATTGGTGGTTCGTTCCGCTTGTGCCGGTCGGCGCCATAATGACCCCCCGATACGTCCAAGGGCCGGCCGGGCTCGTGCTGGTGGAGTAAGAGATCGCCTCCGGCCAGCCGGAAGCGTACGACAAGTAGTAGAGTCCATTGCGCTTGTGGAGCCAAGGCGCCTCGGTAAACTGCGTAGGGCCGATCGAAGCTTGCGTCAAGGGGACATTATTAATGGAACCGCTGTACGATATCATATCGCTGTTGAGCTTGACATACATCAGGGCAGTGTTCCCCCAGTACAAGTAGGCCTGCCCGTTATCATCGACAAACACGGTCGGATCGATATCATCCCAGGAGTTGCCCGAGAACTTCGTCATATTGTTCGTGATCAAGGCGTGGCCGAGCGCATCCCGGAACGGACCTGTCGGGCTGTCTGATACCGCTACCCCGATGGCTTTGCCCGGAAGGGTCTTATGCTCGGCGCAGATATACCAATAGAATTTGCCGTTGCGCTCGATGACCTGGCCAGCCCAGGCATCTCTCTTCGCCCAACTGAATGCGCTTACAGCCATAGGCGTACCTCGATCCGTCCAGTTCACCATGTCCGTGGAAGAGTAGACCTTCCAATCCCGCATGACATACCCTGTGCCGGGTGCGGAAGCCTCGTCGTGTCCGGTGTACAAATACACCGTATTGTTATACACCAAAGCCGCCGGGTCGGCCGTAAAGGTGCTGCGAACTACCGGGTTGTCCGCGAAGCATGCAGCTGCAGACATCCACAACAGAAAGCGATGGATAAAGGTCTCCATAGGTTTGTCATATCATCGTCGCCTCCATTACTGATTCATTCAAGTCCATATCCTGCTGTCGTGCCCACAAATAGATTAATTTGAGTAAAACGTGTGATTTCGTTATGAGAAACCGAGGCTGCCCTGTGGTGATCGCAGATAAACTCATCTCCCCATAAAGATGACAGGTTCGAGCCCTGGCGAGATATGAATTCTTAGGTATGGCAAAGAGCCGCTGTACCGCAGCGGCTCTTCCTGTAGAATCCTCTTAGGTGTGCTCCCCTTCAGGCTGGAACGGACTTTATGAAATGAGCCGGAGCCACAGATACAGTCCCGATAAGGTAATGAACAGGGTCGGAAGGGTAAGCAGAATACCGATCTTGAGATAGTAGCCCCAGGTGATCGTAATCCCTTTGCGGGATAGCACATGCAGCCACAGCAAGGTCGCCAGCGAGCCGATCGGTGTAATTTTGGGGCCAAGATCGCACCCGATCACGTTAGCGTAGACCAGCGCTTCCCGGATGACGCCCTCGGTTGCCGTTCCTTGGATGGCCAAGGCATTGATCATCACCGTAGGCATATTGTTCATGATCGACGACAGGATGGCTGCGATGAAGCCCATGCCTGCCGCAGCCGCGAACAATCCATGATCGGCGACCGATTCAATGAGGCTGCCCAGATAATCCGTTAACCCGGCGTTCCGAAGTCCGTACACGACCACATACATCCCGATGGAGAACACAACGACGGCCCAAGGCGCTTCTTTGATAATCCGCTTCGTTTCGATGGCCGGACTCCGCCGGGCAGCCAGAAGGAAGAAGACCGCCACCACCCCGGCGACCATAGAGACCGGGAGGGATGTGAATTCGCTCATGAGATACGCAGCAAGGAGAACGCCGAGAATAACCCAGGATAAACGGAACAGCCGGAGGTCTTTGATCACTTCCTTTGGCTGCTTCAGCTGCCCGACATCATATTGCCTTGGGATTCCCCTGCGGAAAAATAAATACAGCACAAGAATACTCGCGGCCAGGGAGAAGAAATTCGGCACAACCATACGGCTGGCATACTCGACGAATCCGATATCAAAATAATCCGCCGAAACGATATTGACCAGGTTGCTTACGACGAGCGGCAGCGAAGCGGTATCGGCAATAAACCCGCTAGCCATAATAAAGGGCAGGATCATCCGTTCCTGGAATTGCAGGGCCCGTACCATCGCAAGCACAATAGGGGTGAGAATCAGGGCGGCGCCGTCATTGGCGAACAGTCCGGAGACCGCAGCGCCCAAGAGGATGACATACACGAACATCGATACTCCGTTCCCTCCGGCGAGCCGGGCCATATGCAGCGCCGACCATTCGAAGAGGCCGATCTCGTCCAATAGCAGAGAGATCAGGATAATCGCCACAAAAGCAAGCGTGGCATTCCAGACAATGAGCGTCACATCTTTGACATCCGCAAAGCTGACCACACCCAGCAGCAGCGCAAGAACAGCGCCGCCCATAGCAGACCAGCCTATGTTCAGGCCCTTGGGCTGCCATATGACCAGAGCCAGTGTAATTAGAAAAATGAGACTTGCAGTATAAACCATATGTACCCCCTGCCCATTCAGCTGCAGCATCCATCCGGTATACAGCCCATCGTGTCCCGCTACGTACAACGATCTCTCCTGGAGAAGGAACCTCAACCAGTATATTATTATATAGCTATTCGCTTATATGTAAAGTCGTATATGATTCGATGTCCATCGAATGATCCATGGTATATAATTACGGTAACAAGGATAGAGGTGATACGATGGGATCGAATCCGGATATAGCCCAGGTGGCAGCGCTGATCGCAGACCCTTCCCGCTCGGCCGGACAAGTAGGGATTGCGCTGACGGAACACTGGATCGCGCTCGGCTGGCTGGAAGCAAGGGAAGGCGATTTCCATTTGACTCCCCAAGGGATGGAAGGATTCGGAGCTTGGGGTCTGGAGACCCGGCGGTTGACAACCGGAAGAAGGCACGTCGCGAGGAAGTGCCTGGACTGGAGCGAGAGAAAGTATCATGTAGCCGGGAAGCTGGGAGAAGCCGTGGCTCATAAGCTCTTCGAGCTGGGCTGGATCCAGAGAAAGCCTAAGGGGCGGGCTGTAACCGTAACGGAGCAGGGCTGGCTGGGGTTGTTCGAGGTGTTCGGTCTGGAGCCATGGGACAGAGAACATGAAGGGTGGATGTGATTCAGCCGCATCAAATCAATTAATGTCAGTGGCCACCTTAAGCACCGCAGTCACCCGGTCATCCTGGAATACCGGCATATAGGTCGCTTCAAGCCAGATCAGGCGGCTATCCTTGGTCAGACGCTGGATCTTCTCTTGAAATTGAATGCCTTGGCGCAAATTATTCCAAAGAACTGTATATTCCGGACTCTCCGCGTAGTCCTTGGTACAGAACTGACGGTGCTTCATTCCCTTGATCTCGCTGACCGAATACCCCACGGCGTCGGCAAAATTCCGGTTCGCCCATAGCACGTTGCCTTGAGCATCGAATTCAATCATGGCCAGGGTGTGCTCCATAGCTCCAAGTACTGCCTCGCTGTCTAAGACCTGTGTACTCCGGTTCGGATTCGTCATGTTGTGCCCTCCAAGATATCAATGGAATCAAGATTGCTCTTGAAGCGGGAAGTCTCCATCCAAGGTTACGCGCCAAGGCTTACGTGTACATTAATTATCCATCCCTTCCTAATGTAATCTACACAGCCGGGCAGTATACGATACTATTCCCTTGGAACACGCTTGTACCGGCACCGGGATTAGATGAGATCCACTTAGCCGGAGCCCCATCACTTGGAGGAAGTTAATAATCCCACTCGAGCAGATCCTGCAGCAGTTCCCGGGAGAATGCCAGCTGTTCGGGCGTATATTTGTCCAGAAAGCGCAGGAACTTCTCTTCCATCTTCCGGTGCAGCCGGCGGTGGATTTCGTGCAGCCGCGCTCCCCTGTCCGTTAACCGGAAGTATACTTCCTTCTTGTTATCCGGAAGCTGTTGTCTTAGAATCAGCTCCAGCTTCAGCAGTTTTTTGCTGATCCGCGTCACCGATCCCTTCGTCAGGCCGGTCTTCTCCGAGAGGGCTGTGACATTGACCGATCCGCAGTCGCCGATGCAGGCGATCAGGTGGATTTCGGATAAATTCAGATCAAGCTGGAAGCCCAGTTCCGTCTCCATCTTCCTCTTCTCTTCCTCGAAACGGACGGAAAAGGTGCCCTCCCTCATCTCCTGTTGAGTGAGAAGCTGCAGGAACAGCTGATATACCCGCTGCTTGGATTGCTCTTTTTTCGGCATAGACTTGCGCTCCCCTTCTTGTGCCACTCCCCCTATTATACAATAATGGTTTCGTAGAAAACCATTCGCTGTGTCTGCCGGAGCCGCCTCGGTCCGTCTGCTGCCACGTACCTTTGCCAAAACCTGCGCCGGAGGCGGACCAAGCCTCCGGCATCGCTGATTTTGTTTCGAGAAAAACAATATAGTTATAATGTTCTCAATCGTTATACAGTTACCGGTTCCCCGCACCAGCGGGCCAATCCCTGCCTGACCGCCTCCCACGGCTCCGGTGCCGAGCGGCATACCGCCCACGCGATATATCCGTCCGGACGGATCAAGGCCGTATGGACCCCGTCCCAATCCGGCGCCGCCGCAGCGGCCGAGGCACGCACGACCCGGAGATGACGGTCACGCCATCCTTGCGCGAAGCGCTCCAGCCGCTCATCCGCAGCCAGATGGAGCAGGACGAAGCGCCCCGGATGAAACAGCTCGTAAGCCATCCGCAGGGTGCCGTCCTCCAGCCGAAGCTTCAGCTCCGTGAACCGGCGGCCGTTCAAGGCATGCGGCATTGCCGCAGGGTCCGGCGCATACCGGATATGGAACGCCGAGATTCCGCCCGCAAGCTGCGCGTTAGCCTCCGGGATCTGCAGAAGGCTGGAGAGCATGGAACGCAGTTCCTGCATGCGGGGCGAGAATTCGGAGCCCATCAGCATCGTCTGCACGCCGGTGTTGCGCAGCAGTTCCGTATTGACCGGGAAGCGCTCCTCGTGATAGCTGTCGAGGAGCCACGCCGGCGCCCGCCCCTGTAGTTCGGCAGCCAGCTTCCAGCCCAGATTCATCGCTTCCTGCAAGCCCACGTTCAACCCCTGCCCGCCGGCAGGGAAATGAATATGCGCCGCATCGCCCGCCAAAAAGAGCCGCCGGCTCCGGTACTGCGCTGCCTGGCGTGCCGCATTGCCGAAGCGGGACAGCCAGTAAGGCCGGCACATGCCGAGATCGCTGCCGAGGATGCGGATGAGCGCGGCACGCAGCTCCTCAAGTGTCACCGGCTCCCCCTTGGGGACGCCCGTACGCTCCGGGTCGATCACCACTACACGGTGCATGCCGTCCGGCAAGGGCACGATCATCGCCAGCCCCTGCTCGGTATAGCGGGACAACACGCCCGGGCCGGATCGCTCCGCCAGCACCACATCGCCCAGCATGGCGGTCAGGGTGTCCCCCGTCCCTTCGAACGCGATCCCCGCCTGCTTGCGGACGAGGCTTCCTGCCCCATCGGCTCCCACCGCATAAGCGGCCGAGAGGCTGAAGGGTCCCTCCGCGCTGACGGCACCAATCTCCATCCCCTGCTCATGCTGTTGTACCGATACCACCTCCACCCCCCGGCGGATGTCCGCGCCCAGTTCTCTCGCCTTCTCTTCCAGCACCCGCTCCGTGGCATGCTGCGGAATGAAGAGGCTGAAGTTCGATGCGGAATCCAAGGCCGAGAAATCCAGCCGGGTTTCGAGCGCCGCAAAATGGCCGGTATGGACAGGCTGCCCCAGATTCATCAAATCGGCCTTCCAGCCGCGCATATCCAGAAGCTCGAGGCTGCGGGGATGCAAGGTGAGCGCGCGCGAATACGGCGTCGTCTCCTTCAAGCGTTCCAGCACGCAGACCCTAACTTCCGCCAAGGCCAGCTCCGCAGCCAGCAGCATCCCGACCGGTCCGCCTCCGACAATCACCACTTCATAATCCATTTGTATCTCTCCTTTGGGCTCGGATGAAGGACTCAGGTCCGCCGGTGCTTGACATCCATCCCCCTTATTTTGTTTTGAGAAAAACAATATAGGATTAATATTGTTTTGTACGAAACAATATTAACGTATCATATCTCCCTCCCCTGTTCAAGCAAAAGCTGGAGGGCACAGTAGAGCGGCAGCCCCCAGCCCCGGCGGCTGGGAAAAGGATTGACAAATTCAGGATTCGGTACTACCATACAGGGATTGTCAATTCAAGCTTGACCCATCATTCTATATCCTCATCCGATATACTGAAAGGAGATTCGTTAGATGCAAGATCCTCAAATCGATTCGGCTGCCCCTGCGGCCGAAAACCGTCTTCCTCTGCACTCGGACTGCGAAAGCTGCTTCGGCCTCTGCTGTGTGGCGCTGCCCTTCGCCGCTACGGCCGACTTCGCCATAGATAAAGACGCCGGACAGCCCTGTCCCAATCTGCGGACGGACTTCCGGTGCGGAGTTCACAGCAATCTGAGAGGGCTCGGTTTCCGCGGCTGCACGGTATTTGACTGCTTCGGCGCCGGACAAAAAGTTTCGCAGGTTACCTACGGCGGGCGCGACTGGCGGCAGGCCCCCGAAACCGCGAAGCCCATGTTCGAGGTATTCCCGATCATGCGGCAGCTCCACGAACTGCTGTGGTATCTGTCCGAAGCGCTGACGCTGCCGGCGGCACGTCCGATCCACGAAGAGCTGCGCCTTGCGCTCGGCAAGACGGAACGCTTCACGCATCTCGGCCCCGACGCCTTGCTGGAGCTCGACGCTGCCGGTCACCGGGCCGAGGTCAACGAGCTGCTTCTGCGGACCAGCGAGCTTGTGCGGGAGGATGCCCGCCGCCGGCAGAAGGGGCCCACCGGCCGGCAGAAGAGCTACGGCCGGGGAGCGGATCTCATCGGTGCCAAGCTGAGAGGCGCCGATCTGCGGTGCGCCAACCTCCGGGGCGCTTATCTCATTGCGGCCGACCTCCGCGGAGCCGATCTGCGAACGGCCGACCTCATTGGGGCGGACTTCCGGGATGCGGATCTTCGAGGAGCGGACCTTACCGGCAGCCTCTTCCTCACGCAGGCCCAGCTCAACGCGGCGAAGGGCGATGCCGGCACGAAGCTGCCGCCTTCTCTCACCCGCCCGCTCCACTGGTCATCCTAAGGAAAACCTATAGAAGCCAAATGAAGCGCTGTCGTCCTTGGAAGGACAACAGCGCTTCTGTCTTGTGGCAGCCTGGTACATGTCAGCCACTATGCAGAATAACGATCCGCTGTTTTGTGACAGCGCTCTCAGTGACCAGCTTCCCCGGGCAGACCTGCGGATACGCCAACATGTTCGCCCAGCCACGCGCCCTGCTCCACGAGCAGCCGCTGCAGCTCAGCAACCTCAATGCTCCGCGAGGAAGCCGATGCGCTAAGGGCAAGGGCAGCAGCCGTGCCGGAAGCCTGCCCCATGGCGAAGCAGTTCGGCATCACCCGCAGCGAGCCTTGCACGACGCGGTCCGAAGAGGCCGCACGTCCGGGTACCCACAGGTTGTCGATCCCGGCAGGAAGCAGAATGCGGTAAGGTACGCCGTGGGACTGGCCCGGCGGCAGGTGGGTAACCGTCATGCCCCCTTTGCTGTTCGCCATATGGATATCAATATAGTAGGCATTGCGGGCGATATCATCCGGGAAAGACCTCGCCCCCATGAAGTCTTCGGCGGTGAGCACATAATCCCCTTGGATGCGGCGGGTCTCCCGGATGCCGATCTGCTCTCCAGTAGCCACCACCTGGGCTTTCCCGAAACCCGGCACACGCGTCCGGAAGAACTCGACCTGACGCGCAGCCAGCCGGCGTCCTTCGATGGCGCCGCGGGTCAAATCCTCGGCCTTCGTGCCGTCAATACCGAAAATATGGCCGAAGTTGACCCCGACGAGATCATCGTCCAGCCAGGCAAGCCCGGAGACCGAGGTACGCCCTTCCGGCAGCACGCCGTCCGCGATGGCCTTCGCTACGGTACGGTGCAGCTGGGCGGTATCGCCGGATTCCGCCAAGAACCGCTGGAATGCCTGTCGGTCGACTTTGGCAAGCAGATAACACATGCTCCCCGGCTGCAGTTCTCCCTCTTCCCCTCCCTTCTGGAACGGAACACCCGCCATCGCGGCAAGATCCGCATCTCCGGTAGCATCGATCACATAGCGGCAGCGGACCGCCGACCGTCCTGATTTGTTCACGATGACGAGGCCCTCGATGGTCTTCCGGTCCTCCGCGAGAAGCACCTCGCTGACCACCGTGTGATACAGGAGGCGTACTCCGCTCTCGGCTGCGGCGTCGTCATACACCCGCTTCAGCACTTCCGGATCGATCGGCACCCAGTCCAGCGACCGTTCGTACATCTGCCGATACTCTGCGCTGCAGGCCGACTTCATCCGCTCCATAAGCTCCAGCCCGATCCCGCGGACAACCGGCTTCACTTTGTCCGTGAACGGACAAAAAGCGGGCACCAGCGAGACGGTACCCATCCCGCCGAGGAAGCCTCTCTGCTCCAAGAGCAGAGTGTCCGCTCCGTTCTTCGAGGCGCTGATCGCCGCTGCGATACCCGAGGCGCCGCCTCCGACCACGACCACATCGACATCATAAGAGACAGGAATGCGGCGTGACGGCAGCGTCACTTCGTTCCGATGGTTCTCCATCCTTCCACTCCCTTTCCAGACAGGCGAATACTATATCAAAGTCTATTCGTCATCGTCTGATCACAGTATTCTCGCTGGTTAACAAGACCACTCGGCAGGAACAATACGCGGGTGATCCGCATAGAAGTGAACGCATTATGTGAAGGCATCATGTTAGACGGGTCCGTGCAGCGGGTAATTTCCAGTTGAGCTTGTAAATTTTTACAGGGAAAGGAGCAGCGCCCATGTCCTAACGGCCATCCCTATCGGACTCTGGCACGTGCACGCTGTCCAGGGCTGCCGCTGAGTTAAGCTTCGCAGTGTCCTCGCCAGTTCCGAATCGCTTGGCGGAACGGGCCCGGGCCTTCTCCAGCTCCACTTCCCGGCTGCGGGGTTCGGCTTGGGTGACCAGCGAGTCCATGAGCTTCCCGGCGATCGCCGCCACTTCGTCCACCGCGAGCCGGAAGGCTTCCGCATTGGCCTTGGATGGCTCTTGGAACCCCGAGATTTTCCGGACGAATTGAAGCGAGGCGCTGCGGATCTCCTCTTCCGTTGCCGGAGGATCAAAGTTAAACAAGGTTTTGATATTGCGGCACATAGCATGCATCCCCTTTGTGATTGAAAATGGTCCGGCTCCGCCGCCTGAATGCGTAGGTGCGACGATCACCCTGGACGCGCAGGCCATAGCTTACAAGCCGCCGCAGAGCTGCTGCAAATGCTGGTCGATGATGCGTTCGATCCGGTCGGCAGGCAACCGTCCGGGGCGCAGCAGCTGGTGTATGGCCAGCCCGTCCACAAGCGCATAGAGCTTCTCCGTCTCGAGTTCGGGGTCGAGTCCGCTCCTGGAGAGCCCGTGCTCCTGGAGGGTATGCACCACCAGTTTGGAAGCCTGGAAGAGCTCGTCCTGCATCTCTTCGCTGAGCGCTTTGAGTTCCGGATGGACCAGCGTCTTGGCGTTGAAGGACAGCCACACCTCCATCTCCTTGCGCCGGTCTTCATCCACCGGCAGGAACTGCAGAAGCAGCTCCTTCACATCATGCAGAACCGGCCCCTTGTTATCCATGAGACCGATCCGGCGCTCGATTCTGCTCCGGAACAGGTTCATGCAGAAGGCGAACAGTTCCGCCTGGGTAGAGAAATAATGCCTCATGGAACCTACGGACAGACCCGCTTCCGTAGCTATGTTGCGTACCGTAGCGTGCTCGAGTCCATACTTGTGGATCAAACGCAGCGCCGCTTCGGCCACCAGATGTCTTTGTTTTTTATGATCTACAATTTTTGGCATAGCCCCATTATAACCGCTTTGCTTTTTTGAATACAGTGTGCTATATTGCTCTTGTATTAGTACAGTGTATTAAATAAACAAAGGGGGCGAATGACTACTCCAGCATGAAAGGACAGGTTTCCCGATGATACCTACGAATAAAAGTGAACATCAGCGGCCGTTAAGACGAACCTGGACGAAGATCGTCTTCGCCGTGCTGTCTATCCTGTTAGCCATCCTCATCTCTGGATCCACATACGAATGGTCCGCCGCCAAGCGGGCACGGGAGAACTTCCCTCCCCCCGGCAAGCTGGTGGATGCGGGGGGCTTCCGGCTCCATCTGCATAAGCTCGGCAGCGGCTCCCCCACGATTCTGCTCGAATCGGGAAGCGGGGAAAGCAGCTTGTCCTGGAGAGAAATTCCGGAGAAGCTGAGCTCCTTCGCCACCGTGGTCGCTTATGACCGGGCAGGCTATGCGTGGAGCGAAGCTTCGCCGAATCCGCGAACGGGGGAGAACATCGTCCGCGAGCTGCACACCGCATTGAAGAATGCGGGGATCAAGGGACCGTATCTCCTGGCCGGCCATTCCCTTGGAGGCATGTATTCCCGGCTGTTCGCCCAGACCTACCCGGAGGAAGTCGCAGGGATGGTCCTCATCGACGCCAGGCCCGAGAACGACGCCCGCCGTACGGAACCGATCTATGCCCGGGAGAAGCCGAAGAGCAATCCTTCTCCGAACATCTCGATCCTGCTCAAGGAATCCGGCGCTTTCCGGCTCCTCCCGAACTTCCTGCTGACCGGACGGGTAGATAAGCAGGACCGTTCAACGTTTGTCAATGTCGTCGCATCCCCCAAGTACTTCCAGGCCGTATCCGAGGAAGGCAGCCTCGCGCACACCACGGAGGATGCGATCCGCGGACAGAATCTGGGCGATCTTCCCGTCCGGGTCATCGCACGGGGCGTCCGGCAGGACCTTACGCGCTTTGGCATCAGCCAAACCGCGAATGAAGAGATCGAGCAGAGCTGGCAGACCGGCCAGCGGGAGGCACTCGCCATCTCGACCAACAGCCGCCTCATTGTGGCCGAGAAGAGCGGCCACTACGTGATCCATGACCAGCCCGAACTGGTGATCCAAGTGATCCGCGATTTGATTTCGGAGCTTCACCCATAACCAGCGAGCTTGTGATCCAAGTGATACCCGATTTGATTTCCGATATGAATCCATGATCAGCCCGAGCTGGTGATCCAAGCGATCTACGATTTGATTTCTGATCTGAATCCATGACCAGCCGGAGCTGGTGATCCAAGTGACCCGCGATTTGGTGTCCGATATGAATCTATGACAGGCCCGAGTTTGATTTCCAATATCGGCTCCACTAGCCGGCCGCTTCCGAGACAAGGCACATGAGAATAAGGTGTCTTGTTTGTTTTTGCATGGGACTATTTTTACATTTCATTCTATATGAGGTGAATATTTCATGATATCGAGGCATTTGAAACGGTTAGCGATTCCTATGACCGCCAGCGCCCTGCTTGCCGGAAGCACGATGCCTTCGGCATACGCCCTGTCTTCCGCTGAAGTGCAGGCCCCATCGGTTCAGGATCATAACGGCTCTCCCTCCCGCTTGACCGCCGAATCCGTTGCGGCCCCTGTTCTCTCCCTGGAGGACGACACGGAGGATACATCCGTTGAGTCGGCTGCTTATCATCCTTCGCGCTTCCTCACCTTGTTCGAGCCGGACCGGATCGTACGCAACTTCCGTTCTATGAAGAAGGTATTCCCGAGCCACCGGATTCACCCGAACAAGCGCGGAATCTACACATTCAAGCAGGCTCCGCGTTCCCTTCCCGAGTTCAATTACACGTTCGGCGGGGAGTCCCTGTCCTTCCAGGAGCTGCTGGAGCGCACCGGCACGACCAGCCTCCTGGTGCTCAGCGACGATACGCTCTGGGTCGAGAAGTATTTTCGGGGCAACACCCGCGATTCCTTGGCTACGTCCTGGTCGATCTCCAAATCGTTCACTTCGGCGCTCATCGGTATCGCTATAGACGAGGGATATATCGGCAGCATCGAAGATCCGATCACGAAGTACCTGCCGGATTTGTTGGGCTCGGGGTATGACGGCGTGCCGATCAAACATATTCTCAACATGACCTCCGGCGTGGATTATCCCGTGTACCAAGAGCCGTACATCAGCCAGTGGTACCGGGAGCTCTTCGTGGAAGGCCGATCGTTCAACAAGAAGATGACGACTCTCACTTCCGCAGCCCCTCCGGGAACCTTCGTCTACAAAGGCTCCGACACCCAGGTGCTCGGGATGCTGCTCAAGAAAACGACAGGCCGGCAGCCGTCGCAGTATCTGGAGGAAAAGCTGTGGAAGCCGCTCGGCATGGAGAGTCACGCCTTCTGGAATACGGACCTGCACGGGGATGATATGACCTTCGCCTATCTGAACGCCACATCGCGGGATTATGCCAAGTTCGGCCGCCTGTATCTGCATAACGGGAATTGGAACGGCAAACAGCTCATTCCCGAAGCTTGGGTAAAGGAAACGTATACGGGCAGCGAGGGAGCGCCGTTCTATAAGAATCAATGGTGGATTCCCGCGGACGGTCTCAACACCAACGAGATTTTTGCCAGCGGCATCTACGGCCAGACGATCTATGTGAACCAGAAGGAGAACATCGTCATCGTCAAAACCAGCGTGGCTACGAAAGAAACCGAAACGTATGAGGAAATTGTGGCATTCCGTGAGGCCATCCGCCAGTTGAAATCCGCCCCGGCTTACTGATCGCTGCCTGACCTGACCCCTCCCGGGTCTCTCACCCCATGTCCGTGGTGTCTGGATGCCGCCGGTCGGAGGTACAACAAGGCCGCTTCCTTGGCAGAATGTCTGCCAAGGAAGCGGCCTTGGGGCGCGCGCTGATGCTTCTTCGGTCAAACCAACCAAACAAGGGATGCCCCTCCGTCATCAATGATGACTAGGAAGGGCATTCCTTCAGCTTGCGGTGTTATTGAAAGTAGTACTGCAGGTTGTTGAGCGTCAGAGCGGGACCCCCGACGATGATCTTGTATGTACCATAAGGCAGATTGGATACGGTACCGTTGATCGTTCCGGTTCCGCCGGAAGCGGAGAATGCACGGTTGCCTACAACTTGTCCGCTCTGGTTGATGACGACATACTCAGCCGTGCTTCCGATGAAAGTTCCCTTAATCACAAGCGTACCTTGACCCGTAATCTGGACGTTCGTCGCTGCCGATGCGCTCGAAACCGGAAGCAGGGCGAACAAGGCGAAGCAGATAAAGAGGAGAGCTGCCATTCTGTTTTTCATATAACACACAACCTTTCTATAATTTATATTACAATATTTAAATTATCATAAAATATTCACGCTGTAAATCTTTATCTTTGCTGCATGGACCGATGATCCAAATTATCCATTAACCCTTGATACTAAAGGAAATTTTAATGATATAGAGCAATATTATTATTATATAACAAATGTGATCAGCTACACTCCTCTTTCTTACTGATACAGACTTCTAACCTATGATACTAGACGAGATAACGGCTTTTCCGTCCTTTAAGGACGATGCCCGTTTATAAGTTATATAAGATTACAGGATCGGGCCCTGGCGAGATATAAATTCTTAGATATCAAGAAAAACGTCTCTCCGTGTCCTTTTGATCCCACCAAAAAAAGAAGACATCCGTCCTAAAACTAAGAACGAATGTCTTTTTTGCGGGTTGTCCGTGCTACCGAAGAAAAAATGCAAGTTGCTCAGAGGCCCGGTATACACCGGCGTACCCTCTTTCACCTCTTTATACGATCCCGTACCCTCTTCCTTCGATGGCATCCCGGATCGAGTTCATGCTTACACGGTCTTCATCATATTCGACCCGTACGGTCTGACCTGCCAGATCCACGTGCCCCTCAGCCCCGGCGCTCCGCAGGGCACCTTCTACGGAATCCGCACAGCTGCCGCAGGTCATGCCCGCGACCCACTGGGTTACGCTCCTATTGTTTTGTTTCTTGTGCCTATACCAAAAAACAGGTGGAACCAGCGCTGCAGCCCGCCCTCTCACTCCCGCGCCCGCTTCAAACGCACAGTGAACACCGTCCGCTCGTGAGGAACGGAATTCACCTCAATCGTTCCCTGCTGCCGCTGCACTAGACGCCTTACGATGGCCAGACCCAGTCCGCTTCCCCGCCGGGTACGGGTCCGGGAAGGATCGGACGTGTACAGCCGCTCGAAGATGAAGGGCAGCTCGCTCTGCGGAATCCCGGGTCCCCGGTCCCACACGGTGAAGCCATAATGTTCCTCTTCCTCCCGGATGCAGACGCCGACCGCCCCTCCCGAAGCACCGTACCGGAGCGCATTGGATAACAGATTCGCAGCCACCCGTCCCATCAGACCCGGCTCTGCCCAAACCAGGGCGGGCATAGAGGGCAGCTCCACCTCAGGCTCCAGGCCGATCCGCTCGAATTCAGGATACAGCGTGAGCAGCCACTCCGGCAGCAGTTCCGCCAGGTCTACGGCCTGCAGCCGGATCGGCGTGTCGTCGGACTCCAGCTTCGAGAGCTCGAAGAAGCTGAGCAGCATCGCGGACAGCTCCCGTCCCTTGCGCGAGGCAATGTCCAGATAACGGACGCGCTGCTCTTCCGTGAGCCGCGAATCCTCCCGGACGGATTCGATATACCCGAGCATACCGGCCAAGGGCGTCTGGATATCGTGCGCCAGATTGGCCAGCATCCGTCTCCGGGATTCATCGAGCCGTCCAGCCCGCACGGACGCTTCCCTCCAGCGGTCGGCGAGCAGGCCGCACTCGGCCCTCAGGCCTTCCAGGTCCCGGTCCCCCACGGCAACGCGCAGCTGCCGGCGGTCTTCTTCTAGCCTCATCAGCTTCAACCCCGCCGTCAAGGCACGGATCTCCCGCTTCAGCCGCAGCCATAAGCAGAACAGGAGGCCTGCCGCCGCCATGCTTAGAATCATAAGCCAGATCAAACGCGAGGTCCCTCCCCGCAGCCGCCCAGCTTGTAGCCGATGCCCCATACCGTCTGAATATATTGGGGCTGGGACGGCTCCGGCTCGATCTTGGATCTCAGCCTCCGGATATGCACCATGACCGTATTCTCGTCATAGAGATAAGCCTGCTGCCAGACCGCTCGGAAGAGCTGGGCCTTGGAGAAGACGCGTTTGGGCTGGCTCATAAGCACCTTCAGAATCTCGAATTCCTTCGCGGTTAACGCGACCTCGCTGCCGCCTACGAAGACTTCGTACGTCTCGGTGTTCAGGCGGATCCCATGCTGCTCCAGCCATGGATTCGGCTGCTGCGGAGCGCCGAAATCCAGATACCTGCGCAGCATGGCGTTCACCCGGGCGGAGAACTCCCCAAGCCCGAACGGCTTCGCCAGATAGTCGTCGGCCCCCATCCGCAGGCCGACGATCTTGTCCGTTTCTTCCCCGCGGCAGGACACCATCAGCACCGGAAGGCCGCCGGCCTGGCGGATGATACGCAGGAGCTCCAGTCCGTCCGCCCCCGGCAGCATGAGATCCAGCACGGCCAGATCAAATCCGCCCGTGCCGCCCCTACTGCCCGTAAGCCACTGCTTGGCCTCGGTTCCATCCCGGCACCACCGGACCTGCAGTCCGTCCCTTTCCAGCCCGTCTCGCATCAAGGCCCCCAGATCCTCGTCGTCTTCGACGAGAAGTATGCTTTTCTCCCGCTCCCCATACCGCATTCCCTGTTCCACTCCCATATCCCGAAGCAGGTCCTCCGCACAGCCTGAGGACCTGTCCAATTATTGGGTTTATTGTATCATGCTGTTCGATTCGGCGTCATCTCTGGGCCGTTACCCTTCATGCGCATGAATATCCATCCGCGACAGCTTCCTGAGGCTCGCCGCGAGGAACACGGCGAAGATCACCAGCAACCCCAAGGCTCCTTGCAGGAGCCCGGCGCTCCCGGCGGTCCGCGATGGAATATCGAGCAGGCTGCCGACAAGGATGCCGGGATACGTGAAGGGGAACCGCACGGCGATATCCAGCATATCCCACACGACTTCACCGGCCACCGCTGCGAAAGTGCCCGCCGCCATGTTCGCGATATAACTCCGGTAGGCGAGCGAGATCCAGGCGAATAAGGGAACGAAGGCGAACGAAATGAGGATGAGCAGCAGCCCGCATTCCGCATAGCGCAGCCACATCGTCCACGGAACCGGCGGCAGTCCGAACAGCAGCCCGCCCGCCGCCTTCATTCCAAAGTCAAGTCCGTACACCAGGACGGTCAGCACGAAGACCGCCGCATACTTGCCCAGAAGAAAGGTGCTGCGCCGGATCGGATAAGTCAGCATCCCGGTCACCGTATTGTGCTGAAACTCCCCGATGAGCACATACCCCACCATGAGGCCGGAGATGATCGGCATCAGGCCGAGGGCGAACTGGCGGTAATGCGTATAATACGTCCAGCTCCAAGTCAGCCGTGAAGGAGAAAAGGCCAGATCCTGGTAATAGACAGTGAACTCAATGACATGTTTGACCAGCAAAATAAACAGCAGCAGCCACAGTCCCTTAGACCTGCGCAGCTTCAGCCACTCGGCATATCCTACGCCCCTCATGCCCCTTGCCCCCCGATCAGCCGCAGGTAGTAATCCTCCAGGGAGTCATGCCGCACCTTGAGCTCCATGAGCTCCATCCCTTCCATCACCAGCACGCGGGCGATCTCGGCTGACTGCCCGGACTTCCCATACACCCGGACCGTCCGGTTGTCCCGCAGCTCATAATCGATCATCCCAAGCTTCTGCTCCAATATCACGAGCGCCTGCTCGAGCGGCTCCACCCGGAGCTCGATACAGCTTCGGAGCGTCCGCTGCAGATCGGCGGCGTCCCGCTGCTCCAGCAGCCGGCCATCGTGCATAATGCCGATCCGGTCCGCGATCTGCTGCACCTCGCCCAGCAGATGGCTCGAGAGCAGCACCGCCATGCCGCGCTGCTTGGCCAGGTCCAGCAGCAGCTGGCGCAGCTGGTGCAGCCCCGCAGGGTCGACCCCGTTGGTCGGCTCATCGAGGACGAGCAGCTCCGGACCGTGGGCTATAGCGCGGGCAAGACCCAGCCGTTGGCGCAGGCCCAGAGACAGCCGTCCGGCCCGGACATCCCTGACTTCGCCCAGCCCGAGCAGGCGCAGCGTCTCCTCCGTTCGTTCAGGCCCCGCATAGCCGGTAAGCCGGCTGTGCAGCCGCAGATGTTCGGCTGCCGTCAGCTGCGGATAATGCCCCGGCACCTCCGGCAGGAAGCCGATCCTGGCGAAGCCTTCACCTCCGCCGGTGAGCCTCCTGCCGAACAGCTCCACCTCCCCGCTGGTCGGCAGCACCAGACCCATAATCATGCGCAGCGTCGTCGTTTTCCCCGCCCCGTTCTGGCCGAGAAATCCGTAGATCTCCCCCGGCGCCACTTCAAGCGAGACATCTTCCACGGCAGGCTTCTGCCGGTTCGCATAGCGTTTGGTCAGTCCATTGGTTCTTAGCACCCAGCTCACAACGCATCCCCTCCTGCTCTTCATTATAAGAAGGAAAGTGCGCTCCCCGGCTTACGGAATTCTTACAAAAGTCTTACATCCCGCCAGAAAAAAGATCATCCTGCTCCCCCGCCTTGTCTCTAAGAGCGAGTTCCATCGCGTTGGCATCCTCATTGTCCCATACGACCCGCCCTTTCCTATCTCCTGCGAGCCTTGGGGATCTCTCCACCGGCTCCAGCGGGGAGGCGATATGGCTCTTACCTCGACGGGACTTGCACCGGCTCGTTGTGTCCCACCTGATCAGGCGAGCTGTGTCTATAATAAAGAAAGGGTTGTCCCACCGTCATCTGCGATGACCTGAGGGACAACCCTACTGGCATTCGGCGGGATCCGCCGTGTCAGCTTATTCCATTGCTCACTTAAGACAATACGGCTTTGCTGTGCGGCTGACTCTCCAGGATCGTACGGAGGATCTGCTTCAGCACCTTCGCGTTCTCCCCGACATAACCTGCGTCGAGCAGCACATCGTGTGTGCCGATCACCTCATATTCCTCGTACCCGCCGAGCGCCGGCTGCTGCCAGAGCAGCTTGTCGGACGGCGTCTGCGCAGGACCTGCGGAAGCGCCCTCCGCGACCAGCGCGTGAATGGCGGCCCGAACTTCACCCGAGTTCACGAGTTCGTTGCGGTAGAGGGAGTAGACGAGCATTTTGTTCTTGACCCGCTGTCTGTCGTCCGGTTCGGCCAGGAAAGCCTTGTACTGGTCCGCAATGCTGTCCAGTACCGCTTCCGCCACTTCTTCGAGCTGCTCCGGCGTCGACTCGTCCCGGGCTGTTTTCCGGAGGGCATCCACCATAATCAGATCGCTGACGCGGTGTCCGCGGCTCTCCATCGCCTTGGCTACCTCGAATGCTAAGTTGCCGCCGAGCGAGTAGCCCAGGAAGACGTATGGCCCTTCACCCTGCAAGCCGGTGATCGCCTCCACATAGCGGTCCAGCATCTCCTGCCCCTGGAACCGGTCACCGATGAATTCGAGTCCGATCACTTCGGCCAAGCCTTCCAGCTCACGTGCCATCTCATAGTAGCCGAGCGCATAGCCGACCCGCGGCGGGAAGCAGAACACCTTGAGGTTTCCTCCTCCAGGGAAGCGGAGAATCTCCATATCTTCCCCATTCGCGTCCTGCTCGGCCTGCAGCTTGGAAACCTCGAAAGCCATCTCTTCCACAGTAGGCCGGTTGAACACGGTCTGAAGCGGAAGCTGCACACCCATTACCGATTGGACCTTCTGGATGAGACCCAGCACCTTCAGCGAATGGCCGCCGAGCTCGAAGAACGAATCCTTGACGCCGAGCTCCTGCACCCCGAGCACTTCGGACCAGATGCCCGCCAGCTGCGCTTCGGCCGGCGTGCGCGGCGCCACATAGTCCGCCCCGCTCCGCAGCAGGCTCTCCGGTGCCGGCAGCGCCTTGCGGTCGAGCTTGCCGTTCGGGTTCAGCGGCATCTGCGCCAGCTGGACGAAGGCGGTCGGGATCATGTATCCCGGCAGTCCGCCCGTCAGCGCCCCGCGCAGCTCGCCGGCAGCCAGCTCCCGTTCGGCTGTGAAGTACGCGCAGAGCTGATGGTGGCCGGCAGCGTCAGGCAGCGCCAGGACGACAGCCTCTTGGACGGCTGGCACCTTGAGGATCTGCGCTTCCACCTCGCCGAGTTCGATCCGGTAGCCACGGATCTTGACCTGGTGGTCGATCCGGCCGAGATACTCGATGTTGCCGTCCGGCAGCCACCGGGCAAGGTCGCCCGTGCGGTAGATCCGCTGTCCGGGCTTGTACGGATGGGCGATGAACTTCTCTGCCGTGAGGTCCGGACGGCCGTAGTAGCCCCGGGCCACCCCTTCGCCGGCGATGCAGAGCTCGCCCGGCACGCCGACCGGGGCGATACGTGAAGCCCCGTCCATCATCCACACCTGGACATTGGCATACGGCTTGCCGATCGGCACGTGCGTCAGGGACGCCGTTGCGCGGGTCGTCGTATACCGGGTCGCATAGACGGCTGCTTCCGTCGGTCCGTAGATGTTCTCGAGCACGGCGTTCGGCGATACCTGGTAGTACGCTTCGACCAGCTTCGCCGGCAGCGTCTCCCCGCAGGCGAACAAGTATTTCAGGGTGGTGAAGCCTTCGATACCCGAGTCCTTCAGATGCTGTACGAGTACGCTAAGCATGGACGGCACGAGGTTGAGATGCGTAATGCGTCCCGCATCCACCGCGGCGAGCAGCGCCGCCGGATCTTTGTCCGCGCCCTGCGGCAGGATGACCAGTGTTCCCTGCCCGAAGAACCAGCAGAAGAGCTCCGGTACCGAGAAGTCGAAGGTGAACGTCGTCTTGAGCAGGAAGCGGTCGCCCGCCAGCATCGGGTATTCGGCTTCGAGCTGGCTCAGCGTATGCACCGCCGCCCGGTGCTCAATCATGACGCCCTTCGGCCGTCCCGTCGATCCCGAGGTGTAGATGATATACGCCAGGTGCTCCGGCCCCGCCGCCGGCTGCAGATCCGAGCCGTCCGGATCATAGGCCTGCGGATCGTCCAGGAGCACAAGCGCGCCTTCGAACGGGAAGCGGTCCTGCAAGCCGGCCTTCGTCAGGAGCAGCTTCGCCCCCGAGTCTTCCAGCATGTAGCGGATACGGTCCTCCGGGAATTCGGGATCGATCGGCACATAAGCGCCGCCCGCTTTGAGGATGGCATGGATGCCGACGATCATCTCCGGCGACCGTTCGACCATGATGCCGACCGGCTGATCCGGTACGACGCCTTGGGCGCGCAGCGTGCGGGCCAGTCGGTTCGCCCGGCGGTGAAGCTCGCCGTATGTCATCTCCTGCTCCCCGTAGACGAGGGCTGTACGGTCAGGCGTGCGCGAGGCCTGGGCCTCGAACATGCCGTGGATGGTCACCTCCCTCGGATACGGCGCCGCCGTATCTCCCCATACGTCCATAATCTGATCTTTCTCCTCCGGCGTGATCAGTTCGAGTTCGTCGACGCGTATGCCCGGATCCGCCGCCACGCCTTCCAGAATTTGCGCCAAGTGCCCTTGGATCCGCTCCACGCTCTCCCGCTCGTAGACCCGGGCGTTATAGCGGTACAGCACTTGCATGTTCGCACCCGGAAGCACGATCAGGTTGAAGTCGTAATTCGTCTGCTCGAACATCTGCACATCGGTTATCTCGAATTCGGCGCCGTCGCCGGCTCCTTTTTCCTCCAGGTGTTCTTCCACCGGATAATTCTCGAACACCATGATATGCGAGAGCAGATCCTGCTTCTGCTCGCTCTGCGCCTGAATCTCGTAGATCGGATAGGAATCGTGCGCATGGCCTCCGAGGAAAAGCTCCTGCTGCCTCCTCATGACCTCGGCGAACGTATCCCCCGCCTCGGTGCGCACCCGGACCGGCACGGTGTTGATGAAGAGGCCGACCATGCTCTCAATGCCCGGGATCTCCGCAGGCCTTCCGGATACGACGCTGCCGAAGACGACGTCCCTGCTGCCGTTGTAGCGCTGGAGCACGAGACCCCAGGCCGTCTGCATCAAGGTGTTCACCGTCACCTGGTACCGCTTCGCGGCGGCTTCCAGGCCGCGGGTCAGCTCCGAACCCAGCGTGAAGACCAGCTTCTCGGAGAGATACTCCCCTGCCGTTCCCGGCGTCTGCGGCAGCGCTTGAGGCAGCTTCGTCTGCTGCTCATAGCCTTCCAGATAGCCTCTCCAGTAAGCCGAAGCCGCCTCGTCGTCCTGTGCCTCCAGCCACTCGATATACCGGCTGTACGGCACCGCCGCAGGGAGTTCCGGCACACGCTGCTCCCGGAGAGCCGCGTAAGTCTCGAACACTTCCTGGATCACGAGCGGCATGCACCAGCCGTCCATGATGATGTGGTGGAAGCTCCAGAGCAGCAGGTATTCCTCGTCCGCCGTCCGCAGTACCGCCACTCGCAGCAGCGGATCCTCGGCGAGATCGAAGCCCTGCTTCTTATCCTGGAGGGCGAACGCTTCGATCTTCGCCTCCTTCTCTGCCTCGCCCAGACCGCGGAGGTCTTGGGTGAGGAAGCCGACCGGGCGTTCGCGGAAGACGGCCTGTACGGGGTGTTCGCCCCAGCCGGCGAAGAAATTCGTGCGGAGCACGGCATGACGCCGGGTCAGCTCCCCGAAGCTCCTCTCGAAATCCGCCGCGTAGAAGCTGCCCTTGATCTCGAAGCGCGCCTGCTCGAAGTAAGCTTCGGAGCCGGGCTCCAGGAGGCTGTGAAACAGCATGCCCTTCTGCATCGGCGTCAGCTTGTAGATGTTCTCGATGGCGCCGATATGCCGTGTCCGCTCCTCCAGCTCGATGAGCTTCTCTTGCGTAACTTCGCGGAGCAGCACGTCGCTTGGGGTCAGCTCCGTCCGCTCTTGGCGTACGCAGTGGCCGATCACCTCGCTCAGGGCTTGTTGAAGCAGCCCCGCGAACCGGTCTGCCGTCTCGCGGAAGAACTGCCGGTTGTTGTAGCTTACCGAGAGCTGCAGCTCGCCGTCCGCGATGAGGCCGTTGATGCTAAGAGCCTGGTGCTGCTGCGTCCGGCCGCTGACGTCGGAGCCTGTAGGGTAAGGGGATACCTGCAGACCGCTGCCGGCCAGATCCTGGTCGAACTGCCCCAGGTAGTTGAAGGTAATCTCCGGCTCGGCCTGGCCGAAGGAATCCCCGGCGGCTCCGCTTAGATACTTCAGAATGCCGTACCCGACGCCCTTATTCGGGATGCGGCGCAGCCCTTCCTTCACCCGCTTGATGCGGTCGCCGATCGGGAGTCCTGCCTCCATGTCCAGCACGACAGGGTATTGGCTTGTGAACCAGCCTACCGTGCGAGAGATGTCCAGCTCCGGCACGACCGGTTCCCGCCCGTGCCCTTCAAGGGTCACGCCTACGCGGCTGCTGCCGGTCCATGCCTGCACCGCCATGCCGAGCGCGGTCAGCAAGAGATCGTTCGCTTCCGTCGTATAAGCGCGGTGCGCGCCTCTTAAGAACTGCTCCGTCTCTTCGCGGCTCAGACGTACCGTGACGGCCTCGCTGTCCTGTACGAGCCGCTCGCCGTCAGGTCGATCCTTCGGCAGAGGCTCGAAGCCTTCGCCCAGGGCGCTCTCCCAGAACGTCCGCTCAGCTTCCGCTTCCGGACGGGACGCATACCGCACAAGCCCTTCAGCCCAGGCTTGGTACGAATCGGTCTTCGGCGGCAGCGACACCGGCTCACCCCGCAGAGCTTGCCCATAGCCTTCGGCGAGATCCTCGAAGAGAATCCGCCACGACACGCCGTCGACCGCCAAGTGATGGATGACGATGAGCAGGTGGTCCCCGTCATGGCAGCGGAACAGACCAAGCTTGAGAAGCGGCCCTTCTTCAAGGGAGATGCTCCGCTGGATCGCATCAGCATAGGCGGAGACCGCCGCCCCCGGATCTTCCTCCGTCCGCAGATCATAAGACGCGAGGCTGTAGAATTCGCCCTCGGCAAGGCCGCGGTTCCACGCTTCATAGCCGTGCTCCCCTTGCCGGAGCACAAGACGCAGGGCGTCATGATGTTCGGCAAGCTTCCGGAGCACCGCAGCCAGCGCTTCGGCGTCGAAGCCATCAGGGCTGTACAGCATCACCGATTGGTTGAAGTGATGCGGCTCGGCCGGTGCTTGGTCCAAGAACCAGCGCTGTGCCGGCGTCAAGGTCACTTCCCCGCTCACCGGGCCTTGGTCGGCGATCCGGAGGACGGCTTGAACCCGCGGAGCGAGCTCCGCGACCGTCGGATGGGCGAACAGATCCTTCATCTCCAGCTTGTAGCCGGCCTGCAGCAGCCGGGAGGAGACTTGAATCGACTTGATCGAATCGCCGCCGAGCTCGAAGAAATTGTCATGGATGCCGATCTGCGCCGCGCCGAGCACGCCCTGCCATACGGCGGCCAGGATACGCTCGGGCTCTGTACGAGGAGCGGTGTAAGCCGCCCCGGATCTTACGCCCGCGCTCGGCGCCGGAAGCGCCTTGCGGTCCAGCTTGCCGTTCGGCGTCAGCGGCATGGCTTCCAGCTGCACGAAGTACGACGGGATCATATAGCCGGGGAGTTCGCCGGCCAGCCGGCTTCTCAGCTCGCTGACGGCCAGTTCCCGGCCGGCCGTGAAGTAGGCGCAGAGCGCCTTCTGTCCGGCTTCGTCTTCCCAAGCGACGGCGACCGCTTCTTCCACGAGCGGAAGCTCCAGCAGCTTCGCCTCGACCTCGCCGAGCTCGATCCGGTAACCGCGGATCTTGACCTGGTGGTCGATCCGCCCCAGGTATTCGATCGTGCCGTCCGGCAGACGCCGGGCCAAGTCGCCCGTGCGGTACATGCGGGTTCCCGGCGAGAACGGATTCGGTACGAACTTCTCCTCCGTGAGCTCAGGCCGGTTCCAGTAGCCGCGGGCTACGCCATCGCCGCCGATATACATCTCTCCGGCCACGCCCGCCGGCACGAGGCGGCGCTGCGCGTCCAGGATGTGGATGTCCACGTTGGCGGCAGGCACACCGATCGGCACAGACTCCCGCGTATCGGCCTGGGGATCGTAGCGGTGAATCATGCAGCCGACGACCGTCTCGGTCGGGCCGTATTCGTTGTAGATCTCGACATGGCCGCCGAAGAGCTCCGTGACCGTCCGCGACAGATGCGTCGTCAGGTTCTCCCCGCCCACGATCAGCTTGCGGATGCGCGGGGCTGCCGGCAGGCTCATCTCCTTGAGCAGGCCCAGATGGGTCGGCGTCAGCTTGAGGATGTCGACGGCATTCTCCCGCACGATATGCTGGACGATCTCCGCCTTGTCGATGCCTTCGTAGATCCGCACCGTTCCTCCGCTGAGCAGCGGAGTGAAAATCGAAGTCACCGTCAGGTCGAACGAGATCGATGAGTAGAGCGGGAACGTCAGCGGCTCACCGCCGGTGTAGGCATCCATCGCCCACCAGATGTAATTCACGAGGCCCTGATGGGTGATCATGGTGCCTTTGGGCCGGCCTGTCGTACCCGAAGTATAGATCAGATACACCAGATCGTCCGGCTTCACCTCGGCCTCTGGGCTTACCGCCTCGCCGACGTACATCTGCGGATCGTCGAGCTCCAGACGGACTCCGTCGAATGGGGCCAGTCCCGCCAGATGGCTCTGGGTCAGCAGAATCCGGGCGCCGCAATCCTCCAGGATATACTGGATCCGATCCTGCGGGTATTCCGGATCGATCGGTACATAGGCTCCTCCTGCTTTGAGCACGCCGAGTATGGCGACGAGCAGCTCCAGGGAACGGTCCGCGAGCAGGCCGACGGCCTGTTCGCTCCGCAGACCTTGGGCCCGCAGCGCAGTGGCCAGCCGATTCGCCTGTTCGTCGAGCTCGCGGTAGGTCATTCGTCCGCTTCCGCTGACGGCGGCAAGGGCATCCGGCGTCCGGCGCGCCTGCGCTTCGAACAGACGGTGAATCGCCTGCTCCCGCGGGTAGGCCGCACGGGCTCCCGAAGCGAGGCCGAACAGCTGCGCGCGCTCCTCAGCAGTGACGAGCTCGAGCTCGCCCACCGGACGCTCCGGCCGTGCCGCCGTCTGTTCCAGCATATGCAGCAGATGCCCACCGATCCGCTCGATGGCCGCCGGCTCGTAGGCAAGCGCATTGTACCGGATGCATACCCGGATGTCCCCGCCCGGGATGACGATCAGGTTGAAGTCGTAGTTCGTCTGCTCGAACATGCGGAAGTCTGCTACCTCCAGCGACTCGCTGTCCGCGCCGCCTTGCTCCACCTGCTCTTCCAGCGGGTAATTTTCAAAGATCATGATATGCGACAGCAGATCCTGCTTCTGGGCGGTCCTGCCTTGAATCTCGTAGAGCGGATGCGTGTCGTAAGCGCGGCCCGCCAGGGACTGGGCTTGCACGCGCCGGAGCACGTCGGCGAAGGCTTCGTCTTCCGAGGCCTGTACGCGGACCGGCACCGTGTTGATGAAGAGGCCGACCATGCTTTCGATGCCCGGGATCTCCGCCGGTCTGCCCGACACCACGCTGCCGAAGACGACATCCGTGCTGTCGTTATACCGCTGGAGGATGATCCCCCAAGCCGTCTGCATGAGCGTGTTGACGGTCACCCCGTGCCGCTTCGCGGCAAGCTCGAGTCTGCCCGTCAGTTCCTCGCCGAGACCGATGGCATGCTCCTGCAGATCATAGCTCTGAGAACCGGCCTGCGCCGCCTTGGCACTCCCTGCCGGCAGCGCCGTCTGTCCTTCGTAGCCTTCGAGATAGCGGCTCCAGTACGATGCCGCTTCTTCGCTGTCCTGCGCCTCCAGCCATTCGATATACCGGCTGTACGGATGGGCCGCAGGCAGGGCGGGCTGTCTGTTCTGACGCAGCGCGGAGTAGTGCTCGAAGAGCTCCTGCGTGATGATCGGAATGCACCAGCCGTCGACGATGATGTGGTGGAAGCTCCACAGCACGCGGCAGCGGTCGTCCGCCGTCTGCACAACCGCCACCCGCATCAGCGGGTCTTCGTCCAGCCGGAAGCCGCGGGCCATATCGTCCGCCGCATAGGCGGCGAAGGCCGCTTCCTGCTCCTGCGGAGTCTGCCCGCGCAGATCCAAGACCGTCTGCGGGATCGGGCGCTCCTTGAATACCACTTGCAAGGACTGATCCCCGAACCCGCTGAAGAAATTCGTCCGCAGGACGGCATGTCTGCATGCCAGCGCCTGGAAGCTCTCCGCGAACGTCTGCGCATCGAAGGCGCCGTGAAGCTCGAACGAAGCCTGCTCGAAGTACGAGGAAGAACCCGGATGAAGCAGGCTGTGGAACAGCATGCCCTGCTGCATCGGCGTCAGCTTGTACACATCCTCGATCTCGCCGAGATGGGCCGTCTCTGCGGTCAACCGCTCCAGCTCGCCGATCGACAAGCCCCGGAAGAGAACATCGCTCGGCGTCAGCTGCGGCTGCTCCTGCGCCGCGCAGTGGCGGATCACCTCGCTGAGACTCGACTGCAGCAGGGATGCCAGCGACTCCACCGTCTCCCTGCGGTATTGCTTGCTGCTGTAGGTGATCGACAGCGAGAGCTCCCCGCCGGCGATCATGCCGTTGAGATCCAAGGCATAATGCAGCGGCGTCTGATCTCCCAGCGCTTGGCCTGCGGAGTAAGGAGAAAGCTGCAGGGCATTGCCGTCGAGATCCTGGTCGAACTGTCCGAGATAGTTGAAGGAGATCTCCGGCTCGGCCGTGAAGCCTGCATCGCCGGTTCCCGGTGCGGCCAAGTACTTCAGAAGCCCGTAGCCGATGCCTTTGTTCGGTACCGCCCGCAGCCCTTCTTTCACCTGCTTGATGGTGGCGGAGAGCTCCCCGGCATGCCCGAGGTCCAGCAGGACCGGATACTGGGTGGTGAACCAGCCGACGGTACGGGTGGTGTCGAGCCCCGGAACGATCGGCTCGCGTCCGTGTCCCTCGAGATTCACGAGCACCCGCTGGAGGCCCGACCACTCCCGGACCGCCATGCCGAGCGCGGTCAGGAGCAGGTCGTTCGTCTCCGTATGGTACGCCCGGTTCGCCCGGCGCAAGAGCAGCTCGGTCTCTTCCGCGGACCATGCGACCGTCACCGCATCACTGTCACGGATCGTCCCCGCTTCCTCCGCCGTATCCTTCGGCAGCGGGGCAAGCTCTGCCTTCTCCGTGGTGCTCCAGAAGGCCCGCTCCCGGTCAAGCGCCTCGCCAGCGGCATACTGTGCCGCCTGCTGCGACCACAGCAAGAACGAATCGGTCTTGTGCGGAAGCGCAATCTCCTTCCCGGCCAGCGCCTGCTCGTAACCCGCCGCGAGATCCTCGAAGAGAATGCGCCAGGAGACGCCGTCGACGACCAGGTGATGAATAGCGATCAGCAGATGGTCGCCGTCCGCGGCGCGGAACAGACCCAGCTTCAGCAGCGGCCCCTTCTCCAGATGGAAGCCCCTCTGGATCTCGTCCGCCTTGGCTTCCACGGCGGCTGCGGCATCCTCGCAACCGCGTACGTCGGTCACCTCCAGGGTATAGAGCTCCCCTTCGGCCGCTCCCCGGTTCCATGCCTCGTACCCGCCGTCCACGGCGCGGAACGACATGCGCAGCGCGTCATGATGCCAGGCAAGCTTCGTCATCGTCTGCCGGAGCGCCGCTTCGTCGAACCCGTCCGTCCGGTGCAGCATGACGGCATGGTTGTAATGGTGCGGCTGCGCCGTGTGGCGCTCGAAGAACCACCGCTGGATCGGCATGAGCTCCGCCTTGCCCTGGATCTCGCCCTGCTCTGCCATGCGGCCTGCCGCCTGAAGGAACGGGCTCAGCTCCGCAATCGTCGGATATTTGAAGAGATCCTTCATCTCCAGCTTGTATCCGGCCTGGAACAGCCGGGAAGACACCTGGATCGCCTTGATGGAATCCCCGCCGAGATCGAAGAAGTGGTCGTGGATCCCGACCTGCCGCACTCCGAGCACACTCTGCCATACGGCTGCCAGCGCTTCTTCGGCCGCCGTCCCGGGCGGCGCGTAAGCCGCGCCTGTCGCGAGGCCGGCGCTAGGGGCCGGCAGCGCCCTGCGGTCCAGCTTGCCGTTCGGCGTCAGAGGCATCTGCTCCATCTGCACGAAGTAAGATGGAATCATATATCCCGGCAGCTCGGCTGCCAAGGCTTGCCTCAGCTCGGCCGGCGTCAATGCCCGCTCCGCCGTGAAGTAGGCAGCGAGCGCCTTCTGTCCGCTGCCGTCTTCGGCCGCCAGCACGACGGCTTCCCTGACCGCCGGGGCGCGGAGCAGCTTCGCTTCCACTTCGCCCAGCTCGATCCGGTAGCCCCGGATTTTGACTTGCTGGTCGATCCGGCCCAGGTATTCGATCGTGCCGTCCGGCAGCCACCGCGCCAGGTCTCCGGAACGGTATACCCGCTCACCCGCCGCCAGCGGATGATCGGTGAACTTCTCGCTCGTCAGCTCCGGCCGGTTCAGGTAGCCGCGCGCCAGGCCGTCACCGGCGATATAGAGCTCTCCCGGGATGCCGACCGGCTGCGGACGCCGCTGTCCGTCGAGAATGTACGCCTGCAGCGTCGGAATCGCGGTCCCGATATTGCTGCGTCCCGCCGCGATCTCGGCTTCCGTGATTTCTTTGTAGGTGACGTGCACGGTCGTTTCGGTAATCCCATACATGTTGATGAGCTGCACATGCGGGTACTTCGCTCTCCAATCCCGCAGCAGGGCCGGGCTCAGCGCCTCCCCGCCGAAGACGATCATGCGCAGGCCGAGCTCGGCTGTGCCGCGGCCCAGTTCCTCCTGCATGAGCTGGTAGAAGTACGTAGGTGTCTGGTTGAGGATCGTGACCTTCTGCTCCTGAAGCAGACGACGGAACCCTTCGGGGCTCTTCGCGGTCATGGCCGGCACGATCACGAGACGGCCGCCGTTCAGCAGCGCGCCGTACATCTCCCAGACGGAGAAGTCGAAGCAGAACGAGTGGAACAGCGTCCACGTGTCCTCCGGACCAAAATCGAACAGATTGCGGTCGTTGAAGAGCAGCCGCACCACGTTGCGGTGTTCGATCAGCGTCCCCTTCGGCCTTCCCGTCGTGCCGGACGTGTAGATAACATACGCCAGGTTCTCCGGTCCGGCCGCCACTTCCAGGTTCTCTGCCTCCGGGCCTTCGGACACCGTGCCGGACAGATCCAGGATGGTCCCGGTGAAGAAGGACACAAGGTCCGCCTGATGAGGCTGCGCCAGCAGCAGTCCGGCCCCCGAATCTTCGAGCATGAAGCGGATGCGGTCTTCCGGATAGTCCGGATCGACCGGAACATAGGCCCCGCCGGCCTTCAGAATAGCCAGAATGCCGACGACCGTCTCCACGGACCTCTCCGCAAGAATCCCGACGAGTCCGTCCGGCTGGAGGCCGTGTTCCTTCAGCCTGCGGGCCAATACGTTCGCCCGTCCGCTCAGCTCGCCGTAGGTTAACGACACTTCTTCGCAGACGACCGCCACCGCCTGCGGCGTACGGGCGGCCTGTTCCTCGAACAGCCCGTGGATCGTCTTCTCCCGCGGATAATCTGCCGGAGCGGCGCTCCAGAATTCGGCCAACCGCGCTTTCTCCTGCGGTGTGACGATATCGATGGCCGCCAGCGTTCCTTGCGGATTCGCTGCCGCGGTACGGAGCAGCTGTGCAAAGTGGCCGGCCATCCGCTCGGCCGTCTCCCGCTTGAAGATGGCGGTCGCATATTCGATTGTGCACTCCAGAGCATCCCCGGCTTCGGTGACGGTGAGCGTCAGATCGAACTTCGCCGCCGGATGGCTATTGCCGTAAGGCGTGAAGCGCAGCCCCTCGATCTCCTGTTCGCCCTGCTCCGTATTCTGGAGCACGAGCATCGTATCGAAGAGCGGATTGCGGCTGAGGTCCCGCTGCAGCTGCAGCTTCTCCACGAGCTCCTCTAACGGGTAATCCCCGTTCTCGAAGGCCTTCAGCGCCGTTTCTTTCACTTCCTGCAGATAGGCGGCGAAGGACTTGTCCCCTTCTGGATACGTACGCAGCGCGAGCGTGCCGACGAACATCCCGATGAGCCCCTGCAGATCCGCATGGGACCGGCCGGCTACCGGCGAACCCACGATAATGTCGTCCTGGCCGGTGTACTTGTGCAGCAGCGCCGTATACGCGGCGAGCAGCACCATGTACAGGGTGGAGCCGGATGCCGCGGCAAGCTCCTGCAGCGAACGGCTCAGTTCGGAGTCGAGGCGGAAGGCGATCCGGTCGCCCGCGAAGCTGCGTACGGCCGGCCGCACTTCATCCCCCGGCAGATCCAGCACCGGCAGGCTGCCGCGGAAGGCTTCGAGCCAGTAGGCCTGCTGCGACTGAAGTCGCCCGCTGCCGAGCTGCTCCTGCTGCCATACCGCATAATCCTTGTATTGGATCCGCAGCGGCGGCAGCTCCTCCCCTTGATAGAGGCGGATGAATTCTTCCACAAGCAGGTTCATCGAGACGCCGTCGGAGACGATATGATGCATATCGAACAAGAGCAGGTGGCGCTCCGCCGAGAGCCGGATGAGTCCGGCGCGCAGCAGCGGGGCTGTGCCCAAGTCGAAGGCTTGCACGAACCCGCGGACCGCGCTTTGCGCCTCCTCCTCGCCAAGCTCCTCGTAATTCAGGGTGAACGGCACCTCCGCCAGCACCTGCTGCACCGGCTCCCCGTTCACAGTGAGGAAACGGGTGCGCAGCGAGTCGTGGCGGCGGATCAGCGCACGGAACGCTTCTTCCATCCGTCCGCGGTCCAAGGCTCCTTCCACTTGAAGCACGCCCGGCATATTATAGCTGAGCTCCCCGCCTTCGAGCTGGCTCAGAATGAACAGCCGCTTCTGGGCTGAGGACACAGGATAATACTCCCTGGCGCCAGCGGCCGGTATATCGGAGGCCGCCTCGGCATCCCGCTGTTCCAGCACCCCGGCCAGCGCTTCGATCGTAGGCGACTGGAATACCTCTCGCAGACTGACCTCGCGGTTCAGCTCCTTACGGATTCGCGTGACGAGCAGGGCTGCCCGCAGCGAATGCCC
Organism: Paenibacillus caseinilyticus; assembly: GCF_027533645.1. GTDB lineage: Bacteria > Bacillota > Bacilli > Paenibacillales > NBRC-103111 > Paenibacillus_G > Paenibacillus_G caseinilyticus. Next base: position 39,150 of record NZ_JAQAGY010000007.1, read on the forward strand.
GCCGAGGTCGAAGAAATTATCCTGCACCCCGATGTTCTTCACGCCGAGAACCTCCTGCCAGAGGACGGCCAGCTCACGCTCGGCCGCCGTTCTAGGGGCGGTAAAGGCTTCTTCGGCAGACGCGCGGTCTACAGGCGAAGGCAGCGCCCTGCGGTCGACTTTGCCGTTCGGCGTCAGCGGCATGCCCCCGAGCTGAACGAAGTACGTCGGGATCATATACCCCGGCACGGCGTCCGCGAGCGCTTCCCGCAGCTCGCCTGCGGCGAGTTGGCGCTCTGCCACGAAGTAAGCGCAGAGGTCCTTCTGCCCGTCAGGGTCTTGGTGAGCCGTAACCACAGCTTCCTTGACCGACGGCAGCCGGAGCAGCTGTGCTTCCACCTCGCCGAGTTCAATCCGGTAACCCCGGATTTTGACTTGTTGGTCGATGCGGCCGAGGTATTCGATCGTCCCGTCCGGAAGCCATCGGGCCAGATCCCCGGTCCGGTACATGCGCTCGCCGGCTGCGAACGGATTCGCTGCGAACTTCTCCGCCGTCAGGTCAGGGCGCTCGTGGTAGCCTCTTGCGAGTCCGATCCCGGCCACGCAGAGCTCGCCGGCTGCGCCGACGGGCTGCAAGCTGCCGCGCTCATCGACGATATACACGCGGTGGTTGGCAACAGGACGGCCGATCGTAACGACCTCCACAGCCGACTCGTCGTCCGGGGCGGACCATACCGTGGTGCAGATGGAGTCTTCGGTCGGCCCGTAAGCGTTGAAGTAACGCACATGTCCCTTCCACTTCCCGATCAGCTCAGGAGAAGCGGCCGAGCCCGCCGTGAGCAGGCATCTCAGCGACGGCAGACGCTGCGGCTCCAGGTAGGTCGCATAGGCCGGCGGCAGGGTCGCGACGGTGATGCCGTTGTCCGTCAGGAACGACTCGAAGGAAGCATAGTTCAAGATGACCTCCGGCAGCGGAATATACAAGGCCGCTCCGCTGCTCAGCGTCATGAGCAGTTCCGAAGCCGAAGCGTCGAACGACAGGCTCGCGAACTGCACGACGCGGTCCTGCTCCGTCAAGCCGAAGAGCTCCCGGTACACCTGGGCTGCATTGCACAGGCCGCGGTGTTCGACCTCTACGCCCTTCGGACGGCCGGTTGTACCCGACGTATAGATGATATAAGCGAGATCGTCCGGCCCGGCTCCGTCCGCCGGTGTGGAAGTATCGTCACTGTACGACGAAGCTTCGTCGAGGAACAGGTGCGGGCCCTGCCATCCGGCACGCTCCCGCAGACCGCTCTGCGTCAGGAGCAGCTTCGCTCCCGAATCGCCGAGCATGTAGGCGATCCGCTCTTCCGGATACTCGGGATCGATCGGCACGTACGCGCCGCCGGCCTTCAGGATGCCGTAGACGCCGACCACCATCTCGAGCGACCGCCCTACGAGCAATCCGACCGGATCGCCGGTCTTCACGCCCAGGGAGCGGAGCTTGTGCGCCAGCCTGTTGGCCCTCTCTTGGAGCTCGCCGTAGGTCAGGCTGTGCTGACCGCAGATCACCGCTGCGGCATCCGGCGTACGCGCGGCCTGCTCCTCGAAGAGGCCGTGGTAGGTGGTGCGGTCCGGATAGCCGGCCGCCGTAGCTCCCCACACGTCCAGGATGAGCTCCCGCTCCTGCGGCGTAATCAGCTCCAGGTCATCCACCCGGATGCCCGGGTCTGCTGCGATCTGTTCGAGAAGATGGACCAGATGGCCCCGGATGCGGTCGACATCCTTCCGGTCGTAGACGAGCGCGTTGTATTGGAAATGCAGCGCCATGTCTTCTCCGGGCAGCACGATCAGGTTGAAATCGTAGTTGGACTGCTCGAGCAGCGCGGCGTCCCGAATCTCGAAGAGGTCTTCGCCTCCGCCGAGCCGCTCGACTTCTTCTTCGACCGGATAGTTCTCGAACACCATAATGTGCGAGATGAGATCCTGCTTCTGCTCGGTCTGCGCCTGAATCTCGAACAGCGGGTACGTCCCGTGGGCATGGGACGCCAGATAGCGTTCCTGCTGCCGCTTCACCAGCTCGGAGAAGCTGAGGTTCTCCTCAGTCGTTACGCGCACCGGTGTCGTGTTGATGAAGAGACCGATCATGCGCTCGACGCCCGGAATCTCTGCAGGTCTTCCCGAGACGACGCTGCCGAAGACCACATCCCTGCTGCGGTTATAGCGCTGAAGCGCGATGCCCCAGACGGATTGCAGCAGCGTGTTCACGGTGACGTGCGACGACTTAGCCGCCTGCTCCAACTGTCCCGTCAAGGACGGCCCAAGCGTGCACACCAGCTTCTCCGCCGTATAACCGGCTTGGCGGCCGGCGGCACGCGTCAGCGGAAGCACCGTCTGCTGCTCGTAGCCTGCCAGATAGCCTCTCCAATAGTCGGCCGCGGCATCTTGGTCCTGCCCGTCCAGCCATTCGATGTAACGGCTGTATGGCGTCACTTCAGCCAGGCGCGGGTCTCTGCCTTCCAGTCCGGCGTAATAATGCTCGAACACTTCCTGCGTGATCAGCGGGATGCACCAGCCGTCCATCACGATATGATGGAAGCTCCAGATGAGACGGTAGTCTTCTTCTCCCGTGCGGAGGATCGAGACGCGCAGCAGGGCATCCTCGGCAAGGTCGAAGCCCCGGGACTGGTCTTCGGCGGCGAAGGCCGACAGGTAGGCGTCGCGCTGGGCGTCATTCATCCCTCTCAGATCCTCGTAGACGAATTCGGCTCGCTTGTCCCGGAAGACGACCTGCAGCGGCCCGCCGGCCCACCCGCTGTAGAAGTTCGTGCGGAGAATCGCATGTCGCCGCACGAGCGCATTCAGACTGCGGCCGAACAGGTCCGGCTGGAAGCTTCCGACGAGATCGAAAGCCGCCTGCTCGAAGTACGCTCCCGTGCCCGGCTCAAGCTCGGCATGGAACAGCATCCCCTTCTGCATCGGGGTGAGGCCGTAGACGTTCTCCACATCCCCGAGGTGGGCGGTCCGCTGGACCAGCTCCTCGAGCTCGGCAATGCCGAGTCCCTTCGCCAGCACATCGCTTGGCGTCAATACGGCATGTTCTCTTGTGACGCAGTGACGCAGTACCTCGCGCAGGCTCTCTTCCAAATGCCGCGCCAGCCCTTCCATCGTGGCGGTACGGTACTGTCTGCCGTTGTAGGTGATCGTAAGCGACAGCTCGCCGCCCGTGATCATGCCGTTGATATCGAGGGCATAAGCCGGAGCCGCGGCTCCGCTCTGCGCGCTGCCGGTGCCGTACGCCGACATCTGCAGCGCGCTCTCTTGCAGATCCTGGTCGAACTGCCCCAGATAGTTGAACGAAATCTCGGGGCGCAGGCCGCCTCCGAAGCGTTCTGCCTCCGAAGAGGATCGGAGCAGGCCGTACCCCATTCCTTTGTCCGGGATGCGCCGCAGGCTCTCCTTCACCTGCTTGATGAGCGAGCCCGTTCCCCCGGCTTCGCCTTCCAATACATCCAGAATCACCGGATATTGGCTGGTGAACCAGCCTACCGTACGGGTTATATCGAGATCCGGGACGATCGGCTCGCGGCCGTGCCCCTCGAGATTGACCGCCAGGCGGTGGATGCCCGACCACTTGGAGACGGCGAGTCCGAGCGCCGTCAGAAGCAGATCGTTCGTCTCCGTCCGGTAAGCGCGGTGCGCATGCTTCAGAAGCTGTTCCGTCTCTTCGGCGCTCCACTGCACGGTGACCGACTCGCTGTCCTGCAGCAGCAGGCTTGCGGGAGCCTCATCCTTCGGCAGAGGCTGCAGGCGCTCCTCTTCCAGCGCCCGCCAGTAAGCCCGGTGCTTCTCCATCTCCGGGCTCTCCGCGTAGCGGTGCAGGGCTTCGCCCCAAGCCACGAAGGAGTCGGTCTTCGGCGGGAAGGCGACCGCTTCCCCGCGGACCGCCTGTTCGTAGCCGGCCGCGAAGTCTTCAAAGAGGATCCGCCAGGAGACCCCGTCGACTGCCAAGTGGTGAATGACTAGAAGCAGATGGTCCCCTTCCGGGCAGCGGAACAGGCCGAGCTTGAACAGCGGCCCCTCCTCCAGATCGATGCTGCGCTGGATCCCGTCCGCCAGCCGTTCGACAGCCGCGGCGGGATCCGCTTCCTCCCGCAGATCGGCCATACGCAGCTCGTAGAGTTCGCCTTCGCCAAGACCGCGGTTCCATGCTTCGACACCTTGTTCCGTCTGACGGAACACCAGCCGGAGGGCATCATGATGCTCCGCGAGCTTAGCCGCCACTTGGCGCAGCGCCTCTTCTTCGAAGCCTTGCCCGCTGAACAGCATGACCGCCTGGTTGAAGTGGTGCGAATCCTGCTGTTCCGGGCGGAAGAACCAGCGCTGAATCGGAATCATCCGGAGCGCCCCGCTTACCGGTCCTTGGTCCGCCTGCCTGCCGGCCGGCTTCACCTTGAGACCGAGGCCGGCAATCGTAGGCGCCTGGAAGAGCTCCTTCATCTCGAGCCGGTAGCCCGCCTGCAGGAGGCGCGATGAGACCTGGATCGCCTTGATGGAATCGCCGCCGAGCTCGAAGAAATGGTCGTGGATCCCGACCCGCTCCGCGCCCAGCACACTCTCCCAGACGGAGGCCAGGGCCGCTTCCTCCGGTGTCCGTGGAGCGGTATAGGTACGGCCCGTGTCGGCACCGGCCTTCGGTGCCGGGAGCGCCCTGCGGTTCACCTTGCCGTTGGCCGTCAGCGGCATCCGCTCGAGCTGTACGAAGTACGAAGGCAGCATATAGGCGGGAAGCGCCTGTGCCATCGCCAAGCGGATCTCGCCCGCCGTGAGCGCCCGGTCGGCCACATAGTACGCGCAGAGCTGCTTCTGTCCAGGCTCGTCCTCGCGGACGACCACCGCTGCTTCGCGTACGCCCGGCGTCCGGGCGAGTTCAGCCTCGACCTCGGGCAGCTCGATCCGGTACCCGCGGATTTTGACCTGTTCGTCGATCCGACCCTTGTACTCCAGCGTGCCGTCGGCGAGCCAGCGCACGAGGTCCCCGGTCCGGTAGCAGCGTTCGCCTTCCCGCACGGGACTCGGGATGAACTTCTCCGCCGTGAGGTCCGGCCGGTTCAAGTATCCGCGAGCGACACCGTCGCCGCCCACGAGCAGTTCGCCCCAAGCGCCGACCGGCTGCAGGCGCAGCGAGCCGTCGACCACGTACGCGACCGAGTTGTGGATCGGCCGGCCGATCGGCACGGAGCCTTCCACCCGCTCCGTAACCTTGTGGGTCGTGGAGAACGTCGTGTTCTCCGTCGGACCGTACCCGTTGACGATGACCAGCCCCGGATGCGCATCCAGCACCCGGTTGATATGCGGCACCGAGAGCACGTCGCCGCCGACGAGCAGCGTCTTCAGACCGCCGAACAGATGCTCATCCTGCTGCGAGAGCTGGTTGAAGAGCGGCGAAGTCAGCCACAGCGTCGTGATGCCGTAGGATGCGATCGCTTCCTTCAGCTTCTCGGCGATGAGAATCACCTCGTTGTCCACGAGATAGAGCTGTCCGCCGTTCAGCAGGGCCCCCCAGATCTCGAAGGTGGACGCATCGAATACAACCGCGCCGGTTTGCAGAATCCGCGTGGATTCGTTGAAGTCGGCATAATTCGTCTCTTTGACGAGCCGCACGACGTTGCGGTGTTCGACCATCACCCCTTTCGGGCGGCCGGTCGTACCTGACGTATACATAACATAAGCCAGGCTTTGCGGTCCGCCGGCAGGAGTCCCTGCGGGTTCCGCCTTAGCCCCGCCGGCTTCATAAGCCTCTTCTGCGCTGAGGTCGACCAGCGCTATGCCGTAGTCAGCGGTAACGAGCCCGCTGTGCTGCACAAGCATCAGCTTCGCGCCGGAATCCTCGAGCATGAAGCGGACCCGCTCCTCCGGATACTCCGGATCGACCGGTACGTAGGCACCGCCCGCCTGGAGCACCGCGAGCATGCCGATGACCATCTCGGCGCTCCGTCCGCCCATCACGGCGACCGGCTGCTCAGGCTGCGTGCCGAGCTGCCGCAGCGTCTGCGCAAGCCGACCGGCCCGCTCCGCCAACTCGCGGTAGGTGAGCCGCACGTCGCCGCATACGAGCGCCGTCTTCTCCGGCGAGCGCTCGACTTGCTCCGCGAAGAGCGCGTGGATCGTGCTGCTTGCCGGATACGGTACTGCCGTAGCGTTGAAGACATCGACAATCTGCGCCTTCTCGTGCGGCGTGATCATCTCGATCTCCGAGAGCAGCACCTCCGGATTCTCGGAGACCGCCTCCAGAATCCGCAGCAGATGCATAGCCAGCCTCTCTATGGTCTCCCGGCGGTACAGCGCCGTCGCATACTCGAATCCGAAGACCAGCTCCGAATCCTTCTCGGCCGCATGAAGCGACAAGTCGAACTTGGCCGTGGCCGTATCCAGCTCATACGGCGTGAAGGTCAATCCGCCGATCTCCTGCTCGCCCTGCTCCGTATTCTGCAGTACGAACAAGGTGTCGAAGAGTGGATTGCGGGACGGATCGCGGTCCAGCACCAGCTTATCGACCAGCTCTTCGAACGGATATTCCTGGTGCTGGAGAGCCCCGAGCGATGTCTCTTTGATTTCTTGGAGATACGCCCCGAACGACTTGGCGCCGGACGGCCGGCTGCGCAGAGCCAGCGTGTTCACGAACATCCCGAGGGTGCCGCCGAGATCCGCATGGTTCCTTCCCGCCACAGGCGAGCCGACGATGAGATCCTCCTGGCCCGTATATTGGTGAAGCAGTACGGAGTAGGCCGCCAGCAGCACCATGTAGAGCGTAGTGCCGGTGCGGGCTGCCAGCTCGTGGAGCGCCTGCCTTACAGACTCGTCCAATGGGAAATCGATCCGGCTGCCGGCGAAGCTCCGGACGGCAGGGCGCGGTTTGTCGGCAGGCAGGTCCAGAACCGGCAGCTCGCCGTCCAATGCCTGCAGCCAATACGCTTCCTGTTCCTTCAGCCGGCCGCCCGTAAGCTCCCCGCGCTGCCAGACAGCGTAATCCTTGTAATGGAGCCGCAGCTCCGGCAGAGCCTCTCCACGGTACAGGCGGGTGAATTCATCGATCAGGATCGCGATCGATACCCCGTCCGAGATGATATGATGCATATCGAAGAGCAGCAGGTGGCGGTCTTCGCGCAGGCGGACCAAGCCTACACGCAGCAGCGGTGCCTGGCTAAGATCGAAGGCACGCACGAAGCGCTGGATATGGGATGGTATGTCCGCCTCGGCCTCCTCGGTGAAATCGACTGCGAACGGCACCTCGGCATGAACGCGCTGGAGGGGCTCCCCATCCGATAGATGGAAGCTCGTTCTCAGCGATTCGTGGCGCGCGATGAGGCTGCGGAACGCTGCCTCCAGACGGTCGCGGTCGAGGGCTCCGTCCACCATCAAGGCTCCCGGCATGTTGTAGCTGAGCTCGCCGCCGTCCATCTGGCTCAGTACGTACAAGCGCTTCTGTGCCGAGGACACCGGATAGGCATCGCCCTGCTCCGCAGGCTCAATGGAGACATAAGCGGACGGCGTACGCTCCGCTATGAGGCGGGCCAAACCTTCCACGGTCGGCAACTGGAACACTTCGCGCAGCGAGAGGCTGCAGTTCAATTCCTTATGCACCCGCGAGACGAGCAGCGTCGCCCGCAGGGAGTGGCCGCCGATCTCGAAGAAATTGTCCCGGACGCCGACGCTTGCCACGCCGAGCAGCTCCTGCCAGATTTGCGCGAGCTTGGCTTCTTCGGCGGTTCTCGGCGCCACGTAGGCCTCGCCGGACTGCTGGCTGCCTTCCGGTGCCGGTAGCGCCCGGCGGTCCAGCTTGCCGTTCGGTGTAAGCGGCATGGCTTCCAGACGGACAAAATAAGAGGGGATCATGTAGGACGGCAGCTCGCCGGCCAGCATCCCGCGAAGCTCGCCCGGCGTCAGCTCGCCGGACGCCACATAGTAGGCGCAGAGCAGCTTCTGCCCGAACTCGTCCTCGCGTGCGAGGACGATCGTCTCCCGCACATCCGGCGCTTTGAGGATCTGGGCCTCCACTTCGCCGAGCTCGATGCGGTACCCGCGGATTTTGACTTGATGGTCGATCCGGCCGAGGTACTCGATATTGCCGTCCGGCAGCCAGCGGGCCAGGTCCCCTGTCCGGTACATCCGTTCGCCGTCACGGTACGGGTGCGCCACGAATTTCTCGTCCGTCAGCTCGGGACGGTTCAGATAACCCCGCGCCAGTCCGTCGCCCGCCACATAGAGCTCACCCGGCACCCCGACAGGCAGCAGACGCCGCTGCTCGTCGAGAATGTAGGCGCTGAGCGTCGGGATCGTCGTGCCGATATTGCTTTTGCCTGCAGCGATTTCTCTCTCTGTGATCTCTTTGTAGGTTACATGGACGGTAGTCTCGGTAATCCCGTACATGTTGATGAGCTGGACCTGCGGATACTGGACATGCCAGTCCTTCAGCAGGGCGGGACTCAGCGCTTCGCCGCCGAAGATCACTTTGCGCAGGCTGAGCTCGGCCGACGGATGCCTCAAGGCTTCCTGCAGCAGCTGATAGAAATACGTCGGCGTCTGATTGAGAATCGTGACCCGGCTGTGCTGCAGCAGTTCCAGGAAGGCTTCCGGGCTCTTCGCGGTCAGCGGGGGAACGATGACGAGCCGCCCGCCGTACAGCAGCGCCCCGTACATCTCCCATACGGAGAAATCGAAGCAGAACGAATGGAAGAGCGTCCACGTATCCTGCGGGCCAAAATCGAACAGGTTCTTCTCGTTGAAGAGCAGGCGCACCACGTTCTTGTGCTCGATCAGCGTACCCTTCGGCTTGCCGGTCGTTCCGGAGGTGTAGATGACGTAAGCCAAATGCTCCGCACCGGAGACGGATTCGAGGTTCGAGCCGTCCTCCGCATAGGAGGCGCTGTCGCCGAGATCCAGAATCGTGCCGCCGAACGCCGCACGCGCCACGAGGTGGCTCTGCGTAAGCAGCAGGCGCACGCCCGAATCCCCGAGCATATAGCCGATGCGCTCTTCCGGGTATTCGGGATCGACCGGCACGTAAGCGCCGCCCGCCTTCAGAATCGCGAGAATGCCGACGACCATCTCGAGGGAACGCTCTGCCATAATGCCGACCAGCGTGTCGGCGCCGACGCCCTCTTCCCTCAGACGGCGTGCCAACCGGTTCGCCCGGTCATTCAATGCTTGATATGTAAGATGCTGCTCACCCAGCTCGACGGCCACATGGTCCGGCGTGCGCTGAGCCTGTTCCTCGAAGAGTCCGTGGATGGTCTTCTCGCGCGGATATCCGGCGGCCGTCCCTTCGGAGAGGGCGAGGATGGACTGCTGCTCGGACTCGCTTACCAGCGTAATGTCCCCCACCGTAAGCTGCGGCGACCTCATTACCTGCTCTGCGATCGTCAGCAGCTGGGACACCATGCCGTCCACTTCGCTGCGCTCGAAGAGCTCCGAACGGTAATCGACATGGAGCACGAGCTCGCCTTCGTCGAGCATCTCCACGATATGGAGCACGGCATCGTTCACTTCATCGCCGCAGAAGTCGTAATCCGTGAGAATCCGAACGCCGTCCACATCGACCCAGCTTACGGGGCGGTACTCGATCGAGACGCCGAAGAGACGCTGAATATCCCGGTTGCGGTGCGTCTCGCGCAGCTCCTGGATCAGGCGGTTATACGGATATTTCTGATGGCGGAGAATCGACATCTGATCTTTGGCCACGCCCTGCAGGAAGCCCAGCAGCACTGCATCCTTATCGACATGGGCCCGGGCAGCGGCCGTGCTGACGAACATGCCCATCGTCTGCTTTTCTTTTTTGCTTCCCCGGTTCGCCAGCGACGTACCGATGACCACATCCGGCTGGTTCGTGACTTTGTGCATATAGATATACATAGCGCCCATAAAGAATTGGAACAGCGAGATGCGGTGTTCCCGGCAGAATGCCTGCAGTTCGTTATACAACCCCTCAGGTACCGTATAATGCTCCCGCACGGCAGCCGTGCTGAGCGTCAGCGGGTTATAGGCTTTCCAGCCGGTCAATTCGGGAAGATCGGCGAATTTATCCATCCAGTAGGCCTTGTCTTTGCGGTAACGGTCAGAGAGCTCATACGTCTGTTCTGCAGCGATATAGTCGATATACGAGCAATCCCCCGCGATCGCCGGCTCGTTCCCCTGGATCAGCTCGATGTAATACTCTGTCAGCTGATTGCCGAAGAGCACCATCGAGATGCCGTCCGAGATGATATGATGGACCTTCGTATTGAGCCAGTATTCGTCTTCGCTGATCTTCACAAAGAGAAACTGGAACAGCTCGGCGTCGAACAAAGGCAGCGTCTTGCGCTTGTGGTCTTCGAGCCATGCTTCTGCCTCGGAGACGCTGCCAAAGTGAGTCAAGTCGATGCACTCGAACTGCTTCTCCTGGTACGGCACCACATACTGCCGGGGCTCGCCGTCCACTGAGGTGATGCGGAGGCGGAAGGCGTCGTACTGCTCGATAACCATATTGATGGACTTCATGAAAGCGGTGATGTCGAGCCGGCCCTTCATCTTCACGGTACCGGAGAGCTGGGATACCGACGTCTCCGGATAGAGCAGCTCGGTATACCAAATCCGCTGCTGCGCGTTCGTTAATGGATAATACTGCATGTCAGACATTCCGTTCACTCCTATTCACCCGCCGTCTTATGGGCTTGCTGTATTCCCCTGCCGGAAGGCAGGGACTTCAGGGGACAGACCGGGGACAGAACGGACCTATGCCGCTCTGCCCCGCTCCCGCTTGTCGCCGGTCAATCTGCTTGAAGCTCACTGCCTATTCCGCCGCCGTCTGCTCTTGGCGCCGTTCCCCCCGCTTCGCGTCGGTCCGAGACTGGTCGAAGGAGACGATCTCCTCCGCCTCCAGCACCAGACGATCGCCTACCGAAGCCCTGCCCCGGCCGAGGACATACCCCCGCCGGCGCTTCGTCACCTCGAATATCAGGTCGAGACGGTCGCCTGGCTTCGCCTGGCTGTGAACCTCGACCCCCTTCAACGTGGTCAGGAAGGAGATGCCCTTCTCGTCGATCGTTGCGAATGCTGCCAGCTGCGCGATCGCTTCGAGAACTAGCGTAGAGGGCATGTGGGGCTCAGGCCCCGTGATGAACCATTCGTTCCAGGTGACGAGCTTGTAGCCCTTAGCCCACTTCGACGTCTCGTAGCCGGTAACGCCGTCGACCAGCAGGAACGGGAACCTGTGGGGCAGCACGTCCGGAATATGGATCGATTGGATCGTTTGGATCGCTTGATCCACTTGGTCCGCTTCCATCGGTTCTATGCTCATGGCCTAGACTCCCTGCCACTTGCGGAGGGAGAGGCACACGTTGTGACCGCCGAAGCCGAACGAATTGCTGATCGCCGCACGGACTTCCCGTTCCTGGCTTACATGCGGTACGAAGTTCAGCTCAGGCGCCTCCGGATTATCGCAGTTCAGCGTCGGCGGAACTTTGCTGTGGATCATGCTCTGCACGGTCGCGATCAGTTCTACCGCCCCCGCCCCGCCCATCATGTGTCCGGTCATGGATTTGATCGAGGAGATCGCCAGCTTCGGCGCATGCTCCCCGAATACCGTGCGGACCGCGTTGATCTCCATCCGGTCGTTGAACGGCGTACTCGTGCCGTGAGCGTTGACATAGTCGATCTCCTCCGGCGTCAAGCCTCCGTCGCGCAGCGCGATACGGATCGCTTCCGCCGGCCCGGAGCCCGACGGATCCGGCGCCGTGATGTGATACGCATCGGTGGTGCAGCCGTAGCCCGCCACCTCGGCGAGAATCGTCGCTCCGCGGTTCAGCGCGTGCTCGAGCTCTTCGAGCACGACCACCCCGGCACCGCCGCCGATGACGAAGCCGTCTCGGTCGACATCGAACGGCCGGCAGGCCTTCTGCGGTTCTTCATTGCGCCTCGAGAGCGCATGAATGTTAGCGAAGCCAGCGAGGTCGAGCTGGCTGAAGTTCGCCTCGGCTCCTCCGGCCACCACGACATCCGCCGTGCCGTACTGGATCGTGCGAAGCGCTTCACCGATCGCATTGCTGCCCGTAGCGCAGGCCGTGACGACAGCGAACGACGGCCCCTTCGCCCCGATGGCGATGGAGATCTCGCCCGGTGCGGAGTTGATCATCATCGCGGAGACAAAATAAGGAGACACGCGCTTCGGACCCAGCTCCGTCAGCTTCTTGTAATTCTCTTCTACCACGTCGAGCCCGCCGGCTCCCGAACCGACGACGACGCCGACGCGCGAGGCGTTGCGCTCGTCGATCACCAGCCCCGACTGATCCACCGCCTGCCGGGCGGCTGCCAGCGCGAACTGGGTGAACTGCGCGACCTTGTTCGCTTCCTTGCGGCTCATATACTGCAGCGGGTCGAAGCCCGTCACCTGCGCGCCAATCTTCGTCGGAATGTCGGCCGTATCGAATACGGTCACCGGACCGATCCCGCTGCGTCCTTCTACAAGCGAAGTCCAGAAATCCTGGAGGTTATGCCCTACCGGAGTGACCACTCCCTGTCCCGTTACCACAACACGTCTTTTCACGATAACACGTCCTTCGGCCTCATTATTTTGCTGATACGAGCTGCTCGTAGAGGGGGAAATCCCCGTATACATGCCGGATCTTCTCATGCACATCGGACAGGTCCGCCTGCACTTCGACCACGACCAGCTTGTTCTCCCGGTACGCTGCGAAAGCCCGGCGGATTCCCTCGGCCACCTCTTCCCTGCTGCGGATGACGAGGGTCTCGACGAAGTCGTAAGCGGGAATGCCGAGACCCGCCTTGGCTTCCTCCGAAACGAAGGGATACGTCCGGTCCCCGTCCGGCTGGTAATTGTACTGATTCTGGAGCCAGCCGTAGCCGCCGTTGTTCATCACGAGATAGATCAGCGGAATGCGGTACTGCACCGCCGTGATCAAGTCCGAGCGGAACAGGTTGAACGCCCCGTCGCCGACCATCGCCACGACCGGACGAACGCCGGCCGCACCGGCGCCGAGGGCGGCAGCCGCCCCGAACCCGAGACTCGTCTGGTCGCTCGGCACAATGGAGAGCGCGCCTCGAGGGAAGCGGTAGTAAGGATAAAAGTACGACCACATATCCTGGAGGCCGTTCTCCTGCACGAGCACCAAGTCTTCCGGAGCTTCGGCCTGCAGCCTCTCCAGCAGTTCCGGGATGTGAACGCCTGGCGAGTTGCGCAGCTCCGCCATCGCTTCCGACCGGTGGAGGAACGCCTTCTCCTTGCGGCTGCGGATCGTCTCCAGCCACGCTCCACCCGGTGCCGGCTCGATCTGCCCGAGCCAGTGCTCCACCGCCTGATAGCCGTCGCCAAGCACCTTCACGCCCCGGTATTGATGGGCAAAATCCTCCAGCTCCACATTCACCTGAATGAGTGGCGTTCCGCTGAGGAGGACGTCCCACTCGAAGGTAGCCGTCTCTTCGAGCCGGCTGCCGAGCGAGAGCACCACATCGGCTTCCTCCCAGATCCGCCGCAGACGGATATCCGTATACAGCCCGGCTACACCGCAGAACAGCCCATGGTCTTCGTCGATCACTCCCCGCCCCGATGCGGTGGAGAACAAGGCGGCTCCGATCGATTCGGCGAATCGCTCAAGCACCTCGCCGCTTCCCGGTTTCATCCCGCCTCCGACTAGAATCAGAGGCTTCCGGGCGCTGCGCAGCACCTGCCCAGCCGCTTCGAGCTCACGCCGGGAAGGTGAAGTGGTGAGTCTGACGGGAGGCACGAACGGAAGCTCCACCGGCACAGGCTGGTCGGCCAAGTGCTCGGGCAGTTCCACGTAGACGGGTCCGGGTGCCCCGTTGACCGCCAGGAAGGCCGCCCGCTCGAGCGCCCATACGAGCCGGTCGCCGTGCTCGACGCGGTACGCCCACTTCACCAGCGGTTTGACGAGCGAGATCTGGTCGGTTTCCTGGAATGCCCGCGTACCCAGCTTGTCCCCGGCGGTGCCAAGCGCAAGCAGCAGCAGAGGCACGCCGAGACTTTTCGCTTCGAGCAGCCCGGTAAGCGTATTGCTGAGCGCCGGTCCTTTGCCGACGACGCACACCGCCAGCGAATTCGTGGTCAGCGCATAGCCCGACGCCATGAATACGCTGTTGCGCTGATCTTTGCATATGATGAGCTCGAGCCCCGACGATGGCAGCGAACCGAGCAGCTTGAGGTCGTCGCTCGGCAGGCCGAAGAGGTGCCGGACCCCGGCGGATTGGAGGTAGCCGGTGATGGCATCCCAAGGTGACAAACTGGTGGTCATACCATAGCCCTCTTTTCCGACAGGTACTCCGCGACAATCTCCGAGATCAGGATCGGCTTCGAGACGAGCTGGTTGTCGTGGAAGATGTAGTTGGACATCGTGCCGTAGCCGCCGAACGCCTTGTTCCCCTGATCCACGTCCTCAAGCGTCTGGTTGATCGTCAGCGTGTGCTTCTTGCGCAGGGTATCCGCCAGATGCGCAGAGCCGTACAGGCTGCAGCCCATCGCCCGCTCGCTGAAGTAAGAGGAGGAGATGCGCTTCACGAGCTGCTCGTCGTCCCGGTAGCTGACCACGTTGAACACCGGAGAGAAGTACTCGATAATCTCCAGATTCTGGTCCATCTCGCTGAACAGGATGGTCGGCTCCATCTTTTTCGTGCGGAAGTCGATGCCGCCCCCGTAGATGATGTATTTGTCGTTCGTATTGAAATATTCGGACACCGCGTAGAGCGTATCCTTATAGAAAATAGGCGAGTAATGCGCGTCTGGATCATTGTTGGCGCCGAAGGTCAGCTGTTCGACCCGCTCGATCAGCAGGCTCTTGAAGAACTCCGCGACGTCTTGATGAACGAGAATGATGTCTGGGCCGAGGCAGTCTTGACCCGAGTTGAACAGTCTCATGCGGATCACGTCGGCCACTGCCAGCTCCATGTCCGCATCCGGACCGATGATGAACGGATTCAGCCCTTGTCCGAAGAATACGTAGAGCTGATCCTTGCGGATCTGCTTCTTGATCTGCTCGGCATTGGTGTAGCTGCCCGTGAACACCACGATATTAGCCTGCTTCACGGAGTTCTCCATGAATACCTTCTGGCTGACCTTGCGGTTGACGATCGGCAGTCCGTGGACGGCATGCAGCTTGTCATGCAGCATGCCGACATATTCGGCTACGTGGGACGAAGGGCGGAAGTCGATGCTCTCCACGTACAAGGACGGAATCAAGAGATACAGCGCGTAGGAATACAAGATGACGTTCGAGGGCATGAAGACGGCCATAGATTGCTGCCAGTCCGGCTGGTGTGTGCGAACTTCCTCCAAGGCGCCCTGCAGCGTCAGGATCGTGGAGTCGATCTCGGCGTTGGCTGCGCGGTAGCACGAAATATGGGAGAGAATGTCCAGCACTTCCTGCCGTTGGTTGGTCAAATAATCCAGGCACTTCACTATGGCCCCGTGTCTCTCCATAAATAACGCTTCCCTTGTCAGTTCCAGGTTCATACTCATCGTGACTTCATCCCTTCTTCTATAGATTAGGTTGGGTAAAAGGTTTCACCTCTCGGACATCTGAACGCGCAACGCTTCTTGTCCGGACCGTTGTCATTAGATTCCCTTCGGCAGCGACGCCCTCTGGCGTGCGATCCGTTCCATCTCGAGCCGGTCCACTTTCCCGTTGCGGTTCAAGGGGAAGCTCGGCAGCGACAGCAGCAAGTCGGGGTACATGTAGGTGGGCAGCAGCCTGCTGAGTTCCTTGCGCAGTGCAGGCAGTGACTGCGGAGATTCGCTTTCGACGAAGGCCACGAGCAGGGTGCCCTTCGCCTCATCTTCGAGGGCCACCACGGACGAGCGCTGCCCCAGCTTGCCGATCCGGTCTTCGATATAGACCGGCGAGACCATGTAGCCCATCCGGTTCACGGTCTTCCCGCTGCGTCCGATCACATGCAGCATTCCATGGTTCAAGCAGCCGAGGTCGCCGGTCTTGAACCATCCGTCCTGAAGGACGGAGGCCGTCAGTTCCGGCCGGTTCAAATAGCCTTCCATGCAGCCTTCCGTCCGGATCCACACCTCGCCGACGCTGCCTTCCTCCTGCTCGATACCGGCGGAATCCAGGATACGCAGCTCCACGCCCGGAAGCGGATAGCCGCAGCCTTCGGGATGCTCCAGCGTGCCAAGCGTCACATTGCCCAGCTCGGAGAGTCCGTAGCCGTTCAGCAGAGGCTGACCGAACACCGCCGTGAATTGGTCCTCGAGATCTTGGGTCAGCGGGGAGCCGCCGACGCACCACATCCGGACGGGAGCCTTCTTCACGATCTCCAGCTGTTCGGGCTTGCGGTGCAGCATGCGAAGCAGTGTGTAATATGCGGAAGGGTTGGCGTCGACGACGGTCGCCCCGTCCTTGGCGATGCTGGCGATGACGCTCCAGAGATTCTTGGGGTTGCAAATGACAAAGCTGCAGGAAGTCAGCCACCAGGAGAAGATGAGGGAGATGCCGTAGAAGTGGGAGAATGGGACGACCGGCAGCATGCAGTCGGCCGGCACATAGTTCATTGCGGTGATCGAGTAACGGATGTTGTCCATGAAAGCCGCTCCGGCCTTCACGATTCCCTTCGGTTGGCCTGTCGTACCGGAGGAGTACAGGATCAGGGCGTCTGGCCTCGCGCACCACCGGGTGAAGTCGATGCCGCTTCCCTCCCCTTCTCCGCCCGGAGATGGGGCTGCCTCCAGCTCCCTCAGGATATCCCCGATGAGAAGAACGGACGCCTGCGGCTCTTCAGGAGCTCTGTCGGTCAGAAGCCAACTTGCACCGGTTTCTTCGCAGATCTGGGCGACTTCGTCGGCAACCGTCTGCTCGTCCAGCACCGTGACCGAGACGGCAAGGGAGCAGAGGGAGAACAAGGCAACGATGAAACCGTAGGAGTTGGCCGATTTCAGGATAACCCGGTCATCCCGGGTGACACCCAGAAGTGCAAGCATCCGGGTGAATCTTGCGGTATCCTCTTCCAGCCGCTCGCGGGCGATGATCCCCTCCGGCGTAATCAGGCGGCATTGCGTTTGCGTGATGAGCAAGCGGGCTTCCTCCTTACATAGCCGTAATATGGTATCCAGCATCCACATGGATGACTTCTCCCGTGATGCCTCTGGACAGACGGGACATCAGGAACAGAGCCGTGTCCCCTACTTCGGAGGTGTCGACGGTTTTGCGAAGCGGGGTAATTTCTTCGATTTGCTTCAGCATCGCGTTAAAGTCCTTGATGCCATAAGCAGCGAGGGTACGGATCGGGCCGGCCGATATCGCATTGACGCGGATCCCGTAATCGCCCAGGTCGTTGGCCAGATAACGCACGCTGGCTTCCAGCGCAGCTTTGGCCACGCCCATGACATTGTAATACTTAATCGCGCGTTCAGCCCCGATGTACGTCAGGGTGGCGATGCTGCCTCCCTCGGTCATCAGCGGATAGATGCGCCGGGACACCGAAGCAAGCGAGTAAGCGCTGATCTCTTGAGCCAGCGTATAGCCCTCCCGGCTCGTGTCGACGTACAAGCCATCCAGGTCCTCCGGCCTAGCGTACGCGATACTGTGCACATAACCGTGAAGCACCCCGACCTTCTCCTTCAGGAAGACGGCCAGCGAGTCCAGCTCTTCCTCACTCTGCACATTGCATGGGCAGGCGATGGCGCCCGGGATCGTATCCACCAATTTCAGCACCCGCTCCGCCACTCTCTCATTCTCGTATGTAAATATCAGCTGCGCTCCTTCGGATGCCAGAGATTGGGCCGCTCCCCATGCAATGCTGCGGTTGTTGGCTACGCCCATAATCAGGATATTCTTACCTGTCAACAATGCGGACGACACAAGAAACCACCTTTCTGGATCTACCGAATATTCACTTTAACAGACCAATTAGAACACATATTGCATGAATTTACTTAATTAATCACCATGTCCTAATATTTCCCATAATACGATAACTTTCACTTTTTGAAAACAGGTAACAGACGTTTTTTTTGGAGAAATCCCTTCAGATTTTGTAAAGTTTTAGGAGATGAAGGCGCAATCCCGCTCCAGGAGCGGCCTGCGGCCTGCCAACAGAGACTCTGCCGATCAATTCACCATCGGATGATTCAGTGATATCCGCTCGCGAAGCCGGCAGCACGTCCGCTCCTACTAGTTCAAATAAGCAGCACGGCGGCCGGAGAAATACGGGTATCGGTAACCGTGCCTGGAAGAAGGAGCTGGGTTCCTGCGTTGATGTCTGTGTACGGGTCGGAAGGGATTCCGGGCGAGTGGGATCGCCGGGAGGCAAGACGAGGCGCCCTCGAGGGCTGGCGAAGTAAGGATCCGGAAGGATGGGTGTACGGCGGTTCCGACGACCGGTTCCGCGTTGAGAAACAAGAATATAAGATGACAGGATCGAGCCCTAGTGAGATATAAAATTCTAATCGTCGGACATAAGCCGGAACGGCCGCCGGTATCCCCCTCGCCCCTGCGGGCATGAAAGTCCAGCGCGGCGGCCGCCCCTTCGATTCCTATGCCTTGCGCTTCTTCGGAAACAAAGTATAGCTGAAGGCGATGATGAAATCGATGGCGAGTACGACTGCCCAAACGGTCATTAGGCCCGTAAGAGGGAGAGTGCGCTGCGGATCGCCCACATAGTAGATCATGGCCAGTAGCAGCGCATTGCCGATCGCCCACCCTAACAGGTGCAGCAGCCAGCTGATCCGCTCCTCCCTCGCATGTTCGGATCCATACTTGCGTTCGGGCTTGGGTCCTTTGGCGAACCAATAGGAGAAACGCAAGTCCGCCCACCGAATCAACCGGTGGCCAAATGCGACTGTGATCCCGATATAGCAGGCCGCCAAGCCCGTGGCGGTTGTAATCTCCGCCCCGCTGCGCAGGCTGATGAAGACCAGCAACAAGAGCAGCAGGTCAATGACGGGAGTACACAACAGAAAAAGTGCGCCCAGTTTCTTCATACGGAATACGTATCTTGCGATTAATCCGGCGGCAACAAAGACCCAGAACAAGATTTCGGCGCTGATAATAAACCAATGCATAACGAATGATTCCTTTCGGGTAAGTCATCGGCCTGCCAGTTTCGGCCGGGCCGAATCGGATTCGTGGCTTCCTGCGACAACAAGATCGGTTATTCCCGGCGTTCTTCCTTCATGACATCGCTCCTTTACGTTCGCATTCATGGGGACCGCAGTCTGCACAGCGCTTTTCGGCAATGCCGTGCAACCCGCTTACTATTATACATTATCATACATTAAATTACTAATTTTCCCTTATTTCAAAACGTGGCTCCCCTGCCGGCCTGCCGCGGACGAACACCTCCCTGCCCTTGCGCTGCATGACCAGGCATGGGAAAGAGGAGCTGCCAGCAGGCCAGCTCCTTCATCCTTGGAAACGACGGCACAAGCGTCCGTCAGCCCTTTAGACCCGCGGCCCGCTTTCGGCCTCCCAGGCCGATATGTCTTGGCGGACCCGCGGCGCCACTTCGGTACCGAGCAGCTCGATGGCCTTCATGACGTCCTTATGCGCCATCGTGCCCACGGGAACATGCAGCAAAAAGCGCGTGATGCCCACCTGCTTGCGCAAGGCAATGATTTTGCGGGCCACCGTCTCCGGATCCCCGACGTATAGCGCTCCTTCGAAGCTGCGGGCCGCGTCGAAGGTTGCACGGCTGTAAGGTCCCCAGCCCCGTTCTTTGCCGAGGACATTCATAGCCTGCTGCGTGGGCGGGAAGAAGGTATCGGCGGCAAGCTCGGTATCTTCCGCAATGAACCCGTGGGAGTGGGATGCCACCGGCAGCTGCGATGGATCGTGCCCGGCATGGGCGGCCGCTTTCTTATAGAGCTCCACGAGCGGGGCGAACTGCATTGGAGAGCCGCCGATGATTGCCAGCACCAGCGGCAGACCCAGCAGGCCGGCACGGATCACGGATTCCGAGTTCCCTCCGCTGCCGATCCACACCGGCAGCGGATGCTGCACGGGGCGCGGATAGACGCCGAGATTCTCGATCGCCGGCCGGTGCCCCCCGCGCCACGTTACCTTCTCAGACTCGCGCAGCTTCAGCAGCAGCTCCAGCTTCTCATCGAACAGCTCGTCATAATGATCCAGCTCATAGCCGAACAGCGGGAAGGACTCGATGAACGAGCCCCTGCCCGCCATAATCTCCGCACGGCCGTTCGAGATGCCGTCCAGTGTGGCAAAGTCCTGGAATACGCGCACCGGGTCGGCGGAAGACAGCACCGTGACTGCGCTGGTCAGCCGGATCCGTGCGGTCCGGGAGGCGGCCGCAGCCAGAACGACCGCAGGCGAGGATGCTGCGTAGTCCCTCCGGTGATGCTCACCCACGCCGTATACGTCCAAGCCCACCTCATCGGCAAGAACGATCTCCTCGACTACTTCGCGCAGGCGCTCCGCATGACTGATTACTTTGCCGGTCGCTACGTCCGGCGTCGTTTCTACGAAAGTGCTTATCCCTATTTCCACTGTCGGTTCCTCCTGTTTCGATAGATGGGATAGTTGTCCTCATCTTTTATCCTATTCTACCGCATTACAGCGGATTCAACCGCTCGTATCCCAGAAGGTCCCGTTGAAATCACAAGGGGATTTCATTTATAATATTAAGAATCCAGGAGGTGGTAATCCATGGCAAATCCGCTTGCCGGAGCTGGAACGACTCATGCAAAGCCCATTATTGGAGGCGATCCTTTGCATGGGGCGGACGTACCAATCTGAATCGCCCGACATAGCCGGCATCGTTTCTAATACTTGGCTTTGCACCTTATTCTTTTATCCACACCAAAAATAAGGGGCTGACATGCCATGAGCGCACCATTTATTAGAAACCATCACTATAATTGGATCAAGAAACAAATCGGTCACCTGCAGCACGCCTGCCAATCCGTCTCCGATCCGAGAGTCGTCGAATCCGTACGGGGCAGCACGGAATCCAGGATCTTAGAGCTTCTCCCGGACACGGCAGATGGCCTGCAGCATCCATTAGCGGGCATCTCCGCCTTGCGCAAATCAGAAGATTTTCAGCTCTATCTCCGTTCGGTAGAATCGTACATGACGGAGTTTCCGCAGATCACAGAAAAGCAGATCCGGAAGCTGTTCCCCAAAGCCAAGAAGCTGCCGATGCCCGATCTCGCGGTGGACTTTCGCTATCTTACCTACCTCGGATGGGTCGATATCTCGTCCAACAAGCTGTTCATCGTCTATCCGCTGAACGGCCAACTTGCCGGGATCGAAGGCAGATATACCCCCACGAACAAAAAAGGCATCTGCTTTCTCTGCGGCAAGCATGGGGAATCCGCCTTGTATACAGCGGTCTCCAAAGCAAGACCGGCCCATGCTTCGTCCGATTACTATAAAGCGGTCGGCAACTATATGTGCTTGGACAGCCGGGAATGCAACAAGAACATTACCGACGTTGCGCCGCTGGAACGATTTTGCCATGAGGTCTTAGGCTAAGCGAAAAGGGAGCTGCTCCGGCAGCTCCCTTTTGGGTTCGCCCCTTATCCCTGTTCCTTCTTGAACAACTGCCAATCGGACTCTGTATAATTGCCCATATACCATAACGAAACGCCTTTGAGTCCGTAATATTTCGCGAGCCACAGCTTCTTGCCGATACTTGATGCGTCTTCATAGAACACTTCATGCGCGCCCCGTTCATCCTGAAACTCGAGCCGTCTCAGCCCATACGGATAACTCAAATACTGGGTAACGCCGGGAGCGGCCAGACGTTTCTCCACCTCGGCGATCTCGGGATTATACGACTGCGTCTGACCGGCGGAGGCCACCCATTGGTTGGCCTGCTTGGAGATGCCAAGAACGAGCTTCTCTTTGGGCACGTAGGCCAGCGTCCGCTTCACCGTATCGGCTACCAGCGGAAGCGGGGCCGACGGCAAGCGGCTGCTGTCGTGCGTAAAATTATAGGCCATGAGAATCACCGTATCCGCCAGTCTGCCGATTTCTTTGAGGTCATAGCCCTTATAGTAATAATCAGGCTGCACGGCAACCGTAAGCGCGGTCTTCGGGAGATGTTCTTTGAGCCGTGTCAGAAAGCGCACATAATCCGCCGCGCTGGCAGGCTCCAGCAGTCCCTCCAAATCCATACATATCCCGTCAAAGCCGTACCGCTCATCGGCGGCCACCTTCTTCAATGATTCGATAAAAGAACCCTGGGCGGCCTCATCCCTCAGGAATTCCTTCAGGTTCGAGTCTCCGTAATACACCATGAGCTCCTTGTGTAGGCGGGCGTCATCAGCCGCCTTCACGGCTTCCTCCCACCCGCTCGGAATCTTGTATTCCGTCGTCTCCGTATTGAGCTTCGCGACTCCGGGAGCGGAATATTCCAGATGCGACCATCCGAAGGTTACCTGGTCGAGCAAGGGCATCCGCTGAAGTGCCGGATAGGAGCGAATGGCGTAGAATCCGGTCTTCGCAAGCTTCTGCTTCGCGAGCTGCGCGTCAAGTAAGCGGTAGACGATTGCAGCCGCTTCCTTGCGGGTCAGGGGCTGCTTGGGATGGAAACCCGCCTGATCGCCTTCCATGACCCCCTTGTTCACCGCATAGTAGATATACGGTGCCAGGCTCCCGTTCAGTGCGCCGCTATCCGGATAAGCGCGACTTCCCTGCTCTTCTTTCCACCGCTCCTCCAGCCACAGGCTGCGTTCCTCTGCAGGCTCGGCGCCGAGCAGGGCTTTGCCGGCAACCGCAGCCACCTCTTCCCTCGTAATGACCCGCTCCGGATCTACGGTCTTGCTGTCATCGAGCATAAAATCGATCCATTGCCGCTCGTAGGCGGCAGCGACATAAGCGTAGGACCACCGGTCCTTCTTCACATCCGAAGGAGCTGCGGCCGGCAATGCCGCGAGATCCACGCGCTGCGCGCTCACGAATAACTTGAGAAAAGCTTCCCGCGTAAGCATGCCATCGGGGCGGTAAGTTCCATCCGGATATCCGTCGATCATCCCCAGTGCCGACAGCGAATACACCTCGTCTTGAAACCACGCTTCATTCGTTATGTCGCCAAAAGGCTGCAGTGGAACGTCATACGCTAACGCGCAGTCGGTCGAAACCAACATGAATAAAGCAGCGGCCAACGCTGTTCTGCGGAGCACGGACAACAATGCGGTTCTCTCCCCTCGTTTTTTGCTTTTTATGTTAGCCAGGCCCCGCTGGAACGGGCTAGCTTATACTGAATCCACTCCAGCAGCATCCGGCTTCCCTTCTGCTCCTTCCAGGAACCGTTCAGTACCAGATCCGCATACCACCGGGTGGGCTCCACGTAGAGATCGTGCCGGTATCGGACCAGATCCAGATACTCCCGTACCACCTCTTCCGCGGAATACCGCTCCCCGCTGAACTTCCCGAGTCTTCTGGCAAGTCTCTCATCCGACTGGCAGTCCATGTATACCTTATAATCCATCCGCTCTCTCAGCTGCGGATAATGGAACGCCAAGAATCCTTCTACGATCACCACATCTTCGCCGGTGTCCGCGTGCTGCAAGTCCTCAAGCACCCGGTCTATATTCACAGCCAGAGGATCATTATAATCCTCATAGGTCTTCCCGGAGAACGCCGCCGCAGTTACCGGTCTACGTTCATGATAATACTTGTCCATATGGATAACCTTCACTGTGTATCCGTCCAGCCCCTGCGCCAGAACATGACTCAAGGTGGTTTTGCCGCTGCCTGTTCCACCTGCAATGCCGATCGTTAAGGGCCGCCTGTGCATCCTTGTCCTCCCTCAGCTTGTCATGGCAGCTGGCAATCCGGGGTCCAACGAACCTCCTCGCCTCTGCCCCATCCAGATTACCATATTCCGGAAGAAACCTCTATCATAGCCCCCTATTTCTACCAAAAAAAGAAAGAATCCGCCGCAGCAGATCCTTTCTTCGCATGGTCCAGCAGTACCGTTATGGCGTATGACTGCCCATATACTGATAAGTGCCCTTAGGGAAGGCATTCCATTCTCCGGCGGCCGAGAAGGCCCCGGAACCGGTGGAGATGCCGGACTTTCGTACGATCGTTCCGCCTTTTGGCAGCAATGGCACCTTCGACGATGGATTCCCCAGCACATCGATGATGCGGCCGTCTTTTTTGAGCACTAGCGCAACGGTATCGTATTGGGCCGGATTGTACATCGGCAGTTCTTCGTTGTAGTACCAAATGTTCATGATATCAAAGGCGTCATAGAATATCGAATCGATAAAAATATAAGGCATATTCACTTGAATCGCAGGTATCGGCTTCGATGTAACTTGATACCGGTTCGTCTGCTTCATCCATTGGTGCATCTCGAGCTCGTAGCCTTCTATCTTGCCTGCCGCCTCTCCGCTGCCGTTGTAGTAGATCTGGAAGGCAATCCGCCCGTCTCCTCCATCCAGATACTGGGCGAAGTAAGGTGTCGGGCTGCCCTGCGCCTCGGCGGTGACTTCAAAAATAGCCGCATATCCGTTAGCGCCGACAACCCATACGATGGCATTGGCTGCCGGGAGCGTCAAGATCTTCCCGCTGAGCTCCTCAGGGCCGGTCCATGTGGCTCCCGGATTCCCCTTATACACGACGAAGGACGATTGATTCGGGAAGAGCTCCCCGAGATCATAGCTGATGCCGGATACGCCCAGCTTGGTCCGGATGGGGATCAATCCGTTAGGAACTAGCGGAGCTGTCCTTACGTTGAACGTATAGGCCGCTCTTCCCCCGCGGCCGTCCTCAGCCGTCACGGTAACGAAGCCGCGCCCCAGCATGTTCCCCGGCGTAACGGTCAGCTGGCTGCCTTGCACCGAGGCATTTACCGTATTGGTAGAGCTCACTTCAGCCGAATAACGCAAGGCATCCCCGTCCCCATCGCGGAACAGCGCAGCCAAGTCGAAAGTGCGCGGGATCGTGTATCCCGGCGTGAGCACCTGCTCGTTCATGGCGCCGATGACTTCAGGCTTTTGATTGGGATGCTGTACCTCGACGGCAAAACTTGACGAAGCGGTGCCTCCCCGCCCATCGTCCGCCGTGACAACGATACTCGTGTGTCCGGGGCCAACCGGTGTCACCGTGAGAACCTTCCCGGCCAGGGTGACTACAGCGATTGCCGGATCATAGGAGACGGCAGACATCGTAAGGTCATCGCCGTCCATATCAAACATATAGGGTGCGAGATCCATTTCACCCGCGCTCCCGCCTGTCTCCAGACGCTGGGCCGGCAGCTGAAGGATCGTCGGCTCATGATTGACCGGTACAGGCGTTGGATCAGGCACAGGCGCCGGTTCCGGGTCGGGCACCGGTGTTGGCGTTGGGTCCGGGTCGGGCGCCGGGGTTGGCGACGGGTCCGGGTCGGGCACTGGGGTCGGCGTTGGGTCCGGGTCAGGCACCGGTGTTGGCGACGGGTCCGGGTCAGGCAGCGGGGTTGGCGCCGGATTCGGGTCAGGCACCGGGGTCGGCGCCGGATTCGGGTCAGGCACCGGGGTTGGCGCCGGATTCGGGTCAGGCACCGGTGTTGGTGACGGGTCCGGGTCAGGCACCGGTGTTGGCGACGGGTCCGGGTCAGGCACCGGTGTTGGCGACGGTTCCGGGTCGGGCACCGGTGTTGGCGACGGGTCCGGGTCGGGCACCGGTGTTGGCGTTGGTTCCGGGTCGGGCACCGGTGTTGGCGACGGATTCGGGTCAGGCACCGGTGTTGGCGACGGGTCCGGGTCAGGCGCCGGGGTCGGCGTCGGCATTGGGGCTGCCACTTTAACCGCGAAGGATTGGGTCACTTGGCTGCTTTTTTGTACGGCAGTTACCGCGACGTTGACAGTGCCGGGTATGGCCGGCGACACCGTGACCAGACTCCCCGACAGGCTGACGGAAGCGGCACCTGGACGGTCCTGAGTGACGCTATACTCCAGACCTCCATCCGCATTCTCGAAGTAGTCATCCAGGTTGACCTGGACGTCTCCCGCGCCGAAGAGGATGCTCTGTTCGGGAACCG
The DNA here is from genome assembly GCF_027533645.1 of Paenibacillus caseinilyticus. Taxonomy (GTDB): domain Bacteria; phylum Bacillota; class Bacilli; order Paenibacillales; family NBRC-103111; genus Paenibacillus_G; species Paenibacillus_G caseinilyticus. The sequence goes on from NZ_JAQAGY010000007.1 coordinate 65,112, forward strand.
GCGCATGAACCTTCAAGCCGAACGCAGCACTCGCCTTCTTCCCCTTCAAATCGTCCGCCACCACGGCAACCTTGGCCGTCCCTTTGGCAAGCGGGGTGAGAGTCAGCAGATTGCCTGCAACGGAAGCCTTCGCAGCCTTGTTCGATAACGGGATGTTAGCGTCGATCTTGATCACGGACTGCTCGTCATCCTTAAAGTAACTGTTCAGGTCTAGGCCTAAGCCTCCGTCGCTGAGCAGAATCATCAGCGGATCCGCGAATGGCGCGACGAGTTTGGGCGCCGTATTCTGCGTCCCCGAGCTGCCGGAGGAAGACGTGGACGAGGAAGATGAGCTGCTGCCGGATGAACTGCTGCCGCCTCCCGCTGAGGCTGAGGGAGCTGCGACAGTGGAAGTGGGAGCCGCAACAGCGGAAGAGGGTACCCCGGCAGCCAAGGCAACCTTGCCTACAGCGGCGGAAGTCTCTACCGTCACTTGCGCAGCAGGGTTGTTGACTTCCAGCATTCCGACCGTAACGGAGCCCCCGAGCGTCAAGGCTCCGCTCCCGTTCACGGTGATTCTGGCGATACCGGCTTTCCCCTCCAGCTTCGAAGGGTCGGAGCCGGCGATCACGATATCTCCGATGGTCCCCTCCAAGCTTACGGTCTGCGCCCCACTTCCGAGCGTGATCTGGCCGATCTTGGCTGCAGCGCCCGATTCGATGACGGCATCCGTATGGACCTCCATACGGCCAACCGTTGTAGAGCCGGAGGACAAGACACGAACGTCCGGTTTATTTACGGTTACGTCCACCAGCTGGGAATCTTCGAAGACCACGGTGTTCCGGTCTCCGCCGTCAACGCTTGCACTCCCCTTCACAATAAGATCGCGGGCCCAAAAATCGTTGAGCAGCTCCCGCCCAATCCCCAGATCCCGAGCTACAGTGAGGCCGGTGACAGTGATGTAGTTGGCCGCTATGATCAAATCGCCATCGAGGACGCTTCCCTGCCCGTCCAATGAAAGATTGGCGCTGAACTCCGCCTCCCCGTCTAGGGGAGCGGTGCCGCTTGCCTTAAGCTCCAGCCGGGTTATGCGTTCGATGGTCCGCCCCTTGAATTCGAATCCGATCCGGGCACCGGCAAGAGCCGCCTGGTTCCCCTCTCTCAGAATCCCTTTGACATGATCCGATACCTCATACCCGATCCCATTGATCTGTACTCGTCCGCCGTCTATCGATTGGATTACCGAGAGGCGGCCCGCCGGGAAGAAGGCCTCCACAATCATGCCGGCCGCTGCTTCGCGGGTGACGGCGGCTTGAGGCTTGAACTCACCGCCGTCCAAGGCATCCGCGATCTCTTCCTCCAGGGCCGTACGTACCGCGTCGCGCGCCCAAGGAGCCACGTGCGCCCAGTCGGCAGCGGGGGCGGCTGCGCCTTCGCCCTTATGCAGCGCCAGCCGCGATGCCCGTAGCAGCGTAACGGCCAGCTCCTCGCGGGTGACGACCCCCTTCGGACGGAACAAGCCCTGCCCGTCCCCTTCCATGATGCCGGACACCCGCAGCGCTTCGATCGACGGATGGCTCCAAGCCGTCGCATCGACATCCGAATAAGCGGATGGGGATTGCTGCAGAGGCAGCCCGAGTGCCCTGGCCAAAATGGCGGCCAGCTCCTGCCTTGTCAAAGGAGCTTCGGGATGGAATCGACCCTCGGCGTCCCCTTCGAACAACCCCAGCTCCCTGCTGCGCCGGATCGTCGATAGCAGTGCCGGGGACACCGACTGAATATCCAGGAAGGAGCCAGGGTTCATGCCGGCTTCCGCTGCAGCTGCGCCTTGTACGCCCGATGGGACCATCAAGGAGCCGGCGAGCAGGGCCGTCATCCACCTGCGGTTCACCCAATGTTTGTTCGTCATACCCTTCCGTCCCCCTTTATTCGATCTCTTGCGCAGCGTACTGGCCGAGGCCTCCCGTGTAGTTGTCCGGCTCCTCGAACCACTGGTCGCCATCATAAGATTGCGTGCTTCCTTGGACCGTTCCACTCTTGCGGCCGAGTGATTTGTAAGGTTGGAAGAACGCGATGTCCATTAATTGATTGTCGTAATATAAGCGCAGCTCCACCGGCCCGGAAGTATTGTCATTATAGAACCCCATCATGGTATTGTAATCCACTGGGATGTCTTCGCCTGAATAAAAGGATTCGACGATCGTAAACGCGGCCCCGCTTGGAATGGTTCCATTATCGATTTGGATCGGCTCCCCGCCGTTGATCCGCTCAATCCGGATTTTGCTGGCATCCATCGCTTGCCCTGTCGGGTTATACAGCTCGATGGCCTGGAGAAAATCGTCTTGCACGCCCCATACCAACTCCGAGAAAAACAGGCCGGTTGCCGCGTTGAATGTCACATTGAACTGGGTCTGCGCCGTACCGCCTTTGCCGTCGCTCGCCGTCACTATAATGGCTGCCGTACCGGCATTCGCCGGAATGAGGATCAGGTCGGTTCCCTGCAGGGCCACGCTGACTGCGCCGGCATTCGAAGACAGTGCTTCGTATGTCAAAACATCTCCGTCGATATCCGCAAATACATTCGTGAGCGAGACCGTTTGGACTCCGTCCATGACATGGGCTTCCACATCGCTGATGCTGTTCTGCAGCTTCGGGGCATGGTTAACCGGTACCGGCGTTGGCTCTGGATCCGGCGTTGGCTCAGGATCCGGCGTCGGTTCTGGATCCGGTGTTGGCTCAGGATCCGGTGTTGGCTCAGGATCCGGCGTTGGCTCGGGATCGGGCGTTGGCTCAGGATCCGGTGTTGGCTCCGGATCTGGCGTTGGCTCTGGATCTGGCGTTGGCTCTGGATCCGGCGTTGGCTCTGGATCTGGCGTCGGCTCGGGATCCGGCGTCGGTTCTGGATCTGGCGTTGGCTCGGGATCCGGCGTTGGCTCCGGATCCGGCGTCGGTTCTGGATCTGGCGTTGGCTCTGGATCCGGTGTTGGCTCAGGATCCGGTGTTGGCTCAGGATCCGGCGTTGGCTCGGGATCCGGCGTTGGCTCAGGATCCGGTGTTGGCTCGGGATCTGGCGTTGGCTCTGGATCTGGCGTCGGCTCGGGATCCGGCGTTGGCTCTGGATCTGGCGTTGGCTCAGGATCCGGTGTTGGCTCGGGATCTGGAGTCGGTTCTGGATCTGGCGTTGGCTCCGGATCCGGCGTTGGCTCGGGATCCGGCGTTGGCTCGGGATCCGGCGTTGGCTCTGGATCCGGCGTTGGCCCAGGATCTGGCGTTGGCTCGGGATCCGGCGTTGGCTCTGGATCTGGCGTCGGCTCAGGATCCGGCGTTGGCTCTGGATCTGGAGTCGGTTCTGGATCTGGCGTCGGCTCGGGATCTGGCGTCGGTTCTGGATCCGGCACCGGTACCGTTGGAATCGGGCTTGAAGTATGGTCCGAGCCCGTGTCGTCGCTTGAGGAGGAATCATCGCTGCCCGAAGAGACGGCCGGTGCGCTGGACTGCGTCCCGGCCGGTTGAACCGTAATCCGGCCCTTGATTTGATCATAGTTCGCAATGACTTGGGAAGCCGGTATGCCGTCCGGCATGTCCAGCTCGCCGATCGTGAGCCCGCCGCCCAGACGGAGCCGGGCCTTCCCGGTGGCGAATTCCAGCTTCCCGAAGCTACCGTTCCCGGTAAGCTCAAGAGGACTCTCCGTCTTTACCGTCACTCGGTCCGCTTTCACATTCAGTTCCAGCGCTCCGGCGCCTTGTTCCAGCTGTATGCGGGCGAGCGTATCACCCGTTATGCGGATCCGGCCGGCACTGATTTTGAGCAGTCCGTGAAATGGCGTTCCCGTGAAATTGAGGACGGACGGCTGTGATTCCGATCCGCTTCGGGTAAGCTCCAGCTCCGTCAGTTGATCCAGGCTTTTGTTGGTGGATTTGAAGTTCAGTACGGCACCTTGGAGAGCGTCCACATTCTGATCACCGAAGAGTGTGCGGAGCTGCTCTCCGATCAGGAACGGCTTGCCATCGATGAAGACGACGTCTCCGTCAATCTTCGTGATCGTCGCCCTCCGTTCTTTGGATTCGAAGATATCGATCAAAAAACCGGCGATATCCTGGCGCTCCAGCTGCTGATTCGGAGCAAACTTCTCCTCCTCGGCAGACATAAGTCCCAGCCGGAGGGCCGCATGGACCGCACCGTCCGCCCAGGGGCTGACCTGCCCGCCGTCACGGAGCGCCGGGCTCTCGCCGCCTTGTGCATCCGTGCCGCCGACCGCCCGGACGAATACGGCCGCCAGCTCCTCGCGGGTCACCGGCTCGCTCGGGCGGAACCGGCTGTCCGTGTCCCCATCCATGAGCCCCGCCACGCGGACAGCTTCGATGTAGGGAGCCGCCCAGCTGCCCGCCGTGTCCCCGAAAGCGAAGGCGCCCTTCTGCGCCGGCTGCAGCTGCAGGGCCCGGGTCAACAGGACGGCTAGCTCTTGCCGGGTCAGCGGTTGATTCGGCTTGAACGTGTTGTCGGGATAGCCTGACAACAGTCCGCGCCGGACCGCTTCCTGTACGGCATCCGCGTTCTTCGCATCTATGGTCGATCCGTCGGTGAATACCGTCGAGATTTGGACGGGAACGGAAGGGGCCGCACTGGCCCGGGGCGAATCCAAGTTCCAGGCTGCGCTGATGATCATTGAGGCCAATAGCCACTTGCTCCATTCTTCGTGTAACATAGTACCCTCCTGCTTATCCTTGGTGTGTGTGGCAGTTCATTTTCTATTGCATTGGCCATGCCGTTATGATTCATTCCAAGTACTTCCATTTATATATCGACATATTACGCCAAATTTTTTACTATCTTTTTACTAAGAGAACATAGCCGGCCCCAACTGCCTGCCCTCATGGAGATGCCCCCCGCCCCAAAAAACACAAAAAAATACCGCCTGTCTTAGGCGGTACCGATAGTGCTGCTATGAACAGGTCTATTCTACAACGAACCAGTCCTCTCCCTTTGCAAAGACTTCATTCCTTCCCCGTCTCCAAAAACATCTGAACCGGGAGAATATTCACTCCCCCAAGCAGCCGGTCCACGATCTGATGCAGCGCCTCGAACTTCCTGGACAGCTCTTCATCCGTCCATCCGAAAATGCCCCGGTCAAATAAAAAGGAGATGCCGACAAGCAGAAACTCCGTTACCTCTCTGGGATCGTCAAGATGAAACACATCCTCTGCGATTCCCTGCTGTACGATCTCCGTGAGATACGGCGTAAAAGCGGCAATCTTGGCGACCAGCCATTTTTGGTGAAGAATGCTGTTGCTCTCCTCATGCAAGTAATCCAATATGGCTTGGTCCGACTTGGGAGCAGGAAAGCCTTCGAGCAGCACTTTACGCAGTTTGTCGATGGCGGGCAGCCCCGTATCCGCGAGGATGCTCCGGACGAAGTCCAGCCGTGCGGCCAAAGAGCGCTCATGCGCCGCATTCGCGATCTCCTCCTTGGACCGAAAATAGTAATAGAACGTTCCCTGCGCAACCCCTACCTTCTTGACGATGTCACTGACCGACGTATGTTCATAGCCTTTGTCCCGAAATAATGCCATGGCGGCGTCGATAATTTCGTTGCGCCTCTCTTGCGGATCTTTGACGATGCGCGGCATAGTTACAGCCCCTTTGCGATACGTTTCCCTAATGCTAAATATAAAGGTTGACTGATCGTCAGTCAAAACGTTAGAATCAAATTGTTAACTGACTGACTATCAGTCAGTATCAATCCAACGAAGGATGTGTCACTGGAATGAAGTCCAAAACGCTCTTGTTGTATGTGCTTGGTCTATGCGCGGCCATCGTATCCTTGGCCCAGAACCTGTACGTCCCTCTTCTTCCCCAGCTGCAGCATGATTTGCACACCACGTTTTATATGGTGAATATGACGGTCTCCGCCTTCACCATCGCGCTGGCGGTATTGCAGATCGTGCTGGGGCCGCTGATTGACCGCAAGGGGCGCAGAGCCGTGCTGCTGCCCGGAATGGCCGTCTATGCGCTGGCGTCCATCGGCTGCGCCTTGTCCGGCTCGGTCGAAGTCCTGATCGGCTTCCGCATCCTGCAGGGAATCGGTGCAGCGGCGGTTCCGCTGGCTGCCGCCACGATGATCGGCGATGTATTCGAAGGCAAGGAACGGGCCAAGAACATGGCTACCTACCAGATGATCTTGGGGATTGCCCCGGCGCTCGGTCCGCTCATCGGCGGGATCATCGGCAGCGCCGCCGGTTACGCGGGGACATTCGGCTTCTTATCGCTGACATCCATTCTCATGCTGATCACAGCCGTGCTTGTGCTGCCCGAAACGAAGCCAGCCTCCCCGGCTTCCGGGGCCAAGAGCTTCACCCTGCAATCGTTCTTAATCGTTGCCAAGCATAAGACCGGCGCTGCCGTTCTGCTGACCGGCTTTACCTTATATTACATGTTTTATAATTTCATCGTGTTCCTGCCCGATATCCTGACCGCGAACTATCAGCTGGACGCCAAGCAGATCGGACTCACCTTTCTCATGCTCATGTCTTTCAGCTTTGTAGGCAGCAAGATCAGCGGGAAACTGCAGGAGCGCATGGGAACGGTCAAAAGCCTGCTCATCACTTGCTCCGCCGCCTTATCCGCTCTTGTTCTCTTCCTGCTCCTGGCAAAGCTTACGCTGATCGGACTTCTACTGTCTCTGGCGGTCGTCGGCTTCACGGCAGGCCTCACCATGTCCGTGCCTCCCACCCTGCTCTCCGAGACATTCCTGCAGGAACGCGCGACGGCCATCGGATTGTACAACTTCATCCGGTATGCCGGCATGGCAACCGCCCCTCTCATCGGGAGTTTGCTCTATCAGGGAGGCGGTATCGCCCTCTTGTTCGGCTGCACCGCCGCGCTGATGCTGGCAACCCTCTTGTTCGCCAAACTGAAGCTGGGTGTGCGGCCCGGGAGCCCGTCCGGCGTGACTTCTTGATAATGACTTCTTGATAATGACTTCTTGATAAGGCAGAGGACGCATGCCCCCAGGTGCGTCATGCCTACCCATACCTTTGCTCAACAAAAAAGCCGCGAATCCGCGGCTTATTTCAAATCTTCGACTTCAAAACCGGCTGCCTTCCAAGCGGCCGTTCCCCCGTCGATATAGGCAACATCTTCGAATCCCATCTGCTTCAGCAGGTACGCCCCAAGGGCAGCTTGTCCGCCGGCGCCGCAGGTGACCAGCACCGGACGGCTTCGATCGGCAAGCTCCGGCTCGCGGAAGCTCTCCGGCAGCTCCAGATCCGCCCGGATCGGCAGCATCCCCAGCGAGATGTTCAAAGAGCTCGGAATGAGACCGCAGGCGCCTGCGGCATCCTTATCCTGTACATCGATGACCAGCGTGTCCGGCTTGGACTGAATCTTCTCGCGGGCTTCCGCCGAGCTCACGCCCGGTACACCAGCGCGGGCCTGTGCCACCATTTGTTTGAATGTAACGGCCATATCACTCATCCTCCTAAAGCTGCAGCTTGTCTTTCACGGCTTATATTACCACAACTTGCCATGCGCGCACCAACCGGCGCCTTCTCATCGTGCAGCAAACCTGTCCAGCGGTGTTCCACTTGCCGTCGATCACTTCTCAGCTTGAACGATGGAGCCGCCACGGGGACGAGTTAGAAGTTTTCGATACTCCAATACCGGAAGGCGACCGGCAGCAGCGATGCTTCAACGAAGCAGGTTCTCCTGGCGCAACCGGTCCCATAGGAGACGGGCAACCGGAGATACCCGGTCCACTTCCCGGTAGGTTAACCATGCCAATTCATCGATCTCCGAAGACGGCTTCAATTCCCCTTCATAGTCCGCATAATAGCAGGCCATCCGTACCAGCTCTCCATCCGCCCGGCCGTGAGCCTGGGCTTCGAAGGTTCCATAGTGCCGGATCGTTTCGGGCTTCAGGCGGACGGACACTTCCTCCTGCACTTCGCGCACAAGCGTGTCGGCATCGCTCTCGCCGGGATCCCTTTTTCCGCCGGGCACATAATACGTATCTTTCCCCTTGGAACGCGCGCTCAATATTCGGCCATCCCGCAGGCAGATCCATGCAATCTTATCGATTACTACAGTCATGGGTTATCCTCCGTTTTTCTTTTTACCCAAGGATTATAACACAGCAGCGAAAGGGGAATCGCCCGGTGAGTTCCCGCCCGCGTCCTCGGATGGAAGATGGGGCTCAGCCTTTTGGGTGTTCGTACAGACGATCCTCGATCAGACGGGCAGCGAATCGCAACACAAAAACACCGCAGATTCGGGCCGATTCGGCGGTGTTTTTGATTCCTTTATGTATGGTAACCGGTAACCCAAGCCTTAAAAGAGAGACTGCAGCTTCGCTTCGGTCTGCGCAAGCATCTCCTTGCGTGCCGCGTCATCCACATCCCCCACGCTGCCGAAGAACAGATGCTCCTGCGTGGCGATTCCGCAGAATTCGAGGATGCCCGTGTCCGAGGTCATCTTCAGCGCCTGATGCATGCCGGAAGACGCATACCAGTCGCTTGGTGCGCCATGGGTAGAGATCAATAGGCCCTTCTTGCCGGTGAGGAGCGCCTCGATATTCCCATCCGCTCCATAAGCGTATGCGAAACCGTAGGCGAAGACCCGGTCGATATACCCCTTGAGTATGGCGGGCAGACCGGCCCACCAGACCGGGTAGATGAAGATCAAGGAGTCGGCCGCCCGGATGGCCTCCTGTTCGGCGAGCAGGTCGGCGGGTGTCTCGCCCGAGCGGATCGCGCCCAGGTCCCCGCCGGTCAGCACCGGATTGAAACCGAGGGCATACAAATCGCGGACGGCAACCTCATGTCCCTTGTCCTGCAGTGTCCGGACTGCAGTCTCCAGAATGGCATGGTTAAAGGATGCGAGATCGGGATGGGCGTATACAATAAGATGTTTCATAGAGATGACAGCCTCCTTGGTTTGAAGTGAATGGGCCACTCCCCGTGAATTGCGCACGGGTACTTCCTAGTATAAGGGGGCTCCCCTGACAACAGTATGTCAGCATTAAGGTCGCAGCTTTCACATTACAAGCAAGCAGCCGTCGTGAAGCTTTTTCCTCCTAACCCTCCTAGAGGCCGCCGATCTGCCCACCGATGACAGGATCTGCTAATAGAACCAGATATCGAAAAAATCGATCCATCCGTACGAATTGATCTTCACTCCGTGGACGGATTGGTGATAAGCCGCGTTCGTCGTCTTATGTACGAGGAACACGATGTCATGTGACTGCCGTACCCGCCTCTCCAGGGCCGCAAGTCCCGCCCTCCGTCCGCTCTCCTCCGGTTCCCGGAGAATGGCCGCCGTCTCCCGCCGTATCTCCTCCGCGCTCCGGCTGTCCCACAAGGAAGCAAAGTAATTACGCTGCAGGTACAGCCCCAGCTCGCGGACTTCGTCGCTCCCCAGCACGATGCCGTACAATTGGCAATCCGCCGGGGGCAGCGAAGCGTGGTCCGCCCACTCGGCCGTGCTCCGGATCACGACCTCCACACTCACGCCGAAGGAAGCGGCCCGTGCCTGGATCCAGCGGGCATCGGCCTCGTGATACGGGTAGGTGGCGAGCTCCAGGGTCTCCCCCTGGCAGCCGCTTCTCTCCAGCAGCGACAGGATGTCCCTGCGGGTCTTCGGGCTCCCGCCGCTTAGGGGCTTCCCGGCATACGCGCCCTCATCCTGCGCATGGAAGCCTTCCGCCGGGCAGATCCGGTCCCCTCCGAGGTCATCGATCAGCGCTTCGCGGTCCAAGAGGTACCGGAAGGCTTCGCGGAACAACGGATCCCGCTGCGGACCGCTCTTCGCTTGATTGAAGACGAGCAGGGAGCAGCAGGAGAACCGCGTCTCCATGTGCTGCCACTGGTCCCCTTCCTGGCGCAGCGCCTCCCGCTGCGCGCCGGAGGTCTCCCCATGCGACGTCATGATCGACGTCCAGTCCGGCTCCTTCAAGCGGCCGGCAGCCGCCTCGGGGAAGATCAGCACCTCGACCCGGTCCAGGTGGGGCCGGCCGCGGAAGTGCGGCGGGAAGGCCTCCAAGACGCCTAACCCGTCGGTGCGGCGGACCCACCGGAAGGGGCCTGTGCCCACGGGCATCCGTGCGAATTGCGCCTCATCCCGGCATACGGCATCTTCCGGAACGATCGCGGCACCAATCGTGCTCAGAAACTTCAAGAACAAGTAATTCGGCTGCCCCAGGGAGATCCGGACCGTCTTGCGGTCCCGCGCTTCCAGCTGTTCGATGTCCCGGAACATCCAGCCGGCCGCATAGCGCTGGGCATTCAGACGGAGCCGGTTCAAGGTGAACAGGACATCGGCGGAAGTCAGCTCCCGCCCGTGATGGAAGAGAACGTTCTTCCTTAGGTGGAACGTCCACTCCCTGGCCCCGGAGCGGCATTCCCAGGCATGGGCAATGCCCGGAACGATCGTGCGCCGCTCTTCGTCGTACTCGACAAGGGTATTGAACACCTGCCTTGCCAAATGGCAGTCGAAAGCGTAATACACCAGCGCCGGATCCTGCGTGAGAATCGAACGGTAGACGGGCAGCCGCAGCGTCTCCTGCAGCGAGTCCGAGACCTCGCGGGTGGAGAAACCGATGCCTTCCGACATCCACTCCATGAACCGGTCTTTGACGGCGGGGCCGCCGAACCGGCCCAGAAGCTCCATCGCTTCCTTCACCTCGCCCTGCTCCATCCGCTGCTTCACTTCGCCGAGGAGCAGCTCGTCCGTGTCTTTCCGCAGAGTCAGCAAGGACTTGTGCCCGCGGCCCCGGCCGGCCTGCCACTCAATCCAGCCTTCGCGGCACAGGCTGCGGACAATCAGCTTCGCGTACCGGGGCGAGCAGTACCAGACGCCTGCCAGCTCATCGACCGTGACGGAGAAGGGAATGCCTGTCTCCTGGTCCCCGAAGAACCGCCGGAGCTCGAGCCCATACAGCACCGTCTGCATACAGTCCCCCCATTCTTATGTAAAAGGTGAACCCATTTCACCCAATCTTACACTTTTCATCCCCTTTTGTGTAGCTATACTGAAGATAACGATAACCAAGAAAAGAAGGTAGCTGCGATGAGTACAAACGCAAGAAGATTCAAACGAATCCGGATTCCCGCCTTTCATCCGGACGCCTGGGGAGTTGTCATCGGCACCTTCCTGTCCCGGACCGGTTTCTTCATGACCATCCCGTTCCTCGGGATTTATCTCGGCAAGGTGAAGGGCCTCGATCCGGCGACGATCGGCGCGATCCTGGCGGTGAGCTTATTCGTCGGGACACTCGGCAGCTTCGCGGGAGGGGCGCTGTCGGACCGGCTCGGACGCTATCCGGTGATGATCTCCGCGATGTCCGCGTGGAGCCTGGTGTTCGTAGGCTTCGCCTTTGCCGATGCGACGTGGCTGTTCTTCATCCTCAGCGCCTTGAACGGCCTCTTCCGCAATGTGTTCGAGCCCGTTGCGAGGGCTCTGCTGGCCGATGTGACGCCGGCGGAGAGCCGTGCCGAGGTGTTCAGCGCCAGGTATTTTGCCATTAATATCGGCGGGGCTGTAGGTCCCCTGATCGGCTTGAAGCTCGGGATTGGAGGAACCTCATCCCTGCTCCCCTTCCTCGTCAGCGCGGGCGTCTATGCCTTCTATGCCGTGCTGCTCGTCTTCTTCATGTTCACCTTCCGGCATCTGCTCCAGAGCAGGGAGCCTTCCGGCACGTCGATGAACGGGATGGTGAAGATCGTGTTCACCGACAAGGTGTTCCTGTATCTGCTGCTCGGCAATTTCTTCGTAGCCGGCGCCTATTCGCACCTGGACACCACCCTGTCGCAGTATATAGGCCATGACCGGGTCGCCGTCTATTCGAGCCTCTTCGTAATCAATACGCTGTCCGTGCTGCTGCTTCAATATCCGCTGACGGCATTCATGAAGCGCTACACCTCCCTGACGGCCCTGAAGGCAGGCTGCTTTTTGTTCGGGATCGGGCTCTTCGGGTTCGGCGTCTTCGACCATATCCTCCTGCTTGCCTTATCGATGGTCTTGTTCACCATGGGGGAGATTCTCTGCTTCGTGATCGGGGATGTGCTCATCGGGGAGATCGCTCCGGCACCTCTGCGGGGAGCTTATTACGGAGCAAGCGGCTTCGCCTTCCTGGGCCAGAGCCTCTGTGCCTGGATCGGCGGGCTGCTGCTGCAGGGCCTCGGGTTCGACCGGGGACCGGTGATCTTCGGGATTCTGACGCTGCTGACCTTCGCCGCCTTCCCGTTCTTCCACCGGGGCCAGAGGCTGCGCGAGCAGCAGGCCTTACCGGAGAAGGCGGAGCTGCCCGGCGCTTGTTGACAAGGCTTGTGCATCCGGTTCGCGGATACGCTGGTCCGTCAGGTCTGCGAAGCCGGCCGGAATAAGCCCTGCCTGGACGCGGACGACAAAAGGCTGCATACGGCAGCCTTTTTGGCTTGGAGCAGAACGTTCAGCTGCAGCAGAGCCCCGCTGACTAGCCTCCTGGTTGATGACAGCGGGGGATTTCAGGCACTCCAAGAAGGGGATTTGACAAATGCCGCGATCTGCCTATAATAAAGATCAGGAAAGATCAAAGTCAGACAAAGTCAAAATCAATAAAGGTCAAACAAAATACAAATAAACTTATTGGAGGTAGAACATATGCGCTGTCAACATTGCCAAAGCCGGGAGGCCGCCGTGTCACTGAATCTGCAGGTGAATCACCGAATAGAGAAGCTTGTGCTCTGCCGGGAGTGCTATGCCACGCTGGGGAGCGGGATTCCGTTTCCTGCAGGCTTCGGACCGGTGCAGCCTCCGAAGCCGCAGGAAAACCAATCCGTTCCCCCATCCGTCCGCAGCAGGGACGGGATTCTAGACAGGCATGGACGCAATCTGAACCATGCGGCCAAGGCCGGCCTGATCGACGCCGTCATCGGGCGGGAGCAAGAAATCGAGCGGGTGATCGAGATTCTGAACCGCCGTACGAAGAACAATCCGGTCCTGATCGGGGAACCCGGTGTCGGGAAGACAGCCATTGCCGAAGGCTTGGCTCTGCGGATCACCGAAGGGAAGGTGCCTGCCAAGCTGCTTCACAAGGAGGTATACTCCCTGGATACCGCTTCGCTTGTTGCGGGAACGGGGATCCGCGGCCAGTTCGAAGAAAAAATGAAGGGCCTGATCGCCGAGCTGCAGCAGCGTAAGAACGTGATTCTGTTTATCGACGAGATCCATACGCTGGTCGGTGCCGGTTCTGCGGAGGGTTCCATGGATGCCGGGAATATTCTGAAGCCCGCCCTGGCCCGCGGCGAGCTCCAAGTCGTCGGCGCCACTACCCTGAAGGAATACCGCGGTATCGAAAAGGACGCCGCGCTGGAGCGCCGATTCCAGCCGGTGACCGTCGCAGAGCCGACAGCCGAGGAAGCCTACGTGATTCTGAAGGGCCTGCGGCCAAAGTATGAGGAATACCATGGCGTGCGGTATCCGGATGAGACTCTTCGGGCCTGCGTGCAGCTCTCCCACCGGTATATCCAGGACCGGTTCCTACCGGACAAAGCCATCGATCTCCTCGACGAATCGGGCGCCAAGCTCAATCTCCTGGCTTCGGCCGGCGACGAAGGCCCTCTGCGCACACGGCTCGCCGCTCTCCTGGAAGAGAAAGAGCAAGCTGCGCGGACGGAGAATTACGAACGGGCCGCGCAGCTCCGTGACGAAGAGACGGCCCTGCTGCAGAAGCTCGATGAACAAGGTCCGAAGCAGATCGGCGAGGTGCGCGTAGAGCACATCCACGCGATCATCGAGCGCAAGACCGGCATCCCTGTCGGCAAGCTGCAGCTCGATGAGCAGGCGAAGCTGAAGGACCTGGCTCAGCGTCTCGGTGCCAAGGTCATCGGGCAGCCCGAGGCCGTCAGCCAGGTTGCCCGGGCGGTCCGCCGCAGCCGGGCGGGGCTTGCGCCGAAGAACAAGCCGATCGCTTCCTTCCTGTTCGTAGGCCCGACCGGCGTCGGCAAGACGGAGTTGTCCAAAGCGCTCGCCGAAGAAATGTTCGGGCATGCCGAAGCCATGATCCGGCTCGATATGAGCGAATATATGGAGAAGCACTCCGTGTCCAAGCTGATCGGTTCGCCCCCGGGGTATGTCGGCCACGAGGAAGCCGGCCAATTGACGGAGCGCGTACGCCGGAATCCTTACAGCATCCTGCTGCTGGATGAGATCGAGAAAGCGCACCCGGACGTGCAGCATATGTTCCTGCAGGTGCTGGAAGACGGCCGTCTCACGGACAGCCAGGGACGCACGGTCAGCTTCAAGGATACCGTCATTATTATGACGTCCAATGCCGGGGTTACGGAGAAGAAGATAACCGTAGGTTTCTCCGCTGCCGCTGGCGTGCAGGCAAGCACGGTGCTCGAATCGCTCGGCTCCTCCTTCCGACCCGAGTTTCTTAACCGGTTCGATGCCATCATCCCCTTCGCTTCGTTGCAGGAGACCCATCTGATCCAGATCGTCGAGAAGATGCTGGCGGAGGTGACAATCCGGCTGGAGGAGCAGCAGATCCGGCTGGACGTTACCGAGGATGCGAAGCGCAAGCTCGCCGGGCTCGGCTATCATTCCTCCTTCGGCGCGCGCCCTCTGCGCCGCGTGATCCAGCAGCAAGTCGAAGATGGGATCGCGGACCTCATCTTGGATCACGAGAAGGTAGAGGCGATCCGGGTCGATGTCCTCGGGGACAAGATCGCCGTGCACCCCTTCACTTCCTAACCCGCCCGCACAGCCGGGGCTACACCCCAAAAAGCGACTTGTCCGCATATACGGACAAGTCGCTTTTTGAGGGCGGCGGGTGAAATCACCTAGAGAATAGGCATCGGGATTATGGCTTTCTTTTATTGAAAGAAGCTCCGGCAGCGACTCCCAGGGCAACACCGACTGCAATGCCGGCGGCAAGATTGTCAAAGAGCGAACCGAACGCGACCCCCAGCGCAATACCAAGCGCCAACCCAATGCCTGTGTTTTTGTTCCCGGAATTTCCCATCGCTTGCTTCACTCCTTCTTTGGTTGTTATTGGATATTTATGTTATTTCATACGCAATCAATGGCGGAGAAGTTTCGAATAATCCCTTCCTACTACACCTTGTGCTATTACGAATGCGTCTCCCCTCCCAAGTGATTTGGAGTATGATGGTCTAAGCAAGATCTGGCATGAGCCTTACCCGGCAGAGTGGACACCAATCGATCTTGCGCGTACCTCGAAGACTAGTGCGGATGGAGGAGTAATCTCTTGACAGACAGGAAATCGTTGGTGCTCGCGCCGCTGCCCGGCTGTGAACCGGAAATTGGCCGATGGCTGCGGGCAATGGAGGATGTTCGGCACTCGCTGAAATCGAAGCTGGAGGGAACAAGCCAGCGCTTATTGGATTGGAAAATGGACGGGAGAGAATCCATCGGCAATCTGCTGTACCATATCGCCTTCGTCGAGGCGGATTGGTTGTACGTGGATATTCTTCAATCCGAGTGGGCACCCGGCATCCGGGCCCTGTTTCCTTATGAGGAGCGCAATACCCAAGGTTCGTTGACTCAGGTGCAAGGTGAAAGCCTGGAGACGCATCTGCACCGTCTTGACCAAGTTCGTGCAGCTTTTCTATCCCATCTCCGGCCCATGGATCTGCCCGATTGGCGACAACCGAGGGTACTGGAGAAGTACGATGTGACCCCCGAGTGGGTTGTCTATCATCTGATCGAACACGAATCTCACCATTAGAGGCCAAATCTTTCAATTCTTACAATATCTGCGTACGCTTGCATGAAGCGCATCTGTATCCGGAAGGAATACCGGCCGTCCTTTCGTCGCAGAACAAGCCTTCCTCATCGCTTTACGGTTTGGTGGAATCGTGCATCCGGCTAACCCAATCGAGCAGAAACACTGCACCTCCGGATACTGCCATCATTCTAAGATTGGCGGCTGCAAAGGCTCCTACCCGCGGCAGGTCACCGAGAATGAAAAGCAGGAACGGAATATAGCCCATAATGATCGTTGCCACCAGGAATCGAAAGCGCGTCTTTTCTTTCAGAACGGGGAACATGCCGAGCCCCATCATGGATACCAGTGCCAATAGGGTGTAAAAGTGCGGATAGAACGCAGAATCGCATAGTTTGTCTATAAGTCCCATGAAGTTCTTCTCATCCTTTCCGTCTGCTGCCGATCGGTATCGTGCTGTACAGGCCTTACTTAACCGATATTCACCGCCGCCAATCTCGGGAGGAACACAGCCGCCCTGCAGCATCTTGGAACGAAGAACACACAAGATAAACGCGCATCGTCCTCTAAAGGACGATGCGCGTTTATAAGAAATACAAGATTACGGGATCGAGCTCTGGCGAGATATAAATTCTAGTATTTCGAAGAAAACGAGCCCGGACACAGAGATGTGCCCGGGCTCGTTTTTTTGCTGGGGAATGCCTATTTCGAACAGTACGATATGATGAGAACGACCAGTCAAGCGGCCTTCTTCCCGGGATGCGCCAGCTTGGAGCTTCTGAACGTGACAATCGAATACACAATAAGAGCAATCCAGATCAACGTAAAGCTGAACAGCTTGCCTGTCGAAAACGATTCGTGGAAAACAAAAATCGCCAGCAGCAAGCTTGTCGTCGGTGCAAGATACTGGATGAAGCCTACCATGGAAAGCGGGAGCCTCTTGGTCGCATTGGCGAAAAAGAACAGGGGCAGCGCCGTGGCCGCTCCGGACAAAAGCAGCATGATCATCGTAACGGGGGACAGCAAGAAGAAGGTTCCCGTTCCGTTGGTATGGATGTACCCCAGATAAATGACCGATAGAGGGAGTACGATTAACGTTTCCCAGAGTAATCCGAGGAGGACGTCGAGATTAGCCTGTTTTTTGGCCAAGCCATACAGGGCGAAGGAAATTGCCAGCATCAGCGCCACCCAAGGAATCTCCCCGTACTGCAGTGCCATGAGCAGGACGCCCGCACCTGCCAGCAGAATCGAGACCCATTGTCCCGGCAGAAGCCGTTCCTTTAGAAATAGGACGGCAAACAGAACACTGATCAGCGGGTTCATGTAATACCCCAAGCTGGTTTCGATGACGCGGTCATGATTCACGGCCCAGATGAATAGAACCCAGTTCAGACTGATCGTAATCGAGCATAGAATCACCGAAATTCGGCTTGTCCTGGTGGACACGACGCTGAGAAGCTGCTTCCACCGCTTCGCTGCGAAAGCCAGCATAGCTACAAATACAAAGGACCAGACCACACGATGGGCCAATATTTCCCACGCGGTCATCGTCTCGAACAAGCGCCAGTACAGCGGCAGCAGCCCCCACATCAAGTAGCAGAGTATGCCATACACGATCCCTTTCTTCATGCGGTGTCTCCTCTTCCCCAAAGTTACCTGCAGTTTAGCTATTATATACCTAAACGCTATGAGGGTCTACCGCGGGGGATGCTGCCTTGACGGATGCCGGATAGGAAATAAACGTCTATGCCCTGCCGGGTATGGTTACGGCTGCGTACCCCAGACGAGGCTGCCGCCCTGGTACAGGGTTACTTTGTTCCAATCGGCGTAGGCGGTCTTCGATGCATCGAACGAGTAATCCCCGGCTTCATTGAAGGCCGACCAGTCGGACTTCGCGATGCGCAGCTGGATGTCGCCTGTCTGCCCTCCCGCCGGGATGGAGCCCGCTGCGTCCGCGAAGCTCAGCTCCACGTAAGTGTCGGCCCCCTTGCCGTCCGCCGTAACGAAGGTCCGCTGCACATGGGCGGAGCCGATCTGCGCCCAGTCGACCCAGGAATTCAGCGGCTGGCTGCCGTCCTTCGTGAAGTAGTAGCGGACCTTGAGGCCGCTCAGCTTTACGGCTGTCGTGCCGGTGTTCTTGATATTCAAATGCGGCGCGATCGTATTGTCAGCCGGGTTCGTGTTCCCCGCGCGGTACTGCACGACCAGGCTGCCTGTAGGCTGCGGTGCCGTCCCGGCCGGCGTCACGCTTACCGGTGCCGTGCTTGGGCTGGAGCCTGCTTCATTCACCGCCGTGACGACATAATAGTACGTCGTGCCGTTGGTCAGGCCCGTGTCGGTGTAGCTTGTGCCTGTGACACCGGCGGCCACGGTCGTGTACGGCCCGCCGCTTGTCGCCGCACGCTTCACTGTGTAGCTCGCAGCTCCCGCCGATGCGCTCCAGCTCAAGCTGGCCTGGGCATTGCCAGCCGAGGCAGTCAGGCCTGCCGGCGCCGGCGGCGCCTGGGGGACGGACGTGCCGACGATCGCCCAGTAGGCGGATTTGGCTTGCAGGCGCTCGTCGAAGAGCAGCGGCCAATCATTGCGGCTGACCGGGAAGGAGCGCAGCCACGTGTTGCCGTCGTCCTTGCCCCACAGCGTGACGTTCGTAATCAGGTTTTTCCGCTTGCGCAGCAGGTCGAACAGCGCTTTGTATTTGTCCGCCTGCTGTTTCTTGAGCGCGTCGGAGAAGGAATCCAGCCGGTCCGTATCGTTAGAATACACCCCCATATCGAGCTCGGTGATGTGCTGCTCCACCCCGAGAGCGGCGAACTTGAGCAGCGAATTGTCGATATCCTGGATGGAGGGGAACGCGATGCGGATATGCGTCTGGTGCCCTACCCCGTCGACCGGCACCCCTTTGGCCTTCAGCCGCTGGACCAAGTTGTAGAGGGCCTGGCTCTTCGCCGGCTCATGCGTGTTATAGTCGTTGATGAACAGCTTCGCATCGGGATCGGCCTGGCGGGCGAATTCGAACGCCTTCTCGATGTACTCTTCCCCGGCGATGGCATACCACTCGCTGCGCCGTAGGCCGTCGGGCTGGGAAGCGTCGATGACTTCGTTAACGACGTCCCAGGTATCGACCGCATCCTTGTAGCGGCCCATGACCGTCTCGATATGCCGCCGCATCCGCTCGTAGAGCAGCTCCTTCGATGCCCGGTTCCCGCTCGCGTCCCGGAATACCCAGCTCGGCGTCTGGCTGTGCCAGACGAGGGTATGCCCCCGCACCTTCTGTCCGTTCTTCACGCCAAAGTCTACCGCCGCATCGGAATCGGCGAGATCGAATACGCCTTCCTGCGGCTCCGTGCTGTCCCACTTCAGCACATTCCCCGGCGTGACGGTGCCGAAGTGTTTGGCGATCAGCTTCTTGTCGGCATCCTGGTTCATCTCGAAGTTCTCGAATGCGGTCCCTACCGTGAAGTCGCCGGAGAAGACATCCTTCAGGGACGGGATATTCTCTTCGATCGTCACCGGCCCGGGGTCCGGCAGCTGCTCGATCCGGAAGTCATCGAGGAGGATGGACTGCGCCGGGAAGTCCGGCGCTTCGAAGTAGACCGTGAGCTTATCCGCCGCTTCCCGGAGCTTATACTGCGCTTCGATCTTCACCCAGGAAGCTGCGGTCACGGCCGCAGAGGTGATCTGCTCATACTGCTCGCCGGATGCCAGCGAATGCTGCAGGGACAGGAAGACCTTCCCATTCGGCGAGCCGGCGGGGAACTTCAGCCAGCCGGAGAGAGCATAGGTCTGGCCTGCCTTCAGGAGCGGCGTCACATCCTGCGCCGGGCCATGCCATCCATTGGTCCGGCCGTCCACCTGCAGGCCGGATCCCCCGCTGTGGGCGGCTTCGGGCGTGGCGGTCAAGATCTCCACCCCGCCGCGCCCCGCCCAGCCCTGCACTGTCCCCTCCTCAAAGTCATTCTGCAGGAGCAGCGTATTGGCCGCAGAGACCGGGGCTGCCGACAGCAGCGCCAAAGCTAATCCGAGACTCGCGATCCGGTATGTCTTCCTGCTTGCCGAGCTATTCTTCATACGGTCACATCCTTCCCGTTACAGTAAGAATTGAGCTTCTCTTCTCTTCATGATCCGTACCGCATTCTCATGCTGTCAGAATAAAAGCGGCCCCCTGCCCCGGTAGAGCGGGACTGTGGAAGCCGCCGGATTCTCTTACGGCTGCGTGCCCCATACCAGGGTGCCGCCTTGGTACAGCGTGACTTTGCTCCAGTCGGCATAGGCGGTCTTCGACGGATCGAAGGAGTAGTCGCCCGCTTCGTTGAAGCTCGACCAGTCAGACTTCGCGATGCGCAGCTGGATATCGCCGGTCTGGCCGCCCGCCGGGATGGAGCCTGCCGTGTCCGCGAAGCTCAGCTCCACGTAGGTGTCCGCTCCCGTGCCCGCTGCCGTACCGAAGGTCCGGTTCACGTTGCCCGAGCCGATCTGCGCCCAGTCGACCCAGGAGCTCAGCGCCTGGCTGCCGTCCTTCGTGAAGTAGTAGCGGACCTTCAGGTCGCTCAGCTTCACGGCTGTCGTGCCCGTGTTCTTGATGTTCACATGCGGCGCGATCGTGTTATCTGCCGGGTTCGTGTTCCCCGCGCGGTACTGCACGACCAGGCTGCCTGTAGGCTGCGGTGCCGTCCCGGCCGGCGTCACGCTTGCCTGTGCCGAGTTGGCGCTGGAGCCCGCGGTATTCACTGCGGTGACCACATAGTAGTATGTCGTGCCGTTGCTCAGGCCGGTATCCGTATAGGAGGTGCCTGTGACGCCGGCCGCCACGGTCGTGTACGGCCCGCCGCTTGTCGCCGCACGCTTCACCGTGTAGCTCACCGCGCCGGCTGATGCGTTCCAGCTCAAGCCGGCCTGGGCATTGCCGGCTGAGGCCGTCAGGCCTGCCGGCGCCGCCGGCGCGGTCGTGCCTCCGTTATTCGCCTCCGGCGGGAAGTTCGGCAGCGGCAGCTGGCCCTGCCCGTACTGCCCATACAGGCCTGCGAGCGCACCGACCAGCCCGGCATTGTAATCGATCGCGACTTCGTTCTGCACATAGTCGGTGATCAGATCGTTGTGCTTGTCGCTTCCATCGGGGCCGCCGACAAGGGCGCCCCACAAGACATGCCGGTTCGTGGCGGGATCGCTCAGGTTGTTCGTGGTCGATCCGTGCGCCGCCCGGTGGTGCGGGTGCTTGGCGGCGAGTTCGGGCGACGGGAAACCGACGATATACGAGTAGCCCATCGGGTTGCGGCCCATGAGATACTCCATCTGGCCCTTGGCCCACTCGGTGAATGCCGTGCCGCCTTGGTGCTTCTCATAGATCAGCCCCAGCATCTGGGCGGACGCATTGTAGCGTGCCGAGCCCCAGACCGTCGCGAAGGAGAATCCGGCCGGCGTCCGGGCAATGTATGCGCTGTCGCCCGCACCGGTGTGCGGCACCTTCCCGCCGGACCAGTATTCCAGGTTCCAGCGCGCCGAGTCGGTGTACTGGCTATTGGCCGGGAAGAGCTCCGCCAGCCTTAGGACCACACCGCTCCAGACCGTATCCCAGCTGTGAGTCCACGTATACTTCCACGTACCGGTAGTGGAGCTCATAATCTTCTTGAGGTACCCGGTGTAGCTTGTGCCAGATACCCCGGTCACATCCTGGAGATAGTGATTCTCTCCGGTGGCCGAATACAGCCATACCGCCGCCCATGCCAGTTCGTCATCGTCTGCGCTGGAGTTATAGAAGCCGTCGCTGTTCCCAAGGCCCCTGTACTGCTGCGCGAACCGGTAGAGAGCCGCCGCCGTATCCAGGCAGCGGGCGGCATAGGCGGCATCGCTGCCCTTCACGTTCAGCGACATGATCGCCAGCGCCGCTGCCGCTCCGGCTGCCTGGTCGCTGGCCGGCTTCTCGGCTGTGGCGAACGTGGCCGGACGGGGATACTTCACCGGGTCCTGGAGCTCCGGAGGACCCCAGTACGAGTGGTCCGCCCCGCCGTCACCTACCATATAGCTGAAGGCCGCCACATTCCCCTGCGCATCGCGGAAGGTGGAGCGGAGGAAGTAGTCGCTGAACCATCTCAGCACCTCGAGCATATGCTCCTCCTGCCCGCTGCTTCTGAAGGCGTCGCGGAATTCATAGAAGCCCCAGCCGAGGGTGGACGCGGCATAGGACTGCGGAAGGCCGAACTTCACATGGTCACCCGCGTCATGGAAGCCCCCGCTCACATCCACCGAGCCGTTCCCATCCGGGTCGAGGATGGACAGATTCCGGGCGATGAAGCCTTCGGACAGGTTGGTCATATTCTTCGCCGTGCCGTTCACCCCAAGCGGCACCCGGACATCCGAGAGCTGCGAATCGCCTCTCCACGGCAGCCTTCCGCCGGTGACGCCCGGTCCGGATTTCTCCGCATCGTAGAAATAAATGGACTTCTGCAGCGCTTCCGCATAGTTATAGGGCTCTGCCGCCTGGGAGGGCGCCAAAGGCAGCGCCCCCAGCACGACCGCTCCCGTGAGCACCGACGCTCCCAGCACCCGCATCCAGCTTGATTTTGCCTTCGACCGTTCGTTCGAGTTCAAGGACTCCCCACCTCCATGGTTCATTCGTTCTGCTGCCCTGCACAGGCTCCATCTCGTCCGGACGTCTTAGTTCGGCGCGGACCCCCATACCACCGTGCCATTCAGATGCAGCGTCACCTTATTCCAGTCGGCATAGCCGGTCTTCGACGCATCGAACGAGTAATCGCCCGCTTCGTTGAAATTCGACCAGTCTGACTTCGAGATGCGCAGCTGGATGTCGCCCGTCTGTCCGCCTGCCGGGATAGAGCCTGCCGAATCGGTGAAGCTCAGCTCGACATAGGTATCCGCGCCGGAGCCGGAAGCTGTGCCGAAAGAACGGTTCACATTGCCCGAGCCGATCTGTGCCCAGTCCACCCACGAGTTCAAGGTCTGGCTGCCGTCCTTGGTGAAGTAGTAGCGGAGCTTCAGGTCGCTGAGCTTGACGGCGGCCGTCCCGGTGTTCTTGATCGTAAAATGCGGGGAGATCGTGTTGTCGGCGGCGTTCGTGTTCCCTGCACGGTATTGAACCTTCAACGTGCCGGCCGGCGTCGTTGGGGCGGCTGCCGGAAGGGCGCTCACCTGCGCGGAGTCCGCACTCTCTCCCGCGCTGTTCACCGCGCTAACCACGTAGTAATATGCCGTGCCATTCGTCAGGCCCGTATCCGTGTAACCCGTGCCCGTCACCCCGGCGGCCACGGTCGTGTACGGTCCGCCACTGGCCGCCGCACGCTTCACCGTATAACTCGCTGCGCCAGCCGAAGCGCTCCAGGATAGCACGGCCTGCTTGTCGCCCGGGACGGCTTTGAGCCCCGCCGGAACCGCCGGAACGACCACCCCGCCTCCGTTTCCGCTCCCGTAGGTTTTGAGATTCGGCAGCTCATCGAGGGTCAGCACATTCGCGTGGTTATAGACCTCCTTGAGATGCGCGAGCGAATTGGTATTGCCGTCGGTCAGGAAGCTGCCTTCCCACGTGCAGAACCAGCTCCAGTCGGTATGGTAGATGTCCATGAGATCCGGATCGGGGATAGAGCCGTTCTCCGTCATCGCGATCAGCTTGCGGTTCTTGCTAAGAGCGACCAGCTGGTCGTACTGGCTCACCTGGGGACTGTAATCCCCTGCCGCCGGGTAGGAGTCGAAGCTGACGACATCGACCACATCGTCGCCGGGATACCACTGCGGTGAGATGGAGTTCCATACCCAGATGAGATTGTGCAGGTTGTGGACGCCGGTGAGCCGCTCATAGAGCAGCCGGTAGAGGGCCTTGCAGGGCTCCGCCCCTTTGGCGCCCCACCAGAACCATCCGCCTTCCGCCTCGTGGAGAGGACGGAACAACACCGGGACCTTCGCGTCCTGCAGCTTCTTCAGCTGCACGGCAATGGCGTCAATGTCCCGCAGGATCAGCTTGTATTCCTGGGATTCAGGATGGCTCATCGTATAAGCAATATCGAAGGTCGTAGAGTCGGTATAGAAGCCACGCCACCACTCCTTGCCCGGCTGGTCAATGAGCCCCGTCGGCGCGTTCCAGTGCCATGCGAAGGTGACCGCGCCGCCTTGGCGGTCCCACTCGATTGCTTTTTCCGTTTCCGTCGATGTAGAGCCATGCTCGACGCGGGAGGGCGAGTATTCGATGAGATCGAATCCGACGAGCGCCGGCTTTTTGCCGACATTCGTCTCGAGCCAGCTCACGTTATTGTAACCCTGCTGCCCCGAGAGCATCTTGCTGCCATACGTGTCCACGAGGAAGCTCATGAGCGACTTGGCTTCCGGCGTTACGAGCGGGTCCACCAGTGCTTTGGTGATCTGATGCGGAGCGGGAGCCGGTGCAGGCCCCACCTTGAGATAGTCGATCTCGAACCATCCCCAGCCGCGGTCAATGCGGATCGTGTTGGCTCCTGCGTTCAGCAGCGCCTTGGTGGCTGTGATTTCCTTGAAGCCCGTGGTGCTGTTCAAAGCGATCTCTCCGGCAGGCTGACCGTTCACGATAAGATTCGTACGCTTGTCTCCATAGGGCCCGTTATAGCCCAGATTGATCTGATAGAGCCCTTGTACGGGCACGTTCACGGTGAAGGTAAGCGAATCGGCTGCATCGTCGAAGCTTGTGACATACCCGGTCCCGGAATAGCCCAGCGACGCCGTGCCGACCGTCGTACCCGATAGAACGCCATCCTCGGCTTCGTAGATGATGGAGGTTCCCGCATCGGCCGCCGATACAGCTGCCGCCAGAGGTATGCCCGCCAGCAGGTTCAGTGCCACCCATCCGTTGAACACCTTTCGTTTCATTCCGATTCTTCCCATTCCGATTCCTCCCATTATAATGCCTCTCTCCTTTCATCCTCTGCGTTACATCCCGCCCCCCGCTTTGGGGGTCTTGATGACAACCGGGTTACCAGCCGCTCACCTCCCTCTCTCGTAACAGCTCCCTCAAAGTCCAGCCACTCCCGCTCATGGAGTCATGCTTATTATAATTTCGACCCTATTCAATTTTCTAACACTTATGTAAGTTTTTGCTTAACAGTATGGTGACTTCTTATAAATGGAGGAGTGCCCGGACCCGGAATCCAAGTGCCTGCCTTAGGAGCAGGGGCGCCAGTGCCTCTGAAGGGGCGATACAAATGGGTGTTCCCTTGACTTCTAAGCGCCCTGACCGCAGCACAAGCCGGTACCCCATGGGATACCGGCTTGCGAGCGCTCCCGAATGGATCTTCCCCGTTCTCTTCCTCTTATGCAGGACTTTAAATCAACCCGCCATTAACCCGGATCGTTTGGCCTGTGATCCATTGCGATTGTTCGCTTACGAGGAATTCGATCACATTCGCAATATCCTCCGGTTCACCGATCCTGCCGAGGGCAATGGACCTCTTCAGCCCCTCGATCTGCACCTCCGTCTTGCCTTCCAAGAACAGCTCGGTGTTCACCGGACCCGGAGCCACCGCATTGATTGTGATCTGCTTGACGGCGAATTCCTTGGCCAGCTGGCGGGTGAACTGCTCGACCGCTCCTTTGGTCCCCGCATACACGCTGTAGTCAGGGAACATGTGCCCCGTGACTGAGGTGGAAAAGTTAATAATTCTCCCCCTCTCCTCCATATGCTTCATCGCCTGCTGGCACGCAAAAAACGTCCCTTTGGCATTCAGCAGAAACTGCTTGTCAAAATCCTCCTCCGTCACCTCCTGAAGGGGTTGAATCTTCAGCATACCAGCATTATTGACGAGGATATCCACTTGGCCAAAATGCTCCAGCGCTGCGGCGAACAAGGCTTCCACCTCGGCGGGCCTGCTGAGATCCGCCTGAACGGCTGCGGCTTCCCCGCCGTTGTGCTTGATGGCCTGAACCACCTCCGCCGCCTTGTGAGGACTGTTCGCATAATTGATGACCACCCGGGCCCCCAGCCCGGCGAGCTGCTCGGCGATCGTCCGTCCGATCCCTCTCGAGGATCCTGTAACAATAGCGGTTTTTCCTTGTAGATTAGGCATAGTGATCATCCCTGCTTTCTTATTCCTATTGACCGTTGTTCGTCTGCCGGCCTCTAATTACAGTATAGGGAATGCTCGAAGGAACCCGGTAGACTGTTCCTGTTCGCTCCTTGCCTGATCCTCTTCGGATTCAGTACAATGGGATTATTATCCTTGCTCTAACAAAGGAGCGCGAACCATGAACCCCATCGATACTTCCGCTGACCTCTCCCCTTACCAGCAAGAGCTGGTTCTGAGGATTCAGCGTCATACTCCGTCGGAGGGCCTGCACGAGACAGCAGTGCCCGGTCTTCGATTCATGCGCGCCTCTCAGGTATCGGAGCCGATGCCTGCGGTCTATGCCCCTTCTCTCTGCATGGTCGCGCAGGGCTCCAAGACGGCCGCGCTGGGAGAGGAGCTGTACCGGTACGATCCGGCAGCCTATCTCGTCACTTCCGTTCACCTTCCCATTATCGGGAAGGTTGCTGAAGCCTCAGCGCAGCTCCCCTACTTGAGCCTTCAATTGGATTTTCGTGCAGATGTCATCGTGGACATCGTCAAGGACGCAGGTGTCCCAGGCACCAGCAGAACGGACAGCCTACGCGGCATAGCGTTGAACCGTCCCACCGCTTCGCTGCTGGATGCCGTACTCCGTCTTGTTAGGCTCCTGCACGCTCCCGCGGATATTCCCACCCTTGCGCCGCTCTTCGTCCGTGAAGTGCTGTACCGGGTACTGCAGGGCGAGCAGGGCGCGCTCATCCGGCAGTTCGCGGTTATCGGCAGCCATGCGCACAGCATCTCCAAGGCCATCCAGCTCCTTCACCGCGATTATTCCAAGGCGCTGCATATGGAAGAACTGGCGAAGGAAGTCAGTCTGAGCCCCTCTGCCTTGTTCAAGCATTTCAAGAAGGTCACGGCATTGAGTCCTCTGCAGTATCAGAAAGCGATCCGGCTGCAGGAAGCTCGCCGGCTGCTGCTTACGGAGCGTCTGGATGCCGCCGAGGCGGGATTCCGCGTCGGCTACGAGAGCCCTTCCCAGTTCAGCCGGGAATATGCCCGCCTGTTCGGACGCCCGCCGATCAGCGATGTGCTGCACGTGCGCGAGTCCGCTCTACCCCAAGAATCCTCGTCCCTTTGAAAGGGATGAGGATTTTTACATTACAGGGCCCGTATACTCCCTATTCAACTTCACAGACAGCCGGTAGTCCCGGTCGATATGCTGTATTCAACTCCACTATGCCGGATTTAACCAGCGTTAGGCCAATCCTCTTCTGCGTGGACGAAGTGACCGCAATCACATGTCAGGCTTATTGACGGCCATTCTAGATACCGCTTACATTGGACGTATCCGGCACACTTGGAACAACATAGATCGGGTGTTCCAGCCGTACGGGTCTATCGCAAGCATGCCTCAACTCAGGCCTCCATGAAAGGAAGTGATTCCTGAAGCCTGACGACAAGGGTTTCCCGACAGCTTAGGTTCAGTCACAGACGGGCGACCAGACCCGCAACCATTCCACTGCCGAAAGGAACGATGTTAATGACAACTTCCAGCACAATGAAACGCCTATGGACCTCCTTCACCGCCATCTCGGTACTCTCCTCCGTCCTCTTCGTGATGCCTGCAGCGCAGGCGGCAACCCCGTATGCGGATTCGCAGCTCGGCGTCAGTGACGGATGGGGATCCCGTACGGGCTCCGGCACGACGGCATTCACGCTGAACGGCGGCAAGTCTACGTCCTCCACAGCGACCCCTGTGACGGTGGTCACGACACGCGACCAGCTCAAAACAGCGGTAGCCGGCACGACCAAAGCAGTGATCCTCGTGCGGGGAACCATTGACCTGAACGCCGGCAATACGGAATCTACATACGCCTCCGGCACGGGCTACAGCCTGGCCACCTACCAGAATGCTTATTATAATAACGACTCGGCCGTGATCAGCACGCAGGAAACCGCCCGGGCGGCGGCGGCGGCCAAGCAGAAGAGCCAGGTTGTCATCAGCGTCGGCTCGAACAAAACGATCATCGGCGAGTCCAGCACCTCGATCATTAAGGGCGGCAGCCTGTACCTGAAGAGCTCGAATAATGTTATTATCCGGAACATCCAATTCCAGGATGCGCTGGACTTCTTCCCGCAGTGGGACCCGTCCGACAGCGGGGGCAACTGGAACTCCGCTTATGACAGCATGACGCTGGACGGCGCAACGAACATCTGGATCGATCATTGCACGTTCGCGGATAAAGTGACGGATACGAACTCGGGGATGATCCTCAAGAACTCCAAGACCGGCGAGCTGAAACCCTTTGTCCGCCACGACGGCCTGCTCGATGCAAAGAACGGCTCCAACTTCGTCACGATCTCCTATAACATGTTCCAGGATCATTACAAAACGTCCCTGATCGGCTCCAGCGACAGCACGACCTCGGATGACGGCAAGCTGAAGCTGACGTACCACCACAATTATTTCTCGAACTCCAAGCAGAGAAGCCCGCGGGTGCGCTACGGGATGGTTCACGTCTATAACAACTACTATACAGGGCATGCGGATCAGGTCTACGGCATCGGCTACTCCGCCAAGGTATACTCCCAGAACAACTACATCAATGTCGATACAGCCACGTCGAAGCTCGCCGGCTATTCCGGAAGCGAGTCCGTGAAGGGCAAGCTGTATGACACCGGCACGATCTACAAAGCCTACGGCAGCTCCACCGAGCAGTCCATCAACATCGCTACCGCTTCGTCGCCGCAGGTGGGCACCGATGTAGGCTGGGCGCCGACATCGTACTATTCGTTCAAGGCCGATGCGACAGCCCATGTTCCGAACATCGTATCGACCTACGCAGGTGCCGGCAAGCCGGTCCGTTAAGGGCTGCTTCGAAGCACTGTCACGGATACAACCGTCTGCTGCTTTGGGCGTCCGGGCCAACCCGGCGGCCGGAGCGGCAGGCTTCTTGCTGTATTGGGCTCTGGCATACAGCCAACCGAATAAATGCTTGATGATGGCAGGCTTCTCAACGATAACGGCCTTCATCTATTCATTCAAGTAGGTCGTCGTCCGGTTCTGGATCAGCTTCGCGACTTCCTCCGCGGACTTCTGGCCGCTGAAGAACGCTTCGGACTCCTCATACACGATGGACAGCACTTTAATATCCAGCTCTTCATACCGATCGGCCGACTGAAGGAACTGTTTGAATTGGACAAAATCTTCATCGGGTACCTGAACCGCTTTTCCCGACGCAAGCTTATACGTTCCGCTTTTGACTTGGCTCTGAATCTCGCCGAGTTTCTTCTCGTTCACAGAGGTAAGAAGCGAGAAGCCTTCCCTGTCTGGAAGCGACTGCGCTTCTTCCGATAGCAAGAAGGCCACAAACTTCCAAGCTTCCTCTTTGACCGCAGATTGGGCTTGTATCGCGAGCTCAGCAGAGGGAAGGATCCGGATCCCGCCGGATTTCCCTTCCGGATGCGGTTTTTGCAGCAGCTTCGGGTTCGAGAACTGCCCATAGGTTTCCTCTATCCAATCGGCAGGCGAGAACAACCGCGCGGAGTGGAACAGGTGCTTCCCGTTGTCCGCCGGTTCGGCAGTCATGATTTTATCATCGTACATTTTTTTGATTTGCCGCAGCATGTCCGCGAACGGGGGTGTATCGAATTTGGCCTTCCGGGTCGCGCGGTCGACGAACTCTCCATAGCTGTCCACTACCCATTCCTGGAGAATGACTTCAGGCGGGTCATTCTCCAAGGCATAGAGACGGTCCTTACCGCTCGCTGTCTTCTGCACGAGCTGTCTGGCTGTCACTTCGAACTGCTTCCAGTTCCAGCTTTTGTCGTCGAATTTCGCATCCGCCCTCTTCAGAGCATCCCCATCTCCTACGAATGCTCTCAGGAAGAAACCGGCAGGCATCGAATACAAGGCGCCATTGACCCTCAAAGCGTTGAGAACGTTCGTTTGCAACTGGCTCTTATTCAACGTCTGGTCCTGTTCCAGCATCGGGTTCATATCCAGCAGAAGCTCCTTATTCACATTTTTGGCGACAGGCAGGTCGGTCACTTCGATCAGATCTGCGCCTTTGCCCGACAGCAATGCCGTGTTCGTCGTCTTTACATATTTTTCGAGATCGCCTGCGCCCCATTTTTCTCCCGGCTGCTTGAAGCTTTGGATTTGCAGGTCGATATCCGGATGCTGCTCCTTGAATTTCTTCACAGCCGCTTCATAGTAGGGCTTCGGCGTTTTTAGAGATAAGGTAACAACCGTCTTTCCTTCTTTCGATTTCGGCTTTTCCTTACTTGCCGCCTCTCCGCTGCCTCCAGCTTGGCATGCGGTTGTCACCGTCAGCAGAATGCTGGTGAATACAAGCCCTAACTTTTGTTTCATCGTATGATTTCCTCTCTTCTATCGAATGATTGATATTCGTGAGTAACTACTGCAGCCGTACCCGGCTGCCATCCTGCAGAGGCTCGCTGCTTGCCAGAATAACCCGTTCGTTCTCATACAAGCTTTCCGCTGGGACCACCGTTTCTTTACCGTTGGTTTCCGCGGAGGGAATCCGCACCTTTCGTGCGATAAAGACATTGCCGAGAGCGCCCTTATGCTCTTCCACTTTATAGATGAATACGCCATCGCGATCCTGATGGACGGCCTCGTTCGAAATCAGATGACCTTCCAGCCGCGAGGGTTTGGCGATGGTGGCATGGGCTTGCTCACCTCCTTTCAGCCCGGAACCCGCTACGTTCACGCGCACTGCTTTTTGTGCGGTCACTGCGGCGGTATCGCCCGCTTGGCCTGGCGCGTTGTCCGTGCGCGGCGCTGCGTCCGCAAATTCGGCGATGGTGCCGTCCAGGATTCTCGTCTGCCGATCCTCTGCGGTCTGGACTTCGACCTGTATCTTGTCATCCGGTACAATGCCCAGGGCGGTCAACAACGGCGCGCCGGCCACGAATTCGAACCGGTACCCCCGGCTTTCGTTGGCGATTACAATGTCCGGTTCAACTATGGAAGCCAATCCTGCGACTGCATTTACTTTCGTAACGACTCCATCGAACGGAGCGGTGAGTTCCTTTTGATTCGACAGACGGTCTGCCAAATGCTTGATTTTGCGATTTTGAATGTCCAAATCGATTTTGCTTTTTTCGATATCGCGGCTGGCGCTCCGCTTCTTTAGTTCATCCCCTTCCTGTGCCGACCCGATGAAACGGTCCTGCATACTTTGCAGATCGATTTTTAGTTTTTCCCCTTGCGCCGTTTCATCTTGCAGTTCCCGTTCGGCGGAGGAGCTGTCATAAGCGATCAGAAGCTGCCCTTTCTTCACCCGGTCCCCTTCTTTCACCCCAACCGCTTTGACCTTCCAGCCGGCAGGATTCGTTAATTGGGCCTCCGCTATCGGCTTCAGGATCCCGCTTCCTTCCAGCGTATGGGACAGACTTCCCTGAGCCGGTTTTTCCGTTGTCGCCTTCGGCAAAGTCAACGACTGAAGGGTGTTGCCGAATAATGTCAACACCCCCAGCAGCCCCATAAACATGCCGAAGACCGTTTTGATTGTTCTTTGGCGGCTGCGCTGTTCAGGCTCTCCGTTCGGTCCCATGCCCGCGTCCCCTGCCTCCTCTCTCAAACCTATCTATCCCTTGATGCCTGACAGCTGGATGCCTTCGATGAAGTAAGTTTCCGCATACAAAAACAACAGTACCATGGGGGTCATATAGAGCATCGATGCAGCGAAAGCAATCCCCCGTTCTCCTTGGTTCACTCTCGATAAATAAACGGACAGCGGCTGCTTGAACGGATCGTCCAGGAAAATTAGCGGCTGCTCCACCATGTTCCAATAGTCGGCGAACAGCAGGACGACGAGGGCGGCCAGCCCCGGCTTCATCATCGGGACAATGACGGTACAGAATATCCTGACATGTCCCGCACCATCCATCTGGGCTGCTTCGATATAGGATGATGGAATAGGCAGGGCGAACTGCCTGAGCATAAAAACGCCGAATGCCGCGAACACCCCGGGCCATATGACCGCAGACGGACAGTTCAGCAGCCCCAGCAGATCGGCCATCATATAATTCGGCACCAGCGTCACTTGGAACGGCATGAGCATCGTCAAGACATAGACGAGAAACAACGCGTCCCGCCCCCGAAACTGCAGCTTAGAGAAGGCATACGCCGCCAGCGCGCTCACGAGCGTCTGTCCTGCGATGATCGGCACCACCAGGAATACGGAGTTCCAGAACATCCGGAGGTAGGTGGAGCTCAGTACAAGCAGCCCCGTATACTGCTCCAGCGATACCTGATCCGGCAGCAGCTTGATATTCACGAACCGGTTCGTATCCCCTGCAGCGGCTTCGTTCATCTGCCCGATCAGCCCATAGTTAATCTCAATTTCCTTCTCCGTCATGAGCGAATTGGTGAAAGTAATCAGGATCGGCAATAGCAGCACCGCCGCGATGACGGCCATGATGATCGTGATCGTCCACTTTTGCCACACGCCTGAATATTGCAACCGGCTCCCTCCTTCCGCTATTCCATGAACCGCCGGAAGCGGCGTTCGAGTGCAAACAGCCCGAGAACCACAAGCAGAATGCCCCCCGCCATCATCGCCGCCGCCGCGGTCAGTTTCTGAATATCGAGCGACATGAACATATTGTTCATATAGTGCTGCAGCATATAGATGCTGTCATGCGGATAATCGCCTGCGATCAAATACGTTTCGCGGAATACTTTAAACGAGTTA
This sequence comes from Paenibacillus caseinilyticus, assembly GCF_027533645.1. Classification (GTDB taxonomy): domain Bacteria; phylum Bacillota; class Bacilli; order Paenibacillales; family NBRC-103111; genus Paenibacillus_G; species Paenibacillus_G caseinilyticus. The sequence goes on from NZ_JAQAGY010000007.1 coordinate 97,554, forward strand.
ACGACCGACATGATGACGACAAAAAACAGCGTCGGCGTTAAATAAACAAGCGTAATGCTGCGGAACTGCCTGAAGCGTCCGGCGCCTTCCATATGTGCGGTTTCGTAATAGTCCTTTGGAATTTGCTGAAGTCCCGCCAAAAATAAAATCATGCTGTAGCCCGTGTTTTTCCATAAATAAACGCCGATCACCACATACCGGGCTCCCTCGGTCTTCATCCAATCCACACGGGCGAATCCGAAATCACTGAGCCACGCGTTCAGCGAGCCGTTCCAATCGAGCAGAATCTGCCAGATGAGCACAATCGAGGCTACAGGAACGACCAGCGGCAGCACGTAAGCCGTCCTCAGCCCGCTGCGCCAGAACAGATTCCGGTTCAGCCCCATCGCCAGTCCTAAAGAAAGCCCTGCCAAGACCGGAACGCCGACCACCGTAAAATAGAACGTATTGGATGCCGCTTGACGAAAGGAGCCGCTCGCCAGCAGCTCGCGGTAATTCGTCATTCCAACGAACTCGCTGTCGGCCGGGCTATTCATGAAGGAGTAATAGACAACCATGGCGAACGGAATCAGGTAGAACACCCCAAAGCCGATCCCGCTCGGTGCAAGAAACAGCAGAGCCGCCGCTGCATCGCTCCGGTCCCTCAGCATCTTCCTTCCCAGCTTCTTCACGAAGCGGCAATCGCCGCTTGACCATCACCGCCTAACTGCACCCGCACCGCGGCGTTCCTGCTGTTCACCGTTTCCGTCTGAAGGCGTCTGCCCATCGGATCATCCCTGCTTTCTGTTCATAGTCATGGCCTGGCGGTCAAGGAAGACAAACAAAAATACCCTCCTTCCTCATCCCCCGTATTTCCACCCCTTCCATTCATAGGATAGAAAAAACGGTTTAATAAGAAGTAGGGTAAACTTAAAATTTCTCTTAACTCTTCGCTTGAACGTTATCGGAAGGAGGATCATGAGATACCTGAAAATGGGGCAATCGCACTTCAAAGACTGTATGCCTCAAGCTGCTGTGGGCTGTAACCGTTCCTTCATGCTTCATCACTATATTCTTCGTAATGAAAAGCCCAAGACCCGTGCCACCCTCTTGATGCGTGCGTGCCTTGTCGCCGGTATAGAACATATCAAAGATATGCGGCAGCTCCTCGGGCTGTATAGGATCTCCATAATTGATGACTTGAACCACAACCGCATCCCCATCCGGATAAGCATTCATATCGATGAACAGGCCGTCTTTGCCATAGCGGACCGCATTGGTCAACAGATTCTCAAAGACGCGGGCGAGCAGATCCCCGTCACCGGACACGAGCAGACCCGGAATCACGTTCAATCGGGCCGTCGACTGATGCTTCTCAAAGATAGGGTACATTTCTTCGCCCAGCTGGATCAGCAGCTCGCTTAGATCGATTGGTTTTTTTTCGAAGGCAAGCATGCCATAATTCATTCGGACGATTTCGAAGAGCTCGTCGACAAGCTTGCCCAGACGCTGGGACTTCTGGTAAGCAATCATCGCATACTGTCTGACTTGCTCTTGGGTCAGCTGTTCGTCGTTCAGAATAAAGTCCAAATACCCTATAACGGAAGTCAGCGGCGTACGCAAATCATGAGCCAAATTCAAGACCAGCTGATCCTTGCTGCTCTCCGCAAAGTCTCCTCTGGCAACGGCTTGCTGCAATTTTTCGCCCGCCAGATTAATGTCTGTCGCAATATCCTCGAATTCGTCTCCGGATGAAATGGATACGCGCTGCTTGAAGTCGCCATTGGCGAGATGACGAATTCCCCCCGAAATTTCATTGAAATAGGTGGCATAGGGCTTCGTAAGAATAAAGAAGAACAACGCCGCCAGCGGGATAAAAAAGAGCAAAAAGAAGTTAATATCCCCGACAATATTGATGAACAGACGGACATAAGCCAGCGGATCCTCAAACTTCACAAACGTACGATAATAAAGCTGAAGCACTTTATAGAGCAAAAACGTAATGAGGCCCGAGAGCAGCATGCTCAGCCCCATGATGACAAGCATTCTGGACCGGAAGCTTCTTACCATGCTAGCCATTGAATGTATATCCCACTCCCCATACGGTTTTAATCAGCTTGTTTTTACGGTCATCTTCTTCCAGCTTCTTCCTGAGCTTCCGAATATGCACCATGACCGTATTGCCGCCTTCATAGTAGTCTTCGCCCCATACCTGGTGAAAAATATTCTCAGCGCTGAACACCTTCTTGGGATAGCTGGCCAGCAGATACAAAATATCGAACTCCTTGGGGGTCAGCTCAACCGGTTCGCCGTATAAGGTGACGGTGCGCTGATCGGGGAAAATCGCGAGGCCGCCCGCTTCCAGTACAGGCCTGTTGTCGGACGACAAAGGACTGGACAGCAGGGAACGCCGCAGCTGCGCATTCACGCGGGCGATCAATTCCATGGGGTTGAACGGTTTGGTCATATAATCGTCTGCGCCCCTCACCAGCCCCGCGATCTTATCCAGATCGGATGTTTTGGCGCTCAAAAAAATAATAGGCATGTGATTCGATTCCCGGATTTGCCGGGTCACTTCATAGCCGTCCAGTTTGGGCATCATAATATCCAGTATGGCCAAATCGATAGAATTCGTCTGAACGGCCTGAATCGCTTCCTGTCCGTCCGATGCTTTCATGACATGATAACCCTCTTTGGTTAAATGCAGGCCGATAAGATCGGCGATTTCCTTCTCGTCATCCGCTACTAAAATCGTGATACGCTTCATCGTATCTCTCCTCTGCATGAAGTGGCTGATTCTATTGTACAAGGTTTCAGGCTCCTGGATACAAAAAATCCCGTTATGGAAACACCGTTACAATGACGCCATCCATGTTGTTTCCCGATAGTTCGTACCTGCGGCCGGCCGGCACTTGAATGGCCGTATTTCCGGCAACCGGATAATAAGCGATCTCGTATGATTTACCTTCTATTGTCGCCGATATCCTCTTCTGTGCTTTCAGGAAATCCAAGTATTGTTCCAACGTAAAATCGTTCTCCTGCATGATCGCACTGTGCGGCAAACCGACATAGCGAAAATGCCACGGTTCGTACTGAATGCCTGTAATCTCCGTTTTGTCCTTGGGGTAACGTAAAATAAACCCGTAGGCCCAAGCGTTGCGTGCCAGCCACTTTCCTTCGGGCGCACGATTCATCTCCATTTGGGTCGATCCGATATCCAGCGATAGGCCTAAGTTGTGTTCGCTGTACCCCGCGGGCAAAGCATAATCGGCCCCCATTTGCCGATAAAGGCGGTCCTGTTCTTCGGCATCCCGGTAACCGCTGTTGATTACAAAATGACGAACCCCCTCCCGGGCAGCGGCATCGACCATCTCCGAAAAGGGTTGCGCTACACTTTGCGACAAACGGATCGTGTTATCCAGCAAACCGTATCCCTTCACCAATGCTTTACGCTGAGACAGGTTGACCACATCGGATTTCACACCCTCTTGGTGCACCGGATACTCTTTATTTACCAATAGGAGATTCCCTTGGTATACCTGTTTTTTTCCTACTTTTATCGTCCGGCCGTTCCTTGGAGGGGTCCCCTCTTGAGTTTGGTCGTCCTCCGCTTTGCTGAGTTCATCGGTTGCGGCCCACGGTTTCTGTACAACGGCTCCATAACCTGCCAGCAAAAGGATGACGGCAAGCCCCCAAAACCACTTCTTCATCTCCGTTTCCTCCCTACCCGTTCCTTGTGAAATGATAAGGAAAACCGTTTAAAAAGAAGTGGGCCAAACTTAAAGTTTTTCTTAATTTCAAAGCCCCTTCGCAGGCGGCGGCATATAGGCCCATGGATGAATCGTCATGTACACAAAAATCCCCTCCCGCCCGAAGCATGGATCGAACCCGGAAGTTCGGCCCTGCTTCGAATGGAAGGGGATGAGTAAAGTCTGTGCCTGCTTACGCCTGGCTTCCCGCCACTTTATCGGCGACGTACTGCACATCCAGACGGTCCACGGTGCGGTCGCCGTTGATATCGAAGCGGGCGTCGAAGCCCGGTTCCCCGTCCGAGGTACCGCTGTGCCTGGAGATCAACACGAGGTCGCTGAGCCCGATGCGCCCGTCTCCGTCCAGGTCGGCGCTCCCTGCCGTCAGCGTCAGTCTCACCGGCCCGGTCAACCACGCTTCCCTGCCGCTGCTGTCCGCCAGGCTTGTTCCCGGGTTCAGCACGATATCGGCGCTTCCCTTAGCCGTGAGCGTGAACCTCAGCACGACCGTCTTCACATCGCCGGTGCGTCCCGGCGCGTCTCCGAGCAGACTGCCTGTAATGGCCGCGCGGCCCGGGCCCGACGTGTTCTTGCCGAAGACGGCGCTCTCGCCCTCCACGCCGAACTCCTTGCTGAGCAGGATCTGGTTGAGACGCAGCTTCGTGCGGTCATAGCCTACTTGGAGCAGGAATCCGTAGAGATCCTCTGCCGACTTGGCCCGCACGTACACTTCCACCGTCGAGCCGACTTCGTAGAAGCCCGGCTTCGCTTCGAGAGAGAGCAGCGCTGCGCCCGGTTCCTGTGAATAGACGGCGGTGGTCACCGTAAGAGCAGGACTTGGCTGGCTTGCATGGCCCAATGGATCCAGGGCGATCAGGTGGAAGCTATAACGGCTCGACGGATTCAGCCCGGTCACCTTGTACGTGGTCCCGGTCACGGTGGCGAGCAGCTCCCGGTCCTGGTACAAACGGTACTCGCTCACAGCCGTGTCGTCCGATGCCTGCTGCCAAGCAAGCACCGCACTGCTGTAGGTAACATCCGAGACGCTCAGCACCTCTCCCGCGGGCCAGACCGGCCCCTCGGTGTCGGCAGGTGGTTCCTTCGGCGTGGTGACCGTCACTTTCGGGTTCCCGTTGCTGATATTCCCTGCCGCGTCCCGTGCGCGGACGGAGAACCGGTAGGTTGCCTCAGGGACCAAGCTCTGCGTCGTATAAGTGTACACGCTGCCGGATACGCTGCTCCTTAGAGTACCATTTTGATATATGTCGTAGAATGTCACGCCTTCGTTGTCGTCAGCCGGCTGCCACTCAAGCACAGCGGAACGGTAGGTCACGCCGCTCACACTCAGCGAAGCCGTAGAAGGCCACACGGGAGCTATATGGTCTGAAGCCTGCTCCAAATCGTATCGGTACACTTTGCCGCCGGCAATCTTGTACCAGCGGTCGCCTTTGCGGATGACCCCTTTGCCGGGAACGCCCCCCAGAAGAAGATCCTCCCCGCCTGCAGGGCGGTGCATGTACAGTTGATTCTTATAGGAATAATAGACCGTCCCATCCTGATCCAGATAGTACAGCGAGGCAGCCTCATTGTAGTAGGTTAGCCGGGTTTCCTCCCCCTGCGGGCTGCGAAGGAACAGCTGATGGATGTTGTTCACGGGTTTGCGGTAGGCGACCCACCCGTTATTCAACGCATAGCTCTCGAGTTGGTCTGGAGTGAAACCGACGAGTGTCGTCTTCTGATCACCTTCCTGCAGCACTAAAGTGGACTCGTGGCTATACATATATTGATACAGATACCGCTGTCCGTCCGTAAACGGGTTGGAAAAATGAAAGTAGCGGTTATTCATAAGCAGTTCCGTTTCCCCGCCCGGCTTATAGCTGTATAAATGGTCGTATTGGGCCAGCGGCGGGGCGATTCTCTCTCCGTCAGCCCAGGGCTCTGCCGATCCGCCGGATGCCCTCCTCTATCTCCTCCCCGGAGAGATGGCCGTACCCGAGTAGCAGCCGCCTGCCGGGCAGCGCAGCCGCTTGCACCTGCGCACCGGTCAGCCTGCGCTCCCAGTCTTCCGGGAGGGGGGCGGCGAATTCCACGACCAGATGCATCCCGGCCGGACGCCCGCAGATCCGGTAACCGCGCCCCATATGCCTGGCTAAGGCTTCCAGCAAAGCGTCCCGGCGCTGGCGGTACAGCTTCTTCATCCGGTGCACATGGGCCGTAAGATGGCCTTCGGACATAAACCGAACCAGCGCCAGCTGTTCGATGATCGGCGTCTGGTAATCGGCCAGCCGCTTGAGCTTCCTGCAGGGCTCCACCAGCGGCCCCGGCAGAACCATGTATCCGACCCGCAGGGCAGGGAACAGCGTCTTGCTGAAGGTGCCCACATAGATAACCCGCTCGGGGCACAGACTTTGCAGCGATTGAAGGGGAGGCCCATCATAGCGGAATTCGCTGTCGTAATCGTCTTCCACAAGGTAGCCGCCGCACCTGCGCGCATATTCCATGAGGGCAATGCGCCGCTGGATCGGCAGTATGCCGCCGAGCGGGAATTGGTGGGACGGCGTGACATAGACCAGCTTCGGACTTCCGCCTGCCGGGAGATGATCCGTGAGGAGACCGGCATCGTCAACCGGGATCTCCCGGAGCTCCGCTCCCGTGGAAGTCAGCACGAGCTTCAGATCTTCATTGCTTGGACTCTCCACGAACACTTCGTCCCCGCCGGCCACCAGCACCTTCACGACGATCTGGAGCGCCTGCAGCGCCCCGTTCGTAATCACGATATGATCCGGATGGCAGAGGACGCCCCGCGACTTCCACAGATGCTCTGCCAAGACAGAGCGAAGCTCGGGGCTTCCGGCCGGATCGCCGTAACCAAGTTCCGCAGGCGCCGCCTCCAGGCACACGCTCTGCAGGGCGGAAGCCCACGCTTTGAGCGGCAACTGGTCGAGCGCAGGCGCCCCCGTCCGGAACGAGATAGCCCCCGCCCTCTCGGCCCTCAGCATAACCGGGCTCTCCACCGGCGGTCCGGACTGCGGCGGTGTCTTGTATCCGGGCAGCCGGGTTCCCTCGGCTACATAGGTTCCCGCACCGGAGCGGCCCTCGATATAGCCTTCGGCCATCAAGAGCTCGTAGGCCTCCAGGATGACGTTGCGCGAGACATGGAGTTCCGCAGATAGCTCCCTCGTCGAGGGAAGCTTGCAACCTGCCGCCAGCGCTCCGGATAAGATGGCCCCCCGGCAGGCTTCGAACACCTGCCGGAACATCGGCACTTTACTCTGCCGGTCGATCGTAAACCACATGGATATCTCCCTCCCACGGATCGTGGTACTGCTGAAATAGTAATGTTGAAATAGTAATGTTGAATTCGTATTGCTGAAGTGGTACTGCTGATTCGGCCCCGGAATGGCACTACAGTGAGCCGCTTCCAATCTGGTACAGTATACACCAATACCTATAGTAAGGAGAGGCTTGAAATGATCGCTGCTCGAAACACCGCTTATTGGGAGCTCGCCGGTGCGTCGGTTCTCGTGGGAAGCTCGGTCGTGGCCGGCAAGATCGCCACGATGCACATGCCCGTATTCTTGTCCCAGGCGGCAACCCTTGCCATAGCTCTGCTCCTGCTGGTTCCTCTCGCATGGCGGAAGTGCAGACAGGAGCTCCGGCTGGATAAAAAAGATGTGCTGTTCCTGCTGTTGCAGTCCTTTCTCGGCATGTTCCTCTTCCGTGTGCTGATGCTGTACGGCCTCAAGACGGTATCGGCCGCCGAAGCCGGCATCCTGACGAGCTTCACCCCCGCTGCCGTCGCCGTGCTCTCGTTCCTGCTCTTGAAGGAAGCCATCACCGTCCGGCTCGGGGCCGGCATCCTCTGCTCGGTCGCGGGCGTCCTCTGTATCGGGGCTGCCGGCTGGTTCGCCATAGGACCGGCCGTTCAAGCACCTCCCTCCGTCTTCGGCCTTCTGCTGATTCTGTCGGCTGTGCTCGGGGAAGCAGCGCTCACCGTTCTACGCAAGCTGACGTCGAGCCGGGTGTCTTCCTTGGCGGCGACAACCTATGTTACATTCTTCTCTTTCCTGATGTTCCTGCCCTTCTCGCTGGTGGAGGCAAGCCGGTTCGATTGGGCGCTGCTCGGGGCCCGGGATCTCGGTCTGCTGCTGTACTACGGCCTCTTCGTTACGGCGCTCGCCTACCTCTTGTGGTTCCGGGGCGTGACCAAGGTACCCGCCGCAACCGCAGCCGTTTTCACCGGCTGCATCCCCATCAGCACTGTCCTGCTGTCTTATGTCCTGCTGCACGAGCCCTTCGCTTGGGCGCATCTGGCCGGAGGCGCCTTCGTCTTCGCGGGCATCTGGCTGGTGTCCGCGCCAACCGGCGTAAGCGCTCCGGCAGGTTCCACGGCTCGCAGCACTTCCCCACGCTCGCCGTCCGCAGGATAACCCGCGCAGCCAAGAGGCCCGCATGTTGTCCATGGAGCCGGACAGCATGCGGGCCTCTTCTTTGACTTCCCTTTTGGATGAACCTGGCTGCTAGGATCTCTCGAATGTCAAGGCATACCGGTTGTACCAGGCATAACAGCCGAACAGGTACAGCGCGGAGACGAGATAGAACATCACGCCGAGAATGTTGAACCGGTCATAATACGTGTCGCTGAGGTAATATCCGATCGCTGCTGCGATGAAGGAGAGGTATCCGGCCAGGAACAGGACGGAGGCCATGCGAATCTTGGAGCGGAGAGTTCGGTAAGGGCACCAGAATAACAAGGCCCCGATGACGGCAAGCAGCAATGAAAACACACCCCTGGCATTCTATGTAATGAGTCGATATCTTACCTATCGGCAGTTTCCCTGCGAGAGTGTAGAGCCAGTTTGGACTATGCACATAAAAAACGGGCAAGAAAAAAGCGCACAAGGCGCTTATTCCATTCTTATCCGGGGCTGGCTCCCGTACATTATTTGTTTGTCCGTGCGTCTTTGCGGGCCATCTGAATGGTTGTCGCAGCGAAGGCTGCTAATCAAGAGCCCTTAGGCTGCCCCGCCGCTTACCGCAGCGGCTCCAGGAAGGCTTCCCCTTCGGCTTGCAGCTGCCGCAGCGCTTCCTCTACGCTTAATCTGCCTTCCAGTACCTCATTCAGTCGATCCGTGAACCTGCCTTCGAATTCCGCGTAGAAGGGCAGATAGGGAAGCACGTCATCCATATTGTAACTATGCACCGTAAACCGGTTGTCATACAGCGTCTGCTCATAGAACGGACTCAGTTCGCTGCCATACTGGTCGTTGACCATGCGCTCAAGCGTGCTCACGAAGGGTACAGGGATGTTCACACGCTTCGGTGTTCGGGTCAGCCTGCCCAGTCCTTGGGTACGGGCACCTTCGGCCGCTTCGAGGCTGTTGACGTATTTGACGATCTCCCAGGCTTGTTCGCTCTTGGAAGTCCCTGCGCGGACCGCAAATATGGGTCCGGGCTGCAAGGTGGTGTGGATGGCGGGGGCAGACGGATCGACGGGGGCCATAACGATCCCATAGTCAAATGCCGCATCCTTCAGCCTCTCCCGTAGTTCTATCGATTCCAGCGTGAGGGCCGCTTTCCCTTCATAGAAGTAATCGGGGGCCAACTGCACTTCGTTTCCATCAGCAGGGTTCCCGCTGACACGCATCGGAACCGTCCCTGTGCGGTAAGCGTCCAAGGCGAGCTGCCATACTTTCTTCCACTCCGGCGTATCCATCGTTACCCGGGTATGTGCGGAATCGGTATAATGCAAACCATAAGAATGAGCCAATTGCCGCACGAAAACGGACTCATACAGCAGGGCGTCCTTCTCGCTGTATCCGTAGATCTTGGATTCTCCCGTGCCCCTGCTGAACTTGCGGGCCAGCTCCAGCACTTCTTCCCATGTCATGCCGTTCACAGGGTAGGGAATGCCGAATTCGTCGAACAGCTTCTTGTTGTAGTACAGCGCCTTCGCCTCGAAGGCTGGAGCCAATCCGTACAGTTTGCCGCCCCCGGCCCCCTTCAAGGCTTCCATGACGGCGGGTACGCGGGTCTCAGCCTCCAAGCGGTCACGTCCGAACAACGGGGTGAGGTCAGCCAGCTTGCCGTGCTGCGCAAGCATCTTGTAGAGAGGGAACGAATCCAGGACGATCACATCCGGAAGCTCTTCGTCCACCATCCTCTCGAAAGTCCGGAGGTAGCCGCCTCCTCCCTCTTCCACCGGCTTCTGTTTGCTGAAGATAATCTCAAGCTCTGGGAATTTCTCGCGGATGAGTTCACCGTAACGCTTCCTGAATTCTTCTTCATCGCCAAGGGAGAAGCGTACGGTCCCCTTCATGGGGATGGACACGGCGGGAGCCTGCTGCCCGGCTTCCGGCGCGGGGGCCGCGGTCCTGAGGGCGCCTCCTCCCGTGGACATCTGCCATACCAAGAACGTGCCGAAGGCCGCCGCCGTCACGGTAAGCATGGCAGCCGAAGTTCTTCTCCGCAGCGCACCGCTTCGGCCCGGCACGGCTTCGGCTTCGGCTGCGAGCCGTCCGATGAGCCGCCGCCTGCCTTCCTGTGCCCGCTCCCGGGAGAACGGCGGGTCCGCCTTCAACTTCTTTTCCCAAGGTGCCTGCGTCATCTTGCATTCCCCTCCTTCATCTTCTGGTTCATCCTCTCCCTTGCCCTGTGCAGCCGCGACTTGACGGTGCCTGCCGAGATGCCGAGCAGGCCTGCGATGTCCTGGAGCGGCATCTCGTAATGCACGTGCAGAAGCAGAACTTCCCGGTGCCGGGCCGGCAGCGCGAAGAGATCCTTCCACACTTCTTCGCGTTCGAAGGCACGAATCGCCTCTTCCTCGGCCGACCTGGCCTCCTGCTCCGGCGGCTTATAGCCGAAGAGAACGATTCGTTTCACCCAGTGCGACTTCCAGTAGTCCTTGGCCGCATTGCGGGTGATGGAGAACAGCCAGGTTTTGACCGCCGATTCTCCCCGGAACGTGTAGAGGCGGCGATATACCTTCAGGAACACCTCCTGCATCAGATCGTCCGCCACATCCGCCCGCAGCGTCAGAAAGTAAGCGTACTTCCACACCTCTTGCCCATACGTCTCCATCAGTTCCGTCAACACTTGATCCTTGTCGAGTCCTTCGGCCGTGTACTGCAAATATTCGAAAGACAACTCATTCACCTCACTCCACCATAGGACGACGAATACAAGAAAAGGTTCCATAGTATGGTAAAAAAGGAAGTCCGATAGACAGGAAGCCTAGCCGCGACCGAGCAGACAACGGGGAATGAAGTCAGAATACCAACTTCCATTTCTCTTTATTTTTACATAGATTATGGTAATATCAGGGGTATAAAGGAGGGTGATACAATTGATGTCGAATGGTCTTTTATATGCCATGGGCGGGATCATGGCCATATCGCTCGTGGTTCGCTGCCTGAACGCTGCGGACCGCAGCAAGGGGACACGCCGCCTCCCTTCCTTGTGCAGCTGGGACTAGTGCCTCTGCTGACCCTCTTCCTCCTGATCCCCATCGCGGCACTCGCTGTCCTGTACAGCCTCTTCTTCGGAGGGGCAGGGGCGGCGGGCGGCTATCTGGCCTGGGAGACCGCCCCGGATCTCTTCACCTATGCTCTGCTTCTCCTCGCACTGCTCTTGACTGCGGATTCCATTATCCATCCGGCCTTGTTCAATATGTGGAGATACGGATTGAACCGTACCCTGCCCGGCTATGCCAAACAAGCGGTGAAGATCCTCGTAGACAGCGGGCTGATCTATGGGGCGGCCCATACCGTCGGCGGAGTTCATCTGCAGGGTTACGTCTCCGCCCTTTCTTTGGCGGTCCTGTATCATGGCGTCCTATGGATGGGGAGCGGAATGGTTGCGAGAATCAACAAGAAGACGGCATAATCCATGTCACTCTGTGATGAAGATAGTGGGAGCCATGGAGCGCCCACGGGCGGAACAAGCATTCCTACTGAATAGAACATGAGAAGATGATAAGCAAAAAGAAACGGCCTCCGTCCGGTGGAATCCAGGACCAAGGCCGCTTCAACATGTTAATTATGGTCGGTCGCATGAAGAGGAAGGCACGGAGCGCGAATGCCGGCTTCCCTGCGCACCACGCCGCACCGTGCCGCATCCGGTAACGCAGCGTTATTTCATGCGGAGATCTTTCATAATCTTCTTGCCCGTCGGGGTCTGGGCCAGCCCGCCGCCGGCCGTCTCCCGGTGCTTCTCCGGCATGCTGGAGCCGACCTCCAGCATGACCTGGATCACCTCGTCGGACGGAATGACGCTGCGGACGCCGGCCAGCGCCATATCCGCCGCGGCGAGAGCCGTCACGGCCCCGAAGCCGTTGCGGACGATGCAGGGGACTTCGACCAACCCGCCGACGGGATCGCAGATCAGCCCCAGCGAATTCTTCAGGGCGAGTCCCACCGCATGCATCGCCTGGGCCGGCGTGCCGCCGCGGAGCTCGGTGAGGGCGCCGGCCGCCATGCCGATCGCCGAGCCGACCTCAGCCTGGCATCCTCCCTCGGCTCCCGAGACGAACGAGTTGTTCGCGATCACATAGCCGATGGCTCCTGCGGCGAACAAGCCGTAGACCATATGGTTGTCGTCCCAGCCGAAGCGCTTCTGGCAGGAGAGGAAGACGCCGGGGATAATGCCGCAGGAGCCGGCCGTCGGCGTTGCGATGATCCGGCCCATCGAGGCATTCACCTCCGAGACCGCCAGCGCATAAGCCATGGCTTCGCCCGCCGACTGACCGAGGTTCAATTCGTGCTCCGCTCCGAAGGCCATCACGCGCTGGGCGTCACGCCCGGTAAGTCCGCTGCGCGAGGTCGTATCCTCGGTCAATCCGCGTTCGACCGCCTCCTTCATCATCCCATAATAGGCCGACATCGTAGCGAATTCCTGCTCGGGTCCGCGGCCCGATTCTTGGCTCTGCTGCTCCAGCATGTATTGACCTATGGTCAACTTGCCCTCTGCGCTCTGGGCGGCCAGCTCCTCCAAGGTGCGAAACTGCATGAATTTCCCTTCCTTCTCCTAGGACAAAATGGGTATCCGGCACGGGGTTCCGGCCTATAGCGATGGCTTCACCCGGCGTTGTTGTATCTGAAGGGTCCAGGTGCCCATCCCTGTCAGGCGGAGCTTTCCCTTGCGAGATCGACCATACGCACATGGCTGACGTGCTCCAGACGGTCCAGCTCGCCGATCAGCTCCGGCGACAGCGGACAATCCAGCTCAAGGGCGGTCAAGGCCTCCCCGCTCCTTCCCTTCCGGTCCACGGACATATGGGCGATATTGCAGCTGCTCTTGCGCAGCACATCCGATATCGCGGCCACCATCCCGGCCGTGTCGCGGTGCTGTACGACTACGGTAGGATAGGCTCCCGACAGCATCACGTGGAACCCGTCGATATCCGTGATCTCGATATTGCCGCCGCCGATGGAGGCGCCCGTCAGCGTCAATTCGCGGAGATCCGGCGGCTGTCCGGAGGAGAGCGCCAGCTTCACCGTATTGGGATGGGAATACAGGCCCATCCCCTGCCGGAACACGACGCTCATGCCATACTGCGGCGCAAGCGATTCGGCCTGCGGGATGCGCCCGTCGTCCGTCTGCCAATCGAGCAGCCCGCCGGTGATCGCAATGTCGGTACCGTGGCCCTTGTAGGTGGCGGCGAACGACCCGTAGAACATCACAGCCGCGCGTTCCGGCAGCGGACCGAACAGCTGGCGGGCGAACCGCCCGATCCGGACCGCCCCTGCCGTATGGGAGCTGGAGGGACCCACCATGGCGGGACCGATAATGGAAAAAACATCCTTAAATCGCATGAGCTCCTCCTAGATAGACCATGGATAGATAGGGCTTGATAAGGCGTAAAGGATACGGCGGCGCAGCGTCCCCCATCCGGTACAAGGTCCGCCTCCGGCAGAGGCAAGGCAGTGGACCCGCCAGCCGGAGTGTTATCGCCCTGCCGTGTGCTCTGCTGCACCGTCCGCCGAATGAACACGGGAACAACCCATTATATGGTTAAATAACCCGGCAGATGGTACCGGTTCCATTCCTTCTCAGTATATACCGCCAGCTCCAAAGCATTCAAGTAAGAGGCACGAATGCTGTACGTAGAGAAGATCAAGAATGGACTTCGCGGGGATGTCTTGGCGTCATGTCAAAAAAAAGCCGCACCAGCCAAATGCGCTGTGCGGCTTCAACGTGCGGCTAAGGGGCATCCGGCCCTACTTCGGCAGGGGTTAGCGGGTGTCTGGCGAAGCTGGAGGCTGAAGAGCGTTCATCTGCGCCCGCGTCGTTCACGGAACGGGCTTCCCCGTCCATGTCTTCGTTAACGAATGGATACGTACCTTTGGCGTAATTTACGGCAGGACTGCCGGACGAGAGGTTCTGCAGGCCGTTCACGGTCACGAACAAAGGATTGGTGTTCCAGATCTCGGCGGACGTCCGGCCGGACACATTCGTTAGCGTGCTGCCGTATCCTATGTTTCCTTCGAAGGCCGTATTTGTCGATACGACTTCATTATAGAGCGTTCCTTTCGTATTCCGGACGACATTGTTAGCGACCCGGCTGCCTTCGGGTGCGTAGGTCTTGCCGGAGCCGACCACGATGCCGGTCGTGGAGTTGACGATCGTGTTATTCACGACTTGCGCCCGGTATATTTTCCACTGCGCACGGAGGTCATCCGCGCTTGGATTCGCAGGATAGCCGCCGCTTCCGCCATCGTAATTGCCGTTATCCAGGATAATGGCCGCATTCGTGAGATTCTCCATGTAGTTGTTATAGATCTTGTGGTCATTGCCATAGATTCGGATCCCAGCCTGCTCCGGCTCTACCCCGTCCCCCAAGAAAAAGTTGCCATAGAACGAATTGTTATGTCCATGCCTGGAAGTAAGTCCCCCTTGGGAGGTTTTGAACGTGTTGTACCGGACCGTATTGCTGCCGCTTTTGACCGATACGATCTCCGGCTCCCCGTCCGCATTCTCGAACAGGTTGTGCTGGATCTTGTTGAAGCCGTCCGATAAGGAAATGCCGGAGAGGCCCAGACGGATCGTTTCCTTGCCGTTGTCTACCCAGGGACCGATATCGTGGAAGTAATTGTATTCGATCACATCGTACTGGGAGATATGCCCGTTCCCGTCGCCCTGGTAAGCGATCAGCGGGTCCGTGTCGCTCTTATGGCCAAAATCATTGTGATCGATCTGGTTATGATGGCTGTTCTGTCCGCTGACCTGCAGCCAAATCAAAGGACCGCCGGTTGCGGGCAGCGCAAACGTACTGCGTGTCACCCGGATGTTATTCGAGCCGTCCATCCACAGGGCCGTCTTCCCGGTGTTCGTGAACTTCACTCCCTCGACGACGGCATAGGAAGAGTTGCGGATCTGCAGAGCCGCCCCGCCTGTAATCACCGCCCGGCCCCGGTTGGCCGCCTTGATCGTAATGGGGCTGACCGCGGTGCCATTCTTGCCTTCGAGCAGGAACGGATCGGTATCGAAGTAAGTACCGTCGGCCAGGACGATCGTAGTACCCGCGGCAGCGGAGGCTAATGCCGTTCTCAGCCCGGCGGAATCCGAGACGGACACCGTACGGGAGGCCGCGTCGCCGTACACTTCCACTTCCGTATAGCTGTTCCACAGATTCGATGAGTTGCCGTGGCCCACCAGCCTCACATAGCGGACTGCCTCCACATCGGGAAAATCGAAGGTCTGAAGTCCTGCGCTCAATTGGCTTTTGACATTCGATCTCACGGTCTTGAAGGTGACATTGTCTGCGGAAGTCTGGATATCGAAAGTAGAGGTCCGGGTATCTCCGTTCAGGAAGGCGACTTTGAGATAGGCGAGCTTCTTATTCGAGCCCAGATCGAACTTGATCCATTGTCCGTCCCCGCTCGCAGACCAGCGGGTAGCAAGGCTGCCGTCCACCGTATTGGCCGGCACGTTCCCATCATGAGCGCTTGCCGAGACCAAGGACGGCGAGATGGCCAGCTTGCCGTCGGCGGCAAAGGCCGGGGCAGCAAACGCGGTTATACTCAAGCTCAGGCCGATGACAGCCGAACTTCTCCATACCATACGATTCATCGATTCATCCCATCCTTCGAATTGTATTGTAGATTGCAGTCGGTGATGCTGTCTTCCTGAAACAGCACAGCATGACCTTGCTCCAGCTTCAGGTTCATTGCGTTCCTTCCTCTTCATGCTGTTCGAACGGGAATCCGTACAGCCGCCAAGGCTTATGCCCCCCGTAGAAGCGATGGGGTCTGCCCGGCGCCTCGACCGGACGGATCGTCAGCTCCGGCCTTGGCGTCGATGCCGGGTAGAGCACCGCTTCCTCGCCCGGCCGCAGAGCCAGACGAAGATCCGCCGCAGGGCCGCCCAGCCGGACCAGGCGCGGGGAATCCCCGTCAGCCGGGCCGCAGCAGAGCACATCTCCCGTCCATCCGGTCCGGAGGACGCAGGGCTCTCCGGCCAGACTCTTGACCCGGATGAACCGGGTCTCCCCGCCTTGCCGGACTGCGCTCACGAGGAACGCCCCTTCGGTCCGAAGCTCGTGGAAGGCGGCATCGCTCCACTCCTGCGGGACGGCCGGGAATACCCGGATGATGCCGCCCCAGCTCTGCAGCAGCATATCGTGGATCGACTCCGCCGCGGCGAGCGGGGTTTCGATCACCGGCCCGGCCTCCCGGTACATCGTATTGGGCAGCAGACGCAGCAGCAGGGCATGCAGCAGGCGCAGTGCCTGGCTGCCCCGGCCCAGCACTGCGGCGATCGAAGCGGCGCCCGTCAGGCTGAAGCCCCGGAGGTCCCCTTCCAGGCCGAGCCAATGCCGCAGCGAGCGGGCAATCAGGCGGCGCTCCCCTTCGTCGTCGGTCCCGATCAGATGCAGCGGGAAGACGGCGAGCAGGTGGCTGAAGTGGCGGTGGCCATACGCCAGCGGCGTATCCCGGCCGATCATCAGGCCGCTCTCGTCCACCGGGAGGTCGGCGAGCCGGGCGAGGACCTCCTTCCACCTGGCCTCCTGCGCAGGATCCTCCCCACCCAGCCGGGCGCAGGCCTCCAGCAGCGTGACGCAGCCCCAGCGGAGCAGAGCCAGATCATAGCTGCAATCCCTGACCGTCGTGCGCAGGAAGGAACCGTATTCCGGGGAGACCGTCGGCGGAAGATGCAGCCGTCCGTCCTCCCCTTCTTCGAGCAGGTGGAGGTAATACTGCACGCTCGCGCGCAGGATCGGATAGAGCGCTTCCTTCAGCAGCCTTTCATCCATCGTATACCTGTACTGCCGCCACAGGTTGTGGCAGAGCCAGGTCAGGTTGCCGGTCTCATCCGCGACGTCGCTTCGGAGATCGAGACTGCTGCTGCGTCCGAGTCCCGCCGAATCGTGCCGGTAAGCCTCCGGGACATTGGCAGCCAATTGCTGGCGGTGGTCCGTCAGGGCACGCACGAGCGATTGGCCGATCTCCAGCCGGCCGGATGCGTAGAGAGGAGAATAACTCATCTGCACGTTCATGTTGAACCAGGCGCCCGCCCACGGCGTCGGCGCGAGCCAGGGACCCTGGTTGTCGATGAGCGGCGTATCCGCCCTGGCGGCCGAGGCGAGTTTGTACATTTGGATCCAGTACAAGCTCTCCAGCCGTCCATCCGGGATGGAGACGAAGCTTTGGCGGTAATACCCGTGCCACCACTTCCGGTGGGCATCCACCCATTCGCCGAAGTCCGTCCCCGAAGCCCGGCGGACCGCCCCGGCCGCCTGTTCCACCGCCTCGGGGCCCGTTCCTTTCGCGATGCTGATGTAGTATACCGACCGGCCATCCGCACCGCTTACTCGCTTCCAGGCGGTGACACAGCCTTCCCCGTCCGCCTCATACCGCTGGATGCAGACGGATAGGTCCCCAGTTTCCCGACGCTCAATAACCGCCGCGGGGATATACGGGTAGAGATGGCTGGCGTCCGCCCGGAGCAGCACCTCATCCGTCTCGGCGTGCGCATACCACGCCATACGGGCTTCCAGCTCTCCCGGGGACGGTTCCAGCTCGGCTGCCATCACCGGTTCTACCGCATGGGCCAGAGCGCGGAAGCGGATGCTGCCACGGGTTGTGGATAAGGAGCCCTGCAGTTCGGCATTCCACAGATCGAGCCGCAGCCGGGTGGGATGGTAGATCATCCCGGCGAGCTCGAGGTCCATCTCTCCGATGGGCACGCGCGGAGGGAATCCGGACCCGCCGCTCCTTGAGGCCGTCACATCCGTCCGGCCGGTGACCAGCCGCATCACATGCCGCTTCTTCGCATTCTCCTCTCCATACACCATGGCGCCGATCCATCCGTTGCCGATGAAGACGCCTTCATCCCAGCTCACGGGCTTTACGACCCACTCCATGTCGCTCGCCGCCAGGAAGCCTTCCCAATCCACCTCCAGCCGCACACGCTCTTCCCTTACCCCTGCTGTCCCCATCTTCCTCCCACCGCCTTCTATCCTTTGATCGCGCCGATGAGCGCCCCTTTGACAAAATACTTCTGCAGGAACGGGTAGATGAACAGGATCGGCACCGTCGCAACCATGATGGCGGCATATTTCAAGGTCACCGACAGCATGGCCGCATCGCTGTCCGAAGCGCCCGTATTCGCATTCGCCTCGCCTTGGAGAAGGATCTCGCGCAGGATGAGCTGCAGCGGGTACAGCGAGCGGTCCTGCAGGAAGATCATCGCATGAAACCACGAGTTCCAATGGCTGACGCCGTAATACAGCATCATCACGGCAAGGACGGGCAGCGAGAGAGGGAGAATGATCCGGAACAAAATCACAAAATCGTGGGCGCCATCCATCTTCGCCGATTCCTCCAAGGCTTCGGGAATAGCCTCGAAGGCGGTCTTCATCAGAATCAAATTAAACGTATTGATCGCTGTAGGAAGGATGAGCGCCCACAGCGTATTGGCCAGCCCCACCCCCTTCACGGTCAAATAGAACGGAATCAGCCCTCCGCTGAAGAACATCGTGAACACGATGAACAGCATGAGCGGTTTGCGGTACTGCAGGCTCCTGCGCGACAGCGCATACGCGCCAAGCGAAGTCAGCAGAAGGTTGACCAGAAGCCCCCCCGCGACCACCAAGATCGTATTGGCATAGCCCTTCAGAATCATGGGATTCCGGAACACGTTGGCATACGCCTCCAGGGAGAATCCGAGCGGCTTCCATAAGACCCCGGTGTGTCCCATGAGCCGGTCCGCATCGCTTACGGACGCCATGGCGACGTATAGGATCGGATACACCGTAACCAGCATCAACAGGCTCAGCAGGAGATTGTTCACTATATCGAACATTTTTTCGGGCATCGTGCGCTGATTCAAAGGGATTCCTCCTTTCTACCACAAGCTCGTGTTATTCCACTTGCGGCTAAGCCCATTGGATAGGAGCAGCAGCGCAAAATTGACGATGGAGTTGAATAATCCGACCGCTGCACTGAAGCTGTAATTGAACTCCTGCAGTCCCACGCGGTACACATAGGAAGATACCACGTCCGCCGTCTCGTACGTACCGGGATTGTACAGCAGGATGATTTTCTCGAACCCTACGTTCATCAGCCGCCCCATCTCCAGGATGAGCAGGATCATGATGGTTGGCAGCAGCCCGGGCAGGGTGACATGCAGCATCTGCTTCCACCTGCCGGCCCCGTCGATTCTGGCCGCCTCATATTGCTCCGGGTCGATGCCGGTCAAGGCCGCGAGATAGATGATGGTGCCCCAGCCTACCTGCTGCCAGATCCCCGAGGTCACATAGACCGTCCGGAAATAACCCGGCTCGAGCAGCAGGGTCAGCCGTTCCCCGCCGAACAGCACGATGAGATCGTTCAACACCCCGTCGCTGTGCGTAAAATCTTTGACGATGCCGCAAATGACGACCAGCGAGATGAAATAAGGCATGTAGGTTACGGTCTGGACCATCCTTTTGAAGAACTGGTGTCTGACTTCATTGAGCAGCAGCGCCAGCAGGATCGGCGCCGGAAATCCGAAGAGGATTTCGTACATACTGACGAGCAGCGTATTCTTGATCGTTCTCCAAAAGTAAGGGCCCTCAAAAAAGGCGGCAAAGTGCTCGAACCCGACCCACTCGCTCCCCCATATGCCAAGCCGCGGGGAGAAGTCCTTGAAGGCGATCATGGCGCCGTACAAAGGGGCATAATGAAATACAACGTAATACAGCAGTACGGGAACCAGCATAACGTAGAGCAGTTTATTCTTACGGATATCCGCCAGGATGCCCGTGCGGGACCTGCTCTTCGCCATGGCCGGCGCCGCCGCTTCCGGACTGATCGCAGCCATGATTCATTCCTCTCCATTCTTTGGCGAATCCCGGGAAGGCGCAGATGGCCACTTACTCCGTCAGGTACCTCTTCCCGGGTCTCACGCCGCTCTTTTATCGTTGGTTGTAGCGGTCGTACGCGGCTTGGTAGATCTTCGTCACTTCCCCTATCCCCATCTCTTGTATGCGCTTTACATACGCATCGAAGTTGTCGATCGGCTCTTTCCCCATCACGAACTTCACGAACATCTCTTCCTTATAGCTGAGAATGGCCGTATTCCGTTTGGCAATTTCCTTGCTCTCCTCGACTGTCGGCGTGATGAACAGCGGCATGACGTGCTTCGCGGCATCGGTTTCCGACCAGATCTTTACCGCCTCGTCCTGCTCTTTGAACGTATTGAAGCTCTTGCGGCTGTCCCCAAGGTACGGGCCGTTCGGCTTCGTATACTGCGATACCATCTGCTGGAGCGTGTACTTCCCGTTCTTCGCAATCGCGTCGGTGAACTTCGGCACGCCCGCCTCCATCGTGTAGCTCTCTCCCTCGATCCCAAAATTGAAGAGCATGCTGCCCTGCGGGCTGTACGCGTAATCAAGCCATCTGACGGCAAGTTCCGGATGCTGGGACTCCCCCGTCACCGCCTTGCCCACCGCCGGATTGTATTTGAAATCGCGTTGGCCGATAAAGGCGCGTTCCCCTTTCTTCAGTGTCGGGTAAGGCGCGGCGACCAGCTGGAAGCGGGGGTCTTTTTTCTTCCCGGCATCCATCCACCGGCCCATCCCTCCGCTGAGCAGGTGTACGGTGGCCCCGCTGCTGCCGCTCATCATTTGGTTATCCAGCGATTTGGTATCGGTATGGAGCGCAAAATCCTTGTCAAGCAATCCTTCGGCATACCAGCTTCGCAGCAGGGTCAGCGCTTCCTTGAACTGCGGGTCGATGGGACCGAATCTCACCTTGCCCCCATCGTCGATGTAGAACCGGTTCGCCGTCCGGTAAGCGCCGATGAAGGCATCCTGAATATTGAGCTCG
This sequence comes from Paenibacillus caseinilyticus, assembly GCF_027533645.1. Lineage (GTDB taxonomy): Bacteria > Bacillota > Bacilli > Paenibacillales > NBRC-103111 > Paenibacillus_G > Paenibacillus_G caseinilyticus. The sequence continues at coordinate 118,591 of NZ_JAQAGY010000007.1, forward strand.
TTCTGGTACAGGGCGGAGAACGGGGCGGAAGCGCCCTTCTGCTGCTTGAACGCCGTGAGTACCGTATGCCACTCGTCGATGGTCGTCGGCACGTCCAGCTTCAGTTCATCCAGCCAATCCTTGCGGATCATGGGCCCCCGGAACACCAGCCCGTTATCCGGACGCACCATCGGGAAGGCGTAGTACTGGCCGCTGTCGGTCTTGATCATCTTATCGAGCTCAGGGTCCTGCTGCAGCAGCTTCTTCAGGTTCGGCGCATGCGCCTCGATATACTTGTTCAGCGGCAGAATCACCTGGTCTGCGATGGCCTTCTCCGGTCCCCCCGGATACGAAGCATTGCCCCCGCTCCAGTTGTATTCGATCAGATCCGGCAGCTTGTTCGAGGCAATGAGCAGATTGAATTGATCCTTCGACTGCCCGTCCGCCGGATGCGTATAGGTGACCTTGACGCCGGTCTCTTTTTCCAGCCGCTTGCCGAACGGCGAATCTGCCAGATTCGGATAGAAGGTGCTCAGGTTCGTATCCATCTGCTCCCAGGAGCTTAATGTCTCTGTGGTTACTATCGGATATTGGCCCGCTTCCGACGCCAGCGGCTTGGACGCGGCGTCCCCCTTCCGCCCTCCTGTCCCTTCATCGGAACAAGCCGCGAACAGACTTGCCGCTGCACACAACCCCGCCACTGCGATGCCCATGGACTTCTTGAATGATTGGTTCCCCATGCGAATCCCCCTCGTCTGCTATCGGGAGCTGTGAGGCCCCCGTCCTGTGCATACCCTTATTATGGTTCCGGCTGTGCGGTTCTGCCTATCTTCAAAACCCAAAAACCATCCTCAAAACCGGAACTCCGCGTTCATCAAAAGGCGAAACACCCTTGCAAAACAAGGAAAAGCCGCGGCGGGCGGCTTGGCTGCTCTCTTCTATGTGCGCTGAGAATAGGCTCATCCTTACGTAATGTCCTTGTATTTTCCCGGCGTAACCCCTTCGAATTTCTTGAAAATCCGGCCGAATGTGTTCAAGTCCGAATAGCCGACCCTGCGTGCGACTTCCGCCACGGAGAACGACTGCTGGGCCAGCAGCTTCTTCGCTTCTTCCAGCCGCGTCCGGTTGATGACATCGAGCAGCGCCTCCCCGGTCTGCGACTTGAACTGCTTCGACACATACGAAGGCGTCAACCCGAAAGCCTCGCCGATACTCGTAATATTCAGATGCTCCGAGCTGTAATGCTCTGCAATATACTGCATCACCTGGCGGCTGAGCTGATGGGGCTCCCTGCTGCGGTTCTCCCTCACGGTCCGGCAGATCTGGTCGAGCACTTCCCTCAGCTCCCCCCGCATCTCCCCGATCGTCCCGCAGACGGTCAGCCGGTCGATCGGATGCCCCGCTCCGCCCCCCATATGCTGATCGATCGGGCCGATGTCCTCCAGCGTCTTCAGCAGCGTAGCCATCAGGTCGAACATCAGACACTTCGCCAGCGGGACGGACAGCAGGGCCTGGGCTTCGTTCCTCGCGATTGTCTCCCCGATCAGCCGGTCCGCTTGTTCGTCGTCGCCCGTCTTGACGAAATTGATGAGCTGCTGTTCCACATGGAGCGGATAATAATAAGAATGACCCGGCGTCCGGGAGGCCGCAGCGCGGGCAAGCTCGTCATACGGGATCACCCCGCCGCTTCCCATGACCAACCGGTACTCCAAGGCTTCGAGCGTCTGCTGATAGGCCAGGGATATCCCCCGCCACTCCTGCTGGGTTCCGCTGACGGCTGCCGTCAGACCCACATGGAAGTGCTCTTCCATGAAGGCTTTTACCCCTTGCGCGATCCGCACGAGGGCATCTTCTACGGAGCCCGGGCCCAGATTGACGATGCAGACCGGCATCCCGTCGAGCTCGGTCGTGATCAGCCGGTCGCCTTCCGTCCCCAGTTCTTGGGCCACATTCAGGATAAGGAAGTTGACCAGCTTCTCCTTCTGGATATCCGAGTAGTCCCGCACATCGAATTTGCCGCTGCCCTCCACTTGGAAGGTGATTACGCCGAACTCCGGCGAGATCAGACGAAGGTCATGCGCAGCCAGCGACTCATGCAGCGGCACATGGCTCTCCAGCCGTCCTGTGAGCAGGCCTTGAAGAAAATGGGCGCGGATCGCATCCCGGTGCTGGGACAGCCTCCGGCCGATCTTCTCCTTCTCGGCGAACGTGTCCTCCAGCGCCTGCTCCAGATACCCGAATTCGCTCGACTCCCCGCTGAAGGAGACGCCCGACCGGGTGGACCAACGCTCGATGAGGAGGCCGATCGGACTATAATTCTTGCGGATGAATACCGCCGTGACGACGCCCCCGATCAACAGACTAAGAACCAGACTGATCCAGATCAGGGAGGTGACGAACTTCATTTTCTCGTCGAACACTTCCGCAGGGACCGTGGATATATACTTCCAGCCGCTGCCTTCGGAGGTCGTGTACGATACGGCAGCCTCCTCTCCAGAATCGCCGCTGTAGAACACGCCGCTTCGCCCCGGCAAGTCCTCGTATGTCAGCGCTTCCAGCCGCTTCCCCGATCCGGCCGAAGCCATCCAGCGGTTCTTCCTGTCGAGGACCGCGACCGTGGTCTTGTCGGCCGGCGCGATATTCGCCAGAAGCTTGGCCTCCTTCACGACGAAGAGGAGAACCGCTCCGGGCTGCTCCGGATTGTCCAGAACGAGGGACTTGGCATAGACTACAGCTTGAGCTGTCTGGTCCCCTTCCTGCATCGTAACCGGGATGTATTCTTGGACATACCGCCGATCGAGCAAGGCCTTCCACTGTTCGTAGCTTGCCGTATCCTTCCCGTGCAGGAGACCGAATAAGCCCCGGCCGTCCAGGCGCCGATTGCTGGCGAGAACCGTGTCGCTGTTCTTGTAATACACATAGACTTCGTCGATGAAATCGTTAGCGACCTTATAAGACCTCAGATCGGCGGCAATCTGCATCAACTGGTAGTGATCGTCATCGGTCAGGGGCTGCTCTGCATTCATAAAAGCCGCCAGCCTTCTGCTCAGCGCCATTTCGACGCTAAGGCGTTCAATCCCGTTCAAGTTGTTGTCGATCGCTTGTTCCAACTGGCGGAGCATCGATTCGTTCGCCCGGTTTACTTCCGATTCCACTACATGCCAGGTCGCCGCATAGAGCACGCCGCTGACCATCACCGGCACCAGCAGAACCGACAGATAAGATAGAAGCCAGGTCACGACCACGCTTTGCCGGTTGAAGCGGAATCGGGTGAGAGCCGTCATAGTCATTCTCCCTGTACCGTAATGATGTGTCAGGGTTCATTATACCGGAAATAAATCCTATGGAAAACGCTTACTTCGCATCCGCTCATGCCCTGTGGACCGGTTATTCCGGTGAATACTAAAAAAATAATGAAAAATGTCGAAAAACTTGATATCATATTTACTTGAGCTTAACTTTCCGCTTCCCGGCCCGGCAGGTATGTTTTCAAGGCCAATGGAGCATGTTGAATTTGGGCATTCTTTTTTTACATATATCTCACGGGGTACATTCATACGAATTTGGGGAGGCGTACGTTTGAACGAGAAGATAAGTATTTTTTCAGGTTCTTCACATGTCGAGCTTGCGGAGACGATCTGTCAGCATCTGGAGCTGCCGCTGGGCAAGATCAAACGCTCCCGCTTCAAGAGCGGCGAGATCTATGTCAATTATGAACAGGGAATCCGGAATCACGACGTGTATCTGGTCCAATCCTTCTCAGGCTCCATCAACGACAATGTGATCGAGCTCCTGGTCATGATCGACGCGGCCAAACGGGCCTCTGCCCGGACCGTCAATGTCGTCATTCCTTACTTCGGTTATTCGAGACTCGTGCAAAAAGCAAAGCCCCGCGAACCGATCTCGGCCAAACTCATTGCGGATCTGCTCACCACGGCAGGGGCGGACCGGCTCATCACGCTGGATTTGCATGCTGCAGCCATCCAAGGATTCTTCAATATTCCCGTCGACCACCTGACGGCCCTGGACTTGTTCTCCGATTACATCCGGTCGAAGAATATCCCGAATCCGATTATCGTGTCGCCTGATGCGGGACGTGCCGGTACGGCGGAGAAATTAGCCAGTTACCTGGATTACCCTTGTGCCATCATGGTCAAGAAGCACACCCAGAACGACTCCAGCATCACGCACGTGATCGGCGAAGTGGCAGGCCATACACCGATCATCATCGATGATATTATCGATTCCGGTTCGACGATCGTGAAAGCGGTCCAAGCGCTGAAAGACCGGGGGGCGAACGATGCTTACGTGGTGGCCACGCACCCCGTATTCTCCGGATCGGCTCTCGAGAAGCTGAAGCATCCCAATCTGAAGGAAGTCGTAGTAACCGATTCGATTGCGATTCCAGCCGAGGCGCCCCCATGCGTCAAGGTCATTCCCGTCTCGGAGCTCTTGGCCAATGCGATCCGCATCAACATGTACGGCGGCTCGATCAGCACCCTCTTTACGATCGCCAAGGTGTAGTTCTTTCGGGTTCTCTGAGATTGTGCAGCTACAAATAAAAGGGTTACAGTTCCGGCACCGCCGGCTGTAACCCTTTTTATTTGGATGATGAACAGCCGGGAGCTTCGCCTGTCCCTGTCGCCGCAGAACCAGGTGACGCTGCGGTACGGCAAGCGTCAGTAAGACTCGTCGATGCGGGCGGCCTCCTCGTTCAGACCCAGCGACCGCAGCTCCGCCAGGATGAGGGTCCGCAGTTCTTTTTCCTGCGGAAGAATGAAGTTCATCTGAATATCCCGGAAGAGCGCAAGCTTGTCCGCACGCGAAGCGCCGGCCAGGTAAGCTCTTAGCTTCTCCAGATCTATGCCGTCGTCCTTGTTCACCGGGAAGGCCTCATGCGTGCGTCCGTGCTCCAGGGGTACGGTGACGCCCAGTCCGTCCATCGTGGGGACCGTGATCCTCTTGCTCCGCTCCTCGTTCGCATTCTGCACGTAGGCGAACGCGCTTGTCCCGATCTCCGGCATAGGGATGCGCTTCCCGAGTTCCTCTACCACCTTCTGGCGGGCCTGTATCTCTTCTTCCGTGCGCCGGTAAGGTGAATTCTTCTCTTCTTCTGCCCAGCGCCGCTTGGCTTCCAGGTACTCCGCTTCGCTGCGGAAAGAGTTAATGAACAGGTTCTCATCGGTCAGATTGACCCGGAGGAACTCCCGCAGATTCCTGGCGACAATGCGTGTCGGCCGGTCAAAATCCATGGGACTGACGGTGACAATCGGCGCCTCTTCCAGATCGGTTACCGTCCCGTAATCCGTCAGGAATCCGAAGTGGATCCCATCGACGCCCACATTCCCGAACACAATCACATCGCTTGGCGTACTCGCGTACCGGAAGTTCCCGGTGTTCACATTGAAGTACAAAGCGTCATAGAACCGCTCCGAATCGCCCAATTCCTCTTGCAGATCGAGCAGCGATTGCAGGGTCTGCGGAACGGCATAATGGCCGAAGTTGACCCGCCTCGACTCCTCAGCCGTCAGCTTCGGGCCCTCGGGAACTTTGTCCTGCCCCTGGCTCTCTTCTCTGATCTCCACTTGAATTACGGTATTCGGTGATGAGGGGGCAGCCGCGGCCGACAAGAAATGAACGGCCCCCGCCGCGATAAGAATCCAGTTGGCCAACATGAATGATTCCTCCTGATACATACCCTTGTTCACGGATTCCAAGCTCCTGCGTCCGACGTCCCCTGCGAAGAAAAACTCCCGCCCCGTGATGCGACGAGAGTCAGGCTGCCGGCAGGTATATATTGGTATTTGATCCCATGTTACCCTATTCAACCGAACTGCTGCAATACCCGCCGTCTATCGATTACGGGATATGGGATGCTCTTATGCCCCTTCGGTCTCCGGAACCAGGGGGTCCCACGTTCCCTTGACAGGCGCCGCGCTCTTCGGGGGAGGCGGCGCCGACCAGCGCGATGGTGATGAACAGAGCGAACAAGAGCGTGAAGTCCATGCCTTCCACGGTGCTCGAAATCAGCGCCCCGGCCCAGATCGGCACGATGAAGGTGCCGCCGATCTGCGAGATTCCGTTCGACAAGCCGTAGGCGGCGGAGATGGTGGCGCTGCTGTATCTTTTCTGGAAGTAGGTATTGACCGAGACGATGCTCGCGCTCATGAAGAACCCGTTCAGCGTCAGGCCCGCCACGAGCAGTACGCTCTGCTCCGAAGACCGCGCCTGGGAGATCAGGAGCAGCGCGCCGGCCGACGCCAGAAAGCATACGACAGGACGAACCGGGTATGCAGCGAAGGCAGACGGTCATGCAGGTAACCGAACAAGAAGATCTCGATCAGGGATGTGACCGCCGGAATGAGCGAGATCAGGCCCATCTGGGTCAAGTCGTAATGCAGCCCCTCCATAAGGTAAGTCGACTGCCACAGAGAGAATCCGACCCCGATCGAGATTTGTCCGAACATCACAATGATCCCGAGCCAGAAGGTGCGCACCCGCAGCAATTGCAAGACGATACTCCGGTCGAAGGCGGCCGGTTCCGCTTCCCGGACGGCGCTCCGGGAAGCCGCTTCTTCCGTAATATAATCATATTCCTCTTGGGACAGCCGGCCTCGGCCGAGCGCATCCTGGGGCGTGCTGTACACGAATTTCCATACGGCCCAGGCGGCGATGATCCCGGGGATCAGCATCACATAATAGACAGGACGCCAGTCGCCGAACAATCGGGTAAGCGGTACGGCGATCAGGATCGGCAGAATGGAACCCAGCACCGCCGAGGTCAGGAGCAAGGACGGCGTCCTCCCCCGCTCCTTCGGCGGCAACCAGCGGCTGATCAGCCCGATGGACGAGGAGATGTCCGACGCCTCGAACAAACCAAGCCCGAATCGAACGAGAATAAAATGCACCGTGTTCTGGATCAGGCCGGTGAAGGCGGTCATGAGGCTGAATCCGATCGTCGACTACAGACGAGCCGGCCCGCTTACAATACCAATCCTCCCTCAAGGCGGGACAGCGCCTCATCGAACAAGCCCGCCATGTTCGCCTCCGGATTCTCTGCATAATAGAGCATGACCGATATATTCACGCCAATGACGGCTCCGGCGAAGGTACGTACGGCCGGGTCCCCGAGGTGTCTTCCCGCGCGCCGTGCCGTCATCTCAGCGATGGCGTCCATGGTCAGCATCAGATTGTTCAGCGCTGCGGCCCGCAGCTCCGGCACCGACATGACAAGCGCATTCCTCTCACGTACGGCTTCGAGCTCCCCGGCCGGCATGTCCGCGATAGCCGAACCGATCACCTTGCGCAATGCCTGCAGCGGGCTCAAGGCAGGCGGCTGGTTCTCGAACGCCTGGAGGAGAATGCCGTCATACTGGTCGTTCACCACCACATCCTCCTTCGTAGCGAAATAACGAAAGAAGGTGCTCGGTGAGATCTCCGCAGCCTCTGCAATCTGCTCCACGGTCGTTTCGTTATAGCCCTGCTCTCGGAACAGCCGCAAGGCGTGCCGCTGCACTGCCGCCATGGTTCTGGCCTTCTTCCGCTCTCTTAATCCTGTAGGACGCCGTTCATCAGCAGGCACCGGACTCCCTCCCCAGGTTCGGATTCGAATCGCGCGGGGCCCCGGAGTTCGCCATCATCGGTACGGAAAAAGCCGGTATCGCCATGTCCAGGAAGGCTTCGAGCTCCCCTTCTTCCCCAATGCCGAATTCATCCAGTAAGGCCTCTCTCCGGCCAGAGGGTTCCTCGGCCAATGCAACCCGAATCATCCTCTCGTTCAATAGGTCGCGCGGCGACCGCATAAGCCCGGTCACCTGCATATAGCTCTCCAGCCATTCCACGCGCCCCTGTCCTACGGCTGCCGCTCGGTAGCAGCCGATGAATTTGCGGGCAAAATCCATCCCGGCTCTTGGGTACGGTCCTGTGAATTCCACGCCCGCCCAGCCGAGATCCGCCGCTGCGGTCAGCCACCAGGCCGGCTCCAGTTCCTTCTGCATCGCTCCAAGCACTCCCCGCTCGAAGCCGGTTCCCGATACGGCTGGCTTGCCACCGAGATGGGCCGCCAATACTTCTGCCCCGATCGCTGCCGTCGTGATCCCTTGACCATACACCGGGTCAAAGTCGCACAAGGCATCCCCGATGGCAAGCAAGCCGGAGGGCCACCCCTCCATCCGGTCATACCGCTGCCGCCTGCACTCCGCAATCCGGAACCCCCGCGGGGGACCGAGAGGTTCTAGTTCCTTCAGCATGCCAGACAGCATGGGGTCCAGGAGCTGCGAGAATTGCGCCTCGAATTCACTGCTGTCTGCTGCCGGATATCGGGCTCCCCCGGCATAATACAGCACCGCTTCCGCTTTGCCCTGCTCGATCGGCCCGAAGACGCCGGTTCCGATGCCTTCACCCGGGTTCCCTTCGATCAGAATGACGCTCCAGTCATCGGCCGACTGCGGTGGCAATCGGTAGGTGCGCGTCGCGTAGCCAAGCGAAGCCTTCAATCTCTCGGGTTCGGGCACTTCCAGACCGCGTAGACCCAGCCATAAGGGGAGCTTTGAATTGCGCCCACTGGCATCTACTACGAGGTCTGCCGCAGCAAGAGAAGCATCCGGCTGTCCTCTCTCCCGCAGCCATACTCCTGTGACGGCCGTATGGTCCGGATTCATCTCCAGCCCCGCCGCTTCATGCCGCATCAGAAAATGCACGTTAGCGATCTGGCGGACCCGCTCACGGCAGACCCACTCCAGGAGTGTTCTGCTGAAGCCCGCATCCGGGGGGCTGGGTACACGAAGCGTGCCGTACGGACTGCGCAGCAGAATCGGTTTGCCCTCCCTGGCAAACGCTCCATAACCCAAAAGATCCTCCATATATCCCGGAAACAGGGTCTCCAGTATGATCTTGCCCCTCGGCAGCAAACGGTGGGGATGATACGCTTGCGGGGTTCCCGGCCGGTGGTCGGGTCCCGGCGGAAGCTCGTCGCGCTCCGCGATGATCACTTCCTCGTAGACATCCGCAAGCACCCGGGCTGCGAACAAGCCCGCCATGCTGCCCCCAATGACGACGGCGCGTCTTCTATTTTTACCGCACTGCATGTATGGCACTCCTTTCCCCATGGGCAATAGATACAACCTTTATTTCCCTTTTCGTCTATATTTTACTTCCGTTATAATGACACCTTATTCCAAATGATAGTTACTGTCAATATTTTTAAGATGAGTTTGAGCTATGCCCCAACGGGGGTTCTCGAATCGGTTGCCAAAGTAACAAACTTTGGGCACGCAAACAAAACCCTCATACGCCAAAAATATGCGGGCTTGAGTCCATCTTTACGCCTATACGGCTGCTTCTTAGTTGAATAGATTGCCGATCATCTCCCCTACGTAATCGCCCACCGCTTCCAATGACTTCCCCGCCGCCTCCAAGGCGGACTCTACAGCCGTTCCCACTGCATCCACCGCGCCTTCCGCCAGAGGGCCGATCACTTCCCCGCTGAAGACGATCGCTTCTGCCAGTGCTTCGGCCACCCCATCGGCCAAGCCGGAATCCCGCTTCTCTTCCTTTAAAAGGGTTACAGCTCCGGCACCGCCGGCTGTAACCCTTTTAATTTGGATGATGAATAGCTGGGGGCTTCGCCTGTCCCTGTCGCCGCAGAACCAGGTGACGCTGCGGTACGGCCGCGCGTCAGTGTTCTTCATCCTCGACAAGCAGAATTTGTATGTTCATAAATACCCCCTAAGAAAAGATAGCATAGTAATCTGTATTTTGACTGTAGATTGATGATTTTTTCCGTTCCAATGCGAAGTACCGTTTCGGGGAACGCTATCTTATCCCAGTAACATGTCTCCTATGATATCTGCAAAACGGGGGGCTCTTCTCTAACCGTCTCTCATTCCCGAAGGGGTCGGCTCGAAGGTTGGCGATTTACGTATGGCCATACATCGGATTGTACTCCCGACCTCACCAGAACCGACGCCAATATTACAAGAGCTCCCCCCCTTGCGTTCAAGCGACTTGCCGATCTCGCTAGGCCGCTGTAAGAGCGATTCCGTTCTCCTCCCCTGGTTTTGAAATGTAAAAAGGGGCCAACCCACACTTCTCAGCGAGGTTGAACCCAGAGGTTACATATCCTTTATTATCCTATTGCGAAATTATCACGTGTGGATTGTTGCTGTCGATCGTCATCACTTGCCGTTATTTGTGGTATGTTCACCGCACGGTCTGTAACGGTAAGTTTCTAAAATACACGGCAATTATAGCTTACCCATCTTGACACTAGGATCGCACGGACATGCTCCAGACGGTCCTTCTAAGTAATATCAGGGAGTATACCTTGCTTGCTTCGGGGCTAGGATACGCCGCCTTCGGCAAAGGACTCCCACTCCTCAAGGGATGGGCCATATACTCCAGACACGCGCAGACCGGCTTGGCGCATCAGAATCGTCATCTGGCCCCGGTGGTGAATCTCGTGCGCGGTGACGGCATACAGCGTTTGGCTGTTGGTCCACTGCTCGCCGTACATATCACACGACTCCTGCAGGGAGGCATCGGTCCACTGGGCCGACAGCGCTTCGAGCAGAGCCTGGCTGGACTGTCTGTAGGCAGCAGCGATCTCCGCTGCGCTCGCCGGTACGGGGGAATCCATGGCAGGAGCATCAAACTTCAGACCGGTACGGGACAGCATCTCATGATGGGTGGTGACGATATGCCAGGCCAACTCTCCAAGGGTACGGTGATTTTCCGTCACCTGCTGCTTCAGCGAATCATTGGTCAGTACATCGAGTAGTTTTTGCGTGGAACCGTTTTCGAAAGTCCAGGTCTGTTTGAATGCTTCGATGGATTGGAACATTTTAATCATCCTCCATTGGATACGTTTGTCCGGCCACCTGCCGGCAGCTCTGTCCGTTATGCTTGTCCATTTCATCCTATTCCATTTATTCCTTCTCTGCAAATATTAAATTTTCTTAAACAAGAAGGAACTAGTGTTCTTATGTCGTAGAAGCAAAAACTATCTCCGCTGGTGCGAGAAGGCTCTTTAAGGTAACTGCCAGAGCCGACGAAACTCGCGTAGCCTGCCCGGCAAGCCCAAAGAGGAAGCCGCCCACAAGGCGCTTCCTCCTTGATTTACTTGCGGCCTCCCGTCTATTCCGCGGCAGCCTCCAGCTCTTCCGCGAACTGCCGCGAGTTCTCGGGCAGGAACAAATGCTGCAGGAAGGCCACCGCCTCCTTCGGATACTTAGTCTGCTTGAAGATGGACTATCCGCCTACGTACCACACCGCCGTGTCCGTTGACATAGCCAGCGCGGTCCCCGGGTGAGCAATGGCTCCGATATGCCGGCAGAACGTCTCCGGAAAGCTCTGGTTGGTAGCCAATCCGACCTCGCGGCTGCCTGACCTATTCATCCCGGGCCCCGCCTCCCCCGAACAGGTTGCGTGCGGCACCGTAATCCATGGTAAGATAGACGTCCGCGAACGCCCATCGCTAAGTGAGGCTCCTATACGACGAGGCTGTTTCTTAGTTGTTTAACAGATTGCCAATGATCTCTCCCACGAACTCGCCTACAGCTTCCAATGATTTCTCCGCTGCCTCCAAGGCGGACTCCGCTCCCGTTCCCACCGCATCCACCGCGCCTTCCGCCAGAGGGCCGATCACTTCCCCGATGAAGACGATCGCTTCGGCCACCCCATCGGCCAAGCCGGAATCCCGCTTCTCTTCTTCCCTCTCTTGGCCTGTCTCCGCGAACTCTTGATTCTCCATCTGTTCGTCCATCATATTAAGGTCCTCCCCGCTTCCGGTTTGTAGTGCTCCTTAGTTATTGTTGATTGTCTATACGCAGTACACCGTGTTCATGTTTCACCGGACAGACCAAAAAAGCCTGCTCCCGTTCCAAGCAGACTCTCGCGCAAGTTATTTGGCTTTCTCTCCTTTGCTCCGGCGCATCGGCGGCACTGCCAGGGCACCGTGTTCCCCAAGGAAGCGCCGGCCCTCCGGATGCCGGCCCCCGGCTCCCCAGATGCCTTCCTGCCACATTTGGTACGCATAGAGGAGTAGGGCGAAGCCAGTCATAATGATCACGCTGCCGATTGGCGGCATGATCCCTTGGGGAGCCGTCACCCCGAGAATCTTCCATAAGGTACGGAATCCGTAGGCATAGATAAGATCCGTGCCGAGATTAACCAGCATATAGACCCAGAATTTCCGGAACGTATAATGAAAAATCCAAAGCGTTCCGACCAAGAATACACCGTAAACCGTATGGATCTGGGCTACTTTATCCCAGGCAAACAAGGTGATTTTGTACTGCCACCAGTTATAGGTCCAAGCGATTTGGTATGCGATGGTATTCAACACAGTGGCGAATAAGGCAACGGGCATATATCTTCGTATGGCCGAACGATCCATCAAGAATACGCTTAGCCAGGGGAGGATGAAGAACGCCCAGAGAATCACTTTTACCATGGAGCCCATCCCTCTTCCTATCGTTTCCAGCGATAAGATTAGCTATGTCCCAAAATGAGGCTGCACATGCACACTCATAAAGACTGCCGGCAATCTCTTCCAAAGAATCGCCGGCAGCTCCAATCGTTCGTTACGTGGATCTAGGTGACAATAAACTCAATGACAATCGGCGTGCCTCCATCCAGTACATCTCCACCTGGGATCGTGATCGTCGTAGTGGTAACTGTTGAAGTATCGGCCGTCTGCAGCATGGCGTTAATATAAAGATTGTAATACGCCGGGGCAGCAGGGAACGCTGTAGCGGCTACGCCAGTGTCCGCTGTGAACGCTGTAGCGGCAATAGCAAACGTTGCACCCGTACCTGTCCCCGCTCCAATCGTGGATGTGAACCTGCGGCCGGCAATAAACGGTTTTGTTATTGGCATTTGTAATCACCCCTCTTTCTACTGCTATTAGATGTGCAATAACAGTAGAATGGAAGGGCGGACTATGATATCTATCGACCCATTTTTAGTATATTTTTACATTAAGTTGGATCGTCTCCAAAGCAATAGGTGTGCCTGAATAAAGCGTGCCGCCAAGCGCGTGTAACGTCAATCCATGGGGTACTGCGCTATAGATGTTCCCTCTTTGCAATATTCCGTTGATGAACAGGTTATGAAAACAATTGATTCCGAGTCCCGAAAAAACGGAGCTGCTCACTCCCGCATCGTCTACAAACTGGTCTGCCGCTATGATGACGGGAGACGTCAATACCAGATCCGTGGTCAGCGTGTAGACATATCGGTTAACCTCCGGGATGACGATAACGTTGGACAATTCTCCCGGCGGGCCCTGAGGGCCTGGTGGACCTATGGGACCTGGCATACCTATAGGACCTTGTGGACCTATGAGTCCTTGGATTCCTGCCGGCCCTTGTAGACCCATGGGACCTTGGATTCCTGGTACTCCTGGTTTCCCCTGTGGTCCCTGAGCACCTTCCGTTCCCCGCAGTCCCTGTTGGCCGGCAGATCCTTGTTCACCCTTTACACCTGAATGTCCCGGTATTCCTTGAAGACCCTGCAGTCCACGGGGACTTGATATTCCTTGCGTCCCCTTGCGACCGGCAGGCCCTTTTCTCCTTTGTACAGGAACACAAACAAGACATACGGTTTTGTTTCGCCCACCCAGCTTTCTGGTAACCTTATGCTTATTACGATTCCGTTTCGTTTTGAGCGCACATCTGTTTCGGATCAGCGTCCCTTTTTTTCTTTTTGCGAGGCGACATGTGTACCGTCTTCTTTTACGGACTTTGCATTCCTTCAAGGAATTCACCTCCATCACTCCAACGCTCTGCACATTGGACGTGTACAATTCCCCATCCCTATCCTATGCCTATCTTATGTCATCGCCTCCGATAAAGTTTGGTCAAGTAACCAGTGGGGTGTAGACCCCCATCTATCTTTCCGAAATCTGGCCATCCGGCTGGTCTGATCCCTGCTTCCCCCTTCTCCCCCAAGGGTTTCCGATCGAGTAGGAGGGGGCGCCTAGCCCCCGTCCTCTCACACCACCGTACATGCGGGTCCGCATACGGCGGTTCCAAAAGGTTAACGAAGTTCCAGATATCGAGAAAGCAAACTCTTCAGCCCTTTCGCTTCCCAGTAGGAAGCCCTAAGGGCATTGTTTGTGTTTCGAGACATTTCCCATGCTCCCCGTCTTGAGTTTGCCATCACAAGGCAAGCCCAGTTCGGCACGCCAAGTGCCCGAAGTTCGCGGATTCGGGTGCGCACCCGTTTCCACTGTTTCCATAGGCACATGCGGAGCCTTCGGCGAATCCACTGGTCGAATTTCTCACAGTGTTTCTTCGCCGAAGCTAGTCGGAAGTAACCGACCCATCCCATCATGTAGCGGTTCAGCTTGCTAATACGCTCATCCATCGGGGTCGAGCGTGTCCGCTTCGTTAGCTCGCGGACCTTCTCCTTAAATCGGGAGATCGTCTTCGGTGCTAGTCGAATCGTCGCTTTCTTGTCGCTCAGGAAGCTAAAGCCAAGCAGCTTGCGGTTCCATGGCCGGTCCACCGCGCTTTTGTCTCGATTCACTTTCAGTTTCAGCTTTCCTTCCACGAAGTCTGTCACCGACTTCATGACGCATTCTCCTGCACGCTTGCTTGCCACGAAGATGTTGCAATCGTCCGCGTAGCGGACGAATCGCAGGCCTCCCCAGATAAGAACGTCATCTTTCTGCCCGCAACCACTGGAGTCTACAGGAGTAGCCCTTGGCGACTTAGGATTTTGTCATGTGTGGGTGACTCATCCGGCTAGCCCTGCCTCAAATCCAGTTCGTGTACCTTGGCTCGTGCATTTGCCTCCAGCTTCCTTCAGATTCCACCTCACGGTGGACACCCTTGCTCTTGGCTAACGGTAGGCGTTCGCCAGCCCCCGTTCGGGACTTTCACCCTAGAGATGACGCCCATGCTGGGCGTACTACAAACAAAAAACCCCACCATATCGGTGGGTTTTTGTTTGGCTTATGCGTGGAAATCTTGGCCGGAACGCACTTCTTTGACATACCCGGCACGGATCACGAAGTCGCCAAAGTGCTCGCCTTCGCGGCGTTCTTTCGCATATTGGGTGAACATAGGCTGAAGCGATTCCAGGATCTCCGCTTCGCCGATGTTCTCCTTATAGAGCTTGTTGAGCCGTTCGCCGGCAAAGCCGCCGCCCAAATACATGTTGTATTTGCCCGGCGCCTTGCCGATGAACGAGATCTCGGCCAGCATCGGACGGGCGCACCCGTTCGGGCAGCCGGTCATCCGGATGACGATTTCCTCGTCGCGCAGTCCGGCTTCTTCGAGCATCGGTTCGAGTTTATCCATCAATGCCGGAAGATAGCGCTCAGACTCGGCCATTGCCAGACCGCACGTCGGCAGGGCCACACAGGCCATGGAATTGCGGCGCAGAGCGGAGTAATGAATACCGTCCGTGAGCCCGTGCTCGCTGATCAGCTCTTCGATCTTCTTCTTTTTCTGGGAACTGATGTTGCCGATGATCAGGTTCTGGTTCGCGGTGAGGCGGAAGTCGCCGTTGTGGATCTTCGCGATCTCCCGCAGCCCTGTCATCAGGCGGTATCCCTCTTCGTCCTTCACACGGCCGTTCTGGATGAAGAGCGTGAAGTGCCATTTGCCGTTGCTTCCTTTCACCCAGCCGTAACGGTCCCCGTTATGGTCGAAGTGGAAAGGACGCGCAGCCTCCAGGCTCCAGCCCAGACGGGAGTGAAGCTCGTTGATGAACCATTCGATGCCGCGGTCGTCGATCGTATACTTGAACCGTGCGTGCTTACGGACCGAGCGGTCGCCGTAATCCCGCTGGATCATCACGGTCTTCTCCGCTACTTCGATGGTCTGCTCCGGCGTGCAGAAGCCGATGACCTGGCCCACTTGCGGGTAGGTGCTCGGATCGCCGTGCGACATGCCCATGCCGCCGCCTACCGTAATATTGAAGCCCTTGAGCTGATCATTCTCGACAATCGCGATGAACCCGAGATCCTGCGAGAAGACGTCCACGTCGTTGGAAGGCGGAACAGCGATGCCGATCTTGAATTTGCGCGGCAGATAGACATGGCCGTAGATCGGCTCCTGTTCTCCCTGGCTGTCGAGCACTTTCTCGCCGTCGAGCCAGATCTCATGGTAAGCCTTCGTCTGCGGATCGAGGTGATCGCTGATCCGGCTGGCCCAACCGTAGACCTCCGAATGGACTTCGGACTGGTACGGATTCGGATTACACATGACGTTGCGGTTGACGTCGCCACAGGCGGCGAGGGTGCTCAGCAGCGCATCGTTGACTTCCTTGATCGTCTGCTTCATGTTCCACTTGAGCACGCCATGCAGCTGGAAGGATTGGCGGGTCGTCAGACGGATCGTTCCGTTCGCGTACTGCTGGGCGATACGGTCCATCATCAGCCACTGCTCAGGGGTGACCACGCCGCCCGCTGCGCGTACGCGGAGCATGAATTGGTAAGCCGGTTCGAGCTTCTGCTTCTGGCGTTCGTTACGCAGATCTCTGTCGTCCTGCATATAGCTGCCGTGGAACTTCATCAGCCGGTTATCGTCCTCGGGAATGGAACCCGTGATCCGGTCCTGGAGCGTCTCTTCGAGACTGCCCCGCAAGTAATTACTTCTGCGTTTGATTTCTTCTACATCGCTATGCGGCGCACTGTTCGGCGACAGCAAATTGTTCTCTGACATGTTGAAGGTTTCTCCTCTCGCGATCTTCGGGATCCGGTCTTAATATACATCCCGCTGATAACGTTTTTGCTGTTGCATACGGGTCAAATATTCAGCTGCTTCTTCCGGGCTGAAGCCCCCTTCTTGCTGAAGGATCGCAGCCAGAGCCGCATGGACGTCATGGGCCATCTTCTTCTCGTCGCCGCAGACGTAGACGCATGCGCCTTCCTGCAGCCACTGGTACAGCTCGCGGCTGTTCTCCAGCATCCGGTGCTGTACATATACCTTCTGGTCGGTATCGCGGGAGAAAGCGACGTCCATGCGTGTCAGTACGCCATCTTTCAGCCAGCGCTGCCACTCCACTTGGTACAGGAAGTCCGTCGAGAAGTGCTGGTCGCCGTAGAACAGCCAGTTCTTGCCTTCGGCTCCGGTCTCTTCGCGCTCTCCGAGGAAAGCACGGAACGGAGCGACACCGGTGCCAGGACCGATCATGATAACAGGCGTATCCCCGCTCTCAGGGAGCTTGAAGTTCGGGTTATGCTGGATATAGACCGGAAGCGACGAACCCGGCTGTACCCGCTCGGACAAGTGAACCGAGCATACGCCGTAACGCTCGCGGCCCTGTGCTTCGTAGCGGACCGTACGGACCGTCACATGCACTTCATCCTGGAAAGCCTTCGGGCTGCTCGAGATCGAATACAGGCGCGCAGGCATCTTCCGCAGGATCGATACGAACTCAGCCGCGGGCGTTCCCTGAAGCGAGTAATCCTGCACGAGATCCAGCAGATCCCGTCCGCTGGTATACGAGCGGAGCTCCGCTTCGCGGCCTGCTTCGAGCAGCTGGAGCAGCCCCGTATTCGAGGTCAGCTTCGCGGCCTGTTCCAGCAGAGGCTTGGTCAGCACCGTAATCTCGTAGTGGCGGAGCAATGCTTCGCGCAGGGCGAGCTTCTCGGACTGCTTCGGCACGGATACGAGCTCCTCCGCATTCCAGCCCATGGCCGCGATCAGTTCGTCCACCAGACGGGGGTGGTTCTCCGGATAGACGCCGAGACTGTCGCCGGCTTCATACTGCAGGTTCGATCCTTCGAGAGAGATCTCGATATGACGCGTCTCACGGTCCGATCCGCGGCCGTTGAGATTCAAATTCTCGAGCACTTCGGCCACGAAAGGATTCGATCTCGAGTACTCGGATTCCGCCCCGGACAGTGCTGCCGTACCCGCTGCAGCTGCCGCGGCAGGAGCGCCGGATGCTTCGCTGAGTGAAGCCAGAACGCGGTTCAGCCACTCGGCGGCAGGCTCGTCGAAATCGACGTCGCAGTCGACGCGCGGGGTAAGCTTCTTCGCTCCGAGCTCTTCCAGACGGTTGTCGAAGTCCTTGCCCGTCTGGCAGAAATATTCGTAGGACGTATCGCCGAGCGCAAGCACCGAATACTTCAGGGAATCGAGCTGCGGGGCTCTTTTGCTATGAAGAAACTCGTAGAAGGCGATCGCGTTGTCCGGCGGCTCCCCTTCTCCGTGTGTGCTTACCAGGATGAGCAGGTTCTGAACCTTCTTCAAGCTGTTCGGTTTGAAGTCGCTCATGGAGGAGAGGGTAACGGTAAAGCCCTGCTCTTCCAGCTTCTTGGACGCTTTCTTCGCCAGGGATTGGCTGTTGCCTGTCTGCGAGCCGAAGAGCACGGTGATCTCCTTCGACACGGCCGGAGCTGCTGCAGGCACAACCGCCGATGCTGCTGCGCCAGGGGCGGCGGACACGGCCGCACCGCTGCGCGCCATGAGATATCCGCTGAGCCATACGCGCTGTGTTTCCGTTAATGCGGGCAGAACGCGGTTCAGCGACTCCACCTGCTCCTGACTGAAAGGACTGTTCGTTACTTGAAGTTCCAACAATATACACCTCGCATAGCATGCAATGATATGAATTCCCAGCATACTGATCTATTTTTACTCTCTTGAACCTAACACAGCCGGCGGCAACGGTCAATTTCAATCATCTTATAATACTTATCAATCTTTCTGATAAATACGGCGTTTTCACCGAAATAACCCAAAATACAGGCCGATATGTTAAATTAGTCCTCTTTTTCGCGTTTTTTCTTCCTATTTCTGCCTTGAAATTTGACGAATGCTGTAGCCGCAGCCAGTGAAAATCTCAGTATATCGGTCAGAGGCAATCATAACCTGACGTTATATCAACGTTCAATACCTGCAAAAAAGGCGGTATGGACCGGAATGTCCTACGACACAACCGGCTATACCGCCCGTTCTCCCCCTCTATCGATCCTCACACGACGACCGTGACGGTTTGCTCCACCCATCCGCTACTTCACCCGGGTGTAGAAGCAAGCCACATCCATTCTTCCGCTGAACTTCGGATTTTCGTACTTGCTCTGGATGAGGATCCGGTACTCCCCCTTCTCCCCGAGCTTCAGCTTGGTCTCAAAACGGCTGCCTTCAAACGCCGCCTTGTTCCTCGACTGCTCCGCATAAGTCCCCTCGCCGGTCCGTTTCTCGATGACGAATTCCAGATCGTCGCCGAATTTCTTCTCGGCATAACCGCGGATCTCGACTTGGTCCCCATCCGCATCGACCCATGCGCCCTGCGGCGATTCTACGACAATCTCACTGAACTGGCCTTGACCTCTCAGAGACGAGGGATCGTATACGGGCTTCAGGCGGTCCATGGTCAGCTCCGCATCGAAGGCTTGGTGATACAGCACCCGGCCGCCGGCCGTCACGCCCACTGACATATGATTGATGCCGAAGTCGGTATGCAGCGACGTCTCCATGACGTATTTGTGCATTCCGTTCTCGCGTTCATCCGTGCCCGCGCCGGAGAATCCCTGATTCGACTGCGGATTTCCGTTGACTGTATTGTTCGCGTAGAAAGTGCCGAGCTCCCCTTGGTCCGTGAAGAAGGCGGCGATCCGTACAGGGTACCAGCGGTTGTCCAAGCGCTCCTTGAACCCATACACTTCGGTGCTGTAGCGGGCATAAGTGATCGCGAGCGTACGGGCTTCAGGATCCCAGCTGGAGCTGTAACCGAACAGGGATTTGAGGGACTGCTCTCCGATGTACAACCGGCCGCCGCGTACGACAGCCGCCTCTTCAAGCTGCTGCGGGGGGGCCACGGATGTGCCGAACCAGAAGCGTTCCGACATCTTCGCTGCCCTGTGGACCTTGAAACTGTATCCGCCTTGGGCAAAGGAGTAAGCATCCTCAGCCGGATGGGATGCGGCCGTATACCCGAAGGCTTCGGCCAGGAACGATACCGAGAGCAGCGGCTGGCCGCCGATGATAAGTCCGACTTCTTTATCCTTGTAAGTAATCGTCTTCTCCCCGAATACTATTCCATCGAGGCTCACCTGTCCTGTCTGGCGGATGATAACGGGTTCAGCGGGGCGGTACGGAGCTGTGTCTCCCCCGCTGGCTGCAGGGGTGAAGGAAACCTTCCTCTGGGCTGCTTCCCACTTCACCTCGCCTGCATCTTGAAGTCCGCTGAGCAGCACGGCCGTCCGGCCGCCGATATTGAATGACGGAATTTCCCGGTCCCCGTAGAAGGTGCGGATATCCGTGTGGAGCACATCGCCAAGCTTCGTGCCGACAGGCTCGGAAGATAGGGGCGCCGCAGGCAGAGGATCGACCGGCTTGCCCGGCCGGTACTGGACCGTCACCTTGTGCTCGTCCGGATTCCAGGATACATCGAACCCGTAATGGCGCAAATCTTCAACCACGATTGCCGTACTGCCGCTGATATTCATCGACGGAATCGCCTTCCCGTTCACGTAGGCCGCAATGTCGGTGGAGAGCACCTGGTCGATGACATCGCCTACCCAGTGCTGCCGGTCTGCCGCCTTAGCGGCCGGGACCAGCAGTCCGCCGCCCATCAGCAGAAGGACTATCGCCGCACCCGCTGCGGCCAAGGGCAGCCGCCGTTCTTTCCGCCTTTTCCATGACGGTTTCATCTGTCTCACTCCTGACTAGGGCATGCTTGCTGAAGCCGGGTCTGCCGCAGGAGACTACCAGCGGATCTGCCGCACCAGCCCCTGCAGCCGTACCCGTTCTTCTTGGCCGAGCGGCCAAGTTCCGATCTCCGCAAGGATCTGCGCCAGATTCGCATATCCCTTCGCCAAGCCGTTCAGCCGGGCCGTCAATGTCGCGTCGGTGAATTCCGCGGGAGTTGGATAAAGACGGCCAAGCTGCTCGACCGCATGGGGATACCGTTTCAAATAATACTTCTGGTGGCGCTCTTCGGCCGGATAGAAGGCGCGGAAGGGAGCGATCTCCGTAGCAGGTTCCCCCCGTCCCTCTGACACGCGTCTGTGCACCGCGTCCCGGATCGCAGCGTGCTGCGTGTCATCCCGGTACAACAGCAGGGATCTGTACTGCCGTCCTTTATAGTCGTTGATATTCTCCGGGCGATGATGCTGCCAGAATACTTCCAGGATGTCTTCCAATGCCATGAGATCCGGGTCAAAATCGATCTCGACCGTCTCCGAATGGTCTCCCATCGCCCGATAGACCGGATCCGATGTCGTGCCGCCCGCATAGCCGGTCCTCGTCCGGATCACGCCCGGAAGATGTCCGAAGAGCGCGTCGGGGCTCCAAAAACAGCCCATGCCGAGGGTGAGCGTCTGTACGCTGCCCGTCATTGGTTCTCCCCCTTGCTTTTAACGAAAATGTTCCCGGAGGCAGTTCTCCAACAGAGAACCTGCCGCCCGGGAATCCATGGATGCGGCAGGCTCGCCGCCAAGCTTACGGAGTGCCGCCTCCCGCACCGACCGCAGCAGCCAACGTCTGCAGGTCCTTCCCCTGCAGCGCCCCTTCCACCAGCTCCGCCAAGCGGTCCGGCGTACAGCCGAAGCAAGGGATGCCGAAGGAAGCCAGCTTCTGGGCTACGCCGGCATCGTAAGAGGGCACGCCGTCGTCCGACAGCGCGAGCAGGCAGAGCACCTTGACCCCGGCTGCCCGCATCTCGCCCATCCGCCGGATCAGCGCCGCCTGATTGCCGCCCTCGTACAGATCGGAGATCAGCAGAAACAGCGTTTTGTTCGGATCGGTAATGAACTGCTCGCAGTAAGCGACCGACTTGTTGATGTCCGTCCCCCCGCCGAGCTGGATGCCGAACAGCATGTCTACGGGATCGCTTGCGCACTGCTCGCTGAGGTCCACGACCTCCGTATCGAATACAACGACCCGCGTGTCGAGCGAGGGGAGCGAAGCGAAGATCGAGCCGATCACGGAGGCATAAATGACGGAGTCCGCCATCGAGCCGCTCTGGTCGATATCCAGGATGACGGTCCATTCCTTGCTTCGCCTCGCCCGGTCGAAGTAGTAGAACCGCTCCGGAATGAGCTTCTTGCTTTCGAGGTCGTAATGCTTCAGGTTGCTGCGGATCGTCTTCTTCCAGTCTATGCCGCTTAAGGAAGGCAGCGGCGAGTGCTGCCTGCGGTTCAGCGCCCCCGTCACCGAGCGTCGGAGCTCGTTCTCCAGCTTCCTCGCGATGTCATCCACCACCGCTTGGACGAGCTGGCGCGCCGTATCCTTCGTCTTCTCGGGGATGCTTCCTTTGAGAGCCATCAGCGTGGCCACCATCCGGATATCGGGCTTCACCTGCGAGAGCAGCTCCGGCTCGAACAGGAGCTGCTTGAGTCCCTTGCGCTCCATGGCATCGGTCTGGATCACCGACACCACGTCGCTCGGGAAGAAGCTGCGGATATCGGCCAGCCAGCGGGCGAGCCGCGGAGCGGAAGGCCCCGAACCGGCCGAACGCCGGCGGCCGTCTGCATGCTCTTCGTCCCCGCCGAAGCTGCCGGATGTGCCGTC
The DNA here is from genome assembly GCF_027533645.1 of Paenibacillus caseinilyticus. Classification (GTDB taxonomy): domain Bacteria; phylum Bacillota; class Bacilli; order Paenibacillales; family NBRC-103111; genus Paenibacillus_G; species Paenibacillus_G caseinilyticus. Next base: position 141,045 of record NZ_JAQAGY010000007.1, read on the forward strand.
GTAGATGGCCGCCAGCGCCTCGTCCATGAGCCGCTGCTCGCTGTCCAGCAGCTCGGCTCCGGCCCCGAGTCCGCTGAGACGCTCCTCTGCCGCCTCGCCGAGAATGAGCCTCCAGCGGCTCAGCTGTTCACTGCGTTCGGCCGTCATTTACAGATCACCAAAGTCAAAATCGTTAAGTTCATCGATCTTCCCTCTCTCCTCTTCCGTCAGCGGCTCCTGCAGCGCCTCTGGGGCCTCGCCGCCCTCCGTACCCCACAGCATGCCGAGCAGCTCGGCGGCCGCAGCCTTCTCGCTGCGCTCGAAAGACCCGAAGGCCCGTCTCAAGAAAACAAGCGACCGGCGGAAAGGTTCGGGCTCAAGCGAAGCGATGTATTCGTCGAGCTGCTGCCATAGATCGGTGCGCGACAGCAGCGCATACCGGTTGCGCATCGACAGCCCTTCGAACCAGCCCGCGCCGAGATCCGCAGGGATCCCCGGAGACAGACGGCGCGAGACTTCCCGCGAGCACTGCTCCGCGGTAACGAGACTCCGCTCGAGCAGGATGCCGAACGCGAATCCCGAGAGCTTCGCGTTGCGGTCATCCCGCGAGGCGAGCTCCTGCAGCTTGGCCGTCCACTGCCCGTCGTCGACGAGCCCATGGTGATCCTGCGAGATGCGGTGCATCGCGTTCATCGCGTTCAGGATGCCGCCGGACGCCTCCTCGCTGCAGAGCGCCGCGTCGTTCAGCAGCAGTGTGCCGCGCAGGAACAGCTGCGAGAGCAAGGGCTCAAGCGTCCCGGTGCGCACCCGGCGCAGATCCCCGTAGCCGATGATGACGGACAGCTTGGCAGCGGCCGCCGCCACGGGAGCGAAGCTGCCCGCATCCGCCGCCAGCCCCTGCAGCGTGACCCGCCCAGCCTCCATCGCTTCGGGCAGGCCGCATTCGCAGGCGGCCTGGATCAGCTCCGACGCTTCGGCCAGGTCCGTGCAGCCCTGGAGCCGCTCCGCCAGCTCGAAGGCGCAGGCCAGCTCGACCGTCTCGCCCTTCAGCGTGGCTTCCACCGCCCGGATCTCTGCCTCGGGCGTCCACTGGAGCACCCAATGTTCCGCCCAGGTTGCGGCATTTTGGCGCACCCGCTGCTTCTGCGCAAACGGAATCTCGAGCAGGCGCAGCCGGTGCAGGAACGTCGAACGGTGCAGATCCAGGTAGGCGGCTTCCTCCGTCTTGACCCGGCGGTTCTCCCGCAGGTCGAGCTCCAGATCCGCGGCTACGGCACTCTTGTACTTCTCTAGCTTGAGCCGCTTCAAGTGGCGGTTCATATCGTCTTGAACCGGCGTCTGCGAGACGCCTTCCGGGAGCTCGCCGATCCGGGTGCCGATATCGGCATGAGCCAGCGCTTCGGCCACAGGAGCCAGCTCGCCGTAGCCGAAGCTGACTACGGCAGCATCCCGCAGCTCGCTCCAGGTCGGCTGGGCGGCCCCCCGCAGCGACGCCAGAGCCTCCGCCAGCCGGACCGCTTCGATGACGGCAGCCGTGGAGCGGTACGTCCCCGCCTCCCGCAGTCTTCCCGCGACGCCGGCCAGGTACAGGGCCGGCAGTCCGCGCAGGTCTTCCCGCTGGAGCTGCTGCCACATCTGTTCGAAATAAGCGGGAGCGGGGTTACCGGCTCCGTAGCCCGAATGCGACGAGAGCTTATAGTAGGAGTAAGGCATCAGGGTCAGCTTCGTCCGCGTATGCGGCAGCAGGGCATCCTCCTCCCCGGACAGGGGAGGAAGCTCCGGCGTCAGTCCCGTCACGTGATAGGCTCCCGTCACGACGACGATCCGCTCCGGCGGGATGCCGTCGTCAATCACACGCCGGATGCGGCTGCGCATATAGGCTTCCCGCAGCGTGTTGACGGAAGCTTCATGAGGATCGGCCTCCCGCTCTTCCTCCTGCAGCAGCCCCCGCATCTCCGACGAGAAGCGGGCAACCGCCACGCGGTATCCTTCCCTGCCGCTCTGATGCTCGAAGTGACGCTCCCAGTAGCTCTCGTAATCCGGCTCTCCCGCCAGCTCCGCCACCCGCTGGTACAGCGTCTGTCCACGCCGGTGGAACATCCGGCGCTTTCCTTCCGGCGCCTCCCCAAACTCCTCCGACTCTCCGCCGCCGGCCTCTTCCCCGGGTTCATCCGCGTACGGGCCGGGTCTCATGGCATACAAGGGGACGGATGCCGTCGTGGGCAGGTCGATGAATTCGGCCCGGGCGTCATGCTCGGCCGCCCACAAGAGCGCCTGATATTCCGGCGAATACGAGGCGAAGGGGAAGAGCAGCGTGCGCACCGGCACCTGATCCGTATAGGCCAGGATAGCGACCGGCGGCTTCACCCCGGGCCGCAGGAGGTCCGGGATGAGGCCGGTGGCATCGGCGGGGCCTTCCACCAGAACGGCGAGCGGCTTCACTTCGTCCAGCAGCCGGCGCAGATGGGAAGCGCCCGCCGGGGACAGATGGCGGATCCCGAACACATGAATCTGGCCTTCCCGGGATCCCGTCTTCGGAACCGGACTCATCCGTTCATCTCCCGGCATGCGCTGTAGAGGCTCCGCCATTCCGAGCCGCGCTTCTTCATGACGTTCTCGAGATACTCTTTCCATACGCCGCTGTCCTTGTCCTCATCCTTGACGATGGCGCCCTGCAGCCCTGCGGCCAGATCCTCCGCCTGGATCGTTCCGCTGCCGAAGGAAGCGGCGAGCGCCATCCCGCCGGTCAGCAGGGAGATCGCCTCTGCCGTCGAGAGCACGCCGCTCGGCGCCTTCACCTTCTCCTTGCTGTCGAGCGTAGCCCCGCTGCGCAGCTCGCGGAAGATCGTCACGACTTTGCGTACGGCTTCCTCTTCGGGGAGAGCTGCCTTCAGCTCGTAATTCGCGGCAATCTCGCCGACCCGCTTGCGGACGATCGCGACTTCCGTCTCGAGATCCGCCGGGGATGGAAGCACGATAATGTTGAACCGCCGCTTCAGTGCGGCGGACATGTCGTTGACCCCGCGGTCGCGCGTGTTGGCCGTGGCGATGATCGAGAAGCCCCGCTCGGCCGGCAGTTCACGGGCCAGCTGCGGGATCGAGATCGTCTTCTCCGAGAGGATGGAGATCAGCGCATCCTGCACCTCGGACGCGCAGCGGGAGATCTCCTCGAAGCGGGCAATCCCGCCGCCTTCCATCGCCCGGTAGATCGGGCTCTTGATCAGGGCGCTGTCCGACGGGCCGCCGGCGAGCAGCATAGCATAGTTCCACGAGTAGCGGATCTGCTCTTCGCTCGTGCCCGCCGTTCCTTGGATAACCTTGGAAGAATCGCCGTGTATGGCTGCGGTCAAATTCTCGGACAGCCACGACTTGGCCGTGCCGGGCTCGCCGATGAGCAGCAGCGCGCGGTCAGTAAGCAGCGTGGCGATGGCGATCTCCACCAGCCGTTGATGCCCGATATACTTGGGCGTGATAACCGTGTTGCCGGCTTTGCCGCCGATAATATAGGTAAGAACGGCCCGCGGAGAGAGCTGCCAGCCTGCCGGTCTCGGATCCTTGTCCGCCGCTTTCAGCGCTTCCAGCTCTGCGGCATACAGCCGCTCCGCCGGCAGGCGCAGTACATTGTTCGTTTCACTCATAAGTTGATTTCCGCTCCTTTGTGGTCATCGGCTTGGAGGTCTTGTCCCTTGTTCTGCAGGGCTTGCGCGGCCTCTACCAGCGACCGCCGCACGCCTTCATTCGTGGCCAGCCCGGCCAGCCCTTCAATCCTTCCCGCATAACTTGCCGGAAGCTCCTGCACCAGCCTCAACAGATCATGCTCGATATACCACCAGGCGCTCGAACCGGCCCGCTGCTCCAGCCGCTGCTCCAGCACCCTTATCAGCGCTTCCGGCGCTTCCTCATGCCGCATACGCTTCAAAGTGCTCAGCAGCAGGGCAGGATAGTTCACCCGCTTGCCTTGGTCCGCCTGCAGCTTCGCCAGGATATAAGAAGTGACCTCCGGATCAGGGGCATCCGGGGCGAACCGGCACACGAGCTCCTCGTCGTCGTTGGCAATGAACAAGGGCAGCCAGCGGGGATCCCATGTGTAAGTGCCTGCAGCTTCCCCAGTCCGTATGGCGGGATCGTCCAGATGGGCGGAGTGCTGCCTGATCGTGTGGAGCAGCTGCATGCGCTTCGGGGAGCTGCCGTATTGCAGGTAAGGCGAGAACCGGTCATAGAGCTCGCCCGGCGACAGCGTCCGCAGCGCCGCCAGCACAGAGTACGAGAGATGCAGCCCGCTCCACTTGCGGTGCAGTCCTTCTACGAAGCCCAAGGTGGCGGGGCCGCCCTGCTCCAGCAGCGCCAGTGCCGCTTCCTCCTGGCTCTCTTCGGTCTCCTTCACCATAAAGCCCGGCGTATCCAGCAGCTTCTGCAAGAATTGCCGTACCTCTTCTCCCTGCTTGACACTCAAGCACGATATGGCGGCAGCCATCCGCTCCACGAGCGTCTCCTCCGGCTTGCTTTCCTCCCGGAACTGCCCGAGCAGCTCTTCGGCATAGGAGATAACCCTCGCCGTCAGCCCCGGCTCGGCGCACTTGCGGATCGGCTCGACCGCAAGCTCAGGGTCCTTGGCGGAGGTCAGCTCCTCAAGCAGCCGGTCCGCAGCCTGAACGGTGGCCAAGCGGGACAGAGCAAGCAGCGCCGCCTCCCGAAGATCCTTCCGGCGGCTCTGCGAGGCCTCCAGCACGACATCCTCCTGCTCCGGGTAGCCGCCGAGAATCGTGACCGCAGCGATGCGCAGCTCCGGCGCCCCTTCCGCCAAGGCCCTAAGATACAGGGACGGATCCGCTGCCCCCCGTATACCATGGATGCAGTGCAGCTTGCGCGCCTCGGCCCTGCCTCCCTCCAGGTCCAGACGCTGCAGCAGCAGCGGCTCCGCCCGTTCACCGATGGAAGGGATCACCTTGGTCTGTATGAAGTCGGCGATCTCCGTGTAGGTATCTCCGAGCGCGTCCACAGCCGGCAGATGGGTCCGGATATCCCCGAACATCCCTTCCTGATAGGCGCTCTGCACGACCTCGAGCCGGCCTGGCCCCCGCTCCGTCAGCGCGTCGATCAGCGGCTTCAGCTTGCGGTACGGCACGGGCGTCTCCCCGGTGGGGTGCTCCGCCGGTGTCTCGATCAGCTCGCCGGCTGCTTCCGTCCTTCCCTGCGTGTAGAGCACCGCATGCAGCAGGGTCCCGAGCTCCAACAGCCGGCCGGCGGCCTCTTCCGCGTCTGCGTCCAGCAGCGCCTGCACGCCCTCCGACAGCTTGGCGAATATGGGCGCGGAGCCTCCCAGCTTCTCCAGCTGCGCCTGCATGGCTCGCAGCCGCAGATCGCCCCGGGCCAGCCCGCTTCCCGCAATAAAGAGCCTGCGTACTTCCCCGTGCAGCTCTGACAGCACTTGTATACTCATGTTCCCGTCGACTCCTCTTCTTGGATGTAGGATGATGTAGGATGGCTAATAGACAAGACGGATAACGCCGCCGCCGGACAGGACGCTCAGCGGGTGTGCCAGCAGCCGGCCCGTACTCCAGTCGTGGCTGAACATCACGAGCATCACTCCGCCGCGTGTCAGCGTGACATCAAGCTGGGCCAGCAGCGCGGTGCCGGCACCTCCGGGCTGTCCGGAATCCGTCAGCACGAGCCTCTTGCCCTGCTCGTCCTCGATCACCCAGCTGTCCTCCACCTTGCCGAGTCCGGCATAATGCAGCAGCAGAACCGGATGCTTGTCCGCAAGCGGATTCTTGAGCTGGTTTTTGACCGTCTTGGCGGCTTCCGTATACGAACGGCAGGCATGTCCCCGGATCCGCTCGAAGTCGGACGGCTGCGCCGCACGCATCGTCATGTCCTCCCACCGGATGCGGCGGTTGATCCCGCCCGGATACAAGAACAGCTCCCGGGTCTGCACGACTGCCGAGACCGTATCGTCTTCCTTGATATATTTGGCGGCACGGAACGGCCTGTAATGACGCGTCGCGCCGATGCGGCCGCCGGCCGGTTCGATCCAGAAGCCTTCATCCACATACTCCCCGCGCGCCGGATCCGGGTAGGAACGGAAAGCGAGCTGCAGCAGCTCGGCGTCCCGCTCCACGAGCCCCAGCTCTCTGAGTTCGGCGAGCTGCCACGCATGGCCGAGCCACTCCTCGAGCGGCGTCTGCGTCTCCATCGGCAGCTCTGGATCCTCCGCCCGGGACCGCAGGTATTCCCGGCTGCGCTTCACCAGGGAGTGCAGCACGGTCAGCCGGTCGATGACCTCCGTGTATACTTTCTCCCGCTCCGCAGCGTCCGAGAGCAGGTCAAGCAGCTCCCGGAAGGCCGACTGAACCCCCGGAATATAATAGTTCCCGAGCTCCTTGGCTTGGCCGCTGAGCAGCTTCAAGGTACCCGCATCCAGGGAAGCCAGCCCGTGCTGAACCGTCTGCTTCACCAGTTTCTCCAGCAGATCGATGCCCTCAAGCTGGGCCTTTCGCTTCTTGGCCAGCGCCGCTTTGCCGGTCTTTCGTTTGGCCGGGGCGGCTTCGCCCGCAGCAGCGGTTTCTTTCTTTTTCTCCTCGCGCTTGTCCGCCTTCTCCCGCTTGTCCGATATATCTGCCGGGAGCTCCTCTATCGTGAACGTCTGGCCGGAGGTGTACGCATACATCAGGCCGAGGATATGCTTGCATGGAAACTGGCGGCTCGGGCAGGAGCAGCGGTATACCGGGCTGTCCTCCTTGATCCAATCGGCCGAGCACCGGTATGGCTCTTTGCCGCTTCCCTTGCATTCCCCGAAGAGCAGCGTCCCGTCCTCGGTGCGGCACAGTTGGGTAAAGCTTTTCTTACGAACCAGGTCTTTGCCGTTCTTGATGGCTGCCGCATTCAGTGCGGCCGAATCCACGTAGGCTTCCGTAATCGCTATCATGTTGTCGCTGCTCCTTACGTTTTTTCAATATAGAAGTAACCCTGTGGAAAAAGAAAATGGTTGCTAGAGAAGAGTTCCACACTCGGCGCGGGATTTCCTTTTTTACTTGCCCAAAGCTTCGGAGCAACCAACCTATATCAACTTCAGGGGTTGGTCCCAGAGGAGCCGGCCGGTTATCGCATCGATATACCGTAGGCCCTGTCTATGGCTGAGACTGTAGGGCAGATCATCCCCTCCGGTGGCGGGCTTATACAGCAGGCGGTAGTACGGGCGGTCCTCCTCCCGTCCCCCCGACCATTCGAGCCGCACCCTCAGCTGCTCCGAATACAGCCAGAACGCCTCTTCCGGGGTAAGGACGGGATGAGCGTCCAGCTCCTTGATTTCGTTGATGGCAGCATGGGATACGCCCATATAGAGGGTGACTTCCCCGGTAACCGCACTGACTGCTATCGTAACGCTTTCGTGGTTCACCGAACAGCCGTGGACATGGACGGGCAGCTGAAAGCGTTCGTGCGTGCGCGGCTTCTCCTCCGGTTCATCGGTGTCTCTCTCGAGCTGGAGGCAATCTTCGTACCCCGGAAAAAACCGGTCCAGAAACTGACACGCCTTCTCCCAGCATTCTGCCCTGCTTAGCACGGGTTGTCCGTCTTTCTCGTGTATCGGCCGAAAGAGGCCGGTCAGCAGCCCTGTGGACTTCTCTACGGAATACATCACCGTGCCGCGTAAACTGCCCAGCCCCTTGCCCCATTTGCGCTTCATATAGGCGTCTGCGCTCAGCGGATCCTTCTCGTCCGGTTCATCGGCATCGTTCATTTCACTCAGCGGCACATAGGACAACTTGATTGAGTCTCCAAGGTCCCTCTGCTTCTCCAGCGTAAAATAGGCCCTGTCTATCCCTAGAGCGTCCTCCCAATACGCGGGATCGAACGTACCGGTCTGCTGGATGCGGTTTGGCTGCCCTTTCCCCTGTTCTTCATCCCCATTCCGATTCCCGGCAGCATATTCGCGAGGGGGAAGCGGGTCGCTCGGAGGCATGACGTAATGCTCCCTCGCATGCAAGTCCTCGCCCGTAACGGCATCGATGAATCGGTACGAGGGTACCGGGTCATAGACCAGCCGGTAATGGTCTTCCCTCCCCTCCAGATCGAATGTCGGCGCATAGAGCGAAGCCCAAATCAGCTCCATAGACAGTTCGCCCAGGATTTTATCGCGGACCTGCTCCGCCGGGGCGATGGAGGAGGGCCATACCGGCCTCTCCAGCTTCGGCCGCCGATAGCCTTCCCACTGGTAGTCTACGATCTCGAGGCCGGCATCCAGGACCAGCCTGCAGCCCGTATCCGGAAGGGGCAGGCCGCCCGCTTCTTCCCTGTAGGTGAGATACCAGCGCGTTCTCCCCTGTTCCGTATGAACGAAGGTCAGAGAGGCATACTCCGGGGCATGAAGCCGAACGAACGCATCCGCTCTGGACCGCAGCTCTTCGGATGCAGCCTCTCCGGCGTTCATAAGGGAAGGAGCTGGAGCATCGCTAGTGTCGGTGCTATCGAGGGAGTCTGCAGCATCGGGGGAATCTGCAGCATCATCCCGGCTTATCTTAAGACGCGTCAACCGGCCGGTTTCCAGACACAGCGAGACTTCCACTTCATTCTCTTTGTTACCCGGGTCCACCCAAATAAAAGCCCTCTCGGGCGGGGCGGATCTTTGCGTCCTCGTATCCTCCATTTGCAGGCTGTAGCCCTGCGGTACCTTCCCGATCGCTTCGGCCTTACGGCGCAGCTCGTCTGCATGCATCGGCATGGCTTCCTCCTCCTCTATCGACCCCGCAATAATCTAGCAATATATGGTATATTCTAGCATGTCCCTGCACAGCGTTACCACCTTGCGAGTTCTTATGCCGGTCGAATGGCAGCGGCGTTCACACACACCGCTCTCCGCTCCGCTGGGAACGAGAACGCTCGCATCCAGTCATGTGTGCTTGCTGCTCGCCGTCTCCGTCCCCATCCCCTCCCGGAAAAAACAAAAAAGCTCTCCCCGGGTGGGAAAGCTCTCCCTTCTCTTCCAATTCCAGCATTGGTTTTGCGCGCTAGCTTCACGGGCCGGCATCGATTTGAGGCACTTGCTGCCACGTTATGGATTCAGCATCCGGTCCTCGATGTACTGGGCTACATGACCCGCGCAGTGACGAATGTATTTGCTGTCGTCATATAATTTGCTCAGCATAAGGCCGCCTTCGATCAATGCGATCAGATAGCTGCAGACCTCCCCCGGGGAGAGGTCTGCTCTGAATTCTTTACTTTCCATACCTTCGGTAATGATCCCGGTTAACTTCTCCATCATTATAGTCATCGCCTGTTGGGCCCGCTCTTTGAGCAGAGGGTGACTATCGTCGCTTTCGACGGCGGTATTCAGGATCGGGCAGCCTCCCTCCAGCGTGTCGGTCTCAACGAGATTCAAATAAACATGGCAGATGGCCATCAGCTTTTCTTTGGAATCGGCCGCTTCCTCCAAGGCATTCGCCAGGAGACGAAGCACCTTCGAGAACGAATAATCAAAGGCGGCAAGCGCAATCTCGTCTTTGTTCTGAAAATGATTGTAAATTCCGCCCTTGCGGATGCCGCAGCGGTCCATAATATCGGACAGGGAAGCACCGGCATATCCCTTCGTATTGAACAAACCGGCCGATTCGCGGATGATATGTTCTTTGGTCATTTGGCCCTTGCGCATGATCAGCCCTCCACAAGATAAACGGCTTCGCCGTCCTTTAAGGACGGGGCGCGTTTATTAGAAATATAAGATTACAGGATCGAGCCCTGGCAAGATATAAATTCTGATATATTCAAAAACATACCGTTCGGTCTTAAATCAGTATACTACTTCTGGGTCATAATCCAAAGGTAAACTTCAAGAGCTGGAAAAAAATATGTTGCGGAGGCAGTCCCGTTGTGTTAATTTAAAACAGACCGGTCGGTATTATTTTAGAGGAGGATGGAATCATATGGATAAAAAAACCGTTGCCGTAAGAGGAAAAAAGACGACTTATTTGGATTGCGGGGAGCCGGATGCTCCAGCTGTTCTGTTACTGCACGGATTCCCGGAATCGTCGCTGCTCTGGGAGGAGACGGCCCCTGCGGTGCAGAAGGCCGGCTATCGGGCGATCGCTCCGGATCTGCCCGGCTTCGGACAAAGCGAGCCGTTCGATGAACCGTCTACCTGGGAGCGTTATATGGAATTTATAAGCGATTTTGCAGATACGCTCTCCCTCGAAGCATTCCATCTGGTCACCCATGACTGGGGAGGACCCATCGGAACCCGGTGGGCCTGCCACCACCCCGGCCGGATACGCAGTCTGTTCTTGGCGGATACGCTCTTCAGCCCCGATTACGTGTGGCATAAGGACGCGCAGATTCTCCGTACGCCAGGCGGAGGAGAGCAGTGGGTATCCTATCTGCAGAACCGTCCGGTCTTCGAAGGGTTTATGAACCGGGCCATTCCCCTGGCCTCGGAAGCTGTAGTTAACGATTTTTATGCGCTGTTCGGCGATCCCGGCAGGCACCGTATTCCTTTGGAATTGTACCGTTCAGGAGATATGGAGAAGCTCGAGCCGTACCGCGGACGCTTGGCCGAACTGCTGCCTGTGCCGGTCACCATCCTCTTCGGCGAACACGATCCTTATATTGCTCCGGCGCTTGGAGTGAAGCTGAAGGAAGAAGAGCTGCCTCATGCTTCTTACCACCTCCTTCCCGGGATCGGACACTTCGCTCCCCTGGAAGCCCCGGCGGAATTCAATGCTATTCTTACTGCACATCTGACTCAAGTATAAGCGTGACTTAGAGGCCTACGTGGTGATAACTAGGAGACCGGGCGTATCATGCGGCTGCCTCAGGAGTCCTCGGCTCCACCTCCCGCCCTGGGACACGCGGTACCACTCAAGAAAAGCCGTCCGGATGCCCGGACGGTCCTTTCGCGTGCTTGTCCAACCGTTTGCGCGTGGGGAGGGTTGGATATGGGGTTCCAGCCGCTGGTTAAAGTCCTGTGGACTTGAATTTATTTGCTGGCGGTAGTCACATGACATGAAGGGCGGCCGCTACACTCTACCACCCCATACCCATTCCCTCTCTTATCTACCCTCTGCTTGGCTCTTTTTCCCTTCGTGAGATATAAATTCTTATCTATCGAAATAAGCAGGCCGCCCGGCCTGCCTTCCGTGATATGGTCTACTGCTCCGCTTCGATACGCGACACCTTCGAGGTCTCCCCCATCTTCCAATACACTAGCAAGCTTACCGCAATACAGGCAGCGACATAGTAGTAGAACAAGGATTCGTGCCCGATGCTCTTGCACCACAAGGCAATGAATTCCGCCGTTCCGCCGAATACCGCGACGGTCACGCCGTATGGGAAGCCTACGCCAAGCGCACGCACTTCGGTCGGGAAGAGCTCCGCTTTGACAATCGCGTTGATGGACGTATACCCCGTAACGATGATGAGTCCGAGCATCATCAGCCCGAAGGCGCTGCCCGCCGTCTGCGCCTGCTCCAAGAAGAGGAACAGCGGGACGGTCAGCAGCGTCCCCATGACCCCGAAGCCAAGCAGCAGCGGGCGCCGTCCGATCCGGTCGGACAGCATGCCGGCGAGCGGCTGCAGCACTACGAAGACGAGCAGGGCGAAGAAGTTGATCCAGCTGACGGTCTCCTTGGGCAGCCCGACCGTGTTCACCATGAACTTCTGAAGATACGTCGTATACGTGTAGAAAGCGACGGTCCCCCCTAGGGTAAGTCCGACCACCGTCAAGACCGCCTTCGGGTGCTTCATCAGCGCCCGGATCGTGCCGGCGGAAGCCCGGCTCTTGCCGTCCATCTTGGCGAACTGCTCGGATTCGTCCATGGAGCGGCGCAGCCACAGTACGGCCAAGGCCCCCAAGGCGCCGATGACGAACGGAATCCGCCAGCCCCATGACTTCATATCCGGCTCGCTGAGCATCTGCTGAAGGATGATCTGGATGCCGAGCGCGACGAGCTGGCCGGCGATCAGCGTCACATACTGGAAGCTTGAGTAGAAGCCGCGCCGTCCGCTGCTCGCCATCTCGGACAAGTAGGTCGCCGAGGTGCCGTATTCGCCGCCAAGGGACAGCCCTTGCAGCAGACGCGCCAGTACGAGGATGACCGGCGCCAGCACGCCGATGGTGCTGTAACCGGGGGTACAGGCGATGATGAGGGAGCCTCCGGCCATCACGGTGATGGACAGCGTGAGCGCGGCACGGCGGCCATGGCGGTCGGCGTAGCGTCCGAGCAGCAGGCTCCCGATCGGGCGCATCAGGAATCCGACCGCGAAGATCGCGGCGGTATTGAGCAGCTGGCTCGTGGGGTCGCCCTTCGGGAAGAACTCGGCGGAGAAATAGACCGCGAACGCCGTATAGACGTACCAATCGTACCATTCGATGAGATTGCCGACAGATCCCTTGAAGATGTTGCCCGTGATGCGCCGGCTGTCCGGGCCTTTCGAGATTGCTGCCATCCTGTTCCTCCTCCGCATTGTGTCAGCGTTGTAGTGAATTCAAATAGTAACCTGCCTACAACAGGAAGGCAGGTCTGTCTCCCTCATATGTATTCGACCGGGGAACAAATATTCAGAAAGCAAATATTCGGAAAGCAACCAGGATGAAGAACCGCTGCCGGCCTGAGGCATTCGAAGTCGGTCGGTGTCTGTGCGGCCGGGCTGTCAACTCCCATTAACACAATAGACCACCGATCGAATCATCGGCAGCCGAACTCGGTTGCGGCGCTTTCTTCAGATTGATATTATGAACCAGGCAAACTTCCGGATCGAAGGCGAAGAGGCTGCCACCGTCTGCCACTCCGGCGGTGAATGCCGGCTCAGCAGCTTTTACAGACTTAGGAATGGGTACGCTCCCTCCCTCTGTGGATGCCAATCCACCCAATAACGGTAGAAGATGACTCGATCGGGTCATCCCCACTTCCCTCCCTTCGCGTTATAGTTGTAGTCGGCACCTACATACACACAGGGAAGGATTTGAGGATGTTGCGCAGCACAGCCCCGAAGACCGGAGAGAATCAATCCAAGCTTTACCGAACTATGTGGCGGTGGCACTTCTACGCGGGACTAATCTTTGCTCCGTTCCTGATTCTGCTTGCCGTCACCGGAGCTGTGTACTTATTCAAGCCGCAGGTGGAATCGGTCCTGTACCGGTCCTATCATACGGTTGCAGCCGGACCTCAGGCGCTCGCCCCCTCCGCACAGCTCGCGAAGGTCCAAGAGCAGTTCCCGGATGATAGCGTTACCAAGTTCAAACCCGGTGCGACCGTCACCCGCTCGAGCGAATTCACGGTAACCGGCGAAGAAGGCTCGCGGGTCGTGTTCGTCAACCCTTACAATGGGGAGATTCTCGGAACCTTGGATGAGAGCACCACCTTCATGACCTTGGTCAAACAGCTGCACGGCGGATCCATCGCCGGTGCGGCCGGCAATCTGCTCGTGGAGCTTACAGCCTGCTGGGCCGTAATCCTGATCGTCACCGGCGTCTATCTGTGGTGGCCGCGCGGACAGCGGTCGGCCGCGGGAATCGTATACCCCCGTCTGCGGCAGGGCAAACGGACCTTCTGGCGGGATGTGCATGCCGTGCCGGCCTTCTGGCTGTCGCTGTTCATGGTGATTCTCATCTTCACGGGACTGCCTTGGTCCGCGGTCTGGGGGGAAGGGCTGAACCGGTTCGCGAATGCGACGAATACCAATTCGCCTCCTTCCCTGTACGGAGCGAAGCCCCAGTCCACCGTTCCTACCAAGGATGTCGCCGCCGATGTCCCTTGGGCGGCCGAGCTGATGCCGGTGCCGGGCTCCTCCCTGCCGGGCGTTGCCGGCGGCCTGTCCATCGACCGGGTTGTGCGGATCGCCGAGGAGCAGAAGCTGGACGGCGGCTACGCCGTTACGTTCCCCAAGGGCGAGCGAGGCGTCTATACGGTCGCCGCAACGCCCGACAAACCGGAAGGGCAGGCTACGCTGCACATCGACCGCTACAGCGGACAGGTGCTGGCCGACCTGCGGTTCAAGGATTACGGGATTACCGCCCGGATGATATCCATCGGGATCGCACTCCATGAAGGGCGCTACTTCGGCCTGGCCAATCAGATCGCAGGACTGGTCGCCTGCCTCGGCATTGTCGCCATCGCATTCAGCGGGGTTGTCATGTGGTGGCGCCGCAGGCCGGCAGGCAAGCTCGCCGCTCCCGCACGGCCGCAGCAGTATAAGTTGGCGAAGGGACTCACGGCCATCATGATCGGGTTCGGCCTCTTCTTCCCGCTGGTCGGCCTGTCGCTGCTCCTCGTGCTGCTGCTGGATTTGGCGGTAATCCGCCGCTCGCCTGCCATGAAGGAGGCTGCCTAAGGATAGGCATGGCCCGAGGATACGATATGGGGTATAAGAGAACTTCGGCTGAAGAACGGAGGTGAATTCGCGATGCGCTCTTGGATCAGCGCCCTCTTGCTGGTATGTTTGATAGGAACGGCACTCGCCGGCTGCGGCTCTTCCGCCGGTGAGGATGAACACAAGGAGCATAATGCCTCCACATCAGAAAAGGAGTAACAACGGTTCGATTGGAGATGGAACTGACCGTACGGAAGGAACATTGGTTGTCAGCCGCGTATGTACATCTCTCGCCCTATTCCCTCCCCGGCGGACAGATTTAAATAGTAATGCCTCTAACGCTTCCCTGCAGGCGGGATAAACTGATATCATCGGTATCATGAACTATGGAGAGTCACACTAAGGGATGCAGGAGAGGAGCTAACACACAATGACAGAGACCGATTCAAAAGAACGATTCACGGAACGGGTGGAGAACTATGTGTTATACCGGCCGGATTATCCGGCGGAAGCGCTGGACTACTTGTACGGGGCTGCCGGACTGCAGCCGGACTCGGAGATCGCGGATGTGGGCGCCGGTACGGGCAAGTTCTCCAAGCTGCTGCTCGCCAGGGGCAGCCGCGTAACCGCCGTCGAACCGAACGAAGCCATGCGGACCGCCGCCGACCAGGCGCTGGGGAAGGACCACCGCTACCGCTCCGTACCCGGTTCGGCCGAAGACACCGGGCTGCCGGCCTCCTCCGTGGACTTCATCGTCTGCGCCCAGGCCTTCCACTGGTTCGACCGCCGTCTGGCGCAGGCGGAATTCGCACGGATTCTGAAGCCCGGCGGCAGGGCCGTACTCATCTGGAATTCGCGGCTGACGCACGGCACCCCTTTTTTGGAGGAATACGATAAGCTCCTGCACGTCTACGCAGCGGATTACGCTGCGGTCAGCCACAAGAATATCTCTGAGGTAGCGCTTGGGCAGTTCTTCCAGAGCGGGAGCATGCAGGTGGCGCGCTTCCCGTACCGGCAGCTGTTCGATTACGAGGGATTGCGCGGACGGCTCTTGTCTTCCTCCTACGCTCCTGCGGAAGGCCATCCGAACCACGAGCCGATGCTGGCCGAGCTCCGGCAGATCTTCGACCGGAATGCCCAGGAAGGCAGGATATCCTTCGAGTATGAGACCGAGGTGTACTCGGGCGAGGTAGGGGAAGCTTCGAGCGCTGGAATCTAATAAAGGCTAGAGTCTTATGACTCCCTTTTTTAGAATCAGGTTGGCATAGGGAGCATGCTCGCCCGTAGCTACGACGGCGTAGGCTCCCTTCGCCCGTTCATAGAATGCGAACCGCTCGATGCTCTCCAAGGGGGGGACCTCGTCCATATGTAAGCCGATGATTTCCTGATAACGCTGCCATATCGGCGTGTCGGCGGGATCTCCGGGCACGACCTTCATGACAGCGGCCGGGGCTTCTACGTAAGTATCGAGCGGGAGCAGTTTCAAGATCGCCTCAAGCAGATCGGGTATGGAATGACCATCACACCGGATGAGTCTTCGAGCGGTGCTTGCTGCGGGAAAATTGGCATCAGCAAGAACAATCTCGTCACCGTGCCCCATTTCCATCATGATTTTGAGCAGACCCGGAGATAGAATGCCCGGAATCCCTTTTAACATCAGAATCAGCCTCCTTGGTTCCAGACCGCTTAAGTCGCTGCGTAAGACATGGGTGGGATCTCGATGATAGCGCAGGCGCTGCCCCGATAGGCCGTGCTCTCCCGCCCCATGCCTCATGCCGCCCACTCGCTTCTGTACCCTATACTTCTCGGCCCAGCCCCCGAATCCTCCCCCGGACTCACCCAAAAGTTGCAAAAGCCCCCGGCTGAAGGTCATACTAACATCATACTCCATATAGCAAGGGACGATCCTATATGACCTATCTGCGCACACTGCCAAGGACGCTCGGCATCAGCCTCTTCTCGGTACTCGGTTTTGGCGTGGTGGCCTTCCTGATGAGCAAAAGCTACATGGATGCCTTCGACGCCGCTGTCATCGCTTTCGTACAAGGTTGGGAACATCCGCTGTTGACCGCAGTGATGAGAGCGTTCTCCTTCATCGGGGACCCACTCCCTGTCGTCATCCTCGCAGTCTGTGTCCTCGTCGTTCAATGGACCCTCCTGCGCCACCGCTTGGAAGTGCTCCTTCCCGTGATCATCCTGGGAGGCGCCGCCCTCGGGAACGCGCTGCTCAAACTGCTGTTTCACCGGCAGCGCCCCACCCTGAACCGGATTATCGAAGAAGCCGGATACAGCTTTCCGAGCGGACATTCCATGTCAGCCTTGGCGCTCTATGCCACGCTAGCCTTCCTGCTCTGGCGGCATCTGCCTACCCGCCGGGGACGTACGGCGGTCGTTGCGGCCAGCTGTGCCATGATCCTGGGCATCGGCCTCAGCCGCATTTATCTCGGAGTCCATTATCCGAGCGACGTCGTCGGCGCTTATTTTGCAAGCGGGTTCTGGTTCACACTGTGGGTATGGCTCTATCAATGGTATAAGGAATACCGGTACGAACAATCCCGGTAGTGCGTACCCGCTTGGAAGACTGGGGGACCTGGGTAACAGGAGCAGGCCTCCGGTTCGGATCCGGGACGGCTCCTGCCCTTGCGCGTGAGGCCGTGCCTCCTCCTCAGGTCACCCGTCAAAAGATGATCCCCAGCCTGATCCGCACCGCTTCCCGGCGGGCGGTCGGCCTATCCCTTACGGACCGTTATCCCTCTACACACGTACCGTGCTCTCCGTCACCGTCAGCCTGCTCTCCGTCGCATTGAGATTCACGGTCGCGCCGATAGGGATCGCCGCTTTATAATAACCGTGCCCCGATGCCAGGTTCGTCAGCAGCGGTTTGCCCAGCGGGACCAGCACTTCATTGATAAGATCCGCGTAGCTCTTCCCGTACGCCGGCGGACATTGGCTGCATTCCCCCATGACAATTCCGAGGCAGTCGCGGAATTTGCCGGCCAGCACCAGCCGGTTCATCATGCGGTATACCTTGTTGATCGGCTCGTGGGTTTCCTCCAGCAGGAGAATTTTCCCTCGGGTCTCGATCTCGTAAGGGGTGCCTATCGCATCGGCGAACGAGGTGAGATTCCCTCCGACGACCGGTCCCGTCACATTCCCCCCGACGCGTCCGATGAGCGGCAGGCCGGGCGGGTTGTCGATCACCCGGGGAGCGGCCGTACTTGCGGTGGCTGCATAGAACTGATTGAAGTTATACAGCGGCTCCGACGGCGTGAAATCCAGCAGCAGCAGGCTGTGGAACGTAATCAGCCCCACGAACTGGGAAAGTACATTGAGCAGGATCGTGATATCGCTGTAGCCCGTGACGATCTTCGGATTGCGGGCGATCGTCGTGTAATTCAGCAGCGGCAGTACGGCAGCCACCCCGACGCCGCCCCGGGCAGGAAGAATGAGCCTCACTTTAGGATTCTCGATCATCCTCATGAAATCAGCAGCCCGCTGCCCGGGGCTCCCGGCCAGGTAGCCGTCCGCCGCATAGGCCGAGCTGCCGACCAGCACCTCGAAGCCCATATTCCGCAGGGTCTGTACCCTAGCCTCGATCAGCGCGCTGCTCAGCGGACTGCCCAAGGACACGACCCCGATGGTGTCTCCGGCCCGCAGTATCGGGGGCTTCACCGCCATTCTCCCTTCCCCCTTCGTTCATACGCATGGTAACTACCAGCTTATGCTGCCTGTAGCGGGCTGGTGCGGATAGATCGATACCCAGGCTACCGATCCCCTGCCGGGGTGCGGTGTTCTCTCCTGAATTCGAGCGGCGTATGCCCGGTCGCGGACTTGAACACCCGGTTAAAATGCCGGATGTTGCTGAACCCCGACGCCTCGGAGATGGCGGCGATTTTGTCGTCCGAGTATAAAAGCCGCTTCTTGGCTTCGTCCACCCGCTTTGCGGTCACGTACTCGATGAACGACGTACCAAGACGGCTTTTGAACAGCGTACTGAGGTACGACGGGTTGAGATACACCTTCTCGGCAACCCCGCTCAAAGTAATCGGCGTCGCATAGTGCTCGTGGATATACTGCACTACAGCCTCCACGGGGGAAGCGGAGGCGCCGCCTCTTCGCGCCGACAGCACACCGGCCAGCCGGCCGATCAGCTCCTCGCAGGCCGCCGTCAGTTCCGTACGCGAGGAGATCGAGATGAGCTCCGACAGCACCTGCTTCACATCCCGCGTGCCCAGCCAGTCCTTCGCCCGGTCCAGCTGGACCGCCGTCTCATAGAAGTGAAGCACCATCTTGCAGATCTGCCCCTGGATCATGCCCGGATCGGCAGTGGAGTCCATCAGCTCTTGCAGCCACAGGCCCGCTGCTGCCTTCGAGTCCCGGATGCGGCCCTCGCGGACGGATTGGTCCAGCAGCCGCCAGTCGCTTCCGTGCCCCTCGAACCTTCGGCTGGTTACCCGCATCGTCTCCTCGTAGGTCAGCACGCGGTCGCCGCCATGCACCAGCCGGTAGAGCAGTGCCATGTCCGCTTCGCCGAAGGACCGGGCGGCCGCCTCCAGGTCCCCTGCCGGGCTCCCGACGCCGATCGTCACCGTCAGATTCGACAGCGTGCGGATCTGGTGGCACACCCGCTTGGCCAGACGCACCACTTCGTCACCCTCCTTGTCATGGTTCAGGAGAGCGACTACCTTCGTCTCCGCAGCGATGAAGACATAGCCCCGCACCCGGTCCGGTATCAGCTCCTGCACGAACTGGGCGATGAACAGCGCGAAGAGCGACGGATCGGCGAGCGAGTAACGCCCGTCCGTTACCGATTCCCGGTCAAGATGTACGACACAGCACGTATAGAGCGGATAAGGAAACACGAGCCCCACCCCGTCCAGCAGCTCCAGCTCTTCCTCCTGTACGGTACCGGAGATCAGGGAGGCGAGGATGTGCTGGCGCAGCTGCTGCCGCATCCGCTTCTCCTCCTGATCTTCCTTCGCATGCTCCTGCTCCCTCGCCTGATCCGCCTGCCATTCTTCCTTAATGGCGGCCAGGGCGGCATAGAGCTCCTCCCGCTCGGGCGGCTTCATCAGATAGTCCCTGGCCCCCATCTTCAGCGACTCGCGCGCATAGGCAAAATCGTTGTATCCGCTCATGACGATGCACCGGATCTGCGGATACTTCTCCCGGACGATCGACTGCAGCTGAATTCCGTCCATCCGGGGCATCCGGATATCCGTGATGATCACATCCGGCCGGCAGGTCTCGAGCCATTCGAGCGCCTCCACCCCGTCCTTCGCCGTATGGACGACGCTCCAGTCCGGCGACAAGTCCGACAGCATATGTTCGAGCCCCCGGCGAAAAACCGTCTCGTCATCCACGATCAATAGAGTCGGCATAGCGCGGCTCCCCTCTCCCTCCGTCTTCTTCCCCTCTAGGGGCGACCAGCGGGAGCAGCAGAGTGACCCGTGTGCCCGCCCCCGGCTCGCTCTCGACGCTGAGCCCGTATTGATTCCCGTACCGCAGCGCGATGCGGCGGTGTACGTTCACTAGTCCGTGGCCGCCCGGCCCGTCCGGCAGCGGCGCCTCCGTGATCCTCCGGCGAATCTCCTGCAAGCGAAGCGGCCCGATGCCGAGCCCGTCATCATATACGGTAATCAGCATACAGCCGTTGTCCCTCACTGCGCTGAGCCGGATGGTCCCGCTGCCGTCCCCCTTCTCGAAGCCGTGGATCATGCAGTTCTCCACCACAGGCTGCAGGATGAGACGGATCACCGAGAAGCCCAGCAGTTCCTCGTCGATCTCGGTCACGAAGGTCAGGCGGTCTTCATAGCGGATGCCCTGGATGGCCATATACCCGCCCACATGTTCGAGTTCCTTGGAGAGCGCCACTTCATTGCGCTCGCTGCTGATGCTGTAGCGGAGCAGCCGGCTCAGATGGTTCGTCATCCGGACGACTTCACGGTTGCCTCCGAGTTCGGCGTACATGGAGATGGACCCCAGCGTGTTGTATAAAAAATGCGGGTTAATCTGGCTCTGCAGCGCGGCAATCTGCGAATCCTTCTCGCGGATCTCCGATTCGTAGAGCCGGTAGCCCAGATCGCTGAGGCGCGATACCATCACATTGAACGTTTGGCTCAGCTGCCCCACTTCATCCTTGCTCTCGATCGGCACCGAGACGCCGAGCTCGCCCCGCTCCACCCGCTTCATCAAGCTGCGCAGCCGGCTGATGGGCCGCGTAATCCGCAAGCTCAGCCCGATAGAGAGCCCGGCCGCCAGGACCAGGCAGACAAGACCGATCCCCACGATGGAGCGGCGGACTTCCAGCGTCTCCTTCATGAGGACGGAGAGCGGGACCGTCTCCACCGTCGTCCAACCGGTGACTTCCGAGGTCCGGTAGGTGAGCAGCTCCTCCCGGCCGTCGCGATGGACCGTCACCGTACCCGTCCCCCGGTACCCCGATACCGCCTCGTCCGTTAACCGGCTCCCTTTGGTATAGACGGTCCGGCCTGCGCCGTCCACGAGCGCGACGTCCTCATAAGCCGTGCTGGACAGTTGGCCCAGCTTGCTGCGGACGCTGCGGATATCGACATCGAGCACGATATAGCCGAGATCCTCCCCCGTCTCCAGGCTGCGCAGCTTCCGGGCCAGCGAGAACACTTCGAAGGAGGCGCCGCCGGTCGAGCGGACTTCATGAAGCCCGATATAGACGCCCTTGCCTGTCTTCGAGGCGGCCGCATACCAGGGCTGATCGATCCAGCCCGGCTCGGAGAAGGAGGCGGCGCTGTCCGGACGCAGCACATAGGCCGCTCCGCGCTCGCCGTAGAGATATAGTCCGACGACATCGACCCGCCCGTTCGTGAAGACGAGCTTCACGAGTTCCTCCAGGGCCGCCCGCTCGTCGAAGGAGGGCGGCTTCCCCGGCGTGTGCTCGGATGCCAGGAACTGCATGACCTCCGGCATCTGGTAGGGGACGGTCGACAGCAGGCCGAGCTCCCTCATGTACGTATCGATGTTAGCCGTAAGCTCGCGGACCGCATCCCCTTGATACTTTCCGACATTGCGCTGAATGGAGGAAGCGTATCCCTGGTAACTGACAGCGCTTGCGACGATCAGCGGCAGCGAGATCAGCACGACGCTCACCAGGATGAACTTGTTCAGAAGCGGCTGATCCCGCAGGAGATCCCGCCACCTTCGCCCCCTCATCGTCCGGCCTCCTTCAGCGCTTCGCCGATATACCGCTCCAAGTCGTCCAGCACTTCCTCCGGCGTGCGCTGGCCGGCCAGCATGAGCTCGAAGCTTTTTTGGGCGCCTAGGTTCACCTTCCCCTGCTTCGCCCCCTGCGGATAATAGGCGACATGATCGGCCGCCGCGGCATAATCGGACCGGTAACGGAGCGACCGGAAGTCCGGCGATTCCACCGCATGCAGGGCAGCCGGGATATGGCCCGCGCGCGCCCAATCCGCGCCGTGCTGCGCCACCCAGTTCGCGAAGGCGATCGCCGCGACCCGGTGCTCCGGAGAGACCGACGCCTTCGCCGGGAAGGCAAATGTATGCGAGTCGCCCCACGACGCCGGCCGGTCATAGATCACCGGGAGAGGGGCGACGCCGAAGTCGAGGCCCGGCATCTTCTCGAAGATGCCGGTTCCCCAGACGCCGAGGAACATGACGGCGGCCTTCCCTTCGGAGAACAGCTTCACGGCGTCGGATATCCCCGGAGGAATCAGTCCGGCCTTGTACAGGCGATCCACGTACTGCAGGGACCGCAGAGCGGCCGTACGATTCAGCGCCGGGGAACGGCCATCCGCCGCATAGAACGTCCCTCCCCCCTCGATCTGGTTATACAGCGACCACCACAGCCAGTACGCGTCGATCCTTACACTCGGCATAGCCAGCGGGGCGGTCTCTTCCGGGAGCCTCGAGCGCAGCTTCTCCAGAAAATCCGTGAAAGCCGCCTCTCCGCCGCCAAGCAGGGGCTTTCCCTCGTTCGACAGCAGTCCGGCTTTCTTCAGCCATGTTTTGTTATAGTACATAACATAAAAGTGGGTATCTAGCGGAATCGCGTAATGCTTTCCGTCCAGCACCGTACTCCGGACAATGGCCGGGTTGTAATCCTCCCAGCGGACACCCGCTCTACCCGCTTCCCCGTCGATACTGTCCACGAATTTCGCCGCAGCTAACTGCGCGAATTGGGAGGAATGGACGATCGCCACATCCGGAGCTTCCTCCGTCACGATCGAAGTCGCGAGCTTCGTATAATAATCCTCCGATTTGTTGTTGACCAGATCCACGGTAACCCCGCCGGAATTGTCCTGGTTATACCGCTTGACCAGGTCGACCATATACAGCCCGTCGCCGCCGCTGAACGGCGTCCAGAACGTAAGCTTTATGGTGGCGCTCTCATTTGGCGGCGGCACCGGATTCTCGGCAGTGGAGGACCCGCCGCAGCCCGCTGTCGTAAGGATCAGGATGGTCCAGAGCACCGCGCGCCGGCCTTGCACCCGCAGCTTTTGCATATGGCAACCCCCGTGTTCTACATTCTTCTTCGTTAATTGGAACCTACAGCATAGCCTACGGATCCCCCGATTGTACATGGCACCGCGTTGGTAAATATGGACATATTTTTAGGTAGTGCAAGATCTTCGGAGGAATCCCGCGCGAAGCCAAGATAAGAGGGTATCCCCTGCTGCCAGTTGATTAATTAACTTTCGGGGAATATAATTAAAAAAACAGTACGGAAAGGTCCTCCCTATGAACATCCAAGTCAACAGCCGGAATATGCCCCTGCTTGAATGCTTTGCTTCGGAGACGCGCGTCAAGATCATCGAGCTGCTGGACGGGCAGCCTATGAATATCAAGGAACTGGCGGCGGCGCTGCAGCTCTCCTCGGCCATCATTACAAAGCATATCCAGAAGCTGGAGGAGCACGGCATCGTAGGTACCGAGAGCATCTCCGGCACACGGGGCCGCCGCAAGGTCTGCTTTCTCTTGCCCGACTCCATCCTCTTGCAGCTCAAGACGCCGCCCCCGCAGCTGCAGGACCCGTTCCGGTATGCCGTCTCGATTCCGGTAGGCCAGTATGAAAGGCACAGTGTGAAGCCTACGTGCGGACTGACCTCGGAGACCGCGATCATCGGACTCGTCGATGACCCCCGCTATTTCTCCGACCCGGAGCATGTCAAGGCGAAACATCTGTGGTTCGGCACGGGCTTCATTGAATACCGCATACCGAATTACCTTGTCGGCCGGCAGTCGGTGCGCAGCCTCTCCATCTCCCTTGAAGTCTGTTCCGAAGCCCCGGATTACAATGAGAACTGGCCGTCCGACATGACCTTCTCCATCAACGGCGTCACGCTTGGAACCTGGACATGCCCCGGCGACTTCGGCAGCACGCCGGGCGTCTATACGCCACGGTGGTGGAATCTCGGCACCCAGCACGGCCTGCTCAAGACGATCACCGTGGATGAGCGGGGCACCTACCTGGACGGTGTCCGTCTGTCGGACCTGCGCTCCTCCGACCTGGCCATCGGCCCGGGCAGCGATCTGTTCTTCAAGATCGCCTGCCCCGAGACGGCGCAGCATCCCGGCGGGGTGAGTCTCTTCGGCCGGCAGTTCGGCAATTACGATCAGGAGATCGAGGTCACCGTAATCTATGAGCCTTGAGCGCAAGCAAGCGGTCGGCGAATGAAGATATACTGCGGAGCGGGCCCTCCTGCGCGCATAAATACACAACAGCCAAAAGGCTCTATCGCAGGTGCTGCGGATAGAGCCTTTTGGCTGTTGTCCCTTCGGGCTGCCTAGCCGTGCAGCAGCGATTCGGCGCCGTCGATATAGACAGCGGTACCCGTGATATGACTCGATTCCCCCGACGCCAGGAACAGCACCAGGTCGGCGACCTGCTCCGGCCGGCCGGGGCCATCGGCGAGGGGCTGCCCGCCTTCCGGGAACTCGACGGGAATCTGGATCTCCTCGAGCTCCGGCATCGGATGCGTATTCCTGCCAATATTCGTCTCGATGGCGCCGGGACAAACGGCGTTCACCCGAATCTTGAACTGGGCCAGCTCGAGTGCGGCCATCTTCATGAATGCCACCTGTCCGGCCTTGGTCGTGCTGTAGGCGCCGAAGCCAAAGCCGGAGAATACCCGGTTGCCGTTGATGGAGCTCGTGATGATGATGCTGCCGCCCTTTTCCTTCAGATGGGGCACCGCATATTTGACCGTGGCGAACGTTCCGCGGAGATTGATCGAGATCGTCTCGTCCCAATCATCTACCTCCATCGTCTCGATGGGAGCGACCGTTCCGTTCACCCCGGCATTCGCGAATACGATATCGAGCCGCCCCCAACGCCGCACCGCCTCGCCGATCCCGTCACGGATGTGATCCGGATCCGACACGTCGCATGCCACGACCCAGGCTTCCCCTCCCGCGCTTTCGATGGCTCTACGGACTTCCTCCGCCTCCCCGGTACTGCGGTCCAGCAGGCAGACCTTGGCCCCCTCCTCCGCCAACCGGATCGCGGAGGCGCGCCCGATGCCCGAGGCGCCTCCCGTCACTACGGCTGTCTTGCCGCTTAAGCGCTTCTCTTTCATGATCCCATTCCTCCCTTGGCTGCATGAACTGCTATGCTCTTTTTACCTTGGGAAGAAGAGGATGAACCAAGCCATGAATCCATCCACTGAAAGCGGCATTCCCCGATGACCGGGAAGCGGGTTAGCGATTGGCCCAGAATGATGTTGGGATTACAGAAGTTGGGATTACAGAATTTGGGGCGTAAAGAAGGCCGGACGAGTAAAAATCAGGACGTCACCAGCGAGGAAGCGTCATATATCTTCTTCAATCCCGGCTTGCCCTCCTCGACGAGGAAGGAGACCCGCGTGCTCACTGGGGCATCCGGTTGGCTTACATAAGGCAGCACCATATAATCCGCCTGGAAGCTCTCACGGGTGAGGGTACACCGCACATAACCGCGCTGGGTGTTGTGGAAGCGGATATGCGGATTCTCCGCAAGAACCGCCGGGGTACTTGCGGCCGTGTCGGCGCCATCCCCGCCGGACGAGATCGATGTTCCCACGAACTCCACCCCGATCACCGGCGAATTCGCATCTTCGAAGTCCGCTTTGATTTCATTGGCGAAGTTCGCATGGACATCCCCGGTCAGCACGACGACATTCTTCACTTTACGGTCCCGGATATAGCTCACGATCCTCTCCCGGTTCGCCGGATAGCCGTCCCACGCATCCATGCTGACCAGTTCGCCGTCCCCCTGCTTGAAATCCCGCTTCGCAAAAAACACCTGCTGGGCGATCACGTTCCAGCGCGCCCTGGACCGGCCGAGACCTTCGAGCAGCCAGCGTTCCTGCTTGTTCCCCGTGAGCGTACGCTTCGGGTCATTCGATGCCTCGTTCGGCTCCTGGGACCCGTCCCCGTTGGCTTGATCGTCCCGGTATTGGCGGGTATCCAGCACATGGAATTCCGCCAGGTTCCCATAGGCGAAGCGCCGGTAGATCTGCATCTCCGTCCCGCTGGGCAGGGACGAGCGGCGCAGCGGCATATGTTCGTAGTAAGCCTGGTAGGCCGCGGCACGGCGGGCGACGAACGGTTCGAGAGGCTGGTCCTTCTCGGGGATCGGCCCCGCGTAATTGTTCTCCACTTCGTGGTCGTCCATCGTGACCACCCAAGGGAAGGCTTCATGGGCGGCCCGCAGGTCCGCATCCGATTTGTACAGGGCATACCGGTTCCGGTAATCCTCCAGCGTGATGATCTCGGCGCTGTTATGGGCTCTTGCTTTGGGGCTGATTCCCCCTTCATAGATATAGTCTCCGAGATGGAACACCAGATCCAGCTTCTCCTGGCTCATATGCTTGTAAGCCGTAAAATAGCCGTCCTGCCAGTTCTGACAGGAGGCAAAAGCAAATACCATCCCTGCCGTCCGGCTGCCGTGTGCGGGAAGGGTCTTCGTCCTGCCTGCCGGGCTGTATTCGTTCCCGGCCTTGAACCGGTAATAGTAGACGTGATCGGCCTCCAGCCCCTCCACTTCCACATGCACCGAGTGGCCGAGCCTCTCCCTTGCAAACTCTACGCCATGCCGCACGACACGGCGGAAGTTCTTGTCCTCCGCGACTTCCCACTTGACCGGCACGTCGTGATGCGGCATCCCTCCGCCGTTCAGCGGATCCGGCGCCAAGCGGGTCCACAGGACCACCCCGTGCGGCAGCGGGTCGCCCGAGGCAACGCCGAGGGTGAAGGGATAGCTCTTGAAGAGGGCCTCCCCCTGCGCCCCAACCTTCGGCGTCTCCAGCAGCGTACCGGCCAGGTTCATGGCGAAGGTAACCGCTGCCAGTTTCCCTGTAGCCCGCAGGAAGCTCCTGCGGTCCATCGTTGCTGACTTCAGTTCATCCATATTCAGTAACCGTTGCAGCATCGTGGGCTTGTCTTCGTTCATAACCCGAGTCTCCTTTGCTAAGATCCTAGAGTAAAGTCTCTTAAAATATAAAGATTGCATGTTAATGGAGCATCATCCCCATGTGGATGTTATGTAAATTTCCTGGACTTAAGTCCAGTACCCTGCTTCCCTTGAGA
This sequence comes from Paenibacillus caseinilyticus, assembly GCF_027533645.1. Taxonomy (GTDB): domain Bacteria; phylum Bacillota; class Bacilli; order Paenibacillales; family NBRC-103111; genus Paenibacillus_G; species Paenibacillus_G caseinilyticus. The sequence goes on from NZ_JAQAGY010000007.1 coordinate 167,883, forward strand.
TGGGTGTCCAGAACTTCTGGAATATGTTAACATCAATGTAACCCATTCTGGAGGAAAGGAGGATACGACACGTGAGCAGATACATAATCGGCATCGTACTGATCCTCTTGGGAGCAGGCTTATTCCTGAACCAAGGGCAGCATATCGGTGTCGGCACCATTTTCGAATATTACTGGGCGAGCATATTCATACTGCCGCTGGGCTTATTTTTCCACTGGCTGTACTTTTCCATGACGGCGCCCCGCGCTCCAGGGCTTTTGATTCCCGGAGGGATCCTGGTCACCGTAGCGATCGTGTGCCAGATCTCCATGCTCTTCGACGCTTGGGGTTCGATGTGGCCGGGCTTCGTGCTTGCGCCCGCCGTCGGCCTCTATGAATTTTATCTCTACGGCAGCCGCAGCCGTCACCTGCTCATTCCCATTACGATCCTGACCGTGATCTCACTGTTGTTCTTCACCGTATTCACGCTAGGGACGCTCCTAAACCAGCTGAGCGGCCGCGGACCATTCGTAGCGATCGCCCTGATCGTCATCGGAGGCTACGCTTTGCTCGGCGGTGCCAAGAAGAAGGACTATTTGAAGTAACATGGCTGATCTGCCGCACAGCCCTCTGGCGATCCAGGGGGCTAATCGGCGTCTCGGGGAGCTCCGGCCGCAGCCGCACGACCAAGATAAGATTACAGGATTGAGAGCCCTGGCGAGATATACTTAGACATCAAAAAAGCCTGCCGGGATCTCTCCCAAGCAGGCTCCTATTCGCTCCGCAAACTCCGCTTACTCCCCGGAATCCACGTTGTGATACACTTGCTGCACATCCTCCAGGTCTTCGAGCACATCGATCATTTTGTCGAACTGCGCCTGGGCGTCTTCCGGAAGGGTCAAATCGTTCTGGGCGAGCATGGTAAGCTCCGCTACCGTAAACTCGGTCACCCCGGCATTCTTGAACGCCTCCTGCACGGCATGGAACTGCTCCGGCGCCGCATAGACGATGACGGCGTCCTCTTCCTCGAGGATATCGCGGACGTCCACTTCCGCTTCTACCAGAATCTCGAACACCTCATCGGCCGTCTTGTCCGCCACGCCGATAACCGCCGTCGCATCGAACATGTAGGCTACGGAACCGCTCACGCCGAGGCTTCCGCCGTTCTTGGTGAAGGCGGCACGCACTTCCGAAGCCGTCCGGTTCACGTTATTGGTCAGCGCATCGACGATCACCATCGAGCCGTTGGGACCGAAGCCCTCGTAGCGGAGCTCGTCATAGTTCTCTTCCCCGCCGCCTTTGGCCTTCTCGATCGCACGGTCAATGATCGCTTTGGGAACATTGTACGTTTTGGCGCGTTCGAGGACGACCTTCAGCGCACGGTTCGATTCGGGATCCGGCTCGCCCTGTCTTGCCACGACGTAGATCTCACGGCCGAACCTGGCGTATATACGGCTTGTGCTGGCATCCTTGGATGCTTTTTTCTCTTTAATATTGTTCCATTTACGGCCCATATGTCTCCGCTCTCTTTCAATAATGAATTTACACGAACATGCTGTATGATTCCCTTGTCCATTATAGCTCTTTGAGAACGCTTGAACAAGTTCAGGAGGCACCCGCAAGATGACGACTGGAAAGGACGATTCCCCGGAAGTTGGTGGCTTGTGCGACATGAGTTTCCTTGGCCATATCAATTCCTACAACGAGGTGAGAGGTAGTAATTCGTTCAATCCGTTGATTTTGTGCGTCAGAATGCTTACACTTCATAGTAAGGAGCGCCTCCTTGATGGTGTATTGGACAAAACCATCATACCGAGGCGCTCCTTTTTTAGCCAAGTTTTATTTGAATTTTAGAGTCATCAAAAAAGCAACAAACAGAATACTACAGCCTGTTACGAATGGAGCGAACATATTGGCATCAAATAAGAACCCGGCTACAATGGGACCTAAAATATTGCCGACACTCATATACGCATTATTCATACCAGCTACATATCCTTGTTCACTTCCTGCCATCTTCGATAATTGTGTATTTAAAGCTGGACGAAGAATAGCAGTAGCAAAGAAAATACCGGAGGTTACCAAAATTATACCCCAAAAACTTTTCACAAATAGAAAGACAACATAAGCAAACGAGGTCGTAAAAAGAGAGATTTTTATCACCTTTTTTTCACCAAACATCTTAATTGCTTTTGCAACGATGAATGCCTGCATTGCAACTCCAATAACAGCGCCTGTTGTCAGAATCATAGCAATGTTTTGCGGTGAAAATTGAAAACGTTTCGTTACATACAAACCAAGAACAGATTCAAAATTAGCAAGTCCAAAGGTCATCACAAGAATCAGAACAAAGAACATGGCATACTTCGATTTCAAAGATTTCGCGTACTGTTTAAGAAACGATTCTTTCTGAGTAACCTTGGCCCTCGCTGCTTTCATTTGTTCTTTCGATAGACTTTCAGGCAAACAGACTATTGAAAAAACTACTCCAATAATAGCCGCGCCTGTCGCTACCCAAAGCGGCACTCTCGTTCCATACCCTGCAAGAATACCTCCAAGTCCAGGTCCGATAACAAATCCGAATGACATTGCTGCGCCTAACAGACTATTTCCCTTAGCACGCTCCTCGGTCGTTGTAATATCAGCTACATATGCCATCATTGGGGGGACTATTAAAGCTGCAGCTACTCCCTCCAGCAGCCTGGAGGCGTACAGCATCCACAACACGTATCCAATAGCAAATATTAATTTAGCTACAGCAAAGACAATGATGCCTGTAACGATGAATACTTTCCTCCCAAATCGATCAGACTGTCGCCCAGTTATTGGAGAAAGGAGGAACTGTGTAATTCCATAGGCTCCTACTAATAATCCAATCGACTGTCCGCTTGCTCCAAATTCAATGATGAGTTGCGGCAGGATAGGGGTAATTAACCCAACCCCCACCATAACAATGAATATGTTGATCATTAGAATCGTAAGCACGATTCTATTATTAGTAATTTTAAACATACAGAGCCCTCCTATGGTTGAGTAATGATTTGAAGAACATCACACGCATTCCTGTATTGCTCTTTCTTACAATAAAAAAAGCCTCCTTATCCAATAGTTACTGGATAGGAAGCATGCATACGAACAAAAAGATACACTGCTTCCTTCCAAGGAAGCAATATCTCATCGTTAATATGAAAAAGCCCACACTAATCCTATCCAGAAATTCGTAAGATTACGAAATTTTCTTTTGCGGAGTAGGATTAGTAGATCATTGGCTCGGGGTCACCCTTTCGATACTTATTAATTATTAGGATATCATCCACGCTAAAATATTGTATACGGCGTATTTTATTATAAGAAAACTGTCCGTGTTCTAATCGGGTAAGATAGCGGTAGCCGGGGATCGCGATAATGTGGAAGACAAGCGATATCTGGTGCTCACTCCGGGAGGTTATAGGGTAATAGAGCTGGCCGAACAGCACATGGGTCTTGAATATGCCCGGGGATCAGAGGTTAAGGTACAAAATCCGTGTACAGCTTACAGCTGCCGAAGCCCTGAATGAACCTCCGGCTTCATGGAGCGCTTACGGCCATCGGATCCCTGCCGCCGAGACGGCCGGTCTCAAAGCCCTCGTAGAACGATTGCTTCCGCTGCTCGGATGTCCCGTGTGTGAAGCTCTCCGGCACGACATAACCCTGCGATTTTTTCTGGATGCTGTCATCCCCCACCGCACTCGCCGCGGTTAACGCCTCTTCGAGATCCCCCTCTTCAAGCAGCTGCTGCCCCTTGGCATGATGGGCCCACACGCCCGCCAGGTAGTCGGCCTGCAGCTCGAAGCGGACCAGGTACTGGTTGAATTGGGCTTCGCTGAGCTGCTCCCGCAGCGGCATCACCTTGTTCGTCGTCCCAAGAAGCGTCTGCACATGATGTCCCACTTCGTGTGCGATAACATAGGCCATGGCGAAGTCCCCCGGGGCCTGGAATTTCTGCTGCAGCTCATCGTAGAAGCTCAGGTCGATATACAGCTTCTGGTCGCCCGGACAGTAGAACGGCCCGGCCGAAGCCCCCGACACCCCGCAGGCGGACTGGACGCTCCCGGAATAGAGGACAAGCGTAGGCTTCTTATATTCGAGCCCTTGCTCCCGGAACACCTCCGTCCATACGTCCTCCGTGTCTGCCAGGACCACCGACACGAATTCGGAGAGTTCCTTATCCTGCGCGGATTCCTGGTAAGCGGCGTTCGAGCCGGATCCGGTGATCGCGCCCAAGATATCCGCCGGGCCTCCCCCGCCAAGCAGCGTTACGATGACGATAAGGATAATCCCGCCGATGCCGCCGCCGACAAGCTTCCCGCCGCCTAGTCCCCCGCCCGTTCCCCGGCGGTCTTCGATGTTGCCGCTGCCCCGTCTGCCCTTCCACTGCATGCTGTTTCCTCCCCGTTCTATGTATTTTGATGTTCACAGGTTGTCCGTGTTAGGAGTGTTTACCCCGAATGGGTGCCCGTTGACACCGGGAAGGACTTGGAAGAGGGCGATTCCTCTTCTCTATGGCCTGGGATCATACTCACGAAGACAGCGGCAGCGAGTAATCGTACCACACCCCAACAACCGTCCACCGGCAAACCGGAAAACAGCGCTTAGCCCTCGGGCCGCTATGATTCTTAGGACACCTCCCGTGGGTTCACGGAGCTCTTCGTGATCCTGTGGCTGACCTCATGAGCTCGATCGCCCAGTTCGTCGCCTGGTACTATGTTCTCGGGCACAGCGATCCGGGTATGGCCAATGCGTATCTGTTCCTGATCCCGCTCTTCGGCGTGCTCTCCGGGCGGCTGATTCTGGGCGAATCGCTGCACTGGTAGTATGGCAAAGAAGAGCGATCCGTAGTGGATAGCCCTTCTTTGCCATGGCGTTATGCAGTTCTGTACGCATCCCAGTTCCCCAGCCAGCCTGTTCACTTTCGCTGCCTTGCACGGAGCTAATGCTAATGCTTCTGTCATGCGCCTACCATTCCGCTTCCCAAGCGCTTTCGAATTCTTTGTTGAAGGACCGCCGCGGCGCCGGGATTTTCTTCGATGCCTTGAATGTGTACTCCGTACCCATGAAGTCCGCAAAATGCTTGCTCTCCTGCCGGCGGACTTTACGCGCTTCTTTGCGCTCAGGTGCGGTATTGTAAAGCAGCTGTTCTTCGTCGGTTTCGGCAAGCACCGCCGGCACTTCTGCCGGCTTGTTGTCTTCGCCCAGTGCCACGAACGTCAGGAACGAAGTGGCGCAAGTCTTGCGCTTGCCTGTCAGCAGATCTTCCGTTACGACACGGACGAACACTTCCATCGACGTCTTGTGGGACCACGTGACGAAGGCGGACAAGCTGACCGCATCCCCTTTCTTCACGGGATGCAGGAAGTCCACGGAATCCGTGGAGGCTGTCACGACGGGACGGCGGGCATGGCGGGTAGCCGCAATCGTTGCGACGTCGTCGATATAAGCCATCAGCTTGCCGCCGAAGATCGTACCGTGATGATTCGTATCGGGCGGAAGAACGATAGAGTCTTTTATGGTAAGGGACGCCGAGGCGGCCTGGGCGGGCAGTGTGGAGAATGGAAGAAGAGTATCCTTGATGTTGTTCACTTGGAAGCACCTATTTTCTGTTTGTTTTTTGAACAGAGCCTAGTTTACTCCTCCATGGAGTATAGGTAAAATACATATAACGAATAGTTTACATTCCTTTTCACTATACTTCAGGCGAACAGCCGAACGTACCCATGAGAGGAGCACCCATGATCGATCTAAGGCATTTGACCTACTTTGTGGCCGTGGCTGAAGAGGGCAGCTTCACCCAGGCCGCCCGCCGGCTCCATATCACCCAGCCGTCCTTGTCCAAGATGGTGCGGCTGCTCGAGGAAGATCTCGGCGCCCAGCTCATCGACCGCTCGGCCAAACAGATCCAGCTGACCGATGCGGGGCTGCGCATCCTGCAGTCAGCTAAGGGGATTCTGCAATCGGTCGAAAGCATGGCAAGCGAGCTGGAGGAAGTCGTCTCCTTGAAGAAAGGAACGCTGCGCCTCGGCATCCCTCCGATGATCGGGGGGTATTTTTTGCCTTCCATCATTGAAAGCTTTCTTACGGAATACGGGCAGATCCGCCTGCAGGTGATGGAACAGGGAGGCAAAAGCCTCGAACAGGATGTGCTCCAAGGCGAACTGGATTTCAGTATGGTCATTCTTCCCGTGAAGGACGAAGACAAATTCCACATCCTGCCCTGTATCAATCAGGATCTATATCTGGTCGTCCATGCGCAGCACCGCCTGGCCGCCAGAGATGCCGTCCGGCTTAGGGATCTGGAGCAGGAGGGCTTCATCCTGTTCCGCGAAGACTTCACCCTGCACCACCTGATCAAGGAGCAGTGCAGAACGGCGGGCTTCGAGCCGCGGGTCGTCTTCGAGAGCTCCCAGTGGGATTTCATGACTGAGATGGTCGCCGCCAAATACGGGATCACGCTCCTGCCCGAGGGCGTCTGCCGCGGGCTCGATCCACGCAGGTTCGCGTCCATTCCGGTAGTACACCCATCAATCCCTTGGCAGCTGTCCATGATCTGGCGGAAGGACAAATATATCTCGTTCGCCGCGCAGGAATGGATCCGCTTCGTGGAAGCCGGGCTGCAGGTGAGTCCAAGCGGGAAATAAGTCGCGTTCCTGGAACCCGTTCCAGCAGAACGTTTTCTTTATAATGGAACCCGGCGCGCAGTCTCTCCCCCAGCCTTTTTCTACAGCCACTCTACTCAGCCTCTCTCCTGCGGCAGCCACCCCGGCCCATCTTCCCGTGAATATAGTCTTTCCAACTCAGGAGGAGCGATGAATGAATTTCCTTCCATCTCCACGCTACACGCCCATGCAACGCAACACGGCTGGGATGCAAGATAAACGGCTTCGCCGTTCTTTCAGGACGATGCGCGCTTATGAGATATATAAGATTACAGGATCGAGCCCCGGCGAGATATAAATTCTTATTTATCAAGAAATTTTTCAAGAAAGACGAAGGGCTGCCTCGCGGCAGCCCTTTGCTCCTTACTCTATTTGACATGACAGGACGCCCGGCGCGGATGACGCGATTGTTCACTCCTGCCTTGGCGGCACGATGGTTTGCCCGCCTGCTTGTATGGCCTGTTGTGCCCAATCCAGGTTATCCGCAAGGAAGTCCGCGTGGAGCATGAGGTTATGCGTTCCACGGCCCTGACGGATGATAAGCTCGCCGTTAGTCATCCGCTGCCATTCGGAGGCCAGCGTGTCCCACGTATGCCGCTCCTCTGCCTGGCCTTCGGGCTCCGCCCGGATGAGCAGCACATCAGCAGCGATCTGCCCCGACTGGACCAGGGACATCAGATACGCCTGGAAGCCCGCCTGCCTGGAGCGGATCTCGTCCAGTATGCCTTCGGATTCCAAGATATCGGGCCCCGCTCCATGAGAGAGCAGATATTCCATCAGCTCATCCTCCGCCAGCTCCTCTGCTCCGGCAGCAGCTTCCATCTCAGCTTCCTTCCCTGCTTCCATCCCAGCCTCCATCCCGGCTTCCATTACCTGAAGCCGCGGGTACGCATCGAAGAGAATCAGGACCGCAACGGTTCTCCCCCGCTTCTCCAGCTCCTTCGCCACCTCGAAGGCCAGATTTCCGCCTCCGGAATAGCCGGCCAGACGGATATCGTCGTGCGGCTGCTTCTCCATGATGACAGAGGCGTACCGCGCAATCCGGTCGTCTCCATCGATATAGTCGAAGGCGAGCACCGCCGTCTGTTCCCGCAGCTCATGGGCCAACCCTGCGAACACGAGACCGAAGCCGATCACCGGCGGGAAGCAGAAGAGCAGCTCTTCCCTGTCTTCGTTCCATACCGTCCAAGGGCTGGCAGACGTATGTCCGAGCAGGTGTCCGGCGAGCCCGCGGACCGTCGGGAATCCGAAGGCGGCCCCGATGCCAAGCTCCGCCCGGAGCTCCCGGTTGACGCGGCCGACCATCTCCAGCATCCGCATGGAGTGGCCTCCGAGGTCAAAGAACGAATCGTGCATGCCGACGCGTTCGACGCCGAGCACCTCCTGCCAGATCGCGGCGAGCTTCGCTTCCAATTCGCTGCCCGTAGGCTCATAGGTCCCGCCGGTTGGCAGCGGCTGCGGCGCAGGCAGCGCGGCCCGGTCCACTTTGCCACTTGGCGTCAGCGGCAGAGACTCCAGCTGCATGAAGGCGGATGGAATCATATACGCCGGCAGCACGGCAGCAAGTGCCTGCCTCAGCTCTGCCGCGGATATTCCACGCTCCGCCGTGACGTATGCACACAGCTCCACGGCTCCACGGCTGTCCCGGTAAGGGACAACCGCCGCCTCCCGGAGTCCGGTGCAGCGCAGCAGTTGATCTTCGATCTCGCCGGGCTCGATCCGGTGGCCCCGGATCTTCACTTGGTTGTCGATCCGCCCCAAGTATTCGATCGTACCGTCCGGCAACCACCGGGCGGCGTCTCCGGTCCGGTACATGCGCTCCCCGGCCGCGAACGGATCCGCGGTGAATCTTGCTGCGGTAAGCTCGGGCCGGTTCAGGTAGCCGCGCGCCAGCCCCGCACCCGCGATGCAGAGCTCGCCGGCCGTGCCGACCGGCTGCAGGACATCTCCCGGCCCCAGAATGTAGATCCGCGTGTTGCGCAGCGGCCGTCCGATCGTAACCGGGGAATCTTCGTGCAGGCCTGACGAAGGTACAGTCCATGCCGTGGCGCACACCGTCGTCTCGGTAGGTCCGTAAGCATTCACGTAAGTCAGATGCTGCGACCATAAGTCGATCAGTTCCCTCGGCGCGGCGGAACCGGCCGTGATCAGCAGGCGCAGGGACGGCAGGCGGGCTGGATGCAGGTGGACGGCATAGGTCGGCGGCAGCGTAAGCACCGTCAGACCGGCCTCCGCCGCGTAGCGTTCGAATGCCCCGGCTTCGCGGATCGTGTCATCGCCCGGGATATAAAGGGCGGCTCCGGTAAGCAGCGCCATGCCGATCTCCCAGACCGAAGCGTCGAAGGAGACGCTCGCGAATTGGCCGATCCGGTCTTCGGGACGGATGCCGAGATCCTCGGTCCAATAAGCGGACAGATTCGCGAGGCCCCGGTGCTCCACGACCGTACCCTTGGGCCGGCCGGTCGTACCCGACGTGTAGATGAGGTACGCCGCGGAACCCGGCGAAGCCCCCGTCTCATCCAGCCAATCCGTCTCTTCTCCGGCGAAGTCGTCCTCGGCGTATACCGTCATCCCGCTCCAAGGCAGGCTGCATGCATCCAGGACGCTGCGCCGGGTAACCATAATAGCGATGCCGCTGTCTTCCATCATATAGGCGAGCCGCTCGGCCGGATACGCCGGATCCATCGGCAGGAAGGCGCCGCCGGCTTTGAGAATACCGAGCAGGCCAACGACCTGCTCCACGGACCGCCCGAGGAACAGCCCCACAGGCTGATCCTTCGCCACGCCCAGCCGCCGCAGCCGCGAGGCGAGTGCGTCGGCCCGCCGGTCCAGCTCGCGGTAGGTCAACACCTCTGCGCCGCAGGCCACTGCCGTCCGGTCCGGATGGCAGGCCGCCTGTTCTTCGAACAATTCATGAAACGTGAGACTCCGCGGGTAAGCTCCTGCCGTATCGTTGAACCCCCCGAGCAGCGCTTCCCGCTCCCGGGCGGTAACAATCTCGTAGGACGAGAGCACCCCTTCCGGATCGAGGGTAACCGCGTCGGCGAGCTCCAGCAGATGGGCCGCCATGCGCTCGACTGTCTCCTGTTTGAACAGCGCGGTGCTGTATTCGAACTGGCAGTGGAGGTTGTCCCCATCCTCCGACGCCACCAGCGTCAGGTCGAATTTGGCCACCGTATGCTCGGCCGGATAAGGCTTCATCGTCAATCCGCCCAGCACAGTTTCCTTCTCTTCGGTATTCTGCAGGACGAGCATCGTATCGAACAGCGGGTTGCGGCTCGGATCTCTCGGCGCCTGCACAGCCTCCACGAGCGCTTCGAACGGATAATCCTGATGCTCATAGGCGCCCAGAGCGGTCTCCTTCACTTCCTGCAGGTACGCTTGGAAGCTTTTGTTCCCTGCCGGGCGAACTCTCAGTGCGAGGGTGCCGACGAACATGCCGATGAGCGGCTCGAGATCCGCGTGAGGCCGGCCGGCCACCGGCGTGCCCACCACCATGTCTTCATCCCCGCTGTACTTGAACAACAGCAGACTGTAGACGGCAAGCAGGACCATGTGCAGGGTCGCTCCGCCTTCCAAGGCGAGCCGCCTCAGCCGGAGGCTCCGCTCTACGCCGAGCTCGAAGCTGACGAGCCGGCCTTCGAAGCTCTGCCGTGCTCCTCTTGTATAGTCTGTGGGCAGCTTCAGGACCGGAAGTTCCCCGCGGAACCTATCCAGCCAGTAAGCCTCCTGCCTCTCCATAACCTCGCCCGCCAGAGCTTCCTGCTGCCATACTGCGTAATCTTTATACTGCAGTCGCAGGGGCGGGAGTTCCTCACCGGCGTACAGGGCGGCGAATTCCCGGAATAGAAGGTTCATCGAAGCGCCATCCGATACGATGTGATGCATATCGAAGAGCAGCAGATGGCGCCCAGGCCCCGTCTCCAGCAGTCCGGCCCGCAGCAGCGGCGCATCCTCCAGATCGAAGGGGCGGACGAACCGGCGCACGGCCTCCTCTATCTCCAGATCACCTGCAGCGCCGGCTGACATGTATTCCGGAGCGAACTCCACATCCGCCCGGATCCGCTGAACAGGCTCGCCATCCGCGAGGCTGAAGCCCGTACGCAGAACTTCATGGCGCCGGATCAAGCCGCGGAATGCGTCCCCGAACCGCTGCGGGTCCAGCGGGCCTTCCAGCAGCAGAATGCCCGGCATGTTGTAGGCGAGCTCCCCTTCCGCCAGACGGCTCAGGATATAGAGCCGCTTCTGGGCCGAGGACAAAGGATACGACTCCCGCAGGTCTGCTTGGCGGATGGATACATAGGCAGTCCGCTGCATGCCATCCACCGCTTGGGCCATCGCCGCAAGCGTAGGTGCGCGGAATACTTCGCGGAGCGGAAGATTGCGCTGCAGCTCTTGGTAGATTCGGGCCGCCAGAGCCGCAGCGCGCAGCGAATGGCCGCCGAGCTCGAAGAAATTGTCGTTGATGCCGGGCGCCTGCTCCACTCCCAGCACTTCCTGCCAGAGCTGCGCCAGTCTCGCTTCCGTACCGGTGCGCGGAGCCGCGTATTCCGCTGAACTCCGGGAGGCCGTAAGCGGCTTGGGCAGCGAAGCGCGGTCGATCTTCCCGTTCACCGTAAGCGGCATCCGCTCCAGCTGCACATAGTAGAGCGGGATCATGTAAGCGGGCAGCTCTGCGGCCAGATGCCCGCGCACTTCTTTGGCCTCCAAGGGACGGCCGGCCGTATAATAGGCGCAGAGCTGCGTCTGGCCGCCATCGTCCCGGCAGGCGGTCACCACCGCTTCCCCGAGGGAAGGGATCCGGGCGAGCGCACGCTCGACTTCGCCGGGCTCGATCCGGTAACCGCGGATCTTCACTTGGGTGTCGATCCGCCCGAGATACTCGGTACTGCCGTCCGGCCGCCTTCTCGCCAGATCGCCTGTCCGGTACATGCGCCGGCCGGGGACGAACGGGTCGGGGAGGAATTTCTCCGCCGTCAGGTCGGGACGGTTCACGTAGCCTCTAGCCAGCCCCGGCCCGGACAGATACAGCTCGCCGGCCGCGCCTACGGGCAGAAGCTGCCGGTCATCGTCCAGCACATAAGCGGACATATTCGGGATCGGCCTGCCCAAGCTGACCGGCTCGCCTCTGCGGCACTCGCCCGCCAGCACATCCACGGAAGCTTCCGTCGGTCCGTAATGATTGAAGAGCCGGTAGCCTTGGGAGAGCAGTTCTTCCTTCAAGGTTTCTTCCAGGCGTTCCCCGCCGCTGATCAGCGCCTGCAGGGTGCCGATCCTCTCTTGTCCGGTGAGCAGCGCCTTCAGCAGCATCGGCGTCATGTTGAGCAGGGCGATGTCATGCCTGGCAACATAGGCGCGGAGGAGCGATGGCGTAAGCAGCGTCTCTTTGCGCACGCAATGCAGGGCTGCCCCGTACAGCAGCGTGCCGAACATCTGCTCCAGACTCGGATCGAACGTGTAGTCGGTCGTCAGCATGACGGCTCGGGACAGATAAGGGGCAAACGTCTCATGGAACCAGCCGATCGTGTTGAGAATGCTGCGGTGCTCGATCTCTACGCCTTTGGGCCTGCCGGTTGTGCCGGACGTATAGAGAATGTAAGCCCGATCCGAGGGGCTCGCGCCGGCTTCGGGATTCGGCTCATCCGCCGATTGGAGTTCCGGCGCATCGAGCATGAACTGCGGGTAGGCTTCCGGAATCCGCTCCCGCCACTCGCTCTGCAGGACGGCAGCTCCTGCACCCGCATCCTCCAGCATATGGCGAACACGTTCTTCGGGATGCTCTGGATCGAGAGGCACATAGGCGCCCCCGGCTTTCAGAATCCCGAGGATGCCGACGATCATCTCCGCCGAAGGTGCGGCCATCAGTCCCACCGGGATACCGGCCCTCACACCGCTGTTCCGCAGAGCCTGTGCCAGCGCATTCGCCCTGCCGTTCAGCTCGCGGTACGTCAGCCGCTCTCCTTCGAAGACGACCGCCACCGCTTCCGGCGTACGCAATGCCTGATCCTCGAACCGTCCGTGCAGCGTCGTCTCCCCGCCAAGGTCTGCGGCCGGGCCCGAGGACAACTCCAGCATCCGGGCCGTTTCTTCCTCCGTCATGAGCCTCAGCGATGAGATGTTCCGCTGCGGATCCGCCAGCACTTCATCGGTAAGCTGCAGCAGATGCCGGGCGAACCGTTCTATCGTCTCCTGCCGATACAGGGAAACCGCATATTCGAACGTGCAGAGGAGGTCTTCCCCGTCTTCCTCGGCGGTAAGCGACAGATCGAATTTGGCTGCCGCCGGCTCGCCGCCGTAAGGCCGGAGCCGCAGAGACTCGAGCTCCAGCCCGCGGCGCTCCGCGGTCTGTAAGGCAAACATCGTATCGAACAGCGGGTTGCGGCTCGTGTCCCGCTGTAGATCAAGCTTTCCGACCAGCGATTCGAACGGATAATCCTGGTGTTCGAACGCCCCAAGGGCCGTCTCCTTCACTTCCTGCAGGTACGCCAGGAACGGTTTGTCCCCCGACGGGAAGCTGCGCAGCGGCAGCGTGCCGACGAACATGCCGAGCAGCGGCTGAAGGTCCGGATGCACCCTTCCGGCCACTGGCGTCCCGACGATAATGTCTGTGCCTCCCGCGGTTCTGGCCAGCAGGGTGCTGTAGAGGGCCAGCATCGTCATGAAGAGCGTCGAACCCGTCCGCGCAGCGAGGCCTTGGATTCCCTGCGTGCGCTGCGCCCCCAGACGGAATTCGAACGTGCTCCCCTCGAAGCTGCGCACCGCCGGTCTTGCATAATCCGCCGGAAGCTCCAGTACCGGAAGCTCTCCCCGGAAGAGATTCAACCAGTAGCCTTCCTGCTCCTCCGCCTTCCGGCTTCCCGCCCCTTCCTGCTGCCATACGGCGTAATCCTTGTACTGGATGCGCAGGGGTCTCAGCTCTTCCCCGGCATACAAGCGGGCGAACTCTTCCGTCAGGATGTTCATCGAGGCCCCGTCCGAGATCAGATGGTGCTGGTCCAACAGCAGCAGATGCCGCTCCGGTGCCAGCTCCATCAGGCCCGCACGGAGCAGCGGTGCCTGCTCAAGGTCGAACGGACGGACGAACCGGCGGATGAGGCCGCGGATGGCACCATCCTCGCCGTCATCGCTGAGCTCTGGACGCATGATGCGTTCCAGCCGGAACGGCGCTTCCGCCGCAATGCGCTGAACAGGTTCGCCGTCCACCAGGTGGAAGCTGGTGCGCAGGGCTTCGTGTCTGCGGATGAGACCGAGGAAGGCGTTCTCGAGCCGCTGCTCATCCACTGGGCCTTCCAGCGTCAGGACGCCGGGCATGTTGTAGCCCAGCTCTCCGCCTTCGAGCTGGCTGAGGATATACAGCCTCCTCTGCGCGGATGACACGGGATAGGTTCCGCGCGCACCGGCCTGCGGGATCGCTTCTTCCCCAGGGCGGCCCGTCCGCTCGATGACCCCCGCCAGCCCTTCGATGGTCGGGTTCGCGAAGATCTCCCGCAGCGATACGCCGAATCCCAGGTCCTGGTGGATCCGGGCCGCCAGGGCGGCTGCCCGCAGCGAGTGGCCTCCGGCCTCGAAGAAATCGTCCCTGATGCCGATCCTCTGCAGGTCCAGCACCTCCTGCCAGATGCGGGTCAAGCTCTCTTCCAGCGCAGTGCGCGGCAGGAGGATGTCCTCGCGGTCATCGCTCTCCTCCGCCGGCGCCGGAAGCGCCCGGCGGTCCAGCTTCCCGTTCGGCGTCAGCGGCATACGGTCCACACGGAGATAATGGGCCGGCAGCATGTAACCGGGCAGCACCGCGGCGAGGCTCTTCCGCAGCTCGCGCGGCGAAAGCTCCTCATCCGATGTATAGTAAGCGCACAAGCGGGCTTCGCCGCCATCTTCCCGGGCGAGCACGGCGCATTCCTGGATACCCGGAAGCGCAGCCAGCCGGGCTTCCACTTCCCCAAGCTCGATGCGGAACCCTCGGATCTTCACCTGCGTGTCGATGCGGCCTAGGTATTCGATGGTTCCGTCCGGGAGCCAGCGGGCCAGGTCACCGGTCCTGTACATCCGGGCGCCCGGCTCGAGGGGATGATCCGCGAACTTCTCGGCCGTCAGATCGGGGCGGCCGAGATAACCTCTGGCGAGCCCGACGCCCGCGATGCAGAGCTCGCCCGGGATGCCGACAGGCAGCAGCTGTCCGTGCGGATTCAAGATATAGACCCGGTGACCGGCGAGCGGCCGGCCGATCGGGACCGGGAGGTCGCCCTCAGCCGCTTCAGGCACCGCCACGGAGGCGTCCCAGATCGTCGTGCAGATGGAATCCTCCGTCGGGCCGTACGCATTGAAGTACGACACCTTGTCCTTCCACCGGCGGACGAGCTCCCGGGAAGAAGCCGAACCCGCCGTGATCAGAATCCGCAGGCTCGGCACCTCTTCGGGCGTCAGATAGACGGCATAGGCCGGCGGCAGCGTAGCCACGCTGATCGCATGCCGGCCGATGAACGCCCGGAGCAGCCGGTAATCCATCACCTCTTCCGCCGAAGGCAGATAGAGCGGGGCTCCGCAGAACAGGGCCATCGTCATCTCCGAGATCGACGCGTCGAAGGACATGCTGGCGAACTGGAGGATCCGGTCGTACGATCGGACGCCGAACGTCTGATCGAATGCCTTTTGGAAATGAAGAATGCCGCGGTGGCCGACCATGACCCCCTTGGGCCGGCCGGTTGTGCCGGAGGTATAGATGACATAAGCCGTATCCTCCGCATCCGGAGCCTGTCCTAGCTCCGACTCCCGCAAATTCGCAGCATCCCCGTCATACGAGCTCTCTTCATCGAGCAGGAGGCGCGTACCGCCGAATGCGGCGCCTATCTCCCGCCGGCGCGTCAGCAGCAGCAGCTCCGCTCCCGAGTCTTCCAGCATGAACGAGATCCGCTCCTGCGGATAATCCGGATCGACTGGGACATAAGCCCCTCCGGCCTTGAGTACCGCGAGGATGCCTGTGATCGTCTCGGCCGACCGGTCGGCGAGAATGGCCGTCCTCCGTCCGGGACCGGCGCCCTTCGCCCGAAGGGTTCTGGCCAGCCGGTTCGCTCTCGCGTTCAGCTCCCCGTAAGTCAGCTGAATCTCGCTGGAGATGACGGCCGGCGCATCCGGCGTTCTCGCCGCCTGTCTTTCGAAGAGTCCGTGAATCGTCTGCTCCTGCAGATCAGGGACCGCCTTGCCTGGTGCATTAAAATCTTCGACAATTTCCGTAATCTCCGGCGCCGTCACCCATTCCAGGGAAGCGATGCGGTCCTGCGGCCTCTCGAGCACCGCATCGATCAGCCGGATATAATGGGCCGCCATCCGCTGCACAGTCTCCCGCTTGAACAGAGAAGTACGATATTCGAGGGAGCAGGCGATATCTGCGTCCGTCTCCACCGCATTCAAAGTGAGATCGAACTTGGCCGCCGTGAAGTCGGACGGGTAAGGCGCCAGCTGCAGTTCGGCCAGCTCCGGTTCTCCCCGCTCCACATTTTGCAGGGCGAACATCGTATCGAACAGCGGGTGGCGTCCGGTGTCTCTGGCGGCCTGCAGCGCCTCCACGAGCTCTTCGAACGGATACTCCTGATGGTCGAGCGCCTGAAGCGTTCCTTCCCGAATTTCCTGCAGGAAGGCAAGGAACGGCTTCCCGGCGTCCGGCCGGCTCCGCAGCGCCAGCGTGCCGACGAACATGCCGATCAGCGGCTCGAGGTCCGGGTGCGGCCGTCCTGCGGCCGGCGTGCCTACGATGATGTCTTCCTGTCCGCTGTACTTCGACAGCAGCACGGCATAGACGGCGAGCAGTACCATGTACAGCGTAGTTCCGGTCGAGGCAGCCAGATCGCGCAGCGCCAGGCTGCGGGCTTCGCCGATGACAAAATCCACCGCCGCCCCCCGGTGATCCGGCTGGGGAGTCCTGGCGTAATCGGCCGGCAGGTCCAGCAGCGGCAGTTCGCCGCGGAACACCTCCAGCCAATACGCCTTCTGCCTCTCCATCGCCTCGCTGTTCATCCCTTGGAGCTGCCAGGCTGCATAATCCTTGTACTGAATGTCCAGCGGGGGAAGATCCTTCCCGCCGTACAATGCCGAGAACTCCCGGATGAGAATGCCCATCGATGTCCCGTCCGAGATGATATGGTGGGTATCGTACAAGAGCAGTTGCCGGTCACCGGCAAGCGGCAGCAGTCCCACCCGCAGCAGCGGAGCCTGCGCCAGATCGAACGGCCGCACGAAGCTGCGGAGCCGGTCCTTGACTTCTTCGGCCTCTTCCCTACTGCCCTCCAGCGGCTGCAGCCGTTCGATGGACCATGCCGGTGCCGGATGGATCCGCTGTACGGGCTCCCCGTCCCTCATCTCGAATCCCGTGCGCAGCGATTCATGCCGCCGCACGAGGGACCGGAACGCTTCTTCCAACCGGTCCGGATCCAGCGCCCCATGGACCGTTAACACGCCCGGCATGTTGTAGCTGAGTTCCCCGCCGATGAGCTGGCTTACGATATACATCCTTTTCTGGGCTGAAGACACGGGGTAATACGCCTGCTCCGCTATCCGCGGAATGCTGCGGTAGGCCTGCCGCTCTCCCCTCTGGAGAAGCCCCGCCATGCCTTCCAGCGTCGGATACCGGAAAATGTCACGCAGCGTGAGGTGGCCGTCCAGCTCCTTATAGATCCGGGAAGCGAGGGCGGCTGCCCGCAGGGAGTGTCCTCCGATCTCGAAAAAGTTGTCCTTGACGCCAATGCTCCCGCGTCCCAGCAGGTCCGCCCAGATGGCCGCAAGCTGCCGCTCCAGCGCGGTGCGCGGGGCTTCAACCTCTCCCGCTTCCCGGCTGGTCCACTCCGGAACTGGCAGGGCGCTCCGGTCGATCTTCCCGTTGCGCGTCAGCGGAAGCCGTTCGAGCCGGATGAAGCAGGAAGGGATCATGTAGCCCGGCAGCTCCCGCAGCAGGGCGGCACGGATCTCCGCCTCTCCAGGCCCGCGGTCCGCGGAGCCCGTAGTATAATATGCCGCCAGCGCGAGCTCCCCTGCGGCATCCTCCCGGGCTACGACTACGGCTTCTTCGACCCCGGTCACCCGGGAGAGATGGGCCTCCACTTCGCCAAGCTCAATGCGGTGGCCCCGCAGCTTCACCTGATGGTCGATCCGCCCGATATACTCCAAGGTCCCGTCCGGCCGCCAGCGCGCCAGATCCCCCGTGCGGTACAACCTTCCGCCGGGAACCGGCCCATGCGCCGTGAACTTCTCCGCCGTCAGCTCCGCCTGGCCCAGATAGCCGAGAGCCAGGCCGATGCCTCCGATGCAGAGCTCTCCCGGCACGCCGACCGGCTGCAGTGTCCCTTGTGCGCTTAGGACATACAGAGATGTCCCGCTAAGCGGACGGCCGATCGGCACCCCGGCCGCGTCCGCTTCCAGCTCGTTCACTTCATACCAGGTGGCGAACACGGTCGTTTCCGTCGGCCCGTACACATGGATGATTTTGCCTGGCCCCAGATGCTCCAAGGCTCTGCGCACATGGGGGACGGAAGCCCGCTCCCCGCCGAACAGCACCTTCCGTACGGAAGCGAGGACCCCGATATCCGCCTCGGCCAGCGCATGGAGCAAGGCCGTCGTCATGAACAGCACGCTGATCGCTTCCCCCGCGAGAATCCGGCCAAGCGAGCGCATATCGAGCAGGTCTTCCTTGGCGATCAGAACCAGAGCGGACCCGTTCGTCAG
Source organism: Paenibacillus caseinilyticus (assembly GCF_027533645.1). Classification (GTDB taxonomy): domain Bacteria; phylum Bacillota; class Bacilli; order Paenibacillales; family NBRC-103111; genus Paenibacillus_G; species Paenibacillus_G caseinilyticus. Next base: position 186,263 of record NZ_JAQAGY010000007.1, read on the forward strand.
CGCGCCCCAGATCTCGAAGACCGACCCGTCGAAGGCGCAGTTCGACAGCTGAAGCACCCGGTCCTCTCCGCCGAGCTCAATGTAATTCGTTCCCCGGACCACCCGCATCACATTCCGGTGGGTCGTCAGTATCCCTTTGGGACGGCCAGTCGTTCCCGAGCTGTAGATCACGTAGGCGGGATTGTCCGGCGACGATTCCGTCCGGAGATCCGACGCCTCCCCCTCATAGGAGGCGGCATCCTCCAGATCGATGCAGGGCAAGTCAGCCTCGGCTAACGCCGGCATCATGCTGTTCTGTACGAGCAGCAGCCTCGCTTCCGAGTCCTCCAACATGAGGCGGATCCGTGCCTCCGGATAATCCGGATCGACCGGCACATACGCCCCGCCCGCTTTGAGGATCGCCAGCATTCCCACGATGGTGTGGATGGAGCGGCCGGCGATCAGACCGGCACGCATGCCGCTGCCAAGACCGCAGCCCTGCAGCGTCCGCGCCAGCCGGTTCGCCCGGCCGTTCAGCTCCCGGTAGGTCAGCCGCTCGCTGCCGAACACCACGGCAACCGCCTCCGGCGTCCGGGCCGCCTGCCGCTCGAAAGCCTCGGTCAGCGTGACCGCCCACTCGGCTTCGTCCCCGGCAGCCCTGCCGTAATCATACAAGAGCTGCGACTCTTCCTCCGGCGTCATCATACCGAGGGACGACAGCGGCGACAGCGGCTCTCTCACCACCGACCGGATCAGCTCCTGGAAGTGGCGGGCCATCCGCTCGGCCGTCTCCGGACGGAAGAGGGCGGCGGCATATTCCAGCGTGCAGGCGATGGCGTCCCCTTCTTCCAGCGCACTCAGCGTCAGATCGAACTTGGCCGCCGGCGCTGCGACATCGGCAGGCTGCAACAGCAGCCCGTCCACATTCAGCTCCCTTCTTTCCGTATTTTGCAGGGCAAACATCGTGTCGAACAGCGGGCTGTGGGAAGGATCTCCTGCCGCGCCCAGCTTGTCGACCAGCGCATCGAACGGATAATCCCCATGCTCGAACGCATCCAGAGCGCTGTCCCGCACCTCCTCCAAGTAAGCGAGGAACGTCTTGCCGCCCGCCGGATAGCAGCGCAGAGCCAGCGTATCCACGAACATGCCGATCAGCGGCGCAAGATCCGGATGATCTCTCCCGGCGGACGGGCTGCCTACGACGAGATCTTCCGCCCCGCTGTACTTGGACAGCAGCGCCGTATAGACGGCGAGCATGACCATGTACAAGGTGGAGCCGGTGCGGGCAGCGAGCTCTCGCAGTCCCCGGCTCTCCGCCGCTCCGATGGTGAACCGTACAGCGCCGCCTTCATAGCGCTTGACCGCCCCCCGCGGAGCGTCCGCCGGCAGTTCCAGCACCGGCAGGTCCCCGCGGAACACCTCCAGCCAGTACGCTTCATGCGCCTTCATTGCGGGGCTCTGCAGACCTTCCTGCTTCCACGCCGCATAGTCTTTGTATTGAATCGCCAGCGGCGGCAGTGATTTCCCTGCATACAGGGCCGAGAACTCGTCGATGAGGATTCCCATCGAGACGCCGTCCGAGATGATGTGGTGCATGTCGAAGAGCAGCAAATGGTTGTCAGCGCTTAGTTCGAGCAGGCCTGCCCGCAGCAGCGGAGGCTGCTCCAGATCGAACGGGCGGACGAACGCGTCCAGAACCGCGCCGGTGCCGCCCTCTGAACCGCTGACCGGCTCCAGGAGCTCTACATTAAAGTCCACTTCCTCCCGGATCCGCTGGACCGTCTCCCCGTTCACCGTGCCGAAGCCGGTACGCAGCGTCTCATGGCGCCGGATCAGCTCCCGGAAAGCGTGCTCCAGCCGGTTCTTGTCGAGCGGCCCACGTACGGTCAGCGCCCCCGGCATATGGTAACTGAGCTCGCCGCCCTCCCAGTGGCTGAGGAGATACATCCTCTGCTGGGCGGACGAGACGGCGTAGTAATCCTTCTCCGGGGCTCTCGGGATGGGCGTGTAAGTCTCCGGGGCCAAGCTGCCGAGCACCCCGGCCAACCCCTCGATCGTCGGATACCGAAAAATCTCCCGCAGCGGGAGCGCGCAGTGCAGCTCCTTCGCGATCTTGGCTGCCAGCGATGCCGCCCGCAGAGAATGCCCCCCGATCTCGAAGAAATTGTCGTGCACGCCTACGCGGCTGACGCCGAGCACCTCTTGCCAGATGGCAGCCAGCCGCTCCTCGAGCGGAGACCGGGGTGCAGTATACCCGGCTTCTGCCGGTGCCCCTGCGGCGTCCTTCTCCGCCGCCGGCAGCGCCTGCCGGTCGATCTTGCCGCTTCGCGTCAGCGGCATCCGCTCCAGCTGGACGAAGAAGCCCGGCACCATATAAGCCGGCAGCACGGCGGCCAGCGCGGCCTTCAGCTCCCGCGGGGGAAGCGGCCGGTCGGCTGTCACATAGGCGCAGAGCGCCTTCTGCTCCGCTTCCCCGCCGATTGCGGTCACCACGGCTTCCCGGACGCCCTCGAGGCGCAGCAGCTGCGTCTCCACCTCGCCGAGCTCAATGCGGTACCCGCGGATTTTGACCTGGTGATCCATCCGTCCCATGTATTCGATCGTGCCGTCCGGCAGCCACCGGGCCAGATCCCCTGTGCGGTACATGCGCTCGCCCGGGAAGAACGGATCATCGGTGAACTTCTCGGCCGTCAGCACGGGGAGGTTCAGGTATCCCCGGGAGAGGCCATCTCCCGCGACGCACAGCTCGCCCGGCACGCCGACGGGCAGCAGCCGGCCGAACCTGTCCAGGATATAGGCCCGCGACTGGCGGATCGGCCTGCCGATAGGTATCGCGGACTCGAAGGTGTCCCGGATCGGATAGACGGTGGAGAACGTAGTGTTCTCCGTAGGGCCGTAGCCGTTCACGATCAGGAGCCCGGGATGCGCCTCCCTTACTTTGTTGATGTGTACGGGCGACAAGGCATCCCCGCCCACGATGAGCGTCCGCAGTCCCGCGAAGAGGCCGGTATTCATCTCCACGAGCTGGTTGAAGAGCGGCGAAGTCAGCCACATGACCGTTATCCGCTCCCGCCGCACGGTCTCTTGGAGCAGAGCCCCGTCGAGAATCGTGTGATCCTCCACCAGATGCAGGCTCAAGCCGTTCAGCAGCGCTCCCCAGATCTCGAAGGTCGAAGCGTCGAAGACGACCGCCCCGGTCTGCAGAATCCGGTCCTCCTCCCGGAATTCGATGATATCGGTATTCCGGACGAGCCGCACAACGCTGCGGTGCTCGACCATCACCCCTTTGGGCAGCCCCGTCGTACCGGAGGTGTAGAGAATATAGGCCAGCGCACGCGGGTCTTCGGCCGCAGCAAGATTGGACGAGTCCCCAGCAGGCGACTCCTCTTCAAGAGGCAGGCAGACAAGGCCCTGCATCAAGCGTTCCTGGCTGCGGCTCTGTACGAGGAGCAGCCGGGCGGACGAGTCCGCCAGCATATAACGGATGCGCTCCTCCGGATAACCGGGATCGATGGGCACATAGGCGCCGCCCGCCTTGAGCACGGCGAGCAGCCCGACGATCGTGGCGGGCGTGCGCCCGGCCATGACAGCGACCGGACTGCCGGCCGCGACGCCATGTTCCTGCAGCCTGCGGGCCAGCCGGTTCGCCCGCTCGTTCAGCTCCCGGTAGGTGAGGCTCCGGCCGCCGAACACGACCGCTTCCCGGTCCGGCCCCTTCGCCGCCTGCTCCTCGAAGAGGCGGTGGACGGCGCTGCCGCTCGGATACTCGCGCTGCGTATCATTGAAGCGGCCCAGGATGAGCTCCCTCTCCGCCGCCGTCAGCGGATCCAGCTCCCCGGGCAGCGCATCCGGCCGGCTGGCGGCCTGCTCCAGCAGCTGCAGCAGATGGCCCTGCATCCGCTCGATGTCCTCCCGGCCGAACCGCGCCCCATTGTACTCCCAGACAATCCCAAGCTCCGCTCCCGGAAGAACGATGACGTTCAAATCGTAGCTCGTCCGCTCCTCGGCAGATAAGCCGGTAACCGTAAGGCCCGTGCCCACCAGCCCGCCAGGCTGCCCCAGCAGCTCTTCCGCCGGATAGTTCTCGAACGCCAGGATGTGGTTGATGAGATCCTGCCGAAGTTCCGAGCCCGTCTGGATTTCATACAGCGGGTAAGTCTCGTAAGCGCGGGAAGCCAAGGCTTCTTCCTGCACCCGCTTCACGAGGGCGGCGAAAGACGTAGTGGCATCGCTGCGCACGCGGACCGGCACTGTGTTGATGAAGAGGCCGATCATGCGGTCCACGCCGGCCATCTCCGCCGGTCTGCCGGACACGACGCTGCCGAATACAGCTTCGCCGCTTCCGTTGTAATACTGTAGCAGCAAGCCCCAAGCCGCCTGGAACCAGCTGTAGAGCGTCGCCCCGCAGCGCTTCGCCGCCAGGTTCATCCGTGCGGTCAGCTCGCTGCCCACCGTGCAGGAGACACGCTCCGGCCGCAGCACCGGCTCCGCCGACGACGGCCGCATGCCGGGCAGCAGCGTCTGCCCTTCGCAGCCCGCCATGTAATCGGCCCAATAGGCGGCCGCCGCGTCCCGGTCCTGGTTCTCCAGCCATTCGATATAGCGGCTGTAAGGCGGAACCTGCACCCGCTCGGGCATCCGCTGTTCCTGCAGGGCGGCATAGGTGCCGAACACTTCCTCCAGGATGAGCGACAGGCACCAGCCGTCCATCAGAATATGATGGAAGCTCCACAGGAAGCGGTACGCTTCCTCACCCGAGCGGAGGATGGTCAGCCGCATGAGCGGATCGGAATCCAGACGGAAGCCCCGGGCCCGGTCTTCTTCGGCATAGGCTGCAAGCTCGACTGCCAGCTCCCCGGCGGACAGCTCTCTCAGATCCGCATAGTGCACTTCGGCGCAGCGTGCGCGGAATACCGCTTGAACCGGCTGCGCGCCGGGACCCATGCGGATGCTCGTCCGAAGCACCGCATGCCGGTCCACCAGCATCTGCAGGCTCCGGGTAAGGAGCACGAGATCAAGCGGACCTTGCAGATCCACCGCCGTTTGTTCGAAGTAGGCGGGTGACGTACCATCCATCATATGATGGAAGAACATCCCCATCTGCATCGGGGTCAGCGGATATACATTCTCCAGCTCCCCGACCTGCCGGACCTCGGCCTCGAAGGCTTCCAGCTCCTCCATACGCCAGCCTCTCACGAGCACATCGCTTGGGGTAAGCTCAGCCGCTGCCTGTGCGCAGCAGTGCGCGATCACTTCTTCCACAGCGGCGTGCAGCAGCCCCGCCAGCTCTTCGATGGTCTCCCTGCGGTACTCCGTACGGCTGTAAGCGATCTCCAGCTCGAGCCGGCCCCCCGTGGTCATCCCATTGATATCGAGTCGATAGGGCCTGTTCGCGCTGGGACTGACCGCTGTGCCGATCCCATAAGGGGAGAGCCCGAAGCCGCTGCCCTCCAGGTCCTGGTCGAACTGGCCCAGATAGTTGAAGGAGACCTCCGGTTCGGCGGACGTCAGGGTTCTGTGGCCGGACATATACTTCAGCAGGCCATACCCGAGGCCCTTGCGGGGAACGGCCCGCAGCGTCTCCTTCACAGTCTTGATGCGCCGGGACAACGATTCTTGCTCCCCGGCTTCCAGCAGGAGCGGATACTGGCAGGTGAACCAGCCTACCGTCCGGGCAATGTCGATGCCGGGGGCCGGCAGGACATCCCTGCCATGCCCTTCCAGGTTGATCTTCAACCGCTTCACACCGCCCCAGCGCTGTACCGCCACTCCCAGTGCGGTCAGGAGGATGTCATTGGCATCCGTCCGGTAAGCGCGGTGGGCTTCCTTCAGCAGCCGTTCTGTTACGTCTGCCGCCCATCTCACCTTCACCGTATCGCTGTCGCTTATCAGCGAACCGGAAGAAGTCCAGTCGCTCCGGTCCACCGGAAGCGGATCGGCCGGCGCCGCCTCGATCTGCTCCCAATACGCCCGCTCCGCTGCAGCAGCTTCGCTGCGGGCCTCCCGGTTCATCTCCAGAGCCCATTCCCGGAACGACGTCGTCTTCGGCATGAAGCGGATCGGCCGCTCATCCAGCGCCTGCCTGTAACCCTCGGCCAGATCCTCGAACAGGATGCGCCACGATACCCCGTCCACGGCCAGATGATGAACGGCGAACAGCAGGTGGTCCCCATCCGGACATTGGAACAAAGCGAGCCGCATCAGCGGACCTTCGCCGAGGTTCATCTCCCTTTGAACGGCTTCCGCTTCCGCCTCTATCGTCGCAGCCAGGTCTTCAGCCCGGTCCAAGCCGCTGAGATCCAGAACCTCCAGGAGGAAGCTCTCGCCCTCCCCGATCCCCCGGTTATATAGAACCGGGCCCTCGGAAGCATTACGCCAGACGAGCCTGAGCGCATCGTGATGTACAGCTACCGCCTCCAAGGCCCTGCGCAGCGCATCCACCTGGAAGCGCTCCGGCCGGAAGAGCATCACGGCTTGGTTGTAATGCTGCGGTTCGGACAGTTCCTGCTCCCGGAACCAGTGGAGGATCGGGGTGAAGGGCACTTCCCCGGACACCTCGCCCTGATCCGCCATCCGTTCCGCTGGCGTCAGGCACAGCGCGAGCTCCGACGCCACCGGGGACCGGAATAGATCTTTGATGTCGAGCCGGTAGCCGGCCTGCCGGAGCCTCGAAGCGACCTGGATCGCCTTGATGGAGTCCCCGCCCAGGTCGAAGAAGTGATCGGTGCTGCCGACCTCGGCGCAGCCCAGCACCGACTGCCACACTTCGGCCAGCGCCCGCTCCTCGGGGGTGCGGGGAGCCGTATAGACTGCCGGCGCCGCAAGATGCATGTTCCCCTCGGGAGCCGGGAGCGCGCTGCGGTCCACCTTGCCGTTCGGCGTGAGCGGCAGCCGCTCCAGCAGCACCCAGTGGGCCGGGATCAGATGGGCGGGCAGCCTGCCGGAGAGCGAGGCGCGCAGCCCGCCGGGATCCAGCGCATCGTACGGCACCACATATGCGCACAGCGCCTTCTGTCCGCTTCCGTCCTCCCGTGCGGCGACGACGGCTTCTTTCACGCCTTCCGCTTGGAGAATCGCCGCCTCGATCTCGCCCGGCTCGATGCGGAAGCCGCGGATTTTGACCTGGTGGTCCATCCGCCCCCGGTAGTCGAGATTCCCGTCCGGCAGCCATACCGCCAGATCGCCTGTCTTGTACATGCGTCCGCCCGGAACGAAAGGATCCTCCACGAACCTCTCCCGCGTCAGCTCCGGCCGGTTCCAATATCCCCGTCCGACGCCGCTTCCGCCGATATACAGCTCGCCCGGAACGCCGACCGGCTGAAGCGCCAAATGCTCGTCCAGGAGGTACATACGGGTTCCCGGCAGCGGCCTGCCGACCGGCAGGCTGGAGAGAGGCTCGCCCGTCCCTTCGTAGAAGCAGGAGTCGATGCAGGCCTCCGTCACCCCGTAGCTGTTGATAATCCGCATCGTGCTGCCATAACGGGCCTGCAGCGTCCGGAAGGCATCGGGCGGGCAGACGTCCGAGCCGAGGACAAGCACCTTCAAGAAGGCGATGTCGAGCCCGTTCTCATATACATAATCCATCAGCGGGAGCACCAGGGCCGGCGTCGACTCGAAGAAGGTGATGCGGTGTCTGGCCATGAGCTCGTAGATGCCCTGCGGGTCCATACGGACCTCCGCCGGGCATAGGATCAACCGGCCTCCGTGCAGCAGCGCCCGGACGAAGTCGCCCGTGAACACGTCGAACGAGAAGCTCGCCCACTGCAGGACGCGCACGTCCCCTCCGCTTAAGCCGTAGACTTCCTTCCAAGCCTGTGCGACCGCGGTCAACTGCCGGTGCTCGATCATCACGCCCTTCGGGAGTCCGGTCGTCCCCGACGTATAGATCATGTATGCGAGATGAGACGGATCGCAGGCCGGCTCCGGATTCGAAGCGTCCTTATCGTAGACGGAGTCCTCATCGAGCAGCAGGGTCGTCCCCCCGAAGACGATGCGTTCCTGTAGAACCGTCTGCGTCAGGAGCACGGCGGATCCGGAATCCTCCAGCAGGTAGCGGATCCGCTCTTCGGGATAGCCGGGATCGACGGGGACATAAGCCCCTCCGGCCTTGAGGACGGCGAGTATCCCGGCCGCCAGATCGGTGCCGCGGTCCGCCAGGATCGCCACCGGCTTGTCCGGTCCAACCCCATGGCGCCGAAGCGTGCGGGCGAGCCGGTTGGCCTGCTCGTTCAGCTCCCGGTAGGTCATGAGGCCATCGCCATAGATCACCGCCGGCGCATCCGGGGTGTTCTCCGCCTGCTCCTCGAAGAGGGCGTGAACCGCTCTCCCGGAGGACGCGCCGCTCAGAGCCCGTTGTTCGCCGAAACGGCCGAGAAGCTCCCTTCTCTCCTCTTCCGTGACCAGCGCCAGCTCCTGTACCCGCGCCGCCGGGTTCCCTGCCATTTGCTCCAGCACATGCAGCAGATGCCCGCGGATCGTCTCCACGGCCGCACGGTCGTAGGCCAGCGCATTATATTCGAAGAGCAGCCGCAGGCTCTCGCCCGGAATCACCGTCAGGTTGAAGTCATAGTTCGTCTGTTCCGCGAGGCTCACGTTCGTGATTGCTAGTCCCGGGCCGCGCTCCCCGCTTCCCTGCCGGACCTGCTCCTCCACCGGATAGTTCTCGAAGATCATCAGATGGCGGACCAGATCCTGCTTAGGGGCGCTGAGCGACTGAATCTCATGCAGCGGGTACGTCTCGTACCGGCGGGAAGCGAGCGACTCCTCCTGCACCCGCTTCAACAAGTCGGCTGCCGGAAGTTCCGGAGCGCTGCGGACCCGTACCGGCACCGTGTTGATGAACAGACCGATCATGCGCTCGATCCCCGGCATATCCGCCGGCCGCCCGGAGACGACGCTGCCGAAGACGGCGTCGCTGCCTCCGTTGTACTTCTGGAGCACGATGCCCCACGCGGTCTGCAGCACGGTGTGTAGCGTCACCTGGCGTCCCACCGCCAGCTCATTGAGCTTCTGCGTGAGGGAACCTCCCAGATCGTGAACGCAGCGTTCGGCTTCGTATCCCTGCCACGTACCCGCTTCCCGTTCGCCGGGCAGCCGGCTCCCTCCTTCATAGCCTTCCAGATATTCGCTCCAATAGCGCGAGGCTGCTGCGGCATCCTGCCGGTTCAGCCAACGGATATAATCACGATAGGCATAAGGGTTGGGGCGATCGTCCAACGGTCTCTGCTCGAGGAGAGCCGAATACGTCTCGAATACCTCCTTGGTGATCAGGGACAGGCACCAGCCGTCCATCACGATATGGTGGAAGCTCCACAGGAACCGGTACCGCTCTTCGTCCGTGCGGATGACCGTCAGACGCATCAGGGCATCGTGATCCAGCCGGAACCCTCTGGCCAGATCCTGACGCGCCAGCTCGTCCAGCACGGTCGCCCGGTCCTGCTCCGCGGTTCCCCTCAGCTTTTCCCTCAGATCATGATACAGGAATTCCCCGCCATCCCTTCGGAACACCACCTGAAGAGGGCGGTCCTGCCCGCCGGCGAATACGTTCGTCCGCAGAACCGCATGACGCCGCACGAGGGCGTCTAAGCTGCGGGCGAAGGCTTCGAGATCCAGCGCACCCTCGACATCGAAGGAGGCCTGCTGGAAGTAGGCCGCAGAATCCGGTTCCAGCAGGGACTGGAACAGCATGCCCTGCTGCATAGGCGTGAGCGGATACACATCCTCCACTTCTCCGAGATGCCGTACGCTTCCAATGAACCGTTCCAGCTCTTCGATACCGATCCCCTCTGCCAGCACGTCGCTTGGCGTGAGCTCCGTACGCTCCTGGGCCGCGCAGTGTGCGATCACCTGCCGGAGGCTGTTCTCCACCGCAGCCGCCAGCTCCCGTATCGCAGCTTCGCTGTACTCCCCGGTACTGTAATCCAAGCTGAGGACCAGCACCCCGTCCCGGATCATCGCATTGAAGTCAAGAACCGCCGTCCTAGCAGCGAGGGGGCTCTGGAAGCTTCCGGCCGGGTAGGGCGATATCTGGAGGCCCGAGCGTTCCAAATCCTGGTCGAACTGACCCAAGTAATTGAACGATATCTCAGACTCCGCCGGCGGCAGGGCCTGCAGCGGATGCGTCTCCTCCGCGCCTGCGCCGAATTCGCCGGAGAGATATCGCAGAATGCCGTATCCGATGCCCTTGCCGGGGACCGAACGGAGCCGTTCTTTGAGCCGCTTGATGCGCCTTGCCAGCGGCTCCTGCGAACCCGTGTCGAGTACGACCGGATACCGGCTCGTGAACCAGCCCACCGTACGGGTGACATCTATGGACGGCAGGATGGGCTCCCTGCCGTGGCCTTCCAGCGTAACCTTCACATGCGCAATGCCGGACCATGCGCCCACGGCCATCTCAAGGGCCGTCAGCAGAAGATCGTTGATCTCCGTCCGGTAGGCCCGGTGCGCTTCCGTAAGGAGCTGCCGGGTCTCTTCCCGCGTCCACGAGATCGTGACGGTCCGACTGTCGCCCACCAGAGGGCGTACGTGTGTGATATCCCTCGGAAGCACAGACGTCTCCTGGCTCATTACACCGAGCCAGTAGGCCCGCTCCTGCTCTGCCTCTTCGCTTAGGGCATACTCGGCAAGTCCCTGCGCCCAAGCCTGATACGAATCGGTCTTGGCCGGGAACGTAACGGGTTTCCCCTTCACCGCCTGCGCATACCCGGCCGCCAAGTCTTCGAGCAGAATCCGCCAGGAGATTCCGTCGACGGCCAGATGGTGCACCGCGATCAGCAGGTGGTCTCCGTCCGGGCAGCGGAACAGGCCCAGCTTGACCAGCGGGCCGCCCTCCGGGTTCATGCCGCTGTGGATGCGGTCCGTATGCTCCCGGATGGCTTCTTCCAGGCCGCCGGAAGGTTGCTCCGTGAAGTCCAGCACATCCAGGGTGTACAGCCCATCTTCCCCGCTCCCACGGCTCCAAGCTTCCCCGATGCCTTGGTCCAGGCGGAACCGGAGGCGCAGCGCGTCGTGATGCGCCGTCAGCCGCTCCACTGCCATCCGCAGGGCGCTCACCTCATACCGCTCCTCCCGGAACAGCATCACCGCCTGATTAAAATGGCGGGCCTCCGCGAAGGACTGCTCCGCAAACCACCGCTGAATCGGCGTCAGCTTGACCGCCCCAAGGACTTCCCCCTGATCCGCGGTTCGGCTGACCGGGGTTAGACGCCCCCCGAGCTCAGCTACCGTTGGATATTGGAATAAATCCTGCATCTCCAGCTTGTATCCCGCCTGCAGCAGCCGCGACGAGACCTGGATCGCCTTGATCGAATCGCCGCCGAGATCGAAGAACCGGTCCAGCCTGCCTACCGGTCCGCTCCCCAGCACGCTCTGCCAGATCGAAGCCAGGAGCTCCTCCGTCTCCGTCTGCGGAGGTACGTATGCCGCTTCGGGGCGCGCTTCGGCGTGAGGCTCGGGCAGCGATTTGCGGTCGATCTTGCCATTCGGAGTGAGGGGCATGCGCTCCAGCTGCATCAAGTAAGAAGGCACGAGATAGGGAGGCAGCTCCAGCGACAGCCGATCCCGCAGCGCATTCACGTCCAGCGTCCGCTCTGCGGTCACATAAGCGCAGAGAACCGTGTGACCGCTGCGGTCCTCGCGGGCTGCGGCCACCGCTTCCCGGATGGACGGCTCGAGCTTCTTCAGGTTCCATTCGACCTCGGCCGGCTCGATGCGGAACCCCCGGATCTTCACCTGCTGGTCGATGCGTCCTAAGTAGACCAGGCTTCCGTCCGGCAGCCACTTCGCCAGGTCCCCGCTCCGGTACAGGCGTCCGCCGGGCTCGAACGGGTTGTCCACGAACTTCTCCGCCGTCAGCTCCGCCCGGTTGAGATAGCCCCTGGCAAGTCCCGTACCGGCAATGCACAGCTCGCCCGGTATGCCGACCGGGACGGGCTGGAGCCCCTCATCCACGAGATAGACCCGGTGGTTCGGCAGCGGGCGTCCGATCGGCACTTCGCCGGTACCCGCAGGAAGATCATCGGCTGACCAGATCGTCGTGCAGATCGAATCTTCCGTCGGACCGTAGGCATTGTAGTAGCGGACGTGATCCTTCCACGCCAGGACCAGATCCGCAGACGCCGCGGAGCCTGCGGTAATCAGCCGCTGCAGCGGCTGCATTCTCCCGGGATCAAGATGCACGGCATAAGCCGGCGGCAGCGTTGCCGTGGTGATGGCGTGCTCCGTCACATAGTCCTCGAAGGCGTGATAATTGCTCATATCGGTGGCCGAAGGCAAATAAGCGGCCGCTCCGCTGAACAAGGCCATATAGAGCTCCCAGGCGGATGCGTCAAATGAAAAGCTGGCGAACTGCAGGATCCGGTCTTCTTCGCCGATCCCCAAAGCATCACGGAAGAACGGCTGCAGGCTGCACAGCCCCCGGTGCTCCACCAGGACTCCCTTGGGCCGGCCGGTCGTTCCCGAGGTATAGATCACATAGGCGAGGGAGCCTGGCGCCGCTGCCGGCGGGAGATTCGAAGCGTCCTCCGGCAGGGTTATCTTCTCCCCCAGCAGAACCTGCTGGCCCTCGAACGGCACGGCACCCGGGAGTTCCTCCTGCACGAGCAGCAGCTCAGCGCCCGAATCTTCGAGCATGTACCGGATCCGCTCCTCCGGATAGCCGGGGTCTACCGGCACATAGGCTCCGCCCGCTTTGAGCACGGCCAAGAGGCCGACGATCATCTCCACCGAACGCTGCGCCATCACGGCGGCAAGCCCGCCTTCCCGAAGCCCTTGCGCTTGAAGCTTCCTGGCCAGCCGGTTGGCTCTTTCATTCAGCTCCCGGTAGGTCACCCGCTGCGGCCCGCACACGACAGCCGTCCGATCCGGCGTCCGGGCAGCCTGCTCTTCGAACAGGCCATGTATCGTGCTCTCCTGAGGATAAGGGTACGATGTGGCGGTGAAGCCGCGAAGCAGCTCCGCTTCTTCCTCCTCGCACAGCAAAGACAGGCGTGCAATGCTCCCGCCGGGCTGCCCAGCCATCCGCTCTGCGATCGTCAGCAAGTGGCGTCCCATCGCCCTCATCTCATCTTCTGTGAACAGCTCCACCCGGTAATCCAGGTGCAGGCGAAGCTCCTCCTCCTCCGGGTAATCTTCGACCCGCAGCAGCACATCGTTGCTCTCATGGCCGCAAAAATGGTTGTGCATCTGCGCGCGAAGCCCGCCGTACACCGTGGACTTCATCGGCCGGTATTCGATCGCAGCCCCGAACAACCGCTGCAGCTCCGGCGTTCCGTGAAGCTCTCTCAGTTCTTGAATAAGCTGGTTATACGGGTATTTTTGGTGGCGCAGCATGCCCGACTGCTCCCTGGATACCTTGGCCAGCAGGGTAGGAATATCCCACTGGGGGTCCACTTCCAGTCTAGCGGCCACCGTGCTTGCGTACATGCCGATCCGCTCTTTGTCTCCAGGCCCCGTACGGTTCGCATAGATGGTGCCGACCGCCAGATCCCGCTCTCCCGTGGCTTTATGAATATAGACCGCGAAGACGCTTAAGAAAAAGGAGAAAAGGCTTACATGCTGGACTTGGCAGTAGTCCGCCAGCTGCTTATACAGCGCCGAATCCACCGCTAACGTATAACGCGCGGCCTGTGTACTGACCGTCCGGGACCGGGATGCCTTCAGTTCCCTACCTTCCGGGAGCGTGCGGAATCGGTCCAGCCAGTAGGTCCGGTCTTTCTTCTGCCGCTCCGAAGCTTGGTAGGCCCGCTCCGCAGGCAGGGCATCCAGGAACCCGGCCGCCGGGATCTCCCCTTCCCCGGGCGGTTCGGCGTAGTACTGCATGATCCGGTGCCCGACAAGCCCCAGCGAGATGCCGTCGAAGAGAATATGATGCGCCCGCAGGTGCACCCAGTACTCTTCCCTGCCCACCTGCAGAATCACAAAGGCGTAGAGCTCGGCATCCATCCAGGCCATAGGGGTCCGGTTATAGTAGTGCAGCCACTCTTCCGCCCCTTCCGCTCCGCCCCGTTCGCTAAAATCGAGCCAAGGCGCATCAGGCAGTTCGGACGGCTGCAGGATATATTGGCGGGGCTCCCCGTTCTCCTCCGTAATCCGCAGGTGGAACGCATCGCTCCGCTGTATCACCTGCCGGATGGCCTGCTGCAGTCGTGCGGGCTGCACACTGCCCCGGATTCTTACACTGCCGGCCACAAGCGCTGCCGTCGTCGAAGGGAACAACTTCTCCATGAACCAAATTCTCTGCTGGGCTTCCGTAAGCGGCAGTAATGTAGTCATCTCCGTGTTCAATTCGTCTCGCTCCTCTAGGTATACTCGCATCATGAATAAATCATAGCACACGCCTTTTCACTATTAAGTTGGTATACTATAATTTAACATTTCCTTTGCACTTTCTTGACCATACGGACAAGCTCCAGCTGTTCAGAAGCACCCATACAAACAGCCTGGGACGAAGATCATCTCCGTCTCAGGCTGCAGGCAACAGGCGTCAGTCCCTGCGTAACCGGGCAGCCTGCTTCTTCAGCGTGCCGGAACGCGGAATCGGTATTCCAGGGTTAGGTCTGCGGTATACGGGGGGCTGGGTCCCTCCGTCCGGCAGGATCGTCCTCCTGGCGGAGTCCCCCAGCCGGCAGTTCTGCAGACGGCTGCTTCTCGAGGCGGCCGCACACTGGGCGGCGGTCAACAGGCTCCGGGCGGCAACGGCGACCGGATACATCAGGTTGGTGGTATTCTCGGGCGTTAGGGCCACATGGCCGAGGCCCAGCACATGCCCGATCTCATGGGCAAGCGTCGTCGGGGAGAAGCCGTTCGTCACGACGACGGCAGGACCGGAATTCGTGCTGAACGGCGCACAGCCGATGGAGCCTCCGACCAGAGGGCCTTTGACATAGTACACGGCAATGTCCGTGGTCAAGGCGTCCGGTCTGTAGCTCAGCCATGCCCGGAAATAAGGATGGAGATTGTTAAACGGCGTAGAATCGCAGGGCAGCGTACCCGGGTTGACGATAGGCCCCGTCTGGAAGCGCCGGAACGAGGGGGCTCCGCCCGGTGTACGGAAGCGGATCGAGAAATAAATGCCGCAGCTTCTCCATATGCGAATCATCCGGTTCACATGATCCGTGAAGAGGGCCTGCGTCAGTATGGAATCCGGAGCGGCATACACCGAGAGCACCAGGCAGCGAACCGTCGTCTGGGAGGTTCGTGCCGGCTTCGTACGGCTGCAGCTCTGGCATCCGGCTGCGCTAAGGGGAAGGGGCCGGCGGGCCTTGATCTTCGGCAATCTCTTCTTCAGGTTCATCGTTATCCCATCCTATCCTGGTAGAATAGAATAAGATATTCATAGCTTCGGGGTGCTGCTTGTACGATTCTACCGGGATGGAAGCTGACAGAAAGAACCCAAGGGTTGTGGGCTTATATCCGGCCGGCCCACGGCGAATAAGGCATAGGCTGGCGCCTATGCCTCCCGAACCTTCAAGAAGATCTGCTGATGTTGTCGTCCGGCCCCGTTCTATTCGAGCTCATACGGCGGTGGGGATTGTATTGCTTATCCATTAAAGATAAGTTCGGGCAACTATGCGGAATGCGGCCTTAGGCAGTATGTGTTGTGTTGGAGGAAACATGTTATGTAACTACACAAGGAGTCAGCGCTTTCCTTGGAGAACGCCGTGAAGGAAACGGTTCATAAGCAGGGGAAGCGAGATCAGAATGGGCGGATCGTCCAAGCGCGGCGGATACAGCACGACCTGCTGGTGCGGTACACGGGTGTGGGGTGTGACGACGATCGGCTCCTTCGAACGGGTGCGCAGGGTGGTCTCCGGCAGCAGGAACTCCATCGTCCGCATGCCCCAGGATACGCTGGTAGCCATGAGATAATACGTACCGGGCTTTACGCCCGTAAAGCTGAATCGGCCGAGTGACGGCAGCACGGTGCCGTACAAGGGAATGCCCTCCGGAATCGGCCTCGCGAATAAACCGATGAGAATCACGCCCTCGAAGGGCTCTTCCGCCCGGATACTCCCTTCTATACGATCCGCACTTGCGGGCAAGGACTCCGCTATATCCCAATCCGTATAGCTGCGCAAAGTGCGTAAGTGGGCGGCGGCCTGCTGGGCCGAATTGCGGAATTCGGACGGGGTCATCCCTACCCGTTCGGTAAACCGGGTAGTGAACGTGCCGAGACTCTGCTGCCCGATCTCGAGGCTGACGTCCCGCACGCTTAAGTGGGTGCGCAGCAGCAAATCCTTGGCCTTCTGCAGCCGGAGGGACGAGATATAATACTGCGGAGGCAGGCCGGTCTTCTCCTTGAACAGGCGCGTAAAATGATACGGGCTGTAAGCGGCATGACCGGCCAGCCGGGAGAGCGGAAGCGGCTCGTCGATATGCCGGTGAATGAACGTAATAATCTCATCAAGCTCGGAGGACTGCCCTGTCATTCCTATCCCTTCTTTCCGATAAAGCGTATACATAATTCAGTCTGCTCAAGAACAATCGTTCGTGTTTATGTTACCATAAATTTCTTGAAGAGGGAACAAGCTGCCGGCAAAAAAGTATGGGTGTACTCTCATTTCACTGATTTTCACCCTGTGTCCGCCTGCCCGTTTGGTGTATACTTGCAGCAGGAAAACCATTCCATACGGAAGGAAGATATCCCTATGAAATTTGAGGAATATACATACGAGCGCCCCGATCTCCCCGCCCTGGAATCCCGGTTCGCCGAATTGCTGGAGGACTTCCGCCAGTCGGCGGACGCGCAGGAGCAGGAGCGCATTCTCCGTGAGCTGAACGCCCTGCGCTCCCGGTTCGATACGGCCGCCACGCTGACGGAAATCCGCCATTCGGTCGACACCAAGGACGCCTTCTACAAAGCGGAGCAGGAATTCATCGACGAGGCCCGTCCCGTGATCCAGAAGCTGGTGACCTCTCTTCACGAAGCGCTTGCCCGCTCCCCCTTCCGGGAGGAGCTGCAGGCCCGCTTCGGCCGTCAGCTGTTCGCCCTGGCAGAAACGTCGCTGAAGACGTTCCGGCCCGAGGTGCTGGAGGATCTGCAGAAAGAGAACAAGCTCGTCAGCGAGTATACGCAGCTTATAGCTTCCGCGGTCATATCCTTCGACGGCCGCGAACTGACACTGCCCGAGCTGGGGCCTTATCTGCAGTCCCCGGACCGGGACGTGCGGCGGCAGGCGAACAAGGCGGCCTATTCCTTCTTCTCGGCGAATGAAGCGCGGTTCGATTCCCTCTTCGATGAGCTCGTCGGGGTCCGGACCGGGATCGCCCGCAAGCTCGGCTTCGACAGCTTCACCCCGCTCGCCTATGCGCGGCTCGGCCGGACGGACTACGACCCGTCGATGGTAGAGAAGTTCCGCGAAGGCGTCGTGCGGTCGCTCGTGCCGCTTGCCTCCCGGCTGAAGGAGAGCCAGCGGGAGCGGATCGGGGTGGACCGGCTGCGCTACTACGACGAGAGCTTCCAATTCCCTTCCGGCAATCCGAAGCCCAAAGGAGATCCGGCATGGCTCGTGAAGCAGGGGGAGACGATGTACGACGAGCTGTCGCCGGAGACCGGCGCGTTCTTCCGCTACATGGCGGAACACGGATTGATGGATCTGAACAGCCGTCCGGGCAAGGCGGCCGGCGGCTACTGCACGTATCTCTCCGAATTCGGCTCCCCGTTCATCTTCGCCAACTGCAACGGCACGGCCGGCGACATCCAGGTGCTGACCCATGAAGCGGGCCATGCCTACCAGGTATACTGCAGCGGCAAGCTCGAGGTGCCCGAATACCACTGGCCTACCCTGGAAGCGGCCGAGATCCATTCCATGAGCATGGAGTACATTACCTACCCGTGGATGGAGCTCTTCTTCCGGGAGGATGCGGACAAATACCGCTACTCCAATCTGGTGCATGGCCTCACGTTCATTCCGTACGGCTGCGCCGTCGATGAGTTCCAACACTGGATCTATGCGCAGCCCGAGGCCTCGCCGGAAGAGCGCAGAGCCGCCTGGCGACAGATCGAGCGCAAGTACCTCCCCCACCGCGACTACGAGGATAACGAGTATCTGGAGCGCGGCGGCTTTTGGCACAAGCAGGGCCATATCTTCCGCTCGCCCTTCTACTATATCGACTACACGCTGGCCCAGCTCTGCGCCTTCCAATTCTGGAAGCTGCACAGCGAGCAGCCCGGCGAAGCCTGGGAGCGTTATAACCGGCTGTGCAAGCTGGGCGGCAGTCTCCCCTTCACGGAACTGGTCCGGGAAGCGGGCCTTCAGTCCCCGTTCGATCCAGCCGCCGTGGAGGCGGTGATCGGCCATCTGGAGGGCTGGCTGGGCCGTGTGAACGAGAGCGAATTGTAAAGTGCAGCTGCGCCGGTCAAGACACCCGCATGGCATCGTATCTGTGGCCGCCGCTGCGGGACCGGCCATCCATCCAACACCAAAGAGCAGGAGCCGCGGGGCTTCCTGCTCTTTGGTGTGTGCTCGTTACTGGAGCGGCGGTCCGGGTTACGGTAGAGGGGATGCATCCGCCGGGTCTTCCGGGTCTTCCGGGTCAGGCGATTCCGGCAGTACAGGCGGATCCCATTCCATTCGAATCCGGAGATGATCGGTGCCGCTGGACGGTTCGCCGAAGTGTATCTGCAGGAAGAGAAGGTCGGACAACGCCTTTACGGCATGCGCACAGCCTGGAGGAAACTCGATCCTGTCCCCGGCCTTCACCGTGTGTAGGACTCCCTCCCTGCGCACTTCGCCCTGCCCGTCCAAGACAATAATCGTCTCGGAGAGAACCGTGTGCAGGTGATAGCTTGTATGCTTCCCGGCAGCCAGCCGAATCCGGGTCGTGCAGGTCTCTCCCCTCTGGGCGGACGCCGTATGGTCGATGACCGTTTTGGACCCCCAGCGTTTCTCCACATAGCGTACTGACCGCACCGCCTCCTCCTTCTCGATCGCCTCTTTGACCAGATGGCTCTGCGATTTGTCCGCTACAAGGATCCCGTCCTGGCTGGCAGCCACGATGAGATTACTGGCGCCGATCACATGAATCGGTATCGGCAGTTCGTTGACCAGCTGCGTGCCCTGCGCCAGCCCCGACACGCTTCCTTGACCCAAGACAGGACTGCCGAACTGGGACGCGAGCGCCTCCCAAGTACCCAAATCCGTCCACGGGAGGTCGTACGGAACGACCACCGCATGGGGAGTTTGTTCCGCCACCTCCCGGTCAAAACTGAGTTCGTGCAGCCCCTCTACCAAGCGGCCAAGCTCCTCCACTGTCCAGGGAAGCCCTCTCTTCTTCAGCTCTGACAGCAAAAATCCCAGCTTGAACGCGTAGACACCGCAGTTCCATAACGCCCGCCTGCGGATCAGGCGCTTCGCCTCCGCTTCCCCAGGCTTCTCAGTAAACCTCGCGATGGGGTAATATTCCCCGCTCTCTCCCTTCTTCGGGACGATATACCCGAATTGGGCCGACGGTTGGGTTGGTTGGGTACCGATTAGTGCGAGATCCGCTCCGGACCGGGCCAGTATGTCAGGAAGCCGCCTTATCGTATCGAAGAAGCCGGCCTCCGCGAACAGATCGGCAGGCAAAAAACAGACGGGATCGTCCGCCTGCGCCTGCCCGCTTGCGTACAGGTGAACGGCAGCCAGAGCTACCGCGCAGAACGTGCCTCTGCGGTGAGACTCGCTGAGAACCGGAATCCGGCTGCCAATCTGGCTAAGCGTGACTTCCGTCTGGCTGTGATGGGAGACGAGCAGGGCCGACTGCAGCAGCCCCGCGCCGTCCAGCTGGCGGCAGATCCGCTGAAGCATCGACTCCCTCCCGCCATCGGGCCCCTGCAGCAGCGGGAGAAACACTTTGGTACGCACCCCGTTGGACAGGGGCCACAGCCGTTTGCCGGAGCCTCCCGACAATAGGATGGTGTGCAAGCGTATGACCTCCTTACCGGCTGCGTGCTTTAGCCGCGTTTGTATATTTGGCGCTGGTGGAACGAGACGGAACGGAACTTCCCGGCAAGCCGGCGGACCCGCTTCCCGGTCAACCGCGAAGGATGGGATGACCATGATTTGTTGCGGGAAGTACGGAGGATGCACCGCTTCGGATTCAAAGCGTACACATAGTTCCCGTACGTTTCGAATTCGGAGAACCCGAACTGCTTCCGGCGGTCAATGGAGCGGTAGACCGCTTTGTACCACGGCATGCCGTGGCGGCGCTCGATATTCCGTTTGAGCCGCTTCAATTTGGCCCGTTCGAAGAGCATGTAGTGCGTCACCAGGGAACGGGGAGCGGTAGTTTTGCGTCCCATGAGCTTCCGGTAAGTACGGAAGTATTCGGGCTGGCTCCATTTTCGGCAGTAGAATACGGGTTTGTTCCCGATCCGGAACCGGTGCGGACGAATGAAGACCGTATCGGCGTCCACGATCAGGAAGCTGCGCCTGCTGACCGTATCCCCGTTCATCTTGAGCAGCTGCTGGTAGAGCCAGCCGGAACGGTCCCATGTTCGAGAACGGTAGTGGATGTTCTTCTTGGTGAAGGGCAGTACAGTGTTCTCGTGTACGAACCGGCAGCCTTTGCGCGCGCACAGGGCGCGGATCCGCCCGCTGTCCGGCGCAACAATCAGGATCTGCCCGATCCTGTGCTGAACATACTTGCGGATGCCGTCAATCACATAAGGCAGGGTGTGCAGGTCTTTCTCGATGGCGGGAATCAAGACGTCGATGACCGGTCCGCTTCGAGAATGCGGGGCTGTTCGTCGGGTATTCATCCTCTCAACTCCAATGCTCGGATATCCAAGATTGCGCGGATTACTTGAATATCGTATGAAAGAGAGCACGGATAGGAAAGGTACATGTGTCGGTACGGCCGTGGAATGCGGTCAGATGCCGAGGTACCCCCGGCCGGCGGACGGAAGCAGCAGCCAGGGTTCCGGCTTCAGACGGCTTCAAATACGGGGGGACCCGCGTTTGCCGGTCTTTAGGTGATGCGCTATACTGGAGGTATTATACAGGTTTTTCCAGGCCGCTTGTCCGTCGCAGATCCGCTTCCTGCGGCATCCGCCCGGTCCACCGGCCGCCCGAATAGGAGATGAGATGGGAACGATGGCACATTTGAAGGAGAGCCCCAAACAAGCCGAAGTCCGGGCCCTGCACAACGAGCTGTGGTCCAAGCTTCAGGACATGGACGAGGATGCGGCCGAAGCCTACGCCAAGCGCTGTCTGGATCATGCCGGTCAAAGTGAGGCCTGGATTCTGCTCTCCCGGCTCCGTGTACGCTTATCCGGCAGCTGCGAACTGCTGACCCGCAAGTCCTTCTGGATTTCCCTGCTTGGAGCCGTGCTGCTGGGTCCCACGGTCCTCCTGCTGCTGGTATGGGCAGCCTTGATCACGGAATAGCCGCGCGCGCTTCACGGGTGCCCCGGGTACCCCGGATGTCCCTCCGCAGGGGCATGGCAGCACCCGATTCGGATGGCCGCGTCGGATTCAACTGCACCGCTTGGGATTAGCGCGAATCAAGCCGCTTAGTCTACGCCAAGTCTTACCGATTTCCAAAAAGAATTCCAGCATCGCCTCTCCTTCAGCGGGCATGCTTACACCTCATCTGCGGGAGGCAGGAAGAATGGGTTCGCTCGATACCAGGTGGCGCAGCCTCCTGAATAAAGTTCGCCTGCACCTGCGCAGCAGGCTGAAGTTCAGCCTCGGGACCGTCCGGTTACGGGCCAAGTCCAAAGACGGCTTGTACGCCGATCCCGCGGTACGCAGCCGGGAGCTTGCTTTCCTGGACCGCTATGACTTCGGCCGGTGGCACGAGATTCTCGGTCTGCTCGATTACCGGTTGAACCTGTACCATCTCGACCTGCTGGAGAGCTGCAGGCCGTTCATCGACGCTCTGCCGCTGCCCCGGATCCGGGCCATGGATGCAGGCAGCAGAACCTTCTACTATCTCCCCGCCCTCTACCATTATTATCAAAGCATCGGGGCGGTGGAGTCGGTTCACGGCGTGGAATTCGATGCCTATCGGCGGTATAAGAGCGGCTACACCGCTTATGATTATGCGCAGGCCTATCTGAGGGCATTGGATTCCCCTGCGGCAGCCTATCTGTCTATGGATTTTTTGGCTTACGAATCCAGCTATAACGTCGGCACCTTCTTCTTGCCGTTCGTGACGGAAGAGCCCTTGCTGCACTGGGGGCTGCCGCTGGACGCGTTTCTTCCCGCCCGTCTGATGGCTCATGCTTACGAACGGCTCGAGTCGCCGGGCATTCTCATCATCGCGAACAAGGGAGCGGAGGAACAAGATCAGCAGCACCGCATTCTGTCCTCCCTGCGCATCCCCTACCGGGATCTGGGCCCGTTCACCTCCGCTTTCTACGCCTATGACGTCCCGCGCTACCTCACGATCGTGACGAAGCCCGGATCCGCCTAATAGCGGCATCCGCCGCCGGCCGGTGGTGGACCATCTGTTCCGTATAGCTTCCGGTCTTTATCTGCTTTAGGGCTGCCAGATTCCATGTTTACCGATTATCCTGCCCACAGAGGCCCGGCTCAGCCGTCGGCCTCTTTTTGTGCCCGTCAGGCGTTTGAACTGGGCTCGAGCTCAAATTAAATGTTACATATCATTAAAATATTTTATTTAATATTATATTACAAATATCTACATGTACTAGGTGAATTAGACTATATACAAATATACTCATATTTTTAATAATGAGTTTGTCAGCACATTTTATAACCTAAAGGAGATTCGAACCATGTTCCAATGGAAATTCCCCTTCTCAAACAAATGGGTTCATCAGGCGATCTGTCTGGCACTCGGTACGGTTCTGCTGATTCCCGCCCTTCCGCTCTCCGCTTCAGCCCAATCTGCATTGGCAAGCGAAAGCACCCTACATGCCTCAATTGATGAGAGCGCTTCCGAGGCATACCGCCACGGTCGCAAGCATGGTCAAGGCAGCTCGCTCGAAGTAGGCCAGAGCCGTGTGCTGCACGGCAAGGAGATCCGCAAGGAATGGGGAGGCATCGACCGCGATTATTCGCCGGAGCAGGCCGTAAAAGCCGTGAAGGCGGCAATTCCCCAGAAGGATTACGAGGAGCTCTTCCCCTACCGGCTTGGGTCGGCGGAATGGCACAAGGCCGCACAGGGCAAAGAGTATTACCGGGCGGACCAGACGGATTATTTTTCCTATGCGAATTTCATCGCTGCGGTGACCGAAGCGGCCAATATCAAGTATAAGGTCAGCTACCGCAAAGGGAGCCTGACGGCGCAGGAGATTCTCCGCCTCGACAAGACGACGGGGAAGGAAACGCTCGTCGCCCGCTCCTCCGACTTTAGCTCCAGGGAAAACCGGAACAAGCGGATCGAAACCGAGATCGTGGATTACGGCACGTTCCTCAAGGAAGGAAGCGTCACAGACCGCAAAAGGGAGCTGGCCGCGCTCTTCGCGAATCTGGCCCATGAGACCGGCGGCGGCTGGGACACGGCACCCGGCGGACCGCTCCGCTGGGGATTGTTCTGGAATGAGAATATCGCCGGCCGGACCGGCCAGAATCCTTCTCCGTTCGTAGACCCCGCGTCGAGCGAACTGTATCCCGGCTTCCCGGGCAAGCGCTACTATGGGCGCGGGCCGATCATGCTCAGCTGGAACTTCAATTACGGGCTCTTCAGCTCTGTGATCTACGGCGATAAGAATGTGCTGCTGCAGAATCCCGAGCTCGTAGCCCAGGACGGCAAAGTCGGGTTCATGACCGCCATCCTGTTCTGGATGACGCCTCAAGCTCCCAAGCCCTCCGCGCACGATGTCATGGCCGGCAAATGGAGGCCGAGCAGAGAAGAACGAGCCAAGGGGCTGACGCCCGCCGGCTTCGGCATCACCATCATGGTGCTGAACGGCCTCGAAGCGAACCTCGGCGAGACGGACGGCAGCCCGGTGAAGCGGCGCGCCGGACATTATCGCGATATTACGGCGAAGCTGGGCGTCGATATTACCGGCGAGAAAGTCGATACGCTGGGAATGCAGCCTTTTTAGCGTCAACCCGGCGTCTGCCGCCATAGTGGCGGGTGGACGGACGTTCCCCTTCCTTATATTCCGAAGCCTGCCGTTCTCCATGCGGCGGGCTTTTTTAATAGATAAGAATGTATATCCCGCCAGGGCTCGACCCTGTACTCTTATCTATCTTATTTCCCGCAAATATCGACAGAATCTAACATTTTCGCTGTCTGTTCACGATAGTAATAGAAAATGCACTTATTTGAACTTTCTGGAGGGTTATGTTTTGAATAAAGAATGGACCCAATGGGCGCTAACTACGATGATCCTGAGCATGTCGGTAAGCCCCGCTTCGGCTTGGGCCGCCGATCCGGCCGCAGCCGTGAAGAGCAAAAACATCACATTCGGGGACCTCGCTCAAGTTCCGTCCGGCAAGCTGGCGGCTATCCGGGAGGCGGTCGACCTGGGACTCATGTCAGGCTATCCGGACGGGCAGTTCCATCCGGATCAGACGCTCACCCGGCAGGAATTCGCGCTGCTCCTGGCTAGATCGTTGAAACTGCCCGTAACCTCCGGCTCCAAGGCTTCCTTCACCGATACGCAGGGCGCATGGGGCGCAGCTTCGATTGAAGCGGTCCGGGCTGCGGGCCTGATGACCGGAGACGGCAGCGGCTCCTTCCGGCCTGCCGACCCGATCTCGCGCGAAGAACTCGCCGCGGTATTCGTACGCTCCGTCAAGGGACAAGGCATCAAGAGCAGCAAACTGAAGCCCACTGCAGACCAGGGCAGCGTAAGCGATTGGGCACTCTCGGCTGTGGATTCCGCACGGAGCCTGGATCTGATCGGTCTCGAAGGAGGGAGCTTCCAGCCCCGCGAGAAGGTCTCGCGGCAAGATATTGCCGGTCTGCTCCTGAATGTATTCCAGTCCGCGGGCCAGTCGGCCCCGATTAACGGAATCGACGGAGATATCGTCACCATCGGCAGCACCCCTTACCTGATCGATTCGAAGTTGAAGCCGCTGTTCTCTGATAAGAACGCACCCGCCTTAACGGACGCCGTTCTTGCCTATTCCTCCGTCAACCGCAGTATCGGCAGCTTGTCGGATCTCGAGATGGTCAGCCAAGGGACCGAGGGCCGCCCTGTGCTTCTGGATGTGACCGGCATTCCATTCACGGGTACGCTACGGCTGTCTGGCGACCATGTCGCCGTGAAGGGCGATTCCCTGAGCCAGGTGGTCATCAAGAAAGGGGCGGCGCATGTGGAGCTGAACGCGGCCGTACAGCAGCTGGACGTGCTCACCGGGAAGCCTCTGCAGCTGACCGGCCAAGGCAGCATTCAGAAGCTGACGTTCTTAGACGCGGGTGCGAAGCTCACGCTGGGCAGTGGTATCCGGATCGATGCCGTCGTGCTGCCGGAGCATACGACGCTGGCCCAGATGATCGCCAACTACAATGAAGTCAAGAACCAAATCGTAAGCAGCAACGAGCCTGTCCTTCCGCCTTCCGGCGGCGCTTCCGGTTCTTCATCCGGCAGTTCATCCGGCTCGGGCGGTTCTTCGGAAGCACCATCCGGGACGCCATCCGATATACCATCCGAAGCACCATCCGGGACGCCATCCGATATACCGGCGGAGTCGCCATCCGAAGCACCGGATGAGACGCCTGCGCAGCAGGTCAACCACGCTCCTTCACTCTCCAGGGAGCTGCTGGCGCGCACCGGCCCGGCCGGGATGGAGGACAGCTTGGATCTCTCCGGCCTGTTCCTGGACGAGGACGGGGATGAGTTGACCTACAGCGCGGGCTCCTCGGACAGCGTAGTCGCGAATGTGTATGTCAGCGGAAGCCGGCTCACGGTCCGCCCCTTCGCTCCCGGCGCCGTGACCGTAACGGTCTATGCCGCCGACAACCGCGGAGGCAGCGCCGCAACCTCGTTCGGGTACACGGTAAGCGAAGATGTATACAAAGATTCGCTGGGCTCGCTCATCGCAAGCGCGCACGTGCTCCTTACGAACGCAGCTATCGGTGCGCAAGCGGGACAGTTCCCTGAGGCGGCCGTAGTCGAGCTGACCAGAGCCATGGAAGCCGCCAGAGAAACGTACCGGGATTCGGAGGCAACGCAGCGCCAAGTGAATGAAGCGGTAGATGCGCTGACATTCGCCATCCGCGTCTTCGAGGATGCGGAGATCGCGGCCGTCGACCTGACCGCCCTGTCCGCCAAGATGGCCGAAGGATGGACGGCGTGCGAGACGGCCGTACCGGGCATCCTGGTCGGACAATATGCGGAGGGCTCGATCGCAGCTCTGTCCGCTGCCGTCACCGCCGCTTCCGGCGTGCATGACAACCGGAACGCCACGCAGGAGGAAGTAGACGGGGCGCTTGCCGCACTCACCCAAGCGCTCGCCGCATTCCAGAGCTCGGCCATTGCGCCGATGGACTTTACGATGAGCCCTGAACCGACTCTCTATATCAATTCCACGTCAGGAACAGATGTCCTTATCACCGACGGACGAAGTATGCCTCCTTTGAGTTATTCGTATAACAAGCGGAATCTCAAGAATCTGCTGAAAATCAAGCGCGGCAATACAGAGCAGACGATCGAGTACAAACCGGCCTCGAACGCTTTTGCGGTAGTCAACTATGACACGCCGCAAATTCCGGCGACATTAGCCGAATTGACGCTGGAGAGCACGGATCCGCAGCAGTTGACCCTCTCTCCCGGTACCAGCGGCCCAGGAGTCAATATGCACCCGTCGACATCTTTGCAGGACGGCGACGTTGTGGATATCGAACTGCACTTGAGAGAGACCGGGCTCTCCGAATCCCAGGACCGGCTCCTTCACGTAGTAGTCGATAATACGAGTCCGGTCTTTACGGACCGAAGCTACAGCAACGGCCGCTTCACCCTCGTTCCCAGTGAACCGCTGGTAACGACGATGCTCTTTAACAATCTCCAAGCCGCAGTCGAGGGTTCCGCGCTGGGAGACTTTACGGACACGGCGTCTCTGCAGATGAATACGGACTATACTGTGGCGATCTCGCCGGACGGCAGGCTGCTTACGATCGACTTGACGGATATGGGCAAAAGCAAAGTGGCTGTCACCGCCGGCAGCAAGTTCCGCATCACAATGGGAGCTCTGACCGACTACGCCAACAACCCGCTGAACGAACAGGTAATTGTGGGTGTGGACTCGTACTAAACCTTGGCGTGGAGGCCCTACTATGATCGCTTACCAGGAATTGGACCACGAATCGTACTCTGATTTCCGCCATCTCTGCCCCCCGGAGATTCATCCACTGCTGCAGCAGCCTCCCGGAGGGACCATTCTCATCGGCGCGTACGCCGGCGGGGAGCCTGCAGGGCTGCTCGCAGCCCGGGGCGGTCTCCCCGGCAAGCAGGCGCGCTTGCTCTCGGTCGCGGTTCTGCCGGACGCGAGGCGCAGGGGAATCGGCACGGGTCTTGTACGCAAGCTGGAGGACATCCTCGGCCCCCGGGAGTCCCCCTATCTGCTTGCGGAATTCGTCACGAATACGGACGAATCCGACCCGCAGGAGGCCGGAGCCTTCCTGACGGCCGCCGGATTCGCTCTCCCGGTACCCGGCATCGCCGTCCGCAGCTCCGCACTCGCGCCGCTTCAAAGGGTGCCCTGGATGAAGCTGACGCTGCCGGCCGCCTTTACCTTGTCGCCCTGGAGCTCCTGGACGGAGGACGAGCGGCAGGAGGCAGCCGCCGGGGCCGGCTCGGCTTATCCGGAGATCCTCTCCCCTTTTGCCGAGGAGGAGGAGATCGATCCGGCACGCAGCATGCTCCTGAGGCATAACGGCAAGGTCGCCGGCTGGATGGTGCTTGAGCCGTTCGGCGAATATACGGTGCTGCTCAAAACGATGTTCGTCTACCCGCCCTACCAGCGCATGGGACGAGGTCTGGCCATGGCCGCCGAAGTACTGCGCCGCCTGTTCGCCGAAGGCTTCTACCGCAGCGGCATTTATTTCGCCGAAGCGGATAACGAGGGCATGATGGCCTTCGCCAGACGGCACCTGGAGTATCCCGGACTCAAGAAGGAAACCTTGTGGCGAACGTATAAGGGGCTTGGTCCTACGGCAGGTGGATAACCTTGCCGCCGCCCTTGTCCAGCAGCAGAACGAACAGACCGGTGCATCCCGCCGGTCTGTTTGTCGTTCGCCCCTAGGCCGAAGGACAGCCTGACCACGGGCAGGCTGATCCGCCGGCGGCCCGGACCTGCGGGCATGCCGCAGGTCACGGAAGCATCTTCCCTCTGCGCCTCTCAAGCTGGTTCGTATGATGGAACTTGTAGATCCGGTAGCTTTTGAACAGAATGATCTTGCCCACCGCGTAGACCGGAACGGCGACGAGCAGTCCGACGAACCCCGAGATCGCCCCGGCCGCCACCACCAGCATGATGACCGTCAGCGGATGAATATCCAGCTTGTCCCCCATGATCTTCGGCTGCAGGATGTTGCCTTCGAGCTGCTGGACGACAAGCGTCACCAGCGCCGCCTTCAGCGCCATCACGGGGCTTACCGTCAGGGCGATGAACAGTGCCGGGATCGCCCCGATGAACGGCCCGAGGAAGGGCACCACGTTCGTGAACATCGCGAACAAGGCCAGAATGAAGGCGAAGTCGAGACCGATGAGCAGGAACCCGAGATAGATGAATACGCCTACGAAGGCCGCTACCAAAGCCTGGCCCTTGACATAGGCCGAGATCGTATAGTCCATCTCCTGCAGCATCCGGGTCAATTCGCTCTTATATTCATCCGGGAATGGCTTCACGACACGCATCGGGAAGCTGCTGCTGTCCCGCAGGAAATAGAACAAGATAAAGGGCACGAGCGTCAAGGTGGTGGCTGCGCTCGCGAAGGCGGATACAATGCCGCCGATATTGTCCTGCGCCCAGGTGATGAACGAGCGCAGCGTGGAGCTGATCCGCTGTTCGATATCCTGCATGGAGAAGAACGTTTGATTTTCTTGAAGCAGGTCATCCGTTTTTTTCGTCGCTTCTTGAATGCTCTCCTGCAGATTGCCCGCCAGATCCGTGAACTGCTGCTGGACCAGCGTACCGAGGTAGCTGCCGGCCGTAGACATAAGGATCGTCAGGAGTGCGAACAGGAACAGAATGGCCATCGTGCGCGGCATCCTTCTCCCCTCCAGATAATCCACGAAGGGACGGAACAAGTAGAACAAAAAGCCGGAGATGAGAACGGGAATGAAGAGAGCGGAGAAGATCTGCCCGAAGGGCGTCAGGAAGTAGCCGATCTTACCGAGCAGGAAGATGATCAGGAGCACCAGAATCGCCCCTGCCGCATATTTGAAGAAGTTTTCGCGATACCACATGGACATCCCCCTACATGCTCTTTTACCTCTTACATTACCTTATGGGAACGACCTTGAAACAAGGGCGCGGAGCACCTCTTGACTTTCGGGAAATCGGTAGTAAACTGTAGTAGTATTCATCAATACGCATAAACTTGACGACAGGGGGTGCCGTTCACCTGATCGATGAACTGCGCAAGATCGGCTTGAACGATCTCGAAGCCAGGTGCTACCTGGTACTGCATGAAGAGCCCGGCATCTCGGGATACGAGGTCGCAAAGAAGGTATCGGTGTCCCGGACGAATGTGTACGCGGCCTTGCGGGCCTTAACGGACAAGGGCGTATGCCGGATGATCGAAGGGGAACCCGTGATCTATGAGGCGGTGCCTGCCGAACAGCTGGTTCGCCTCCTGAAGGCGGACTTCGAGCAGAACTCCCGCTCCCTGCTCGGGCAGCTGAACTCCCCGCCCCGCGCTGCCAAGCCGTTCTACAGCTGGCATGGGGAGAAAGCCGTCGGCACGGCGATCCGCCGCTGCATCGCGAATGCGCAGAAGTGCATCGTAGCGGACCTGTGGGCGGAAGACCTGCCCTGGGCGGAAGAAGCTCTGCTCCAAGCCGAAGAGCGGGGCGTCGCCGTCACGGTGGTCTCCATCGGCGAATGCCGTACTCCTTTGAAGCACGTACTCTTCCATAAGCGCAGCGAGACTTGGGCGGATACGCTCCCGCGCAAATTCTCCCTGCTGTGCGATTCCCGTGCATCGCTGCTCGGCAGCTTCGGCAGAACGCTGAAGCCTTCCCTGCTGGAGACCGAACATCCGGCGCTTGCGGAGCTGCTCCGCAACGGGTTCTATCACGATCTCGTCATGGAACGGATCGAGCGCGATTTCGGGGAAGCGTTGGATGCCGAATACGGCCCGCACTACGACAGCATTATCGCCCCCTACAGGGATATCCTGTGAACTTCCGCAGGCTTCCCTCTTTTTTCGGCCTCTAGTTAGTCGTATTATACAATACTCCTTACAAGGAGAGATTCCTATGATTCACGTCCATATCCAAGACATCCACGACTCCTTCGTACGTACCGGCGCGCTGCTGCTGGAGCGGAACGCCTCCCTGCAGCCTCCGGCAGACCGCCAAGAAATGTATACCCGCTTCACGGAGACGAACGATTGGGCGGAAGGCGAGATCCGCGCCTCCCTGGGGAGCATCTATCCGGACGTCGGCTGGTCCGATGCCGAACTCGACTTCGGCAAGCAAAAGCAGCCGGAATCCCAGGGGGCCTACTGGGTACTCGACGCGGTGGACAGCGTCATGCACCTGCACCAGGGCATGTCCCTCTGGTCCATGTCGCTGTGCCTGATCGAAGACGGGGAATCGGTCTTCTCTGCGGTGTATGAGCCCTACCGGCGCGAATTCTTCCATGCCGTGCGCGGGGGCGGCGCCTTCCTGAACGGAACCCCGATCCGGGTCTCGGGCAAAAGCAGCCTCTCGGAAGCCATCCTGGCGACGGCTCCCCCCGCCGTCCAGGAACCCGATCCGGCCGTGACGGAGGCCGCGGCCCGCAGCTACGGCAAGCTCCTGCCGGAGGCGTTCCTCATCCGGATGATCGGCTCCGTCGCCCTCCAGCTGGCTTATGTGGCGAGCGGCAGGATGGACGCCTACTGGGAATACGGCGATTCGCTCTACAACTGGGCGGCCGGCGCGCTGCTGGTGGCCGAAGCCGGGGGCAGCCTGAGCGATACGGCAGGAGAGCCGTTCACCTGGGGCTGCCGCGGCATCATCGCCGGACCTGAGCCGCTGCGTGAGGGAATCCGCGAACTGCTGAGTCCGTGACACGCCGAAGACCGGTCGGGGCTCAGCCCAGACCGGTCTTCTTCTACATCTAAGAATTATATCTCACCGGGGCCCGATTCGAAGCCGGTACCCTTGTAGGAGCGATAGACCTGCTGCCTGCTGACGGCCGCTACGCTTCCTCCACCACTTCCCAATCGATGCGGACCAACCGGTCCACCCAGGAGCGGATGTTGATCTCGATCGCCTGCTCGATCTCCTCGTCCGTCAGCTCCCCCAGCTTCGTCTCTTCAATGACGAGCTCTTCGCTTCGGACGGATTCGTCTCCGACCGACAGCTCCACCTTAATTCGCATTGACTCTCCCCTCTCTTCGGACTCCGGCTCCGGCTCCATCTCCACCTCCATCTCCATCTTTGCCGGATTCGCACGGTCTTCACTGCCTTAGGCTCCCTGCTCCGCAGGAAGGCCCGGCGCCGCGGACGGCTGTACGAAGGCCTTCCCCTCCCAAGCCCGGCTTCTCCACCGGAGCAGCATAATCAAGCCCCTCAGCCATTCGTCCACCGTGAAGGCGATCCAGACCCCTAGCAGGCCCATGCCCATCCGGATGCCGAGCACATAAGCCAGCGGCACGGCCACCCCCCACATGGAGAGTATACCCATAAGCACCGGGAACCGGGCGTCCCCCGCCGCACGCAGGGAATTGATCACCACAAGATTGAACGTGCGGCCCGGCTCCAGGATGATCGACAGGAGCAGGATTCCCGATCCCATGGCGATGATCTCGGCGTTCGACGTGAACATGCCCATGAGATCCTCGCGGAACAGGGCCGTAATCCCGACTACGGCTGCGGTCAGGAGGAATGCGAAGCGCAGGCTCTTCAGCAGCTTATGATAAGCGGCCTTGGTCTCTCCCGCCCCGACCATATGGCCGATGATGATCTCGGTGCCCATCCCGATCGCCATGCCGAGCGCCATGAAGTAATTCGATACGTTCATGACGTACACATGGGTGCTCAATGCGGCGGTGCCGATCAAATTAATGAAGCTGACGATCATCATGTGCTGCGACTGCCAGGACAAGTGCTCTCCCGCGGACGGCAGGCCGATATGCAGAATTTGCTTGACATAGGTTCCGTTAAAGGCAGCATAATCCCGCAGCCGGATGGGCGACGGAATCCGGCGGTACAGGATAGCGACCAGTACGGCGAGGCCGATCAGTCTCGAGACGACCGTAGAGACCGCGGCCCCGGTCACTCCAAGCTCCGGCAGCCCGAAGTGGCCGAAGATCAGCACATAATTGCCCGCCACGTGAATCAGGTTGACGCCCAGCGTGACGAACATGATCTCCCGGGTATGGCCGTTCGAGCGGATGACCGAAGAGATCGCGTAGGACAGCGCCTCCACCCAGATGAAAGAGCCGATGATCGTCAAATACTGCTTGGCGATGGCGGTCTGCTCCGGGGCCAGGTTCATCAGGCGCATCAGCGGCTCGCCGAAGACGACCAGGCTGAGACTGATGATCACACCGAAGATCAGATTGATGGTGATCGCTAGGGCCGAGATCCGGCTTGCTTCCTCCTTGCGGCCGGCTCCGAGGAACTGGGCGACGGCCACGCTCGTTCCAATGCCCACGAAGCCGAACATGAGAATACAGAAGACAATAATTTCGTTCGCCAGGCCGACAGCTCCGGTGACCTGGTCCGATATGCGGCTGAGCATATAGACATCCGCCGTCCCGAGCATCATTCTCAGCACGGAATCGACGAAGATGGGCCAAGTAACCGCGAAGAGGCTTAAGGTTTTCCAAGTAGGTACGGATTCGGTTGTGTTCACGGCTTATGCTCCTTGATCTCAAATGCCCCTAGTGTAGGTTACGCAAGCGGTTGCAGTCAATGATCTTTCGAACCGCCGCTCACTTCCCGCACTTTCTCCACAGGGCTTTGGTATAAGCGGTGCGCATGCCGGACCGCTCCATATTGGCGTGGCTGCCCGAACCGAAGCGGGCTTGTCCCACGACCAGGCCGCATGCCTGCCGGGCGGCTTCCTCGAGCCTCTCGGCGATCAGAGCGCTTTGGCAGCCTCTCTCCCGAAAGGAAGGCAGTGTCGCTGCCGCCGCCAGGGACCCGGCGCCGTCCTTCACATGCAGGACACCGACCGCCGCGGGCTGTCCGTCATACGAAGCAAGATAAAAGTGCCATCCAGGCCGGTCACAGAGGATCCGGTTATTGGCGGCTACCGCTTCCCGCAGGAAGTCCGGCATCCCGAAGGCAGCCACGTAGATGTCACCGAAGAGGGAGAACTCGTCCGAGCCGAGGGGGCGGACGGAAATTCTCTCCGGCCGTGAAGCGATCCGGTTGACTTGGCCCCGGTCAGGCCCGCTAACAGAGGTATGTGATGAAGCGTGCAGTGGAACGTATAACGAAGCGTGAAATCCATAGTGCACGTATCCCCGTTCGGCCAGTGCGCCGAGAAGCTCCGCTCCCGTATCCCAAGGCACGATATCCAGCCGGCAGGCGGCACCATGCTCCGCATAGAAGGCCAGAATGGAATCGAGCTCATCCAAGCTCTCGTTCGATCCAAGCCCTTCATTCGTAAGCCCGCGCCCGGAATTGAAATACGGATCCGGTATTCCTTTCACAATAAACGCCGTGGCGCTGCCGAACCCCAGATATGAACCCCTAGCGGATTGCCCGCCTGCTCCGCAAGGGCCCCGAGCCGGGACGCCAAGGTCTGTGTCTCGGCTTGCTCGACCCTTCGGATGGTTGTCTCTACCATGGACCTGCTCACTTCTTCCGCCTCCCCGCAATGCCAGTTATATGCTCTGATGACACCATATTCTGGCTGAAGAGGCTTACCCAGCAGAGAGACTGCGATTTGAAATTTGCATTCTCCCTGCCCTCACTTCTGTTGCCGCGCCTGCTGTTTCAGATACGCCCGCTTCTTCCGCAGAAACGCCGGGGCGTCCATCGGATCCGCGGCGATGAGCTCGATCACGCACAGCCGCTCCGCGCACTGCACCTGAGCTTCCTCTATCGCGGCATCCAGCTCGCCGATCGTCCGCACCTCGGCCGTATAGGCCTCCCCGCCGAAAGCCTCTGCCAGCTTCGTATACGACCACCGTGGAATTTCGTTATACTTCTGATCCTGCGTCTTCACGTTCAAGTATTTCTCGACGGTGTAGCCTCCATTGTTCAGCACGAACAGAATCGGACGGCAGCCGTACGCAAGCATGGAGCTGACCTCCTGAACCGTCAGCTGCAGCGAACCGTCCCCCGTGAAGAGCAGCACCCGCCGCTCAGGAGCCGCCACGGCTGCCCCGAAGGCCGCCGGCGTAGCGTAGCCGATGCTCTGCCAGCCCCCCTGGTGAATGTATGTCGCACCCTTCGGAAGCCTGACCTCCGCCATCCCGTACCCGAGGGTCCCCGTCTCGGCTACCACGATGTCGCCTTCCTCCAGCATCCGCTCGAACCTTGGATAATACGCTTCGCTTCGAAGCGGTTCGTCCGGTCCCCCGCTTGCTTCAGCGTAAGGGAACGGGGCGGCCGGCCGCTTCTCCGGGCACTTCCAGCCGGATTCGCGCAGCGTCCGCAGCATCTCGGCCGCCGGGACCCCGGCGTACACTTCTTCGCCGATCCGGACTTCATGCGGCTGAATATCGATCAGCCTGCCGGCATCCAGCGGCGCGGTGAAGTTCGCCGTATTGCCGTCCGAGCGCACCAGCCCCGCCGCGATCCGGATACCGGCGCCTTCTACGATCTCCCGTACCTCATCGCTGCCGAAGAGGCCTCCGTAGATGCCGATATAGTTCGGATGCCGTTCATCGAATCCCCCCTTCCCCAGCATCATCGAGGCTGCGGGCGCATTCAGCGCTTCGGCCAGACGCTGCACCTCCTCCTGCAGGCCATAACGGAGCACAGGCAGATCCGTGAGTATCGCCGCGCTCCCCGCCTCTTCGAGCAGACGCAGGGCATGGGCGGCAGCGGCTTCCAGCGAGCTCCGGTTCGTCTGGTTCTCCTCTTGCAGCTCCTCCTCCCGCTGCACAACCGGCTGCTCCACCAGATCGATGGCCACGACAAGATATACCGGCTTCTGCCCTTCCTTCGCGATGCGGATCGCCTTCGGGATCTCGGCGGCCGCATTGTCCGGCGTCAGCACGGCGGTATAAGCCGTCAGTCCTTCGTGCACCCGGAGGAACACGCCGAAGTCGCCGTCCAGCAGCGAGTGGTGCATGAGCCGGTGCTCCTGCTGGGCGGATGATTTCGGCGAGCCGACCACGTGGATGACCGGCACGCTCTCGCTGCAGGAGCCGGCGATAGCCCCCGCCGCGCTCATCTCGCCTACACCGAACGTGGTGATCAGCGCCGCGAGTCCTTTGACCCGGGCATAGCCGTCGGCCGCATAGCCTGCATTGAGTTCATTGCGTCCGTTCACGAACGTGATGCCCCCGTACTGCTCTAGCGTATCGAGCAGCGTGAAGTTATAATCCCCGGGCACCCCGAAGATCTCGGTGATTCCCTCCCTTCGGAGGCAGTCGAACAAATACCGGCCCAGCGTCGCCCCTTCTCCCGGGGTAGGGACCAACCTCTCTGACGAACGGGCATGTATGGACATGGTTCTCTCTCCTCTCGGTTCTGTTATCTTCTTCTATTACCCGATTTCCCTATCTTCTTCTATGTACTTGGCGCAATGGCACGCCACAAAAAAGAAAGCACAACCCTCAGCGCTGCTGAACGCAAGCGAGGCGTGCTTCCTTATTAGGGTTCACTTATCCTGCATCGCATGCGATCCCCCAGAAGGAACAGGAAGCGCGAGGGAATTGATTCGCACCTACCTGTACGCTGCTACCGGTAATCGCCACGATCTTGCCTTTTTGAATCTGCTGCCTGCCGATAAACACCAAGATCTCGGATTGGCAAACCAGCGCCGTGCAGAGCTGGATATCATTGACCAATGGCTTCAAGCCCATCACCTCCGTTAGATGTTTATCGACAAAATCCTACCGCTTCTTTACTCTTTTGTCTCACGCTTTCAAGTCCTTTATCAGATAGATAAGAATATAGGATCGAGCCCTGGCGAGGGCTACCTGGAATGATCGCCGGGTCCCTTCGCTTCGTTTGGTCTTCGGGCCGCCAATCCGGCCAAGCCGATCAGCCCGAGCCAACCCGGGCTGAACCCCGTGTGCCCCCTGCCGGCCTCTGCCGTACGGTAAGAGGCCGGAGAGTCTCCCGTGTCACCCCAGCGGCCGTCGGCCCACCGGTCTGCGCCGGATCCGTCCACTGCAGCCCCCCGGAACCGCTCCCCCTCCTCCGTCCGGTGCGGCGGTACGGTCTTGGCGAAGCTCGTATCCCCCAGCGTTGGATTCGTTCCGTTCACATCTACCGTTTCCCTCTCCTGAGGAGGGAGATCCCCCGTACCGGGTGCTATCATGAGCGCCAGAGCCAACCATGCCGTTTTGATCATTATCCGCCCGCCTCTCTCCCTGGCAGATCCCCCTGCCGGTATCTTCCGCTAGGGTTCCCGGCGGACGGAAGATCTATCCTCCCCTGGGAATCAGGATGCAGTCCGACAACACTCCAAGCAGGGAGCATCGTCTTCCCCGGAGGGAGCGGCCAAGACAGGTTCCAAGCCCGAATAGACCCTGGTCCGGCTGATCCGGTCAGAGTCTATTCGGGCAGTCATGATGGAGCTGTTCTATCATTGTCACCAACCTTCGGGAGGAATGAATGAGGGACTTTCTCTACGCTTACACCAGCTGGAGCGCTTTTTCCAAAGCCCCTGAGGCACCGAAGCCGTCATGGTAATCGATCTTCTTGCCTTTCTTCTCCGCAAGCTCCCGAACCGCCCACATGGAGGTATGCTTGATCGCTCCTTTGAGCACGATGATCACGTCGGCCTGGTTGATAATCCGCTGGAAATAGAGATCCACCGGGCCTCCGCCCGTTTTGCCGTCATGGTGCTCCACGTGCAGTCCCCTCTTCTCCCCGAGCTTCTTGAAGGTGCCGGTCTGGCTTCCTCCTATGATTGCCACTCTCTTCATAATCCTGTCCTCCTTTATTCGATTGTCCCGGTGCTTCCCTTGTCTGTTGAATTTATCTTACCTCAATTACCATAAAAGTCAATAAGAATTATCGGAATTAAATCCAACCGACTCCCAGCCTATATACAACGGGGCCCGACCGCTTCATCGCTGCCCGGCGGGCACTTGAAATCGGCAGAGTCGGCGGCGGCTGCCCTTGGGCGAAGGACCGTTATCATATTTGATATACTCTCCGATATTTCATGCCAAGAGACCGGTATCGCTCCGATACCGGTCTCTGCTCTACAGCCTGAATACCCAACTCCCGCAGAGAGCCTCCCGCGGGGAGCACAACCCCTTCGGGTGCTTCCCAGCAGCGCTCCGCGCGAACTTCCGAACACCGGGGCCGCACCTCCCCGTCCTGCGGCTCCATCAGCTCTTCTCGAGCTCGAGCAGGCCCATCTCGAGGCAGGTGGCGACCGAGAGCACCTTGTCACCCGCTCCAAACCGCACGTGGATCCGTTCCGCGCCGGTGCGGACAATGGAGCCGGAGCCGAAGACGGCATGCTTGACCTCGGCGCCCAAGGTGAGCTCGGCCGCATGCCGGACCGCATTCGGATTGTTCCGCCGCCGCTGGGGCGCCTGCACGGCGGCGGCTGCCTTCCTGGTGCCGGCCTCCTTCGCGGCAGCAGGCCGACTCGCCGGCGATTCCTTCCCCTCCGGGCGCTTCCCTGCACTCACGCGCTGCTCGGGATTCATGATCTGCCTGACCTCCGTGACGAACGGGGACTCCTGCACCTTCTCCCCATCCCTCTGCCGGTAAGCGATCAATTCCAGGTGCCGCTTCGCCCGCGTCATGCCGACATAGAAGAGCCTTACCGACTCTTCCATCGACAGGGCGGCCTCTTCCGCGCTAACCCCCTTGCGATCCTCGGACGAAGGAATGACGCCGTCAATGAGATCAATCATGTACACGCGGTCGAATTCCAGACCCTTGGCACTGTGGAACGTGGAGAAGGTGACCGCATTCTGGCCTTTCTTCCGCTTCGAGCTCTTCAGGACCGCTTCCAGGTGCTTGAGCCGGGCGGCGAACTCTTCCATCGTCGCCAGCGTATCGGCGATGTCCTCCAGCGTATTCAAGATCCCGATGAGGGATTCTTTGCGGAAGCCGAGGCGTTCGCACAGCCGCTCCAGCGCCTTCTCATACCCCAGCCGGGTGCGGATTAACCGGATCGCTTCTAGCGGCGGCATGCCCCTCATCTGAAGGAAACGGTCCCTGCACTGCGCGATCGCCTTAACCTGATAATCCTTCAGGGGCACATGGTTCAAGAGGTTATCGAAGACCGACTCCCCGTTCTGAATGCCGCTTAGCTGCGCCATCTGGGCCTTGGTAATATAGCCGCTGCACTTCGTGTGGATCCGCTCGAGCAGATCGGCCCGCTTATCGGTGAAGGACATCCGCATGAAGCCGAGCACATCCTCCACCACCCAATGGGAGAAGAAGCGGTTATCGGAATCCTTGATGAAGAACGGAATGCCCGCCCGATCGAACTCGTTGATGAGGGAGATCGAGGACGCGTTATTGCGGTAGAGCACCGCGGCTTCGTTCAAGTCCGGCAGCCCCTGGATTTCGTGAACGAGATATTTGGCCTGGTACTTGTAATCGGAGAAGCTGCGGACCTTCGCCGGACCTCCCGCCTTATTGCGGGTGAACATGTTCTTGTCATACCGGTTCTTGTTGCGCTTGATGAACCGGTTCGCCACGTCGACGATATCCCGGCTCGAACGGTAGTTCTGCTCCATGAAGAGAATCTTGGCGGACGGGTACGCATCCTTGAAGTTCAGCAGGTAAGCCGGCTCGGCCCCTCTCCAGCTGTAGATCGACTGGTCGTCGTCAGCCACCACGCAGAGGTTCTTATGCTCCCGGACGAGCTTGCTGATGATCGCATGCTGCACGACAGACGTGTCCTGACTCTCGTCGGTGAGCACATAGTCGTAGCGCTGCTGGTACCGGCGCAGCAGCTCGCGGTCCCTCTCCAGAATATCGTTGCCGATCGTCAGCATGTCGTCGAAGTCGACCAGCAGCCCTTTGCCGTGACCCGCCCGCTTGTATTCCTCATAAGCCAGCAGCACCCGGTGGGCCTGCGGCACGTCCGACTTCACGGTCTCCCACTGATCATGGGGCAGCATCTTATTCTTGATAAGGGAGATATACGTGGTGAGCTCGTCCATCTGCTCATCGGTGATGAGTTCGCCGGTGACCGTCTTGAACAGATGCCGCAGGATGAACTTCTTGTGCAGCGGCGGCTGCTCTCCGTCCCCGGTGCCGCCTTTCCCTTCCTCTTCCTCTTCGCTCAGATCGACTTGGCCTTCGATAAGCTGGAAGAGCGTCCTCGTCTTGCGAAAATGCTCCCGAAGCACTTCGAAGGCCAGGCTGTGGATCGTCGAGAAATTTACGGGAGCGAGGTCCGGGAAGAACCTGGCATACCGCTCCTTCATATCGGCCGCCGAAGCCCGGCTGAAGGTGACTGCTTTGATCCGGGATGGCTCCACGCCCATCCGCTCGATGAGGTAGCCGATCCGCATGATGATCGTCGTCGTCTTGCCCGAGCCGGGCGATGCGAGCAGCAGCAGCGGGCCTTCCGTCCGGAGCACGGCGGCTCTTTGAACTTCGTTCAAGGCGACGCCGAGCTCCCTTTTTTTCATCTCAAAAAAATCTTCCTTATGACGCATGCCGTGCAACCTCACTATGCCTAAATCTATGGAGATCATTCCATGGATGAACATCTTCTATTCTCGGTTATATGTACCGCTGCGCTTATTATACCACCCGATGACCGAAACGTCAGTTCCCCTGTGACAACAATGACGGCTAAAGATCGCGGCCATGACAGGATCGGGCCCTGGCGGGATATACATTCTATACTAATCAAAAAGACCCCGGCCACAGCCGGGATCTTCCTGTTTACTTGCGCAAATTATGTTGGTCGATCAGCTTGTTCTGTTCGTTCGGCGCAGTATGCGTACCGGTCGCTTTCTCATGCTTGCTTCCCGCAGCCGCCGTGCTTTCGACGAATGCTCTCATATCGGAACCTTCGCCTTCTTTGCGTACAGCATTTCCCTTCGTCGTCTCGGATGCCATCGTCCAGCCACCTCCTGATTGTGGGACATACGGTGTATTACCCGGATCGGAAGCGGCACAAACAAGCACCTCTTACTTGAAAGCGGAATATGGAATGATAAATTCCGGCATCCCGGCAGCATAGGGGGTATATTCATACTGCTGGAAATAAATGACGATGCCTTCATGGCTCAAATAATAATTGCGGTCCGGCTGAATGGTCTCGAACGGCGTAAGGAGATAAAGCTCCGTATCCTTGATATTGTTCTGGATGGTACGGTTGATGATGGAGACATAATCCGGGTGGTCCGCCGCAGCGGCCTTCAGCGTGAGAAGCTCCCCTGTCTTCAAATCGAACGTATAGCCGCGGCGGGCAGTACCACCGTGCGCCCCGCCTGTATACTGGTATTGATCCACGTACAAGCTCAGCTTTCCCTGCTCATTGGATGTAACCGTGTAAGAGCTGCTGAAGAGGGACGGAGGGATCTCTACTTCAGGACTTTCACTCTTGATCTCCTGGTTCCCCTTCTCCGCCTCCGTGACGATCTTGATGCCTTCGGCCACGGCCGCTTCCCCCTGGGCCCGGAGCACATCGTTCATCTTCTTCTGCACCGCAGCATCCGCGAAGCCTTCCACCTGCGGATATTGGACCTCCACCATCGGGTTCCCGCTGTCCGCGGTGACCGTGACGACGCTCAGTTGGTTCTCCTGAATCGTCTCGATCCCGATCTGCTTCGCGGCTTCATCATACGTGACCCCATAGCCGAGACGCTCAAGCAGGAAGCGCAGCGGCACATACAAGGAACCGTCCTGCAGCAGCGGCCACTCCCCATACATTTTACCACCGTTCAAATTATAGGTGCCGTTATCCGGGTTCACCTTCAGCGTCCGGCTGCGTCCCGTTACGGAAGCGGTTCTTTCGGCCTCGTTCCATTCGACCGCAAGCCCGAGCCCTTCGGTCAAGGCGCGCAGTCCTATGTATGTGCTGCCTTCGGAATAGATGACGGGAATCACGGCCGTCTTGCCATCGATCAGGATGGTTTGCTGGACGACGGGCAGGCTGCTTGGCGCGGCGGCCGCGGTGGTTACCTCTGCGGCTGCGGCGCCGGGCGGATTCAGGCTTCCCCCCGCGGCAAGCAGCGCCGAGAACGCAAGGGTCAGCAGGGTCTTTTTACGTTTGGATGGATTCATCATGGTTATCACTACAGCTACATCCCTTTCGGTGGCGAATTCAGGTGCCGGTTCCCCCTCATTATATTCCTTCATGGCCCAATTGGAAATGCGTAAAAAAAAGGATGGCCCTCAAAGAAGCGAAGGGGCTGCACCCTGTGCCAACACGCGGCCGGCCCGATTCGACCGTTGCATTACCGCTTCCGGAGACCCTTACGCCGGGGCAGGATTCGCAACTGAGGATCCTGGGATGTAAAGGAAATAGCGCCTCCCCCCGGCATCGCTCCATAACAAAAAAGACAACGATCCCGCCCCAAACATAGGGATAGATGTCGTCTTATTGGGTAACGCTCCGCTATTCT
The DNA here is from genome assembly GCF_027533645.1 of Paenibacillus caseinilyticus. GTDB lineage: Bacteria > Bacillota > Bacilli > Paenibacillales > NBRC-103111 > Paenibacillus_G > Paenibacillus_G caseinilyticus. The sequence goes on from NZ_JAQAGY010000007.1 coordinate 227,993, forward strand.
AATAGCTCGCAAGACTTCCAGCGTCCGCTACCGGACCGGGGGAATTGCAAGTTCAATTCACCTGCGGAACGGGCATCGGCGCCGGCATCAGGATGCTCTCGATCCGCTGCTGCAGCGTGGGTAGCTGGCCTTCCTGACAGAAGCCCTGGCATACTTGGACGCGCCCGGACTCCAGGTTCGTGCTGCGGATCGGCTGCCCCAGGGTGCTCTTGTGAATCGTCTTCACATTCCCTGTCGGCAGGCGCAGGATAGAGAACACCTGATTGTCGATCATCGGCGTATGCTGTTTGTACATGAAGCCGACTTGATTCTCCTGCAGAACCCCTACCACCTCAAATAAAATCCCCATCGTTATATCTCCCCTTGCATGATTGTTGTGATTTGTATAACCGTAGGATACCATTGACCGGCCCCCACAGCGTATGATGCTTCTCACAATCCCTGCAAAAAAAGTCCGTTTTCTCGGAGCCGGAAGAAAAGGCCGGCGCGTGGCGGCAGAATTACGAATTTCATGAGAGAGGGTCGATGCCTGAGACGAATCAAGAGCCGGCCGCGGCGCCAAGCTTGCCTCTATACCTGCAGCCGTACCGGACTGGGCCATGCCTTTAAGAGGTCACAGCGTTCGGGATTCCTGTCATCATCCCCTCCTCCGGGACCACATGACCATCGGTATAAGTAGCAAGGACAGGAAGCCTCCGGCCAAGGAGAGAGTCGAATAGCTGGACTGAGCCACTACCATGCCGGACAATGCGCCGCCGGATGCTCCAGCCAGAGCGATAAGAACGTCCACAGCTCCTTGCGTCTTCGCGCGTATTTGTGGAGGCGTGGCATCGACGATCGCTGCTGTCCCGCTAATTAAGCCGAAGTTCCAGCCCAATCCCAGAAGTGCAAGCGCAGCAATGAGCAGGACCATAGAGTCCCCGGGTGCGAATGCAGCTAGTAAGCCAGCCAAGAGCAGGATAACGCCGGAGGCATACGACATTGGCAACCGTCCGTACTTATCGACGAGAATGCCCGTTAGCAGCGAAGGCAGAAACATCGCGGCAACATGGATTCCGATCACGACCCCCACCTCTCCAAGTCCGTGTCCGTGATGCTTCATGTGAACCGGTGTCATGGTCATAATGCCAATCATGACAACCTGGGTTAACACCATCACCGACGCACCGACAAAGATTCCCCGTTTATTCATACCCGCTTCCAGCGTAGGCGATTGCTGTGTATTGTTCTGGCTCTCTTGTACACGCTGAACTTCTGCAATGGCTCTGGCCACGAGTAAAGGATCCGGCCGCAGGAACATGAGCAGGACTAATCCTGCTAAAATGTACGCAATCGCTGCCAGCATAAAGGGACCGGATAACGCCGGAGCCCCCAAGGATGTTGCTATCCGACCTGTCATAGTGACGAGATTCGGTCCGGCAACCGCACCAAAGGTCGTGAAGACCATAGCCGTACTGATCGCTTTGGCCCGCCCTGTTGGGAGTGCCAGATCCGTACCCGCGTATCTGGCCTGCAAGTTGGTAGCCGTCCCTGCTCCATAAACCAGCAGCGAAAGAAAGAGCAGCGCGATATTATTGAAAGCGGCTGCCAGGACGACGCCTGCAGCACCAAGTCCGCCGGTTAAGAAACCCGCTGCCAGCCCCGCACGGCGCCCCAAGCGTTGGGACAAGCTGCCGACGATGAGCGCCGCGGCAGCAGAGCCTAACGTAAACAGTGCAGTCGGAATGCCGGCATAGCTGTCTGTTCCGAGCATATCCTGTGCAAGCAGCGCCCCTACCGTGACCCCCGCAGCCAATCCTGCCCCGCCAAAAATTTGAGAGGCGATAACGATGATCATCGTTCTTCTGTGCAGCTGACGCTGCTTCTCAGGGGAATTCACATATGGCGCCAATGATTCTCCCATGCTTTCTATTTTTTCTTTAACGAATGCCGTCTGGCCTGGCATGTATCCACTCCCCCTCTACGGTCCAATCCAATGCTTTCATAACTATGGAGAACGGCCCGGAACCCAGTGGATGCCGCCATCCTTTGTTCAAGATTTGCCCCATCATAACACGCACGAAAAAACCATACAATAATATAATTGTATGGCAAACAATATTCATATTAAGTCAGCTTATGAAGTAAACATTGAAGGATCGCTAATCCTTCCTCCAGCTCTTCGAGTGTTTCTGGTGCGCAGACGGCAATCCTTACCGCCCGCTCCGGGGAACTATTCCCCACTACAAATCGTTCGGCCGCATACACTTGTACCCCCTGCTGTGCGGCCAGCCTTTCGAACTCGGCACCTGTAACCCTGCCTGGTAACAGCAGCCAACGGAATATGCCGGTTTCAACCCCTGCACACGGATAGTCTGCCAGATACCGGTTTACGATTTGGTTTCTGCGCATGGCTTGTTCCCGATGACTCTCAATGATGCTTTCGAATTGGTTGGATACGATCGTACGTGCTGCCAGTTCTGCAAATAAGGGCGAAACGGATACATTGAAATTATACAGAGCTCTCGTAATGGGCTCCTTGAAGGAACTCGGAACGGCTGCATAGGCTAGTCGCAGCCCCGGCGCGATCGATTTGGATAAACTCGCAATGTAGATGGCCAGCTCTGGGGCGAATGATGCGACGGCTGGCAGAGGCTTCTCACACAGGAGGCTGTAAGACGCATCTTCAATAATGAACTGATCATACTTTTTAGCAACGGCCGCAATCCTTTTGCGATTCTCTACAGACATCGTTCCGGCTGTCGGATTATGATAATCTGGAATGAGGTAGATGCCTTTAATATTGTCATTCTTACACGCATATTCCAAGGCAGCCGGACTCATTTCACCGTTCTCTGACTTGATCGGTACGATTTGGATACTAAGCATTGCTGCGGCCGTTTTTAAGCCAGGATAAGTATGAGAATCGGCACCAATGCGGTCTCCGGGCTTACATAGACTAGCAAGTGCCGCCGCCATCGCGTTTTGGCCCCCATTAGCGAATACAATGCAATCGGCCGTTGTTTCAAGGCCGCTTCTTCGGATTAGCTTTACAGCCGCATCCTTTTGCCAGAGGCTTTCACCTGCTCGGCCATAACCAAACCATTGTTCATAATTTGGCTCTTGCAGCATACTTTTCAGTTGCAGCAGCAGCGGTTCGTATGAAGCATGATCCGGCAGTGTTGCGCCCATTTCGATTACATGCCTCGGCTTGGTGTCTTCAAGTAAATACGCATTCGACAACGCATCATACGATACGAATGTTCCGCTTCCGACAGCTGCACTTAACAAGCCCTTTAACTCACACACTTTAAACGCTTTTGAAATGGTACTCAAATTCAAATCTAAATAATCGGCCAGTTCCCGCTGGGAGGGAAGTTTTGTTCCGGGTAATAAAACGCCGTTTACAATATCCTGCTGCAGCTGCCCTGCGAGCGCTTTATAAATAGGTTTTTGGATTTTATCAATCGATGGCTTCCAGCTCATGGGATAGTTATCAAAAGAATTAATCGGCATGATCGGCATCCTTTTTCATATGGCTAGTTTTCTTGAAGCGGTATGCTTTATTATAATCCTTGGACCCTCTATTACAATAATCTCCCATGGGTATGGGTTCCCAAAACGCGCAGCTGCACGCCGAAGCCTCCTTAAAATTTGGATACGCTTATGATATGATAGCCTTGAGACAACAGAGATATAGAGAGATGAACAACGTGGATAGGCAACACTACTTGGTGAGGAGGGCTTCTATGCTGCAAGAGTCGATCATGAACAAGGTACGTCTGGAATCCAAAGAAGGGTTGAACCTTCCCCTGGAGCACTTGGACCGGCTGGCGGATTACAGTCCGTTCGTCATCCATGCCCCCAAAGAACCGGCTTATGTGCTGTTCCGCAGCCACCCCGAATCTTATACAGCGCCCATCGTGAAGGAAGGCGGACGCAGGGTAATCGACTGCTCCCGGCTGAGACCGGTCGGCAAGCTGGAGAACGATCTGCTGCAGTCCATGTACCGGCACCGCATTTATACCCTGTATGCTTTCGCTTTCATGTTCACCTACGAGGACAAAGGCCTCATTCTGCTGTGGTCCCAGCAGCTCGAGGATCCGCCCGCCTTCAACCGGGCACAGACGAACGCCCTGCTCGAAGAAGCGCTCGGCCCCGAAGGCGACAGCTCTTATTTCACCTTATCCCGCATCTTCCACCCGGCCCAGCTCATCGAGATCGCACACGAGAACCAGACGATCTCCACCGCAGTAGGCGGCCATTCGTTCATCATGATCATTCCCGTAGAGAAGAAATGGACGCTGTCTCTGCGCAAAAGCAAAAAACCGCCGGCAGACGACTTTGACCTCCTCCGCAGGCAGCTCGCTGTGTATAAAGACGAAGCGGTGTATCTGCAGCGGTATTTCCAAGAAACGGGTCTGTGGACCGAACCGGCCTCCCTGTAACACGGGAAGCCCTGCACCAAAAAACCGGGAAGTCCCCAGGGACTCCCGGTTTTTTGGCATGCTTCGGGCACATCCCAATATTTGGTTGACAATCCCGCTGTATGAGGGATATAGTACACAAGTAGACGGGTGTATGAATGAGTTAATACACACAGACCAGAACCGTAGTAGGAGTTGGGCCGATGAGAATCACATTCAATAACCGCGACCCGGTCTATCTGCAGGTGGTCCGGCACTTCAAAGAACAAATCGTCACCGGCAGGCTGGCCGCTGGCCAGGAGATTCCCTCCCGCAGGGAACTGGCAGGACTGCTCCAGATCAATCCCAATACCGCGCAGAGGGCATATAAGGAAATGGAGGAACAGCAATTGATCATCACCGAAGGCAATTCCCCAAGCCGGATTACGATGGATACGCACATTCTGCATTCTCTGAGGGAAGAACTGATCCACGAGTCGATAGATGCCTTCATCGGGGAGGTCATCAATATTGCGGTCCCTGCGGAGGAACTGCTGCAGCTCGTCAAAGACAAATACGAAGCCCAATGCGCACGCAGACGGGAGGAAGACCCGCATGATTGACGTTAGGCGCCTCAGCAAAGCATACGGCAGCAAACGGGTGCTGGATGAAGTCTCCTTCACGGCGGCGAAGAGTCAAATCACCTGCCTGATCGGGCTGAACGGCACCGGCAAAGGAAATGCGGCCAAAGTGAATCTGCTCCTGGGCTTATCGCTGGACGCCGATTATGTGCTCATGGATGAGCCGTTCTCCGGGATCGACCTGTTCGGCAGAGAACAGATCGCTGGCATATTCACCTCCCATCTCATCGAAGACCGGTGCGTGCTCATGACCACGCACGAGATCCAGGATATCGAGCATCTGATCGATAAGGCAGTCCTCTTGGGCCAGGGAAGGGTGCTGAAGGAATTCAGCGCCGAGGATGTCAGACACCGCGAGGGTAAATCCGTAGTGGATGTCATGAGGGAGGTGTATCAGCCATGAACCGTTACATGCTGCTGCTGGCCTGGGAGATGGACCGCTTCGGCCGTCTGTATGGGGCGCTTCTGCTCGCGGTGCTGCTGTCGCAGACGGGCGGCGTGCTGTGGTTCGCCTACCGGTATATGAATTCGATTCGTGAGAAGATGGACCGGGACTCGTTAACGGCCGCCGAGTACGCCGTCCGCGCCGGTAGAACGAGCTTCGCCGAGTACACGGCCAGCCTGTGGTTCATGGGACCGATTGCTTTGGTCGCCGCCGCCCTCCTGCTCTACGCGTTCCTGATCTGGTACCGCGAATGGTACGGCAAGAGCACCTTTGTCTGCCGTCTTCTCCTGCTGCCGGCATCACGGATGAATATATATCTGGCTAAGCTCGTCGCCTTGTCGCTGTTTGTCCTGGGATTCGTGGCCTTCGAGCTTCTGCTGCTGCCTCTGCTGAACCTGCTGTTCCATTCGGTCATCCCTGGCGAACTGATACAGCCGTTGACCCTCGGAGAGATTGTAAGAAATCACCCGTTGCTGCCAGAGTTCGTGCCGAGGCACTTCATCCAGTTCGTTTTCTATTATCTGACGGGACTAACGGGAACCGCGGTCTTGTTCACCGCGATCCTGCTCGAACGCAGCTTCCGTCTCAAGGGCGCCGCCGCAGGCCTGGTCTACGCCCTGGGATCGGCCCTGCTCTTCCTGTCGCCCTACCTCGCTGCCCTGCTTGGCTATATGGATTATTTCTACCCGAACGAAATCCTGCTTCTGCTGATGGCTGCAGGCCTCCTGACCTTCAGCGGAGCGTTAGGGCTCGCTTCCTATTTATTGAACAATAATGTGTCTGTCTAAGGAGGAGTCCCATGAAGCGTTATTGGAAGCTGGCTGTCCTCGTGCCTGTGATTGTGCTTGGGATCGGCATGTACTATACGCAAGCCGCCGGCGTGTATCCGGAATTTGAATTAAAGACTTTGAGCGGAGATGGGAAGTTAGCCGCGGATCTCACCCTGCAGGGAATGTACAGGAACGAGGAGATGACGGTCGGACAAGACGGCAGCGAGTTCCTCAGCGAGCGGGGCTTCTGGAACAGCATGGTCCAGCCCTATCTTTACAACAGCTCCCGGTATGAGCGTCTGCTTCAGGAGTATCCGGGCTTCCTGAGAGGCAAGAGCCGCCCGGCAGGCTTCTATGAGCATGATGCCGTGCTCGGGTATGCGGATATCCAGATGAAGAGCCGCCCGGCAGGCGGGCATGAAGACTTCCGGTTCGCCCTATCGGTGTACGATAAGGGGACCCGCCATACGTCGGATAGGCACGTGCCCGTGCCGGACGAGGGTCTATACTATGGCATCTTTATCGACAGCGTGCGCTTCGATGGCGGGGTGCTCCGGGTCTTGACTACGAACTTCAGGAAGGGGCCAGGAATCCCGCCTGCCTACCGCAACCCGGAACTCCATCAGTACTCCCTCGATCCTGGCGCCGATAGGGTAACGGAGGACCGGCTGCTTCTTCCAGCCGGCATGGGAGACAGCCGAGACTTGTTGGTCATCGGGGGATCGGATCCGCTGCAGACCGGCCGGTATACTGTATTCCGGCTGACCTATTACCTTCCGGGGAACGGAGACCCGCGCTTCCCCCCAAGCTCATTGGACCGGCGGGAGATCTATGTGTATGACGCCGAGACCGATCGATTGGAGATCGTGCAGAGCGCAAGCTTCGATGACCTGCTGCGCATTCCTAACGATCCGGGAATCTTCCCGGAGGAAGACCGCTTGTACTTTGTGTCGAGACATCCCACTACCCATGTTCTGAGAGTCGTGCACTATGGGCTGGCGGACCATAAAGTGACGAAGGATTACAGCATTCCTATCGATGAAACCCTAACAATCAATAACACGGTCATAGCAAATCAGCGGCTCTACCTCATTATGAAGTCCAGAACAGACGAATTGTCAGGCCCTGAACTGGCCATTGCCGATCTGAATGACGGAACGATGCTGTACCGGGGCACGGTTGTCCGCCAGGATCATGAGCCGCCTTACGATCTCCGTATTCATAACGTTCTGGTGAAGGAAGGCGGACCTTGACGTCCCCCTTCCCCTGTGCCGTCTAGACCCTAACGTTAGTCTGACATCGGCTGCGTGGCAGCCGTTGTTCCATTTCGGGGAGGGTCCTATCGATGCTTTTAGAATTTCCAGCATTCATCCAGCTCTCTCTTCTGGCGGCGATCGCTATCTTTTGTTTCTTCCGAAGGAGCTCGCGGTTCTCGCTTTTTCGCCTGCTGCTCCTGCTTTCCTTCCTTTTTTATCTGTTTCAGGTGATCGAACTGACCTTGTTTCCTATCCCTCTCTCTCACACGGCGGCTTGGGGAGCAGAAGGACTCGCCTCTAATCTTCAACTCTTTTACAGTATCTACGCAGCTATACGGGACCATAACTATATTCAAGTTGTCGGCAACACCCTACTTCTCTTTCCCTTAGGCTTCTATATTCCTTGGTTTACACCGAAGCGATACCGATTGTGGCAGATTACCGGCATCGGATTCGTATGCTCTCTCGGCATAGAGCTTGCCCAGCTGCTGTTCAATGTTCTATTCGGCAGTTACCGGATATTTGATGTAGATGATCTGCTCTTGAACACTGCGGGCATGGTGGCCGGGTATTATAGTTCTTGCCTCATCTTTATTCTGTTCGCGATCCTCAATGTTCCTTTCAGGTCCATGTTTACCAGGAAATCATAGAGCTGGAATCGGTGTCAAAAATCCATTTCTTATATTCAGGGGTAGGTGTATCACTGAAAAGTGCATTATCTCCTTTAAACCATGCTGTTTTTATTTGATTATCCATAGAATACTCTATTAAGTAATAGTCATCTTTTTTTCTTGCAGCTCTCTCATCAAGTTCTTTAAAGGGAGTATATCTTTTTTCTGTTAATTGAATTGTTATTACCTGACCCCCTTTCCTTTCAATGAATGCAACAATTTCCTTTCTATGCTTCTCGTCCTTAGCTTGTAATATGAATATTAAACAAATGCATATTATTATCACGAATGAAGTAATGAAGAACATTTTTTTACTTTGACTTGCGTTGGATTTAGAAAAATGACGAATTAGTATGACTCCTGATATTGAAACCATTATTAATAAACCCAGAAAAAAAAGCCCATAAAAAGGTAGATTCATTTGCCTTCCTCATTATTTTTATATTTTAAGATGAGTTGTAATTCTATATACTCCAAAAATTATTATGTTTAAGTAAATCACTTGAAAGGCGCCATTTCGAAATATATGATACACATGTATACAAAATATAACAATTGGAGGGTTTTATAGTGAACCGTTTTAAGTCTATCTTATTATCTTCTTTTGTGCTGATTTCGATTTTGAGTGCCTCTACCGCCTATGCCCACCCACTTGTTAACATTCATGATTACAACAGCTATAGCTCATATTTAACAGCGTTAACACAACAATATTGGATTGACGGAAATAATGCTCATGATCAATGGGAGCTTGATGCACAAAATGCTCAATATGATGCTGATATTGCTGCTGCAAAAATATATTTTGGTGTTAAATAAAACGCATTTAATAACATAACAGATCGCTACTGGGTAATGATTAGTAAAACACCTGAGGCGGCGATGTTGGTCTCTAAACCCTTATTATATAAGGGTTTTTCTCATTCGTCGTATGTATTTTATTATCAATTATAATGCCCACAAAAAATCACATTCCGTCGTCCCCAATGCGTCTTTCTGATACAGGATCGTTCCGGTCTCCGATTCAGTTATAATCGATTTCTTTAAAGTATTCATATTTCCAATAGGAGTCACTACCCTTTTCCGAATCACTATTTAGTGAAAGAATCAATGGAGCAAGTGAGGTGCCACCACTATTCTTGGGTGACCATTCCAGGCCATTAACTGTCATTTTAATATCGTGATTTATGTGTGCCTGGATGCTCTCTATGCCTCTAGACCCGGCAGCGTAACACGAAGCACCCAATGCGGAGCTGCAAACATATAGGAGTGCAACTTCCTTAAAATGCAACAACACATCCCCTTATACCTACGTTATTACCAAAAATATGTAAACGAAATTTACACGTTCATTGTTACGATGCAGACCAAGAGAAAAAGCCATCCAACTCAGGCTGGATGGCCTTCTACACTTATCAACCTGCAGCAAATTTCAACTCTGCACGGATATCCCGCCCGCCGAAATACCCGGGATCGGCTCCCCCGCTTCCAGCAGCTCCAGCAGCCTGGCGAATAACCGTTCCTCCTCGGCCTTGAACTCGCCGAGACGCGACTTCAGTACCCCATACAATGCCGCGTCATTCTGGGTGATGCCGTACCGGATGTAGCGGTCCCTCAGCTGCTGGGAGCGGCGGGTCAGCAGATCGAATCCCTCCAGCAGCAGGGGGTCAGGTGCGATCCACCCCATCGATTCCCAGTACCGCAGCCGTTCCGACATCGTCTTCTTGTGCTCCCAGAGCAGGTGAAGGTGCCGGGTGCTGCGTCGGCTCAACAGCGCCGGGTCGCCCTCCTCCTCCGCCTGATAGTACCGCTGGAGATAATCGTAGGTCTCGAGGCCATAGACGAGGTCGTCCGTATTGTAGTTCATGCGGTTGACATGGGTCACGCTGCCGAGATAATCCCTTACCGCGTCAGCCGCACACACCGGATCATACCGGTAGAGCTGTTCGGCATGATACCGGTAGAGGTATGTGCCGTGATCCGATGCCTTGCCTTCCGCGATCAGCCGAAGCATCGAATCGACGGCCTGCCGCAGATCCCCGTACGAGATTGCGACCTCGCGGAAGATCTGCTGCCGGTCGAACATCGTGGCGTAGACGACTTCCTCCCCGTCGTCGTACCCGTGCATCATGAGATGATGCGGGAAAGGATCCCCTTGGTAGGCGGCAGCTGTAGGGAGACGGGATTCGTCCAGGAACACGATCGGGTAATAGCCCTTCTCCAGCTGCCCGCGGACGAAGCCGGTCACGGCCCTGCCGTCCATTCCCGAGAGCACGTCATAGTTCAACGCGGAGGTCAGCAGATACGGATTATTGAAATTGAGCTCGTTCGGAATCCCCCGGAAGAAATCGTAGAAGCATTCTATTCTTTCTTCGAGGAAGCGCTTCGTGCAGCCCATCTGGATAAAATTCGTATAGTACCAAGGCTTGGTTTCCTCGTGGGCACTCGTGATCGCCAGTGTATAGGCCCAGCGCAGGAATCCCTTCAGAGGGGGATTCGATATCGGCAGCTTCACGGAGCTCATACGCTTCCGCCTCCCTTCTTCATCAAGTCAGTCACCGATATGCCAGAGCGTCACGGGAAGCGTCCCCTGCGGCTCCAGTTCACCAAGCAGCACGTGCGCCAATGCCCCGAGACTGTCCGGATGCGGATCGCAGCAGGACACCCAGGAGGACGACTCCGCGAATGGGGCAAGATCTGCCGGGTTGCGCAGCGAGATGACGATCAGCCGGGAGCCGGACTGCTCCAGCGAACGGACCAGCGCATTCTGTTCCGGGTGGTTCTTGGCGTCGTACAGGCCGACGACGGTCTGCCCGAAGGTGCGGCTAAGTGCAGCCAAGCCGGCAATCGCCTTCGGATCCAGGAGCGGCGGATGCGGCCGTTCCTCGAGCGGCGCGTGGAGCCCGGCTGCCAGCAGGCTGCCGAGCGACCCCGTGGCCGTCAGTTCGTTCTCCGAATGCGATACGGCTCCCATCTCGGGCAGCAGAAGGAGCGTGCTCGCGTTAGGGTCGAGGCGCCACCCGCCCGGCTCCGGCCCGCCGGCGCTGATCCCCGCTTCCCTCAGCGAGCGGAGTACGTCCAGGGTATCCGGCTGGCAGAGCCGCAGCCGCACGCTGTCCCACGGCGAGCTCTCGTAGGAGAGGGCCCTCCGCCGCTTCAGGTCCAGAATCCGCCTCAGGCTCTCATCGATACGCGCCTCGGTTACCCGGCCTTCGCGGACTGCCGCTTCTACGGCATTCAATCCGCCGGTCTGCTCCTCGAACGTATGGCTGACGAGCAGCAGATCCACGCCGGCTTCGAGCGCCATCACGCAGGCTTCCCCCACGCCGCGCCCGCGGGCTACGGCTGCCATCTCCATGCAGTCGCTGATGATGACGCCCTTGAAGCCAAGCTGCTCCCGGAGCACCCCCGTAAGCAGCGGCCGGGACAGCGTCGCGGGCAGCAGATCCGGAGCCAGCTGCGGGACGGCAATATGTGCCGTCATGATGGCATCTACGCAGGCCTCCACCGCCCGGCGGAACGGTTCGAATTCGACCCGGTTCAGCCGGTCAGGGCCATAAGGCAGCAGCGGCGTGTCGGCATGAGAGTCGGACGCCGTATCCCCGTGCCCGGGAAAATGCTTGGCAACCGCCGATACGCCCGCCTCCTGATGGCCCCGGATCGAGGCTGCGCCCATCCGGCCGACAAGCTCGGCATCGTCGCCGTAGGACCGGATATCGATGATGGGATTGAGCGGATTCACATTGATGTCGACGACGGGAGCCAGATTCATCCCGATGCCGAGCGCGCGAAGCTCCTCGGCCGTGCCATAAGCGGCCTGGTAGGCCAGATCCTCCCTCCCGGCCGCACCGACGGCCATATTCGAGGGGGCCGGAGAGATGCCTTCCCGGATCCGAACCACCATGCCGCCCTCCTGGTCGGTGCAGACGAGCAGAGGAAGCGTACCCCGGCTGCGGGCTGCCTCCTGCAGGTCGCTCGTGAGGCGATAAGCGCCTTCGGCACTCTCCAGGTTACGGGCAAAATAAATGACGCCTCCGATACGCCCTTCCCCGATCAGCTGCAGGATGCCTTCCGAGGGGACAGTCCCCTCGAAGCCCATCACGAACAACTGGCCGATCTTCTCGCGCAGCGTCCCGCGGTGGAGCAGATCCAGCCCGCTGTCGTCTTCCGTGTTCAGCTCTACAGTCTTGTCCAATCGATCAGCACCCCCATCTCTTCCGTCCCTTTGGCTGACAGCCGTTCGTAGGCGGCTCCGGCTTCCAGCGGATGCACGGAGTCCGTGATGAGATGGTTCATGCGAAGCTTCTTCCGGTGCATCCAATTGAAGATGAGCTCCTCCCGCTCCCGTTCCGTCCAGCCTTCGTAACCATCGATCAGCCGTCCGTGAACGCCGATGATCGAGACGGCGTTGAACACGACCTTGGGGCCCACCGTCTGCCGGGACGTCTGGGTCGTATCTCCTAGCAGCACCACCTTGCCGAACTCCTTCGCCATCATGGTGCAGCAGGAGAGGACCTCCGGATTCCCGGTCACCTCGTATACCGTATCGAGCATCCGGCCGCCGGACTGTTCCTTGACTCGGCCTATCGCCTCCTGCGCTTCCTCGGGAATGAGGTCCGTCGCTCCGCTGAGACGGGCCAGCGCCAAGCGGTTAGATGAAGGCGAGATGGCCGTGATGCTTCGGGCGCCGCTCAGCGCCAGGAACTGGATCACGAGTTGGCCAAGCAGTCCCAGGCCGACCACGCCGGCACGCTCCCCTAGCCGGGTCTTTCCCCGGAGCACCCCGAGCAGGGCTACTTTGGCGAGCTGGACGAACGTGCCTTCTTCCTCGCTCACCGTCTCCGGCAGCCTGCTGGCTTCCCTGCTGTCGATGACGAAGAGCTGTCGGTGTCTTTCCTGGCAGACGATCCGGTCGCCGGCACGGATTCCCACGACCTCGGGGCCGGCCCAGAGGACCTCCGCCGTCATGGAATACCCTGGGTGAAAAGGGTACTGCACCCACGAAGCCCAGCCCGTTCCCGAATCGAAGGTTCCCTTCAGGCAGGCAAGCTCCGTACCGGGCGAGATCAGGGATACGACCGCCCGGCATAACAGGTCGCGCGGACCCGGCTGCCGTACCTCTTCCTCCCGCCATTCCACTTCATTGGGCCCCGTGAACACGCAGTTCATTGACCGTAGTGCCGTGCCTGTGACCATCATGACCTTCCCCCTTGTTATTCGTATGATGTACTTACACTTCGACTACGGCCTGCATGGCGCAGGCCGTATACAGGGCTGCTGCCTTGCCTGCCGGAGGCCGTACCGGCTAACTGCTCGCGCTGCTGTAGCTGCGGACGGCCCTGCGCCATAGCAGGCGGACCAGCACCAGGCACAGCAGCGCCCCGGCTGCCGCCCCCGCCATAGCAAGCGGGCTCAGCGAACCGAGCAGGAACATCGGAGCCAGATTCGTGATGAGGAACACCGGCACGACGAACGTGCCGATCCGCTGCACCCATCTGCCGTAGATCGCCATCGGAAAGTTGTTCGCATCCCACACGGCATGCGCCATGTCCGAGACGGCCGACGAGTTCACGAGCCAGAAGGACAGCAGCGCGGGGATGATCATTAAGCAGTACGTGAGAATCAGCGAGATGCCCATGAAGAAGCCGAATCCGGCCAGATGGCCAGCGGTCAGCGGAACATCCAGCGCATGCCAGCCGATGGCGATCATCGCCCCGCCTGCGAGCAGGTCCGGAATCGGCAGCGCCAGATCGACGTACCGGAGCGATGCCATGAACTGCAGCGAGACCGGCTTGGTGATCATGAGATCCAAGGTACCGTCGCGGATATAGCCCGGGATTTTGGTGAAATTCGTCAGGAAGAGCCCGACATAGAGCCCGGTCGCCACCGTGTGCATGCCGATGAACAAGAGCAGCCCCTCGGGCGGGATGCCGTTCACATGCAGATCCGTACGGAAGACGACCAGCACATAGAGCAGCTTCGCCGCCAGATAGACGGTCTCGACGAGCAGGCTCATGAAGAAGTTCCCCCGAAATTCCATTTGTGCAATGAGGCAGTTGCGGACGAACACACCGTACAGGCGAATGTATTTGCCCAGCAGATGAAACGTTAACAACATACGTCAACCCCCTACCGCCACGTATTTTTTGAGGGCGTGACGCCAAGCCAGATGCGCCCCGAGCAGGAAGATGCCGATCCAAGTCCACTGTACAGCCATCCCGGGGCCTAAGGCGCCGTCTGCGATCTTCCCGTTCAAGAGGTTCACCGGGAAATAGACCGTATACGGAAACGGAGTGTACTGCAGCAGCCGGAATGCCGTCTCGCCGAAGATCTCGAGCGGGAACAAGCCCCCGCTAAGTATCGTTACGAGCAATCCGGTAATGACGAAGAAATAAGAGATATCATGAAGATAGAACGCAATCGCACACAGGCAGTACGCGATCAGGAAGTTCAGCAGCAGGGCGCTGAACAAAGCGGCTGCGAACCAGAGAAGCCTTATCGGATCGAGCTGCAGCACGCCCTGCGCCGAAGCGCCCGATAGAATCGCCGCCAGCAGTCCCGCCGTGATGAGATAGAAGACCGCCTTCTGGCCAAGGAACGTCGTCAGGCGATAGCCGAAGTAGCTCACCGGCTGCACGAGATACTTGTTCAGCCCCCCGTTCTTGATATCCTCGGCGATCCCCTGTTCGAACTGGGTCTCCACCAGCCTCGCGACCAGGCCGGCCAGAATCGTATACAGAATCATCTGGGGATACGTATAGGAGAACAGCGCGCCTTCGCCCGAATGCCGGTAGACGGCGGTCCAGATGAAGTACTGCACCCCCGCAGGCACCGCGCTGCTCAGCAGGCTGAGCGCAAAGTGAAGCCGGTACTCCATCGAATGCTGAACGCCGAGCAGGAACATGCCCCGGTAAAGCGGCCATCGTCTCATCCGGCGGCTTCCCCCCGGTACAGCTGCGCGATCCCTTCCTCGATCGGCACGTCTTCGATCGTCCAGTCCACGATGGGAAACTGGTCGAGCAATAGGCGCGAAACCTCCCGGAGCCGGTCCTTCGGCAGCTCGAGCACCGCCTGCAGCCCGTCGCAGCTTCTCACCCGGCCCAGCGCTTTCAGGCGCCGTTCGGCGACGGTCTCCGAGAACTGCAGACGCACCAGCTTCTGCCCGTCGAGCGCTCCGTTGATGCCCTGAAGCTCGCCGTCATAGAGCAGCCGTCCATCGGAGATCACGAGCGTCCGGCGGCAGAGATCTTCGATATCCTTCATATAATGGCTGGTCAGGATGATCGTTGCCCGGAACCGTTCGTTATAATACTTCAAGAACTGGCGGACCTTCTGCTGGGAGAGCAGATCGAGTCCGATCGTCGGCTCGTCGAGATACAGCAGCCGGGGCTGGTGGATCAAGGCGGCGATGAGCTCCATCTTCATCCGCTCGCCGAGCGACAAGCGCCTGACCTGCACATTCAGCAGGTCCCGCACGTCCAGGAGCTCGGAGAGCTCCTGCAATCTCCGGTGATACACGGCGTCCTCCACTTCATAGATGCACTTGTTGAGGTAGATCGACTCGCTCGCCGGCAGGTCCCACCAGAGCTGGTTCTTCTGACCCATCACGATAGAGAACAACCGCTTGAAGCCGTTCTTCCTCTCCCACGGCGTATATCCGAACACCTGCGCCCCGCCCCCGGTCGGATGGAGAATACCCGAGAGCATCTTCAGCGTCGTGGTCTTCCCCGCGCCGTTCGGCCCGAGGAACCCGACGCACTCCCCCGGCCCGATCTCGAAGGAGATCGGCTTCACTGCCTCTTTCACGAGCGTCCGGCGCACGAACAGATTCTTCAGCGAAGGCAGCAGCCCCGCTTCTTTCTTATAGTATGGATAGGACTTATGCAGCCCCTGCACCCGGATCGAATCCATGGGGTCCTCCCTTGCGTCTGACAGATTCTGTAGAAGTCAAATGCCGTTGTTATACAGAAGCACACACTGCGTGCAGATCGGAGTGAGACCGCAGGCCAGGCTCTCCCGGTGCTTCGTGAAGTCTTCGCCGTGGAACACTTCCTTGACGCTCTCCGTATGCAGGTTGCCGAAGCTGAATTCCGGGAAAAATTTGCACGGGTTCACCCGCCCGTCAGGCATGACGTCCATCCGGTTGGCGATCGAGAGGCACTTCGTGCGGTTCATGGCAGGCTTGCCGCCTCCGGTTACAAAATCCCGCACTTCATGCGGCTCGAGGGCCGGCTGGTAACGGATCCGTACATTCCAAGTGCGCTGGTAGATCCGTTCGATATCCGCGAGCAGCGGTTCGATATTTTCCGGAGCGATCCGGAAGGTGAAGGAATGCCAGCTGTTGTGGTGCCCGTCGGAGAAGCGGGAGGCGAGCCATGGAAAATGGGAAGAGAAGTAGCCGTCCATCCGCTCTGCGGTGGACTCGGGGATGTACCAGGGGAAGCAGAAATAGACGGAATCGACGCCGATCTCCTCGAAGTAGGCCATGAAATCATAGAGCTTGCCGACCATCTGGTCGCTGATCGTCAAAGCGATGGAGACTTTGCCTTTATAGATGCCTTGGGCTTTGAGATCCAGGAGCAGCTTAACGGCATCGATGACTTTCTGGAACGTGCCTTTGCCACGGATCGCGTCGTTCTCCTTCTCGAAGCCTTCCAGCGAGATGAGCATCACGAGATTATGCGACATGCGGATGAGGGCGTCCAGCTTCTCCTCCACAAGAATGGCGTTCGAGCAGATGGTAGTATAACGCTCTTCCTTCGCGAGCAGGTCGGCCAGTTCGTCGAACCGGGAATAGAACAGCGGCTCCCCTCCCCAGAGGAATACCCTGGACTTGTTCTCCCGCGTCTCGACAAGCAGCTTCTCCACCACGTCCAGGTCGATCTCCAGGTTCTTGACTTCCCGCTCGTACCCGTGGTGGAAGCCTTCGGGATTCCATTCGAAGCAGTGCTTGCAGCGCAGGTTGCATCCGTTATTGAGCTTGATGCCGATCTCGTAAGGCAGCGGGGCCGCATAGACGGGGTTCGCCCGCGTCAATCTGCCGGATACCGCCATCGGGGCCAGCGTCCTCTTCATATTCTGGAACGTCAACTTATCGAACGTGACTTTCGTTTTGGGCTGCATACCCTTCTTCACTCCCATAAGGTTTGATGGTCTTGCGGTGGCCGGTCAGCCGTCGGCAGCAGGCCTCAAGCTCCGGGAGGGCATATCCGCCTTCCTTCCAGTCCGCATAGCGCAGACCGAAGCCGCAGGATATCCAATACTGCCGGTTCGCTTCTTCATGGCCGCCGAACGGGTCGAGCAGCAGAAGCGGCACGGCATACGCCAGTGAATCGTTCAGTGTGGCTCCACCCGGCTTGCTGACAATGGCTGCTGCTTCGCGGACCAGCCTGGTATAGGCTTCGTAGCCCGGCAGAGGGATCAGCTCGAATCCGGTCCCCCTTCGCTTCACCTGCAGCATGGGCGGATACGTGTGCCTTCCTCCGGCCCCGGGCGACCAGGGACTCCATCCGGGTTCCGTCATGTAATACCGCGTGGATCCGTCCTCCTCACCCGCTTCCGACGGATCGTACACGATCACATCCAGTTCATATCCGGCTTCCTTCAGCTCCTGCAGGGTGTCCCTGTACGTGCCGATGCCCCAGCCTCCGCCGTGTACGAGGAGCCGTCCGGACCGCTCCTCGTAACGAAGCGGAGCATTGTCGATGCCGCACAAGTAGGCAGCAGGGAGTCCGGCGGCGGCATCATACAAATGGACCTGGCGGTACTTCGCATGCAGGTGGCGGTATACCTTGTAGGAAGGGGTGTCGGCGGCGTCCAGACGAAGGAACGCGATATCGACGGGGAAAGGGGCCTGATCTGCATAGGCTTCCAGAATATCCACCCAGAAGCCCGTGAAGGCGACGAACGTGCGTCTTCCCGCAGCCAGCCATTGTCCGGTCAAGTCTGCAGCGGCCTTCCCGCTCAATACCGCCCCCGCGCTGAGCGGCTTGGCCAGCCGGTGGCCCATGAGCGCAGCAGCAAAATTATCGTGAAACGCCTGCCGGGTCGCCTGGATCTTGTCCCGCACTTCCTCACGGTAGTACGCTTCGAGCACCCGTACTTCGGCGTCCACCCCGCGAGAGCGGAGGTATGTATAAGCGTGCATCGCGGGAATATAGGCTCCGAGCGAATTCCCCGAAGCGAGAAGTGTGACAGGCTCTGACAGCACAGGTTCTCCCCCGATCCGGTTAGTTATATACTTTCAGCGAAAGATGGGTCAGCAGTTGGCGGAGCCGGGAAGAGAGCTCGGCCCGATGGACCGCGTCCTTGCCGACCAAGGTGACGTACAGCCGTCCCTTGGGAAGCGAGAGTGTGCCTTTGGGGGCGGTGCCCGATGCGGTACGGAAGTCCGCAAGCGTACGGTTCACCGTTACGGTGCCCGACGATAACGGAATCATGCCGAAGCCCTTCGTATCCGGGTACAGCAGCTGCGCCTCGGCGAGCCCGGTCATCAGCCGGCTGAAGGTGAAGTTCTGCGGCAGACCGAGCGAGACGGAGAGAAGCATGCCCTGCCGGCCATAGCCCTGCAGGTAACGGTCCAGTGCCGCATTGATCAGTCCCATGGACTTGCGCGCATTAATCTCGACGATCGGAACGAGCTCTCCGCCTTGCAGTACCATCGAGTCGAAGCATACATAACCGGTATAGCCGTCACGGTACAGATGACCGAGGGCATCTTGAAGAATGCCGTAATATCCCTGCTCCTCGAGCCAGTGGCGGAACGGCTCGTCCGCCGACTCGGAACCGCCATAATTCATGCCATCGTTGCGCATCCGCTGTACGGACAGCAGGGTGTTCTCCCCTCCCTCCCCAATGAACCACTGGGAGGAAAAATCATCTCTTTTGTCCAGAAAAGGCTCGGCCAGAAACTCCGTCCGGCGTCCGGCGGACTCCTGCTTCCGCAGATGCGCTGCGATCCGCTCGAGCATGCCCTCGCTGCCGATGAGCAGGTTGCCCTTGCCCGATACGCCGAAGGGGTCCTTGATCAGGAAGGCGCCTGATTCGAGCAGCTGCTTCCCCAGCAGCATTAGCGCTTCCGCGCTGTCGACCTGGACTCCGTACGTCCTCTGTCCGATCCGCTCCAGCAGCCGGTGGGAATACAGCTTGGAATTCACTTCTTTGACCACTTCGAGCTTCGGCAGCGCCGTCGTACCGTCGGTTTGGCTCAGGTACGCCTCGACGCCTTCGGTCACGGCATAGGGCGACAGCCTGCCCCCCAGCGCTTCGGGAGGCAGTGCTTGCGGCCGCTCCGCCGCCAGCTCGAAGATGTCCCGCTTGAACTCCCCTTCGGACCAAGAAGCGTAGATTTGCTCGTCCGATTCGTACATGGAGCGGTGACCAGGCAGCAAGCCGAGCCCGTTCAGGTACGCCTGCAGCCCCTCCTCCATCCGGCACCGGGTGACGAGCAGGTCCGACGGGCCGCACAACGGAAAGAGCAGCTCATCCATGCACAGCACTACCGCTTCGCGGTCCTTGTCGGCGATGGCGGGCAGCACCGCGCACTGCGGGTCCCTCCACCGCGATTCGGGATCGAACGTGCCCATGACCGTGAAGCCTCCCTCTGCACTACCTTCAGTGAACCGGGGCATCATGATGGGCATCTTGAGAGGATGGGCAGCTCTTCAGGAATCCGATGAACGCTTCCATCGACTGCAGATGGATGTAATCGAACTCATCGTAATCGATGGCCACATGGATCCTCTCTTCCACCTGAAGCATGAACTGGATCATCTGCAGGGAGTCCAGCCCGATATCGTTGTTGAGATCGGTCTCCATGGTCACTTCATACCTCAGTTCCGGCGCTTCCGGCTTAATCCCGCATAGAATGTCGACGATCGTTTCGAACATGATTACACTCCTTCTTCCTGAAGAATCTGGTTCTTCCATTGACTGCGATTCAGGGAATCATTTGCCATCCCCCGCTTCCTTTCATTATCCCGGAAAGATCTTTTCCAAGTAAGGGGTAAGTTTCCATTCCATAGGGCGAATATCTTCCATTGCCTCTTGATGTGTTGTCCGCCTCTTTTGCGGCTGGTGGGCCCTAGCTAGGTTCGTCTTGGAAGAGCAGTAATATGATGATGTAATACCATAAAAGGAGATGATCTCATGGGAAGATTCCCCCATCCGCCCGGTCCACCGGGGCCTCCGGGGCCAGCGGGTCCGGCAGGTCCGGCAGGTCCGACAGGTCCAGCAGGTCCAGCAGGTCCAGCAGGCCCGGCAGGTCCGACAGGCCCGGCGGGACCCGGGTGTGTGGAACCGCCGCCGACGGCTACCGCCATCGTCTACGTGAACAAAGCCGGCAATGACGCTGTGGCAGACGGCTCCGAATGTTTCCCATTCTTGACGGTTACCGCAGCCATGGCTTCCATTACGGATGCCTCACCGGTCAAGCGCTATGCGATCTCGATCGGTCCCGGCACTTATACGGAACCGCTCGTTCACCTGAAGGCTAACGTACAGCTCATCGGGGCCAGCACCCTGCTGACGAGACTGGCCATCCCGTTCGATATTAACGACCCTTCCTGGTTCGAAACGGGCTTTGTCAACGATAACCGCTCCGGCTTTGTCGACTTGACGCTGCTCACCGCCCCGCTTACGTTCAACTTCGCCAGCGTGAGCAGCTTCAGCGGCAAGCTCTTTTTCGTCAGCGTCAATCTGACCCCTTCACCTACCTTCACCGCCCTGACCACGTCCGTGAACCAGGTGAATATCCGCGACTCCCAGCTTTCCTCCGGCTATACGCAGAACGGGATCAATATGTTCCTCTTCTCGTCCTTCGTTCCCGCCGGGAATATCGTGATCAACTCGCAGGCCACGACGGACACTCAGGTGAATCTGGTCGGCGGGGGCATTAACGGCAATATTGTGATCAACGTGCAGCCCGGCCATATTCCGATTGATCCGCTCAATATTACGAGTTTCGCCATTACCGAGAATATTTTCACCCCATTCCCGAACTCCGGAAGGCTGATTGTGAACGGAGTGACCGGCGTAGCCACAAGGGTGCGGGCCACCTCAGACTCCATCCCGATCGCTTCGCGCGTCACCTTGACCGGTGGGAGCACCTCCCTCATCCGTGTGAACGATGCCTTCGGCGTGGCCTATACGCCCGGGAATCCGGCGGGCTGGACCCTTCCCCCTCCTACTACCGTACAGGAAGCGCTGGACCGCCTTGCTGCGGCGTTTAACGGCATAGGAATTCTCCCTTAGTTCGGAAACTTACCTTGATTCGAAATTTCAAAATACAGCTCTGACTCCAGCACGAACGGCAAAGAGCAGTCCATTCCTTCCAAGGATGGGCTGCTCTTGCCGTTATATAGCTGGTCCTGTCGTTATCGTCTTACCGTCTCTGCATGATAGAGTCTACTCGTTCCGGGTTACAGCCCGCTGTCACCGGGCGCCCTCCCACAGGCCTGACGGTAACCCGAAGGACTCATGCCTTCGAGCCGGCAGAACACCTTGTTGAAGTAACGGCGGTCGCCGTAGCCGACCATCTGCGAGATCTTCATGATGCTGTGGCCGCTGGCGGACAACAGGAGCTTGGCCCGCTCGATCCGCAGCCGCGTGACATGCTCCAGGAACGTCTCGCCGGTCTGCTGCTTGAACAGCACGCTGAAGTGGCTGCCGCTCATGCCGAGGCGCCTTGCCACTTCGTCGAGTCCGAGGTCGCTGCCGAGATGGTCCGCAATGTACTCTTGGGCGGAGAGCACGAGCTGCTTCGCCGACCGGCGGCTGCCCCCCTCCGGGTACAGCGCTACCGTCTGCCCTGTCCCTTCGGTCACTTGAAGCCGGCGCTGCAGCTGCTTCAAGATCCCGGACAGTTCTTCAATCGCCACCATGCAGGGGCATATGCTGACGCTGACAGTCAAGCGCACATGGCTGCGCACCGCTTCGATCAGCACGGCGGACCAGCGTCGTCCCGCTTCTTCGGACCACGTCGCGGGCGAATCCCCCTGGATGAGCACGCACCATTCCCCTTCCCTGGATTGGACGACGCAGTAATCCAGCCCATATGGCAGCAGCGCCACCTCCAGCACATTGCGGACGGCAAAATAATACAGCTTCCGCTCGCTCCCCGTCCATGTCCCCGCAAGGGCGTCATGATCGTCCAAATGCACGAGAAGGAAGGCGAACTCCAGCGCCGCTTCCGCAGGCTCCCCCCCGTGGAACAGCTGGGGCGGTACCTTCGTGTAGTCCATGAGCACATCATGCAGATACTTCTCGTAGGCGGCATGCTTGAAGTGCTTCCACTGCTCCAGCTCCTTCTGCTTCTCCCGCTTGGTCTGCCGGATCTCGTCCGCCATCCGCGCGATGATGCCCTTCAGTTCTTCGTAATGAATCGGCTTCAAGATGAAGTCCTTGGCGCCGAACTGCAGCGCCTTGCGGGCATAGTCGAATTCCTGGAAGCCCGTGAGCATGATCACATGGCAGTCGTACGGCAGCAGGCTCGTCTGCTCGAGGAAGGCCAGCCCGTCCATCTTCGGCATGCGGATGTCGCACAACACGAGATCGGGCAGCAGTTCTTTGACCATCCCGAGCGCCATAGCGCCGTTCTCCGCTTCCCCGACCACATCGATGCCGTAAGAAGCCCATGGAATCACGGTTCGCAGCGTCTCGACGATCAAGGGTTCGTCGTCAGCTAGTAAAGCCCGAAGGATCACTTCGCATCACCTAACTTTTGTTTGGGAATTACACACCGGATGCGTGTGCCGGCGCCCGGAGCGCTGCAGATCCACATCCCATAGCGGGGACCGTAGTGAATGCACAGCCGGTCGGCAACATTCCTAAGGCCCAGGCCCCCCTCGGAAGCGCCGGGCTCCCGGATCTCCCGCAGGGAGCTTCCGCCTCTCCTGCGGGAGATCCGCTCCAGCACCTCAGGCGGAATGCCGGACCCATTATCCTCCACCCAGAGGGAGATCGCCTCCCCCGTATCCTCGGCACGGATCCGCACCAGTCCCTGATGATCGATATCGTCGAATCCGTGTTGGATACTGTTCTCGACCAAGGGCTGCAGCGTGAATTTCAGGATAGAGTAATCCGCCAGCCCACCCGGCATCTCCAGCTCGTACTCGAACCGTTTCCCGAACCGGATCTTCTGAATCTCAATATAGTGCCGCAGATAGCCGATCTCGGTACCGACCGAGATTTCTTCCCCCTCCCGGAAGGAGATGCGGAGGATCGTGCCGAGCCGGTATACGAGCTGGGAGACGAGATCGCCCCGGTTCTTTACCGCTAAGGCGTTGATCGATTCCAGCGTGTTGAAGAGAAAATGCGGTTTGATCTGCGCCTGAAGCAGCAGCAGCTCGGCTTTGTTCTTGCGGGCCTGCTCCAGCTTCACTTCGTCGATGAGCTCCGCCACCCGTTTCACCAGAGAGTTGAAGCCCCGGGTGAGCACGGTCGTCTCGTCCCGGATCTCCGAGTAGATGCGGGCTTCCAGATTGCCCCGTTCCACTTCTTTCATGACACCCACGAAGCGCAGAATAAACTGCGAGTACCGCCGGATGAACAGCATATGGAAGAAGAACGCCGAGAACAGGATACCCGACACAATCATGCCCGACCAGCGGATCATGCGGCCGGTATCGCTCACGACGTAGTCGGAAGGCGTGACGGAGACGAGCGTCCAGTCTTCGATGCCGAGGTCCTTCATGGGCAGCGGCTGTACGGTGACGATGCTCCAAGACCCGCCGAAGAACATTTTTTCGCTGGAATAGACCTGCCCCAGATCGACCGGCGTCCGGGTATACTCGAAGAGGCTGCCGCCCCCGTAGACCTTCAGATTGTCATACAAGATCGTGCCCTGCCGGTTGACGAGCATATAGTGCGTGTTCTTCTCTACTTCGCTGGAATCTTCTACACTGGAATCTTCTACATTGGAATAAAAGCCGAAGATATCGTCGAGCTCGCCGAAGTTGTATTGAAGATACACGTATCCGATCCGCTCGAGACGGATCAGGTCCGCCACCGTGCGGATCTGGGTGAAATAAGAGTTGTCCCCCGTCAGCTCGGGCGCTTCGTGCGGACCGATCCACGTAGACAACCCGCTCCCCCGGACCACCTTCCCGAACAAGGAATGAGACTCTAGCAGCGGGAACGGAACAGGGTTGAATTCGAGCTTCGTGCGGCTGTACGCTTTCCCGTCCAAGGTGTACAAGGCTACCGTGTCCAGCGGGGCATAGGTCAGGAACGTTTGGTTCAGAATCGTGTAGACTCCCTGCGAATCCTGCCCGGTCTCCGGCGCATTCAGGAAGTTCTGCACCGACGGCGACAGCATCCAGTTATCCGAATAATAGGTGGCTTCCTTGAAGACTGTGGCGATGTTGCGGGCCATGGAGGAGATAACCAGCTTCGACTGTTCGGCATACTTCTTCTGGACCGCCTGCTGGAACAGGATCGAGACGACGGTGCCGACCGCCAGGATCGGGATGACCATGAAAATCAGAAAACCGATGAACCCTTTTTTTCGAATGCTAACCTGGTTCCCCTCCTTCCGGGAAGATTACCCTTTCACGCTGCCCGAGGTAAGGCCGGATATGATCTGATCCTGCAGGAAGACGTAGAGGACCACGACCGGAATGACACTGTACATGGTGGCGGCATAGAGCCCCCCGTAGTTCGTGTTCAAGGTATCCTTGAAGGCGGCGGTGCCCACGGCGAGCGTGCGCAGACTTTCTTTGGAGAGCAGCAGATTCGCCATGATGAATTCGTTCCAGTTCCCGAGATAGGAGATGATGAAGACCGTGACCAGGGCAGGTATGCACAGAGGCAGAATGACCCGGAAGAACAGGCCGTATACCTGCAGTCCGTCCGTCACCCCCGCCTCTTCGAGCTCCTTGGGCAGAGAAGCCATGAAGGCACGGATGATCACTACCGACATCGACAGGCCGAAGGTGATGTAGGGCAGAATCAGCGACAGGTACGTATCATAGATCGGGAACCCGAATATCTCCTGAAAGTTGCGGATGAACGTGTAGAGCGGAACGAGCAGCGTGGCTCCCGGTACCATGATCGCAAGCAGCAGACCGGCGCTGATGACCGCATTCATCCGCCGGAACGGCAGCCGGGTCAAGGCATACGCCGTCATCGCCGACAGCAGTACGGTGAAGAAGCTGGCGGCCATACTGACGAGCAGGCTGTTGAAGAAGAACACGCTGACCTTGGAGCTGTGCCACGCATCGATATAATTGCCTATCGTGAAGCCTTGAATCAGCGCGAAGGGTGAAGTGATAATATCCACATGCCGCTTGAACGAATTCTGGAACGCCCACCAGAGCGGGTACAGCGTAAGCAGCACATACAGGATCAGGATGCCGTGGATCAGGAGGCCGCCGACCCGGTTGTTACTCGACATCAGCCTTCCACATCCTTCAATTTGTTGGTAACGACCCCGCTGATCAGCGTCAGGATCACAATGAACAGGAAGATGAGTATGCCCAGGGTATTGGCATAGCCTGCTTCCATGAACTGAAAGCCTACTTTATACATATAGGTAGCCATGACTTCCGTGAGGCCGGCGGGACCGCCGTTCGTCATGACCATGACGATATCGAGCGTCTTCAGGGACCCGGCTATCGAGAGGAGGACGATAACCGAGATGATCGGGCGGATGAGCGGCACGGTAATATGCCAAGCCCGCTGTATCCGGCTTGTGCCGTCGAGCTCCGCCGCCTCGTAGATCTCTTGGGCGATGCCGTAGATCGCTGCGAGCACCAGGACCACGTAGAAGCCGACTCCGTGCCAGGCATTCGTAATTAAGATCGACAGGAGCGCGGTCTTCTCTTCCGCGAGCCAGGCGACCGCCAAGTGGTCAAGTCCCGCAGCACGCAGCGCATAATTCAGTACGCCGATGTCGGGGTGGAACACGACGAACGACCAGAGGACGCCCGTGACCGGGGTCGACAGGATGCTCGGCAGGAAGAACGTCGTCTTGTAGAAGCTCTGCCCGCGCCGCACCTCCGAGATCAGTACAGCCAGCAGGATGATGAGCGGGATCTGGATGAAGACCGCGAAGCCGGTGAAGACGAGATTGTTGGCCAGGGCCCCCAGGAAAGCTTCGTCCTGGAAGGCTCTGGTGAAGTTATCGAGACCGTTGAACACGGGCGTCGTGAGGCCGTCCCACTCCGTGAACCCGTAACGCAAGATGGATGACAGCGGGACGATATAGAATACCGCATAGAGGAGCAGCGTCGGCACGATGAAGAACGCATAGGCCAGCGGTTTATTCAGCGTTTTGTGCATAGGACCGCCTCTCTTACTTGCTCTTCCGATTTTCGGCTTCCTGGGATTTCTGCAGCTTATCCAGCATCTCTTTCATCGTCGTCTTGCCGCTGAACACCTGCTGCATCCCCGCCTCCAGATCGCTCTTCACCTTGGGCTGGACGATGGCGTCGAACGCCGGGAACGTCGTCAGTCCTTCGGTCGTCTTGTTCATCTCCGCGATGATCGGCTTCACGCCCGTCAGGTCCGTCAGCTTCATGGACGGGAAGTATCCTTCCTCGATGAGCTGGCGCTTCTGGTACTTCTCGCTGAAGAAGACTTTGATGAATTCCTTGATCGCCTGGAGTTCGTTCGCATCCGCCTTCGCCGAGAAGCCGATTCCGTTGGAGAACGAGCCGTTGATCGTGTTGTCGCCCTTGCCCCCGAGATTCGGAAGGTTGAAGAAGCCGAGGTGCTCCGTGATCTTGGATTTGTTCGGATCCGCATATGTGCTGTTCGCCCAGCTGCCGTCGAAGGTCATCGCCGCTTCGCCGCCGGCGAACTTCGCCTGGCCTTCCGAATATTTGAGCCCCAGCGCATTATTCGTGTAATAGCCCTTCTTCGCCATGTCCTCGACCATCTCGAACGCCTTGACGACTTCGGGATCGTTCCATTTCGTCTGCCCCGAGACGAACCCCGGCACGACGCCGGGACCCGCCAGGCGCACCATCAGCGTATTCGGGATCATGTTCAGCGTCCAGGCGTCGATCGCACCGACCGCGAGCGGCGTAATGCCCTTCGCCTTGGCTTTCTCGCAGACCACGAGGAACTCGTCCCAGCTCTTCGGCACGTCTGCACCGAGATCGGCGAATATCTTCTTATTATAGAAGAAACCCTGAATGGACCCCGCCATCGGCAGCCCGTAGATCTTCCCGTCGACCGTGAATTCCGAGAGGTCGAGGAACTTGTCCTTCAGCCCCAGCTCCGTGAGGATCGGAGTGATGTCGAGCATGTTGCCTGTCTTAACGAAGTTCCTCGTATCGCTGCCGCCGAACACCTCGTAGATCTTCGGCGGGTTGCCGGAGGCGAATTCTGCCTTGAGCTTCGTCTGCCGGTTGACGGTACTGTCGACCCCCTCCGGCACGAATTTCAGGCCGGGGACACCGCCTTCGACTTCTTTGAGTATATCCATGAACATGGCCAGCCGCTTCTTGTTATTATCCTTGATGAGCGTGTGGCGGAAGGAAACCTGGAACTCCTTCGCAGGTTCGCCTCCCTTCGTATCAGGTAGGGGAGCATTGCCCGTAGGGGCTGTTCCGCCTCCGCAGGCGGATAGAACCAGTGAGGATGTCAGCGTGACGGCCGAGCAGAGTGCGGCGGTTTTCTTATTCATAGGCAGCCTCCTAAGTGGATATGGATTGGTAGTTACGGCAAGATCTGGGCAAGATAAGGGCAAGATAAGATAATGAGATCCGGTAATGAGATAAGGTATGCGGGCGGTATGTAAAAGCAGGCGTGAAGCGCAAGCGCACTACATCTGGGCCGAAGAATCCCGATCCCTGTCCGCAGAAGGCTGCGTGCGTCTGACCCGCTGCAGCATGAGCAGGAATCCGGCGGCACCGGCCAGCGACATCCACATCCCGGTGCCGTACATGACGGCCGGCCCCTGCTCCTGGAACAGCCAGCCGCCGAAGAGCCCGGCGGCGATGCCGGACAGCCCGCCCCAGGTCAGCGCATAGGCAGCTTGGCCCGAAGAGCGGTAAGCCGCCGGCACCAGACTCGCCGTGAGCTGCGTGCCGATGTAATAATAGCCGCCGAAGGTCAGCGAATTCAGCGTTTGGACTGCGAGCAGCTGGTACGGATGACCGGCCGCGGACATCAGCAGCCAGCGCAGCGCGAAGAGCAGGCTGACCAAGATCAGGCCGGTAACCATCGTGACCGCATCCTTCTTCAGATAACGGTCGAGCAGCAGGAAGACCGGGATCTCGAAGATCGACGACAGGAAGGCCGATAAGCCGATGAGAGACGCGTCTCCTCCGAGCTCGGAGATGTAGATCGGGATGAACGCCGCATTCATGGAATTCGGTATGGAGACCAGGACGCCGATGCCCATCAGCATCAGGAACGGCCGGTTCCGGAACAGCCCCCGATACCCTTGGTTCGAGAAGGAAGCCTTCTGCCCGGTGTCCCCCTTCGGCAGCGAGAGGGCGAATATGATGGCGACCGACAGCAGTGCGCTGTAGACGATCCACAGCCGGCCGATACCGAGCATGCCGATCAGGGGCCCTCCCGCTGCCGCGAGCAGCCCCCAGCCGAGCGAGCCCCACAGCCGGAAGGCGCCGAACTTGTGGCGCGTTCCCTCGATGCTGTTCAGAATCAAGGCATTGCTCTGCGAGAAGAGCGGCATCTGAAAGAAGAAGAACAGGAGCATGAACCCGTAGATCCACAGGTATTCTCTTGATGCGAACACGAGCTGCATGACCGCCAGATTGCCGGCCAGCATGACCAGCAGAATACGCTTCACCTGCTGCAGCCGGTCGCTCCAATATCCCCAGAACGGATTCGCGAAGATGGAGATGAACGGACCGCCGGCGATCAAGGCGCCGATCTCCATCTTAGACATGCCTTGGGACAGCAGGTATAAGGGAAAATAAGAGGTATACACCGCAATGGCGCCGTACACGAAGAAGTTAAACGCTTTGATCGCAAGATGGGCGCGCTGCCTGGATTCCCGGTTATGGTTCGGCATCGCCTGCAGCCCCCTTCCTTCAAGCTCCAGCCGGGGTACGAATGGAGTTCTCCACGGTCTCCACCGCGGTGACTTCGCCTCCCTGCCGGTCGGACCGGTAGAGGGCTTCGCTGATCAGCTGGGTCTGCAGGGCGATCTCCGCCGTCGGCAGGAGCGCTACCCTTCCCTGCAAGGCCGCGATCCAGTGATGCTGCGAGGAATCGTAAGCGTCTTCATTCTTGCGGATCCGGTGCCACCGCAGGTCCATTAAGTCCAGATCCACCGTAGAGTCCATGTCCATGTCGCATACGGTGCTGTGGAAGCTGAACGGCTGCGTCACGCCGGGCGATATCTCGGCTGGCAGCCGAATCCCGCCCTTCGAACCGAAGATGCTGCTTCCTTCGAAGCCGCCCGAGTGCACGGCCCAGGATTCGAGAAGATCCAAGGTGAGGCCCCCCTCGAACTTGACGAAGCCGGCCGCGAGCTCTTCCACATCAAAGCCGCTCCGCTCCCTCCGCTCCTCCAGCATCTCCGTCTCCTGGTAGATCTTGCCCGAGATGCTCCGCACCTCCGGATTGCCGAGCAGGTAGAGCATCTGAGCGATGTGGTATACGCCCATGTCCATCAGAGCGCCCCCCGCAGCCGTTGCCTTGCGGGTGAAGTGCGGCGTGCCGTAGCCGTCCACATAGGGCCGGTTGCGCCGCCGGAAACCGTTCGAGCGCGCATGGTATAAGCGGCCGAGCATGCCGCCGTCGATCAGCGTCATCGCCGCCTTCGTCTCCTTGCGGTAGAGCGTTCCCAGCTGGATGTGCAGCATCCGGCCGGACGCTTCCGCCGCTTCGCACATCGCCTTCCCGTCCGCATAGGTGCCGGCGATAGGCTTCTCGCAGTAGACATGCTTGCCTGCCCTCAGAGCATCGATCGTCACCTGCGCATGCAGATGATTATGCAGGCAGACGTCGACGGCATCGAGATCATCCCGCCCGAGCAGCTGGCGGTAATCCGTATAGCGGTGGGCGATGCCGTGCATCTGGCCGATCCGCTCCACCTCGCCCGCGTTGATATCGCAGACAGCAACTACCTGGGCGCCGGGGATCGACGCATACTGGGCGAGATGCATCATGCCGATCTGGCCGGTGCCGATGAGGCCGATCCTTATCTCCCTGCTCATGCCCTGGCCACCGCCCGTTTTACGCTGGCCACAGCCCACTCCAGCTCGATGTGCGTATGGGCCTTGGCGTTATATTCCACACCCCAATAGCCATCATAACCGGCGTCCTGGAGCAGCCTTACCTTCGATGAAGCCTGCGGATCCCTCGCTGTCTCCGCATCGAAGTGCGTATGGTACGCCCACCGTGCGGTGAGGGCGTCTCCTTGCTCCGGATCCGCCTTCCAGCGGCCCATATGGAGCAGAATGCCGTAGGACGGATGATCGACAGCCTCGGCCAGGCGCTTCATCTCGTTAGGATCGAGCGAAGCGCCCATATGGTTCTCCGGCCCGATCTTGTATCCGCCGGCTGCCGCGCGTTCGGCCAGCGCCCTGTATCCCTTGACGACGAAGTCGAACTGCTCCCCGCTCATCTTCTCGCCGCTCGTATAGGCGCCTCCCGTGTCGATCCGCACGCTCCGGGCGCCTAGAATCTCAGCGGCGCGGAGATGCTCGAGCGCATTCTCGTGAAGCCGCCGGCGCAGATCGGGATCAGGGTCCCATAGGTGCGCGCCGTCCACGGCCAGATTGACGACCGTCAATTCCTTCTCCTCCAAGGCTTCCCTAATTTTGCGGATGTAACTCTCATCGGCCAGTTTCAGCAGCGGCCCGCTCCGGTCGGCGAACAAGCCGTTCCAGAGATCGGCCGTACTGAGCCTGTATCTGAATTTCACCGCCTCCAGATAGCCGAAGATGTCGATCTGGCCCGCCATGTACAAGTTGTTGAACGAATAACCTCCGATCGAGATCTTCATGGTCATCCCGCCTCCCCTTACTTGTTTCGTGTACCGAAGCATTTGTGCTTTGATTATATCCCGGCAGCGGGCCAGGGCGGGAGGTGTTCATTTCTTCGATGAGGGGGTAAAAATCACTGGTTGGCGGTTCGGCCCTGCGGTTCCAAGAGTTGCCGCTATCCTGCAGAAGCGCTATGGGGTACAATAACATAACGAGGCAAGCGAAACGTTCGAATCGCGTCAGGTCCGGAAGGAAGCAGCGCTAAGAACGGGACGTTGTGCCTCTTTTTGCTTAAAAATAATTATCCAACGGTATAAAAACAATTGTTCACCACGCATGCGGTATACCCTCATAAAAAGAGTCTGTCCGGTCCCTGTCCGTCTCGGTAAAGAGGGGCACAACCATCCTACGGTAAGCAGCGGCTCCTTTACGGTCATGCTGCTTTTTGGCATGCAGCTCCCTGTTCACCGCCTCCAAAAAATCGCCTAGTCCCCTGCGAAGCTCATTTTCATATCCTGATCCATTCTTACTTATTTTTTATATATGAGCACATGAACCCGCTTTCATCATCGCAATTCTACAAATTTTCACCGTTACATGAAAATAATTTTTATTTGATGAAAGCTATTGTGAAATTCGATGAAAATATGTATGATACTAGGCAAGAGCACGGATATTTCCTGAATATTCAAACTCAGCAGAATTTTTTTCATGCTCTCGTCCCCTTCTAGTCCAATAACCATCTTCACCTGATCACCATCTATTATTCTCTTTATTTTGGGTATATAGCCCTTCACGGGTTTATATAGCAGATCTCTTCCAGAGGAGGTGCTCATCCTATTTTCGAATGCCACCCGGCCTTGCTGCCCCGAAGCAAATGCTTGAAGGGAGGTATTTCGTAACCGATCAAAATTTAAAATGTAACCGCTTTTTTAATGCTTAATTTTCCAATATTATCTATATTTTCGAGGAGGAACAATCATATGACACTTCGTACAAAAGGCAAAACACTCAAAACGCTGGCCGCTGCTGGCGGCATGATGGCACTGGTCGGCGTATCTTCCGTGCTCTTCGCTGACAGCGCTTCCGCTCACGGTTATGTTGAGAACGGCCGTGCAGCCCTCTGTAAATCCGGATCCAACACGGATTGCGGCGCCGTAGTCTATGAACCTCAAAGCTTGGAAGCGCCTAAGGGCTTCCCGGCAGCCGGTCCTGCAGACGGCAAGCTTGCCAGCGCAGGCGGGGTTTTCCCTAAGCTTGACGAGCAATCGTCCAGCCGCTGGTCCAAGGTAAACATCAGCCCGGGCACGAACACGTTCACATGGAAACTGTCCGCAGCGCACGCTACGGCAAGCTGGAAGTATTACATCACCAAGGACGGCTGGAACCAAAATGCGGCCCTTACCCGCGATTCGTTCAACCTGACGCCGTTCTGCTCCGTACCATACGGCGGCAAACAGCCTCCTTTCACTTATTCGGATACATGCAACGTTCCTGCAAAAACCGGCTATCATGTCATTCTTGCCGTGTGGGAAGTAGCTGACACGGCCAATGCCTTCTATAACGTCATCGATGTAAACTTCGGCGGCGGCGGTGGGGGCACGACGATCTCCGCTCCGACGAACCTGGCCTCCCCGGCCAAGACCGAAACCAGTGTGTCCTTGACCTGGTCCGGCGTAACGGGTGCCAGCAGCTATGAAGTCTACCGCAACGGATCGCTGGTGGGCACTTCCGCTTCCGCTTCCTACACGGATTCCGGCCTGACCGCCGGCACGACTTACACGTACTCCGTAGTAGCCGTAGCTTCCGCGGGCAAGTCGTCCCAATCTTCCCCGCTCGCAGTGAAAACAAGTGGCGGAGCCAGCACTTCTTACCCTGCATGGAACGCAGCAACCGCTTACACAGGCGGCAGCAAAGTTTCCTACAACGGTGCGAACTACGAAGCCAAATGGTGGACGCAAGGCGAAACGCCAAGCGCGGCGAGCAGCGTTTGGAAACTGATCCCGTAAGTTTCGGATACAACAAACAGACGGCCTCTGTCTTCGGACAGAAGGCCGTCTGTTTGCGTAGAACGCAATAGGCAAACGGTGAAAACGAGCTTGCGGGTAAACTTTGGCTGGATCTGATTCGTCTATAGCCTAAAGCGTGTTTCTTCGCAGAGAGAGGTCCATGGCTTCGAAAACTGGTTGTCAACCCGCTTATCCAGCAGCGCAAGAAGGAGTCGATCGTTGTGCAGGCATTACGCAAACGCATGGCCTTACTCGCTATATTCGCGATCGTATTCGCGCTCTGCCCGAGCTGTACCGATCTTCCGGACGCAGCCGGTCCGCGCTTCAATCTGACTCCGACCGAACTTTACCAAGGCGATGCTCTTCGGTATAAGGCACTGCTCGGAGCCTGTGCCGGCAGCATCGATATACACGTATCGACAGGAAGAAACCTGCTCGTCGCGTACGAAGTGTGGGAGAACGGGAGCCTCTCCAGAACTCCCTACTCCATGAGTTGGGACGATATCCAATCCCAAGGGGCCAAGCCCTTCGACGGCGAGTTCCTCTATTCCCTGCTCGATCTGACGCAGGATTATCGGGGAGAGCAGCTGCTCGCAAGCTCGTCTCTCGCCGAGAAAGCCCAAGAACCTTCACGGCAGCTTAGAGGACGGATCGACCACTTTCCCGATCGCGCCGTCCTCACCTGCCTTCCGCTGAAGAACCGATTGACCGTACAGTCCGGGGAAGAAGCCTACGCAGCCGTCCTGGCCGCGAGTCCAGGAGACAAACCGCTCCCCTCCGTGAAACTGCCGCAGGAGGCGCTGGTCTTGGCCCCTTGGGCCTTGGCCGTTAAACTGATCGTGCTGGACTAGGCGGAGACCGGCGGTTCACCCTTACGCTGCCCCTATGCGGCATCGCCAATGAGGGGCGGGTTCCCAGGCCATGACCTGACCGGAACCCCGCCCCTTATTCGCATGGACTCTGTAAGCTTACTTCAAAATCAGTTTGACGCCTTCGATCTTCAGCTGATCCATACGAATGACCCAGTCCTTGTAGCGCTGGAACGTTTCATCCGAGAAGCCGAAGATCCGCTGCAGGTCTCTGACGACCCCTTGCTCCTCGTCGTTGTAGTCGCCATCCGAGAAAATGAGCAGCAGAATCTCGGCAAAGAAGATGTTCTTGACTCTCGGATCCGTCACGCCGGCCACAATCTCGGACAGCTCCCGCCCTGCCGGCACGGGATACTCCGATTCCTTCATATCCATCTCGGCCAGATAGGCTCGCAGAAATCCCTGCTCGTTCCGGTTCACGAAGCCGTCGGCACCAGCCACGAGATGCGCCAGTTCCAAGAAGGCTTCTTTCTGTTCTTTCGTCTGCAACAATGCCAAAAACAACACGGCCAGCTCCTCTGTTTGGGTTTACATGAATGACTATAATTCCTCACTTCTTGTCATCGCTCAATCTTACATTCGACCCCGGGGACTGAATTCCTTCCCGGTGCCGTTCGCGGGCGGGATCGGTTGCCGCCTCATCCTTCCTCCCCCGCTCCGCGGGCACAACCACACCCCGCCAAGACGGGGGCTCATTCTCCGCAGCGGAACGATTCCGTCATATCGGCCAGCGATCTTAAGCTGGCGACCACGCTGGCGCGGGCCAGCCAGTAATATACTTCCTGGCCGACCTTCTGGCAGTCGACGATGCCGGCGTCCCTCAGGATCTTCAGATGATGGGAGATGGCCGGCCGGCTGAGCTCGAACCGGGAGGCGATGTCACCGACATTGCTGCGGCCCGTATTGCCCAGCACGGTAAGGATCTGAAGCCGGACGGGATCTCCGAGGGCCGTAAGAAATCGGGTAATGCTCTTCATATCGCTGGGGTCCATGCCTGGTGGCTTCATCCTGCACCTCGATTGCATAATGGATTCAAACTCGGGAGGCCGATACGCCTCCAGCCAGCCTTGGCATCAGCTTCTCTTCACCACTTTGACCTGAATCCCGCTCAGCGGCCTGAGTGTAATGGAAGGTTCCAGCTTGACCGTATGCCCCTCTGCGCGCTCCAGATGATACTTCTGCATTACGGCCGACAGGAGCAGCACCGCCTCCATCATGGCAAAATTGTTGCCGATACATACACGCGGCCCCGCTCCGAATGGAAAATAGGCGTACGGCGGCAAGTTCTTCTCGAATTCCGGGGTCCACCGCTCCGGACGGAATGCTGCGGGGTTCTCGAAATAATCCGGGTGCCTGTGCATCACCCACTGGCTGACAGCCACTTCGCAGCCGGCGGGAAGCAGGTACCCTCCGATCTCCACATCCTCTATCGGCTCACGGGAGATCAGCCACACCGGCGGATACAGCCTCATCGACTCCTTGACGACCGCATGGGCATAGGTCAGCCGGGGAAGGTCATCGTACGAAGGCAGCCGGCCTTCGAGGACCCGGTCCAGCTCCTCCAGCAGCCGGACTTCCGCTTCCGGTTCCTGTGTGAGCAGATAGAAGGTCCACGACAAGGCGTTGGCCGTCGTCTCATGCCCGGCAAGGAACAAGGTCATGACTTCGTCCCGCAGCTGCTCCCGCGACATGCCTGTTCCGTCGTCGTCCCGAGCGAGCAGCAGCATGGAGAGCAGGTCGCCCCGGTCCTCCTCACCCGATTCCCGGCGCCCATCGATGATATTGTAGATGATATGCTCGAGCTGTTCTACGCTCTTCTGCAGCCTCTTGTCCCCCGGAACGGGCAGAGCTACGGGCAGAAGACCGATCAGATGACGCACTACACTGGTGTACTGGGTCACGTACTCGTGCAGCACCTCTTCCAATGCGCTGCCTACCGCACGGCTCTCCCCCTCGGATGCGTGCAGATCGACATCGAAGAGCGTCTTGCCCACGATCTCCATCGTGCATTGCATCGTGTCGGCGTGAATGTCCCTCGTCTCCCCGTCGGTCCACCCCTTCACCATCCGCTCCGCGTAGGCGGTCATCACCTCCGCGTAATGGCGGATGCGGTGCGCATGAAAGGCAGGCTGGGATAGCCGGCGCTGCCGCAGCCAGAAGCTCCCCTCGCTTGTCACGAGTCCGTTGCCGAGCACCCTGCGCATGATGGGATCCCGGTGGTAGCCTTTGGCGAAGGTACGCTGGGTCTGGTTCAGCACCTGCTGAATGTCCTCGGGGCGGCTCAGCAGATAGGTGTCGCGGTGCGGGTCGATTCTCACCCGGACCACAGGTCCGTACTTCTCGGCGCACTGTTCAAAAAAGAGGTGCGGCTCGGAACCGAGAGACAGCAGGTTCCCGATCAAAGGGACGGGCCTCGGCCCGGGTACGCTTGCGCTTGGCTTGGTCATGGACAACTCTCCCCGTTTCTATGCAAAATGGGCCGCCAAATATTCTTTTCTCACTCGCTCCAGCTGTGCGAGATGCCTCTGCGCATGCAGACACAGAAAATACATGTACTGGTAGACGTCGATTCGGCCAAGGCTGCCGACGGACATCATCGTGAGATGCAGCGTCCCCTGCCCGCTGCGCAGCTCCTCCAGGTGCCCGGCACACTCCCCGAACTGCTTCTTCAGCTCCTCCCGGATCTCCCCGGGCGGCTTCCCGCCCGCCGGCTCCATGTGGGCGGGACAGTCCCAACGGAAGGCGCCGTGGGAGGCGATCTCGTCAAGAGGATCCAGATGAGTCCCATCCTCCGGCCGATTCTCCGGTTCGCCGGCTTGTGCCGCCCGCTCCAACGCTTTCTTCGTCCCTTTGCGGATGAGGATCAGCAGATAGTGGTTGGTAAGCGAGACATGCTCCAGGATCTGCAGCGCGCTCCATCCACTCCGAGGGGGATAAGACAGCAGTTCAGGGCTCTCGAAGCACCACAAGTCGAGCTCCCGGGAGGCTGTCTCCAGCGATTCCCTGATTCTATTCCTGGTTCGGTTCATGTTCATCTTGATTCCTCCGCTGCCTCGTTGCGATTCGTTACTCTCATTCTATGCGATGGGCCGCCGCAGTTCAACGGATTGCTTCTGTCCACGATCTGCTCACACTGCATGCCTGCGTGCCGGATGCACAAAAATCCCGCTCCGCTAAACAACTCACGAAGCAGGATCCGGGATGCGTGTATGGGCTTATCTTGAAACCGCAGGCGCTCCGGCCAGCTTCCGGGCCGCCTCTTCTCCGTTCGCGATACAATCCGGAATACCGACGCCATAATACGAGCATCCGGCGAGCAGGACGCCCGGATGCCTCTCAGCGAGCTTCCGCTCCAGCGACTCCACGATCTCGCGGTGTCCGATGTGATAATTGGGCATCGTCTCCTGCCACTTCGTTATATTCCAAGTAACGGGCTGTCCGGTCAGGCCGAGACTCTTCCTCATATCCTCGAGAGCTGCCTGCAGCAGCTCTTCGTCCGTCATTCCCTTGAGCTGCTCGTAGACGGGCTTGGAGTTCTTGTAGAACAGCCGGACGAGCAGGCGCCTTCCCTCAGACGTGTGCTCCCATTTGCGGCTGGTCCAGGTGCATGCATTGCAGGACAGATCGCTGTGCTCCGAGACGATAAAGCCGGTACCGTCCTTCGGGAGCTCGCTGTCCGCCATGTCGAAGCCCATATAGACGCTGATCAGGGAGCTGTTCTTGAGCTTGTCAAAATCCTCGTCGAGCGCCTCATCTTGCAGCAGCTGCCGGGCCGTGCTATGAAGCGTGCTGAGGACGATGTCATGGGCTTCCAGGACAGCTCCGTCCGCCAGGGTGACCAAGTAGCGTTCCCCGTCCCTGCGGATCGTCTCCGCCCGTACCCCCTTCACGATGTCAACTCCGGACCCTGCGAGCCGTTCTTCCAGCCTGTCGATCAAGGCGGAGACGCCATTCTTCAGCGACATGAACTTCTTGCTGCCCGTTCCCTTGAATTTCATCTTATTCTCGGACAAGCCCCGGATGAGGCTGCCGTATTCGTTCTTGTACTCGATCAAATAAGGCAGTGTGGAGGCGATGGTCAGATCCGTCAGGTTCCCCGAATACACGCCGGAGAGAACCGGTGCAATCTGTTTCTCCACAAGCTCCCGGCCTAGAAAATGCTCCAAGAAACTGCCGACCGAATCATTCTTCGTAAACGTTTCGTTCGGGGTATACCAGTCTTTGAGCGCCTCGACTTTGCCTTCGGCCGATACGAGCGTGCTCTTCGCCAGCGACTCGAGGCTCAAGGGAATCCCGAATACCGTGTCTTCGGGAATCTGCTTCAGCTCGCCGTCCACATGAATATAGGACTTGCCCGTGGCGTTATAGACAACCTCCCCGCCTAGACCGAGCTCTTCGATGAACTCTGCCGCATTCTCCTTGCGGGTAACGATGGAATCGGCGCCGGTCTCCATAAGGAAGCCGCCGTCTTGCAGCGTCCGGATTTTGCCGCCGAGCCGTTCGTCGGACTCGATCAGGATAATGCGGACCCCAGCGTTCGGGGCTTGGGTCATTTGGTTCAAATAATAGGCGGCGGACAGACCGGTAATGCCCCCGCCGATGATAACAACTGTTCTCAAAGCAACACACCTCTGGGAATGGATAGATTAGGTTCGGCAGCCTTACTGCATGCAGTAAACTACCTATAGCATACTACGGTTCGGCCTTTCCTCCAAATGAAACAGATCACACACTGGAGTCCCACCGATTCGCAAGCCCCCGCGCTACCCGCTCCGCGTTCCGGGTTCTGGTAAATTCATGAATAACCCCTCCCTGCAATTGGTAAGCTACCGTAGACTCACTTACTTGAGGAGGAACCCATGAAGTATATGTCCAGGCTTGTCTTCTGCATCCTAGTGACCCTGCTGGCCATACAGCCGATGACTGCGGGCGAGGCTGCCGCCCGGTCGACAGGCGGCGATGCGGCCGATTCGATCGTAACGGTCGAATCGATCAATCCGATCACGCTGCAGGTCACGTTCTCCGCACCGATCCCGGCAGCGGAGGTTACCGTGGATACCGCCAAGCAGAACTTCCAGTTCAGCGGCGGGCTGGCCGTGCGCAATGTGCCCCAACTGAAGAACGGGGCCATGGCCACCTATATCGTCCCTACCACCACCCAAGCGCCGGGTACCCTGTATTCCTTGACCTACAAGGGCCAGGAACCGGTCAAATTCACAGGCAACCCGTATAAGATCAAAGTACGCTCCGCCAGCCAGGTCAGCTACGATACCTTGGAGATCGAATCGTCGCTGGAGGACGGAGTGACGGATTACTCCAATATCGTGCAGGCGTATGCCGGCAAGCGGGGCGGGCTTGATTTTGCCGTCGATGAACAGATGCAGCACGCGGGCCGGACCTACCAAGTGATCTCGTCCTTACGGGACAGTTATGTGCTCGTGACGCCCGAAGGCGGAGCGGCGGTCAAAGCGACCTATGTCCCGTACACGCAGAACACGGACAGGCGGCAGGCGCCGAAATTCCGGCTTCCCGAAGGAACCGTCTTCCAAGCCGGCACCAAGTATACGGTAACCTCCGATTGGGCCGATATTGCGGCTCCGTCCTTCACGGCGAAGACGATCGCTGCCCTGGAGATCTCGGGCGTGAAGGCCTTGAACGCCGCCACGCTCGAAGTGACGCTCTCGAGCGATCCGCAGGACGAGCTCTTCGCTTCCCGGCGCCTGCTGCTCTCCGCTCCCGACGGTACCCTGCTCACGGCGCAATATAAAGTCACCACACGCCAAGGAGCTTCCGCCCAGTTCGAGATTCTCGCGGGTGGGCAGATGAAGCAAGGGACGACCTACACCCTGCACCCGGTCGGATACTGGTCCATCCTAAAAGGAACACAGACGGTTTCCTTCTAAGAAGCGCATCTATTGAAGAGATGCTCTCTTCCGGCTGCGCCGCTTTTCTCTTCTGGCTCCAGGCTGCTGCGCCCGCGGGATCCCCGGGTGCAGCAGCTTTTGTTTACCCCAACCGAAAATCCGGTTAAAATAAAACGAATCCCGAGCGGCGAATGTATTGGCGTATTTCATCAGTGGATTCAATCGACGGATTCAATCAATGATCCCTTTGGCAGGTGGCTTATGGTACAAGCTTATCTTTTTCCGATTGCGTATGCTTTTTTACTGTTTCCGGTCGCAGCCTTCTTCTTTACGCTGCCGTTTCTTATCGTCCAGTACCGGCGATACGGTTATATCAACAAGATCCGGTCCTTCCTCCTGTATCTCATGCTGCTCTACCTCATGAATGCTTTCTTCCTCGTGCTGCTGCCTCTTCCGGCGACCCGGGATAATGCGGCGCTGCCCGGTGGAGACCTGCAGCCGATCCCGCTCTATTTTCTGCATGACATTCTGAAGGAAACGTCCGTGAATCCGGCGCAGCCTTCGAGCTATTGGCATCTGGTGAAGGAGCGCGCGTTCCTGCAGGTCATATTCAACGTGGCCCTGACCGTGCCGTTCGGCATGTTCCTGCGCTATTACTTCCGCACGTCCTGGAGCCGGTGCCTGCTTCTGTCGCTGCTGCTCTCCCTCTTCTTCGAGGTAACGCAGGGCACCGGCATCTACGGCCTGTATGCCCATCCCTACCGGATCTTCGATGTAGATGATCTCATCGCCAACACGTTCGGGGGCATGGCCGGCTTCCTCCTCGCCGCATGGCTCTCGGGGCTGCTGCCGCGCATCGAACGGCTCGATGCCGGCGTCGATGTGGCATCGGGGCGCGTCTCCTACACGAGACGGGCGGCAGCCTTCACGGTAGACTTCGTCATCTGGACCGCCTTCTTGGCGCTGCTGGATTTCTTAAGGGCTCCTTATGCCTTCTGGATCTCCAGCGGCCTCTACTTCATGCTGGTCCCGTACCTCTGGAGGGGACGCACCTTCGGCAAGTGGCTGGTGCGGATACAGCTTCGAGGTACCGGAGGACGCATCACGCTGCCGGCTCTGGTCATCCGGTATGGGCTGCTGTACTGGATTTTCTTCGGCGCAGCTTCCTTCTTGCAAGATTCGGGCCTGCTGAGTACGCTGCCTCCGCTTGTGTCCGTAAGCATCCAGGGGCTGCTCTTCCTGGCTTACGCGTTATTCTTCCTGCATCTCCTCTCCCGCCTGTTCAACCCGGGCTCGCTCCTGTTCTACGAGAAGCTCAGCGCTACTTCGCACCGGATCTACTGGACGGAGAAGCCGATGCCGCAGGAGAACGGGACACCGGCGGATGCCGGGTCGCCTGCAATCGATGGAACGGGGAACGGCCCGCCGCCCGCATAGTACCCCGGGCTCGCCTAGTTCCGCTTGTGTTCCTAACCCAAAGCGCCCTGCCTGACGGAGTTCTCATACCTCCGTCAGGCAGGGCGTTTTGGGTGCAGCATGATTAGTCAGATTAGAATTCGGGCACGACGGTCACGGGAACGCCGAGATCCGGCTCTGCGGTCAGCTGCAGCTCGCCTGCTGCGGCTCCGTGGAGTTCGAAGATCACGAGCTCGTTCGTCCCTTGGCGCAGCAGCGGCCCCGGCACATACAGCGTCTTCTGGGGACCGCGCTCCCAGTATCGGCCGAGGTTGAAGCCGTTAACGAAGACGACGCCTTTGTTCCACCCATCCAGGCGCAGGAACGTATCAGCCGGCTCATCGGCCTCGAAGAAGGCTTGGTAGAACGCTGGGCCGCCCACCGCTTCCCCTTCGCCCATCGGCACGAAATCCAGGCCCTCGAGCGAGTCGAGCGGCAGCGGATACATCGTCCAGTCATACTGGAACTGGTTATCGAGACGCACGCCCTCGGTAATTCCCTTGCGGTCATGGAGCAGCGGACCGTAGTTGATCCGTCCCATGTTCTCGACCAGGATGTCGAGACGGGCTCCTTCGGGCGGGATCTCGGCAGCAATCGGCTGCGGGTTCCAGCGCTCCACGACCCCAGCCGGCGTCCCGTCGAGGAATACCTGGGCCCGGTCCCGCACCTCCTGCACATGCAGCTGCTGGCCGGTGCGCGGGCCGCTCACCCTGGCGGAATACAATACGAAGCCGTAGGCTTGCCCGAGCTTCTCCATCGTCTCCGGGCAGGGGCGCTGTACGGGTACCGAGAGCTTACCCAGTTGCGAGAACAACCCGGCCTTCCCCGTGACCCGGACCGTGCCATAGCTGCGTCGGGGGATCGGGGCGGGGAGATCCAGCTCGCCGAGCGGCACATGCTTCGCCAGCATCTCCCGGACGGCATAATATTTGGCCGTCGGCTCCCCCCACTCGCTGAGCGGACTGTCATAGTCATAGCTCGTGATTGTCGGCTCGTACATCTTAATATGGTTCGCCCCGTTGTAGAACCCGAAGTTCGTGCCGCCGTGGAACATATAAAAATTCACATGGGCTCCCGCCTCCAGCATCTCGCCGAACACCCGCGCGGCATCCGCCGCATCCCGCATGTGGTGCTCTTCCATCCAGTGGTCGAACCATCCGTTCCAGTACTCCATGCACATCAGCGGACCTTCAGGCTGATATTCCCGCAGCTTGTCGAACGATTCCCCGGTCCGGGATCCGAAGTTCACCGTAGCGAACACCCCGGGAACCGATCCGCCCTGCAGCATCGAATCCGTCGGTCCGTCGGAAGTGAACAGCGGCACATCGATGCCGCGCCGCACCAGGCTGTCCCGCAGATGCTCGAGATAGGCCCGGTCGCTGCCATAGCTGCCGTACTCATTCTCCACCTGTACCATCAGGACCGGCCCGCCGTTCGAGATCAGCAGCGGCAGGAGGCGCGGGATAAGCTCGTCGTAATAAGCGTCGACCTTGGCAAGATAAGCGGGATCGGAGCAGCGCAGCCGCAGATCCGGCTCCGCCAGCAGCCAGGCCGGGAGCCCGCCGAATTCCCACTCGGCGCAGATGTAAGGGCTTGGCCGGACGATCACGTGGAGCCCGAGCCTCCCCGCCAGGCGGACGAAGCCTTCCAGATCGGCCAGCCCGTCGAAGACGAAACGGCCCTCCTGCGGTTCATGCAGATTCCAGGGAACATAGGTCTCCGCCGTATTGAACCCGCAGGCTTTCAGCTTCAGGAGCCGGTCCTCCCAGTACTCGGGGACGATACGGAAATAGTGGATCGCCCCGGACAGCAGCCGGATCTCCTTGTCATCCAATAAGAACTTGTCTTTCTCTATCCGAAATACAGCCATGGTTTCTCTCTCCTCAATCCTCTATAAGTAAAATGAGTCGCTCTATGAATAACAATGGCCTGTGAGCCACATCCATCCTATGGAATAAGCAGCAGCTGCGGACGGCTGCCTGCCGTACCGTATTCCCGCGAAGCATAATTGGCATACCCGTCCGCCCCGTAATTCGCCTGGCCGGACAGCCGCAGCGAGATCTTCTTGCCGGCGGATAGAGCGGCATTCACTTGGGCGGTGACGTCGATCTCCACCGGGACTCCGGCAGCCGGCACACTCCAGGAGCCGATCAGGGCCGCTGCGGACGGCCGGTTGTTCCAAGTCAGCGTGCTCTCCCCCCAAGCCGAGTCGCTCACGAGATGGGCTTCATGGGTCATGCCGGCCATGCCGGTCAGCGCCGGCACGAGACGCAGCTTCGCCTGGGTGACCGCTCCCGTGACCGGGGCGAGGTCGAAGCGCAGGTAAGACTGGCGCTGATATCCCGCCGCATCGGACTTGACGACGAGCGAGCCGTCCCCGCCGTAATTCGTGCCCGCATAGGAGCCGTCGCGCACATAAGCATCCGCTGCCGCCGTGATGACGGCCGGCAGGCTGAGCTTCACGAGCAGCGAGCGGCCAAGGGTGCCGCCGGGCTTCACCGTGAACTGCACGGTCGGGCTGAGTCGGGTGACCGTCACGAGCGGGTCGGCCGAGATCACGCCGGCGGCGCTGCGGCCGATCTCGATGTGGATCTCGCCCGTGTTCGCCTGCGTCGGATCGGAGACCGCAATGTTCAGCTCCTTGCCTGATTCGGCTGTGGTGACGGAAGCCTTCTTATCCGACGTAATCCAGGCTGAGCCATCCATGTTGACCGTGGCCGGGGCGTCGCTCCAGAAGTTCGCTCCGACCGCCTTCGCCGCCGTGTCGCGCACCGCTTGAACGGATGTCGTGTTCGACAGCACTTGAACACTCGGGTTCGAAG
The DNA here is from genome assembly GCF_027533645.1 of Paenibacillus caseinilyticus. Classification (GTDB taxonomy): domain Bacteria; phylum Bacillota; class Bacilli; order Paenibacillales; family NBRC-103111; genus Paenibacillus_G; species Paenibacillus_G caseinilyticus. Next base: position 272,087 of record NZ_JAQAGY010000007.1, read on the forward strand.
CATAAGCAGACGTCGCCGCAGCGTCCCGGTTCGGCAGCACAACGTAGGCATAGGAGGCGTTCGACGGGTTGGTGCCGTGGTTGAACGCCAGACTGGCGAACGTATTCGTCACGGCAGACGTGCTCTGCCCGCTGTTGATGAGGCTCCAGCTGCCGCTGCGCTGCTCGCGCAGTCCCTGCACGGCTGCTCCACCGGGGAAGAAATACCCGATCCCGCTGCCAGCCGCCGGGCTTGCCAGATGGGCCCACTGCACGCCGGTCATCGCCTCCGACCAGCCGGCAGCAGCCGGCTTCGCCGTGCCGTTGACCGTCAGGGCGCTGCCTGACGAGACGAGCTTGCGGTTGTCGATGATCGTCTCGACCTTGCGGCCGTCGGCTGCCGTGATGCCTGCGCCGAGGGCCGCGATCCGGTCGCCGAAGAAGAACCACGACTTCTTGCCCGCAAGCGACGAGCCCGTCACGGCGGACATCGAGAAGTCCAGACCGGCCGCCCCGTAGGCATCCAGCAGCGAGCTGCCGCCGGCCCATGACTTCGTCCCCAGGTAATGCTTGCTGTTCACAGGAGCCGCCGGCGCATAGCCGTCAGTCGTCGTGCCCGGCAGACGGAACATATGGACAGTAGGCCAGTAGTTCCCGCTGTACTGCTCTTGATCCTCGTTGTACAGCGAGGTCATCCCCGCACCGGTATACCAGCCCTTGCTGTTCTCGCCGTTGATGTACTCGAACGCCGAGATTCTTGTGGAGAACAGCGAGAGGCCGAAGGCGAAGCCGGGTCCATGGTGCACATAGCGGTCCATGCCCGCGAAGACATGGCTGTAGACCAGCGGGGCCGCGGGGAGGATCGAGCTGTTCCCGAGCAGAGCCTTGATGCGCACGATGTCGTAGATGGCCATGTTGCCGTAGTAATTCGCGAATGTCCTGTCCGACTGAATCCAGGCCTTCGCCAGAGAGCGGAATTCCTGCGCGCGGTCCGCCGGCGCTCCCTCGGCCAGGCGGACGATGGAGACGACCGCCGAGCGGCCGGCGGTATGGTCCTGGGATTCCTGCCGGGAGATGGCTCTTCCCCGCACGCTATCCATCATCGCGCCCTGGTAGATCATCGGGCGGTAAGCTTCGCCGACCCACCGGTACACGTTCGCCAGGTTCGGATCCGTGACCTTCCATGTGGAACCCTGGAGCAGATAGAGCAGCTTGGCCAGGTCGCCGAGCATGACGAGGCCATAGCTTCCGGTGTAGGCTATGTCGCTGTGCTGGACGAAGGAGCCGTCCACGTAGAAGCCGTCGCCGTCCTTCACGTACAGGAACGTCTGGCTCATCGCATCCCGCCCCTGGGCGAGCTTCGCGGCGGATTGGCCGACGACGCCGCGAAGCGCCACGATAAGCGCCTTATCGAGCCGGTTCGCTCCGGTTTCGGTGAGGGTCGGCGTGTTCGTCCGCTTCGTCGGATCCGGGCAGAACTTATCGATCGCCTTGAAATAATTCGTCTTCTGGGCCGCCGAGAGGCTGTCGTACATGAGCACCATCATGTCGCCGAGGAGCAGAGGCGCCCCGATCTCCCAGTCCCACCAGTTGCCCGTCTCGCTCTTGGTTTCGTTGTAAGCGTTCGCGTACATCCAATCGAGAGCGCTTACAATATCGGCAGCCAGACCCGCGTTCCCTTCCAGGGAAGAACCGCCGGTAGCATAAGCGGCCGCCATGCTCTTCAGGCGCGAGTAAGACGAAGTGATGGCAGCGGACTGGCTCCAGTCCGACAGGTCGCTCCATAAGGCGGTCCGTCCCGCCGTCTTGTTCAAGGTGTTCCAATACGTCTGCGCCTGCTCCGTCACGGTTCCGATCTGCGCTGCGATGTCGGGATCCGCCTGATTATAGCCGGGCTCGCCGGTCAGCAGCGCCTTCCATTTGCCGCGCAGCGCATCATACTCGTCCGCCGCTGCCGCCGAAGAGCCCCCAAGCGGCAACGAAGTGAAGAACATACATAATACAAGCCAACCTGTCCATACCTTGCTCCAACTTTGTCTCATGGATCAGCACCGCCTTATGGATGTGTAGGTCTTCATCGTATACGATGCGGCGCAGCTGGGAAGTGAAGGATTCTGACTTCCATGTGCCCATTTTTGTGCACATTGTCGGCGGAAGGCCCCGATGTGCACTATATTGACCGGCTTCTGACTACCACAGCCCGGGGTGCTCCCCTGCCAGGCCGCAGACGTCCTCTCGCCTGTGGCTGTCCACTCCGGAGGAAAGGGCAGGGCTCCTACCCTTTGCGGAACTCTCTCGGTGTCACGCCCACGTACTTCTTGAACACTTTGGAGAAATACGTCCGGTCCGAATACCCGAGAGCCAGCGCCACCTGCTCGACGGAGTCGTCTGCCGACTCCAGCCGCTTCGAAGCGATCTTCATCTTGAGCCCGTTGACGTAGTCGGTGAAATTCTCGCCCGTCAGCCGCTTGAAGTAGCGGGAGAAGTAGCTCGGGTTCATATACAGATGCGCGGCCATGTCCACCGAGGAGATGTTCTCGGAGAGCTGGCGGAGAATAAACTCGTCGATCGCCTGCAGCTTCGGCTCGCGGTGCAGCAGCTCTTCGCGGCTGCGCCGCGAGCCGAGCAGCCTGCGGACGCCGACCCCCAGCACCCCGGCAGTATCCTCGAGATAGAGCGTCGCCTCCAGCACCTCGTAATAGTCCGCCTCCGGCACCTCGCCCGGGATTTGCAGCTCGAGCAGGCGCAGCTTGTGCGAGCAGGTCCGCACCAAATCCCGCGGCTCCACCTGCTGCCGGGCCGCAGCCTCCTTGAGACCCAGCAGGCACGCTTCGATCTCTTCGCCCCCCCCTTCGCGGACGGCAGCCGAGAGCTGCTGCCACTCCTTCTCCAGCACCTCCGCCGGAGCCGGTGGACGGACCGGCTCCCCTGCGGCGGCCCACCCCGATCCGGCAGCAGGCACATGATAGGTTTCGAAGGAGGGCCGCTTGTAATAATGTCCGTACTTTGCCTTCTGCATCTGCCTGAAGGCTTCCCCGATCCCGCCGAGCGGCAGTCTCCCGGGCCCGCAGACGCCGGACAGCTCCACCTGGAGATAGCGTCCGCAGGAGCCCCGCAGCTCGTTCCAGAAGACCTGCATATACTCCCGCTCGTTAAAGGCCAGCGTGGGACGGTAGTTCAGGACGAAGAGCAGCATCTCTTCCTGCCGGAACACGCTGATGCCTTCGTATCCGGCGGCGATCTCCGAAGCCATGTTATACAGGCCGTAGGTGATGGCGGGCAAGTCGGCTGCCCCGTACCTGCCGAGGACGGGCGCGTACAGCAGCCTTCCGATAGCAATAAGGTAGGACGGGTATTCCCAGGAGATCCCGAGCCGCCTGGCATAGGCGCGGACCGCCTCCGGCTCGCTGCCCTGAAGCAGCTGGGCCAGCAGCGTTTCTTTGAGGAGGTCGCGGTTGCGGCTGATGTCTTCCTTGTACGCGAGCCCTTCGAGGCGGACGTCGGTTTCCCGGATGCGGGCGGCTGACCTCCGCAGGGTTTCTTCCAGCTGTTCTTTGGTCAGCTCGTCCTTGATGAGATAGTCGTCCGCATCGAGCACCAGCGCTTTCTTCACATACTGGAAGTCCTCATGGCACGTCAGGAAGATCAGACGCACTTCCGGCTTCAACCGGGCGAATTCCGCCGCAAGCTCCAGCCCGTTCATCTGCGGGAGGCCGATGTCCGTGACCACCAGATCCGGCAGCAGCTCCGCGAACAGCCTGATCGCTTTGGCGCTGGAGTACGTCTGGCCGACCACTTGCAGTCCGAGTCCTTCCCAGTCCACCAGCTGCCGCACATACTTGAGCATGGGCACGTCGTCGTCAATCAGCAGTACTTTGAGCATATCCGGTCCCGTTCCTCCTTCTCTTATCGCGGACGGATGGGAAGCTTCCGCGGTCCCCCGCCCTCTCCACAGCCGGACTGCCTGCCGCGCCCGGCAGCCGGATGATCACTTCAAGACCGCCGGCAGCCGGCAGCCCCACCCGCATCGATACTCCTTCGCCGAAGGTCAGTCGCAGGCGCCGCAGCACATTGTAGAGCCCTACCCGCTCGTAGGAGCCAGGCTGATCCCCCGTCCCCGAACCGAGCAGCCCGTTAAGCTCCTGAAGCCGCTCCGGCGTAACCCCCGTGCCGTTGTCGCGGACGCGGATCTCCACCCGTTCCCCCTCGCGTACCGCCGCTACTTCAATACGCGCTTCCCAGTCCAGGTCGGCCAGGCCGTGCACCACAGCGTTCTCCACGAGCGGCTGCAGCGCCAGCATCGGCATGGGATACGCCTCAAGCTCTTCCGGCACCGCTATGTCCAGCCGGATCTTCCGGTCGCTGCGCATCTCCATAATCTCGGTGTAGTGGCGCAGCAGCGTGGTCTCGCTCCGCAAGGTCGCGAGTTCGCCCGCCTTCATATAAGCGCGCAGGAGGCTCATCAGCGACTCGATCTGGCCTCCGTGCCGGCTATCGCCCTCCACCACAAGCGAGCAGCGGACCGAATTCAGCGTATTGAGCAGAAAGTGGGGCCGGATCTGCGCATACAGCGCCTGCAGCTCGAGCACCCGCTTCTGGTTCTGCTCCTCCTCGATGCTCTCGATGAGCTTGTCGATATCGTCGAGCATCCCGTTCACCGCGCCCCCCAGCTCCCCGATCTCGTCCATGCCTGCTGCCTGGTACCGTACTTTGCGGTTCCCTTGGCCGTACTGCTTCGCCAGCGCCTGCAGCCGCTTCACAGGCAGGTGCAGCCGTCTGGCCAGGAAGACCGAGAGCAGCAGAAAGATGGCCGAGAAGAGGCAGATGAGCAGCGCACTCCAGAAGAAGGTCTGGGAGATCTGCCCGGTGATGCTCTCCTTCGGCGTCTCGTACACGAGCTTCCATCCGCCCTTCGGAAGGATGGTCTCGTTGCGCACCTCATCCCCTCCTGCCAGCTCTGCGGCATACGGCAGCGTGGATGTGCCCGCTACCCTTGTACCGTCGGCGCCGAAGAGCGCGAACGCCCCTTGGCTGAACGGCTCGAACAACCGCTCGAAGTAAGCCGGCGAGATGCCGACCATCAGCGTGCCGAGCTCCTGTCCGGACGGCGTATCGCTGCGGATGACCCTGCACATATAATAGTAGCCCGGACTGCCGGAGGCGCCCCCGTCTTCCACAGAGCCCAGCCACTGCAGGCCATCGGAGACACCGGGGCTGATCCGGCCGCGTACGCTCTCGTAATCGCGCCGCATCTGCTCGGTCCCGCTTCCGGTGCTGCCCGTAATGTCCATATAGGGAACAATGAACCCGTGCCCGTTCGCCAGATACATGCGGATATCCTTATTCACCGACTTCATGGCGATGCCCTCGAAGATTTCCTGAATCTGCATATATCGGCGGTAGCCCGAATAATCGTCGATGCCTACCGTATCGGGGAACGGCCGCAGCTGCTCGCGGACAACCGGATCCCTGGCAAAATAATGGGTCGTATAAGACAAATCGTCGATCAGCTCCGTGATATCCTTCGCCATCAGATCCAGCACGGACTGATTCGTCAGCCGGATCTTCTCCATCATGGCGGTCTTCGTGACCTGGAAGGAGAGCACGGACACGGCCAGGATCGGCGCCAGGATGAAGGCGAGGAAAGACACTTGTATCCGTTTGTAGAATGAGCCCCGCAGCATGCCTCAGCCTCTCCCTTCGTCATCACGCATGCGACTCGAATCTTGTCGAATCGCTACAGCCCCATTATAGCCCGAAAAGCCCGCCGCAGGTAAAAAACTTGTCCCCTCCTCCTTGCCCGCCAGCCCAGGCAAACGGTCTGCCCACTCACGCGGCAGCTCTCCGGCGGCTAAAACCAAAGGACACCGGCAGGTGTCCTTTGGCTGAAGCTTATGCAGTACAGCTGTACGGCAGCAAGCGCAACGCAGCCGTGGGGATGCCGCTGGCTAAAGGTATCGTACGTTGAGCACATGAGCTCCAGACCATCGGGCCTGCCATACCGTCCGCCTGGAGCTGATGCGCTTCCCCCTCGCTTCTTACTTCGTGTTCGCCTTGATGACTTTGTTCGCTTCGTCGACAAGCCACTTCTGCGTTTCTTCCGCCGGCTGGTTGTCCAGGATGAACTTGGCGAAACCGTCCGTCAGCACTTTGTCCAGATCCTTCTCGTACGCTACAGCAATCTTCGAAGCCGGCAGCGCTTTGACTTTCTCGTTGAACAGCGTGCTGTTCAGGGACTCGGTATCGTACAGTTCTTTGTTCGTCCCGATCAGGCGGTCCACCAGCGGTTTCATGTCGCCTTTCTTCCAGCCCGGAAGCTCTGTGCGCGCCTCGGACATGTTCGTGGAGAGGAAGCGGGCGAAGAGGAACGCTTCTTCCTTGTGCTTCGACGAGGCGCCGAGCGAGAGGAACTGACCGCCCATGTATACATCCGTCTTCGCGTCCTTCGAAGGCAGCGGCACGGGAGCGAAGGCGGTTTTGAACTTATGCGGGAATTTGGCCGTGTCTCCGACTTCGCTGATCATCCAGTTGCCGGCGAGGATCATCGCCGCTTTCTCGTTGAAGAATTCGGCGCGGTAGTTCAGCTTCGCCCCGATGACGTCGGCATACGTTTTGGCGGACTTGTCCTCCTTCTCCATCGCTCTTCTCAGGCTGAAGAAGTCGCGGAACGAAGCATCTCCGAAGTTCGTCCCCCCTTCTTCCGTGAGGAACGGATGCTGCATGTACACCTGGGCGGTAGGGTTCATGTAGAGCGTCCAGCTGTGGAAGTATGCGCCGTAGCGCTTCGACGGGCCGTCGCCCTTGTTCAGCTTCTTCGCATATTCGCGGAAGTCGTCCCACGTCCAGCCGAGCTTCGGCACCGGCAGCCCCGCTTCATCGAGCGCATCCTTGTTCAGGAGCACGAAGTCCAGCGTCGTATTGTTCTGGATCCCGTAATATTGGTCCTTGTAGCGCGGGTTGACATAATATTCATCCTCGGGATTCACCTTCTCCTTCGCGTAGAGCTCATCGAGCGGCGCCAGCACGCCCTGTTCGGCTCGGGAGTACAGGTTGCGCAGGTTCGGCAGGAGCACGACATCGACCTGTTCGCCGGAGGACAGCAGCACGTCGAGCTTCTTCATCGTTTCTTCCGAGTTGCCCGGCACCAGCGATACCGGCTCCACTTGGATATTCGGATATTTGGCCTGGAACTGGTCGATCATCTTCTTCGTGACCGCGCCGCTGACATCGTTGTCCCAGTTATAATATTTGACGGTCACCTTCCCGGCTGCTCCGCCAGAGCCGGCCTCTGCGGCAGGGGCGGCCTCTTTGGCTCCGCCTCCGCATCCGGCGAGCAGGACGCCGCAGGCCAGCGTACCGGCGAGCAGTTTCGTGGAGCGGTTGATCGTTGTCTGTGTATGCATATGCATCCCCCTAATGTGCTGAATCTTTACCTTGCAGCGCTTACAAGCTGATTATAAGGGCACTTCCGCCTCCCGGCTGTGCAGTATTCCCGTCGATTCGTGCATTATTTTGACTTATTGTGCCGAGAAGCGCATCCGGTCAGCCTTTCACGCCGCCCAGAGAGATCCCTTTGATCACCTGCTTCTGCAGAATGATGAAGATGATCAGCAGCGGGATGATCGCCGAGAGGGACGCCATCATCAGAACCGCGAAGTTATCGGCATAATCGTCCTTGAAGAGCTGCATGCCGAGCGTAATCGGGAAGAGCTCCCTGTCGAGCAGGAAGATCAGCGGATGCTGGAAGTCATTCCAGGTCCAGATGAATTTGATAATGCCTACCGTTGCCAGAATCGGCTTGCAGAGCGGCAGCATGATGCCCCAGAAGATCCGGAAGTAGCTTGCACCGTCGATCTTCGCCGCCTCGATGAATTCGGGGTGAATGCCGATCATGAACTGGCGCATGAGGAAGGTAAAGTAGATCGAGAACATCATCGTGATGATGAGCGACGCATGAGTATTATACAGCCCGAGCCACTTGATGAACAGGAAGCGCGGCACGAGGGTCGCCTGCTCGGGGATGATCATGAACGACAGCAGGATGCCGAAGGCCAAATCCCTGCCCTTGAACTGCAGCTTCGTGAAAGCGAAGGCGGCCATCGAGGAGAAGATGAGCGTGATACAAGTCACGATCAGTGCAAGCTTCAGGGAGTTGAGATAGAACAGATAGAACGGGATCGATCCCATCCAGACTGCCTTGAAATTGCCGATGGCATTCCACGCTTCGGGTATCCACTGGATCGGAAAGACGAGCACGTCCTTCTCGTATTTCATCGCCGCCGAGGTCATCCAGATCAGCGGGACGAGGAAGATGAGCGAGACGGCGCCCATCAGCACCGTAGCGAGAGCTTTTATAGGATGGATTCGCAGTTGCTTCATACCCGGGTTGCCTCCTTGTGGTTAGTAATGGACGCTCCGCTTCTGGATCTGCCAGGAGATGAACGTAATGAATCCTACGATGGCGAACAGGAGCCAGGAGATCGCAGAGGCATACCCCATGCGGAAATTCTGGAAGCCCTCTTCGTAAATGCGGTACACGATCACCGTCGAAGCGTTGTTCGGGCCGCCGCCGGTCAGGAACGCCACCAGGTCGAACACCTTGAAGGAGCCCATGAGCAGCGTGATGAACAGGAACGAATTCGTCGGGCCGAGCAGCGGCAGCGTGATGCGGCGGAACTGCTGAAGCTTCGAGGCGCCGTCGATCTCGGCCGCTTCATAGAGCTCGTCCGGAATGCCGGAGAGGCCGGCCAGGTAGATGACGATCTGGTAACCGATGCCCGCCCAGATCGCGATGATCGCGATGGACAGCAGGGAATACTTCGGATCGGCCAGCCACATCGGGGGCTCCTCGATGCCGATGCCGGTCAGGAACTGATTGATGGGCCCAAGCGAAGGATGGTACAAAGCGCTCCACACCGCACCGACCGCAATGATCGATGAGATGTACGGGATGAAAAAGGCCACTTTGAAATAGCTCTGCAGGTATACTTTGGAATGAATGACAACGGCGAGCCCCAGGGCGAGAACCATGCCCAGCGGCACCGTAAGCAGGGTATATACCAGGTTGTTGCGGAGCGCGGCGGTAATCTTCGGATCCTGGAACAAGTTCACATAGTTGCCCAGACCAATGAACTTCATGGCGGAGAGTCCGCCGACCAGGTTCCAGTCGCATAAGCTTAAGTAGAGCGAGAAGAACACCGGGAATACGTACAAGACGAGAATGCCTATGAGCTCGGGCCCGAGGAACAGCCAGCCGGTCAGCGTTTCCTTGCGCCGGTTATTCCAGAATTTCGATTCGGCCTTGGGGGCGAGCCCCGCTGCAGCCGCTTGTTTCATTGCCATGCCCTGCCACCTCTTTCTATCGGATTCGTTAGGTTCACTATAAGGCTCCGTGGCCATACCTGCCGCGTCCGATTCTGACCGGATTGTGCACTATTTTGACACGGGCGGCCCCCGAAGCCTTGCGCAGGCACAACAAAAAATCCGCGCGGCGCGCGGATTCCACAAGTCAGGCGGCGGGGCGTAAGGGAGAATCCCCGTACACCGAGCCCCTGGTATGCAGTTATGTAAGCCCGGGCGCGACAGCACCCGCCTCCGGAAGGACCCCGGGCGGAAGCGGTGATGCCCTCTTCCCGCGGTACGATTATTCCTTGACGGAGCGGCCGGCTTCCCCTTCCGGCCTCTGCCCTTCGGAGAATTCGGTCCCGGGGGGCAGTTCGCTTCGGATCCACCCGATGGAAGAAGCGTCGCCTTCCGCCTGCTCGGCCGAAGGGGCAGGAACGGACGGCTGCCTCTTGTCCACAGGCCGGGTAATATAGCGCAGCAGCAGCACCAAATAAGCGGCACATCCCAGCAGCAGTACCATCGTCACCGGATAATGCTTAGCCGCATGCAAGAGGCGGTCCGCCAGCACAGGATAATCGGAGCCCGGCGGCGTGAAGATCGTATACTCTTTCCAATCCTTCACACGGACCAGGCCTCCCCCCTGCCATAGGGCCAGAATCATATTCACCATGAGCGCAGCGCCTACGGCGGCCAGCTGAAACATATGGAATATCTCGCGCATGGATTCCCTTCCCTTCGTCACCATTGGGCCGGAGACGGCCCGCTTCCTGCTATACCAGACGACAAAGAGGCCTGCACGGTTGCACGGATCTGGGCAGTTGCACCTGGCCTCCACCGTTGCACGGATCTATGAAGTTGCATTGGGCCTGCCCCGTTGCATCGTCACTTCACAGGATGCACCTGGCCTCCGGGCCGCTGCGCTTCCCAGCCGCGCTCATCCCCGCTTCGCTCTCTGCAGCAGGCCCTGAAGAGGACCACCCGCATCACTCCTCTGCAAGACTCTTCCCTGTTTCGAGCCATGTCTTCATGCCGGACAGCACTACCGGCAATCCGTTCTCCAGGACCTTGGCGGTGCCCGGAGCCTCTTCAAAATCCTCGTGCACGACCGTTACCAGGGTCACACCGTGAAGCTCGGCATGCGGTTCGAGCTCCCACGTCATGCGCGAAGGGGCGTCGCCTTCCGTATTCGGTACTGAGAGGAAGCGCCAGCTCATCACCAGCTTGCGTGGCGGATCTATGGCGAGAACGGTTCCCTCCGCTTTCTTCTCCTCCCCGTTCCAGAGCTCGAAGGGAGAATTGATTTCCCACGTGGACCTGATGGCGCAGTGGAACCAGAACTTCGACGTCTGGGCCGGGTCCGTGAGTGCTTTCCACACTTGTTCGGGCCTTGCTTTGATGGCAATCCGGTTTACATGCTTAGGGCTGGTTCTCATCGTCGTTTCACACTCCAATTCGCTTCTAATGGATAGTAATTGGGCCGCCCAAGGTTCGGCGTATTTGCTCACCCAGCGGTCGTACATTTGGCGCAGGGGCACGGCGTTCAAGTAATGCAGCTTTTCCCGGCCTGCTTTTCGCGTGGTAATCAGCCCGGCGTGCTCCAGTATATTGAGGTGCTTCATGACGCCGAACCGGGACATGTCGAGCGGGGTGCAGAGGTCGTTCAGCGTCCGTCCGTCGGATGCGTGAAGCAGGTCCAAGAGCGTGCGGCGGCTGGGATCCGCGAGCGCCTTGAAGATTTCATTATCCAATCGGAACCCCTCCTTCAGACAAGCTGAATCCAAGCTGCAAATTTATGTTGGCTGCCCCCTATTGACATGTTACCTTAAGGTAACTTATGATAAAGGCATCATCAACAGTGACTATATAGTCACATGTTATCACAAACCGGGATGTTTGTCAGCCGGCGGCATTCATTCAGTCATTCAATCGTTCAATCGTTCAATCGTTCAAATGAAAGGTGATGTTATCCATGAAATTGACATTAATCGCAGGCAGTAACCGCTCGGGGGCGGCAAGCACGCGCCTTCTCCGGCATATCGAAGCCCTTTTGCAAACCGATCCGCAGGTAACGGTGTCGTTCGTTGATTTGCTGGAGCTGCCGCTGCCGTTATTCTCGCCTGACAGTCCGGAGGTTCATCCGAACGTTCTGCGTGTAACGGAGGCCATAGCAGCCGCGGACGGCTTGATCCTTGCGACGCCGGAATATCACGGCTCCATATCCGGGACGCTCAAGAATGCCTTGGATTATATCAACGGGGGGCAGATGGCGGGCAAGGCGGTGCTCTCCTTGAGCTCCGCGGGCGGGCCGCTTGGCGTAAGCTCGCTTTCGCATCTGCAAAGCATCGTACGCAATCTGCACGGCGTGAACTGCCCGGAGTGGATCTCCATCGGTTATGGAACGAACACGTTCAGCCCGGAAGGCGCTCCCCTGGATGAGGGGATGAGAGACAGAATTCAAGCTGCGGTCGGGCAGTTCGCGGAGCTGGTGAGGATGCTTACGGCTCCAGGCCGCGGCGCTCTGCCGACCGGATAAGATGCCTCTTTTTTTGGCTTATAGGTTACCTAATAGTAACGTGTTATGGCGTTAAACAACCAATCGAAGGGGATGGGGAGTCATGAATGCAATAGAACAGAAGAATGCGGATGTGGTGGCCGCTTTTATCGGGGATCGTTCCAATCAGAGCCTGCTTGACCGGACGGACCAGTTTTTTGCCGGGCAGCTCGCGGAGGCCTTCGTTGACAGGCACTATACGGTGGCGGAGCTTCTGACGCAGGGAGAGAAAGTCATCGCAAGAATTTTCATGAGCGGTACGCATGTTGGCCCCTTCGCCGGCTTGGCCCCGACGGGAAAGACCGTGCAGGCGACGCAGTTCCGTGAATTCCGCTTGGCAGACGGAATGATCGCTGAGCACCGCGGCTGGTTCGACACCGCCACACTTCTGCCTCAGATTCAATCCCAGTAAGCAAACAGCCAAACAAGGAGAGGGTTAAAGATGAAGACAGTGGAACAGAGCAATATAGAGACGGTAACCGCGTTCATCGAGGCATTTTGGAATGAGAGCGAGCTGGATAGTACAGACCGGTTTCTCACTGAGGATTATCAAGAGCTTTCTTATCAATCCAAAGAAGGCCTGAAACAATTTGCCGCGAACATATGGAACGCCTTCCCTGATAAACGCTACACGATAGAAGAGATCATCGGTCAAGGAGAGAAGGTGCTCGTAAGAATGACGGTCAAAGGTACGCATCAGGGGATGTTCTTCGGCACCGCGCCTACGGGCCATGCCATCGATGTCACGCTGTACCGTCAATATCGCGTCATCGGCGGCAGGATCGCCGAACATCGCGGATGGATCGACATGGTGACGATGTGGCACCAAATCCGGGGAAAGTAAGTTTCCATCCCTGCTCCGGCAGCGGCCTGTACAGGATAGACTTCGGTAAGGAGCGGCTGTTCCCAAGTCGCTCTGCCGGCATACAAACAAGCCAAAGGGCATCCCTTTGGCTTGTTGTTCGCTGCGCTGTCGTCACGCCTCTGTGGGTCCCGCCTCCGACATGGCCGCAAGCGCCAAGCTAGAAGTTCCTATCCCGCGCCGGCTTAGCGCTTCGTATGAAGCGGCTTCAGCTTCGCCTCTATCGAAGCACGCTGCGGCTCGAGGAACGGTGGCAGCGCTAGGGATTCGCCCAGCGTCTCGAACGGCTCGTCGGTATCGAAGCCCGGTCCGTCCGTGGCCAGCTCGAAGAGGATGCCGCCGGGCTCGCGGAAATACAGGGAGCGGAAGTAATACCGCTCGACGAAGCCCGAATTCGGCAGCCCCGCCCGGTTCAGAATATCGATCCATGCCATAAGCTCCTCCTTGTCATCGACACGGAAAGCCACGTGGTGCACGCCGCCGTAGCCCTGTCTGGCTGCGGGGAGGTCGCTGCGGGGCTCGACCTGTACTTCCGCCCCGGATCCGCCATCTCCCGCCTGCAGGATGATGAGGTCCTCCTGCCCTTCGGCAAGCGCTGGGACCCGCGCTATCTCCTTAAAGCCGAGCAGACGAAGCGCCGCCAGCGTGCCCTCGGGACGCCGGACCGTCAGCTTGACGGGCCCGAGGCCCGTGATGCCGTATTCGGCCGGTACGGGGCTGCGGTCCCAAGGCTTGCCGCCGGCTACGCCGCTGTTCCGCTCATCCGAGACGAGAGACAGCGGCTGGCCTTCCGGATCTTCGAAGAAGATCACTTCGCGGCCCGCATGCCCGGTGATGCCGGAGTGCTTCACGCCCCTCTCGTCGAAGCGCTTCATCCAGTAGGCCAGCGCGGCATCGGAAGGTACGCGCAGCGAGGTCCCGGAGATGCTGTTTATGCCAGGCACACCGCGGGGGATGCCGGGGAAGTCGAAGAAGGTGAGCTCCGTGCCCGGGTTGCCCCGCTCATCCCCATAGAACAGATGATAGGTCGATGTATCGTCCTGGTTTACGGTTTTCTTGATGAGGCGCATCCCGAGAACGTCGGTATAGAACGAATAGTTACCCGGTGCGTTCCCGGTCATGGCGGACAAGTGATGAATGCCTTTGATGTTCATAAGAGGGGTCCTTTCCTGGTTGCAGTATGGGAGAAGGTTCAGCGGCCGCACGCTCCATTCAACGAACACGGCGCGCCCATCCTTCCGGCTCTTCGTATCTTTACCATCCCAGTGTATCTCTAAACTTCTTAAATGTAAATAACTTATTTATTAGAAGTTACTTAATTCGAACTTTAGATCTACATCGAAAAACTTAACTCACAGGGATATGCCCCCCTCCTCCTTTGGATGGCCGCACCAGCCTGTTTTTGGTTCCCCGAGTCATAGATCGAAGCTGCCGGGCATATCTTATCAGAACAGAATGTTCACTCGTCCGCAGACGGCTGTATATACCGCTTTCGGATTGGAGAATATTTACAAAGGTTTTACACCGGGTTCATACCGGCTTAACCCGCAGGCCTTATCATAACTAAACATAGGAGGTGAATTCGTGTATGTACTATGAAGAAGACCGGGTGCCTTACGACGCGCCCGACGAGGATATGTACGACAAAGCGGAGAACTTCGAGAAGTCGGCGGCTTCCGCTGACAACAACGAATAAAGAAAAAAGCACTTGTCCGGGGACAGTGCTTTTTTTCTTTGTGCGGCTGCACTCAGAACCGGGCCAAAACCCGCTTCAGCGCCCGCATCCGCTCCGGGTCGATCTCCTGCGCCGGGTCTGCGCCATACCGGACCCAAGAACCAAAGTGGACCTCCTCCACGCCTGTCTCCCGGAGAAAAGCCTCCAGCCCCTCCAGCCGCAGCCCGCTGCCGGCGAGAATCGAGACCCCTGTCCCCCGGCATCTCTGCGCCAGCGTACGGATGCGCTCCTGCGCATCGAATGCGCTGGGCCTGCCGCCGGAAGTCAGCACCCGCCGGATGCCCGGATAGATCAGCAGCGTCTCCAGCGCGGCCGGCTGGTCTTCGATCTCGTCGAAGGCCCGGTGGAAGGTGACGGACAAGTCCCCCGCCGCATCCAGCAGCCTCTCCAGCGCGGCCTCGTCCACCATGCCCGACTCCGTCAACGCCCCGATGACAATGCCCCGGGCTCCCGACGTACGGATACTGCGGATATCCCGCACCATGCCCTGCAGCTCGTCCGCTTCGTAACGGAACGAGCGGCTGTGCGGCCGCACCATGACATGCACCGGGATGTCCACGGCCGCTGCCGTCTCCCGCACATGCTCCAAGTCCGGCGTCAGCCCTCCCTGCCCGTAATCGGCAATAAATTCAATCCGGTCCGCCCCGTACCGGGCGGCGGTCACCGCTTCCTCCCTAGTCTCAGCGATCACTTCGAGCAGCATCGCTACTGCACCTGCCTTTCGTTGATGTTGCAGATCAGCTTTCCCGGTATATTGCTCTGCCGGAGCCTCGCGAATCGGCGGGGATGGGAGCTTACATCCGGAAGCTTGGACCTGGAACTGCTTGGAAGAGTCCATCCGCAGAGCACCTTATTCGGTCAGCTTCGACCGGAACCCCTCGAGCAGCACCTCCAGCGCAAACCCAAACTCTTGATCTCCGTCCATTGCCGTCGTCCGGGCGGCCAGCCGGATCATATGCGGATACTGCTCCGGAGGGAGCGACTGAAACTGCTGCGCGTAGCGCCTGCTCATCTCTTCCGCATCTTCCGTATGCTCCCGTGCCGCACGGTCTTGTAACCGGATCTCTTCCTCCGCATAGCTCAGCACATGATTCTTGAGCATCGCGGCCAGCCACGGGATGTGAGCGTCCGCGAATCCCGCATCCGCCAGGACGCGGTACAAATATTCGATATGCGACAGACGGTTCGGACTGGCCGCGATCGTCGCCCCCATGATGGGGACTGAGCTCCGGTACTGATGAAGCGTGCGGCGGAAGTTCAGCGCCCACTGCTTGAGCTGCTCCTGCCAGGGCAGCCCCTGATCCGGGAACGGCACTTCCAGGCTGATCCGCTCCGCCAACAGATGCAGCAGCTCTTCCTTGTCCTTCACATGGTAATAGAGCGAAGCCGCTTTGACGCCGAGGCTGTCCGCAATCCCTCGCATGGTGATCTGCTCGAGGCTCATCTCCTGCAGCATCTCCAGAACGGCAGTCACGATCCGCTCCCTGCCAAGAGGCTGATGCAGCGTACCGGACGGCCCATCGGACTCTCCTGTATGTATACGTCTTCTTGCCATAGGCTCCTCCTTTTTCACTTGACAATTATAGCACAACCGTATATTCTAACAATGTTAAAATAATTTCTAACAACGTTAGATTGTGATGATGCCATGATATCATATTGAAGGAGGAAGGAACATGAGCAAAGGATTCGTAACGGACATCCTTCGTGTGGCGGAGCCTGTCCTGTCTGCCTCGTGGAAGACTTTGGTCCAAGAGAAGAACGGGGAATATGCGCGGATGTACGAGGAATACGGAGAGAGGGCCTACGGGGTGTGGGCCCAGGAGCTGATGGCCCCGGTTGCCGACCGGCTGCGCCAAGAAGGCTATGCCGTCAAAGGAGGGTTCAACCGCACGGACTCCGTGGAGAATTGGGGGCCTCCCGAGGAGCGGGAGCGTTGCATCTGGTATACCGTCAAACGGGAGGACGGCGAGGCAGTCGGCTCGCTGGTGCTGCAGCTGTATCATTCGCACATCCAGTTCCATCTGCCGCGCCCGCCTCAGCTCCTGGCGATCGAGGCAACCCGCAGAGAAGATATTCTCGCGTCCCTCGCCATTGCCTCCACCCGTGTCCCGTGGAACCGTCCCGCCCAGCGGACCCCCGCACCGGAAGGCCGCCCTGCAGCAGGCCTCACCTGGGAATATGCGACGGATGTGGCTCTCGCGGATACCCTCGTGCCGGGTGATGACGGACAGCTGCAGAGCTGGGCCATGGACGAAGCCTTATCGCACTGGGGCAGGCACGGCTGGGAGCTCGTTACGGTGACGCAGCGGGATGGCCGGATGATCGGCTTGTTCAAGCGCCCCTGCCCGCCCGAAGGCAGGCCTATCTAACCCGCCGGGGATTACAGATGGCGTGCCAGCCACCGGCATGCCTCCTCCCTCATCGTACGGGTAACGGCGTGCGGCACGCCGTCATACACCGACAGCTTCATCTTCTCCGGGCAATCCGCGTACCGTCTGGTCAGCTCGCGGTATACGGGCAGCGTGTAGGATTTGGGCTGGTCGGTATCTTGGTCCCCTGCCAGGATGAGCAGCGGCTTGGGAGCGAAGCCCGCCAACCGGGGGGCAGGATCTATGCTTCGAAGGAAGGCGGTCACTTCTTCCGTATAAGGAGCCGCAGCCTGCATGGCCTCCCTCCAGCGGTCGTACGTGGAAGTCTCGAGCGCCAGATCCTCCCACCGCCTCACGAAGGCCGGCAGTCCGATGACCGGCACGGCTGCCCGCACGCGTTCTTCGGCCGCCGCGAGCAGGAAGGCGGCATACCCGCCCATGGAGTCGCCTATGACGCCGGCCCTATCTGCCCGCACGCGGGGATCGCCGCGATACGCCTCCAGCAGACGATCGAAGTCTGCGGGGGCCGCTGCGACGATCTCCAGCATATGCACCCACACGTCCAGCCCCGTCTCGGCCGGATAGACGTTCTTCGGACTCTCCGGCTCCTCGCCGGCCCCCGCCCTCTCCCCATGCCCTCTGGCATCGAAGGCCAGGAAGAATAGACCCTCCTCGGCCACCATCGCCCCGAGGGAGATACCGTCTTCTTTGCGCCCTCCGTAGCCGTGAAAATAAACGACGAGCGGGGCTCCGACCACGCCTTCCGGGTATATCTCTAGGACGGGGATGTTCCCCGCCCGCCTGACGGCCGATCCGATCTTTCTCATGCTCCACGGACACCTCCAGATTCGTTACAAGCTCATGCCCTTATTACCTTGACACAGGAGCCCGCCAGGCGCTATGGAAAGATTGGTTATCATCTAATCTTCCTGCCGGATGACCGTAACGAGCTAATGCGAGTTCTACTTTCTGTTATCAAAAAATCAAAAAAGGACACCTCTGGGGTGTCCTTTGCTTCGCCGGGTGGAATCCAAGCATGCCTTCCATCCGTTGATGCTGCTTTGTGCTATGCCTGCAGGGGGCTGCCCTGGAATGCCTTGACCGCAAGCGGTGCGCTGAGGAAGCCTTTGGCTTCGGCAATGAAGCTTTGAAAATGAGCCGAGCCGTTATGCTGCGCGACGGCTTCCCCGTCACGCCATACTTCCACCATCGTGTAGGCGTGCTCCCGGCCGGTGTGCTTCAGTAGCTCGTACGAAAGATTGCCTTCTTCCGCCTGCGATGCCGCAAGCAAGGATTGAATTTGCTGCAGGAATGCCTCTTCCTTGGCAGGCTGTACTTCCATGTGGGCGTGAATGATAATCATGATCGTTCCTCCTAAGATTAGATTCGTGCGTATTTGAATCAGTAGCTCAGCTTATTTCCACTGGGCGACCCGGTCCACCGGAAGACGCACGGTCCGGTAGCCTTCGCCTGCGGCACGGCCGATCGAGATCAGCATCACGGGGACATAACGCTCTTTGTCCAGACCGAAAGTCTCGGCGATAAGATCCTTCTCATATCCGCCGATCGCGTTGGTATCGTAGCCATGGGCTTTGGCAGCCAGCATCAGCTGCATGGAGACCAGCCCGCCGTCGATCAGGACGGTTTCCCTCATCACCTGCGGCGATACGCTGGAGAAGTACCCGGTGAGCGCCGTCATGTTCTTTTCTTTGACATCGGCAGGCATATAGCCGAGCTCGACAGCCTTGCTGTAGATTTCTTCCCCGTTCTCGAAGTTCTCCATGTCGCCGAACACGGCGATCACCGCGGCGGAAGTTTCTACCTGCACCTGATTGAACTTGGCAAGCGGGGCCAAGGCCGCTTTCCCTTCCGGGCTCTCAATGACGACAAAGCGCCACGGCTGCATATTGGTAGAAGAAGGAGCGAGCGTCGCTTCCTCCAGAATCTCGGTCATTTCTTCCCGGCTGATTTTGACAGACGGATCATATTTGCGGATGGAACGGCGTCCGGAGATGATAGCTTGGAAGTCATTGGTTTTTGCAGCGGTGTTCATTTTGTACACTCCCTAAGTTGTAAGTTTTGATTGTGAAATGGATTTGGCTTGGTTACATGATTTCATTGTTGTTACGTGATTTCATTGTTGTTACATGATTCTGATTCCGTTACTGGATCCCGTCCGTCCGGGTCAGCATGCGGTCCAGCATGTCCGCGAGGAGCCGGCGTTCTTCTTCGCTGAAGTCCTGAAGCATCCGCGCGACGAACCGGGCCTTCTCCTCCTTATAAGCGATAATCTCCCCCCGGCCCTGCTCCGTGAGACGTACCAAGGTAATCCGGTTATCGGCCGGGTTCGTGCGGCGGGTTACCACGCCGTCCGCTTCGAGCTGCTTCAAGTGCCGGGTAACTGCGGCATGATCGATGCCGACTTCTTTCTGAAGCGCCGTCTGGCTGATCTCCTCTGCATGGTAGAGCATCTGCAGCAGGCGAAACCTCGAGGGACTGACCCCCGTGCAGCGTTCAAAATTCGTAGCGATTTGTTTGTTCAAGGCGACGAGCCGGTCAAAAATGGATGCTTCCTCCGCTTGCGGCATGCTGTGCCTCCCCCCGGATAGAGAACGGGAAATTAAATTGCCTGTAATTGTTTGACCAATCAATGATTGATCTATCAAGTAATATAAAATACACGCTTCCTTTTGTCAAGTGACTTACAGAAAGATAAGGCAATGGCAAATCATTCCCGGGGCAACGGATGCCATCATGTCTGCCTGGAATCATAGTTTCTCTCCTGTTGACATCCTGCCTCCACTCCCTTTATTATTTTCACTTATCTGTATCTCTTCAGGAAAGTGGGCATCGAACGTTGAACGTATGGTTAATCGTGTATTATCTCTTCATCTTTGCAGGGACGGTCGGGTTCGTATCGAGCGGGAATGAACGCCACCTTCTCTGGTTCCTCCCCCTCATCTTCTTGTCAGCCATCCCTTTGGCCTTGTGGGATTCATTGAAGTACAACCGCTTGTTCCTCGCCGGCCGGGTGGATGAGGCCTTCGCCGAGTTGGAAGCCAGAGAACGCAAGAACAGCGGCAAACCGAAGGCCAGGAACACCCTGCTGCTCTCCAAGGCGGCTTTATTCGCCAACACCGGGGACTATGAGAAATCGGACGAAACGCTCGGTGGGATCCACGGCCAGCTGGACCCTAATGGGGAAGGGATGCGGCTCGGGCTGAAGGCTTATAATGCGCTGATGGCCGGGGGAGAGCTGACCGCAGCCCGCGAGGAGCTCGTGGCAGCGATGAAGCTGATCGACCTGCCCGCGAATCATCTGATTCTGGCGAACATCGAAGAAGGCCTGGGCCGCGGGGCAGCGGCGGCGGATGCCGTCCGTACGTACGAGGACAGCAAGCGGAGCCGGCGGCTCATCCCCGGCTGGACGATGCTACTCGTGAACAGCAAGCTCGAAGCCTCCTTCTCCCATTATCTGCTCGGCCGCTATTATGTGTCTTCCGGCGAGGAGGCCCTGGCCGCCCAGCACCTGAGGCTCTGCATACAGTCCAATCCGCCGGGGGTGTATGGGGAGCTGTCCGCCCGGCTGCTGACCCGCCTCACCGAGAAGCGGGATACCTGACACAGGCGGACAAGCTCACCCCCACTCCGATAGGAACACTCAAGGAGCGTACTACCGGAGAGTGCGCCGGGTTAAGCTCATCCATTCAACTCCATTCAGCTCCATTCGGCTCCATTCGGCTCCATTCAGCTCCATTCAGCTCCATTCGGCTCCATTCGGCTCCATTCAGCTCCATTCAGCTCCATTCAGCTCCATTCGGCTCCATTCGGCTCCATTCGGCTCCATTCGGCTCCATTCGGCTCCATTCGGCTCCATTCGGCTCCATTCAGTACAAAAAGAACAAGGACTGCCCCCGGGCAGTCCTTGTTCCGTGTATGGACGGATTTCACGCCCGCCGGTAGAACAACGTGGAATTAATTACGATCCTCTCTACGGGCGGCGTCCGGTCCAGCAGCCTCCACCCCGCTGCCTCCCATGCTTCCTCGTCGACCGACTCGTACATGAGCCTGCGCATGCCCTCCGCTGTCCGCACCGCCACCAGCGCCTGCGGCTGCGTGCGCCTGATCTGCTCCAACACGCTGCTTTTGCCGGTCACGAGGCTCGCTACGAAGACGGTGCCGTAGGGGGCATAGTCGAACGCCGCCCCCGGGTGGTTCACCACCTGCACGCCAGCGCCGAGTCCGAGCCGGCCGATCAGCTCTCCGGAGACCTCGCAGGCAGCGGGATCGATATCTACGCACGTGACGGGCAGCCCCTCCTTCAGGTGCAAGAGCACCGGACTCATCGGAAGCGGTCCGCTGCCGACGAAGGCGATCGGCCGGCGCTTATGCTCCTGCCCGGCAAGCGACCGCCACTTCTCCAGCTCGCGCCCCACCAGCGTGTCATAGATGGGCCAGACGGCGAGTTCCCGCAGCTCCAGGAGGTTCAGCGCGGGACGGCCGACGAGGGAGCGGGCCTCGCAGCGCTCGCTCTCCCCTTCCGCATCCGACAGCCTGGACAGCAGCTCCGGAAGCAGCCGCAGAATCTCCGGGTCGTTCATCACGCCGTACACTTCCTCCGGCGAATAGACTTCCCGCACCCGGCGGCGCAGCTCCTCTACCGCTCCTTGAATGCAGGGATCCGGCAGGGAGCGGGCCGAGGCGGCGATTAGCCTGCTCCAGGTGTGTTTGACCAGCTCAATCAAGTCCGGGATTCTTGGGGTCCCGGCATATCGTCTCTGCCTCTCTACGGAGCCAGCTTCCAGCGTATCGTGTTCCAAGGCGGACAACCTCCGATCCATGGCGGCTATAGGCGTATACCAATATATTCGCCTTGTCCCTTTTTTAGACGCCCGGACTTCCTGAAGCTATGAAGGGTGAAGGTTGATAATCCCGCTACAGGAGATACAGCAGAAGCGCGACCGCCCCGAACAAGAGCACGGGGACAGCAGCGAGGAGCCACCGGATCCGCAGCGGTGTATGCGCCGCCCTCCAGTCGATCCACCGGTCGTAGCCGAAGTATATGACCGCCGCCGTCCCTCCGAGAATGCTGAACAAAGAGGAGTCTACCACGAAGCCGAAGAGAAACCCAGTGAGCACATGGAGCATCCCTGACAGCAGCCAGGCTCCGGGACCGCGCCTTCCCCACGCCCGGAAGGCCCCCTCCAAGAGGGCCGAGAGGCCCACGCCATACACGAAGCTTCCGGGCACCGCGTACGCCGCGACCAAGCCCACCCAGCCCATGTAATTCTCGAGGTCCCGGCCGCCCCCCATCCCGCCCATGAACGGAAAGGAAAACAGGAAGATCAGCGTCCATGCCGTGAAATAGGCGGCCATGAGTTTGCGGATAAACAATAGTGCAGCCCCTTCCCTGCCCGATGCCGTATTTCCTCATCCAAAAACAGGAAACCGGATGGATTTTCGCACCGGGCGGCTTGCTTATCATGATTTAACGTCCGTGCCAGGGTAAAAGTTGCGGCGAGCCGCAGCCCCGGGAAATAGAAAATACCCGTTCCGGGAGAGAACGGGCGAAGCGGTACGCTATTCTTGGCGGTCAGCGCGGCCCCCGGTGTCCGGGCCACCAGTTCAACCCGCCGAGCAGCTTCATCAGGGCCGGGACCAGCATCAGCCGGATGACGGTAGCATCGATGAAGATCGCGGCGGCGATCCCGACCCCGAGCTGGCGGACGCCGGCCACATCGCCGAAGGCGAACGGCGCCGTGACGGCGATCAGGATGGCGGCCGCCGCCGTGATGACCCGGGAGGTGGAAGCCAGGCCCTCTCTCACTGCCCGCTCGTTGTCTCCCGTCTCCCGGTAGGTCTCCGCGATTCTCGACAGCAGGAAGACGCCATAGTCCATGCTGATGCCGAAGACCAGCCCGAAGATGAAGACCGGGATCATGACCGCAATGGGAGACAGTTCGCCGGAGAAGCCCCCTTCCCCGAAGATCCATACCAGAATGCCGAAGGAAGCCGCGAGGCTGAGCAGGTTCATCCCCACGGCCTTCAAGGGCAGGAGCAGGGAGCGGAACGCCAGGAACAGCACGAGCACATTCGCCGTCAGGATGAAGAGCGCTGCGGGCGGGAGCCCCCGGCGGATCGCATCGAACACTTCCTGCCGGTATTTGGCTTCGCCTCCCACGAGGAACGGCAGTTTCGCCGAGGCCCCTTCCGCTTCCCATCGGCGCAGCAGTGGAGCAGCGGCCGGATCGTCCGCCTGCATCTTGAGGGTCGCCGCCACCAGCATCCGGTTCCCGGCGATATAGGAGCCGAGAGCTTTCTCCGCCGCCGGCGGAAGACCGCTCCGCTGAAGCAGGTCATACAGGGCGGCGGGGGGCATCTTCATCCGGGAGAATGCCGAGCTGACCGACGCGATATGGGGATCGTTCTCCAGCCGCTCTACCAACGCATACGCTTCCAGCCAGTCGCTTCGGCTCAGCCCGCCCCCCTTCCCCTCCAAGACCCAATAGACGGGCGTCAGCGACGTCCCGAACTGCTGGCGGAGCGCTGCCTCTGCCAGCCTCGATTCGTAGGAACGCGGCAGCGAGGAAGCACCCGGCACATCCCAGGACATGTCCCGCAAGGGCAGCACCGCCGGTAAGAGCACGGCAGCGGCGAGCAGCGCTACCCGGAGAGGTCTGCGCATGACATAGCGCGGCCAGCGCTCCCACAGAGAAGCCCGCGTCCGGCGGGGCCTAGGCGTCCCGATCACGCCCCGCAGCAAGAACAAGAGGGCGGGGAGCAGCGTCAGGGTCAGGAGGACGGACACCGCCAGTACGATCAGAGCCGCCAGGGCGATGGAGCGGAACATGGGCAGCGGGATGAACAGGAGCCCGGCCAGTCCCGGGCCGATACAGGCGCCCGAGAAGACGACGGCCCGCCCGGCCGTCCGGAGCGCCACGGCCAGAGCCTCTTCCGCTGTATGCCGGGCGAGTTCTTCGCGGAAGCGGCTGACGAGCATCAGGGCGAAGTCAATGCTGAGCGCCAGCCCCGTCATCGTCATGACGTTCGGCACGAAGGAGGATAAGCCGAGGCGGCCGCCCGTCAAGGACAAGATGCCCGCGCTGCCCGTCACCGCGGCCGCGCCGATCAGGACCGGCAGGAGCGCCGGGATGCTGCCGCCGAACGCCAGCCTCAGGATCAGGAAGGCCGCAGGCAGGCCGATCAGTTCCGCCAGGAAGAGATCCCGGCGGCTGGCGGCATTCACATCGGCCTGGACCACGGATTTGCCCGTGATCCTCACCGAGAGGCCTTCCCTTGCCGGAAGCCGTTCCCGCAGTTCCCGGAGCACCGGTTCCATCCGGTAGGGGGCCTGTCCGAACGCCAGCACCGCATAGGCGGCATCCGCGGTCATCATGCCTTCTCCCTCCCAAGGAGGTATGCGGCGTTCCAGTCCCTGCAGCCCGTCCAGCCGCGAGAGCGCAAGACGGATGAAGCTGTGCAGCTCCCCGGGAGACACCTGCGGCTCCTTCTCGAAGACGAGCAGTATAGGATCCGCCGGAATCCCGAACTCGGAGCCGATCAGGCTCTGCACCCGGATATAAGCGTCGTCCGCGACCAGACCGTGATCCTGAAGCACCGAAGGAAGATGATCGGCAAGCGGGCCGAAGCCGGTCAGGAAGATGAGCCAGAGCAGGATGAAGCAGCGGGGATACCGGCACGACAGCCGGGCAAGCCGGGTAGATCCCATGGTTGGCCGTTCTCCTCCTTCCGCTGAAGCGGTCTCCCCGCCCACCGTATGCGGCCTGCTTCACTACATGTCTTGCCGCTCCGTTTCTTTGAGCCGCGTTGCTCTGAGCAGCAGCGCCGGCAGAAGTGGCGCCAAGCGGGCGACCGCCATCAGCGGGCCTGCCAGCGCCGGTCGGGCGAATAAGCCCTGCAGCAGGTGCCCCCACCGCAGCGGGCCGGCGAAGTCCCGGAGAAGCCTGCGTTCATACTGCACCCTCCACTGCCCCGCCGACAGGGAGCCGCGCAGGAACCCGTCGGCGAAGCCGGAGCACAGGAGCGCGGAACGGAGGGCCATCGACATGCCGTCCCCGCACAAGGGCGGGATCGTCACGCACGCGTCCCCTACAAGGGCGCAGCCGTCCCATGCCTTGGGCCTGCGGCCCAGGCGGGGAATAACCGCCGCCTCCGTCCCCGGAACGGCGGCTCCCGCTGCGAGCTTCTCCCGCAGCTGCGGGTGCCCCGCTGCGGCCGCGAGAAGCAGCTCCCCGGCGCTGAGACCCGCTGCGGCGAAGGCTGTCTTGTCCAGCAGGGCGGCGACATTCGCTGCGCCGTTCTCGACGGGGGCGATGCCGATATAGCCGCCCGGGACGACATACAGCTCCACGGCAGAGTCTGCGGCAACGTTCGTGAGGTGCGACTTGACGCCGATAAAATCCGATACGGGAGCCCGTCCGCCCGACAGCTTGGAGCCGCCACCGCCCCAGGCACCGATGACCGTCCGGGCACGGAGGACCAGCCTGCCCGCCGCCCCTTTGACTTCAATCCGGTACCCGTCCCCCTCCGCCTGCATGGAGGTTACGGGGGCGCCCGTGAGCACCGTGCCCCCCGCCCTGCGCAGCTCTGCGTGAAGGGCGGGATCCAGCGCATACCGGGAGATGCCGAGCGCCTTCCCCGGAAGCGGGAGCGTAAGCGGCCCCCCTTCCCCCCAGAAGAGCCTCGCCCGGTCCAATTCTACCGGTCCGAGCGAGGCTGCGGCTTCGCCGAATCCCAGCGCCTGCAGCATGCTGCGGGACTCCGGCGAGAGGAATTCCCCGCAGACCTTGTGGCGGGGGAACCGCCGGGCATCCAGCAGCAGGACGTCCCACCCTTGGCGGGCCAGCGCCATGGCCGCGGCGGAGCCGCCGATCCCGGCGCCGATGACCGCCGCATCCCATACCCGGTTCATCGCTTCACTCCCCCTCTTCGGGGAAGCAGGATAAAGGCTTGCCGATGACCACCGCGTAGCGGAACAGAGGCATCCAGCGGCAGTGAAATGCCGGTAAGGCGAGCTCCGCCCGCAGATACTCCCAATCCTCCGCCCGGAACCCTTTGGTGACCGAGAGCGGACCGTCGTGCCGGATATACCGGTTGCGGGAGAGGAGGCGCGAAGCTGCCCATACCGCAGCCCAAGGAATCCAGTGGCGGTGAATGTCATTAATGACAACCCCGTACCTCGCTCCATGCAGCATCCCGCGAACCACCTCCGGAAGCTCCTTCCGGTCAAAATGATGCAGGAACTGCGAGCCGGTCACGATATCCGCACACCCTTCGCCAAGAGACAGCACGTCGCAGCGCCGCACCTCCACCCGGGGTTCGTCCCGGTACAAGACCGAGGCCTCGGCACAGGCTTCCTCCGTCACGTCCGCCAGTATGATCCGCAGCTCGGTGCCGGCCGTCTCCGCCCACCGGAGCAGCTTCAGATTGACATCCCCCGAGCCGGCTCCGGCATCCAGCACGGTCAGCTTCTCCGGCCGGCCGGCCGCTTCCCACAGCTGCCGGACCCCATACAGCACCGGCGCGGCAGCCCGGAATACCCGGTTCAGCCTGCGCAGGTGCCGGAGGGCTTCCCGCAGCTCAGCTCCGCCTCCCGTGAAGTCGTCCATGAGCTCCGGCCGGACCTGCCGTTCCTTCAGCGCATCATACATAGGCGTCCTCCCCCTCTGCAGCAGCCGGGACTTCGGCCGGCACATACGTCAGCCGGACAAGCTCGGCCGTTAGGCCCGGGCCGAACGCGAGCGCTGCGCCTGCTGCAAGACCTCTGCCTTGACCGTGCAGGTTCAATCGGATGTCTTCGAGCACGAACAAGATCGTAGCGGACGATAGATTGCCATAGTCCCGGAGAATGCCCCGGCTGTGCGAGGTTTGTTCATCCGTAAGTCCGAAGAGGCGCTCGAGCGCATCGACGATCCCTCTTCCTCCGGGATGGATCGCCCAGAAGCCCGGAGACGCGGCCCCATCCATGAAATGCTCCACCGCTTCCGGCAGATGCCTGGCGAGGAGCGCGGGAATGTGCGTGGAGAGATACAGATCGAACCCATAATCCCCCACCTGCCAGGTCATCGCCTCGGCCGAATCCGGGAACAGCACGCTCTGGTCACCGTCGAGCCGGAAGAGACCTCTCCCCGCCGGTTCCCGTCCCGGGCGGCCGATGACGCAGGCAGATGCCCCGTCCCCGAAGAAGGATGCCGCGAACAAGTCCTCCCGGTCCAAGGAAGGCTGGATATGCAGCGTGCATAATTCCACGCAGACGACCAGCACTCTTACGGACGGGTCGGCTGCCGAGAGCTGCCGCGAGAGGCTCACCGCCTTGAGTCCGGCCGCACAGCCCAGGAATTGAAGCGGGATCCGGTTCGTGCGGGCGGACAGACCGAGCTCGCGGACGATCTGGGCATCGAGCCCGGGCAGGTACTGCCCTGTACAGCTCACCGTAAGCAAGTGCGTGATCCGGGCTGCTTCCGTACCGCTGTCCGCCAGCGCCTTGCGCGCCGCACGCACGGCGAGCGGCAGCGCTTCGCGCCGGTAGATCTCCATCCGCTCGCGGGTAGTCGGGACTTTGGAACCGTCCATCATGGACAAATAAGGGTTGCCGCCATCGTGGGGAAGCAGCCGCGGCTCACACGTGTAACGGGTCTCCACGCCGCACTGCCTGAAGATGCGCCTTGCCCAGCGGAACACCTCCGGACGATCCTGCAGCGCCTCCGATAATGACTGCAGCACTACGGACTGGTCGAGACGGCCCGCCGGCAGGGCGGTGCCAATCCCCAGGATGGCCGCTGCCTCATCTTCGCGAACCTGATGCGTCACCTGACTCCCTCCTCCGCCAAGCTATTTTCAATGATACTTATTCCGCGCGGAGCATGGATATGCTAGGTCGTCTACTCTCCGCGCCATCGCAAGTAGGTCAAAGTGTGGGCTGAGACGAAACAAGAGGCACCTGATAAGGGGCCTCTTGTTGTAGCGACTTCCGCACGGCGATCTGCCCCCCTGCCTGCATGTTGTGCTATGTTTACTTTGATAGTTTTATATTCCCGTTCTATTAATTGATCAAATCCTGCCTGAATTTAAAAGAAGCTAACCACTAAGATCGCTGCCGTTAAAGGGTAGTTTTTTGCAACATATATCAATCTATCAAAGAATGAAGGATAGTCTGCATCATGTATATATGAAAACCCAGCGCACGCAGATGTCCTCCTAAATAGATATATAGGAATGATTCGAAACGTTACTCTTCCGCTGACGCATAAACAGAAATGGCCGTCCTACTGGGTTTCAGGGCCCGGACGGTCATTCCATTGCTTATTAAACACCACGTGCAGAAGGCTTGTTGCTGCTTAGTACATGCCGGCGCTGTCTTAGTAACCTGTTATGTATTACTTCCTTTAGCGTAATGACTTATATGACTCCGCACAGTCTGCCCCACACGGCGGTTCATTCGTTTATAATAACCTCGGGTTTGTTGGCCGCCTTCCCCCAGTAAGTGCCAATGGCGTCATAATTGCCGCCTGAGAAGACCACGCTGTAATCACCACTCATCATACCTTGAGGGAACTTGTCCCAACTAAACCACGTAGCAGAGCTATTTCCCGGAACAGTTGTTGCCCAATAAGATGTACCGGATGATCTATGTGATACGTTTATATTGAAACTTGTGGGACCTGTGTTTTGCACATGCAGCTTAACATGACCGAAATCTGGATTAATCGTAAACATGTGGGTAGACGTCGATTGACCGCTAAAGGATATGCCCCACTCTTTATCTACTTTAACTTCTTTCAACCCATTACCTTCCACCTCACGGTGTGCTGTTACTCCGTGATCTGGAGTCGCGGTAGTGGCAGTAAAAATGGCAGCCGCCGCAAGGATAGCTACGACTATAAAGATGACCGTTACTTTATTGGGTTTTAACATCCGGAATGTCTCTCCCGCGATCCACTGATTTTTCGAATCATTCATGCATCTCCAATCCTAATAAAGGTTCCGCCGTGCTCCGAGTCGATGACCATTATCGTCATCATAGCAACCTTTGAGAATTTTCTCACGTTTACCTCCGCCATTATTTTGTAAATATACCATTTAAATAAACGATAGTATCTGAGAAAATGTTACATTGTAACTTCTCTTTTCCATTTAATCGGAACGGTTTGAGGAGACCAAATGATACGAACCATGAGGACTTGCCATTTTCTCTACATGACCATAAAGTTAGTTATACCTCTTCAACGGAAAGAGCGCGTACATACAGCGAAAGGAGGCTCTGTTTCTTTCGGTATCTGATCAGTAAAAACAGCAGCGGCGATGCCGGCTGTGAGGGCAAACGAGCATAGACCTGCATCTCGTTCCGGTCCTTGTCTCAGGCATCGCCAAGACCGGTATCATCCAAGTAAAGGAGCCCGACGTCACTATGGATTTGAAGAAAATCAACTCATTGACCAAATATCCAAGTATTCTTACTTATCACCAACTGGGTGAACGGGGAAGGCTAACCCCCTCCTTATCGGGGGCGACTGGTTTCTCAATAGCCGAAGATGTATACGTGTACGAGAAAGTCGACGGTGAGAACGCCCGGATTATTCTGCTCCAGAATAAGCACGGTGACATCGATTATCTGATCGGATCAAGGGAAGAGCTGCTATATGCCAAGGGAGACCGGATCGGGAATCCGTACGGGCATATCGCGGATTTTCTGAAACCACTGGCCGAGAGGGTCATGAACGAACTGTCTTCGGACGGGAATTGGGCCTTAACCGTAATCTATCAGGAATCCTACGGCGGCAAAACGAAAGCGGCCAAACAGTATACCGGCACGAATACGCAGGGCAGCCGGGTGTTTGACGTCTTCTCTTTGGATGCGGACACGCTGGACCGCCTGCTCGGGCAGCCGCAGGAAAAACTGGCGGAATGGCGCGAGCATGGACATCAGCCCTTCTACGCTGAGGATGCCAGAGTGGAATTCTTGGACAAGCTGAAGCTTCCCTCCGCCCCCTTGTTGACGAAACGGGCAGGCTCCGACTTTCCCGTCACACTCGAGGACACGTTCTCCTTCCTGAACGGGTTCCAGCGCACTCAAGTGGGCCTGGATGCGGCGGGCAGGTCCGAAGGCATCATCGTAAGAACCTCCGACCGCAGGCAGATCCGCAAAATCCGATTCGAGGATTATGAGCGCACCTTCCAAAAGTAAGGCTGCTCTCGATCGAGTAGGAGGGGGCGCCTAGCCCCCGTCCTCTCACACCACCGTACATGCGGGTCCGCATACGGCGGTTTCAAAAGGTTAACGAAGTTCCAGATATCGAGAAAGCAAACTCTTCAGCCC
>NZ_JAQAGY010000008.1 GCF_027533645.1 Paenibacillus caseinilyticus
TCGGGCAAACCCGTTTTGAGCCATTAAAAAAGACATCTGCTCCCTAAAAAATGGAGGCAGATGTCTTTTTTGTAACTTCTATGAGACTCCCGATGAAAAAGCGTTAGTTCTTCAGTGGCCTCGCATCGCGCTCCGGGCTTTTTTCTTGTTGGTCCATGTAAAGGAATATTAGTCCAGATAATAAGCCAAGCTCTGCAGCTCCGTGGTGAAATCCGCATGGTGTATGCGTATGTCCGAAGGCACCTTGATGATGAGCGGAGCGAAATTCAAGATGGCTTCCACACCTGCATCCACAAACCGGTCGGCAACCTGCTGCGCCTCGGCCGCGGGCACGGTAATGATGCCTATGCGGACTTTCGCTTCCCGAATCACATCGTTCAGTTCCGCCATCGATTTTACTTTGAGATGATTGATCGACTCGCCGATCTTGGTCTCCTGAGCATCGAATACCGCCACAATCTTCATGTTGTCCCTAAGGTAGGCGTTATAGTTGCACAAGGCGCGTCCCAGATTTCCTGCTCCTACCAAGGCGACAGGGATTACTTTGTCGATCTTCAGGATCTGGCGGATTTTCTCGATAAGGTAATCCACATCATACCCAATGCCCTTTTTGCCGAATTCCCCAAAATAAGCCAGGTCTTTGCGGATCTGGGCCGGATTCAAATCCAGCTTCACCCCGAGATCCTGGGAAGAGACGGTCTGGACATTCTTCTTGCTGAGTTCGTTCAGAAATCTAAGGTAGACAGGCAGCCTCCGGACGACCGCTTCCGATATTTTCATCGTCTTCATGCTTCGTTCTCACCCATCCACTGCTTTATTCTAGGCACAAGCTGGCCCGCGTTCATGTGCTCGATCTTGGGACCCGGGAGTGAATACAGAAAATACTTCCCATACTGGGTATCGATCACGCGTGTATCATAGATGATGACGATTCCCTTATCCGCTGCTGTTCTGACCAGACGCCCGAAGCCTTGTTTGAACCGGATCACGGCTTGGGGAACCGATAGCTTCATGAACGGATTCATGCCGCGCTGCTTCAGCTTCTCCGTCTTCGCTTCCACCAATGGATGGTTGGGCGGTTGGAAAGGCAGCCGGACAATCGCCAGACACGTCAGTGCACTTCCTGGAATATCGACGCCCTCCCAGAATGAACTGGTTCCGAGCAGAACACAGGCCGGGCTCTTCTGGAACATTCTTGTCAGCTTGCTCCGGTTGCTGCTGTCCACTCCCTGCCCAAGTACCGTTATGCCGAAGGTAGCCAGGCTGTCCTTCAGACCGGCGTGGGCGAGCTTCAACATACGGTTCGAAGTAAAAAGAACGAGCATTCGTCCACGCGTCTGAAGAGCCACTTCGGCAAGGGAAGGAATGAGCCTGTCCAGGAAATCCTTCTCGCCTGCAGCCCCTTTCAAGGTAGGAAAGTCTCTTGGAATGACGACGAGTGCTTGTTCCCGGTAGTTGAACGGAGATGGCAGCTGCACCGTTCGCAGGTGGCCTTCGTTCTCATCCTTTTTCAGCCCTAACTGCTCGCAGGTATAATCGAACGACTTGCCTACCGACAAGGTCGCGGAAGTCAGGATCACACTGTCTTTGACGCCGAAGAACTGCTGCTGGAGCATCGAACTCACGTCGATCGGTACGGAAGAGAGCTGTATGGAGCGGTTTTTGTTGAAAAGCCCCGCTTCTATCCAGTACACATAATTCTCGTCCGGCATCGTCATGAAGAAATGAAGCGCATCTCTTTGCCGGTTCAGCTCCTTGATGGAACCGCTAAGGTCGGTCAGCACACCCTGGACATCGTAGTCGTCCTGTACCTCTTTCAGATCCGTAACGAGCCGTTCGGCCTTCTTCAGCGTTTCATTGAAGTGAAGCATCATGTTCTCTTCAAGCAGCTCCAGCTTGTCCCAACTTGCCGGCAGGCTCTCCTTCCGGAGACGGTATACAAGAGAGCCTCCCTCCTGCTGCTGGGATGGATCGCTCCGTGAAGCAAGAAGCTGGTACAGGAGCTCGGATAAGCCCTCCCATTCTTCCCGGAGTTCAAGCAGCTTCTCCACCGCCTGATCGATCAAGACGCACCAAGCCTGGGCTTTCTCGTCCTCATGACGCTGCAGACGGAACCGAAGGGCCGACAACTGGCCGGTCCGGCTGTCCTTGTACAGCCAGGAGATTGCATTCGATAATCCGTGGTAATGAAGTTCGATACCCAAGTGCTTGCCTGCCACATCTTCAAAATGATGCGCTTCGTCAATCACCAGGTGCTTATAGGAAGGAAGCAGACGGTTCTCGGCCTTCGTATCCGTGAACAACAGAGAGTGGTTCGTTATAATGACATCTGCTCCATTGGCATGGTGACGTGCCCGGTGGTAGAAGCAGCGCTTGAACCAGGGGCAGGCCCGGTTCAGGCACGATTCGGTATCGCTGGCGACCGAGTGCCAGAACGACCGTCCACGTCCTGCGAGATGGAGTTCCTCTTCATCCCCGTTCTTCGTTTCACCGAGCCACACGAGCATTTGGGAGGCCGTGACCCGGTCCTCCTTCCCCTGCTCGAAATCCAGCAGATTCATCTTCTGCTCGAATTTGCGCAGGCACAGGTAATGGCTGCGGCCTTTGAGGACAGCCGCTTCAAACCCGACAGGGAACAGCTCATGGAGGAGCGGGATATCCCGCTCACGGAGCTGTTCCTGCAGATTGATCGTGTGGGTGGACACGATCACCTTCTCTTCGTGTTTGATTCCATAGTATAGAGAGGGAATCAAGTAGCCGAGCGATTTGCCTGTTCCCGTGCCGGCTTCAATGATAAGGTGCCTGCTCTTCTCGAAAGCTTCTTCGACCTCATGAATCATCTGCACTTGGGCTTCGCGTTCTTCGTAGGCTGAGAATTTTTGTTGCAGCGTATCCCTCAGACCGTCATAGAATGCGCCGAAGTCATCCGGCAGGAGGGCAGCATCCTGCGGCTCCCGCACCGGCTCCTCATCTCCCCACTCTTCCACATTCAGAGCGAACTGTCTGAAATACCGGTCCGCCTCCGGATCCAAGGGCGAATGCAGTTCTTTATACTGCAGCATCTCTTGTACGAACCAGCCAAAATCGCTTGCGGACTCGGCAAACACCATCTCCATCCGCTGCAGCGTGAGCAGCGGCATCTCTTGAAACCGCTCTATACAGCGAATCCAAATCGCTGCCGTGACTTCGGCATCGCTGTCGGCTTGATGAGGCCGTTCGTGGACAATGCCGAGTGCGCTGCAGGCCATCGATAATTGAAGCGAGCCGAGGCCAGGGAAGAGAACACGGAGACCGTCCATGGTATCAAGCACACGGCCGTCAAACGGGAAATACCCGGTTTCATCCAACGCCCGCTGCAAAAAAGCGAGATCGAAGCCGATGTTATGTCCGACAAGAACGGACTCCTCCAGAAGGGGTACCACTTCGGCCATGACGGCATCCAGTGAGGGGGCATCCTGCACCATCTCGTCGGTAATCCCCGTAAGCGTTGTAATGACAACAGGTATACTCATACCCGGGTTTACGAGAGAAGTATACCTGGCCGTAATTTCTTGGTCATTTATAATAAAGAGCCCGACTTGGATTATTCGATCCGCAGTCGTGCTCCCGGTCGTTTCAAAATCCAGAACCGCAAATTTCATAGGTGCTGTGTCAATCCCTTCATTCCCACTCTCCCTTTTAGAATACCAATCTTGCGGGCAAAAGGGAATAGCAAACTTAGAGGGAACTTCTACAGGGGCTCGCGGCTGGGGGCAATGTCAAAGTGCAATCCCCCGCCGCCCTCGCTGCATACGCCAAGTTCCAGAAGCGGCTGTACGCTGGCCGGGTCGGTCCGGTAAGCCATATTAAAAAATTCACAGGCTTTGTCCATATTCTGCTGCTGCGCCTGAATGCAGCCCATCGCATTATAAGAAATGGCTTTGATCTGTTGGTTCTCCGTCAGCTGGGACAAAAACTGAAAGTGGGTGTAGCTCTCGGTCATTTCACCTTTGCGCAAATAAGACATTGCAAGGTAGATCCGGGCCAAATTAAAATCGGGCTGCAGCCGGATCAATTCCCCGAATTCCGCTATCGCCTCGTCAAACATATGAAGTTTATAAAAGCCTTGGCCCCGGATGAACAGCTCCGTACGTTTGCCTGCCAGCTCCGGGTCCAGCGGATCTCCTCCGCTTAACGTCATGCCGGCTGTACGCATCCCTTGGCCCATCGATTCCTCGAACTGCAGCCACTCTTCAATGCAAGCGTCACTCATGGCTTTCAGCGCACGGAGCTTTTCCTGCAGCTCTCTTCGTTTCACGCCGGTGGAGGACGGGTACTCCGCCATGACTTCGCTCAGCATCTCGTTCATGGAAGCAAAAAGATGTTTGAACACGGCTGATCCCACCTTACGCTTCGTCTACTGTAATTACATTGTGCGTTTCCCCGTCCCGTTTCATTCAAGCCTACAGCACCGTGGAATGAATTTCTTCCTTCAGCACGGAGACCACCCGGTTGTTCTCCCCCATGATGGCAATTTGCGGCACATGCTTGCGCGCTTCTTCATCGGAGAGCATGACATAAGAAAGAATAATGACCGTATCGCCGGGATGGACAAGACGCGCCGCCGCGCCGTTCAGACATACGACACCGGAGCCGCGGGGGCCTGGAATGATGTATGTCTCGAACCGGGCCCCATTGTTATTGTTCACGATCTGGACTTTCTCGTTGGGCAGCATATCGATCAGATCAAGCAGATCGGAATCGATGGTAATGCTCCCCACATAGTTCAAATTAGCTTCGGTCACCGTAGCCCGGTGAATTTTGGATTTCAGCATCGTGCGAAACATGATGCGCCGCCTCCTCAGATGATTACGAAATTCGTTTCCCTTACCGGATCTCCAGGATCCGGTTATCGATCAAGCGCGTACGGCCGAAGCGTACCGCCAAAGCTATAATGATTCGCTGCCCCGCTTCGAGCGTCTCAAAGGCTTCCAGGGCCGGATAAGTCAATACTTCCGCATAGTCGATATCGGCGAGCGGCGCCCGCCCGATCTCTTCCCGTATTCTCTCCATCAGCTTGGCTGCAGAAATAGAGGCGCCCTGCTCCTCGACCTCCTTCTCCGCCGCTTGAAGCGATGCGGACAGGACCAGCGCCTGCCGGCGTTCCTCGTCGCTTAGGTACACGTTGCGCGAGCTCAGCGCTAATCCATCGGCCTCTCTGATGATCGGACACGGGACGATCGTTACGGGGATATTCAGATCGTACACCATCTGTTCGATCACCGCCACCTGCTGGGCGTCTTTCAATCCGAAGTAAGCCCGGTCCGGCTGAACGATGTTGAACAGCTTGGTCACCACCGTCGACACGCCGTCAAAATGACCCGGGCGGGAAGCACCGCAAAGCCCTTGGGTGACTCCGGAAACGGATACGATGGTCTTGGTGGCCGCCGGGTACATCTCTTCCACCTGCGGGAAGAAGACCAGATCCACGCCGGAGGCTTCCGCCAGTGCAAGGTCCTTCTCTTCATTGCGCGGATAACGCTCAAAATCTTCATTCGGACCAAACTGCAGCGGATTGACAAAAATGCTCAGAACGACAAAGTCGCACTCCTTGCGTGCAGTCTCCAGCAGAGACGCATGCCCCCGGTGCAAAAATCCCATGGTCGGAACAAATCCGACTCGCAGCGCTGGCTGCTGCTCCCTCTTCGTTCGCAGCGTCTGGCGAAGGTTATCGATATGCTTTACGGTTTCCATAGCTACCTGCTCCGTTCGTATTTATTTCACGGGCACTTTCTCCGGTTCGGATTCCGGTTCCGGTTCGGACGCCCTCTGTGCAGCCCCGCCGCTTCCATACAGCGCAGCAGCCGCTTCGTCGTCCATATGGAAGGCATGCTCGGGTCCTGGGAAGCTGCGGTCCTTCACTTCCTCCACGTACTGGCGGATGCTGGAGCGGATGATCTCTCCGATATTCGCATAAGTCTTCACAAACCGCTTCGGATGGGATTCTTCCCCGTATCCGAGCAGGTCGTGGTAGACCAGCACCTGTCCGTCACAGGCCGCACCCGCGCCGATGCCGATCGTCGGAATATCCAGCTTCTCGGTCACGATAGCCGAGAGTTGGTCTGTTACCAGCTCCAGGACGATCGAGAAGGCCCCCGCCTCCTGGAGAGCCAAGGCATCGTCGATTAATTTCTGGGCCTGGGAGGACGTCTTGCCCTGCACTTTGAAGCCGCCAATCTGATGGATCGACTGCGGCGTCAGTCCGAGATGACCCATGACCGGGATGCCGGCCTGCACGAGTGCGCGAACGGCAGGCGCAATCTCGGCGCCGCCTTCGAGCTTGACTCCCTTCGCCAAGCCTTCCTGCATCAGTCTGGCGGCGTTCGCCAGCGTAGCATCCAGGCTCCCATGATAGGTCATGAACGGCAGGTCCGCTACGACAAAACTGGAGTGGACGGCGCGGGTCACCGCTTTGGTGCTGTAGACCATGTCATCGAGGGTCACGGGAATCGTCGATTCGTAGCCAAGAACGACGTTGCCGAGCGAATCGCCGACGAGGATGACGTCCACTCCCGCCTGATCCGCCAGCAGAGCGGAAGGATAATCATAAGCGGTGATGACGCTGATCGGCGTTCCGTCCATCTTCATCTTCTGCAGCTTGGCTGTTGTTACCGGTTTGCGGTTGGACATGGATAAGCACCTCCGGGGGGGGTGACGGCTTACGGCGTTCGCCACACGCTGAAACCGGCACCCATCTCATAAAAGTAGTATGGCACAAAGCAAAAAAACCTTCCGGCCGGGTATCAAAAAGAAGATACCGAGGCGAAAGGTTCACATGTTGAACTCATCATATGATCCTTCTGTCTCGGTCCCCGAAGGGCTCAGAGCAGAATCCGACATATTGCTGGGTGCTGCTATGAAGTTGTGGATGATAGGAATCAGTGAAAGGACAACATGCGTGAAGTGCAGCTCCGTGAAGATACCGCCTCCAACATCATGATTATACCAAAAATTACGTGCGATGTCATCTAAATTCGACATCCCCCGAAATCAAACGGCGGATGGTTCCATCCGGAAGACGAAGGAGAAGAGCACCGAACTCGTCGATTCCCTCCCCGTAGCCTTCTACAAATCCTTGAGGTGTACGACAGCGGATTGTCCGGTGCAGGGATATGGTCAAGGCTTCCCACAGCAGTTTGATGGGCGCGAAGCCTTGTTCCATGTAGAGCCGGTACAACTGCTCCCATTCGAACAGGAACCGAGTCAGAAGCCGGGGGCGGTCGATGGGCCGTCCTGCTTCGATCGCCAGGGAGGTCGCGGTCTCCTGGAGCCCCTCCGGATAATCCTCTGCCGTCAGATTCACGCTTATGCCGACACCCGCAATGATGTGCTGCAGACTAGCATCTTCCGCCCTCGATTCCAGCAGAATCCCGGAAATCTTGCGGCCGCCGATCAGCAGATCGTTCGGCCATTTGATCCCGGCTTCCAGTCCGGTTTCGGCACGGACCGCGCGGCTTAACGCCACGGCTACGAGCAGCGTAAGCTGGGGAGTGCAGGAGATCGGTAGTCCCGATGGCTTCAGCACGAGACTCATCCACAGCCCTTTGCCTTTAGGGGAAATCCACGGTCTGCCCTGCCGTCCCCGTCCGGCAGTCTGTCTCTCGGCCACTACGAGCGTACCCTCAGGCGCTCCCTCCGCCAATAGAGCCAGCGCCGCCGTCTGTGTGGAGTCCACTTCCTGATAGTAGTGAATCCTCCTGCCGAACACTTCGGTTTGCAGCAGCCCGGCCAAGGCGGCCGGGTCCAGCTTATCGGGTTTGCCAATGAGCCGATACCCCCTGCGGGGTACGGCTTCAAAGCGGTACCCCTCTTCACGGAGCTTCTCAATCCGCTTCCATACCGCCGTGCGGGAGATTGACAGCTTCTCGCTGATCTCTTCGCCGGACACAAATTCTCCTGGGGATGCTTCGAGCAGCTCCACTAAACGCTCAGTCATGTGCGTCCCTTCTTCTGTAAAGATTCGTATATCGGCTTCGCCGCGGAGAGCAGCCGGTTCTTCTCGTTAGGAAGCCAGCCAAGGGCAGCCTCCTCGAGCAGTCGGTTCAGCACCTGGCCGGTCCAAGGACCCGGCTTCGTCTCCAAATGCTGGACCACCTCTTGTCCGCTGACCTCCAGATCTTTAAGACTTCCCGCAGGCATGGCTTCCAGCCAAGCTTCACCGCTATGGATCCAGGCGCGAAGGTACGCCGCCGCGTTCGCTCCGCCTTCTCCATCAGCCAAGCCCGGCAGACGCTCGCCATCCAATGTATAGATCCGTCTCAGCCGGTATAAGGCCTCTCTTCCGGTCCGCAGCGATGCCCGAAGCCAGGCCTCCCTCGCAGCGTTATCCGTGTAATCCGCACATGCCCTCTCGCAAAGCCATTGGTGCGCTTCCGCCGTCTTGTATGCCGCCTCTATCTGTGCATTCGAGAACGTCATCCGTTTCATGTCCTCCCGCAGTTCCGAGGAAGACAACCCGAGCCGGAGGAACAAGAGTACGATCCGCTCATCCGCCGAGGGAAGTTCACGCAGATCCGGCCACGAGCCTCCGGGAACTTCGTCCAGCTTCGCAAGTTCGAGCGGCGTCTTCGTCTGGCGGAGAGCCCCGCTCTCAGCCAATAAAGAGAGCGCCCGGTTCGGATCGGCGCCGCCGAACATGCGTTCGAGTTCCATCCGGCAGCGTTCCATCGCAATATGCTGCAGCAGCGGCATAGATCGGAGCAGGGCCTTCCACGTCATGCCTTCCACCTGCAGGCCATACTCGGAAGCAAATCTTAGGCAGCGCAGCATCCGCAGGGCGTCTTCGCGGAACCGCTCCTCGGCTTCGCCGACGCAGCGCAGACGCCCCTGCTGCAGATCGTCCATGCCTCCGAACGGATCGACAAGTACCCCCTCCGAGTCCAATGCCATAGCATTCATCGTAAAGTCGCGCCGCTGCAGGTCTTCCAGCAGCGAGTCGATGTACTCCACCTCCGACGGGCGGCGGAACGCTTCGTAGCTTCCTTCCCTGCGGAAGGTCGTCACTTCATACGGCTCGCGGCCGGCTAAGACCGTTATCGTCCCGTGCTGCAGACCGGTCGGCACGGTACGCTCGAAGAGTGCCTGTACCTGCTCCGGCCTTGCGGAAGTCGCGATATCGTAGTCTTTTACCGGTCTGCCCAGCATCTCGTCACGGACACAGCCCCCGACAAGGTAAGCCTGGTGCCCCTGCACGCCCAGCCGCTTGATGATGCCCAGTGCCGCTTCTTTGGTCTGTCTGCTCATCTTCCCGCACGCTTCCTTAACATTCGAGCGGCTTCTTCCGGAGATCCTCTGGCATCGGCCGGCCCAGCACCCTATAGTAAATCTCTTCGTACTGCCGCGTAATCACGTCGTTGCAGAACGTATACCTTGCCCGGTGGAGGCAGGCCTCCCGCAGCTTGGCAGCGTGGGCTTCGTCCGTTAAGATCCTGCGCGCATACTCCGCCATAGCCTCCACATCGCCGATCTCGGCGAGATACCCCGACTCCCCATGTGTGATGAGTTCGGGAATACCTCCCGCATTCGAAGCCACCGTAGGTACGCCGCAGGCCATCGCTTCGAGAGCTACGAGTCCGAAGCTCTCTTTCTCCGACGGAAGCAGCATCACATCGGCCAGCGAGAGGAGCTGGGCGACGTCATCCTGCTTGCCGCAGAAGGTCACCCGGTCGAGCAGACCCTTCTCCTTCACTTTGCACAGCACTTTGGAAAGCTCCGGACCTTCGCCCACGAAAAGCAGCCGGGCCGGCACGTCCTTCCTCACCCTGTCGAAGATCTCGACTACGTCGGTCACCCGCTTGACTGGACGGAAGTTCGAGATATGAATAAGTATCTTTTCGTCCGGATGGGCGAATTCTTTGCGGAGCGCAGCTACCTCGCGCGGATAATAGACGCGCTTGTCCACAAAATTATAGGCAAGGTCGATCTCCTTCGTAATCCCGAGCAGCTTCCGGGTCTCACGGATGAGATCATCGGAGACCGCAGTTACCGCATCGCTGCCGTTGATGGCATAAGCGATCAGATCGCTCAGCGACTCATCTTGGGCAAGTACGGTAATATCTGTCCCGTGCAGCGTGGTAACGACTTTGAGCTGGTCGCCGACCATCTGCTTGGCCAGCAGCGCACAGACCGCGTGAGGAATGGCGTAATGCACATGAAGCAAATCCAGCTCTTGCAGCTTCACTACCTGAGCGAGCTTGCTGGCCAGCGAGAGGTCATAAGGAGGATATTTAAACACATAATAGTCGTTAACCTCGACTTCGTGATAAAAAATGTTGCGGTCGAACTTCCCGAGACGGAAAGGCATGCTGTGAGTAATAAAATGCACCTCATGCCCCTTCTCCGCCAGCAGCTTGCCGAGCTCCGTCGCTACGACGCCCGATCCGCCCAAGGTAGGATAACAGGTAATTCCGATTTTTAGCCGGTTCTTCAAGATGGTGCCTCCCCTCTTTATCTGCCGAGCTTCCTTACAATAAGTCTGCCATATAAGGCAGCTTGGATATGAACCCTTCTGCGTAAACTACCGAACGCTTTTGCCCAAGCAGTGCGTCCCGGGCTTCCACTCGCTCAAGATAATTTTGATTGAGCGGGGTGGCCACATAATCATTGCCTGCGCCGGCCGCTTCGAACTGGGAACGGTACGCACGCAGAGAAGCGCGTTTGCTTTCGTAGACGGAGCTGACATCCACCATGACATCCGGCACCGTCACATCGTTTATGAAATAAAAATAGCAATCCTGTACTGCATGCGCTTCAGCCTCCGGCAAGTACTTGCGCAGTTTTGCATTGAATACCGCTTCCTGTACGAGACGGCTGCAGGCGATATGATCCGGATGCCGGTCCTCCCAGTAAGGGGCGAACACGGCACGCGGCTTCCAGCGGCGGATCTCCAGCACAATCCGGTCGACGAGCTCCGCCCTGAGCTCGAGCCCGCGATCCGGGAGTCCCAGATTGCTGCGGTGCACGAGTCCAAGGCTCTTGGAGGCTTCCTCGGCCTCTGCCTGCCGAATCTCGACTGTTCCGTTGGAGGACATCTCCGCCCGGGTCAGGTCACAGATGCCGACCCGCAGCCCCCGCTCCGTCGCTTTGGCGATCGTACCGCCCATACCGATCTCCGCATCATCCGGATGAGCACCGAAAATCAACAAATCCAGCCTATCACTCATGGTCGATCCCCGGCTTATACTTATGTACGAGTTCTCTCCAGCCGAAGTCGCCGCGGTCCAGTGCTTTCACCAGAATCTCGGCGGTTGCAATATTGGTGGCGCAAGGAATGCCCTGAACATCGCACAGCCTCAGCAGGGCAATAATATCCGGTTCGTGGGGCTGCGCCATGAGCGGGTCACGCAGGAAGATGATCAAATCCATCTCATTGGTGGCTACAAGAGCCCCGATCTGCTGGTCCCCCCCCAGCGGTCCCGACATGAAGCGGTGGATGCTCAGCTTCGTCCGCTCCATAATCCGGGAGCCGGTCGTGCCTGTAGCATACAACTCGTGATGCTGGAACACCGTTTCATATGCCGTTACAAAATTTACCATCTCGTCTTTCTTACGGTCATGCGCGATCAATGCAATCTTCATGCTCATCTCTGCTTCCTGCTCCTCTCCGGTATCCAGCCAAGCTCGTTATTCGTTCGTGCCGCGATTCTCCGTCCTACAAAACGAGGACCGCGGTCAAGAAACCGCACTACCGGTCTCTTCCCGTGTCCTCCTGACGGCTAGTCCATGTAATGCTCGAATCCGTATACCAGGCCGGTATGGGTCATGACTTTCTTGACCGCCGTATTCACACCCGGCATATAACCCGCACGGTCATACGAATCGTGACGGATCTTCAAGGTTTGGCCGAAAGCCCCGAACACGACTTCCTGCTGGGCGAATACCCCCGGCAGTCTAACGCTATGTATGCGGAATCCGTTGTAATACCCGCCGCGTGATCCTTCGATCGTCTCTTTCTCGTCGGGATTCCCCTGACGGAGTTCCTGACGGGCTTCCGAGATGAGCTCCGCCGTTTTGATGGCCGTGCCCGAGGGGGCATCGAGCTTCTGGTCGCCGTGATACTCGATGATCTCCAGATGCGGCATATGCTTGGCCGCTTCCGCTGCGAATTTCATCATGAGAATGGCACCGATGGAAAAGTTAGGAGCGATCAGTCCGCCGATTCCCTTATCGCGGCACAGCTTGTCCAATTCGGCGATATCTTCGGGAGTGAACCCCGTCGTCCCCATCACTGGGCGGACGCCATATTCAATGGCCAGACGGGTGTTGCGGACAACCGAATGAGGTGTAGTGAAATCAACCAGTACATCAGGTTTTGACTCAGCCAACGCTTGCTCCAAGCTGCCTTTTACCTCAACCCCGCAGGCCTCGAGTCCTACCAATTTCCCCGCATCTTGACCTTCGACAGACCGGGCGACAGCCGCCGCCAGTTTCAGTGCCGGGTCACCCAGCACCATCTTGACTACTTCGCGCCCCATTCGTCCACTGGCGCCGGCTACCGCTACCGTAATGACTTCATTCATCAGAATTCTCGTTCCTTTCGGGCTGCATTCCCCTAGGGGAAGCGTTCTTCATATATTGTTTCCACTTTTGTTCATAGTCTGCGTACAACCTCCGGCCGATCGCGTGCTGGGGATCCAGCTTCAAGAGCTCTTTGAGGCTCCGCAGCGAGTGTGCATACTCGCCCAGCCTGTGATAGGCCATCCCGAGAAGGAGAAACCCTTCCACGGACAGCGGATCAAGTTCCACGGCCTGCTTCAACAGCTCGACCGCCATCCAGAGGCGTTCTTCCGGTTCGTCGAACAGCTTCTCCGCCGTGAAGAGCAGCCGTTTCGCCTGCAAATGCTGCAGATGAAACGCATAATGCTCGTCATGCCCATCCAACGCCACCGCCTGCTGCGCATGCTCGATCGCTTTCTCCAGCTTGTTGCTTCTAGCATAGGTGATCGAGAGCTTATAATGATATGCGGGATGCGCCGGATCCAGCGCGATGGCCTTCTCGAACCATGCGACCGCCTGCTCGAAATCATGCTTCAGAATCGATTCGTAAGCTTTACGAATCGCCGTTTCGCCGTCCATCCGCCTTCTCCTCTCAACGGGGTGCCGCCTCGTCCGAAACCTTAAGCCGGATTCGAACAGGGGGATGGTACAGCATATGTTCAGGCTTCGGGTTCGGTGTTGATTTTCGTCCAGCGATTCGCATCCCGGGTGCGGAATTTATGCATGACTTTGTCATGCGCCTCGTTCAGATCGATCCCGAGCGAATTTGCGAAGCAAATCGTAATAAAGAGAATATCCCCAAGCTCGAGTTCTATGGAGTTGTCTTCCTCCCCCGGCTTCTTCGGCTTCTCTCCGAACCTGTGGTTGACTTCGCGGGCAAGTTCCCCGACCTCCTCGGACATGCGGGCCAGCATCGTAAGGGGCTGGAAATACCCTTCTTTGAACTGGGATATGTATGCATCGACCTCGGTTTGGAGGTCCTTTAGCGTTTTATCGGCCATGAGATCGCCTTCACCAACCTTACACCATTGTTCAGTCCGCAGGATCGGACATTAGTACCATGTTAACGCAAAAGAAGGCCGAATGACAAATGATTTTTGCTATAATAGGGTAATCTCTATGTAGGTCCGGCATCCATGCCGACCGATTCCCGGGAGGTCTATCATGGCACATATCCAATCGATCATCAAAACCATTATTCCGATTTTGTTCGGCACGGCCATTTATGCATTCGGTCTTCATTATTTCGTGATCCCGAACGAAATTATGGAAGGCGGCGTGACTGGGATCGCGCTGCTGCTCAAATATATCTTCGGACTGCAGCCTTCCATCTCCACCCTGCTGCTGAACGTCCCGTTGTTTTTCGTAGGCTGGCGCTTCTTAGGCCGTACGCCGATGCTCTACACCATGGTCGGTACCCTCTCCGTTTCTTTCTTCCTATGGATCATGGAAGAGCTCATCCATACCGGCTGGCTCGTACCCT
Organism: Paenibacillus caseinilyticus; assembly: GCF_027533645.1. Taxonomy (GTDB): domain Bacteria; phylum Bacillota; class Bacilli; order Paenibacillales; family NBRC-103111; genus Paenibacillus_G; species Paenibacillus_G caseinilyticus. The sequence goes on from NZ_JAQAGY010000008.1 coordinate 14,018, forward strand.
TCAAGACGGAGAACGACCTATTCCTGGTGGCTGCCTATACCGGCGTCACCTTGGGTACGGGCCTTGGCATCGTCTTCCGCTATGGCGGAACGACTGGCGGCGCGGACATCCTTGCAAGAATCGCTCACAAATGGAAAGGATGGAGCATCGGCCGGACCATCCTTATGATCGATGTAGTGGTCATCGGACTCTCCGTGTTCTTCTTGCCGGTCGAAAAGATCCTCTATACATTCGTGGCCGTGTTCATTGCTTCTAAGCTGATCGATGTCATGATCGAAGGATCCTATGCCACTCAAGCCTTCACGATCATATCGAACCGTTCGGAGGAAGTGGCCGCAGTCATCACCCGGGAGCTCGACCGGGGAGCGACCATCTTCCCGGCCTTCGGCGCGTACTCGAACCAGCCCAAGAACGTGATCTACTGTGTCGTATCCCGTACCGAAATGAAAAGGCTCAAAGACCTCGTCCACTCGATCGATCCCCTCGCGTTTCTCATCATCACGAAGGTACACGATGTCGTAGGCGAAGGCTTCAAGCCTAATGGCTGAGCCGCTGTTTCTGTTCCTGTACCGGCCGGGGGAGGGAACCTAGAAGGTCTCTTCGCCGCCCCGCCGGACGGGAACAAGGCCCCCGTCTTTCTTCGATAGCCTCCACCCGGCGAACGCAAGGGCAGCCAAGATCACCGAACCGAAGGTCAAGGTCCATAGGATCGGATGCGGCGGTTCAGGGTAGGGGAGATAGGCTGTCGTTTCTTTCTTCATAAACAGCTTGTCAATCGTCTGCCGGAGCGGAGCAGCGGCATTCTGGACGTTGCGGATATGTTCCGCCGTCCCGTCCGTCTGACTGCCGATGAAAGTCACGAGCGAATCCAATCGGGCCACATCTGCCGCATCTCTCGAGATGATCAGCGAGGGGTGAATCACCTCCACGTGCTGCCTGAGTGCGTCGGCCCCCTCTTTCATCATCCCCCGATTCCCCTCTACCGAGGCTTTTTCCACCGCATTCACATCATCCTGCAGTGTCTTGTAATGCCCGAGCCACAACGGCTGGTTCTTATTCATCAAAGCATCCGCGGCCAGCCTCAGCCTAGTCGCCGCCGTTTGTCCCTGCAGCGGATTGTACCGGACAGCCTGGAACACTTTTTTCGTCTCCGTTAAGGTCTGCGTCAGCGCATTCATGCCTTCTACGGTAGTGATTCCTTCAAAGCGGATTTGTGGAATCTGATCGCTGAGCTGCGCCAGTGCCATTCTGCCGCCGGATACATCTCCCGCCAGCACCTTCTGATACATTCCCTCCGCTGTTTGGTTCAATAATTCCAACTGTTGCCGCTGGGCCTCCGTCGGTTCAACCCCGGCAGACGGCTCCCCTGTACTGGTGGTGCTGCAGCCCGCGCCCAGCAGCAAACAGCACGCCAGCAGGATGATAAGGCCGATTCTTCTTCCTCTCCGGTCACCGAACACCGTCATCCCCTCCTAGGACATCTTATGGAGGTTTGTCCGGGTTTAGACCGCTTTTGTCCTTAGCCGGCAGGACGCTTTCCGGTACGATTCCATAACCGCACCGCTACCGCGATCCCTATACTGATCACGCTCATGCCAAGCGTGAACAAGGCGACAGAAACCAGGTCATCCTCCAGTACTTCGGGCAGCCACGGATAGACGCCCATCCCATAGTCGACGGCTTCGTTCAGCAGAACCCATGCGGCGACCGGAACAATGGAGATCCAGCGGTAGCGGTATAGTGCCGCATAGAGCAGTGCTTCCGCGGCCATGCCGAGATGGGAGAAGGTCAGCATCCAATCCTGCCACACCGGAGCGTCGCCTTGGTAGGCGGCCGCCCAGATCATCGCCACCGCCCATATTCCGTATTTAAAAGAGGTCACCAGGGCGAACACTTCTACGATCCCTCTCCAGGCACCGACAGGCGCGGATGGCGCCTCTCCCCCTCTTCTGCGGTCCCGAATCAGAAACCATATGAATATAGTAAAGAATAAGCTCGCCGTCGGACTATCCGGAACGAAGGGAAGCAGATATCCCAGGTTCATTTCATGGGTCGTATACAAGAGCTGCTTCCAGTACCACTGATAACCATATACCGTCCCCAGCAGGTTAATCCAGAACAGACTCCAGAGCATGAAACCGCTAGTCAAAAACGCTCTTGAAAACCAATAGGTCCAGCGAAACGGAGCCAAGCCTAATCCTCCCTATAGCAGTCTCCATCCTAAGACTCATACGACTGCCGAATGTCTTGTCTTTCGCCCTCTTTGAAAAAAACCTGACCGATGAATACGGCCAGGTTTTTAAATCGTTTATTGTGCTGCTTTTTGCTTCGAAAGCCAATCAGCGAGCTTGTCGAGATCGGCGTCGGACAAGCCTTTGCCGATGTTAGCATCATATTGCGGAGGCATGTTTCCTTGGCCATTCTTCATGATGCCAAGAATCGCAGCTTTGTCATGCGAATCGCCTACACCGCGAAGGGCAGGGATCTTGGCAGAAGGCATCCCTTTGAGATCTCCGCCATGGCAGGAGATACAAGTTGACTTCTGATAGATCGCTGCTGCCGGATCATCCGGAGCCACGATCGCAGCAGCAGAAGCCGCAGGCTTCTTGGCGCCGCCGCCTTGACCGCCGGCCGTTCCCTTACTTGCATGCATTTCTTCTTCCCGCTTGATGTGCTCAGGGATGATGTTCTTCTCCTTAAGCTCATGCTGGTAGTGGGACCAAGAAGTAATCGTAAGATACGTAACGGCAATAAGGCTGAGGAACATAAGTGTCGATGCAATCGGACGACGGTAAAAACGTCTTTCTTTGCCGGTGTCCAGGAACGGAGCAAGCAGCAATCCGCCGAACAATACGCCCGGAACACCAAGCGTTCCGAGTACGATAAATTTATCCGATGTATAAGGATATTTCAGGAGCTGGTACATGAAGAGGAAGTACCAGTCCGGCATCGGAATGAACTGGGTGTTGGTCGGGTCCGCCGGATAGCCGAGCGGTGCCGCTTCGGACATAACCAAAGCGAGAATTCCGCAGAGCACCACAACGCCAACCATCCACTCTTTCAGCAGGAAGTTCGGCACGAATACTTCCGATCTCCCGGGGTACGCTGAAAAATCTTGAGGAATCAGCTTGGACGCTTTAGAGCGTACGCGCGAATCCCCGACAAACACGATTTTTTCATCATTATTAGGACCGTGAGCCACAATTCGCCCCTCCTTCTCATTTTTCATGACAACCGAGATGCAACAAGCAAGCTGTGCCGCTTTTTAGAGCGGACCGGAGATCCCTTGCTTGCGGATCATGAAGAAGTGACCGGCGAGCAGGGCAAGCAGCGCTCCCGGAAGGAAGAACACGTGCAGTGCGAAGAAGCGGGTAAGTGTCTGTGCGCCGACGATCTCGCCGCCTTGCAGGAAGGTCTTCGCATAGGGACCGATGTACGGTGCCGATTCCACGATCTTCAGGGTTACGCTTGTAGCGAAGTACGCTTTGTTATCCCAAGGAAGCAGGTAGCCAGTCAGGCCGAGACCCAGCATAACAAAGAAAATCAGCATACCGACAACCCAGTTCATCTCGCGGGGTGCCTTGTAAGAACCCGTGAAGAATACGCGGAGGGTATGTAAGAACATCATGACGATAACCAAGCTCGCACCCCAGTGGTGCATGCCGCGGACGATTACGCCGAATGCTACCTTGTGCTGCAGGTAGTCTACGCTCGCGTAAGCGTTGATAATGTCCGGAACGTAGTACATGGTAAGGAACATACCGGACAAGATTTGAATAACTGTGATAAAGAACGTCAATCCGCCGAAGCAATAAACGAAAGCGGAGAAGTGGTGAGCCGGGTTAACGTGCTCCGGAACTTCGTGATCCGCTACGTCTCTCCATATCGGCGTGATGTCCAGACGTTCGTCAATCCAGTTATAGACGTTTTTAAACATCTGATGCTACGCCTCCTTATTACACCCGTTTGTTCGGACCGAGCTGACCGAGGTATACAAAGCCCTGTTCGATTTTTACTTCATACTCATCGAGCGGCAGCGGTGCGACAGCGAGGTTCTTGCCGTCAGCCGTGTAGTGAGCGCCGTGACAAGGACAATAGTATTGATCCTTGTATTCCGGATTAGCATTCCAGTTCACTGTGCAGCCAAGGTGTTTACAGGTTGGATTCAAAGCGAATACTTTGCCGTCCTTGCCTTTTGCAATCCAAGCTTCAAGCTCAGGATCGTTCTCGTACCAGCCGTCGACCTGATGCACTTTGAATTTGAAGGATTTCGGTACGTCGGTTACTTGGGCTTCTTCCACAACCTTCACCCAATCCGCTTGGGATTTAGGCTGAAGGACCGGATCCACTGCGAACCGAACCATCGGAACTATCATGCCTGCACCCATGAAAGCTCCCGCTCCACCGAGGGTGTAGGAAAGAAACTGGCGTCTTGACATCTCGCGACGCTTAACCGGTTTCTCACCATGACGCTGCGATTCTTGATTCGTGCGATCGTTCATTCTCGTTCTACCCCCTTTTGCCACATATATCAGTCGTTCGACATAACTTTACACCATTTACTAGGACATAACTAATAATAGCTTACGTCATAGGGTGCGTCAAGAATGGAGAGGAGCCATTCCGGCTTGGAATAGGAAGCCTCCAAGACACTTTTAACGAAATTGTCACAACTGAAATTTGACATTTCGGTAAACAGGTTCTTCCATAGAATTTGCAATAATCTCACAGTTCATACATGCTTCTTATGGATTGGATCCTGCCCAAAGCGTCGTCAGCAATTCGGCCGCCGCCTGCTTGGCTCCTGCCCCTTCCGCTGCCAAACGCTGCGGCGTAAACCGAAGAATCCGGTCCGCTTCCGCCGCCTCGAGCAGCGCAGAGGACAGCCTCTCTTCCTCCTGCGCTGTAACCAGAACGACATACCGGAACCCTTCGCTTCGCACCCCCCTGCAAATCTGCCGCAGCAGCTCCCCTTCCGCGGCGGCAGATTTGCCCGCCGTAAAGTGTTGGGCCGGATAGGTTACCGTTCTTCCCCGGAACGGGATCTCCACGAGATCGAGCGCGTCCCGCAGTTGTTCAAGCAGCTTTGCCGTCATCCAGGGGGATTCATTCCCTGTAAGACCCGTCAGCGGAAGCAGACAAGTATCCAAATAAGGACGGAGTTCTTCCCACTGCTCCTCCGAAATTTCACTGAACTTCATGATATCTCCTCCGTAAGTTTTTCTTGCCGCTCCCTAATGTAACACAACAAAAAGACATATGAACAGCGTTCATATGTCTTACTGTCCCGAGGCCGGCTGCAAATCCGGCAAGCGGCCAAGAAAACCCGTCGGTTAATGCCCCAGTGAGCGCAGTGAATTCAGTTCGGTGGTCAGGGCAAGAAAAGAGGCTTCGTCTCCCGTTGCCAGCGCCACATCGATCTCCTGGGTCAATGCCTGCTCCTTATAACTGCGAACCGCCTCATCCAACACCATCTCGGCGAGCAAACTTAGCATCATGTCACCTGTCACGTTCATTTTGCCCATAAAACCTACCTCCAAACCCCGTTCTGAATTGTCGTAGAACGTTCAAGGAGCGGTCCTAAGTCTACCCTCTCTGGTATTCCTCGCCCTTGACGCAATAACTTTCCATCGTTCGTTTCATCCGCTCCAGATCCGCTTCCCTCAGGTCGCGGACCGTCCGGGCGGGAGATCCCATAGAGAGCGTAAACGGCGGTACCGTCTTGTTCTCGGTAATGAGCGATCCCGCCCCTATTAAAGCATATTCACCGATAGAGGCGCCGTTCAGTACAATAGCCCCCATACCGATTAATGTGCCTCTACCTACACGGCATCCATGGATGATGGCCCCATGTCCCACCGATACTTCTTCTTCAATATGAAGCGGCTGGCCGGTATTGACGTGGCCGATGCAGCCGTCCTGAATATTCGAATGCCTTCCGATGCGAATCGGCGCCAAATCCCCGCGCAGCACCGTGTTGTACCAAATGCTCGCGCCCTCTTCAATTTCGACATCACCGATAATTTGCACACCCGGCGCTAAGAACACGGATGGGTGAACTTTAGGGGAAATCCCGTTATAGCTGTGCAGCATGCGTCCAATCACTCCTCTGCTTCGGATTGAAATGGAGCGATTGTATCAGGAGCGATCAAGCTTTGTCAAACGGGATGTCAATCTTGTCTTCTTCCGGCACATAGGTGCCTTCCACGATGCTTGCGCCCAGCTTCGTCATCCGGACTACCGGACCCTGAGCGGGATCCTCACCGATACGCAGCAGTCCGAGATGCATCATCATCCGGACCACACGCTGCTCCAGAATGGATTCGGCCGAATCATAATAGAACGGCCGGATTAAGGGGCCAAGTACGCCAAGAAGCGACGAATAGGTCACCCACTCCGAGCAGGTGCGGTTCAGCCACTGGACGAGCGACTGCAGGGGGGGGACCGGACCTTTATACAGCCTTAACCAGAATCGGTACACTTGAACCGGGTCCTCCCGCCGTCCCTCCTGCAGCCTGGCCAGGCCATGATCGGTCAGCGTCAGCAGTCCGCCCTGCTCCGAGATCAGGTCGTTGTAGTAACAATAGTCGTAGACCAACGAGAACCGGTTCGGGTAATCGCGGAACATCCGGCCGTACCCGAATCTCCACGCGGATTTCCCTAAGAGCTCTTCCCTTACGGAGAACCGATCCAGGATGCCGGATAGATTCCTCTTGTACATCACGCCCTCCGCAGTTAACGCCACTTCGGTGTCGCGGAGATACTGAAGAAATACGAAGATATCTTCGAGGAGCAGCTTCTGCTCATCCCGGTACACCGGCGGTTCTTCCGTAGTAACCAGCTTCTCCCGGAACTGCTTGGCCAGCACAACGATGAAGCGCCGCTTGAGATCCGCCGGAACCTGGAATAAGTACCGCGTCTGCTGGGAGTATCCGCTGAAGAGCCAACCCCGTTGTTTGAAGCGCACGATGGACTCCCGTGGGTTCCACGGCTGGTCATCACCATCCTTTGTGAATCGACTTTGCTGAGCTCTCGCCGTCAGTTCCTCCAGCGAGAAGGTGTCCCGCGTATCGAAGAGCAGCGAGTTCAAGAAGCGGATATCTTCCATGGACAGACTGCCCACCTGATGCTCGAAGACGTCCCTGCGGCCTACCGTAGACAGGATCGACTGGATCAGTTCATTCTTGGAATGCCCGTTGCACTCGCACTTATAGGTGCCGGCAATGCGGCTGAGCTCATGAATATCCGCGTAACACAACATGTCGGCAAGATTCATGCTTTGTCCCTCCAGCACTTCGGGTGCCACACTTTCTTACTACTCATTATGGGAATTTGTACCGGTTTTAAACGTGTGGACACAAAAAATAGCGGAGAGCGCCGTCCGCTCTCCGCCTTCCTATTCATAGGCTTGCCTATTATTACTGCAGGTCAGACCCGCTCTTCGAGTTCCTTCAAATGCATCGTGCAATTCAACAGATTGCAGCGCCACTGCGTTTCGAGCCGTTCCATGACGGTCAGGGACGTATTCTTCAGATGCTCCTCAATCGTTCTTCCGAGAAACCGGGCGAGGACCGGGGCAATATAACCGCCGTGGCTGACCACGAGGATTCGCTTCCCCGGATGCTCCCGCTCCGTATCGAGCAAAAATGCATTCCAGCGGGCAAGGAGCTCCTCGTCTTTCTCCATGCCGAGATCCTTCTCCCGCCAGCCTTCTCCCCATCGGGTGACTCTATCCTGCAGCGTCGTGCCTTCGAGCTCCCCGAAAGCCCTCTCCCGCAGACGCTTATCGGTGCCGAGCAGCGGGATGCCCGTCTCGCGCGCTATCGTCTCAGCCGTTTCGCGGGCGCGGATCAAATCGCTGGAGAGGATTCCGTCCCAAGACTCTCCCTGCAGCCGTTTCGCCAGCAGCTCGGCTTGCATGCGTCCCACCTCAGCAAGCGGCGTATCCATCTGGCCCTGCATCCGGCCCTCCAGATTCCACTCGGTCGTGCCGTGCCGGATCAATCCGAGAATCGTCATTCCCTTTCACTCCCATGCTCTGATCGTCTCCAAAGTCTCGTATATTCCACTGGGAGCGGATCCTGCTATTTTCTTGTGCGGAACAGCCAGTTCATGGTAAGCAGCGTAGCCGTAAGCCCCAGAAGGGATACGAATAGGAGGTAGTCGCGCACCGTATGAATCGGACCGACCGAATACATGAACGGCTCGTTAAAGCCCTTCAGCGAAGCAACGGCGGTCGGCATGGAATGCACGTTCATCGACTCGCCGCTCCCGGATGCCGCGGCCACCGGATCACCGATGCGTCCGAAGATGGACGCTTCCATCGCTTTATGATGCTGCGCGGCAGGATCGGCATTCAGTGAGAGGAAGAACGTGAACAGGAAAGCTGCAATACTGAGTCCGATGAGCGCCGTTACATTGCGCCGCAGTTTGCTCGAAAAGTCGTACAGCCTCTCGCTTACAGGCACACGCCAGGACTCGTCCGCATAAATGCGGCTCATTACGTTCGACGATACGGATACCGCCGGTCCGGGCAGCTCCCCCTGCCCTGCCGCCGTTCGGATCAGCTCCGTGCTCTCCTGCCAGATCTGGAACTCTTCGGCACAATCCGGGCAGAAGCGGATATGATGGTCCACTTGCTCGCGGCCCGGATCATTCTGCGGCAAGTCCCAATATATACCAAGCCATTCATGGATGTCTTCACATTTCATCGGCCATTCATCCCCTCATACTCCTCAAAAATAGGTTCAAGAAAGTATGGTTCCAACTGAAGCTTCACGCTGGCCCGGGCCCGGAATAACAAAGATTTCACTGAACTGACCGTTTGGCCGAGTATGTTCGCAATCTCCTGGTAGTCGAGCTGGTCGTATTCCCGCAGAATCAGCGCGGAACGCTGTTTCTCCGGCAGATTGTTGATCGCATCCCGGACGAGTGAGACTTTCTCGTTGCGCAGCACCGTCTGCTCCGGCAGCGTTTCAATCGACGTTTGAGGCGTATATCCGCTTTGCTCCAAAGAAACCTTCGTATTCTTATGTTTGCGCAGTTCGCTGAGCACGGTATTGCGCGCAATCGTGTAGAGCCAGGTGGAGAAGGTGGCCTCCACTTCCCTGAAGGAATGCAGACTGCGGTAAGCCTTGTAGAACGTCTCGTTGCACAAGTCTTCCGCCATCGACTCCATCTGGGAGCTCTTCAGCATATGAAATATAAAAGCGAGAATCTTGCGCTCGTAGCGGCGCATGAGTTCATCGTATAGTTGGACGTTGCCGTCTTTGATCTCTCGAATCAACTGGGAATCGGTCATGCCGAAGCGACCCTCCTTGAACAATCCTGCTTACTCCCAGCGATGCTACTCATTGTACTGCATGGGGAGTAGAAAAGTTGCGCGTATTCTTAAAAATAATTAGGAAGAAATCGCACCGCTGTTCAGAAGAAATTTCTGGTTACAGTACTTGCCCTCTATAGTTTCGATGCGAAGCACGAAAAATCCTGCTTTCTCGACATGTTTCTTGGAATTACCAAACGGGCAGGGAGCCGGGTGGGGAAAAGCGCCGCTTTCAAGCTATGCCGTACAGACAAAAAAAAGACCGCCTGAGTAAATCAGGCGGTTGCACATAGTGCCATTATTCGGATAGGAGTGGAGAGAAACCATACTGTACTTTTATTATATGTATACGGTTACAATAAGTCAACACTTTTTTTTGAAAACGTTTCCCCCTAATTTTGAAATTATTCTCCCACTGGCAGGCTGTTCCCCTTCAATAGAAAAAAGAAGACTACACGTGAACCGCGTAGTCTTCTTTGAGAAGTTCCACCGCATGATCCATGTGGTGTTCCTCCCGGAAGGACAGCCGGAGTACGCCCGGAACGTCTTCCCTGCTCTCGATAATCTGGATATTGCTGAGATTCACCCGGTTGCTGCCGAGCAGCGTGGTAATCTGCCCGATGATGCCCGGATGATCCGGCACTTCGATATAAATGTCGTAGAAGGAATGAATGACGCCTTTGCGGCGCTCCGGCAGCTCGCTCCGGAATGTATTGGCAAGCTGGAACTCCCGCTCGATCCCTGTGCCGTCTTCCTCCTCTAGCAGGGAGATGAACGAGGCGATCTCCTGGTTCCAGTCCTGCAGGAGCTGCAGCACTACCCGCTTGTTGTTGATGAGAATATCCCGCCAAATAATCGGGTCACTCGAAGCAATCCGCGTAATGTCGCGGAAGCCTCCGGCGGCCAGATCACGGTACAGCGGGTTCGATTCGTTATACTTCGCAATCTGATTGACCAGTGCAACGGCGATGATATGAGGAAGATGCGAGATCGCGCCGACGATCTCGTCATGCATCCCCGCCTCTACTTTGACCAGCTGGGCTTTCGTATGCTGCAGTAAGGCCGTGAGCCGCTCGTACGCCTCCGCGGGCGTATCCTGCTCCGGCGTCAAGACATAGAACGCATTCTCGAACAACAGCGACGAGGCGGCCTCTACACCCGACTTCTCCTTCCCCGCCATCGGGTGCCCTCCGATAAAGCATGCTCCGGCAAGCTGAAGCTTCGAGGCGCAGGCGGACACCGACGCCTTCGTGCTGCCTACATCGGTAATGATGCAGCCCGCTTTGAGCGGAAGCGAAGCCAGCCTGTGCAGGTATTCCTCCAGGTTGCCTACAGGTACACAGAGGAAGATGAAGTCCGCATCCGCTGCCGCTTCTTCGAATGAAGTCGTAGCATGGTCGACTACTCCACGCCTCATGTATTTGGCGACCGAAGCGGGATTGCCGGAATGGCCGACTACCGTCAGGCCCGGTTTGCCTTTGAAGCACAAGGCAAGGGAACCTCCAATGAGCCCCACGCCGTAGATTGCAATTTTCGTCATGAAACCGCCACTTCGCCAAGTACCGCTTCCAGCGCCTTCAGGAACTTCTCATTCTGTTCTTCGCTGCCTACGGTCACGCGGATCTTCGTCGGGTAGCCCCAGCTTGGATCGTGGCGCACAATAATCCCTTTGCGCAGCAGCGACTGGAATACATCGGCGCCCGGACGCGCCACATCGACCATGACAAAATTGCCGTGAGCTTCGTAGTAGGCAAGTCCCAGCTTGTCGAAAGCGGCATTCAGCTGCCGGATGCCCTTCGCATTCGATTCACGGCAGCTCTCGATGAACGCTTGGTCGTTCACTGCGGCCAAGGCGGCCTTCTGGGCGAACCCGGTCGTGTTGAACGGCTCGCGTACCTGATTCACCGAACGGATCAGATCGGGGTGGCCTACGCCGAAGCCGATCCGAAGGGAAGCCAGTCCGTAAATCTTGGAGAATGTGCGCAGCACCACGATGTTATCGTATTTCTGCAGTAGCGAGATGCTGTCTGGATATTCGCCGGTGACGTTGTATTCCGCATAGGCTTCGTCCAGAACCACCATGACGCGGCTCGGCACCGCTTCGAGGAACGAGATGATTTCCGCTTCGCTGAGCATGGTGCCGGTTGGATTATTCGGGTTGCAGAGCCAGACGATCTTCGTCTTCTCGTTCACCTTGGAGAGCATCGCCTGCAGATCGTGCTTGCCTTCTTCATCCACAGGCACTTCAATTACGGCTGCTCCCTCGATCTCCGCGTTATGCTTGTACTGCGGGAACGTCGGGAAGGCCGTAATCGTTTCGTCTTCCGGCGTCAGGAACGCACGGGCGATCATCAGAATCACTTCGTCCGATCCGGCTCCGAAGATGATCTGATTCGGCTTTACGCCCAGCTGCTCCGCTACCGCGGCCGTAAGGTCCACAGCCCCGCCGTCCGGATAGATGCTTGCTTGGTCGACAGCCGACACAATGGCTTCTTTCGCCTTGGGCGAGCAGCCGAACGGATTCTCATTGGAAGCGAGCTTGATGACTTCCGTCAAACCGAGCTCCCGCTTTACTTCATCCATCGGTTTACCTGGCTGGTATACCGGCAAATGTACTATATTTTTTTTGGGCTGCATTTGAACTGTCACCTCGTCCTACGATTTCAGGGTCCGTGCGATACCGGATCCGGTTCCCACTAATGTACGCACAAAATCATGAATTTGCAATAGCCCTTCTTGACGAGCCTCCGGATCGGTCAATAGAGGCAGGGCGGCTTCCACCGTCCGTACCAACGCGCTGCCCACTACGATCCCGTCGCAGATCCCGGAGAAGCGCGCCACTTGCTCCGGTGTCGAGATGCCGAAGCCGATGGAGACCGGCAGAGTTGTCGCCCCTTTGACGGTGCTTAAGAACTCGTCGATCCCGGCATGGAATTCGGTGCGTGTCCCGGTCACCCCGAGCGAGGAGACACAGTAGACGAAGCCGCTGGCGCGGGAGGCAATGCGCTGCACCCGCTCCCTGGAAGTCGGGGCGACCAGCGGAATCAAGTGGATACCGTGCCGCTCCGCGAGCGTCCGCACCTCTTCATCCTCTTCCATCGGCAGATCCGGGATGATCATCCCGCTGATGCCGCTCTCCTCCAGAAGAGGAAAAATCCGCTCGAGGCCGGTCTGGAGCACCGGATTATAGTAAGTAAACAGGATGAAGGGAAGTTCGCTGCCTTCTTCCCTCGCTGTCTTGGCTGCACTGATCACATCAAGAATCGAAATCCGGTTCGCCTTGAGCGCGCGCATGGAGGATGCTTGAATGACAGGCCCGTCCGCCAGCGGATCGGAATAAGGGACGCCGAGCTCCACCATGGAAGCACCGGCTTTCTCCAGCTCATGGATGATATCGACAGAGGTGCGTACATCCGGGTCGCCGATGGTCAGGAACGGAATGAACGCAGTGAGCTCTTGCTCCCGAAGCTCGGCGAATTTGGCGTCGATCCGGTTCATTGAACTTCAGCTCCTTCCATATGGCTCATAATCGTATGCACATCTTTGTCACCGCGTCCCGACAGACTGACAACAATGATCTGGTCTTGGCCCAGCTTCGGCGCGCGCTTGATCGTCTCTGCGATGGCATGGGCACTCTCGAGTGCCGGGATAATCCCCTCCAAGCGGCAGAGCAGCTTCAAAGCTTCCATCGCTTCACTGTCCGTGATCGGCACGTATTCGGCACGCCCCGTATCCATCAGATGGGAGTGTTCCGGCCCGATCCCCGGATAGTCGAGGCCTGCGGAGATCGAATGAGCCTCCTGTACTTGGCCGTACTCATCCTGAAGCAAATAGCTGTAGGAGCCTTGGAACACGCCCTTGCTTCCCTTGGTCATCGTCGCCGCATGCTTCTGGGTATCGACCCCGTGTCCGGCCGCTTCTACCCCAACCAGCTTCACGCCCTCATCACCGATGAATGGATAGAACATGCCGATCGCATTGCTTCCACCGCCGACAGCAGCTATCACCGTGTCCGGCAGACGGCCTTCCGCCTCCAAGATCTGTCTGCGAGACTCATCCCCGATAATGCGCTGGAAGTCACGGACCATCATCGGATAAGGATGGGGCCCGGTTGCCGATCCTAGAATATAGAACGTATCTTCCACATGGGAGACCCAGTAGCGGAGCGTTTCGTTGCAGGCATCCTTGAGGGTACGCGTACCGGAGGTCACCGGTACGACCTCGGTGCCGAGCAGATTCATCCGGAACACGTTCAGCTGCTGCCGCTTCATGTCTTCCTCGCCCATGAACACCTTGCACTCAAATCCAAGCAGGGCGGCTACGGTAGCGGTCGCCACGCCATGCTGGCCGGCACCCGTTTCGGCGATGATTTTGGTTTTGCCCATATATTTGGCGAGGAGCCCTTGCCCGAGCGCATTATTAATCTTGTGCGCACCCGTGTGGTTGAGATCTTCCCGCTTCAGGTAGACCTTGGCGCCGCCCAGGTGTTCGGTGAGCCTTCCCGCATAATAGAGCGAAGTAGGACGCCCGGAATACCGGTGCAGCCAGTAGGTCAGCTCCTCTTGGAACTTGTCATTTTGGGTATAGGTCTTGAAAGCATCCTCAAGCTCGATCAAAGCATTCATCAGCGTCTCGGGAACATAACGTCCTCCGAACTTGCCGAAGCGCCCGAATTCATCCGGTCCGTTAAACAAAGTCTCTCACCCTTTCGACAAAGCTTGCGATTTTAGCCAGATCTTTGACCCCATCCGTCTCCACGCCGCTGGACACATCGACGCCGTCCGGTGCGTAAGCTCCGAGCAAGTCCCCTACATTGTCCGGCTGCAGTCCGCCGGCTACAAGCAGCGGAATGCCGGCTTCCCGGCACCATGCCTGATAGGCAGGAATGGCCTCCCAGGCGAACGTCTTGCCCGAGCCGCCGCCGTATACGGGATCGAACGTATCAAGCAGCATGCCGTCCACCGCATCCCGGTACGGTTCCAACTGGAGGGCCGCCGCTGCCTCTCCCGCTCTCTCCGACTCCTGGACAAGGTCGCCGGAGCCTTCCGGAGCCTTTAAGGTGAATACCTTGCAGATGTTCACCTGCGGCCAACGCTCTTTGACTTCCCTGCAGAACGTCGGAGTCTCTACTCCGTGCAGCTGGATCACATCCAGCCGGGCCTTCGCCAGCACGTCAGCCAGCTCGCCAAGTGTAGGATTGACGAACACGCCTACAGCCTGGGGCCGATGTGTAGATGTTAACGGAACGCTGCGGAGGGCGCCGATCAGCTCCCCCGCCGTCTCCGGCGTCACTTGACGCTTCGAGCGCGCAAATACAAACCCGATATAATCCACAGGCAGACGGCTTACCTCTTCCACATGGGCAAGGGTTTGCAGTCCGCAAATTTTGACTAGAGCCATCTCTACAGCTCCTTGGAAGCGGAAGCTCCCGGCCTGATCCCGAGCAGCGCGTCTACCGCGCCTTCTACGCTCTCCTGCCTCATGAAATGCTCACCCACGAGCACAGCCTGCGCACCGACCGACTCCAGGTAGGCGATCTCCTCGCTTCGCGAGATCCCGCTTTCGCTGACCACCGTAACTTGCTTCGGAATATGCCGGATCAGGGCTTCGGTCGTACCGAGATCCGTAACAAAGGTATGAAGATTGCGGTTATTAATGCCCACCATCGTGGGGGATAAGGACAAGACGCGGTCGAGTTCTTCTTGGTCATGCACTTCAATCAGGACATCGAGTCCAATGCTCCGAGCCACTTCCTGGTATTCACGGATTTGCTCCGTCGTCAGTATGGCGGCGATGAGGAGGATGGCATCTGCTCCGATACAACGTGCTTCGTAGATCTGATAAGGATCAATCGTGAAGTCCTTGCGCAGCAGCGGCACGTTCACCGCTTCCCGCACGCGGGTCAGATAAGCGTTCGCCCCCTGAAAATACTGCTCATCGGTCAACACCGAGATGCAGTCGGCTCCGGCCCGCTCGTATGCCTTGGCGAGTTCGACCGGCTCGAAATCTTCGCGGATCAGCCCTTTGGAGGGGGACGCTTTTTTCACTTCGGCGATGAGCCCCATATTCCGCTGCCGCCCTGCACCGAGCGTCCGCTCGAACCCGAGGGTTGCCGGCAGTCTCCCAATGATCTTCTCCATTGCGGCGATGGTCGTGCGCTCCTTCAGAGCGGAGACTTCCTGCTTTTTCGTCGTTACGATTTGATCAAGAAACATGGCTCACTTCTCCCGTACAGTGGACTAGTTGCTGAAGCTTCTCCTGCGCGCGGCCCGAATCAATCACGGACGCCGCCATCTTCACGCCTTCCTGGAGTGTTCCGGTCAATCCCGTCACGTAGAAGCAGGCACCGGCATTCGCAAGCACGATCTCCCGCGGGGCGCCCGGCGCCCCTGCAAAGATGCTCCGCAGAATTTCCGCATTCACTGCCGCGTCGCCGCCGGAGATCTCTTTCTGCGTATACGTGCGCAGTCCGAGCTCATCCGGCGAGATTTCGAACGTGCGGATCTCGCCGTCCCGAAGCTCCGTCACCTGAGTCGAATCCGAGATCGAGATCTCATCCAGCCCGTCGAAGCTCGCTACTACCAGCGAACGCTTCACCCCCAGCGCTTGCATCACATGCGCAATCGTCTCGGTCTTGCCCCTGTCGAAGACCCCGAGCACCTGACGGTCCGCACCCGCCGGGTTGGTCAACGGGCCGAGTAGATTGAACACGGTACGGAAGCCGAGCTCCCGGCGTGAGGCAGCCACATAGCGCATCGATTGGTGGTAGTTCTGGGCGAACATAAAACAGATGCCCACTTCTTGCAGACAACGGGCCGCCTGCTCCTCGCCGAGCTGGATGTTCACGCCAAGCGCCTCCAAGACGTCGGCGCTGCCGCTCTTGCTCGACATCGCCCGGTTGCCGTGCTTCGCTACGCGGATGCCTCCGGCCGCTGCTACGATGGCCGAAGCCGTCGAGATATTGAACGTGTCCGCCCCGTCCCCACCCGTACCGCACGTATCGAGCAGATTCTCCCGCTCGGTCCGGACCCGGCCTGATTTGGCACGCATGACATCGGCGAATCCCGTAATTTCCTCAATGGTCTCTCCCTTGATGCGAAGACTTGTGAGCAGCGCGCCGATCTGCGTCGGCGTCGCTTCCCCTTCCATAATCACGGACATCACGTCTGTGGCCTCGGCCCTCGACAGATGCTCCCCCGCAATCAACTTGTGCAGCGCTCCCTGCACACTCAGCTTCTCATGTTCCATGATCCTCTGCTCCCCTCAGCTATACTCATCTGCCCGGTAATTGGCAAGCCGCGAACCGGGTGCTTACTGGTAATAATCTTGATTGATCAGTGCATATTCGCTCGTCTTCGAGGCAAAGACCTGTTCTGCGGTTCGGATTGACTTCAGCATGCCCTTCGCCTTATTCACCGTCTCTTCGTATTCGCTCTCCGGCACCGAATCCCACACAATCCCGGCTCCGGCCTGCACATAGGCTTTGCCGTTCTTGAAGATGATGGTGCGGATCGTAATGCACGTATCTAGATTCCCCGAGAACCCGAGGTAGCCGATCGCACCGGCATAAGCACCGCGCGCCTCATGCTCGAGCTCGGCGATAATTTGCATCGCCCGGAGCTTCGGCGCGCCGGAGACCGTTCCCGCAGGAAGGCAGGAAATGAATGCATCGTAGAAATCCTTATCCTTGGCTAGCTTACCGGATACGTTCGAGACGATGTGCATGACATGCGAATAGCGTTCGATCTGCATGAAGGTATCGCATTTCACCGAGCCGAACTCGGATACTCGGCCAATGTCATTGCGTCCGAGATCGACGAGCATCAGATGCTCCGCACGTTCTTTCTCGTCGGCGAGCAGCTCCTGCTCCAGCCGCAGGTCTTCTTCCGGTGTACGCCCGCGAGGGCGGGTTCCTGCGATCGGACGGGTCTGCACCTTCTCGTCTTCCACACGCACCAGCGCTTCAGGGGAAGTACCGACAATGACCTCGTCATCCATCTTGAGGCAGTACATGTAAGGCGATGGATTCATGGTCCGCAGAATCCGGTATACCTGCAAGGGAGAGACTTTCGTCTCGATCTCAAAGCGCTGGGATAGCACCACTTGGAAGATATCGCCGGCCCGGATATACTCTTTGGCTTTCTCCACATTGGAGATAAACTGCTCTTTGGTCAAGTTGGAGCGGACTTCCCCCAGCTCCACGTCATCCGGGATCGCCTGGTGTGACATCGACAATGCGGGAATCGGACGCTTCAACCGTTCGACCGTTGCTTCAATCTTCGCGCAGGCTGCTTCATAGGCCTCTGCGATTTCCGCGTCCGTAGCCTGAGGAGGAATATGTACGTTCGCAATCATTTTCAGCTGCTGCTTGAAGTGATCGAACACGATCACCTGATCACAGAACATGAACTGAACGTCGTTCATTCCCAGATCATCATGACGATGGGCGGGAAGCTTCTCATAATATTGAAGCAGATCGTACCCGAAGAAGCCGACCGCACCGCCCGTGAAGCGGGGCAGACCGGGGAGTGACGGACTGCGGTATCCGCGGAGATAAGCTTTCAGCACATCCACCGGCTTCTCACGGAGAGTCTTCTGCCCCTGCGGCCCGTCAATGGTCGTTAGACCGTTCTTGGAGCGGATCATCATGAAAGGATCCGTGCCGATGAAAGAATACCGGGCCCATTTCACGCCGCCCTCCACACTTTCGAGCAGGAACGCCATCGGCTCCTCATAAAAGTGCTGAAACACGCGGATCGGGGTTTCCGTATCGGCCATTAGGTTGCGCACAACGGGAATTAGATTATACTCCTTGGACAAGCGGATGACTTCCTGCAGTTCCGGTGAATACATACTGCATCTCTCCTCTACTCGGGCTCTTCTGGAATCTTGCTCACTGTTCTCGGCAATAAAAAACGCCTCTACATAAATGTAGAGGCGGCTGTCAGTCGAAAGGGATGGATTGCTCGAATGGCACGGACAACCGGTGGTGCGGACAGCAAGAAATAGGCATGAAAAATGCTCTTCCGGCTCTGTCCTGCAACGCTCTGGCTCCGCTAATGGTACTCCACTCATCTCATCTCAACTGATCTCATACTCGGCTCTACTCTGCTCTTCCGTCCTTCTTCCGACTCGATCCGAAAGAAGCTGCGGCTAATTTCAACTATACTGCCTCTATTATGATTTTGTCAAATCCGGACGCAGCCGCATCGCTTCCCGAAGGTAAACGTGAACGATCTCATCCTGCTTTTTCTCCGTGTTCACCATGACCATGAAGCGGATGCACTTCGGCAGACTTCCCTCAACGGGAATCTCCAACGAACACATCAGTGGCACAAGCGTCCAATCCTGCATCTGCCGGATCGTCTTCGCCGGGAAAGCAGCAGTCAGATCCGGTGTAACCGTAATAAATACGCCGGCAATTTCTTCCGGCACAATCCCGTTCTCAAGCACGATCTGATGTAGCAGCTCGGTCGTAGCGCTCAGGATCTCGTTCTCTTCATTGTGTTCTACAGTAATGGCACCGCGAATTCCCCGTACAAACATCGTCAGTCCTCCCGTTTCAGCTCGTCCACAATCTCCCGGACCCTACTAGGCTCCACATTCTTGTTGATCTCCACTTTCCCGATTGCCACAGGAACGATATACACCATCCGGCCTTCGCCGAACTTCTTGTCGTGCATCATCGCGCGCATGATCGCATCGGTATCCATATGGGCGGGAATCCGGACAGGCAATCCGAACTTCTCGAAGATCCGCTCCGTTACCGTAAGGATCTCCTCCGGATGCCCGAGGCTGACGGACAGCTTGGCCGCCCCGACCATCCCGATGGCGATCGCTTCCCCGTGAGTCAGCTCACCGTAACCCGCTACGGCTTCGAGCGCATGGCCAATCGTATGGCCCAGGTTCAAGATTGCCCGCAGGTCGTTCTCCCGCTCATCCTGCGAGACTACGGCCGCTTTCACGCTGCAGCCTTTGTAGAGGCCGTACTGCAGCGCCTCCACATCAAGTGCGACCAGACGCTCCGCATTCGCTTCGCACCACTGTGTGAACTCCGCATCCCAGATCAATCCGTGTTTGATCATCTCCGACAAACCGGAGCGCACATCCCGGTCCGGCAGCGACTGCAAGGTCGCGGTATCGTAGAGCACCATCTCCGGCTGATGGAACGCACCGATGATGTTCTTCGCCAGCGGGTGGTTCACCGCCACCTTGCCCCCGACCGAGCTGTCATGGGCGAGGATCGTCGTAGGCACCTGGACGAACCGGATACCGCGCATATAGCTGGCTGCCACGAAGCCCGCCAGGTCCCCTACCACCCCGCCGCCCAAAGCGACGATGGTGGATTTGCGGTCGAGTCCAGCCTCCAGCGCCGCTCCGACAATATCCTCGAGCACCGCGAGGGATTTGGACTTTTCTCCTGCGGTTACCGTATAGGAAGCAGCTTCGTACCCTGCAGCCTGCAGACGCTGAACGGCCTTCTCCAGATAGTGCGGGCCTACATGAGCATCGGTCACGATCAGCAGCGGCGATCCCTTGCTGATCCCGTGCTTCTCGAAGTACGACGCAATATTATCCAGCAGCCCTTCGCCGATATAGATCGGATACGACCGCTGGCCAAGATCTACTGTAAGTTCCTTGATCATAGCCCGTTTCTCCCCGCTTCCGAAGTTAGGTTGATTGCATACCGTTGTCTTAGTACGCCTTGACCTGCTCCAGATAGCTCTCATAGTTGCGGCGGATCTCTTCGATGGAATCTCCGCCGAACTTTTCCATGAATGCGTTCGCCACTTCCCAAGCGATCACATTCTCCATGATGACGCCTGCGGCAGGCACCGCACACGTATCGGAGCGTTCGACCTGTGCCGTGAACGTTTCCTTCGTGTCGATATCCACGCTTTGAAGCGCTTTGTACAGCGTCGATATCGGTTTCATCACGCCGCGGACTACGATCTGCTCTCCAGTCGTCATCCCGCCTTCGAAGCCTCCTGCGCGGTTCGTCGCGCGGTAGAATCCACGGGCTTCGTCATGCAGGATCTCATCGTGGACGGAGGAACCGCGGCGCTCGGCTGCCTCGAAGCCGATCCCGAATTCCACGCCCTTGAAAGCCTGGATGGACAGGACGGCCTGAGCGATGCGTCCGTCGAGCTTGCGATCCCACTGTACGTGGGAGCCGAGGCCCGAAGGGATGCCCTCGATGATGCACTCCACGATACCGCCCAGCGTATCCCCGTCATCCTTCGCGGCATCGATCGCAGCAATCATTCGCGCTTCCGCTTCCTTATCCGTAACACGCAGCGGAGACTCCTCCGTGATGGCGATCAGCTCATCGATCGGAAGCTCTTGGCGCTGTACTTCCACTTCGCCGATCCGGATGACTTGCCCGGCCACCTTGATGCCGAATTCCTTCAGCAGCTCGCGGGCCATGCCTCCGACCGCAACGCGCATCGTTGTCTCTCTCGCACTGGAACGCTCCAGAATGTTGCGCAGATCCCGCTGGTTATATTTCAGACCGCCGTTCAAATCAGCGTGTCCCGGACGGGGACGATTCACGCGGCGTTTACTCTCGTCGCTGCCTTCGATCGGCTCGATATTCATAATCGATGTCCAATGCTTCCAGTCATTATTCTCCACCACAAGCGCGATCGGCGCACCCGTAGTCTTGCCGTGGCGCACACCGCCGACAATGTTTGCCGTGTCCTTCTCGATCTGCATTCTACGGCCCCGGCCGTATCCTTTTTGGCGGCGGGCAAGCTGGAAGTTCACCGCTTCGAAATCAATATTTACATTACTTGGAAACCCTTCAATGATGGCCGTCAGCTGTGGGCCATGCGTTTCACCTGCTGTTAAGTATCTCATGCATGTATTTTCCCCTTTCGTCCAATCCCTGTTGCTCACGCGCGTTCGGTACCCGGACGCTTTAGCGCTTTTATGTACTCATGTGCTCATTATAGTATACGTCCCACGCTTTGACAAGAAAATGCAAGAATCGCCGCGTTTAAAAAGCGAGAAAGATGGGTATAACGCATGTGCTCTGCCTGGAAATCGCTTCCGCTTCCGTATCCTCCCCGGATTCCTAGCTACCGAGCCAGGCCGCTTATGAGACTTATGGACATCCCTTACATCCCCTCAAATCCGCGGATATAAAAATACGCTGCCAAGGCTCTCAGCCTTGACAGCGTATGTAGACGTCCCGCCAGTAAGGTTACCCGCTGACCGGTTGATGTTTGAGCGCACGTTTGTCCTTGGCATCAGTCTCGTTCATCAATCCCAGAATATGCGGTGAGTCGATGCCGAGAATTTGGGCGCATTCCTGCATCGTAATGAACCCTCTGCGGTAAGCGGTGATGACCTTGCGTTTGTCCATGGGAATCCTCCTGAGGTCACTGGTACGGCTTTCGCCGCACAGCGAAACTATGGCACTATTCTTAGTATGGGATTCCCTGGCAGGGTTTATTCGTGCTATTTACCGGTTTTGCGGTAGAAGAACGTTTCGGCCGAATCGAGCCCGTACTGCCCCGGGCTGAAGATCTGCTCCGTGCTTCCGACGAAGAGAATGCCCCCCGGCTTGAGCGCGTTCGCGAATTTCTGATAGAGCACATGCTTTGCTTCTTCCGTAAAATAAATCATCACGTTGCGGCAAATGATGAGATCGTAACCTGTGTCGAACGTATCGGTTAGAAGATTGCCCTTTTGGAACTTGATCGCCCGCTTAAGCGTATCGGCAATATGGAACGTCAAGTTTTCCTGACGGTAATACTTCTGAAGATATTTGGAAGGCACGTCACGGACCGAACGGTCCGAGTAGACGGCTTTCTTCGCCTTCTCCAACGCCCCGTCATCGATATCGGTTGCCGTAACGGAAGACTCCGCGAGCACCCCGAGCTCTGCCAGAATCATGGCCAGCGTATAAGGCTCTTCCCCTGTCGAGCAGGCGGCACTCCAGCACTTCAGCTTACGCGATTTGTGAATCATCTCGGGAATGAACTTCTGCTCAAGCACTTCCCAGCGGTTCGGGTTGCGCCAGAATTCAGAGACATTGATCGTCATGCGGTCCAGAAATTCATAGAACAGTTCCTTGTCCTTCGTCATCGCTTCGAAGAAAGCAACGAAGGTAGGATAGCCTTTTTTCATCCGCAATGTGGCCAGACGCCGGCGCATCTGTGCTTCTTTGTACTGTGCAAGATCAATGCTGGTATAATCCTTCACTTTCTTTACAAAGGCCAAAAAATCCTTGTCATCATCCATACCCGTCACCCCGCCCTCGCTTAGATCCAGTTTTGTATGGTTTTGGTGTACGTGACCAGTTCTTCCGGTGCAAAATAATTGGCAATTTCGCGTTCGGCGCTCTCCGGCGAATCCGAGCCGTGAATCAGGTTCAGGTTCGTGTGCACGGCAAAGTCGCCCCGGATCGTGCCCGGAAGGGCTTCTGTCGAATTCGTCTTGCCGATCATGGTACGGGACAGCGTAATGACATCGTCCCCCTGCCATACCATGGCGAATACCGGTCCGGAAGTGATAAACCGGATGAGGTTATCATAAAAAGGCTTCCCATGGTGCTCGGCGTAATGGCGCTCCGCCTGTTCCTTGCTGACCTGAAGCAGCTTTGCGGCCACGAGCTGGAATCCTTTGCGCTCGAACCGGCCCATAATCTCTGCAACAAGCCCCCGCTGTACGCCATCCGGCTTCACCATCAAAAATGTCTTTTCCATATTATGATCTCCTCTCAACACTACTATATAATCCACTTATTGGGAGAGATCTTTCGAAAAGACGTGCCTCCAGAGAGTTCAAAGGCGGTGAAGCAGCAGCTTGTCCCGTTAGGGCGTCAAGCGATCCAGGCACGCCATTTCGAACCCTCTCTCCTCAATAAGAGCGATTCCCCACGAAATGAGCTATGCTCACCAAATCTTTCTTCGCTTGGATGTTCGGCAATCCGTCCAAAGAGCGGATCGCTTTGTCTATGTAGGTCGAAGCCATCCGCTCGGCACGCGTGATGCCGTCGCTGGCGCGGATGATATCCAGAAAACCACGCACATCGGTTTGTCCGTCGCAAGCCTCGATGCGGGCCAGTTCTTCCTGCAGGTGCGGCCGGAGCTGCGGGTTCTGCAGAGCAAAAATGACGGGGATCGTGATGTTCCCCTGCTTGATATCGCTGCCGGGGGGTTTGCCGATCACTTTCTCGGTTCCGCAAATATCGAGCAGATCGTCCCCGATCTGGAACGCCATGCCGACGTAGTAGCCGAAGTTGTACAGCTTCCGGGCATCGCTCTGCGAGGCCCCGGCGGCCATGGCCCCGAGCTGACAGGAGACGGCAAGCAGAAGGGCCGTCTTGCGCTTGATACGCAGCAAGTAATCCCTTACCCGCTGCTCCGGGTGGAAGAAAAAGCGGATCTGCTCCATCTCTCCGATGCTCATCTCGACGAGTGCGTTCGACATGACTTTATGTATGGCCGGGTCCGGCAGCTTCGTCACGATGCTCAGCGCTTTCGCGAAGATATAATCCCCCGTGTACATGGCGATCCGGTTATCCCACTTGGAGCGGACCGTGAGCTGCCCGCGGCGGGTCTGGGCATCATCGATCACGTCATCATGTACGAGCGACGCCATATGAATCAGCTCCAGAGGTACCGCCACGTGCTTGATCTTGGCGAGATCGTAGGTACCGAACTTGGCGCCAAGCAGCACGATGACCGGGCGAATCCGCTTTCCTCCGGCTTTGAGAAGGTGCAGGGACGCTTCGCGCAGCAGGGGATGATCCACATCAATGCTGCGCTCGAGCTCCTTCTCAATGAAGCTGATATCTTTCTTCAGTTTTGCATATAAATCAAGCAGTTTCATTCCGTCACCCGTACTGTGTTTTATCGTTGATCCGTAGGGCTGCCGGACTATACCGGCTTCCCTATTCTAGTGAGGCGTCCCCCATCTTCGGTAAAGCTCGTGCTCGATTTCCATACAATCCAATACTTTACCCACCATAAAATCAATCAAATCATCCATGGTCTGAGGCCCTTGATAAAATGCAGGCATGGCCGGAATGATCCGGACGCCAAGCTTCGCCAGCTTGAGCATATTCTCCAGATGGATCGCATGCAGCGGCGTTTCCCTCGGCACCAAAATGAGCTTGCGTCCTTCCTTCAGCATCACATCCGCTGTCCGCTCAAGAAGGTTATCCGACGCTCCGCTCGCTATTCCTGACAGGGTCCCCATCGAGCAGGGGACTACGATCATGCCCTTGGTACGGAAGGAACCGCTGGCCGTCTTGGCTCCGATATCCCCGTTCGGCACATAGTCGAGCGTCCCTTGTCCGGACCCGAGGGAGAACTGCTTCTCCAGCGTCTCCGGGCGGCGTGAGGTATCCCACCCGAGCTCTTCCTTCAGCACGCGCCACCCCGCGTCCGTGACGATCAAGTGGACATGCTCGCCGATTTCCAGCAGATACCTGCAGAGCCTTACGCCATAGGCGGCACCGCTGGCGCCGGTAATGCCGACCACCCACGGCTTGCTCATCCCACGTGCACCGCCAGGTCGATCAAGGTGAAGGCGAAGACGGCGATGCTCAGTGTGCTGTTCATCGTGAAGAAGGCTGTATTGACCCGGCTGAGATCGTCCGGCTTGACGATAAAATGCTCATACATGAGCAGAGCGTATGAGACAAGTATTCCCAGAAGATATACCCAAGTCAACTCCGTTAGGAAAAACAGGCTGATCAACCCGGCCGCGGTAACGATATGGAACCAACGGGCGATCTTCAGCGCCTTCACGACACCGAAGCGGCTTGGAATCGAATGCAGTCCCTCTTTGCGGTCGAAGTCCACGTCCTGGCACGCATAGATGATATCGAAGCCCGCCAGCCAAAATATGATGGCCACATAAAACACCAGCGCAGCCAGTGAGAATTCGCCGGTTACGGCTACCCAACCTCCGAGCGGAGCAAGAGCTACAGTCATGCCGAGGATCAGATGGCATGCCCATGTGAAGCGTTTGGTGTAAGAGTAGAATACCAGAAAGAATACCGCGACCGGCAGCAGCTTCACCGCCAGAGGACTCAGATGAAAGGCTGCGTAGAACAATAACAGAAACGAGATGATAATAAAAATAATGGCTTCTTTGGAAGAAATCAGGCCGGCGGGAATCGCCCGCATCGCGGTACGCGGGTTCTTCGCATCGAAGACTTTATCCACGACACGGTTCAGCCCCATCGCTGCGCTTCTTGCCCCCACCATGGCCAGCAGAATCCAGCCGATTGTGGCCCATGACGGCAGTACGCCGTCAACGACCACTGAACCCAGAAGAGCTCCCATGAAGGCGAACGGCAGTGCGAACAAGGTGTGTTCGATTTTGATCATTTCCATGAAAATTCGGGTCTTTCTCCACATAACGGTTCAATCTCCCTTGGATGCAGTGGTCGCTGCCGGTTTGCGCCCGGTATGAAGAGCTGCGATTCCCCCGGTCAGCGGATAGGCTTCCACTCCGCTCAGTCCGGTCCTGCGGAAAATGTCCGCGAGCTGCTTATGATCCGGAAATTGAATCAAAGATTCCGGAAGCCATTTGTACTGCTCGTAACTTTTGGCGATCAGCTTGCCGAGGAGCGGCAAGACCCGCTGGAAGTAGAAGTAGTAGATGCCTTTGAACGGCTGCCATGTGGGCTTCGACAGTTCCAGCGAGACCACCAGCCCCCCCGGTTTGACCACGCGCTGCATTTCCTCGATGACCTTAACGAGGTCCGGCACATTGCGCAGTGCGAAACCAATGGTCGCATAATCGAAAGTATTGTCTTCGAACGGCAGCTCCATTGCATTGCCGCGGATAAGACGGATCTGCTTGTCCAGTCCGAGGTGTTCGATTTTGTCCGCGCCCACATCCAGCATATTCTGCGAGAAATCAAGCCCTACCATCGCCCCGCTGCCCGAAGCTTCCGCAAGCGAGATCGTCCAATCGCAAGTTCCGCAGCAGATATCGATAGCCGTGCTGCCGGGCCGGACATTCATCTTCTTCATCGTAAAGTTTCTCCAGGCTTTGTGCCGGCGGAAACTCAGGATGTCGTTCATGAGATCATACTTCGGCGCGATGCTCTCGAAGACGGAATGAACGAATTGTTCTTTGTTTTTTCCCTGGGACTTGTTCCCGGATGTACTTTGCATACGTTAATGTCACCCCTACACTTCCTGCGTTGCCCGCGGAGCAGACAAGTAATGCCGGATCGGTTCGCCGATCGCGAACATTTCTTCCTGCAGAGAGCTGGATTCCATGGCCTGAACGGCATCCTGCAGTTCTTTCATGCAGGCTTCGAGCAGGGCATACAGCTGTGATGTCACATGGTACTTTAACCAGATCGCCCGAACCTTAGCCGGATCCGGCCGGTCCAGACGCAGCAGCTTCTGCTCTTCCCTCGAGCCGACTTGCAACACATGCCAAAAACCCCAGCTTTCCCGGTACTGCTGGGATGATAAGGAGCGGGAGATTTCCTGCAAAAGCAATTCACAGCGCGTAAAGAAGCGCAGCATGCGTGGCCAAATGCCTTTCTCCGGGCTCTCATCAAGCAGCTCCGTAAAGGATAGGAACACCTGGATTTTCGCTTCCACGGACTGCGCAATATAATCCTCCGCCGTCATCCCCGGTCCCTTCATCCTGAGATACAAATCCATTTTGAGCCGGTTCGCTTCGCAGATCGCGGCGGATAAGATTCCGATAAGATCGATACGGCCAGCATGGGAGAGCAGATGGTAAAAGCGCGAGGAGAAGTAGTCGCCTGCCAGGACTTTCAACTGACGGGACCGTGCCGCCTTCTGCTCCTTGACATCATTGGTCACGCTGACCATATCATGCGTATCGAGCCCGAGCTGGACCAGCGACGTCACCAAGGCATACAGCTCGCTGTAACCGGCGAGGGTGCCGTGATTATTGAGAAAAGCATACAGCAGCCGGGTTCGAAACTCAGGGAACAGCGGCAGGTCCGTATGCTTCTGGATCATGTCGTAGTCCAAATAATGCTTGGCGATCTCCGGAATCCGATAAGTAGTCATATGTAAGCCTCCGAACCGTAAACAAATCTCTGTTCTCCAATCCAAACTATTATAGCACAACAGGATTTGTTTCGCATTGTTTTCACGTCAGCTTTTCTGTCTGTCCCGCTCCTGCCACTTAGGGGTATAGGTGGTCCGGTAATGCGTCTCGAGATACTGCTGGATCTCTTCCGTACTCATGGGATGAAGTTTCGGCTCGTTCGGAAGCCATTTCTCCCGGCGGGCATCTGTGGCGATTAAAGGTCCCTGCGAGCCTTCTTTATCTTGGGAGCCGTCCAGCACACGGACGAGTACTTGGTTGATGTTGGTCGATGCGCCGAACAGCACCTTCGGGATTTCGTAGAGGTCTTGGAGCATGTCCGCCTTCTCCGTCGACCTCGCGGCCAGCAGGTCAACCGAGACGATCGCGTGGCTGACCTCCACCCGGCGGATCCGCAGATGCAGCTTCATCCCGGATACGACATCCACGATCGTCGCTTCCGTAACCGGCCTGGCCCCGCTCGAGCGGAATACGGCAGCGGTCTGATCCAGTTTCGAAACATAAGCCAGCAGCATGGCAACGGCCACCGAAACGGCCGTAATGATAAAGACACGGGGAGCCCATTTCACTCCAGGAACGCTTCCTTCCTTGACCGATTTGGGAGATCTGCAACCTCTCTCGCGATGACCCTGTCCTTATCATTGTACAACGAAAAAAAGCAGGCTATGCCTGCGCCTCTCCGAAAAATTATTCCTGCGTGTCGACGCTGCCCACCTTCGTCATTACGGAAGCCTTGCCGCGGATTTTGATAGCCGATGTATGCTCGGTGAATTGGCAAATCATCACTTCGCCCTTATCCAGCTTTTCCGTATGATGGAAACGGGTATCCTGCCCCCGGGTCAGACCGATCACCTGAACGCCGTTCTCCTTGGCTTTGATGACAATATAATCATTCTGATTCGGTTCCATATCGTTCATTCCTCCGTTCTCTGTGCAAGCCCAAGCTCCTCTTCATCATGCAAAAAAATGCCCGCCCTGTCAACTTGGAACGCGTAGGGGTACCGTGCCTCCTGCAAAAGAAAAAGACACCGATTCGACGGTGTCTCTCTCATGGTCGGAGTAGCGGGATTCGAACCCACGGCCTCACCCACCCCAAGGGTGCGCGCTACCAGACTGCGCCATACCCCGAATTCGTACGGGTGCCATGCATTGGCATACGATGTGTCCATGATACAGGAAGATTATGTATGGTATGCTGATTGCTTTGGCGAAATTTATTATAGCACGCCCTATCTTCTTCCTGCAATACTTCTCCCCGTATATTAAAAAAAACACCCGGTCCCCGCAGGGGCCAAGTGCCTTTGTTCCGTACGATCTATTTGGGAGCCGGAGCTCTTATGTAGATGAAGTGCCAAGATTACTGAATGCCGTCCTTGAGTGCCTTGCCTGGTTTGAAGGCAGGAATTTTGCTCGAAGGGATTTCGATCTCTTCGCCGGTTTGCGGGTTGCGGCCTTTACGGGCGGAACGCTCACGAACTTCGAAGTTGCCGAAGCCGACCAATTGGACTTTGTCCCCGCCCTGCAGCGCTTCGGAGATCGCCTCGAATACGGCCTCAACCGCTTTCGTAGCATCTTTCTTGGACAGTTCAGCGGATTCGGACACCTTGTTGATCAAATCGGATTTATTCATGGAATTCACCTCCCCTGCTGATAGGATGCTGTTATTTCCTTTGTTGGCTGTTTCACCGAAAAATATACATGGAATCAGGGTTTTCGCCAGTCAAATCAAGATTATAGTAATACAGGACTAACGCTTTTTCAAGTCAGAACGCAAAAAAATGCACCCGCTGGAGTGCATTTTCGCAAATCGTCACGATTTAGCGCCAAATTTGTTCGAATTTATCTCTCTTTGTCGAAAATCGGCTTCTTACAAAATGATGGCGATCAAACCGCCCGAGCCTTCGTTGATAATCCGGCCAAGCGTCTCCTGCAGCTTGTATCGGGCATTGTCCGGCATCATCGCCAGCTTGCCTTGGATGCCTTCGCGGACGATCGAATGAAGGGAACGGCCGAAGATATCGGATTCCCAGATCTTCAGCGGGTTGTCCTCGAAGTCCTGCATGAGATAGCGCACGAGCTCTTCGCTCTGCTTCTCGGTGCCGATGATCGGCGAGAATTCGGATTCCACATCGACCCGGATCATGTGGATCGATGGCGCAGTCGCTTTCAGCCGGACGCCGAATCGTGCGCCCTGCCGGATCAATTCCGGCTCGTCGAGGGCCATCTCCGCCAGCGTAGGAGGCGCGATGCCGTAGCCCGTCGTCTTCACCATCTCGAGCGCTTCCGCAAAGTGGTCATACTCCCGCTTCGCATGCGTGAACTCCTGCATCAGCTGCAGCAGATGATCCTTGCCCCGGATCTCTACGCCGACCACTTCCATCAGGATGCGGTCGTACAGCTCGTCGGGTGCATACAGATCGATCTCCGCTACACCCTGCCCCATGTTCATGCCGGCCAGCGCCGCTTTATCGATGAACTCGTATTCCTCGAAGGATCCTACTACCCGGTCGACATCGCGAAGTCTGCGGATATCCTGCACAGTCTCGCGTACGGAGTTCTCAAAGGAAGAGCGGAGCCAGTGGTTCTCTTCCAGCACCATGACCCAGCTTGGAAGGTTGACGTTGACTTCATGTACCGGGAATTCGTAGAGCACCTCCCGCAGAACGGATGTCATGTCATCTTCGTTCATGTTCGCCACACTCATCGCTACGACAGGCACATCGTGTTTGGCCTGCAGCTCGCTGCGCAGCTCTGCCACCGCATCGCTCTGCGGCTTGGTGGAGTTGACAATGACGATGAACGGCTTGCCGACCTCCTTCAGCTCGCCGATAATCCGGTCTTCGGCATCCACGTAGGATGCCCGCGGAATTTCGGCGATCGAGCCATCGGTCGTAATCACCACGCCCAGCGTAGCGTGTTCCTGGATGACCTTGCGCGTGCCAATCTCCGCCGCTTCCTGGAATGGGATCGCTTCGTCGAACCAAGGCGTATTGATCATCCTAGGCCCGCTCTCGTCTTCGTATCCTTTGGCCCCCTCGATGACATACCCTACACAGTCTACCAGTCTGACATTGACGTTCAGTCCTTCAGCCACATGCAGCTGCACTGCATTATTCGGTACGAATTTCGGCTCCGTCGTCATGATCGTCCGTCCGGCCGCACTCTGCGGAAGCTCGTCAGTAGCGCGGACCCGGTCGGCTTCGTTCTGAATGTTCGGCAGCACCACCGATTCCATAAAGCGCTTGATGAATGTCGATTTTCCCGTACGGACCGCTCCAACGACCCCCAGGTAAATATCCCCGCCAGTACGCTCTGCAATGTCCTTAAAGATATCTACTTTCTCCAATGAGAATCCCTCCTACAGGTTGTTTAAGACGAAACTCGTACATGCTTTGGACTAGTACAAATATATGTATGACACAGCGAATTATGATGCCGGCCGCCACAAATATCTTTTTCTCTGCCCTTCCGCAGCGCTACTTCGTCCCACACGCCCTTGACTCATCCCAAACAACTATATGAGCGGGAAGCGGAGGATATTCAATATCTATAATAAAAAACTCTACCACCCGGACCCCGGATGATAGAGCGTAGACTCAAATAACGGTTAGTCGTGAAGCGTCCCGCTCGGGACAGGACTGCCGTCCTGCCACCGGTACGGAGCCGATCTTGCCGGCACAAAGTACGATTCCTGGACCAGCAGCTCCCGAAGGTCCTGCCGGCTGTCGAGCTGGCTCTGAAGCCCCTTCTTGTCGATCAGCCGCATGATCTCCGGCGCGTAGTCGATCACGACTTCGCCGCCTTCGGTCAAGAGGAGCGGCAGCAGCATCGAGCGGGTGTAGACGCTGGGCACCTCCAGCTGCGCCCGGTTCAGCTTGCCGTAATCAATCTGGTAGAACCCCGGAGCGGAAGCTTCACCGAACGGCAGGGCACCGTTTTGGATTTTGTACGAATCCACATCCCGTTGAAGCTCGAGGACATGCTGGAACGAAGGGATGTCCATCATTTTGACGGTAGGCTTCGTCTCCACGTCCACGAGAACGTAGGTAGCGGTCCCCCCCTTCTCGAACGCGTTGGAGGGTACCTCGCTCAAGTAACGCCCCTCGAGCTTCTTAAAGTCAATCGGGTATTTCTCATAATGCGGCGTCGTCTCCGTGCTGTTCTTAATAGGGAGAACACCGGTCTTGGCTTTATACTCGTCGATCGCATTCTGCACGACAGGGAGGTACTCGCCGCTGGCCGCCTGATTCTGCTTTCGCATCTCCTTGGGATAGAGACAGCCGCTGAGCAGCACGCAGAGCAGGAGCAGCGCCCCCAGTCTTACCGGATAGTTCATTACCAGTCCTCCTCCTGCCCTTTCTCGAGTTGTTTGCGGATCGCCGCCTTCAGCGGATCTTCGGGAATCTCGACGCTGACGGTTCCCGTTACTTTGGCTTGGCATGCCAGACGGAACCCTTCTTTCTCTTGGCCGCCCAGCTTCAAACGTTCATTCTTGCCGGGCTCCGCCAGTCCGGATTCTAATCCTTCCGGTATACGCACCTTGCACATCAGGCAGGCCGCTTTCCCGTCACACCGGGTCCGGATGGTCACCCGGGCCCGCCGGGAAGCATCCAAAAGACTGGTACCCGGCCTTACCGTTACCTTCTTGCCGTCCGGCAGGAAAGTCACTTCCGCATTCATGCTCATCCCCCTGCCTCTCCATTCCAAGGAATCCGGCCCAGCACGGCCCGGCAATAAGCGGCAGCCTCTGTGCCGAACCAGTTCCGTGACAGCAGGTCCGACAGCGCTGCAAGCTCTCTCGGATCCTGTCGGCTGCGCAGAACGGCAGCGATCGCTTCATACCGGTCCGGCCGGCCGCGCAGCAGATTGAACAGCAGCTCATGTGCCAAGGGCATAAGCGCCGTCTCGATCCCCTGCCCGATGTCCAACAGAAGGGCATGCTTCGCGCGCAGGTAATCCGCTTCCACACAGTACCGGCTCACAGCAGTACGGACCTCGAAGGCCCCGACGAGCTCGACAGCCACTCCTGCAATCTCATAATGGCTGAGGATCGAGCGGTACATCCCCGTCTCGCTCTCCTCCTGCAAGTCCGTAGACCAAGGCAGCAGCGCTTGATGGAGCAGAGCCGCAGCCTCCTTGTCCGCATAGAGGTCGAGGTCCCGGGGCGGAGCTGCCAGCGGAACGTCCTGCAGCAGCAGCCCCGTGCTTCCTCCGATCAGCCAAGAGGCGCCGAGCCCTCTGCTTCTAGCCCCAATCTCCTGCAGGGCAAGACTCAGCGGACCCTCCACCCGGGAATATATATCGGTATCGTTTTGTCTCATGAACGGCTACACCCTTACTCTTGAAGTTGCGCTTGATGCATGAATCGGTCATTCAAAGTCTGTCAGAAATAAGGCTTGTGCGCGACGGTAACATCGCCCTCGCTTCGAATCGCGGCCTGGCAGCCAAGCCGGAATCCCTGCTCCAGCTCGTCCTCCCCCAGATTGTCCAGCTCCTCATCCGTAGGCGCATTCAGGAACTCTGCTCCTTCCTGCACCTGGCACCGGCATCTGGAGCATGTCCCCCGCAGGCATGAGAATCCCCATTCCACCTCGGCCTTCAGCGCCATATCCACAATCGTGAACCCGGTGACCAGGCTCACGGTCTTCGTTCCCCGTTTTCCTTTCAATGTTAACATAGGTCTGGCTTCTCTCCTCACAGCAATGATGCGAACATATAAAGCAGAATCGGAATGAACATCAGGAAAGCGACCAGCGACAGAATGAACCGAAGGGCTCCCTGGGTCCGGGATCTCGCGAATGAAATCAATAGCGAAGCAGCTACCATCAAGCCGATCGCAATAAAAGATGCCCACATTTTGTCAAGCGGCGACATAAGTTCCAACCCCTGTATCTCTGATTCGTAAAGTCGTAAAGCTCTTATTCTCCATCATATCACAAAAAAAGCACAAGCGCGCCTTCCGGCCGCTTATGCCACGGAATTGTAACCTCTTACTTCTTCATGATCATCTTCATCAGCTGTTCCATATTGCTCGTGTTCATCTTGCTCGACTTGATGGCCTGAATCAATTCGTTCATCGTCTGATCGGACACCGGAACGTTCACGAGGCTGGATACCTGCTTGATGAGCTGCTTCAGCTGCGCATCGCTCTGCACTGTAGTAGGCTTCACGCCGCTCGCCAGTTTATAGATATCCTTCTCGGACACGTTCTTGCCGGTCTTCTTCTTCACTACGTTCAAAACGTCCTTGGGCATGTTCTTATTGCCAGACATCTTCCCTCAATCCTCCCCGGACCCTCATGCGAAGCCGCCAAATGCGGCTGCTGCGGTAAGTCTAAGTCAGTATATGTGGGAAGAGGACCGGGCGTGTAGGCGCATGCCCTCCTCAGTTCCAGCCGTCCCCGGTAGATTCGGCGACCTGCACCGATTCGTGGGTCGGGTCGCGCCCCATAAGATCCTCTACCACGGAGCGCGGATCCTTCCCCTCGAAGAGGAGCAGATACAACTCGTCGGTAATCGGCATCTCAATGCCGTACTGCCGCGAGAGCTTATGAGCCGCCTGCGTCGTCTTGACGCCCTCGACGACCATACCCATCCGGCTGAGCACTTCGCTGAGCGACAGTCCCTGGGCCAGCATCGAGCCCGCCCGCCAGTTGCGGCTGTGCTTGCTCGTGCAGGTGACGACGAGGTCGCCGACCCCGGCAAGACCGGCAAATGTGAGTGTATTGGCCCCCATGGCTACGCCCAGCCTGCCGATCTCCGCAAGTCCGCGGGTCATGAGCGCCGCCTTGGCATTGTCGCCAAAGCCCAAGCCGTCAGACAATCCCGCTCCCAGTGCGATAATATTCTTGAGCGCACCGCCGACTTCAATGCCCACCACGTCCGGCGTTGTGTACACCCGGAAGTAAGAGTTAGTGAGCAGCGCCTGCGCCGCCTTGGCCGCCTCCTTATCCTGCGAAGCGACCACTACGGTCGTAGGACACTGCTGAATGACTTCCTCCGCATGGCTCGGTCCCGAGAGGACGACAATGCGGGTTGGATCCAGCGGCAGCAGCTCATCGGCCAGCACCTCGCTCATCCGCTTCAGCGTCCCGGTCTCGAACCCTTTGGTGGCGTGCACGACAATCGTACCCACCCCGAGATGGGGACGCAGGGAAGCTGCAATCTCCCGCATGGCGGAGGAAGGAGCTACGATGAAGACCGCCTTGGCCCCTTGGGCCGCCTCTTCCATCGAGACGGTCGCGCGGATGCGTTCGGAGAGCACCGCCTCCCCCAGGAAGCGGCGGTTGACATGCTGTGTATTGATCTCTTGTACTTGTTCCTCATTGCGGGACCAGAGCAGTACCTCATGACCGTTGGCTGCCAGGACCGAGGCGATCGCCGTGCCCCAGCTGCCGGCCACAAGCACGGCGACTTTCGTGGAATTGGACATGTTCGGGCCCCCTATGTACACAAAGTTATGACGGTTTTTTGGCTCCCAGCTTGTTCTCCTTGCCTTGCAGCAGCTTCACAATATTGGTCCGGTGCTTCACCCAGGCAAAGACAAACAGGAGCAAGCTGAGTACCAGCACTTCAACGGAGCGTCCCATTCCCCAAATAAATAGTGGAAGAAATGCCGTAAACAGCAGGGAACCCAGGGAAACGTACCGTGTGATGAGGATGGTCACAATCGCGATCAAGCCGGCGTACAAGGAGGGCAGAAAAGCAAGCGTAGCCATAACGCCGATCGTCGTAGCGATCCCTTTGCCGCCCTTAAACCCAAAAAATACCGGCCAATTGTGCCCGATGATGACGGACACCCCGGCGAGTACCATGATCAGAGTATCTCCGCCGCTGAGCACGTGGCCTAGCCATACGGCGGCGATCCCTTTGAGCACGTCAAGCAGCAGGACTGCGATCCCCGGCCCTTTGCCGAGCACCCGCAGCGTATTGGTCGCTCCCGCATTGCCGCTTCCGTGCTGGCGGATATCGATCCCCTTAAGCAGCTTGCCCGCCAAGAAGCTGAAGCTGATCGAGCCGAGCAAATACCCGATCAGCAGCGACAACCAGCTTGTCACGATTCCTTCGCCCCTATTCTTCTTCCGATTTGCGCCGCGTGAACAGACGAAGCGGGGTGCCCTCGAAGCCAAAGGCCGCCCGGATCTTGTTATCCAGGTAACGCTGGTAAGAGAAGTGCATGAGCTCCGGATCGTTAACGAAGAAGATGATCGTAGGCGGCTTGACCGCCACCTGCGTGGCATAGTTGATCCGCATACGACGTCCCTTGTCCGTCGGAGGAGGGTTGATCGCCACGGCATCCGAGATGACGTCGTTGAGCACATGAGTCGGAATCCGCATGGCATGGGCTTCCGATACCGTGTTCACTACCGGCAGCAGCTTATGCAGACGCTGCTTCGTCTTCGCGGAGAGGAATACGACCGGCGCGTAGGTCATGAAGAGGAAATGGTCGCGGATCTTCTGCTCGAACTGGTGCATGGTTTTCTCGTCTTTCTCGACCGCATCCCACTTGTTCACGACGAACACCGCTGCCTTACCCGCTTCGTGGGCATAGCCCGCCACGTGTTTGTCCTGCTCGATGATGCCGACCTCGCCGTCGATCACCACGAGAACGACATCCGCGCGTTCGATCGCCTTCATGGCGCGCATAACGCTGTATTTCTCCGTGTTCTCGTATACCTTGCCGCGCTTGCGCATCCCTGCCGTATCGATAATGACGTACTTCTGTCCGTCCTTCTCGAACGGGGTGTCGATGGCATCGCGCGTCGTTCCGGCCAGATCGCTGACGATGACGCGTTCTTCGCCCAGGATCGCGTTCACGAGCGATGACTTGCCTACGTTCGGACGGCCGATCAGGGCGACTCGGATCACATCTTCCCCATACTCTTCCTCCACCGTATCCGGGAAGTGCTTCACGACCTCTTCAAGCAGGTCGCCGATGCCTGTGCCGTGAGCACCGGATATGCCCACAATCTCGCCGAAGCCCATGGAATAGAACTCATAGATGTCGTCGGCACGCTGCAGGTTATCCACCTTATTGACAGCGACTACGACAGGTTTCTGCGAGCGGAACAGGATCTGGGCGACTTCGCTGTCGGCTGGAGTAACGCCGGCCTTGGCATCCACCATGAAGACGATGACGTCCGATTCTTCGATCGCAAGCTCCGCCTGAACGCGGACCGAACGGAGAATATGGTCATCCCCCTCAATTTCGATACCTCCGGTATCGATGACGCTGAACTCCTGATCCAGCCACTCGCCTTTGCCATATAAACGGTCCCGGGTCACACCGGGTTTATCTTCTACAATCGCCAGCTTATCACCGATGATCCGGTTGAATATCGTAGATTTGCCCACATTCGGGCGGCCGACAATTGCAATAACGGGCCTTGCCATGTGCTTCATTCCTTTCTCTCTCTGGTGAAACGACCCCCAGGGCGGCAGCTTCAGCCCATTCAACAAATAAAGTACCTGCCGCATCCGCGAAGGAGCTCGTTAGGAGCAAAACGGACGGAAACCAGGTACTCGGTCAATGCGGCACCGCTGTGGGGCACTTCTTCTCCTACACTGCCTATCCGGCGGGCTCGGCGGTTCCACAATTCTCGCTGAGGCCGCTCAGGCTACGCCATTATACCAAAATTTGTGGAGCAAGTAAACGAGCAGGAGTTCGGACGGACAGGTTTGCCTGCCGGTCCCCTGCTCCCTTATCCGTGTTTGACGATAATCAGCGTGCCATTTTGCAGGTCGTGGGCTGAGGCGTCCATGATTTTCTCCAGCCGGAACGCGACCTGCTGCTGCTCTTCGGGATTCGCCGCGATGAAGATCGGCGCTCCGCCCGCCACCTTGCTTTTATCCATCGTGATGACCGCCAGTATACGTCCCATTATGCTCCCGCCTTTCCGCCAGGCTCGACATGCGCTTCCGTAGGCATCCGCACGGCACTCTCCAGGATCGGAGAACGCATAGCCACCGCCCTGGCTTTGCCCGGGTCCTTCTCCTGGGGAAGCAGCAGTACGGCGAGCCGGCCGTCCTTCATATCCAGCTTGGCCTGCGGCACCAGCGAAGGTTCGCCTTCGTCGCGGAAGACGCCCATGATCGTCGAGACGTCGTGCAGGAGTGCTTGACGCTGTCCCGGGTTGGCGAGGGTCACCCGTCCGTTGGGATTCCTTGGGGTTAGCACCAGACCGATGGCCTGCTCGCGGATTACCCTCTGGGTATCGCTGAGTCCGACGTTCATAATATAGATATCGTCTACGAACAGATTGGGCCCATCCATCTTCACCTCGCCGACACGGATCTCCGCGATATGCGATACGCTTTTGCCCGATTTAAAATAAAATGTAATCAGCATCGCCACCAGTCCTGCGGCCATCCCCCAGTACCAGGCGAACAGAATGCTGAAGAACGCGGTGACGAAAGAGGTGAAAATGACCAGGTAGTTCCGGCCCTCGAAGACCATCGCAATGCCTTCGATATAGGTAGCCCCCCTCGGTACGAGCTCCAGAGAATCGATCTTGCTGAGCGTCTGGCGCTCCATATTGCGGACATCCCGGAACTGCTGGGCCGCCATCGCGAGGAAGGTCATCGCCGTATAATTCTTATCGAGCAGGGCCGGAACCGCAACGGACCCAAGGCCGGCGGCGATAACGCCCAGCGACAAATGGATGATCTTCCCGTGCGGGTAGGTGGGGTACTGCCGATAATCGGTTCGAAGCATGGTAAGCCTCGAGACAACACCGAACAGGACTCCCAGGATGATGCCGACATTATACTTCTGCTCCACAATCCACAGCCACATAACGAGCCTCCTCTTCTTCTTCCCGGGGATAAGCTATTCCCTGCCGCCTTTGAGACTGTGCCAAAGGAAGCGGAGGGTGGACCGCAGCGTCCGGTGCAGCGCCATAACCACCATGGAACTGGTTCTCACCGCATAGACAGTCAGCCACCAGCCATCCTGGAATAAAGCTCCCCCGATAGTTCCGGTCCATGCTTCCTTATGTGCGTACCAATCCATGGCCTCTCCGAGCAGCAGCCCCAGTGTGACCGAACCGATCTGACCGGTTGGCGAACGGAGCAGAACCGCACCCAGCAGTCCGACGAGCAGTGCCGTCGTCCATTCGGGGCTGATCAAGACGAGCATCGGAGCAAGCGGCAGCGTCTCCTTCAAGAAAAAATGCACGGATCCCAGAAGAAGTCCTACAGACAGCAGATGCAGCTTCAAGAGAAAGCCACGGGAGCGGAGCAGCACCCCGAGGAAGAGAGCGGCAAGAACAGGCAGCACGGCGTTCAGCTCCCAGCGTCCTGATTCCCATGTCCACTGGATGCCGAGCAGCCAGCCCATAAAAAAAAGAAGTAGACTCGTACGAGTAATACCTCTTATTAGTACATCCTTCCAGCCACTGGCGATCAGAATCACCGATACCACGATCAGCAATAAGGACAAATACCCTGGATTCATTCGCTCTCACCCGCAGAAACAAGCTATTGTCTTTCTTGTTCTGTAGTATGGCTTTCCATATTTAGTTTTAGTCACAGGGAAGCAAACCGCCGCGTCCCGCATAAGTACGGATATCAATGCTCCGGGCGGCGCACCAATGGGCTGTCTCGCCGGTGATGACTGCGGGCAAGCGGCCGAGCTCCCGGATGGAGCAAGCGCCCAGAGCGGTCATGACCAGCCGCAGCTCGGCATGCAGCGACTCGATAAAGCCGATCAGCGCCGGAGTGCCTTCCAGTCGAAGCACCCGAAGCAGCGCACCGGCCATTCCGACAGCGGAGGCTCCAAGCAGAAGCGCCTTGGCGATATCAAGGGCTCCGGTGATACCGCCGGTAGCGATGACCGCCGCCTCCCGGCCCGGTTCGAAGCGCCGGGCTTCGAGCACCTCGAGCAGCGAAACCGCGGTCGGGCAGCCCCACTCGTTCAGCCACTCCATCGGCTGCGTTCTTCTCGCATTCTCGATGGCGGCAAAGTTGGTTCCGCCCGCTCCGCCGACATCAATCGCCGCGACGCCAGTCTGAAGAAGGCGCTGTGCACTTTCGCGCACCATGCCAAAACCGACTTCCTTCACGATGACAGGTACGCCTACGCCTTCGGTTATCGCCCGAATCCTCTCCAGCATCCCGGTAAAGTCCCGGTCCCCCTCCGGCATAATCAGCTCCTGCATTACGTTCAAATGAATCTGCAAGGCATCCGCCCTCAGCATCTCGACGGCCCGGAGTGCCTGTTCCAGCGTTGCTTCGCTTCCCAGGTTCCCGAAGACGATTCCATCCGGATTGGTCTGCCTGACCACCCTGTAAGAGGCAGCGACCTCCGGATTCCTCATCGCCGACATCTGCGAGCCGACGGCCATCGCGAGTCCCGTCTCCCGTGCGGCCACGGCCAGTTCCCGGTTGATCTCCTCGGTTTCCCGCGCTCCTCCGGTCATCGCATTAATAAGAATCGGCGAGCTCAGAGTGAGTTCGCCGATTCCGGTACTTAATGATATGAGATCGGAGGAAATGCCGGGAAGACAATTAGGGAGCAGCCGGATGTCGCGGAAGCCTTGCGCTCCGCTGATGCCCAGCTGCAGAGCATGATGAACATGCTCCATTTTCCTTGGTATGCGCACCCTATTTCCTCTTTTCGTTATTCTAGAACGTCGGCTCCGCCTTCGAACTTACTTGAATTTGCTCAGCTTGTCGCCAAAGCGCTCGCCGAGCGTCAGGCTCAGGGAAGAGACTTCTTCGTGCGAGACGGATTCTCTTTCTCTTCTTGGGCCTCTCTCACGGTCACCACGGTCTCCACGCTCGCGCTCTTGTCTAGGCTCGCGGGCCGGCGCTTCTTCCGTTTCCTTGATGGAGAGGGAGACACGCTTCTCGTCCGGGTTCATGTCAAGAACTTTCACCTTAACTTCTTGACCTTCCTGCAGCACTTCGGAAGGCGTAGCTACATGGCGGTGTGCGATCTGGGAGATATGTACCAGTCCCTCTACGCCTGGAGCCACTTCAACGAATGCGCCGAACTGGACAAGACGCTTGACCGTCCCCGTCACGATGTCGCCCGTGTTGATTTGGCCTGCTACCTGCTGCCAAGGACCTGGCTGGGTTGCTTTGATAGAGAGCGAGATGCGCTCGTTAGCCGGATCTACTTTCAATACCTGCACTTGAACCTTGTCGCCTTCTTTCACGACTTCGGATGGGCTTTCCACGTGGTGCCAAGCCATCTCGGAGATATGAACAAGACCGTCTACGCCGCCGATATCCACGAATGCGCCGAACTGGGTCAGACGCTGAACCGTACCATCAAGCACTTGGCCAACGGACAGCTTCTCAAGCACTTCTTTCTTCTTGCCTTCGAACTCTTCATCCAATACGTCCTTCTGGGACAGGATGACTTTGTTCTTTTCGCGGTCCATTTCTTTCACGCGAAGGCGGAGCGTACGGCCTTTGTAGTCGCTGAAGTCTTCAACGAATGTGCGCTCAACCATGGAAGCCGGTACAAAACCGCGCATGCCCACATCAACGACGAGACCGCCTTTAACGACTTCGGCCACTTTCGCTTCGAGAATCGTCTTATTCTCCATGTCGGCAGCCAGTTTGTCCCACGACTTCTCACCGTCAACGGCACGCTTGGAGAGAACCAGCTTTTCTCTGTGATCATCGATCGTGAGCACTTTCAGCTCGATTTCCTGACCGAGCTCCACGTTTTGGGAAGCATCGTCGAGTTGAACGGAAGAGAGCTCTTTCAGCGGCACAACGCCGTCATATTTGTAACCTACGTCCACGAACGCTTGGTCTGCATCTACTTTGATGACTTTGCCCTTGACGACATCACCTTTTTTGATGAATGTTACATCCGCCATGGACTCTTCTTGCGATACCTCGGCACCTTGCACTTCTTCTTGAACTTCTTGGTTTTTGATTTCTTCTGACATGTTAAATAACCTCCTTAGCAACTTGACGACAATGTATTTGGATAAAAGCTAGCTTTCATCTTTTTCCTAAGTATTCCACGGTTTATCTTTTCGATTCGTGCTGTTTCACCATCGAGCGGATGGTAGTCATAATCTTGTCCGTCGCCTGCTCCAGTCCTTCGGAGCCGCCGCCTGCGAACTCGCTGAGATCGACCGGCGGACCGTATACCACTTTCATCGGGCGGAAGGGCTTGTATCCGCCGATAATCGCTGCCGGTATCACCGTTGCTCCCGACTTGAGGGCGAGGCTCGCCGCCCCTTTCTTGCCCATGCCGCCGGCATTGCTGCGGGTGCCTTCAGGAAAAATCCCGAGCACATTGCCTTCCTTGAGCAGATCCAGGGACAACCGGATCGATTCTTTGCTTACACCGCCGCGCTTGACGGGAAAAGCTGCGATTCGGGGAAGAATGTAGCTGAGAACGGGCACTTCGAATAGCTCGGCTTTCGCCATGTAGTGCACCTTGCGTTCCATGAGGCAGCCAAGCAGCGGAGGATCCCCGTTGCTCGTATGGTTCGCACACAAGATAACCGGCCCCGATGCGGGAATGTTCTCCATCCCTTCGGCCCGAAGTCCGAAAAGGATACGGAATATTACCCGAAAAAGAGCTCGAAAAAACCGATACAGCATGATTTATTTCCCTCCACCGACTCTGGACTGGCAAAGCTCCAATATCCGCTCCACCACTTCGGGAATCGGCATATCGGTCGTGTCCATCAAAACGGCATCCGCCGCCTTGACGAGTGGAGAGGCCTCTCGCTGTTCGTCCATCCGGTCCCGCCGGGCGATGTCCTGCTCGAGCTTCTCGAGCGTAATCTCCGTTTGGGTATCGCAGATTTCCTTGTACCTCCGCTCCGCACGGACCCTCACCGACGCCGTCAAAAATATCTTGACTTCGGCATCCGGGAGCACATGGCTTCCGATATCCCGGCCGTCCATGACTATACCTTTGCCGGCGGCCATCTCCTTCTGCTTCGCGGTAAGAATGCTCCGGATCTCTGCGATGGATGCGATTCGTGAGACGTTACCCGTCACTTCGGCCGATCGGATCATGCCGGTGACGTCCTGCCCGTCCACGTAAACCGTTTGCCCGTTCTCGCCGGGCACCAGACGAAACTCCGTCCGGCCTGTCAGTGCTATCATGTCCGCCGTCGCTTCCGCTGGAAGGCTCTCCTGCAGAATCTTCCATGTGACGGCGCGGTACATGGCTCCCGTATCGACATACACGAATCCGAGTGCCCCCGCTACCAAACGGGCAATCGTGCTTTTACCCGCTCCGGCCGGACCGTCGATAGCAATGTTAAACTTTTCCAAGATGCGGCCTCCTTCTGCCTGAAAGCGGACGAAACTTCCGGCGCCGCCCTACACGCAGGTAAGCAGCGGCATAAGTCCGGAAATGACCCGGTGAAGCCAAGACCGCGGGTGCGAATCCTGCCGAATCACAAAAAAACAGGCCGAAGCCTTGAACGTAGAAAATTATACCATAGCTGTCCACCTGAATGCAAAAGGACCGAAGGGTCAATGTCCTCTGCGGACGAAAGCGCCATCCTCAGCGTACGGTATTCCCTCGAGCTGCTCCACCCGGACCACCCAATAACGTATGCGCGGATGCTGGAGCAGCAGCTGGGCGGCAAGCAGCAGGGCGAGCAGCACGAGCAGCACGGCAACGGTCATTTTCTCCACTCGTTCGGCTACGCCAAGAAACCGTTCTTCATATTCGCCCGCCTCGAATTTCTCTGGTTGTTCACCCGCTGGAAGCTCCATGAGACCCATCCCCTGCCCTGATTTTGGAAGGTAGTGTGCCCTGGAGCAAGGCGTTCCATTCGCTTATCTTTTGCGGATATCGAGCTGACGTTCAAAACAGTAGCGAATGACCTTCTGCCTGTCTTTATCGGAAATGTCCGCAAACTGCAGCATGATCTG
The DNA here is from genome assembly GCF_027533645.1 of Paenibacillus caseinilyticus. Classification (GTDB taxonomy): domain Bacteria; phylum Bacillota; class Bacilli; order Paenibacillales; family NBRC-103111; genus Paenibacillus_G; species Paenibacillus_G caseinilyticus. The sequence goes on from NZ_JAQAGY010000008.1 coordinate 57,272, forward strand.
CTGCTTCCCGCTCTCGTGCGGTTTGGCCCGTACAATCTCGCCGGTGAAGGGCACGTATTCGATGGCCCCGCTTTTCATGTGAATGAGCAGCCAGCATTCCACCGACTGTCCTTCAGACACCCGTACGGACAGCGGACAGAGCAGCGAGAGTCCGCCTCCGCTGAGATCGTCGGTTACCGCCACATGGCGTTCCCCGTCCGGCAGGCGAAGAGCGATCTCCAGCTCCGCAGGCACCCTCAGGAAGCTTCGTCGCTGTACCTGCGTTATGGCCTCCGCCTCTGGCCTCCGGATCATAACCAGCCGGATCACATCGTCTCTGAAACCGGTTACGACGGAGCTAAAGTAATTTTTGACACCGCCTTCCGATAGGAAGAAGGCCGATACGCTGTCCCCCTGGTACAATTTCTTCAAGCGGCCCGTCTTCTCGTTAATGGGCACTTCCATGACGATCTGCGTGTCGGTCACATCCGCAATGCGCGACTTGTACTCCTGCCGTGCTTCCTCTTCGTCTATGGATTCGATCTGAATATGCAGGATTTGATTCACTTTCGGAAGCAACGTCATCCCTCCCGGTCTGTCTCTGTGCTGTTTGCGCCTCAAGCTCACCCTCTAACGAACGGTACCCTTTATTATAGCATGCGAACCTCATATGGGAAGAGCCCCCGAGAACTTCCCCGCCTTAACTCCAAAAAAAAGAAAGCCCGGATTCAGCCGGGCCCTCTGCGTTCGCTACTTTTGAACCTGAGCTTCCTGCTCGGCCAGCTGGTCGATTTTTTCCTCGGCTCCGCTCTCCGCATTGATATAGATCCGGTACATCCCTCCGTTGACTCTGCCGATGAACTGGTAGCACAGGACTTCTTCCTGGATGTCGCTGCGGATGAGGGCCTGGGAAGAGCTCTCCACCTCAAAAGCCGGACTCAGCGTCTTGCGCGCCTCTTCCTCCGTGAGCTTCGGCGGCTTCAACTGGCGGTCCTTCTTGTCGAACACATAATCGGAGGCCTCAAGACCCGTGATCTCTCCGTTATCCAGCGCCACTTTGACGGCGACCTTCTCCAGATAATTAATAACTTGGTTGGTACGGCTGGCGAAGGTGATGTTCGCCAGATTGTTATATTCGTCATAAGATACGGCTGTCATGTCCTTATATCCGTGCTCGTCCAGAAACTGGGCCGCCGTGTCCCGGGCCTCGCGGAGCTCCAGCTTCTTCTCGGGAATGTCCCGTGCGGCCGAGTACCAGAGAAGCTGTCCGCCCTTCTTGGAGAAGTCCATCTGAACCCCGTCGGTGGTTCCCGGCTTCGCGGCGCTTACGCTGAACGATTGGTACTCGGTTCCCGTTCCATTCTCGACGACCTGCAGACCCGCCGGATCCGAGAGCCCGAGGAATTTCGCCGCCTTCTGCTTAATATCCTCGGCCGTTTCCTCCTTGCCGCCCAGCATGGTCATATCGCGTTTTTGGTACATGCTCATCACGACGGGACTCCACTGGATCTCGGAATATTCGCCTACCTTCTTGTCCATGGTGGAGAAGCCGTCGATGATGGCGTTGTCCTGGGGCTCCTTCTGTGTGGCCAATGCCAGCTCCACATCCATCCAGCGGAGGTTGCTTGCCAGCACCTTCGACTGCACGCCCCTCAGATCAGAGGAGATTTCGGACGCATGCTTGTATAATGCCGTCAGCGTCTTCAGCTCATTGTCATCAAGCGGCTGCTTGCTCAGATCCCTTACGGCAGCCCGGTAAGTAAAGTTCGAGATGTTCGCGAGGAACTCTTCCGTCTTGTTGAAGGGAAGCATCGTTAAAGGCAGCTGGGAGATCTCGTTCTGGGCCTGGCTGGTGATGCGCCATACATTGATCAGGCCCTTTTTATAGGCATCCTGGGAGGTAGAGTTCACCGCCAGCGTATTGCCAAGCTCCGTGTGCAGCTTGTCCACATGGAACGAGAGATCATGGAACGCGCGCTGGTACTGGTTCTCCGCTTTGATCAGAACCGCGTTCTTCTCCTGGTGCTCCATGTATCCCCAAATCCCGGTCCCCATCAGCGCCACGAACAGGATCGGGAACATGACCATGCTGAGCCGTTTATACATGACTTGGATCTCCCTTCTACAGCAAAAGTTGGGCTTAGTGTTCGCCGGAAGGGAGCCCGTTTATGCACGGCTCCTTCTTCCCGGCCCGGCCTGTAGAAGAGCATGATCAAGGGGCGGCGAGAGACCGCTGCGAAAACGACAAAAAAGCCGGCGGACGACCGGCTTTCCTTACACATCCTGCGCTCTCATTCTAAAAGTCCTGCGTTTCAATGTGGAAGTCCGACACGTTATTGCAGATACACTGCTTGAAGCCGGTATCCACGCGTCCTTTGTCCCTCCGTCCTTTGAGAACGAATTTCTCGCCGCAATGCTTGCAGCGAATCGTCACTTTCACACGAGTGCTTACTGCTGTCATGCCCATCCTCCGGTTGTCTTCATGGTTTTAATTCCCAGTATAGACAAGCGCGTCAGATTTTAACCTGTTCCTCTCTCGTGACCATCCGCAGGGGCGACTTCGCATTTGCCCGGTTAACTTTGAGCAGGCTGCGCACCCAGAGGAAGGCCATCAACGGCACCATGAACCAGATCCAATACGACTTCGTCAAGGCCAAAATATAGTCGAACATCCCATGCCAGAACACCGGCAGAAGCAGAGCCAAAGCCAAATGCTTGCGCGAACCTTGAGAGCTGAACTTGGCTTTGCCGAAGTGGTAGCCCATGATTACGCCAAACATCGCATGACCGGACACGGGAAGGAAGGCCCTCCACATCAGGAAGGAGAAGTCCGAGCCGTGCAGAAAGGCGTAGAATACGTTCTCGAGCGTAGCGAAGCCGAGAGAAACGGCCACCGCATATACGATCCCGTCATAAGGCTCATCGAAGGACGTATGCGTATAAATCACAAAGTAGACCAAAAACCACTTGAAGAACTCCTCGGGCAGCGAGGAAGCGATGAACGAATACAGGAATGTGCCTTCCCCGAGCCCGAGCACCAGGGCTCTCTGCAGAACCATTACGGGGAAAACGAGCAGCACGCCGAAAAAGAACATCCGAAGTACGAGAGAAACCGGTTCGGGCTGATACCGGTCCTTGAGATAAAAATAAGCGAGCAGAGCGGCACCAGGCGCTATAGCCGCGGTTAAGATGGGTAAGACGCTCAGGATAACCCCTCCGATGCGGGTTTATTTTTGTACTAACACTAATTTTGTATAAATGCCTGCGGCCGCTGTTGAATCCGGATTCCCTGAAGCAAGATAACGCTCAGGTAGAATTCCGGAATCAAAGGCGGCGCATAGACTCTCCGGCACTTATACAAATCGGTTCACCCGCTTAACTAATTGACCCAGCCCCGGAAGCGGGCGGCTTCGGCCATTTTGCGCACACCGACCATATAAGCGGCCAAACGCATATCGACTTTTCGTGTCATATGAACATTATAGACATTTTCGAAGCCTTTTTCCATCATTTCTTGCAGTCTGGCATGCACTTCCGCTTCCGTCCAGTAATACCCTTGGTTGTTCTGCACCCACTCGAAGTAAGAGACCACCACACCGCCCGCACTTGCCAGGACATCCGGAACGAGCAGGACGCCGCGGTCCGTCAAGATCTTGGTCGCTTCGATGGTGGTCGGCCCGTTAGCCGCCTCCACGACGATCGGCGCCTTAATCCTGGCGGCATTCTCGGAGGTAATCTGGTTCTCGATGGCCGCAGGCACCAAGATGTCGCATTCAAGCTCCAAGAGCTCCTGGTTCGTCAGCGTATTCTGGAACAGCTTCGTCACCGTCCCGAAGGAGTCCCGGCGGTCCAGCAAATACTCGATGTCGAGTCCGTCGGGATTATGCAGCCCCCCGTATACATCGGAGATGCCTACGACGCAGGCCCCCATATCATGCATGAATTTCGCCAGATAGCTCCCCGCGTTGCCGAAGCCTTGGATGACTACCTTAGCATTCTTCAGCGGGATGCCCTTCTTCTTCAGCGCCTGGTCGATCATGATCGTCACGCCCTTGGCTGTGGCGGTCTCCCGTCCATGCGACCCGCCCAGTACGATAGGCTTGCCGGTGATGAAGCCCGGCGCGTCGAACTCCCGGATCCGGCTGTACTCGTCCATCATCCACGCCATAATCTGCGAGTTCGTCATGACGTCCGGCGCCGGTATGTCCTTCGTCGGTCCTACGATCTGCGAGACGGCGCGTACATACCCCCGGCTCAGGCGCTCCAGCTCCCGGAACGACATTTGTCTAGGGTCGCAGATGACACCGCCTTTGCCCCCGCCGTAGGGAAGGTCAACGATCCCGCACTTGAGACTCATCCAGATGGAGAGTGCTTTGACCTCGTCCTCATTGACATCCGGATGAAACCGTACTCCGCCCTTCGTCGGGCCTACCGCATCGTTGTGCTGAGCCCGGTACCCGGTAAATACGCGCACCGAATCGTCGTCCATCCGCACGGGAATCCGGACCGACAAGACGCGCATCGGCTCCTTGAGCAGTTCCACCATCGATTCGGAATACCCAAGACGGGTCAGCGCCTGCTCTATGATGACTTGCGTCGAATGCAGAACATTCAAGTTTTCGGACACACGGACCACCCTTTGCTCATCGTAGTTTGGGAACGCAGGAAGTTAACGCAGGAGGCGGCGGCCCGCGGCGGATCAAGTCAATTCGTCGAAGCGGGCCTTACTGTCATGAAACCGGAGAGGAACGGCCGCCAAGGTGCCATTGCGGTGCTTGAGCAGATGAAGCCCTGCCGGGTGGCCTTCCACCCTGCCAGACGTTCCCGGCGCATCCGTGGCGCACTGGGACTTCAGCAGCAGAATAACGTCAGCGGAGGCCTCCACCCCTTCGGGCAGCCGCTCTTCCCCGATGTCGCTCGGGATCGCTGCCACCACAGGGCCGCCCCACTCTCTGGACCACTGCTTGAGGGCATAGGCCAGCATGGTCTGATACTCGGCTGCCGTTCCCCGCGCAAGCCCGCTGCCGGGGGCGGATGGAATACGGTGGAGGTGATCGATGAAGACCACCGGCGTTTTGCCCGCTATTCCGGCTATCCGTTCGATGGAGCCCAGCACCCGCTCCAGTGTAGTTTCGGGCGAACACTCGAGAGTCCACTGCAGCTTGCTGATCGGAATGAACTGCTTGCTCGCCTCGTTCACCTCGTCCGGAGCCGCCGTGCCGCCCAGCACCCTCTGGGGTTCCGTGCCGATCAAGCGTGCAATGCTCCGCGCCCAGAGCTCGAAGGCCGTCATATCCCAGGACACATAGACCACAGGCGTCCCTTCGCCAGCGATATGGTCGGCCATCTGTTTCATGAGCATGGTTTTGCCTGAAGAGGCGCACCCTGCCAGCAGATAGAGCCCGCTGCGCAGCCCGCCGAACAGCGCTTCGTCCAGCCTGGCGAATCCTGTGGGCACTCCGGTTACCTGGCCGCGGTGTCGCTTCATGTACTCTTCCGTATACACGGTTATGTTCTTGACATCCGGGGCAATCGGAAGCAGCAGCGATTCTTCCATGGTTTCATTAAGAATCTGCGAGAAGGTTTCGAGCGGACTCTTCACCCGGCTGAAGAAATCGTTCGCATCCCGGATCGTCTCGGGTAAATTAACAATAAAGGACTGCTTTGCCGTAGATTGCAGCATTGATTGTATTCTAACACTTTCGCGCCGCCCCAATTCATCGTTGCCGAAACAAATGAAGACGCGCTTGTCTTTCAGCTTTTCCGCATGGCTTTCCTTGAACATCATCCAGACAGGGACACATACGGCCGGTAGCCGGGCCTGCGAGAGGCTCAGCACATCGAACACTCCGCTGCAGAGCACGACATCATCCGCGTCATCCAGCACCTCTTCGTTGAACAGGTACTCTTCCACGCCGAGCAGCGCTTTGTACTTCGGCTCGCGGTTGTCGATCGAGCGGCCGATCAGGTCCACAACGGCGCCCTCCGGATTCTCGATTGGAACGATGATCCGGTTCTCGAAGAAATCCCCGAGCTTGTCGGAAGCGACGTAGAACCCGATGCGCCCCGGTTCGAAGCCGAGACGGTACCGCTCGACCGTCTCCGCTTCAATTCCACGGCGCTGGAGATAAAAGAGCGCTTCCTCCCGGAGCTGCTTATGGTAATGGACGGCAAGCTCTTCTAGATCGAATGACGACTTCGCCGCCGCTTGCTTGTTCTGGCTTATGGACATGTTCGTTGTTCCCCCTGTCTAAAGAATCCCGCAAAAAAAGCATTCCCCAAAAACAGTCGTTTTTGTTGAATGCTTACCATGTCTACAGCTTGTTTTTTCAAGCGCAAATCTCTAAGAACACTCCAGACCTTTCGGACCGGGTTATTGGAATTTGGCGCACAGCACCTTGACCGCGTCGGATTCGATCACCGTCTTGCCGTACTCCTCGAGCATGGCTTGTGTAACGGAAGTCGATTCGCCGAACTCGGACAGTACGGCTACGATCGCTTGCAGGCGCTTCTCCTCCATATCGACCGCATCGAGCAGGAGAATCCACTTGTTCTTGAACGAGTATAATGTACCCCCATCAATCAAGAGCGGGTTTATCACTTTGGCCATGCGGAGCAGATCTTCAAAATCATGGAAGGCGTACGTGATCTGGTCGGTCTCATCCATCGTCACTTCCAGCTCGTACACTTCCTCCATTTCATCCTCAAGCGTGTCTTCCCCGTGAGTGAGGTTCATCTTCCCTCTGGTAACAATCACCATCATACCTTGGGCAGGCATAGCAAGAACTTCCACGGCAAGCGGACCGGTAGCGTCAAAGCCAAGCTCCATATAGGCTTGGTCCATCATTTCGCTAAACAGCTCATGAACCTTGGGGATCTCTCTCCACATGTCATCCTTATGAATGCCTCGCTCCGTTAAGTCATCGAATGTGAGGAATATCCGTATCTTGTCCTGACTTAAACGCTCCATTTTCATACTGGATTCCTCCCTTGCCGACTGTATTAACAGCTTATGAAAATAGGTTCTCAAAGGTGAGATATGAACGCGAGTTACAGCTTGTATTCCATGATACGATTATTATATCACAAAAGGCCAAGAAAAGAACGGTTATCCCCCTAAATTTAAGCTCCTTTTGCGGAAAAAGAGAAGGCCGCCGCCCGGGTATCGAGCAACGGCCTTCTCTTGAAACGCAAACCGGCGCTGATCAGTGGGCCCGGTGCTCTTCCTTCGCATGGCTGCTTGCCAGAATCTCGGCCACCGTAGCGGAAAGCTGCGGGTCTTTCTTCACGATTTCCTCTACCTTGCTCATGCCGTCCGAGGCCGAGAGCAGGTCCTCCGCTCCGCCTTCTTTTTTGGAACGCGAGGAGGCGGACTTGCTCTCGGACCGCTTCGATTTATCCTTCTCCTTCTTATCCTGTCCTGCCGAAAGCAGGCTGCCCATAGCATCGCTGCTGCTCAGAGCGGAGAACAGCATCGGTCCCTTGCGGTTGGACAAATAAACGGCTGCGGCGGCCCCTACGATACCGCCCAGCAGAAACGTACTCAGCTTCATATGGGATCCCTCCGTAAGATAATCGTATTCGACCTTATTTTCCGTTAGGAGAGCTGCTGCCATGCATGATAAAATAAGGAAGCCCACTGCGTCTTGTAGCCGCAGCGGGTTTCTTGCCCATTCATCAAACCTGTACTTGCCGAGAGGAGTTATTGCACGTGTATTTACCTTTGGATCTTCGCCTGTTGGCCGCGCTGGGAGCGGCCTTACTGCTGGGCTCTTGCAATTCGGCGGCCCCTGCCGCCCCGCCTTCGCAGGCTGCAGCGCCGGCCTCTTCGCCGCCGGCTCCTGCTGCTGGTGAGCCCGCGCAGGAGCCGGTGCCGGCCGCCGCGGGTGACAGCGCTGCGCGCCCAAGTCCTTCCGAGCAGCATCCGGAGCCGGAGAAAAAGCGGTACCGGCTGAACACAAAAACATACGATATCAAACCCGCCGACGGCTCGGAGGCACCGGCGAAGGTGGTTCTACTGACCTTTGACGACGGCCCCAAAGAACTCGCTCTGAACGAGTCGCTGCTGGGCACACTTGACAAACACAAAGCCAAAGCGATCTTCTTCGTAAACGGGTACAGGGTCCGGCAGAACCCGGATATCCTGAAGCTGATCCACAGCCGCGGACACACTATCGGCAACCACTCTTGGGACCATATCGACCTGAAGAAGGAGTCCGCAGAAAGCGTAGAACGGCAGATCGGCGACGTTCAGCAGGAAGTAAGAACGCTGACCGGCGAGGCGCCCCGCTTCTTCCGCCCGCCCTTCGGTTCCGGCAGCGAGACGGTCAGGGAAGCCGCCCGTGCGCACAACCTTCTCTATATGACCTGGTCCAACGGCTCGAAGGACTGGGAGATGACCACGAAAAAAAACGACCCGCAAAAGGTCGTTACGAATGTGCTGGAGCAGCTGCGCCCCGGCAGCAACATCCTGATGCATGAGCTGCCCTGGACGGCGCAAGCTTTGGATCAGCTGTTATCGTCGCTTGAGGAGAAGGGTTACGGCTTCGCCGATCCCGCCTCGCTTCTCTCCGAATAACCCCTCTCCATGAAGCCGCATATATCCCCAGAATAAAAGTCCTATCACAAGCAGTACAAAAATCCATAAGAGTGACCGATAAAAGAAAGGAAGCCATTTTTCCTTCTCGGTCGGATGTACGGTCTTGCGCGGAGGAAGATAGTGATCGTCAGCAGCGGAGGGACCGGTCACCGGCCTCTCCGCCTGCGTTCCCCGCTCCTCTGTCCGGCCCTGCGGTTTGTGGTTCATCTATTCTTCTCTCCTATAGCGAAGAATACAGCCCATCACGAAATCGATCAGAAAATGGGCAAGAATCGGCGTCCACAACGAGCCGGTCTGCAGATAAATCCATCCCAGGCCGTAGGAGATGCCGAAGACCAGACCGGTCATCAGCCAGTGCTGAAGGTATCGAATATGGATCGCAGCGAACAGAATGCTCGTCCAATATGGTCCCCAGGCATGCTGGATGGCGCCGCGGAAGAGCACTTCCTCGCAGACGGAGACCACGAGGGACAACAGCGCGATGTGCCATAGCGGCCTGTTCCCGAAGATCCTCTGGTTGACTCCTCCGTCGTCAGTCACTTCCGGAGGTACCCAGCGTGAAATGAGGAGATCCGAAGCGAGCACAAGGAGGGCAAACACGGTGCCCCAGACCATGACGGTGTAAGGGTTGCCGGGGGCAAAAAGACGGACAAAGGAAGCTTTTTGGAAAAACAGAATGACGGCCCCGGCAAGCAGCACCAGCCCTTGGGTCATATACAGGTTGACAAGCAGCATCCGGTCATCCAGCTCCTGGATATCCACCTTGCGGAATTTCAGATCTTTAAGTTTAAAATTGAATTTTTTCATCCGGTTTTCCTTTTTTCGACATATTCCTTATCCTTGTAAACAACCCCAAGAACAAGATTCAGGGCAGGAGGTGCTTCTTATGCAAAAACGTCTCAGTGGTTCGGACTACCTGTATGTCGTTACTTTTATCTTCATGCTGGTCGTGGCTCTCGGCGCCTTCTTCCTCGGACTGAAGCTCGGCCAGCAAAAATCAGACGCGAAATACGAGGCGCTGATCGTGAAACAATCGGAGGAGGAGCACGGCTTCACCGCTTACCACCAGCAGTATCTGGTATCGTTCTATCATACCATCTACCAGCCTTACATGGAATTTCACAAGAAATGGTTCGAGAAAACCGATGAGCTGCAGAGCGGCTCCCTCGATCCGTCCAGCATGATCAAAGAACTCCGCAAGCTGGCAGATGAAACCTACGCGGTGCTGGAGACCAAAACGATGCCGGATTCCTCCCCCATGCTCAAGGATGCGCACACGGATTATATGCGGAGCCTGAAGCTGTTCAGCGAAGGCCTCGGCAGCCTGGCAGCCAAGGCCAGCAGCCAAAGTCAAGGCGATCTTCTCAAGAGTATCGCAGGTGACGCCTATGTGAAAGAAGCGAAGAACTTTGCGCTGAAAGCCGAGAAAGAATATTACGGCTCCATTATCCTCTGGAACCAGTCGGTCAACCCGCAGTTCGCCGCGCTCGACGTCACGCGTGATCTGAGTCTGGCCGATTGGAGCGCCCTCCCGTTGAACTCCAAGAACGATTACAGCGCCCAGCTTATGCTTGGCAGCAAAGTCTTCGAGGCCTTCACGCCCCAGGACCTCACAATCCGCATTGACGAAATGGTCGCAAGCGGCCAGGCGAAAAATATGGGCATCAGCCAGGTAAAACCGGTGATGGACATGCTTCTGGCTACAGAAGCGGTACGTCCGGGCGACTTCCTGCGGGGCAAAGACAAGCGGTACGGCAGCGAAGTGCTGCCCCAGCTGCCCTTCTTCACGAATTAATCCCGCCGCTTCAAGCCGCAGGTCCTCACCCATGGGACTGCGGCTTTTTGTTATGCAGCCCATGCCTCAATCGTACTGGAAGCCCCGCAGGGCGGCTATGGCCGCCATTCCCCCGTCTACGTTCACCAGCTTGGAGAAGCCCTGCTGCCGCAAGTACAGGCAGACATTGACGCTGCGCACGCCGTGGGCGCAGACCACATAGATGTCCCGGTCCTTCGGCAGTTCCTCCATCCGGGCTGGGATCGTGTTCATCGGCATTAGCACCGCACGCTCCTCATGATAGTACTCCCACTCGTAAGGCTCACGTACGTCCAGGATGAGATCTCCCTCCAATTCCCCCGCTTTCCGCTTTTGCTCAAAGTCTTCGGGAGCGATCCGCTGCATTTCCGTCATGGTATGATCTCCCTTCCATCGACAAACTTCTCTTTTCTTCCCTATCATACCATTTTGCTAACCGGGCTGAAAACTGTACTTAGCAGGGACACAGCGATTGTCCATGCGTTATTTTCGTTCGTGTTTTGCTAAATTCATTGATTGTTAGCCGCAATCCGTAAATTTTCGCTTTTCGATTGCGTTTTTTCGTCTAAAGCCTTACAATAACACTATAAAGAGGACATAATGTTCGTGCATTGGGCAAGCATGGCAGCATGAGAGGCATTCGGAATTGCGGACCAAACCCTATTGACTAGGGCCGTATGCTCATGTTACGCTAATGAAAATTTTACATCAAACATACCATGACGGAGCCAAGCATAGTCCGAAACGTACAGAGAACCGGTGGTTGGTGCGAACCGGTCGTATCGATATGCGGAGCACTCCAGAGTTGCTGAGGCGAACCCTTACGAGTAGTCCCAGCCGGCCGGAAGCCGTTACCCTTCCCGGTCTGTCCCCATAGGCAGACCCTTAAGGCTGTCCGTGCGAGCGTACAGCGAATTAGGGTGGTACCACGAGAATGATGCTCCTCGTCCCTTGTATACGCTAGTCGTGTCGGGATCGGGGAGTTTTTGTGTTGTAAAAAGCGGGGTTGAGGACATAGCCGACCTACCGCTCTAAGCTTCCACAACGGTTTTTACAACGCAAAAGTTGTAGGTTAAAAGGGTAGTCCGCATGCAAGAGGCATCGAAAAGGAAGAAAAAATGGAGGTATCGTGAAAATGTTCAAAGTGCTAGTCATGGATGGAATCAGCGACATGGGAATTCAACTGCTCTACGACGCGCCCGATGTGGAAGTAGAAAAAAAGAACGGCCTGTCCGAGGATGAACTCGTGGCCGTGATCTCGCAATACGACGCTCTGCTCGTACGCAGCGCCACGAAGGTGACCGACCGGGTCATGGCGGCCGGCAGCAAGCTGAAGGTCGTCGGACGCGCAGGCGTGGGCGTGGACAATATCGATCTCGGCGCGGCAACCAACCGCGGAATCGTCGTCATCAATGCACCGGACGGCAACACGATCGCCACCTGCGAACTGACTTTCGCGATGATGATGTCGCTCGCCCGTACGATCCCGCAAGCTTACAAGAAGACGATCGGCGGAGAATGGGACCGCAAAACGTTCGTCGGCGTAGAGCTCCGCAACAAAGTGCTCGGCGTACTCGGCATGGGCCGTATCGGCAGTGAAGTCGCCCGCCGCGCCAAGGCGTTCGGTATGGAAGTCCGCGGTTACGACCCGTTCCTCACCGAAGAGCGCGCAGAGAAACTCGGCGTGAAGCTGGGGACGGTCAACGAAATCTGCCAAGTGGCCGATTTCATCACCGTGCACACTCCGCTGACGAGCGAAACCCGTCATATGATCTCCCGCCCGCAATTCGAGATCATGAAGAAAGGCGCACGCATCATTAACTGTGCCCGCGGCGGGATCATCGACGAGATGGCCCTCGTGGAAGCAATCAATGAAGGCATCGTCGCCGGCGCCGCATTCGACGTCTTCGAACAGGAGCCGCCTCAAGCGGATCACCCGTTCCTGAACAACCCGAAGATTATCGTGACACCGCATCTCGGCGCCTCCACTGTGGAAGCCCAAGAGAACGTAGCCATCGACGTTTCGGAAGAAGTGCTGCATATTCTCCGCGAAGAGCCGTTCAAGAATGCCGTCAACATGCCGCAGGTGCCTGCCAACGTACTGAGCGCCCTGCAGCCTTACTTCGGTCTTGGCCTCAAGCTCGGCGCCCTGCTCGGTCAGACGATCGACGGAGCCATCAGCGAGATCGCCGTTGCCTACTCCGGCGACCTGACGGAAGTGGATACGGCTCCACTCACCCGCCATATCGTCAAAGGCGTGCTGGAGAAGCAGCTCGAAGGGGTTAACATCGTGAATGCGATGCACCTGGCGAAAACCCGGGACATCAACATCGTCATTCAGCAGTCTACGGCGGCGAAGACGTTCACGAACCTGGTCTCCGTTACCCTGAAGACCAAGAATGAAGAACGCGTGATGGCCGGCACCCTGCTCTCTGGCTACGGTGAGCGTATCGTACAGATCGATCAGTATCCGGTGGATATCGCTCCGGGCGGCAACCTGCTTCTCATCTCCCATACGGACAAACCGGGGATCATCGGGAAAGTCGGCACCCTGCTCGGAAGCAATGACGTCAACATCGCCACCATGCAGGTCGGCCGGAAGGTCATCGGCGGCCAGGCGATCATGGTCCTCACCACGGACAAACAGACGCCGACCGAAGTGATGGCACAGCTCGAACAGCTTCCGGAGCTGATCAAAGTCCGCGAGCTGACGCTCTAATTCTTTTCTACTCTTACTAAATTGGGTCCCTTCCACAAATGTTTCACGGACAACAAGAAAAAAACGTGCCGTTCAACAAAAAAAGAAAGCCTCCGATGATGAATCGGAGGCTTTCTTTTGGGTTTTAAGACGGTTGGACGGGAAGCGTGATGGAAAATGTCGTTCCCTGCCCGGGCGTGCTTTTGGCCACAACGGCCCCCCGGTGGGCTTCCACGATGTTCTTGACAATCGAGAGACCGAGCCCCGTCCCCCCCGATACCCCGCGGGTTCTCGCCTTATCGGCTTTATAAAAACGCTCGAAAATAAACGGCAGGTCTTCCGCCGAAATCCCGAACCCCTGGTCGGCGACCTCGATGAGCACGGCTGGCCCTCCTTTGTATCTCGCGACAGCAGCGCTGAGCCGGATCTCTGCGCCCGCCGGCGTATGCCGGATCGCATTATCGAGGAGATTGGTCAGCACCTGCTCCAGCCGGTCCTCGTCGGCCTGGTGAAGGGACAGTTCCGCCTTCGGCACGAGACAGTTCAAGGTAATGTCCCTCTCCTTGGATAACGCCATGAACTTGCGCTGGATGCGCCGGAGGAAGACACGCACATCCAATTCGCGGAACTGCAGTTCCATGTTGCCGGTCTCTAGCTTCGCGAGATCGAGCAAATCCATGACCAGACGCCCCATCCGCAGCGATTCGTCATAGATGACCTGCGCGAGTTCCTTGCGTTCCTCCGGCGTAGCCGCGATGTCGTCGATCAAAGCCTCGCTGTACCCCTGCAGCATGGAAAGGGGCGTACGCAGCTCATGCGAGACGTTCGCGACGAAATCCTTGCGCACCTTGTCGAGCCGGTGCTCTTCCGTCACATCCCGCATGACCGCGACGACGCCGCGGACCACATCGTGCGCATACAGCGGCGCCATCACGACGGACCAGACTTCGCTCTGCACGTGAATTTTGGATGTGAGCTCACTCGCTTCGGAGATGACGGTATCGAACAGCGGCCTCAGCGGCTCAGGGATCAACGCGACTGGCAGGTTGTTCCAGTCCGCTTCCGCGAGCGCTGCCGAGTCTTCTTCACCCGGCACCGTCTCCGGCCATCCGATCCGGTTCCATTCCCGGATATTGCGTTCGCCCGGCGGGTTCGTCAGGATGACCCGCCCTTCCGAGTCGAACGTCACGACGGCATCGGCCATGCTCCGCAGCACGGAGGCCAGATGCTCTTTCTCGTGGCTGAGCGCCTTGATCGTATCGGAGAGCTGTTCTCCCATGTGGTTGAACGTCTTGCCGAGTTCCCCGATCTCATCGGAAGAGGTGATCGGCACCCGGGTGCCGTACTCCCCCTTCGAGATCAGGTCTGCGGCCTTCTTCAGCTTTTGCAGAGGCCTTGTGATCTGCGTGAGGAGGAAGAACGCGAAGAAGGTCGTCATCAGGAATCCGCAGACGCCTACGACCACGAACAGCCGTTTGACGTACTCCTGCGTCTCTTCCGATGATTGGGTGAGCTGGTACAGAATCAGCGCCCCTCCGACCTTAGACTGGCTCTCATCCATGTAAGGCACAGCAACCGCGGTATACTGCATCGTAAGAGGAGGCCTTTGACCGAGTTTGCCGCTGAGCTGGTTATCGATCGTCTCGCCCGAGAGGACCTTCTTAAGATCCTCTTTGAGGAAGAAATCCTGCGGCTGGAAAATCCGGGTATCGGACTGGCCTACCGGCGCCTCGACCCGCTCGAAACTCGGGGAAACCAGGAGAACGCTCGCTCCCTGGGCACTGAGCAGTTCGTTGACCACCTGCAGATACCGCCGTTCTTCTTTGTGAAGCGAGATTTCGCTTGCCACCTTCTGTGCCAGCCGGCTCAGCGTCTCTACCTGGTCCGACGACTTCGGGAACGAAGTCTCGATGTAGCGGAAGAGGAACACGCTGAGCGTGAGCAGCACGACGACCACGAGTCCGATGATCGTGATCCACAGCTTCCCGACGATCGTCCTTAGGATAAACACGTTATTTCGGCACCTCGAGTTTGTAGCCGACGCCCCACACCGTAGTGATCATCGAAGCGGCATCCGGCGACACCTTGTTGAGTTTCTCCCTGAGCCGTTTTACATGGGTGTCCACCGTCCGCAGGTCCCCGAAGAATTCATAGTTCCAGACGTCCTTCAGAAGCTCCTCCCGCGAGAACACCTTGTCTGGCGAGACGGCAAGGTAGTGCAGCAGCTCATATTCTTTGGGCGTCAGCGCAACTTCCTGCCCGCCTGCCGTCACGCGGTGAGCGTCATGCTCGATGACCAGGTTCGGGAACACGATGTTGTTGGAAGAATTCACTTCCTTCGACAGATAGGCCGTAACGGAAGAGCGGCGGAGAATCGCTTTGACCCGGTAGATGACCTCACGGGGAGAGAACGGCTTCACGACATAATCGTCCGCGCCGGACTCGAAGCCCTGTACACGGTTCGTCTCCTCGCCTCTGGCCGTGAGCATTATCACCGGCGTCGATTTGACCTGGCGCAGACGGGCGCAGACTTCGTTGCCGTCGATGCCCGGCAGCATCACATCGAGAAGAATGAGGTCATAATCGGTTTCAAGCGCCTTGCTGAGTGCCGTCTCCCCATCCTCCGCTTCGTCGATGCGGTAATTTTCCTTTTCCAGATACATGCGGAGAAGCCTGCGGATCCGCTCCTCATCGTCCACGACCAGGATGTTCATTTTCACTTCCGACATAGTTCAGCCTCATTTCACTGTAATGGGTCGGGGCCCTTACGTACCCGAGTACGAATGCAGGCCCGCAATAACCAGGTTTACGCCCACTAGCGTAAACATCACCACAAGGAAGCCGATGACCGACAGCCAAGCCGACGGCTTGCCCTGCCAGCCACGGGACAACCGGAGATGCAGGTAGGCGGCGTAGAACAGCCAGACGATCAGCGCCCATACTTCCTTGGGGTCCCATGCCCAGAAGCGGCCCCAAGCCTCATGGGCCCAGATCATCGCGAAGATCAGCGCGCCGAGGGTGAAGATCGGATACCCGATGGCGATCGCCCGGTAGGCGATCTCGTCCACATCGTCCGGATCGACGCCCCGGGTCAGAGGCTGGAGCGCCGCCCCCAGGGGCTTTCGGGCGATGAGCCGGAGAATGCCGTAGAGGATCACCCCGCCGAGCACCGCCCAGATGACGGTGTTCAGCTTCCTGCCCGCATTGGCGCCGTGCATCCATGACGGCGCTTCGAAGAGCGGCGAGGTCATACCGAGGAACGGCTGCATCTCCGTCGTCTTGCTCTCAAACGGCTTAACGATCGGCGGCAGCACATATTTGACCTCCTGCCGGACGACCTGCTCCGAATTGTCCGGTGCGAGCATCTTGACTTCCGTTTCGAATTTGGCGCTGTAGCCTGCCGCATTGAAACCGAAGATCGAGATGACGAAAGCGGTAATGATGACCAGGGTGAAGATCGTAAATTCCACCCCGCGCTGCTCGCGGCGCTCCTTGACGCCCGTGGAGGAGAAATTCACCGCCTGAAGCAGGTACATCAGCCCGCCGGCAAAACCGACGGCGAAGAATGCCTCGCCGAGTGCCGCCGTAGTGACGTGAATCTTGAGCCAATAGCTCTGCAGCGCCGGGATCAGCGGCTGGATCTCCCGCGGAAACACGGAAGCATAAGCAATGATGATAATGGCGAGCGGCAGCGCGAAAATGCCGAGCACCGCGCTGCGGTAGATCATGTACACCACGATGAACGCGAGTACGATCATCATGGCCAGCATGGTCATGAATTCGTACATGTTGCTCGTCGGAATGTGCCCCGCCTCGTACCACCTGGTGAAGAAGTAACCTAGGTGGCACAGAAAGCCGATGATCGTCAAGACCAGCCCGCCCCGCCCCCAGCGGCGCGTATAACCGTCCGGATCCTGGACTTGCACGGATTTGCGTCCCGTCACGGCAACGACAAACCCGAGCATGGCCAGTCCGTACACTATAAAAGCAATCAGCAGTAACGTGCTGCTCACGAAGGAATCACCTTTCTCTCCAGCGTCTTGGGATCAACCTCGATCCCCGTCTTGCGCAGTACCTCGGACACCTCTTTGCGGATGCCGTACCAATTCTTGTTCGTATGGGCCCCGAGGGCCAGGCGTCCTCCGTCGATGCGCAGCCAAATGCGCCGGTGGTGCCAATAGAAGCCCATCGTAAGCCCGATCATGGAGATGGCAGCCCCCACCCAGATGAACGGCATCGCAAGGTCCACGCGGATGTTCAAGTACGATACGTACTCGGATATCTCAACATCCTGCATGGAGCCTACCGAGAGCTCCAGCTTGTCCGCCAGCGCCCCGTTGATCGCATCCTGCTGGAAGTTCGCCTTATCCACCTGTCTCGGGAAATACATATATGGCTCCCCTTCCGGCTTCAAGCCCGGACCGGTAATCGTGAATACGAATGCCGGCATCTTCGGTTCCTTGGATTTGGTCAGCGGGGTCCCTTTGTCGCTCAGCCCGAATTCCGGGAAGTACGCCTGCAGCTTAAGCAGGTACGGCCCGGCCCGGTACTCGTCTGCGGGATTGGCCATCGGCAGCTGGAACGAGCCGTAATTCTCGCCGGTCACTTTGTTCTTCAGGGACGGCTTGACCGATATCAGCATCGGTGAAGGCTTGAAGTCGAACTGGTAGGCAAGCAGCCCCTTGTACTCCAGCGGCTTGTTCACGATGATGTCCTGGCGGTGTACCTCGGTCAGCACGGGCTCCTTGGACGGATCGTCGCAGTCCTGCGTACAGCGGTAGAGGACGGCCTTCGTCTCGTACACCTTCGGGACATCCTGCCCCTTGGCACGGAACTCGTCCGACAGCTCCTCCGGCTTGTAGAACTCGAGCGTGAACTTCTCGTTCTTGAGATAGTAATCGGTTTCGGGAATGTGCACGGTCTGTCCTTCCGGAAACGCCAAATGCTGGTCCATGTGCCAGCCCGGGATGCTCCTCATGAGGACGGCGCCGAGAAAGATGATTAACCCGATATGATTGATATAAGGCCCCCACCGGCTGAACCGGTTCTTCTCGGCGAGCAGCGCCTCTCCATCCGTATGTACCTTGTAGTGCTTCTTGCGCAGCGCCTGCGCCGCCAGGTCTGTCCATGCGGCTGCCGGGTCAGCCCCTTCCGCCGCTTCGGTCCGGGGGATATTCCCTGAGAAGGTTACCTTCTGGCGCGTAATGAAATTCAGATGCTTGCGGATCTGCTGCTTGCTCAGCGCCCTGTACAGCGGCAGTACGCGGTCCAGCGAGCAAACGACGAGCGAGGTGCCGATCATGAACAGCAGCGTGATAAACCACCACGACTCGAACGTATGGGACAAGCCCAGGATGTAATACCATTCGCCCGTCGTCCCGTAGTTGTCTTTGTAGAAGGACGGGTCGAAGTTCAGGAAGGTACTCTCCTGCGGGTAGACCGTTCCGAGAGCCGAACCCAGAAGCGTGAAGATGATGAGATAGATGGCAACCTTGACCGAAGAAAAAAAGTTCCATACCCGGTCAAGCACGCCCGGATTCGTCCGTTGGGATCTGCGGGCGACGCCGTCGTACTTCATCTCGAGCGGCTCGCTGCCCTCATCCTCCTGCAGCGGCTTGCCGCAGGATTCGCAGAGCAGGGTGCCGACATGATTCTGGTGGCCGCATTCGCATTTTGTGTTGTGAATCATGTGCCCTCCCGTGTGCGCTCTCCGTTACTGACGCCTCCCTACCGTCCTGGCCTGGAGGCGGAAGGATCACCCAACGCCGAAGCCCCGTCCGCGTGTTGCAGGGCGGCGGGCTGACGGCGTCGTGTGCTGGCGCACACACTCTATTGTTGTGATAATAAAGAACCCAATGTCCGTTCGATGAACGGCTCGTCCATCTCTCCGACCTTGATGGCTGCAACGGTGCCGTCCCCATTCAGGAAGAATGTGGTCGGATATTCCTTCACCCCATAGCGCTTGCGCATCGTCTCGTCCTTGTCGAATAGGATCGGGAAGGTAACACCGGTTTCTTTGACGTAGTTCTCGACGGCGACCTTGGGCTCGTCCAGATTCAGCCCCAGGATCGTGACTTTGTCGCCCCACTTCGCATGCTGGCGCTCAAGGGCGGGCATTTCGTTGCGGCACGGCTCACAGAACGTGCCCCAAAAATTGACCACTACCGGCTTGCCTGCATAATCCGAGAGAGTGTGCGTTTTCCCGTCGAGGCCGAGCAGTCTGAACTCCGGCGCGGCGCTCCCGGCAACCGGCTTCACCTCTTTAGAGAACAAGTTGTTTGCGAGGGTTAATCCGCCGATGACCAGGATCACGGCCAAGATGCCGAATTGGACCCACTGCTTATGTTTTCCCATGATCCCCCACCTTCAAACGGCTCATACTGCAACACTATTATTATAACGAAATGAGTTACTTCCTTTTATTCACCTTTTTGAATTTTATGTGACCGGGCCCCGGGCTTGGCGCTCTTGATCTCCCGCTCCCCAGCGGTCTTGTCTTCCCGCTCTCCTGCAGCCAGTGCACTCGCCCTTAGTTCTTCCACTTCATCTTGGGTCAGGAAGCGGTAGCGTCCGCGGGGCACGCCAGTGAGCTGAATCGGACCGAACTGCACCCGCTTCAGCTTGTTCACCGGGTGGTGGATCGCATCGAACATGCGCCGTACCTGGCGGTTGCGGCCCTCGTAGATGGTGATTTTGACGACAGCCTGGTTGTTCTCCTGATCAACGTCTTGGTACTCCACCTCGGCCGGAGCGGTCATTCCGTCTTCCAGCTTGATGCCCTGGCTCAGCTTGTCGAGCTGGGAGCCATGGGGTACGCCCCGCACGGTAGCCAGGTACGTACGCGGCACGTGATGCTTCGGATGCGTGAGCAGGTGGGCGAATTCGCCGTCGTTGGTAAGCAGCAGCAGCCCTTCCGTATCATAATCCAGCCGGCCGATCGGGTAGATGCGCTCTTTGATGTCCTTGAAGAATTCGGTCACCGTCTTGCGGCCTTCCGGATCCTGGGCGCTCGTAATCACGCCCTTCGGTTTATTGAACAGCACGTAGACTTTGTTCTGGCGCCGGATGGAACGTCCGTCGACTTTGATTTTGTCCAGTGCCGGATTCACTTTGACGCCAAGTGTCGTGACCACCTCATCGTTCACCTGTACGCGTCCTGCGGTAATCAGTTCTTCACATTTGCGCCTCGAAGCCACACCGGCCTCGGCCAATACCTTTTGCAATCTTTCCATTCGTGGTTTCACCTCAAGCTAATGATAACGATCCTTGGGGGAAATCACAAGCTGGGACCATGGAAAAAAAGCCCCGGGGCAGGAAACCGTGTGGGGAAAGATGTCGTCCGGCTGGAACTGGTGCGCCGAGGACAGGCGGAGCACCAGTTTGCCCAGCACAAAAAACTGCTCCGTCTCCTCGGGAGATAGCTCGGTCCTGCGAGCGGAGAAGTCCCCTTCCAGACAGATGTGGATGTAAAGGGGATCGGTTTGTTCGGAGGCGGGAAGGATGGAACCCTGCTTGGTGATGAAGTAATCATACCCTCTGCCGTTGATCGCCGGACAGACGGAATGATGAATGACAATGCCGTGGAACTGCATGCAGCTCACCTCTTCGGAGTGGACTGCTCACAGTATATGCCTTGGAATAGGCGGGGGTGTCTAACCGGGGAGGGGACTTGAAGGCATGCGAGGTTACATGAACACGAGATAACAGATCGCAATGGAAGCGATGAAGCCGACGGCATCGGAGATGAGACCTACCTTGAGCGCATAGCCCGCCTTGCGGATCCCTATCGCCCCGAAGTACACCGTGATAACATATAACGTGGTGTCCGTACTGCCCTGAATGGTCGATGCGATCCGTCCGACCATGGAATCGGGGCCGAACTGCGAGATGAGATCCGTCGTGAACGCCAGGGAACCCGCGCCGGTAATCGGCCGCAGAAAAGCCAAAGGGATGATCTCGCTCGGTACGCCGATCTCCTCGCACAGCGGCTTCAGCCAGCCGATGAACAGATCCATGGCGCCCGAAGCGCGGAAGACGGAGATCGCCACCATCATACCGACCAGATGCGGGATGATGCGGATGGCAGTGTCGAAGCCGTCCTTGGCCCCGTCCACGAAAGATTCGTAGACGTGCACCTTGCGGTAGGCGGCGTAGAGCGGGATGAACACAATAATGACGGGAATCGCCCAAGCGGATATGACATTGACGAAATCGTACACGGGTGCTCATCCTTTCAACGGCGGAATGGGCTTGGCGCGTCTGCGGTACCATTTGTCCACCCAGATAGCGGCCAAAGTGGAGATGAACGTGGCGATGAGCGTCGTGCCGACGATCTCCGCCGGATTCGCGGAATCATAGCTCATCCGGATGGCGATCAGCGTCGTAGGCACCAAGGTGATGCTTGCCGTGTTCAGGGCGAGCAGGGTGCACATGGCCGGGGATGCAATGTCCTTATGGGGATTGAGGCGCTGCAGCTCCTGCATCGCCTTAATCCCCATAGGGGTAGCGGCATTGCCAAGTCCGAAAATATTCGCGCTCATGTTCGACATGATATACCCGAGGGCCGGATGGTTCCTAGGAATACCGGGAAACAGCCAGCGCACGATCGGACCGAGCAGGCGCGCCATAAGCTGCAGCAGCCCAGCATCCTCCGCGATCCGCATGATGCCGAGCCAGAAGACCATGATGGAGATCAGCCCGAAGCAGACGGTCACCCCGCTCTTCGCCCCGTCGAACACCGCCTCCGTAACCAGCTCGACCCGGCCTTGAAAGGCAGCGACGACGAATCCCGCCACGATGAAGAACAGCCAGATGAAATTGACCATATCCGCGCCTCCCCCTCTCTAGTCCGTCTGTCCGGTGAACAGCACCCGGGTCAGCGCCTCCAAAATATAAAGCCAGCGGCCGGCCTGTGACTCTCCCTGATAATCGGTCTCCTGGGCGGAGAAGACGGAATTCTCCTTCCACTGCAGGCGCGGACTATCCTTGGCCACCAGCGGAACGGCACCTATCACCTTGCCGTTCAGCAGGAAATCAAGCCTACCTGCCTCCCCCAGGCGGTAGGAGGTCGAAAGCGGATCGTTCAGCACCGGCTGGCGCGAAAACTGGCCGCGTTCCTTCTCTTCCGCCGCGTACCGCAGCCCTGCTCCAGCCACGAGATCCGTTCCTTCGACCGGTTCGCCTTTGCCGATCAGGCCGAACAGAGGATAATGACGGAAGCCGTAATCGAGCAGCCGGCCGTGGTCGATCCAGTCATTGGGGTCGTTCAGGGTCACAACCGCCAGCTGCTGTCCTCCGCGGGTAGCCGAGGACACGAGACAGCGCTTCGCAAGCTTGGTATACCCCGTCTTGACCCCGTCCGCCCCTTCATAGAAGTTCAGCATCTTGTTCTTGTTGAGCCACGTGTAATCCCAAGACTCATTGGGATTCGGCACCTTCTTGACCTTCGTCTTGACGATCTCCCGGAAGACGGGATTGTTCAAGGCATAGGCAGCCAGCTTGGCCATATCGTTGGCCGTGGAATAATGCTCTTCTTCGTCGAGGCCCGAAGGGTTCTTGAAACTTGAATTCTTCATGCCGATCATCCGCGCCTTCTCGTTCATGAGATAGGCGAAGCCTTCCACGGATCCGCCGACATGTTCGGCGATGGTCGTAGCGGCATCGTTGCCCGAACGCAGCATCATGCCGTACAGCAGATCCTTCAGCACCATCTCCTCGCCGAGCTTCAAATAGATCGAGGAGCCTTCCTTGCCGTAGGCATTCTTGCCCACTTTGGCCTTGTCCGACAGCGTCCCGTGCTCAATGGCCACAATCGCCGTCATGATCTTCGTCAGCGAAGCGATCCGCATCTTCTTGTCCCCCTGGGAGCTGTGCAGGATCCGTCCCGAAGTGACATCGATCAAGGCCGCGGCTTCAGCGCTCGTGGAGATGCCCGGGGCAGCCGAGGCGGTATACGGCAGGAGCGTGCCGGTAAAAACCAATAACAGAGCGAGCAGCAGCAGACTTCCTCTTCTCATCGCGATCCTCCCACATCAAAGCCGGTCCCTGGAGCAGCGTGTCCCCTGCCCGGTTGGGCAACAGCATCTTCTCCGGTCCTATCTTGTACATGTATATGCTTGTCATCCGGCGATATGAATTGGGTTTGGGACAGCCTGCATCTTACTCTGTCCGGAACAATAGTCAAAAGCCCTGCACCTCGGGGAGGGGCAGGGCTTGGGGGGAGAGAAGGCAGGCATTCGTTCCTTCGTTATGAGACCTCCATAGGTGCGATACAATCGGCTGTGTCGTTCTTCACGTTCCCTACTTTGGGATCGACCGGGTAGCTCCGCATCGATTCGGCAGGATACGGCTTCAGCAGGGGAAGAAGCTGGCTCTCCTCCTGCAGGCTGCGGCTCAGCCAGAGGCGCTCCCCTTCAGGCTCCAGGATCACCGGCATCCGCTCATGGACGCCGGCCACAAGTTCATTCGCCCGCGTGGTCAGAATCGTGCACGTGTGCAGCTTACTTCCGTCCGCGGACAGCCAGGTGTCGTACATCGCAGCCATGCCGAACAATCCGCCCTCTGCGAGAACGAACCGCATGGGCTGCTTGCGCACCCCGTCGTTCTTCCACTCGTAGAAGCCGTCGGCTGGAATGAGGCACCGCTTGCGCTTCAGCAGCGACCGGAAAGCCGGTTTCTCGGCCGCCGTCTCCGATCTGGCATTGATCATCCGGACCCCCGACTTCTCATCCTGTGCCCAAGTGGGGACAAGCCCCCAGCGCAGCTCGCCAAGCCGGTTCGCCGCACGGGTGCCATCCGAAGCATCCCCGCCGATAATCGCCGGAATATACTGGCCCGGCGCAACATTATAACGAGGCTGGTACGCCCCGGGGCGCGGATCCAGCATAAACCGCAGCAGCAGTTCTTCCCAAGTGACCGTTACCGTGAATCGTCCGCACATGACCCCTTCCTCCGTTCCCCACAGCCTATTCAACTTCCTTGTCTTCACTATAATTCGGTGGGCGGCGCAAGTAAAGCGGGACCTCCACTCCACTTGTAAACTATAGCTTACAGCACAGCGCGCGACCAGCTTCCCGACTCCTCCACCCCACCGTATCCAGTCTATGATATCAGCGAATCGCCCTTCCGCGCGAGCCGCTCGTACCGCAGCTGCCGCTCCATGTCCTGGGCCGCCATCGGCTGGCCGAACCAATATCCTTGCATGCTGTCGCAGTGAAGCTCACGCAGCCGTTCCAGCTGATCCGGGGCTTCGACTCCCTCGGCGACCACTTGCATCCCCCGCCGGTGGGCCAGCCCGATCAACGCTTCCACCATCCCGAGCCGGGTAGGGCATTCGCCAAGGGACGAGATCAACCTGCGGTCCAGCTTCAATTCATCCGCCGGCATCTGCTGAAGAAAACGGAGCGAGGCCGTTCCTGAGCCAAAATCGTCAAGAGACAAGCGAAGCCCCATTGACTTCAGCTCCTCCATTCTCCCCCATACGGACATATCCGCTTTGTGCCCGACTTCCTCCGTCAATTCCAGCTGTAGACGCTTCGGCTCCATACCGGTATCGGCCAGGATCCGCCGGAGGCTGTCCAGGAAGCCTTCTTCGCTGAATTCCCGGGCCGAGATATTGACCGACATGGGTACAGACGAGACACCCATCTCCTCCCAGCGGACATGCTGCCGGCAGGCTTCCCGCAATACCCATTGCCCGATAAATGTCATCAGCCCGCTTTCTTCCGCCGCGGAGATGAATTCCGCCGCCGGCAGAAGGATTCCGTCCCGGTTCCACCGGAGCAAGGCCTCTACCGCCAACATCTCCCCGGTCTTCGCGGACAGGACAGGCGCATAATGGAGCATGAATTCGTCTCTCTCCAGCGCGAGCTTCAGGCGGGCTTGCAGCTTCGACTGCCGCTGCAGGGACGCCTCCATCTCCTCCGTGTAGAATTGAAAATGATTCTTGCCATTCTGCTTCGCCTGATACATCGCGGCATCCGCATGCTTCACAAGCGAGTTCGCGCTGCTTCCGCCGGTAGGGTACATGGCAATGCCGATGCTTGGCGTTACAGACATGTCTCTGCCCATATAATGGAACGGACGGGCCAGCGCCTCGATCATTCGGGCGGCGACCCGCGAGGCGGTACCGGGCGTGATGCCGCTGAGCATAATGATGAACTCGTCTCCGCCCTGACGGGAGACCACATCTTCCTCCCGGACACACGCCTCGAGACGGCGGGCGACTTCCTGGAGCAGCATATCGCCGCAATCGTGGCCGAACGTGTCGTTAATTTGTTTGAAACCATCCAAATCCAGGAACATGACCCCCAGCATCTCCTGAGTACCGCCGGAGCAGCCAATAGCAGCGGTAAGCTTATCCTGCAGATGAGAACGGTTCGGCAGACCCGTGAGCGGATCCCGGAAGGCGCTTTGGCGCATCCGTTCTTCGGCCAGCTTGCGGTCGGTAATGTCGCGGATGAAGGCGGTGAACATCGGACGGCCGAGCCCTTTGGTCCGGGTCATGCTTATTTCCACCGGGAAAACACTCCCGTCGGCACGCCAGCCGGTCGACTCCATCCTCCGGTCCAGCAGAAAGGCAACGGCCTCCGGCACTGATGGGTCCGCCGTGCTGCCGGATCTTCCGTATTCGGCCGGGTCTTCAGCAACTCCTCCTATGCCGGGTGTAAGCCCCAAGAGATCCGCCATCTCGAGACAGACCAGCTCTTCGCGAGAATATCCGAAGATCCGCTCTATCATCGGATTGCATTCTATAATACTGCCGCGGGAGTCGATGGTCAGGATCCCATCGATAGCGGACTGGAGCATGGCCAGCTTGACTGCGTCTCCCTCCCTGTACCGGCGGTCGAGGAAGTATCCGCGGATCACAATGATGCTCAGGAAAAATATCGTACAATTCGCGAGAATGATGCCAAGCATGTAATCCTGCAGATACGGGGATTGGGGCGGGCCTGCCCCATGCACATGTGACGAGGGGGCAATGGTCATCGCCTCCAAGCCAAGGTAGTGCAGGCTTGTGATGGCAAAAGCCATACAAAAAGAACTGCCCATCCGCTGCAGATAAGAGATGGAGCCAGTCTTTCTTGAGGGCCGGAAGCCCAAAAGCAGGGCTCCTGTCATCCCCACCACTCCCGTCAGGGCCGAGAGCAGCAGGGGCAGCCAAAGATACTGCACGCCGGTCATCAGCATAGCGGCCATTCCGATGAAATGCATGCCGGACGTACCCGCGAGCAGCAGAAAGCCGCACTCAGCCAGCTTCCGAAAGGCAGGCATGGGCCGCCCCACAAACGAAAACCCGCCCAACGAGCAGGCCACCGCGAAGAGGGCCGATAGAACCACCAGCCGGGTATCATAGATTACCGACACGGGAAGCGGATAGGCCAGCATGGCTACAAAGTGCATCGCCCAGATGCCTAATCCCATAATCAGTGCCGCACTGCAAAGGTAGAATCCGCGCAGGCGGCCGTGCACATCACCCTGCCGGCGCGCGAGATCGAAGGCCGAATAGGAGGACATCAGAGCGACGAGGAAGGAGAGGAGAACAAGATACATATGATAAGTTCCAGACATGGTGAGCCCTCCAAGGATTAGCGGTAGAATCGGCGGCCTGTAGCAATGCAGAAAGCGCGTCCGTGCGAGGGTAGTGCTTATGACTCGGATGCCCGGCAATCTCCGGAATGCGAACCAATACAAAGAAGACCACCCTTCAACAAGAGCAGCCGTCGATCTTAACCTATTACCGGAAAATCGGTTTCTTCTCGGTAACCCAGCGGTCATTGCCCGCCTATAGCGGACTTTAGATCTGTGGCTTTGCGTCCCCACTTTTCAGTGAGTTTGCCTTTATCTCAGTTATGTATGTTTGTAGTACTTTCTCACCTATAGTAGCATGCTGGGGAAGTATAGTCTATCACTTTTATCCTAATTTCATATGAAAATAATAGAACTTTTGAACCATATGGTAACATTAACATTTATAGCATCTCGATAAGATACATGAGCATCATCCTTCTTTAAGGCCCATGCCCATGTAAAAAAGCCGCCCCCTAGAGGAGCGGCTGGTCTGCCAGTATTAAGGCGCTACACAATAAAGTTCTGATTCTCGATGTTGTTGGTTACCGTCGTCGAGCCCGAGGCTGCGCTAGCGGAAGCATCGGAAGCTCCCGACTTGCTGCTGCCGTTCTTCATCATCGACTGGATCCGGTCCACTACCTGCGGCGCCGAATCGATCAAACGCTCAAGCAGATGCGTTTGATTATCGAGCGGCACGATTTTCACTCCCTGTTTGCCGACGACAAGGAAGGCTATCGGCGTGATGGATACACCGCCGCCGCTGCCGCCGCCAAAAGGCAGGGAAACTGAGGCATTGTGCGCTTCATGGCGCGTAATTCCCGGAGCATGAGGCTCGTCTGCCGTAACGAACTCGCTTCCCCCCGCCGCAAAACCAAAGCCCACCTTACTGATCGGCATAATAACGCTGCCGTCCGGTGTCTCAACGGGATCACCGACAATCGTATTGACGTCGACCATTTCTTTGATATTTTCCATGGCCGTTTTCATAAGTCCTTGAATCGGATGTTCTGTCATCGCTGTTCCCTCCTGATCAGAGTTGTGTAGACTGACTAGCCATTCGTTAGGCTTCCCTCGAAGCTCCGGCCGTATTCCCTATTATGCTTCTGGCGCGGCGAATGGCATGCGGCTCACGATGGCTTCAGAAGGACGTTGCGCCAAGCGCGCAGACCGCCTTTGATTCTCAGGATGCGCAGCAGCAGCTGAACGCCCGCCGACAAGACATACCACATCCGGACCCGGAAGCCGCAGACCCCTTCCACCAAGATGACTTTCTGGTTAAAGGCGGGAATGACCGCTAGCTTCGGCTGGGCCTGGAGGGGGATGAACCGGAACAACAAGCCGAGGATCGAGGTCTTGACGCCCCACAGCGCGCCCGCGAGAAAAGCTGTCTCCGCCGCATCTCCTATGCCGACGGATGTTCTCCACTCCATCCGGGTGCACCTTACGTGACAGAGCATATTCCGCAGCCACTCGTTAAAATGAAAGCAGTTCTGCAGCAGCGTCATGATATTCTCGTAAGCGTCTTTAATTTTATCAGGACCGATCTTCTGCCGCTGTTCGCCTACCAGCCGTTCCGCATTCTCATTCACCTGCTCGGCATGGATCTCCAAGCCTTCCTGCAGGTTTTTGAAGCGGATCAGCGGAATGGAAAATTTCAGGTGAACGATGCCGAACAATGCTTTGGCATAGGCAGAGATCTCATCATCTTTGCCCTGATGCCTGAATGTGATCTGCAGCGTTACCTGACTCAGCACCAAAGCCGCGAGAACGGCGAGAACCGCCGCGGCCACCCAAGTCCACATCATCGAATTGGTTCCTCCCCTTGCCATGAACAATGCGTTGCAACACAAAAAACTCCCGATTCCGGAAGCAGCCGCTTCTTTTCCTCAGGAGTTAGTGTAGCCTGATCTGTTAAAAACATGCGCTTAGCCCGGTTATTGGCCGGCCGCCACGTCATCGAATGTGATCTGCTGGCCTTCGAGCTTCTCGAAGAGCAAACGTGTCTCTTCTTCCAGATTCTCGTCATCTTCGAAGAGCGTCGTCTCCGGGAGATCACCGATGGTGCCGAGCGCGAAGTAATCGAGAAACGCTTTGGTGGTCCCGTACAAGATCGGACGCCCGGGGGCATCCGCACGGTCTACCTCTTGAATCAAATCTTTGGATACAAGGGTCTGCAGCGCCCGCTCGGCCTTGACGCCGCGAATCTCCTCGATCGCCACCCGGGTGATCGGCTGTTTGTACGCCACGATGGCCAGTGTCTCCAGCGCGGCTTGGGACAAGGAGGAACGGGAAGGCGAGTGGGCGAGCCGCTCGAAGTAAAGCGCATGATCCGGAACAGTCGTCAGCTGGAACGTACCGGCCAGCTCCACAATCTGGATGCCCCGTTTCGCCCGGCTTAGATCCCGCTGCAGATCTTTGACGAGCTCCCTCACAAAACCGGCATCATGCTCCAGCACCTCAGCCAGCTGCTTGGCGTTCAGTCCTTCATCCCCCGCCACAAACAGCAAGCCTTCAATAACTGATTTCATCTGCCCAGAATCCATTCGCCTTTCCATCCTCTCTTGCCTGTATCACGATGTCGTCAAACAGCTTGTGCTGGTAACACGTTATCTTTTTCACTTTCATAAGCTCGAGCAGAGCCAAAAATGTGACTACGATCGAATCCTTGGATGCCTCCTGCTCCAGCAGCCTCGAGAAGAAGACCGGCCCGCGCTCACGGGCTAGCAGGTCAACGACCTGGAACATCCGGTCCTTCACCGAGATTTCGTCCTTGCGGATGCGGGCCACAGAACTGCGGCTCTCCATTCTCCGCATCGCCTTGCGGAAAGCGCGGACAAGGTCGGCAACATGCAGCCCCTCCACTGGATTCTCCGCCAGCACAGGCGCATACGGTGTCAAATCCTCAGGCTCGCGCGTATAAATCAGGCTCCGCTCCGCTTCCTTGTCTCGCAAATGCTCGGCGATCGCCTTGTATTTGCGGTATTCGATCAGCTTGGCGACGAGCTCTGCGCGGGGATCGTAATCCTCATCCTGCATATAATCGTCGAAGTCCAGATCGAGCACCGGCGGTTTCGGGAGAAGAAGCTTGCTCTTAATGGAGAGCAGCGTCGCCGCCATCACCAGAAATTCGGAAGTCACCTCGAGCTCGAGCTCCTGCATGGCTCCGAGGTATTCCATATACTGATCCGTAATGTCCTTGATCGGAATGTCGTAGATATCAACTTCCGCTTGATCTATCAAGTGAAGCAGCAAATCAAGGGGGCCCTCGAAGGTTTCCAGCTTTACCGTGACTTTCACTTGTGTCTGTTCCCCCCTACTGCTCAGGGCCTTTATGATCCGATTACTTCGTGAATTGTTTCGTGAGGTTGGCCATCTCGATCGCGCCAACGGCAGATTCCCAGCCCTTGTTGCCGGCTTTGGTACCCGCCCGCTCGACCGCCTGCTCGATGGAATCGGTCGTGAGCACACCGAAGATGGTAGGCACGCCGGTCTTGAGTGCGATCGCCGCTACGCCCTTGGCCGCTTCGCTGCACACGTAATCAAAGTGCGGCGTAGAGCCGCGGATCACCGTGCCGAGCGTGATGACCGCATCGTATCGCCCGCTCTCGGCCATCTTCTGCGCGATCAGCGGGATTTCGAAAGCACCGGGTACCCAGGCGATTTCGATCTCGTCTTCCTGTACGCCATGCCGTTTGAGCGCGTCCAGCGCCCCGCCGAGCAGCTTATTCGTAATGAATTCGTTGAACCTTCCTACTACAATACCGTAACGGAGTCCCTGAGATACCAAATGTCCTTCGTATACTTTCGCCATATGCCTCTAACTTCCCTTCCATGAGTGAACAAAATTTTTAGATGTTAAATTCCAGCAGGTGCCCCAGCTTGCTGTGTTTCGTACGGAGATAGCCCGTGTTGTCTTCGTTCTCCTGCATTTGCAGAGGCACGCGCTCCTCCACCTGGAGTCCATAGCCCTCCAGCCCGCGGATCTTCCGAGGATTGTTGGTCATGAGCCGGATCCGGCGGACGCCGAGGTCCCTGAGGATCTGCGCGCCAATCCCGTACTCGCGCAAATCCGCGGCAAACCCAAGCTTCAGATTCGCGTCTACCGTGTCAAGGCCTGTTTCCTGAAGCTTATAGGCTTTCAATTTGTTGATGAGTCCGATGCCCCGGCCTTCCTGCCGCATATACAAGAGCACGCCTTCGCCAGCTTCCTCGATCTGCTTCAGGGCCGCAGCCAGCTGGGGACCGCAGTCGCACCGGTGCGAGTGGAATACATCGCCGGTGAGGCATTCCGAATGTACGCGCACCAGTGTCGGCTTGGAACCGTCGATGGTCCCTTTGACGAGGGCCACGTGCTCCTTGTTATCCACCTCGTTGGTATAGGCTACAGCCTGGAACACGCCGAAGTCCGTCGGCATCCGCACCTCGACCTCGCGCTGCACAAGCTTCTCTTCACGGTTGCGGTAGGCGATCAACTCCCGGATGGTAATGATCTTAAGATCATGCCGGCGCGCGATCTCCATAAGCTCGGGTACCCGGGCCATCTCGCCGTCTTCCTTGATGACTTCGCAGATGACCCCGGCCGGATATGCGCCGCACATGCGGGCCAGATCCACCGCCGCCTCGGTATGGCCCGCGCGGCGCAGGACGCCGCCCTTGCGCGCCACGAGCGGGAACATGTGGCCAGGACGCCGGAACGCGTGCGGCTTCGTAGCCGGATCGATCAGCGCCTGTACTGTGCGGGAACGCTCCGATGCCGAGATGCCGGTCGTTGTCTCGACTGCATCCACCGATACGGTGAAGGCCGTGCCGTGGTAATCGGTATTGCGGGCCACCATCGGGGGAAGGTCGAGTTCCTCCGCCCGCTCTTCGGTAATCGGCACGCAGACCAGCCCGCGCCCTTCCTTGATCATGAAGTTGATGACTTCAGGCGTCGATTTCTCGGCTAACGCAATGAAATCCCCCTCGTTCTCGCGGTCTTCGTCATCCACGACGATGATCACCTTGCCGAGCCGCAAATCGGATATCGCTTCCTCAATCGTGTGAAACCGCAGTTCACCGGATGGATCGTGCTCTTGCCTGCTTGCCATGGGCTCCCGCCTCCTTCAGTTTGGTTTCTCTCTCTCCTCATGCTTCACTGGCAGCCGATCCTACAGGAATCCGTTGTCGCTCAAAAAATCGGCCGTCAACCGGCCGCCCCTATGCCCTCTACCCACTCCGGGCGCACCGCCAAAGCCGAGCAGCCGCTCGATATACTTGCCGAGCACGTCCGCTTCCAGGTTCACTTCGTCCCCGGGTTTCTTGTGCTGCAGCACGGTCTCGGACAGCGTGTGGGGAATGATGGAGACCGAGAATTCAGTGGTGCCCGACTCGACTACCGTTAAGGAAATCCCGTCGATCGTGATAGATCCGTGGGGAAGCACATACTTCAGCACCCCCGGTTCCTTCGGAGCCACCCGGAAGACCACCGCATTGGCTTCAGCCGTCCGACCGATGATGGTTCCCGTCGCATCGACGTGGCCCTGTACGATGTGCCCGCCGAACCGGCCGTTCGCCGCCATGGCGCGCTCCAGATTGAGCGGAGCTCCTGCAGCGAGTCGCTCGAGGTTCGTCCTGCGGAACGTCTCGGGCATGACGTCGACCGTGAACGAGCCGGAATCGAAAGCGATGACCGTCAAACATACCCCGTTGACGGCAATGCTGTCCCCGAGCCGTACGTCCTCCAGCACGCGGGATGCCGCGATAGTGAGTACCATCGCCTCCCCCTGCCGGGCGATCCGGCGCAGCGTTCCGATCTCTTCAATAATGCCTGTGAACATGCGTTATTCCTTCCCTTCGCCGCCTGGGGATGAGCCTCGGACTCCATCCTCCCCGGCAGCCTCATAGCTAGGATACCCTGTGAAGCATACATCTTCCCCGAAGGTCTCGACCTTCATCCGATCCAGGCGGATCGCCTGCCGCATCGCCCGGAATCCATCGAAGTCGAAGGTGCCGGGCGCCGCGGCGCCGCCGCCGATGATCTTCGGAGCGAAAAAGAGCACGAGCTTGTCGGCGAGCCGATGCTGCAGGAACGCGCCCGCCAGCTTGCCCCCCGCTTCTACGAGAACGGAGCCGATCTCGAGCTCTCCGAGCCGCTCCATCGCCATATCCAGGTCAACCGCCGGCCCCTGGCCGCACTCGATGACCTGCGCGCCGAGCGCTTCGAGCTCGCGCCGCCGCACTTCGGGCGCTGCTGCGGTGGTGAGCAGGATCACGGGCGCCTCGCGGTCCTGCAGCAGCTTCGCGTCCAGCGGGATGCGCAGCATCGAATCCGCGATAATGCGGACCGGCGACAGCCCCGGCACCGGCAGCCGCGTCGTGAGCTGCGGATCATCGGCCAGCACGGTACCGACGCCCGTGAGGATCGCCTGATGGCGGTGACGCAGCGTATGGACGTAGCCCCGTGCCGCCTCGCCGGTAATCCACTTGCTGTCGCCTCCCGCCGCAGCCGTCTTGCCATCCAGCGTGCTCGCCGTCTTGACGGTGATGAAGGGCCGTCGCGTGACGATGTACTTGTTGAACGCTTCGTTGAGAGCCTCTGCCTCTGCCGTCAGCACGCCCTCGGTCACTTCAATGCCCTGGGTCCTCAAGCGGGCGAGACCGCTCCCCGCGACGAGCGGATTCGGGTCCACGGCCGCGACCACCACCCGCTTCACGCCTTCGCGTACAAGCCGGTCGCTGCACGGGCCGGTGCGCCCGTGGTGGCTGCAGGGCTCAAGCGTGACATACGCCGTGCTTCCCGCCGCCTCGGCTCCGGCCATCGTCAAAGCATGGATCTCGGCATGGGCCTCGCCCCGCTTGAGATGGGCGCCCATCCCGACCACGCGCCCGTCCTTGACCAGTACGCAGCCGACGACGGGGTTCACCCCGGTCTGCCCGGAGGCTGCACCGGCCAGCTGCAGGGCCAGGCGCATATACATTTCGTCATTCATGATGTTCATGCTTGTCTTGTCCCCTTTCCTCCGTACACGCGAACAACGCAAGAAAGCCCCTCCTGCCGAAGCAAAGAGGGGCTGTAGGATAGCGGCGGAACGGCGAAACGGAAAAGTTCGAATACACCTGCGCCGGATTAAAAAAAAATCCAGTATACGCATGCGGCAGCTTGGTTTAAGCTATCCGGTCAAGAAGCATGACAGTACACGGGGACAACGGCCCCCCTTCCGTGTGCACCGAAGCAGACTGCGCTTATACACGCAGTCTACCGGTACCGACGGACGGGCTCCGTACCGCCCTGGCACGCAGCATGCTTCCACCGGACTTTCGATCCGATTCGCTTCCCCTTCTCCCATCCAGACTATACTGTCGGTCTCGGAATTGCACCGAGTCAACCGGCATCCGTGCTTCCTAAGAAGCACTGCGAATGCGCGGGTCACGGACTGAGTACGGCCAGCGCCCAACTGCAGCAAGGCAGTCCATCACCGCCGGTAGGGAATTTCACCCTGCCCCGAAGGTTCAAGCTATATGATAGTACTACGTACTGCTTATTACACTTCAACTACCTGAACGGACTCCATTTTCTCGCGTCCTTTGAATTCGTCCACATGCTCCATACCCTGCACAACCTTGCCGAACACCGTGTGCTGGCCGTCCAGATGCGGCTGAGGCGCGTAGCAGATGTAGAACTGGCTTCCGCCCGTGTTGCGGCCGGCATGAGCCATCGCCAGGGTGCCGCGCTCGTGTTTGTTCGGGTTGATCTCGCAGTTGATCGTGTAGCCAGGGCCTCCTGTGCCGGTTCCTTGCGGACAGCCGCCTTGAGCGACGAAGCCCGGAATGACACGGTGGAACGGAATGCCGTTATAGAAGCCGGAGTTCGCCAGCTTCTCGAAGTTCGCAACCGTATTCGGCGCATCCTTGTCGAAGAGGTCGAGAACGATCTCATTGCCGTCGGTCATCTTGATGATTGCTTGTTTTGCCATAGTATGTACGCTCCTTCGAATCCGTGGATTTCATCGTATGGGTGGCCGTTCTTACGGCCGATCTCCTCTATTCTACTATGAAACGGGCCCAGGCACAAATAGACCCCAGCGCCGCTTCCTTCACAGCAGAATCCGGCCGGTCCGCAGCTAATGGCGGCGGCCGGAAACACACCTGCGAATTAGAGGCTTTTGGCGGCCGTACGCCGCATCCTCTCGGGAATCACGTCGTTGCCTACCAGATTCTCATAGGTTTCACGCTGCACGACCACTTCCGCCTGGCCTTCCTTCACGAAGACGACCGCCGGACGGCGGATCCGGTTGTAGTTGCTCGCCATTGCATAGTTGTAGGCTCCCGTACTGCCGACAGCCAGCACGTCACCGGTCCGCACAGCCGGCAGTTCCACGTCCCAGATCAGCATATCGCCGCTCTCGCAGCATTTGCCCGCGATGGAGACGAGTTCGTCCGAGGCTTCGTCCGCCCGGTTGGCGAGCAGCGCTTCGTACTTCGCATCGTACAGCGCCGGACGCGGATTGTCTGTCATCCCGCCGTCGACGGCCACATACTTGCGCACGCCCGGAATATCTTTGTACGTCCCTACCGTGTACAGCGTCGTTCCGGCTTCGCCGACGATACTGCGCCCCGGCTCCGTCCAAATCTCCGGCAGCGGATACCCGTGGCGGCTGAACGTCGTCTTCACAGCCTCCGTGATCGCACGGACGTATTCAGCCACCGCGAGCGGCGTGTCCCCGCTCACATAGCGGATACCGAAGCCGCCACCGAGGTTGACGACCGGGAAGATAACGCCGAGCTCTTCGCGCATCTGTACGGCGAAGTTCGTCATTTTGTCCACAGCCAGCTCGAAGCCGCCGACCTCGAAGATCTGCGACCCGATATGGGAGTGAATGCCCAGCAGCTCGACATGGGGCAGTGCGGAGGCCGTGGCCACCGCTTCCCGGGCCGCTCCGTTGCCGAGGTCGAAGCCGAACTTCGAGTCTTCCTGGCCAGTCGATATGAATTCATGCGTATGCGCGTCCACACCCGGCGTAATCCGCAGCAGAATCTTCATCCGCTGTTTTTTGTCGCCGGCCAGGCTGTTCAGCATCGCCAGTTCTACAAAATTGTCTACGACGATGCAGCCGATCCTTGCATCGATCGCCATCTCCAGCTCTTGAGGCGTCTTGTTGTTGCCGTGGAAGTGAATCCGCTCCGCCGGAAATCCGGCCTGCAGTGCGGTATACAGCTCACCATCCGAGACGACGTCGAGCGACATCCCCTCTTCCTCCACGATCCGGCACATGGCCATTACGCAGAAGGCTTTGCTCGCATAAGCCACTTGAAATGGCAGGCCCGAAGCCCGGAAGGCATCCACGTATTCGCGGCAGCGCTGACGGATCAGCTCTTCGTCCATGACATACAGGGGAGTGCCCCACTGCCGGGCGAGATCGACCGTATCGCAGCCCCCGATTTCCAAGTGTCCCTGCCCATTGATCTTGCTTGTGCCGTGTAGATACATCGTGCGCTGCTCCTTCTACCCTCGAAGACCACCCGCCGTCCGGCGGATGCATATGGATAATAAAATAAAGTCCCATCGTTTTACACTACATTAAAAGTACCATATGTCCCCCGTGATGACAATATCCAAAAGAATGGCCGGAAGCCGCGCCCCAGCGGCAAAAAGAGCCCCTCCCGGGACTCTATAAGGCGCAATGGCCGCGGCGCGAATATGAGGCCTTTCCTGCCAAATGCGCTTCCCCTCCTACTTGGCAGGCTGTCTGGTACGGTCTGTTGTCTTATTAAGACTCATACGGGACTTCATCGAAAGGAAGGGACGCCGCACCACAATATCCATCATCGCCTTCGCGTTGAACGGGATGAACGGCCACATATAAGGCGTGTTATAGGAACGCTGCAGCGTAAGGAACACGACCAGGAACGTGGAAGCCAGCACGAACCCGGGAACCCTGAATATCGCGGCAGAGAACAGCAGCGCGAGCCTTGAGAGGCGGTTGGCCAGCGACAACTCGTAGCTCGGGGTAGCGAAAGTGCCCACTGCTGCCACGGAGAGGTACATGATGACCTCATTGACGAATAATCCCGTCTTCACCGCTATGTCCCCGATCAGGATGGCCGCCACCAGACCCATGGCGGTAGCCAGCGGAGTGGGCGTATGGACAGCCGCCATCCGCATGAGATCAATCCCCAGCTCGGCGATGAGGAACTGCCCGAGTATGGGGATCAGTGCATCCTTCTGCGGGCCGATGAATTCCAGGCCTACCGGCTTGAGTTCGGGCGAGGTTACGATCAGGTACCAGAGCGGGAGCAGGAAGATGGACGCCGCGATACCGGCGAAGCGCACCCACCGGAGATACGAACCCACAAGCGGCGTCTGCCGGTACTCCTCCGCATGCTGGACATGGTGGAAGAAGGTGGTCGGAATAATCATGACCGAAGGCGATGTATCCACCATGACAATCACATGGCCTTCGAGCAGATGGGCCGAGACGACGTCGGGTCGTTCGGAATAACGAACCATCGGATACGGATTCCATCCCTTGCCCACGATGGCCTCCTCCAGCTGTTTTTCCGCCAGCGGGAGTCCGTCGACCGCTACGTTCTGAATCTTATCCTTGACCGACTCCACCAGTTCCATATCGCAGATATCGGAGATGTAGGCGATACAGACATCGCTCTTCGTCCGCTGGCCCACCTTCGTCAGCTCCAGCTTCAGTCGCGGGTCGCGGATACGGCGGCGCACCAGGGTGACGTTGGTCATGAGCGTCTCGACGAAACCGTCGCGCGAACCGCGTACGACCCGCTCGAGATCCGGCTCCTCCGTCCCTCTCGCCGGGAAGCTCTTCGCATCTACGCATATCGCCTCTGTGTGGCCCTCGAAGAAGAACGCCGTGCCGCCGGCCCCGACAGCATCTATGACTTTGCTCAGCTTGTCGGCCTTCTCCACTTGGATGTGCGGAATCAGCGCTTCATCGAAGAGTTCCATGACACCAAGGCCGCCGTGCTTGCTCTCTTTGCTCTTTTGGCTCTCTTGGTCCTCCCCGGCCCCTCCGGCTGCCCGGTCTACTCCGGCGTGCCCGGCTTCCTGCCTGCCCTTGAGGTCTTCTCTGTCGTCAAAACCCTCATGGCGCTTGCCGTTCCCATAGTCGGCATACGACAACCGCTCCAGCACAGGGATCAGGGCCGAATCCTTAGCGAAACCGTTATAATAGAAGATCCCCGTCTTTTGCCCTCCGAATATCATCTCCCGGAACACGACGTCAAAACTCTTATGGAGCCCGACCTGCTCTTCGAGCACCCGCTTAAGCTCCTCGAAATCCGTCGGGATGGCCGTTGCCTTCTTTAATTCTTCCTCATGAGGCGTCAGCTTCTTCTGGGCTTTCAGCGACTGATCTCCCTTCCCGCCTTTGGCCTCCTGACGAGGCTCTTGTTTCCCCTTCTTCGCGTCTTTCGCTTCCAGACGCTCTTCGGGCTCCCTTCTGTGGGCATGGATGATATTCCCTTCCTTATCAATTTCCAGCTTTTCCACCAGTTTTTCCTTCAGTTCGGCATACATCGTATCCGGACCCTGCTGAGCCTCCGGGCCCCTATGCAACTCACCATGCGATTCTTCTTCTCTGCCGCCTCCGAGCGGAATGCTCTTGATGAGCTTGGCGCGTTTCAACTGCTTCGGCATCGTGCCGCACCTCCTGTTGTATCGTCTTTGTCTATGTAACTCCACTTTCCCGTTAGCCGATGACCCCCAGCCACTCGATCAACGAACCGAGCACCTTCCCTAGAATCATGGCCATGAGCAGCCAGACGATGTAAGGCTCCATCCCGATCCGTTTGGCCAAGATAGGCAGTACGTTGATGACTTCGGTCAACGCCGCCGCCAGCATGCCGACAAAACATCCGGCAAACAAGCCGAACAAGGAAGCAGCCAGCGGGAAGAGGCCATATTCCCAGTCAAAGAAATCCGTCAATGTAAAAAAAATAGCTCCGCTGACCACCGCACCCTCGTACCAGCGGATTTGGGCATAGGACCGGGTAATCTGGGCCAAGCGGGGGATGATGTCAAGCACCACCAGGAAGGCCACCAGGCCGCTGCCGACCGCAAGTCCTCCCGCCAGTCCGATGAAGCCAAGGATGGCCCAGGTCAGGACAGCGCTCATCCTCCCCCCTCCTCCCGCTCTTTCTCCTTATAGATCCGGTGATACTCGTCGGTAATGACGTAATGGTTGACATTCTCCTGGTACATGAACATCTCGACTTCGAGCGGACTCGGCTCTTCATTGAATTTTTTCTTGAACAAGTGATTGAAGAACACGATCATGCCGAGGCCGATGCCGACCGAATAGGGGATCTGGAGAAGAAGCGGGTGAGCCGATTCCCTTCCTGTCAGCAGCTTGTAGATATGCTGGTGCACCTGGGCCATGCTGACATCCGCATGAAAATTCATGATCGCAAGTCCCGATCCCACAAAGAGCAGCAGCCATACCATCGCAAGCAGCAGCATGTTCGGCGGCCGGGTCTTCTCCCCGATCTCGATGAGCGTATGCGGTTCCCCGAAATACTCGACAGCCAGCTCCGGGTACCTCCCCTTCACCTTCTCCACAATGAGCATCATGTCGATCAGGACGACCGATCCGTCCGCTTCCCTCGGTTCGTAGAGGACCATGCTCCCCAGTTCTTCCTCGCAGTCCAGCCCGGTAAGAAGAAGCTGGGCCACCTGCCCGAGCAGGACCGGCTCGCCGCGCCCGATCCTCCGGTTCTTCCGGAGACGGATATAGAGAGACGGCACCGAAGCAGGATGCATCTCAGAATTCCTCCCTTGCCAAGCTTTTCGCTAGTTACCCGTAGTATGAGCCCGGTACAGGAGGATAACCGCAGGGAGTCTTTCCAAAAAATAACGGAAGCCTCTATCGCATAATCTGATGGGACTTGGCGAAAAGTAACAAAAAAACGTTGCTTGATCACACTCTTCCTACCGCGAATCTCAAGTAAAGGTGGCTTTCTTCATGGAAAAGACGGCTCTGACGCTAGTCATCATTGGGGCACTGAACTGGCTGCTTGTGGGATTGTTCCAATGGGATCTGGTCGCCTCTCTCCTCGGCGGGGACACACAGCGGGAAGCCTCCGGCATCTCGCGGCTCGTATATACATTCGTCGGGTTGGCCGGCCTCTACTGTACCAAGCTGCTGTTTCGCGAAGATTCCAGAGCCAGGTAACCTCTCTGTCTGATCCCAAAGCAATGATGTTATTCCCGCTAGTTGTTCCCGCTAGTTGTTCCCGCTCCCTGCCCCGCGCACATGCACACCAAAAACCGCGGCGCCTGTGGGGCATCGCGGTCTTTGGGCAGCCGGTGAGGCCGCCATCACGCACGCTATTGGGCTATCTGATTCTTGATGGACTGCAGAATTTTCTTCTCGAGCCTCGACACCTGCACCTGTGAAATGCCGAGCCGGCTGGCGACCTCTGACTGCGTCTGATCCCTGAAGTAGCGCAGATAGACAATTAGCCGCTCCCGCTCGCTCAGCGAGCCGATAGCCTCGTTCAGAGCCAGCTTGTCGAACCATTTGTCCTGCGTGTCGTCGGCAATCTGATCCATGAGGGTGATCGGATCCCCGTCGTTCTCGAATACCGTCTCGTGTATCGAGGACAGCGGTTTGTTCGCCTCCTGGGCGAATACCACATCCTCCGGGGTAATGCCGAGCTCCTCCGCCACTTCCTTGATCGTCGGCAGCCGCCCCAGCGTCTTCGACAGCTCGTCGCGCGTCTTGCGGATCTTGTTCGCAAGCTCCTTCAGGGACCGGGATACCTTCAAGGTGCCGTCATCCCTCAGGAAGCGCTGAATCTCGCCGATAATCATCGGCACGGCGTAGGTCGAGAACTTCACGTCATACGACAGATCGAACTTGTCGACCGACTTGAGGAGCCCGATGCAGCCGATCTGGAACAGGTCTTCCGCTTCGTATCCGCGGTTCAGGAACCGCTGGACGACCGACCAGACCAGCCGGATGTTGCAGTTCACCAGCGTCTCCCTCGCAAGGGAATCCCCGGATTGGCTCAGTGCGATGAGCCGTTTGACTTCGGTATCGTCCAAATAGGTATGGGAAGCTTTCTTCAAATCCACATCCATGAGATCAGACCCCTAATTGAATAAGGCTTTTTTCGATTCGATTCGCTTCTTCATCTTGATAACCGTTCCTTTGGAAGGAGCGGAGACGACGTCTATCTCATCCATGAAATTCTCCATAATCGTGAAGCCCATCCCCGAGCGTTCGAGCTCCGGCTTCGACGTATAGAGCGGCTGCTTCGCCAAGTCGAGATCCTCGATTCCGCTGCCTTCGTCTTCCACCCGGATCATTACCGTATCCCCGTCAATCTCCGCGGAGATGGTGACGATGCCGTCGGGCCGGTTGTCATAGCCGTGAATGATCGAATTCGTGACAGCCTCGGAGACCACGGTCTTGATATCCGTCAGCTCGTCCAGCGTAGGATCAAGCTGGGAGACGAATGCGGCGACGGTGACCCGGGCGAACGACTCGTTCTCGGAGCGGCTGGCGAATTTCAACGTCATGAAATTACGCTCTCTCATAATGCAACCTCCAGACTTTGCAGCGCCCTGCTTTCGTTATCTTCGATCGATAGAATCTTGAACAGCCCCGACATCTCGAAGAGCCGGTATACGGAAGGATTCACGTCGCATACGACCATCCGTCCGCCCTTGGCCGTAATCAGCTTGTACCGGCCCAGGATGACGCCGAGCCCCGAGCTGTCCATGAAGGACAGATGCTTCAGACTCAGAATGATGTGAGAGGCATTCCCCCTCATGATCGCTTCTTCCATCTTTGTTTTGACCGAGTCGGC
Source organism: Paenibacillus caseinilyticus (assembly GCF_027533645.1). Classification (GTDB taxonomy): domain Bacteria; phylum Bacillota; class Bacilli; order Paenibacillales; family NBRC-103111; genus Paenibacillus_G; species Paenibacillus_G caseinilyticus. Next base: position 98,747 of record NZ_JAQAGY010000008.1, read on the forward strand.
CGTATGGTGGTCAAGCTCCCCGTTCAGGCGGACAATCAGCGTTTTGCGGTGATGTTCCAGTTCGATTTGCAGACTCAGGACCCTTCACTCCTTCCGGTTCATAGCCACTAGTTTCTACGCGGCGGAAACCTTTTCCTGCACCCCCGACAAAACTAGAAGAAATGCGCCACAACTAGAAGAAAAGCGACAAAGCCTCTGCAGTCCGCGCGGTAAGCCCGCAAACCATGCGGAATGCCGCCACCCTTATAGGACCGCCAAAATACACAAAATCCCCGCTGAACCACTCTTCTGCGGGGACTCTTGTTGGTATGGGTTTAGTCTAGGAAAAACATCTTCTTGGCCGTGCGCTTCGTCAGCGTCCACCATCCGGCTTTCTTGACCTCGACCGGGGATTCCAGCGGGAATTCACTCATGACTTGATCACCCTTATAGACCACAATCTTCCCGATCGGCTGCCCTACGGCCACCGGTGCCTTGAGGTCCGGCAGCAGCTGCACCTCGTGGCGGATGCCGTCAGCCGCTTCGCCTTTCTTCAGGAGCAGGGAATACGAATGCTTGGCGGTCAAAGGCACAACCGGCACTTCGCCCTTGCCTACCTTCATCTCGCCGATAGCATCGCCAGTCCTGTAGATCGGGAGATTCGTGTATTGCGAGAACGAATAGTCGAATAGTCGCGTGACCTCGCTATTGCGCGTCTTCGTATCCGGCTCCCCCATCACGACGGCGATCACCCGAAGATTGTCCCGCTTCGCGGTGGCCGAGAGACAGAACTTGGCTTCGCTGGTGTACCCGGTCTTCAGACCGTCAGCGCCGCTGTAGAAGCGGACCAGCTTGTTCGTATTGACGAGCCAGAAGGGCTTCGGGGTGTCCTTGCGCAGATAATCCTGATACTGCCCCGTGAACTTCGTGATTTCCTCGTGCTTCAAGAGCTCCTTCGACATCAAGGCGATATCGTAGGCGGACGATACGTGGCCATCGGCCGGCAGGCCGTTCGGATTGACGAACTTCGTGTTCTTCATGCCGAGCTGCTGCGCCCTCTCATTCATCAGACGGACGAATGCTTCCTCGGAACCGGCGATCTTCTCGGCCATGGCTACCGACGCATCATTGCCTGAAGCCATCGCAATACCCTTCAGCATATCCTGGACGGTCATCTCTTCGCCCGGCTCCAGGAAGATTTGGGATCCGCCCATCGAAGCCGCGTATTCGCTTGTCGGCACTTTATCGTCCATCTTGATCTTACCGGCGTCGAGCGCCTCCATCGTAAGCAGCATCGTCATGATCTTCGTGATGGAAGCCGGCGGCAGCTTGGCATCCTTATTCTTATCGAAGATGACGGTGCCGGTATCCGCATCGATAATGACGGCGGACGAAGCGTTCGGCGCCAGATCGACCTGCGCCGGGCCTTTGCCTTCTTCAGCAAGCGCCGCTGGCAGCGCCAGCATCAGCAAGAGCTGGGCGGACACGAACCATTTGAGTACTTTGGAGATCATACCTGTTCTACCCCTCCTGGCTATAGCTACTGGAATTTTAGAACCTACCTCTCAGTGTTAACCGTTTGCGTGCAAAATATTCCAGTCATCTCTACCGGATTGTGCCGGGCGGCACTGCTGCATCAGGGAATGCCGTCTTGACGAGGCCCGGAAACTCCCGGTTAAAGCCCGGTGCGCTGCGGCCTTCCCGGACGTTCTCGGTGTAGGACTGCAGCCGCCTGAGGAACGAGGCTTGTGCGGTAACGTGTACCGCCCGCACCTCCGTACCGCTCAGCCTTACGGCTTGGTCGATCCGCTCCCGCAGCTCGGGGGTCAATTCGCCCTCCGGCTCGTCCAGCGCAACGGCCGCATAAGCCTCCCGGCGGTGGACAACGACGCAAGCTTCGTTCACGCCGGGGACGCTCGCGACGGCGGAGGCGGCTTCGCCCGTCGGGACGATGTCCTCCTCGCGCTCGGACAAGGCTGACGGCTGCCTGCCGCTTACCTTCGTGCCGATGCTCTGCGCCCGCATGCCCTGCACCTCGGGCTGCCGGGGCAGCTGTGCCGTGCAGCCCTGAAGCCATGCGGCTGTCAGGAGACATCCGCAGAGGGCGGCAAGCCTGCTGCCCGGCCGGGCTGCCTTCATGGAGCGGCTGCCAAGGGATGCCATGCTTGCCTTCGCTTCCTTCCTCTTGTGGAATGGAGTTCCATAAAAGGTAGTATGCTTCCTTCCCAGCCAAGGCATTCATGCGTCATCCCAGGGCCAAAAAAAAGAAAGCCCCGGAAACCATTCCGGAGCTTTCTTAGCTTAAGGCTTATTCCACTACAAACTTCGCATGCATGTCAGGGTGGCCCGGGCCGCATGGCAGGGCGCAAATCACTTCGTACTCGCCCGGCTTATCGAACGTAAAGTCAGCCGTTTTGGTGTTGGCGTCGAGCTTCACGTTAGTGCCTGCGATCGAAACCGCATGAAGGCCTTCCTTGTTCACCAGGGAGAGCGTTACTTTCTCGCCGGCTTTGGCTTTGCCCGAAATTTCGAACTTGTAGTTCGAAGCGTTGAACTTCAGAGACGGACCGGCTGTCGCTTCCTTGGCCAATTCGGCTTGACGAGCCGAAATGTTCTGGAACAGCACGCCCGTACCGAGAAGACAAGCGACGATGAACAGTGAGAACATGATCCACTTTTGCATAGGTATTCCCCCCTTACTACGGTAAAGACGTATAGTAGTATTGTACAAAAACCAAGCCGTATTACACATGCCTTTTGGAGCCATACACGTGAAAAATTTGTGACAAATCGCCCGGTCCGGGCGGACAGCCATCATTCTTTTGACATTTTAGCACAAAACCAGCGAACAGCCAAACGTACCGGTCCCCCCATGGAGAGTTACCCTAAACTGATGTGTTGTCCGTAAGGTACTTTACCCGGTGAGTTTAGGATTCCCGGAACCGAGATAAACGGCTTCGCCGTCCTTTAAGGACAATGCGCATTTTTTTAGAAAAAGGAGATTCAGGAAGGAGCTCCGGTAGGATATAAGTTCTAGTATTAGCAAAAAACCTGCTCCGCTAGGGAACAGGCCTGAGTCAACGAGCCAGAAAGCGTTATCACCGGTAAACCGTGCTGCGGATCTGGAATGCAGAGCTGCGCGGCGCCGCTTTGGCTTCCTTCTCCTTCAATACACGCAAATCCGTAACGATGCGTACGCGGCATGTGCAGCAGAGATGGTGCTGCCGGATTGGGGCTTGGCAGGAATTGCAAGGGTATGTCAGGGCCGGATAACTTGCCAGATGAAGGCGGTTCTCCTTCAGGAACGCCGTAATTCGCTTGAGCGGTACACCGGTACCTGCAAGCAGCTCCTCGGTCGTCGCTTTCCGGTTCCCCCGCAAAAAGGCTTCGCAGCGGCTGAGCTCCGTGTCCAGCGACCGGCAGCAGTCCTGGCACAGCTCGCGGATATTCTTCTGGTATACCTGACCGCATTGGGGACAATTCGCTACCTTCAGCATCGTCATGGCCGAGCCCTTCTTTCTCTGTATGTGGGGTAACTTGATTGTTCGTCATTCATTTAATAGTTCTATGTACCCACATTGTAGCACAAGATACCTACCAATAACAGAGGGGATCACATAAAAATCCCGATGTAAGTTTCTGTCTGGCTAATTTCATGTTCACCAAGTCATACTAAAGTTGCAGGATGATCGCGATACTTGTCGCCGGGAGGTGAGCTTATGGCGAAGCAGCAAGGGCACGGCAATCAGAACACGACGACCCGATCCGATGATAAAGGGGCAGGCAAGTCCAAATAAATACCGGTCTCCACGCCGGCTCACAGCAAAAAGGCTGCCTTCGCTCTTCGTGAGCGAGGGACAGCCTTTTTTTATTGTACCAGACTTGCTCTCTCTGCAGCTTGCTACATCCTTGCAATAATACCAAGAACGAGCTTCAGGAACTTCTGCTTGACGCGGTCTGTCGTTTCCATGACTTCTTCATGGGAGAGCGGCTGGTCCAGAATGCCGGAAGCCATGTTGGAGATACACGAGAAGCCGAGAACTTCGATTCCCGCATGCCGGGCCACGAGAACCTCGGATACGGTGGACATCCCAACGGCGTCCGCGCCAAGCGTGCGCATCATACGGATCTCGGCAGGTGTCTCGTAGGATGGGCCGAGAAGCCCGATGTAGACGCCCTCCTGCAGCTTCAGCCCCTGCTCGCCCGCCACCTCATGCGCCAAGGCACGAAGCCGCTTGCTGTAAGCTTCGGACATATCCGGGAAACGCACGCCGAGTTCGCTGTGATTGGGCCCGATGAGCGGGTTGCGGGACGTAAAGTTGATATGGTCGCTGATGACCATGAGGTCTCCGGCTTCATAGCTCGTATTGACGCCCCCAGCCGCATTGGTTACCAGCAGCTTCTCCACGCCCAGTTCCTTCATGACACGGACCGGGAACGATACGGTTTCTACGCCGTACCCTTCGTACATGTGAAACCGTCCTTTCATCAACAGGACGTGCCGTCCTTCTACGGTGCCGAGCAGCAGCTCGCCCGCATGTCCTTCCACGGTAGATACCGGAAAGTGCGGAATCTTATCATACGGGATCGTAACCGCATCCTGGACGAGATCGGCGAGAATGCCGAGACCCGATCCAAGGATTAAAGCGATCTCCGGGCGGGCCGGGTACGCCTCGCGTATGAATGCGGCGGCTTCCTTGATGTTCTGCAGTACATTCGTTGCTTCCATTCGAATAGCAGCCTCCTTGAATAACGATTATGTAAGTGTAAGTAATGAAAAGCCGTACAATCTAGTCGTACGATGTGCCCCCAAGCCCGTAAGCTTAGGCAGATTACCCGGGGCACCAAGACATACAAGGTTATTATCGCAAATGCCGCAGCGCTTTGCAAAGACATGCGTCCCGACTGGGTTTTCCTCACCGCTTATTGCGGTTGGACACAGCAAAAAACAAGCCGCCCCGCCCTGGTAGATGAAGGGTGAGGCTTGCTTGCCCCTATGGCTCTTGCCCCGGCTGGTTCTGGTACGTTATTCCATCCGTGCTCTCGGATGTGTCCGGTCGTATACTTCCTTGATCTTGCCCCGGTTCAGCTGCGCGTAGATCTGGGTGGTCGAGATATCGGCGTGGCCCAGCATCTCTTGAACCGAACGGAGATCGGCCCCGTTCTCGATCAGGTGGGCGGCGAACGAATGCCTCAGGGTGTGGGGCGTCATTTCTTCGCGGATTCCGGTGCCCGCCGCGTACTTCTTAATGATCTTCCAGAACCCCTGCCGGGTCATCCGCGTCCCGAGGTGCCCCACGAAGAGTGCCGGCTCAGGCTTCGAGGCTTTGAGCAGCTTCGGCCGCATCGTCTCGATATACCCGCTGACATATTGGGATGCGATCTCGCCGAGCGGCACGATCCGCTCCCGTCCCCCGCTTCCCGAGCAGCGGATAAACCCGAGAGACGGGTTGACGCTGTCGACATCAAGGGAGATTAGCTCGGAGACGCGGATACCGGTAGCATAGAGCACCTCCAGCATCGCCTTGTCCCTCATGCCGTTCGGCGTGGAGGTCTGGGGTGCGTTCAGCAGCTTGCCCACCTCTTGGATGGACAATACCATCGGAACGCGTTTCTCCAGCTTCGGGGACTCCAGATGGAGCGAGGGATCCGTATCGAGACAACGTTCTCTCACCAAATATTGGTAAAAGGCACGAATCGAAACCATGCTTCTGGACAAGGTAGCCACCGCTCTGCCCTTCTGCTTAAGGCCAAGCAAATAACTCGATATGTTCATTCTGGAGCTGGCCTGCAGCGCAGCTACCCCCTGGCTCTCCAGATAATCCAGATACTGTACGAGGTCCCGCTCGTAGGAATCCAGCGTGTTCTTGGCCAGACCCTTGTCCTCTGACAAATAACGGATAAAAGCTTGCAGTTGATCTTTCATGCGATTAGGTATCCCCTTTTATGTAGTACAGAGGCAGTCCCTTATCTTTTCCACATCTGCGGCTTATTCTCCTGCCGGACACCGCTGATTTTCTGATCAATCCTGTGTTGCGGGATTGATCACTGTCGGTTGTCTCCTATTCCCCGATCTCATAGAACAGCTTCAGACGTTCGCGGATCGTCCCCGTTCCGGCCAGCGCATCCCCTTCGTTCAAGAACACTTTCACCGCGCGTCCGGACGGTTCCCGATAACGGCTGCCGGGTTCGATCCAGCCCGTAATGAGCAGGAGCGCATGATACAACGCCACCGTAAAGGCCGTAAAGAGGACCAAGAAGCGGAAGCGTTCCTTCCATCTGCGCAGCGAGAAATGTAAGATCATAGCCTGTACCTCCCTATATCCGGCAGTGTCCGGATACAGGCCGGCACCGCGCGCACTTAAGAAGAGACTATGATCCACAGGTCAAATATATGAGCATGCCAGGTAATTATTCATCGGAAGACGAACACTTCGGAACCCGGGTTAAGAAATGGGCAGCAGCGAATCGATTACGGCGTAAGGCAGCCCGACGGCCTCGGCTACTGCCGGGTACGTGACATGGCCTTGATACGTATTCACGCCGAGCTTCAGCGGCGGATTGCCGTAGAGGGCCCGGGTTACTCCTTTGCCCGCGATCTCCAGGGCATAGGCGATCGTTACGTTGGTCAGCGCTAGTGTAGAAGTACGGGGAACGGCTCCCGGCATATTGGCGACCGCATAATGAATCACACCGTGTTTCTCATAGGTCGGCTGGCTGTGCGTGGTGACACGGTCAACGGTTTCGATCGACCCGCCCTGGTCCACCGCCACATCGACGATGACCGCACCGGGTTTCATCGTCTTCACCATCTCTTCGGTGACGAGCTTCGGCGCCCGGGCCCCCGGAATCAGCACCGCACCGATGAGCAGATCCGCCTTTTGCACCGCATTGGCGATATTGTACGGATTGGACATCAGCGTACGGATCCGCCCGAAGAACACGTCATCAAGATAGCGGAGCCGGTCCGCGCTTCGTTCGATGACCACGACATTGGCACCAAGTCCTAGTGCCATCTTCGCCGCGTTCGTTCCGACGATCCCGCCGCCGAGAATGATGACGTCTGCCGGAGGCACGCCCGGCACGCCGCCAAGGAGAATGCCCCTTCCGCCGTACGACTGCTCCAGGAACTGGGCGCCGACTTGTACCGACATCCGGCCGGCGACCTCACTCATCGGCGTGAGCAAAGGCAGCCCGCCGCTCGCCAGTTGGATCGTTTCGTACGCAATGCCGGTGACCTTGCTGCGGACCAGCGCCTCGGTCAGCTTCGGCTCGGCCGCCAGATGCAAATAGGTGAATAAGGTCAATCCCTCACGGAAGTGGTCGTATTCGGAGGGAAGCGGTTCTTTAACCTTCATGATCATCTCCGAGCGTGCCCATACCTCGGCCGCCTCGGTGACGATCTGTGCCCCTTCGCCCGCATACTCCTCGTCGCTGAAGCCGCTGCCGCCGCCCGCGCCGCTCTCGATCAGCACTTCGTGACCGGCCGCATGCAGCATCGCTGCGCCGCCAGGCGTGAGCGCTACGCGGTTTTCGTTATTCTTGAGTTCTTTCGGAACGCCGATGATCATAAGTCATTTCCCCTCCCTATGCTCCCTGATTTTCGATTTTCCTCGTCTGTTCTATAGCATCTAGCCGAACGGGCCGTATTATGTGAGGAATAGCAAAAAAACCTTCGCTTGAATCTGGCGGATCCAGGGGAAGGTTTTTGTTACTTACGATTTGTTCTTATCACGGCAGCGGTGGCAGATGCCCTGGAAGTCAAGCCGGTGATCGAGAACCTGGAAATTGAATTCCTTATCCAGCCGTTCCTCCAACGGTCCGAGCCAATCTTCCATGATCTCATCCACAGCGCCGCACTGCACACAGATTAGATGATGATGGTGGTGATGAGTGCTGTCATTGCGCAAGTCATAACGGGCCACGCCGTCTCCGAAATTCATCTTCTCCAAGACATGGAGCTCGCTCAGAAGCTCCAGGGTCCGGTACACGGTTGCCAGACCGATCTCCGGCGCTTTATCCTTAACGAGCATGAATACGTCCTCGGCGCTCAAGTGGTCTTCTTCGTTCTCGAGGAGCACTCGCACGGTAGCTTCCCGCTGGGGCGTCAGTTTATAGCCTTGCGATTGCAGCTGCTGTTTGATTTTTTCAATTCGAGCTTCCATGCTTCTCCCCCTACAATCGAAAGCAACCGCTCCGGGTTTCGCGGACGGCAGCCCCCTTCGGGGATTGCCGTATGCTTACATTATAGGGCGCCGTCCGCCGGAAAGTCAAACCTTTTAGGACCCGGAGAACGTGAGAAGCATCGGCGTCACCCACTTCATCATCACGGGCGATAGGTAGGCTTCGAGTCCAGCCACGCCGACCAGAAGGACAGCCGACCCTACCATGATGCCTGAGAAGCGCATGAAAGGTTCGTAGAGCGCCCCCTTGCGGGCGATGAATCGGTTCTTAACCAGATGCACGGTGAAAGCCATGGCCGTCACGCTGCACACCAGGAGCAGCGGTATGATTACCAGATTCGGCGGAACGACGGATACGAGCGCGAACAGCAGGCCTTTCCAGGAGAGGGTGCCGACCATATATCCGACCGTGAAGCCGATCAGCACGCCTTTGAGAAAATCCAGAATCAGGATGAGCGGCAGTCCGATGACGGAGATCCCGAGCAGCCAAATCAGGAGAATCCACTTGATGTGCATCGCAAAGGATTCGCGGAACGAGCCGGCCCCCCCGCCGTCCAAGGCTCCTTGGTGGACCGAGGAGAAGAAATTACCGAGATACCGGGCGATCTCCTCCCGCTGTTCGATCGAAAGGGCATTCACCATCACGGCCCCGAAGACGACGCCGGTCACGAAGACGACGCCGACAAAAATGTAGAATGACAGGTGCTCTTTCATATACAGCTCCAGCGTCCGGCTCCTCATCGCTCCCATGCCTCCTTGTCCATATGGAACCATGATATGCAGGAGGATGCCGAGGTATGACTCTTATGAATGTAAGTGGCCAGCCATACCTGCCAAAGCGGCGGGACTGCAAGAAATGCTGAACCTCCCGCCGCCGAAGCAGCCCTCTATTTCTTGACGCGCCCGTACTTGCCCCCGCCGCCGGCCTCAAGCTGCAGGGTTCCCTCCCTGGCCTCTATGATGTACCCCGCGATACCCTCTCCGGCCGCCTCCTCCAGTTCATCGCGGGAAGCCCGGTGCAGCAGGTTCATCTCCGTGCCAAACCTCTCCAGCAGCTTCCTGAACATCTTCGGACCAAGCCCCGGAATATATTCGAGCGGCACCTGGTACCGGTATGGCGGACGGTACTCCGGCACGAAGGGCTCGTCCCGGTCTGAAAGCGACAGAATCCGGTCCATGACGCCGCGTACCAGCTTGGTGCTGCCGCAGTACAAGCAGCGCTCCACTACGACGGCTCCACTCTCGTCGAGGATCGAACTGCAGTCCCCGCAGTAGGTCCGGTGATACTTGCCGAGCCGCGGGTTCAGGCCGTAGTTCGCGAGCACCCCGCGCCCTTCTTCGCCCGCCAGCACCCGGCGCAGCTCGCTGAAGGTCGGTTCGGCCATCGCGAACTGGTTATACTCCCGTCCGATCTTCGGCAGAGAGTGCGCATCGGAGTTCGTAAGGAACGTATAGCGGTCCAGCTCGCTGATGTAGCCTGCCATGACGGAGTCGGCACTTAGGCCGAGCTCCACTGCGGCGATCCCGTCCAAATCGAGCAGATGCTCCATCCGGGTGGAGCCGCTGCCGTAGACGCTCTTGTGCGGCGTGAAGATGTGGGCCGGCACGAGCAGACCTCCTCGTCCGATCACTTCCTGCTGAAGCTCGCGGGACGGAACATAGAGCCGCTGCGAGCTCAGCTGCACGTTCTTCATGTGCTTCGACAGCCACCTGCTGAAGGAGATCATGTCTGCGAGAGCTGGCAGGTAAGCGATCAGGTGCACGGGTCCCATGCCGGGCTCCCGTACCTCCAGCTCGCATCCGAGCATAACGGTGGTCCGGTGGTAGGCGATGCCGCCCCCCGCCCTCTCCTCCATCTCGCCGTTCATGAGATATCGTTCCATGTCGCGCTGTACACCGGGCGAGTGGCAGTCAATGATACCGATAATCTCGATCCCTTTGGTCTCCGAAGCCTCATGGGCGATGTTGTAGAACGTCAGGTTATTCGCCGCGCTGATCTTGACCGCTTCCCCTGCTTCCGTCCTTCCGATATGGATATGAAGGTCGGCGTAATAAGGCGTGAGGGCCGCATTCATGCGGGGTACGAACCCGTCAGGCGGTAGATTTGCCAGGCGTATACCGCCATGATCGTCTTCGCGTCGGAGATCAGCCCTTCGCGGATGTACTGCTTCGCCTCCTCGAACGTCAATTCCTCCACATTCAGGAATTCGTCCTCGTCCGGCTGGGCATCTCCCGGTATCAAATCTTCTGCGGCGTATAAGTGGATGATCTCATCCGCGAATCCCGGAGAGGTATAAAAGGAGGAGAGCAGCGTCATCTTGCCGCAACGGTAGCCGGTCTCTTCCTGAAGCTCGCGCTGGGCGGCATCGAGCGGATCTTCCCCGGCATCCAGCTTGCCGGCCGGGATCTCGACCTGGCTGCGCTCGAGCGGCTTGCGGTACTGCTCGACCATCAGAATGCGGTCATCGGGCGTAAGGGCCAGTACGGCCACGGCGCCGGGATGCTTGACGATCTCCCGGGTCGATTCTCCGCCGCCCGGCAGCTTCACGGTGTCCACCTGCAGCGAAATGATCTTGCCTTGGAAAACCGGCTGGGTCGAAATTGTAATTTCTTCAAATTTTTTGGGAATGGAACGCGTCATGCCGATTCCTCCTCCGCATCTGCGGGTATTGTATTGGTACAGCCTTCTCACATTATACCAGAAGTCGGGGGACAACCCTAAACCGAAGGAACGTGCGAAAAATAGGGACATAACCTATCAGTCTCCAGCATAAGGTGGACTATAGCATCCTATCAAGCTGGGAGGAATAATCTATGAAATCCTATGTAACCGAACAGCAGCTCCGACTCGTGGGCAAAGCCTGGGAAATCCGCAAATACCTGCAGCGTGCGCTCGAACGTGCGGCAGCCGATGTGCCGCTGGCGTCCATCCTGGACGGCACGCAGAGCTTCTCTGTGCCGCAGGGCAAGCGTGTGATCCGTTCCGCCGCAGCCGTGTCCGGAACAGTCCGCAGACCTTCCTATACCCGGCAATCTCCCATAACAAAAGCCATCTCCGCCTATTCCCCTCTGAACTGAGGGATTCATCATATGGAGTCGACGGACGCCGTCCATCGGCCGCGGTTCGCTGAGCCCTCTATCCAACCAAGGGCATCTTCTTTGACTTGCACATAACCAAAGGGCTGTCCCAAGTCTCGAGAGAGAATGGAACAGCCCTTTGGTATGTTAGCGAGACTCGGGATACCGGTATTACGTTGTGGCTCCGGCAGCCGTTTCCTTGACGATCGCAACAACAACTTCCGCCGTCTTCACCAGATCCGATACCGCGATGCGCTCTTTCGTCGTATGAATGTCCAGGTAGCCGACGGCAAGGTTGACCGTTGGGATGCCGATCCCGTTGAACATGTTCGCGTCGCTCCCTCCGCCGGAGTGGAAGATGCGCGGCGTGCAGCCTACGTTCTTCAGCGCCTCGGAGGCGAGTTTGACCACCGGTGCGGTTTCATCGTACATGAACGCCGGGTAGATCACTTCGCTTTTGAACTCCAGCTTCGCACCCATCTCCTGCGCCGCAGATTCGCAAGCCGCACGCATCTTCTCCACCTGCGCATGCATTTTCTCATCCGTGATACTGCGCGCTTCGCCTTCCAGACGCACACGTTCGACTACGATATTCGTCGCGCCGTCGATGCCGCCTTCGAACCGGCCGATATTGGCCGTCGTCTCGTCATCGATACGGCCCAGCGGCATACGCGAGACGGCCTTGCTCGCTACCGCGATAGCCGAGATGCCGTCCTCTGGATTCACGCCGGCATGGGCCGAGCGGCCCCAGAACGTGATGTAAATCTTCGCCTGTGTAGGCGCCGCTACTGCGATATCGCCGATGGTGCCGTTGGAGTCCAGCGCATAGCCGAAATCAGCGTCGACCAGCTTCGCATCCATATTGCGGGACCCGAGAAGCCCCGACTCTTCGCCGGCTGTAATGGCGAATTGAATCTGGCCGTGGGGAATGTTGTTCTCCTTGAGGACGCGGATCGCTTCCAGCATGGCGGCCAGGCCGGCCTTGTCATCTGCGCCGAGAATCGTCGTCCCGTCGCTGCGGATGTACCCGTCCTCTCCGAGCTGAGGCTTCACGCCCTTACCCGGCGTGACCGTATCCATGTGAGAGGTGAAGAACAGCTTCGGTGCCGACGGCACACCCGATGGGGCCAGGGTGAAGAACAAGTTGCCCGAAGCATGGCCTGTTTTGGCTGCCGAGTCATCCTCTTCTACCGTCAGGCCTAGGGCTGTGAATTTTTCTTTGAGCACTTTCGAAATTTCAGCTTCATATTTCGTCTCGCTGTCAATCTGCACCAGTTCCATAAATTCCGCGACCAGCCGATTTTCCTGAATCATGGACTTTCCTCCCGTATCCTCGATGAGGTAAAATATAAGTATAGCATTTCCATTCACAAGGAGCTGAACCCGTTTGCGAAACAAGACCATCTTCAAGATTGTTGTTTACCTTATGATCGCATCCATGCTGCTTTCCACGTTACTTCTGACTGCAACCTCGTTCTACTAGAGGAATCAGTAAAGCTTCGTCTCCTGATTGTACCCCTCCAGATTTTCCTTCACGCGCTGCATGAACCGGCCGCAGATGACGCCGTCGAGAATGCGGTGGTCGAGGGAGAGGCACATGTTCGCGATCGAACGCACGGCGATCATGTCTTGGATCACGACAGGCTTCTTCACGATGGACTCGAAGGTTACGATGGCGGCCTGAGGGTAGTTGATGATCGGATAGGAGAGGATCGATCCGAATGACCCGGTGTTGTTCACCGTGAACGTACCGCCCTCCAGCTCGCTCAGCGTCAGCTTGCCGGCTCTTCCCCGCTTGGTCAGATCGTCGATCTCGCGGGCCAGGCCGGCTATTGTTTTTTCGTCGGCTTTCTTGATGACCGGAGACAGCACAAAATCCTCCGTCCCGACCAACAGCGAGATGTTGATGTCTTTCTTGACGATAATCTTGTCGACGCCCCACACCGAATTCATAATCGGATAGTCTTTGATGGCATTAACGACAGCCTTCAGCACAAAAGCCAGATAGGTCAGATTGATGCCTTCCTGCTTCATGAAATCGCCCTTGAGCTTGTTGCGCAGATGAACCAGATTCGTCACATCCACTTCGATCATCGTCCAGGCATGCGGAATCTCGGTCACGCTCTGCCGTGTACGGCTCGCAATGATGCTGCGCACCGGTGTGACGTCTACCAGATACTCACGCCCGCCGGTATGATGCCCTTCCGCCTCCACGTTGGCATGCGGCGGATTCTCCGAGAGATGAATCCCCGTCGTGCGCACCGGCATCTTCGGCGAAGCGGGCACGAATACTCCCTGAGCCGCCGCGGCCGCCGCCGCATCCCGGTCCGCCTGGTCAACGGACTTCACAGCCTCGGTTACGGCGGAAGAAGAACCGGCTCCGGAAGCGATATAAGCTTCGACGTCCTTGCGCGTAATGCGCCCGCCCATGCCGCTGCCGCTGAGGTTCGAGAGCGCGATGCCGTGCTCTGCGGCCAGCTTCAGCACGGCCGGCGAGTACCGGGCCCGCATGCCGCCCTCTGCCGGAGCACCGGCAATCGCACTTGCTGCTGCCGCCACAGTAGGGGCAGCCGGGGTCCCCATGCGGGCACCTGCAGCGGACGGCTCCTCGATCAGACAGAGCGGGGCCCCTACCGGAGCCGTTTCCCCTTCCGCAACGACCAGACGGAGGAGGCGCCCCGCGATGGGCGATGGCATCTCCACGGTTACCTTATCCGTGATCAGCTCGCACAGTACGTCGTATTGTTCTATGATGTCACCCGGCTGCCGCAGCCACTTGCCGACCGTGGCCGATACCAGGCTTTCGGCCAAGTGGGGAACGGGTACCTCGGTTCCTATCGTCTTTTCGGTCATGATCGTTTATCCTCCTAGAACAAGGCCAGCTTGCGCATGGCTTCCCTGATTTTATCCGTGCTGAGCAGGAAGAACTTCTCCATAGGCGGGTTCATGCCGACAGCCGGCACGTCCGCTCCGCATAAGCGCATGATCGGCGCATCGAGCTCGAAGAGCAGTTCTTCGGCGATAATCGCCGAAACCTCCGCCCCTACCCCGCCGGTCTTGTTGTCTTCATGCACAATGAGCACTTTGCCGGTCTTCGCCGCGGCCGCCAGGATCGCTTCGTTATCGAGCGGCTGCAGGGTCCTCAGATCGAGGACATGGGCGGAGATTCCTTCCGCGGCCAATTCCTCGGCGGCACGCAGCGCGTATTGTACCGTAATACCGTAGGAGATTACCGTGATGTCCGTGCCTTGGCGCTTCACGTCAGCTTTGCCGATCGGCACGATATAATCCTCATCCGGCACTTCCCCGGTCACCCCAAGGTAGCATTTTTTGTGCTCAAAATAGAGGACCGGATCCGCATCGCGAACCGCCGCCTTAAGCAATCCCTTGGCATCGTAAGGCGTCGAAGGAGCAACGATCTTGAGGCCCGGCACCCCGAAGAACACGGACTCCGGACACTGGGAGTGATACAGCGCCCCGCCTCCGGTCGCCCCATAAGGGGCCCGTACGACGAGCGGGCAGTTCCAGTCGTTGTTGGAACGGTAGCGGATCAGCGCCGCCTCCGAGATGATCTGGTTCGTCGCGGGGTAGATGAAGTCCGCGTACTGCATCTCGGCGATCGGCTTCATCCCGTACATGGCCGCCCCGATTGCAACGCCGGCAATGGCGGATTCGGCCAGCGGGGTATCCATGACACGCTCTTCCCCGAACACGTCGCGCAGTCCCTTCGTCGCGTTCATGACGCCGCCCTTACCGACGTCTTCCCCGAGCACGAACACATTCTCGTCGCGCTCCATCTCTTCTTTCATGGCCGTACGAATGGCCTCCAGGTATGTAATGACCGCCATGCTACACTTCCTCCTCTTCCGCGAATACATGCTTCAGCGTGTCCTCGGGGAGCGGGAATGGCGCCTGCTCGGCATAGAGTGTCGCTTCGTTCAGCTCCGTCTTGATACGCTCCGCAAGCTCCGCTTCCTGCTCGTCGCTCCACAGGCCGGACTGCACGAGGTACTGCCGGAAGACCGGCAGGCCGTCCTTGGCGCGGTTTTCTTCGACCTCTTCTTTGGTCCGGTACAGCAGGTCGTTATCCGAAGTGGAGTGCGGCGGAATGCGGTACATCACCGCTTCGATCAGGGTCGGGCCTTCTCCGCGGACGGCCCGCTCGCGCGCCTCCTTCACGACGCGGTAGACCTCCAGCGCGTCCCTGCCGTCGACCTTCACGCCCGGGAACCCGTATCCTGCGGCGCGTTCGGCGATGCTGCCTGCCGTCTGCTTGTGCAGGGGCACCGAGATCGCATACTGGTTGTTCTCGCACATGAAGATGACGGGCAGCTTGTTGACGCCGGCAAAATTACATCCTTCGTGGAAGTCTCCCTGGTTGCTGGAACCGTCGCCGAAGGTCACGAAGGAGACGAAATCCTTGCGCTGCAGCTTGGCGGCAAGGGCGAACCCGGCCGCGTGGGGCACTTGTGTGGTGACAGGGGAAGAGCCGGTCACAATGTTCAGCTTCTTATGGCTGAAGTGACCCGGCATCTGCCGCCCGCCGCTGTTCGGATCCTCCGCCTTCGCGAAGACGGAGAGCTGCAGCTCCCTCAGCGTCATACCGACGGTCAATACAAATCCGTAGTCGCGGTAATACGGAAGGAAATAATCCTTCCCTCTGTGCAGCGCGTAGGCCGCAGCCACTTGCGCCGTCTCCTGCCCGATGCCCGACACGTGAAAGGCGATCTTGCCGGAGCGCTGGAGTAGGAACCCGCGCTCGTCAAACATACGGGCTTTCAGCATATATGTATACATCTCGACGGCCTGCGCATCTGTGAGACCGAGCTGGCGGTGTTTCTGGATTTGTCCGATGGACATGGGAGGAACCCTCCTTATAAGATACTCGCTCTGCACTCAAGGCCAGAGTCTAATACCAGGTGCTAATACTACCTAATATAACTATATTATAATAGCTTCCGAATATGAAAACAATTTTTGATTCGAGAGATTGAATGGTCAGCTATCTTGCAGCTTATCTTGCCCTGCAGCAGCGGCTCTTACATCGTAATCGCTTGGCCATCCACCGCCAGCATCGCTTCTCCCAGAATTTCGGATAAGGTCGGATGCGGGTGAATCGTCCTGCCGACTTCCCAAGGCGTCGCTTCGAGCAGCTGGGCCAGCGCCGCTTCCGAAATATAATCCGTCACGTGGGCCCCGATCATGTGGACCCCAAGAATATCGTCGGTCCGGGCATCGGCCACCACTTTCACGAATCCGTCCGTCTCCCCGAGCACCATAGCCTTGCCCAGCGCCTGGAAGCGGACTTTGGCCGTCTTCACTTCATGTCCGCGCTCCTTGGCCTGCGCTTCCGTCCAGCCGACGGAGGCCGCTTCGGGACGCGAATAGACGCATCGCGGGATCGCATGCGGAAGATAAGGATGTACGGATTCTCCGCAGATATGCTCTGCAGCCAGAATGCCTTCATGACCGGCGGCATGAGCCAGCTGGACCCCGCCCGTGCAGTCCCCAACGGCATAGATATGCAGCTCGGCTGTCTGCATCGACGCATTAACGCGGATAAAGCCGGCTTCGACCCGCACGTCCGTGTTCTCAAGCCCGATGCCTTCCACGTTCGCCCGGCGTCCGACACTCACCAGTGCCGCCTCCGCCTGCAGCAGGATGCGTTCTCCCCCCTGCTCCGCTTCGATCGACAGGCCTGTGCCGCTCTTATCGGCCGTCTCCGGCAGCACGGAGCATCCCGTGTGAATCGTAATGCCGCGCTTCTTGAAGAGCCTCTCGAGCTCACGGGACACTTCCTCTTCCTCGCCCGGCAGCAGCCTTGGGCCTACTTCGGCCATCGTCACGTCCACGCCGAAGTCGCTCAGCATCGAAGCCCATTCGACGCCGATCACGCCACCGCCTATGATCAGGACGGAAGCCGGGAGCTTCTCCATCTGCAGCGCATCGTCGCTGGTCAGCACCTTCACGCCGTCCGGCTCCAGACCGGTGAGCATTCGCGGACGCGAGCCTGTAGCAAGAATCAGTGCCTCCGGCACCAGCGACACGATCTCGCCGTCCGCCTGCTCGACGGATACCGCCCCGCTGCGGGGCGAGAAGATCGAAGGGCCGATGACCCTTCCTTTGCCATAGAAGACTTGAATCTTATGTTTACGCATCAAAAACTGCAGGCCGGAGTGCAGGCCTTCCACCACTTCATTCTTGCGGCGGAGCACCTGAGGGAAGTTCAGTCTCGTCTCCCCTGTCTCGACCCCGAATCGGGCGCTTTCTTTCATTAATGCAAACACTTCCGCACTGCGCAGCAGAGCCTTGCTCGGAATGCATCCCCGGTGGAGACATGTCCCCCCCAGCTTGTCCTCTTCCACGATCGCTACGGACTTGCCAAGCTGCGCGGCCCGGATCGCTGCAGAATAGCCGCCTACTCCGCCTCCGAGCACCACCACGTCAAAACTTTGCGACATTGCTTCATTCCTCCTGCTTCTGAGTCAACTTCTTTATTGTACCTCTACTTCTACGAAGAAATATAGGTCCAATTTGTGAACAAGCATGAAACCGGACCGATTTTATGATAACTTAATATTGTATGCATCCGTACCGGCCCCCCCCTGCGGGAGGCCGACTACGTGCTGCATGCGATGACCCTTGGGCCTTGAACGAACCGGGCCATAAAGAAGGAGCCTTCATGAAAGCCCCATTCTACCGATTTATTGCTATTCTGATGCTGGTCATCCCTGGATTGATGGCCACCTACGGGTTCCTCGCGATCAAGGATGCCTGGTTCGCCCAATTCGATGCTGCCGCGGCCGACCCGGGCATACTGTGGGGCAAGCTGCTGTTTGGTCTGCTCCTCTTTGCGGCGGGCGTTGCTTTTATCGGCGGGTGGATCTTTTTCCGGGACCGCAAACGCAATTACGTTGCTCCCCGGTTTCGGGCCAACAAACGTAAAAAGGGATAGGCTGCGGCCTACTCCCTTTTTTTCTTGGTGTCTATTGCTTCCCGTAAGTAAGAGAGCCCAGTGCCTGCTGGACACGTGTTGCGCCTTGCGACAAGATATGCCCCGTCCCGGCAGCCGCGGCGACCGCCATAGCCTCCAGCACTTCCTCCTTCGAAGCGCCTTTGGACAAGGCTTCCTCCACATGATACAGCGTGCATACTTCGTTGTTGGCAAAGAGCGCGATGCCGAGGGCAATCAGCTGCTTTTGCTTCTCTTCCAGCGCACCGGGTGCAAAACATCTCCCCGTAAATCCATGGTATGCTTCCACCATAGCCGGCATATGCTCTTTCATGTGCCCGACGCCGATTTTATAAGAGTCCGTTTTCGATTCCGCCTGCATCCTGCCATTCACCTCCCGAACTGTACTAGAATTAAGCTTCCCCTGCGTCCGTAAGGGTATGCGGGCCTCCAAAAAAGCCAATCCAAAAAAAACAAAAAAAAGACGAAAGCACTTACAAAATTCTACAAAAGATGATGAATCCCTATGTTATAATGAAGTATCCCAGTGCAAGGAGTAGATTCAATGCAAAAAACTTGTCAAAAAATTGTTCGTGTTCAGAATGGTCTGATTACGGAAATTTATGATGGCTTGGTCTACCGTGACTTCAGTGATAACGACATCGCATTGAAGGAATTGTTGATGGAGGATGTCGGATTGGACTTCGATACGATCCTGCATACCTATGAGAAGCTGATATACGATCTTGCCTGCTCCGGTCTTGAAGTCCGATCCTTTCTAATGAAGCGCTTACCTGAAGGTTGGATGGACTGGGCCCACGCCATATATTCGGAGCACGGCCAAGAAGAAAAGCAGCTCGTTCATACAACACAACCGACCCTGTAATTATTGGCTGTCCCCCTTGAGCATGACTCCTTCCTGCACACTCCATACTACAAGAGAAGTACACATCGAAGGAGGTGCGCGAGATGCTTGACAACCTTGAAAGCAATTATGACTGTGCCGCATCCGGCGAGGATCTTCATGCGCTGCTGAGCGAGCTGTCGGAACTTAGAGGACGGGGTTCCGATGTGGATGCCCTTTCCGTGGACCGAATCAACCGATTGGAGAACCAGATCTCGTTCATCAAGAACAAATGTGACATTCGTCCCTAATCCCTGCTCTTATTTCATGAATGCACAAGCTTGCTATTCTCGGAGATACCGCCGGACTTTGTCCGGTTTTTTTTATGCCCGGGTATTCAATCGTTTCCTGCATCTTCCGATATATGCATTTGGAGGGATGCACCATGTACGGTTTGGACAGCGATTTGAAATTAAGAATAGCGGCGGCTTGTGAGCTGGATATTATCGTCTGCCTCGGAGACACTCGTATAGTCAGCGGCAAGGTTACCGAAGTAGATCCTTTCACGGTACATATCAACGGCGTACCGTATCCCAAAGGCGTGCACACGTTCTGGGATGTTACGCTGTGGGGGATGTCTCCGGAATCCACGGAAGACAGGATGATCTCCCATCCCGTTTTTTGAAAGGAAACCGACCCAATTGCCGGTACTGCTCCGGGATGCGGATCAGCCGGATGGTTGGCCCAAATAAAGAATGACGCCGGACCTCGCGACCCCAGCGTCATTCTTTGTATTCTGCACCTAGTTGTCTTAACCGGCGTATGCGAACCGTCCCAAACGGTAAAGCAGCTCTGCTTGTCGACTACTCTTCGTCAGGCGGCGCAGATCCGGCTTCCGTTCAAGATACTTTATGCTCAATCCGCAGCTTGTCGGCTACCATGGCGATGAACTCGGAATTCGTCGGCTTGGCTTTGGAGATATTGATGGTGTAGCCGAACAAGTGAGAAATGCTGTCGATGTTCCCGCGTGTCCAGGCCACTTCGATCGCATGGCGGATCGCACGTTCGACGCGGCTCGGCGTCGTCTTGTATTTCTCGGCAATCGCCGGATACAGCGTCTTGGTGATGGCTCCGAGAATCTCGATGTTGTTATAGACCATCGTGATCGCTTCCCGCAGGTACTGGTATCCTTTGATATGGGCAGGAACGCCGATTTCGTGAATGATCGTCGTGATATTCGCATCGAGGTTCTTGCCCTTCGGCAGCTGTACCACGTTCTTCATGCCGCCGGAAGTCATCATAGGCATCGACTGGTTGGTAGACACCAGTTGACGGATCCGATTCGTCAGAATCTCCATATCGAACGGCTTTAGAATATAATAGGAGGCGCCGAGCTGTACAGCCTTCTGTGTAATATTCTCTTGACCGAAGGCCGTCAGCATGATGATCTTCGGCTGTGGATTCAGATCCATCTCGCGAAGCTTCTCCAGTACGCCGAGACCGTCAAGATGCGGCATAATAATATCCAAAATGAGTACATCCGGCACCTTTGCGCTTTGTTCGATCAAACGCAGCACGTCATTTCCGTTATAGGCTACACCGGCAACCCTCATATCGTCCTGATCGTCGATAAACTCCGAAAGCAGATTCGTGAACTCGCGATTGTCGTCTGCTAATAGAACTTCAATGGTTTGCAACGTCTAACTCCTCCTTCATTTACGGCAATTGACCTTAGCATTTTTTACCTAACTAATGATTTCGACATGCGAAGCAAAATTCCTTCTGTCGAATATTATTTTTCTGGATTTTTTTTCGAGAATATTTTATAATGATTAATTTAATCCATCTTTATACATTATCCGACACCAAGCTCTGTAATCTGCTAAAAGCCCTCTTTCAGGAATAGAAAAAAAACTGAAGGCTTCTAGCTCGCCTTCAGTTCCTGTTCTTCCCCTGCTGCCGACGGTCTCAGCATAATGCCTGCGTCCTGAAGCATCCATTCGATAAAGCAGCCGTAGCCGCTCGTCGGATCATTGACGAATACATGCGTTACGGCACCGATCACCTTCCCGTTTTGGATGATCGGACTTCCGCTCATTCCCTGCACGATGCCGCCCGTCTTATCGATCAGCCGGGGATCCGTTATTTTGATAACCATCCCTTTGGTAGCCGGGTAATCCTGCTTGGCCACATGGACAACCTCGATATCGAACTTCTCCACCTTTTGCCCGCCCACAACCGTATAAATCTGGGCTGGTCCTTCTTTTACATCTTCTGCAAAAGCTACAGGAAGTGCCTTCTCATTCAAGCTGTGGCTCGGCGATTCGAACATTTTGCCGAAGATGCCGAACTGGGTATTGCGTTCAATGTTGCCGATCGCTTTGCCGTCCTTCGGGAATATCGCGCGCTTCTCCCCCGGCTCCCCGTTCTGGCTCTTGGAGATGGACGTTACGTTGGAATGCACGATTTCCCCGTTACCGACTTTAATCGGCGTCTGCGTGTCCATATCGGTGATCACATGGCCCAGCGCGCCATAGACGCCTTGATCCGGAGCATAGAAGGTTAACGTCCCTACGCCTGCTGCCGAATCCCGAATATAAAGCCCGAGACGATACGCCTTATCGATGATGTCATACGCTGGTGTAATTCCAATCTCCAAGGTTTCGGTGCCGCGGACAACCGTAAGTTTAATCTCCTTCTTGCTCTCGCCGGCGAGCTTTACGAGCTCCGCCACTTTGCTGACTTCGCTGACCGGCTTGCCGTTCATTTTGACGATAAGGTCGCCAAGCAGCACCTTGGCTTCTTCGCCGGGTGAAGATTTCTTATCTTCCGCTACGGCAACCAAGTGATGACCCACGACCATAATACCGGCGGACTTAAGCTTGACACCAATCGTCTGGCCGCCCGGAATCACCTTTAGATCCGGCACGACATTGACTTTGACGGTCTTCAGCGGGATGGCTCCGAAGAGCTTCAGCTTCATCTCGGTTTGTCCCGCTTTATACGTTTGAAGCGAAATCGGATGATGTAAATCCACCTGGAATGAGTGCTCTGCCGTTCCGTTCACCTTCAGAATCTCGGGATGGGACACGGTAACCATCGCATTGACCGGCATCGATAACTGCAGATGGGCTTGCTGTCCGGTGAAGAGCCGGACTTCCTCGGGGAATGAGGCAAAGCTGCGGAAAGGGGTGGTCAGGCTACCCAAACAAACGAAGAGGACGAGCAGTAATCCAATCAATCTTTTTCTCTGGTTGGAACTCAATTCGCTCACGCTCCCTTGCTTCCTGCTGTAGCGGCACGTTGGGCCGGCACTGCTGCCGGTCCGCCGTGTCACACCTGCAATGTGCACCGCCGTTTGTGTACCTTTAAGATTGCCTCTAGGGTTTTCTTTTATGTTACGTAATTGCTCCCTATGCTCTCAGACCATCCTTGCCTTCTTATCATTTGCCAAGTCGAGCATCTCCTGTGCGTGCTGCAGCGTCTTGTCCGTCACTTCGACTCCGCCGAGCATACGGGCAAGCTCATGGATACGCCCGCCTTCATTCAGATCGTCAATATTCGTATAAGTGCGGTCACCGTCGACATGCTTATGAATGAGATAATGAACGTCCGCCATGCAGGCCACCTGAGGAAGGTGGGTGATCGAGAACACCTGGCACGAGTCCGCGAGCCTCGACATCTTCTCCGCGATCGCCTGGGCCGCGCGGCCGCTGACCCCGGTATCGACTTCGTCGAATACGAGGACGGGAATGCGGTCCACACGGGCAAAGATCGACTTCAGGGCCAGCATGACCCTCGAAATTTCCCCGCCGGATGCGATTTTGCTCAAGGAGCGGAGCGGTTCACCCGGGTTCGCCGAGATCAGGAATTCGACGAGATCTCCCCCGTCTCTTGTCAGCTTCCGTTGTCCGTCCGGCGCAGCAAAGTTCACCTTGAACTGGGTTCGCTCCATATGAAGGCCGCGCAGTTCGGAGACGATCTCACCGGCAAGCTTCTCGGCAACCGTCTTCCGCTCGGCCGTGAGCTGGTCCGCCAGCCGGTCTACGCTCTCCTTGGCTTTGGCTTCTTCCTTCTGAAGGAGCTGCAGCTTCTCATCCTTGTTCTCGATGAGGTCCAGTTCCAGCTCGATCTTGTCGGCATGCGCCAAGATATCCGATACCTTCTCGCCATACTTGCGCCGAAGCGAAGAGATGGTGTCGAGCCGCTGCTCGATGAAGTCGAGACCGGCCGGATTGAATTCAATCTCATCCCTGTAATCCCGCACTTGATAAGCCGCATCCTCCAGCTGGTAGAAGGCCCCCTGCACTTGCTCCAAGAGAGGAGCGAGCTTCACCGTATCGAGCTGGGCGATATCCTGCAGCTTCTGAACGGCCTTCGAGACCGCGTCCAAGCCTTTGCTTCCGCCGTACAGCAGATCGTACGCATCCGATGCATTCTGGAACAGCCGCTCGGCATTGGCTAATTTACGCTTTTCTTCGCCCAGGGCTTCATCCTCGCCCGCTTTGAGGTTCGCCGAACGGATTTCTTCGACTTGAAAGCGGTACAGATCCAGCATTTGGAGTGCCTGCTTGCTCGTCTCCTGCAGCTCGCGCACCTGTTTGCGGACCGACTGATAAGCGTCGAATGCCTGCTGATAAGCGCGCTTTACCGGCAGAATCCGGCCCTCCCCGAACAGATCGAGCCAGCGGATATGCTCCTCGATTTTGAACAGGGATTGATGCTCGTGCTGACCATGGATATTCACCAGCCATTCGCCGATCTCCTTGAGCGCCGTCCGATTCACGAGATGCCCGTTCACCCGGCTGGTGCTTTTGCCCGCTGCCGTGATTTCTCTGCGAATGATAAGATGCTCATCTTCCCCGGGTTCTATTCCTAATCGTTCCACAATACCCCAGACGGGATGATCCGACGGAATGTGGAATAAGGCCTCAATGGAAGCCTTGTCGCTTCCGTACCTCACGAGGTCGGTGGAACTCCGTCCTCCCGCGATCAGGCTGAGGGCGTCTATAATAATGGACTTGCCCGCGCCGGTCTCGCCGGTGAGCACATGAAAGCCCTTCTTGCAGTGCAGTTCGACGTGCTCGATGACCGCCAAATGACGGATGGATAATTCCAGCAGCATATGCATGCACCTCTTTTTAGACTAAGGATTCCGGGTCAGCTCAGCATACCCAGTACTTGATTCACCACATGGGCACTGTGATCGCGGTTGCGGCAGATAATTAAGACGGTATCGTCGCCGCAGATCGTCCCCATGATCTCATTCCACTCGAGCGAGTCGATGAGCGCAGCGATCGTGTTCGCCGTTCCCGGCAGACTCTTCAGCACGACGAGATTCTCCGTATAATCGATGTGCACGAAATGGTCGTTCAGCGCGCGCCGCAGCCGCTGCAGCGGATTGTACCTCTGATCGGCGGGCACGGAATATTTGTACCGTCCGTCATCGAGTGGCACCTTAATGAGATGGAGCTCCTTGATATCGCGTGAAATCGTTGCTTGCGTTACATGAAACCCTGCAACACCGAGCAGCTCCACAAGCTCGTCCTGTGTCTCGATCTCGTTGTTCGTGATGATTTCGCGTATCTTGATATGCCGTTGGCCTTTCATGATATCCTCCCTATTCGTTTGCGACCTGCAGCTCGAACTCGTAGCAATCCACGGTCCCTCCCTGCAGGTTCACATACAGCACGCCTGCGGTCTGCGGATACAGCAGCTGGTAGACCAGCAGTCTTTCTCTCAGGGCACTGCCGGTCCTCTCCAGAGGCATCCGCTCTTTGGCCAGCTTCACTGCGTAATAAGAGCCGTCTTTCTGCGCAATATAATCGAAGAACAGCCGGCTGTGGAGCGTTTCGCGCCGGTTCACCGCAATATGTATCAGTACCCGTTTTTTGCCGCTCAGCACCGTGTAGCCGAGATCCTTCAGAAGCTGAGTCGCTTCGTCCTCCGGCGGCTCTTCCAGTTCATTCAGAATCTCCGGCGGCTCCTCTGCCTCCACCGTCTCCTTCATCCGCGAGCGGAGGGCAGTATACAACCACCAGACCAGCGCCGACACCACCAGGCCGATTATGAATCCATCACCGCTCTGCATGCCATCACCTCGGTAAGAGATTTGTACAGGAGCACGCTGCCTCTTAGAGCCTGCAGCAATCCGCCGCACCCATGCGAAGAAGGGAATTGGAGCCCAGGTGACCGGTGACGGCTTACGAGAAGAAGCCTTCTTTATTAAAAAAACTCATCCGTTAAGATGAGCTCTGCATGTTTTGCGACTCCCGTATGACTTCAGAGATCCTCTGGTGGAGCGCTTCCCCCGTAATCCCCTGCTCGTCCGCATTCGCGAGATACGCAAGGAACTCGATATTGCCCTCGCCGCCCTTGATCGGAGAATAGGTTAATCCCCGGAGCGAGAAGCCTGCTTCCTGCGCGAAGCCAAGGACCGATTCCAGCACTTCCCTGTGTACGGCCGGCTCCCGCACGACGCCGGTCTTCGGCACTTTCTCGCGGCCCGCTTCAAACTGGGGCTTAATCAGACAAGCCACGGTTCCGCCGGGGGCAAGTATTGCTTTGAGCGGAGGCAGTATGAGCTTCAGCGAGATGAAGGACACGTCGATCGAAGCAAAGCTGGGCTCTGGACCCGGCAGTTCCCCGGGCTGCATATGCCGGAAGTTCGTCCGCTCCATGACACAGACCCGGGGGTCTTTGCGGAGCGACCAGTCGAGCTGATTGTAGCCCACATCCACTGCATATACGTAAGCCGCCCCGTTCTGCAGCGCACAGTCCGTGAACCCGCCGGTCGAAGCGCCGATGTCCAGCATCGTGACTCCAACGAGGTCAATCCCGAAAGTCTTCAATGCTTTTTCCAGCTTCAGCCCGCCGCGGCTGACATAAGGATGCAGCGAGCCTTTGACGGTGATCGGCGCGGTGCGGGGGACTTTCGTCCCCGCCTTATCGACCGGTTCTCCGGATACGAGCACCAGCCCCGCCATAATCGCCGCTTTGGCTTTCTCGCGCGTTTCGTAATAGCCCTGCTCCACGAGCAGGACGTCAAGCCGTTCTTTCTCTATCTTATCTCCCGCCATGATCGCTCCTTGAATGTGCGCTACGCACGCTGTCTCTTACGGGGAACGAGCGCCTGCAGTTCCTTGACAAGCCGCTCGGCGGTCAGCCCTACTTCTTGACGCTGCTCCTTCACGGAGCCGTGTTCCACGAAATAATCCGGTACGCCGACCAGCTTGATCCGCATCCCGTAGATTCCTTGCATTGAATAATATTCCAGCACACCGCTGCCGAATCCGCCGAGCTGCGCGCCCTCTTCCACGGTAATGACCGGAATGTCCTCATGGCCGATTGCCGTCAGCATGGCTTCGTCCATCGGCTTGATGAACCGGGCATTCACGACGCGCACCTGGGTACCTTCCTTGGCAAGGGCTTCCGCCGCTTCCAGCGCCGCCGGAATCATCGGTCCGACCGCGAGAATAACCGCGTCCGTACCTTGGCGGAGCACTTCCCAGGAGCCCAGCGGAATTTCTTTCATCTCTTCATCCATGGGAACGCCGAGACCGTTAATCCGCGCATAACGGACAGCAATCGGGCCCTCGTCGTATGACACGGCCGTCTTCATCATATGCCGCAGCTCATTCTCATCCTTCGGCATCATGAGCACCATGTTCGGAATGCTGCGGAGATAGGCGATATCATAGACGCCGTGATGCGTCTCCCCGTCCGGGCCTACGAAGCCCGCCCGGTCGATGGCGAACAACACATTAAGGTTGGCGCGGCATATATCGTGCACAACCTGGTCGTAAGCCCGCTGCAGAAAGGTCGAATACACGGCGAAGACCGGCTTCAAGCCTATCGTTGCAAGGCCCGCCGAAAAGGTAGCGGCATGCTGCTCGGCGATCCCTACATCGAACATGCGGTCCGGGAATTTTTTCGCGAACGGGAGCAGCCCCGACCCGCCCGGCATGGCCGGCGTGATAGCTACGATGCGAGGGTCTTTCTCCGCCAGCTCGATCAGCGTCTTGCCGAATACTTCCGTGTACATCGGCGGTCCAACCGTCTTCAGCACCTGCCCGGATTCGATCTTGTACGGGGAAATACCGTGCCAGGTATGGGAGTCCGCTTCCGCAGGCGAGTAGCCTTTGCCTTTGGTCGTGATCACATGGACTAGTACCGGTCCGTTCACTTTGTCCGCCTGCTTGAGTGTCTCGATCAGCAGCGGCAGGTTATGCCCGTCGATCGGTCCGAAGTAAGTGAGTCCGAGCTCCTCGAACCATACGCCCGGCACGACCATGTACTTGAAGGCGTCCTTCAGGCGCTCGGCCGTTTTGGCCAAGGTGCCGCCAATCGCCGGAATCTTCTTGATGAGGTGTTCCACCTCTTCCTTCGCCTTCATGTAGTGCCGGTCGGAGCGGATCCTCGAGAGGTAATTGCTCAAGGCTCCGACATTCGGAGCAATGGACATCTCGTTATCGTTCAGAATCACCATCAGCTTGCGCTTCTCGTGTCCGATATGATTCAGCGCCTCCAGCGCCATACCGCCGGTCAATGCCCCGTCGCCGATCATGGCCACGACGCGGTTATGGCCGCCTTCGATATCCCGGGCGACTGCCATCCCCATCGCCGCCGAGAGCGAAGTAGAGCTGTGCCCGGCTTCCCAGACATCATGCTCGCTCTCCGAGCGCTTGACGAAGCCGCACATCCCCTGGTATTTGCGGAGCGTATCGAAGCGGTCCATCCGTCCCGTGAGAATCTTGTGAACATAGGATTGGTGGCCCACATCATATATAAATTTGTCCGTTGGACTGTCAAACAAATAGTGCAGAGCAATCGTTAACTCGACAACACCAAGGTTCGGCGCGAGGTGACCGCCGGTTACCGATAGCTTCTCGATAAGAAACTGTCTGATTTCCGCAGCCAGTTGCTCCAATTGTTCCGCCGTCAGATCTTTCAGATCTTTGGGCCCGTGAATTTGATCGAGCAGCACGCTTGTTCCCTCGCTTTCCGTCGTTGGATTGTAAATGCCTGATGCCTTACCGCTTGATGCCGAGACGATGCCCGGTGAACGAAAGGACAAGAAGTAAAAAAGCAATAAAGACCTTAAATAAGGAAGAGACCGGGCTCAGCTCTCTCTCCATAGGTTAGAACGTTGCCGTGGGCCAGAATATTCTGCTTCCATTCCCGGCAGTATACCGCGCTCCCCCTCCCCCATTGGCACTAAGTCTCCCTTAGCACAATAGGTGAAAAACGCCAGTTTATCCAGTGTGCGGCAATTGCCGTTCCTTTATTCATGAATTCGGTGAACCCCATAGAGGATCATTCTTGGAGCCGGCGCCGCAGCAGCCGTGGCCCTTGTGACAGCGCATACGTCGTCATTATAGCACACGGGCGCACGGCGGCTCAAATGAACAAGCACCGCTTGCGTCAGCCTTCACGCTGCTTGGGCCCGGGATTAGTGATCCCGCTTCATCAAGTAATCGGCCAGCTCCAGCAGCCTTTTCGGCTCGGGGAAGCCCCCGTCACGAATCGCCTGTTTCGCTTCCGCCGTAAGCTCCGCCACTTTGGCTTCGGAAGCTTCGAGTCCGATGAAGTAAGGGTAGGTGACTTTGCCCTGCTTGACATCGCTCTGAACCGGCTTGCCCAGCTTCTGCTCGTCTCCGATGAGATCCAGAATATCATCCTGGATCTGGAAGGCGAGGCCGATGCACGTGCCGAACCGCTCGAGCGCGTCCAGCTGCTCTCCTGTGGCCCCGGCAATCCGCCCTCCCGCCTTCAGCGAGAAGACGATGAGATCGCTTGTCTTGTGCAGGTGGATGTATTCGAGCTCCTCGAGCTTCGTCAGCCCCTGCTCCCCGAGCATATCGGCGGCCTGCCCTCCGACCATGCCCGGTGCACCGGACAGCTTCGCCAGCTCTTCGACGATATCCGCGACTACCTCGCTGCGGACATCATGACGCCTCGCTGACTGCACTACCGTATAGAACGCATGCGTAAGCAGCGCATCGCCGGCCAGGATGGCCATAGCCTCGCCATACACCTTATGATTCGTCAGCTTCCCTCGGCGGTAGTCGTCATTGTCCATCGCCGGCAGATCGTCGTGGATCAGGGAATACGTGTGAATCATCTCGACGGCAAGAGCGACCGGCATCGCCGCTTCCGTCCTGCCCTGCAGCGCTTCGGCCGCAGCGAGTACGAGAATCGGCCGCAGCCGTTTGCCTCCGGCCATGAGCGAATACATGACCGACTCCCGCAGGGGGCCTGGCACGTTCCACTGCGCCGGAAGCGAGGTCTTCAGCTCGTCTTCGACGCGTCCGGCCAGAACCGCGATATATTCTTTGATGCCTGCTTCCGGACTCATCGCGCTTCCCCTTCGCCAGGCTGGAACGGCTTCTTGACCATGCCGCCTTCCTGTTCTACGAGAATTTCAATCTTGCGTTCGACCTGCTCGAGCTTCTGGCCGCAGAGCTGCGATAAGCGCATACCCTCCTGGAACAGCTCGATCGCTTTCTCCAGCGGCACATCGCCGCTCTCCAGCTGGGCTACGATGCGCTCCAGCTGATCCA
Source organism: Paenibacillus caseinilyticus (assembly GCF_027533645.1). Classification (GTDB taxonomy): domain Bacteria; phylum Bacillota; class Bacilli; order Paenibacillales; family NBRC-103111; genus Paenibacillus_G; species Paenibacillus_G caseinilyticus. The sequence goes on from NZ_JAQAGY010000008.1 coordinate 128,345, forward strand.
TTGCCTGCTCAAAACTAGGCGTCGCTTCCTGCGTTGTCATCCAGATTCTCCTCCATTGACCATACGTGGCAGTCTACCCGTCCGTCAACCAGCCGCAGCTTCAAGACATCTCCGAGCTGCACCTGCCGGACGGATTTGACCAGCACTTGTTCTTGTTCGTCATACACAAGGCCGTAGCCCCGCTGCATCACCTTCAGCGGACTGAGCGCATCGAGCTGGCGCATCGCGGATACGAGCTCCTGCGTTTTGTTCTTGAGCCCGGCCTGCATCGCCTGTCTGAGCTGGCGCTGCACGGCATCGAGCTGCCGCCGGGAGAAGACGACCTGCTCCCGCGGGTTGAATGACGATAAGCGCCGCTCCGTGCGGATCAGCCTCTCGTGCGCCCGGGCCACCCGGGCATTCGCCTTGAAAGCCAGCTGCTCCTTCAAGCGGTCGAGCCGCTGGGCGGGGTGCAGCAGCAGCTGCCGGCGCGGATCCGTCAGATACGGCGAGCGCTGCAGCCTGCGCAGCTTCTCGCGGCTGCGTTCGAGCTGCTTGGACAACCCGGCCTGCAATCCTTGGCGCAGATACCCCACCTGCCCCTTCAGCTCCTGATGGTGGGGTACTGCCAGTTCCGCAGCGGCCGTCGGGGTTGCCGCGCGAAGGTCGGCGGCGAAGTCCGCGATCGTGAAGTCCGTCTCGTGGCCTACCGCCGAGATGACCGGGATGGCTGAGGCTGCGATGGCCCGGGCGACGGTCTCTTCGTTGAACGCCCACAGCTCTTCGAGCGAGCCGCCGCCTCGGCCGACAATAAGCACGTCGGCTTCCCCGCGGGTATTCATCTCCCGGATCGCCTTCACGATCGAAGGCGCCGCCCCCTTGCCCTGTACGAGTACAGGATAGAGCAAGACCGGCACATTCGGATATCTCCGCTGCAGCGTGATGATAATATCGCGGACCGCCGCTCCCGTAGGCGAAGTAATCACGCCGATGCTGCGCGGATACTTCGGGATCGCCCTCTTGCGCTGCGCATCGAATAGCCCTTCCGCCTCCAGCTTCTTCTTCAGCTGCTCGAAGGCGAGATAGAGGGAGCCGATGCCGTCGGGCTGCATCTGCGTGACATAGAATTGATACTGCCCGTCCCGTTCATAGACGGATATATTGCCGCAGGCCAGCACCTTCGTGCCTTCCCGCGGAATAAAGCCCAGCTTCTGGTTGTAGGAAGCGAACATAATGCCCTTCAGCCGGCTGTCGGCATCCTTCAGCGTGAAATACATATGCCCCGAGGAGTGATGGGTGAAGTTCGAAATCTCCCCGCGCACCCACACATCCTGCAGCCGGTTGTTGCCCTCCAGGAGCATCTTGATGAAACGGTTCAGCTCCTTGATCGAGTAGACCTGCTTGTCCTTGACCGTAGCCATGGCTCTCTACCGTACCGCTTCTGCTTGCGCTGTGCGCTGAGCCGATTCGAGGGTGTTGCGGAGCAGCATGGTAATCGTCATGGGGCCGACACAGCCCGGTACCGGCGTCACCCATCCCGCCGTCTCCAGCACATCGTCGAAATCGACGTCGCCCGCCAGCTTACCGGTATCGAGGCGGTTGATGCCCACATCGATCACGACCGCGCCCGGCTTCACATGACTGCGGTTAATCATCTTCGGTCTGCCGACCGCTGCTACCAGGATGTCCGCCTGACGCGTAATTTCTTCCATGTTCTGCGTGCGCGAATGGCATACGGTAACGGTGGCATGCTCGCGCAGCAGCAGCATCGCCATCGGTTTGCCGACAATATTGCTGCGGCCGATCACGACCGCATGCTTGCCTGCGATCTCTACGCCGATCTTCTTGAGAATCTCGATGACGCCGGCAGGCGTACATGGGGCCGGGCCCTCTTTGCCGATCATGAGGTTCCCCACGTTCACCGGATGAAAGCAGTCCACATCTTTGCCCGGATCGATGCTCTCGACAATCCGCTCCTCGGAGATATGCTTCGGCAGCGGCGATTGGACCAGAATGCCGTGAATCGCGGGGTTGCCGTTGAGCTTCGCGATCAACTCCAGCACTTCAGCCTCCGGCGTTGCTTCCGGAAGCTGGTACACTTCCGAATGCATGCCGGCCTCCTCGCAGGCCTTGGCTTTGTTGCGGACATACACGTGCGAAGCCGGATCGTCTCCCACGATCACGACAGCAAGGCCGGGTTGAACGCCCCGGCCTTTCAGTGCTTCGACCTCATCCTTGATTTCAGCGCGGTACGCAGCCACGATTTCTTTCCCGTTGATTACTTGTGCAGACATCCCGTTTCCTCCTCGTCCCTGTTCGGCTTGCTTCTATCTAAAGTTCGGGTTGATTTGTTCCAGCTATGGCTTCCGGCCTTAAGCCTCCGGCGCCGGGTTCGGCTTCCGGAGGGTATCCAGATCCTTGATCATCTTGCCGAGAACGCCGTTCACGAACTTGCCCGATTCGTCTGTACCGAAGTGCTTCGCCATCTCGATCGCCTCGTTGACAACGACCTTGGGCGGTACGTCTTCCCGGAACACCATCTCATACGCAGCGAGCCTCAGAATCTGCCGGTCGACGCGGGAGAGCCTGTCCATCTGCCACCCCTTCAGATAATCCGACAACAAGCCGTCGATCTGTCTTTTATGGGTGACCGTCCCCTCCACCAGTTCCTGGATCGACTGCGTGGTGATCTGGTCGCGGTCGCGGGTCAGTTGTCCTTCGTCATCCGTCTGGGCTTCTTCCACCACATGGGCGATCGCATCCCCGGATGTTACTTCATTCATCTCCAATTGATACAAACTCTGGACTGCCAATTCTCTGGCCAATCTTCTTCTCATTCTCGTTACGTCCTCCTGTGGTAACCCGTTCCGTGCGGGAGCCGGGCCCTCGTTACAACTGCTTGTCCTGCCTTCTGACCATAAGAAAATCCTTGGGGCTATCCCAAGGATTCTATCGGAACAGTCTCCATTTGTCCATCAGCCAGCGCCAGGTGCTTTCAGCGGGAAACACCGATTCGTTCCGGTCCATCTTTTTCCCTATATAATACCCAGTATATACGATAAAGAGAAAGATTAACATACGCCAGAAGCCAAAGAACAAATAAATGATGCCGAGCCCGCTGCCGGCCAGCACGCCCGCTGTCTTACCCCTGTGACCTTCCCACAGCTGTTCCCAAATCCGCATCCACATCCGGGGAGCTCACCTCTATTCCACTCGACTTTTGAAAGTGGGGGACGACTGCTGGATATTCGCGATGAATACCGATACGAACGCCACCGGAATGCCGGTAATGTCCTCGATGTGGCGCTTCACATTCGCCTGCATCTCCTCGGTCATACCGGGAATGGAGCTCTCACCGTCCACGATCGCCCTCACCACGATCTCCAGGCCCGCCTGGTTCACCTTCACCCGGGCACGCAGGTCCTTCACCCCCCTGGAGCGCCCAGCTGCCTTCAAGGCCAGGTTCTCCACTGTATCCATCGAGATACGGATGTCTCCGAACTCCGTCCGCTGGTCGATCGACGGAGCCGATGCTTTGTCCCTGCGGACCGACACATACAGGAACCGGATGGAGATCAGAGCCAGCACCACTGCAGCCGCGATGAAAGTCACTGCGGTATGGAAACTTTGATACACGTTAACCACAAAATGACCGGCGGTCTCCAGCGAAATCAGGCCGAATGCCCCGCAGAGGCAGACGATGGCTAGGATCAATACGGCGATGCTAAAAAGAAAAAGCAGCAGTCTGTCGAGAACTTTGACCACGATCCCTGACTCCTTCCGTTATACGGAGGAAACCCCCAAACGCTCCGTCAGGGGGTTCAACCGGATTCTCGCTTTTATTTTACTCGGCCGGGGCCTGCCGCTTCCGGCTCTTCCGGTTTCTCCGCGCCCTTGAAGATGACATCGTGAATGTGCACGTTCACTTGAATGACGCTGAGTCCCGTCATCGACTCGATAGCCTGCTTCACGTTCTGCTGCACACCGTTTGCCACTTCAGGAATCCGCGTGCCGAATTCGATGACAATGGATACGTCGATGGCCGCTTCCCGCTGCCCGACTTCCACCTTCACGCCCTTGGCCATATTCTTGCGGCCCAGCAGCTCGGCGATCCCGCCGGCGAATCCGCCGCTCATCCCGGCCACGCCCGGTACTTCTACCGCGGCCATGCCGGCGATGATTTCAATTACTTCCGGGGCAATCTGGATTGTGCCCATCTCGGTCTTCTCATAATCCGCAGCCAATGTGCTCATTGGATAGACCTCCTCGTCGTTATGCGCCCGCAAATACAAACACTGCAAACCGGTACCGTAAACATCCTGCCCTTACGACTTCCCTTTTGCCGGCCATGAATTCGCTTGCTTCCTTCTGGATGTAAGACCGGCAGAACGCCTCTGGCGCCTGCCCGGTCTCCAGCCCATATGAACATGCAATGATGATAACCTGCGCGCTTCCTGCTACGGACAACGGGTATCCAAGAATAAACGCACACCGTCCCTGCCCGGGATGGATAAGCCGTTTATCTTATATACTATACCATTACCGCAAAAATATGACAATGAAGCGGGTCCCTTACGAATTCGGGTCGTTCACGTCGTGCTCTTCCAGGAATTTGATATCAAAATCGCCCGCAAGAAACTTCTTGTGCTCGAGAAGCTTCAAGTGGAACCCGATCGTCGAATGAATGCCTTCGACCGCGAACTCCGCAAGCGCCCGCTTCATCCGCTGAACCGCTTCGTCACGGGTTGCCCCCCAGACGATCAGCTTCGCGATCATGGAATCATAATGCGGCGGAATCGTGTAGCCTTGGTAGGCAGCGGAATCGACCCGGACGCCGAAGCCGCCCGGCGGAAGGTAGAACTTGATCTGGCCTGCGGAAGGCATGAAATTGCGTTCAGGGTCTTCCGCGTTGATCCGGCATTCGATCGCCCAGCCGTTGATCTTCACGTCTTCCTGCGAGAAGGAGAGCGGCTCGCCCTCGGCTACCCGGATCATCTCCTTGATGATATCGACGCCGGTGATCAGCTCCGTGACCGGATGCTCTACCTGGATGCGGGTGTTCATTTCCATGAAGTAGAACTGCCCGTCCTGCCCCAGCAGGAACTCCAGGGTCCCGGCGCCCGAGTAGTTCACGGCCTGCGCGGCTCGGACGGCCGCAGCCCCCATCGCTTCCCGCGTCTCCGGCGTAAGGATCGGACACGGCGCCTCTTCCACCAGCTTCTGGCGGCGGCGCTGAACCGAGCAGTCGCGCTCGCCCAGATGGACGACATTGCCGTGCTTGTCCGCCAGAATCTGGATCTCCACGTGCTTCATCCCCGTCAAGTATTTCTCGAGGTACACGCCTGCGTTGCCGAACGCCTTCTGAGCTTCCTGCTGGGCCGCCGTGATCTGCTGAACGAGCATCTCCTCGTTATCCGCCAGCCGGATTCCCTTGCCCCCGCCTCCGGCCGTTGCTTTGATGATCAGCGGGTAACCGATCTCCCGCCCGAGACGGATCGCTTCCTCGATATCCTCGACCAGCCCGTCCGATCCGGGAATAACCGGCACGCCCGCATCCTTCATCGTCTGCTTCGCGACCGCCTTGTCCCCCATACGCGAGATGGCTTCCGGCGACGGGCCGATGAACGTGATGTTGCAGCTCTCGCAAATTTCCGCGAAGTCGGCATTCTCCGCCAGGAATCCGTATCCCGGGTGGATGGCGTCGGTTTCGGTAAGCGTGGCTACACTCATGATATTCGTGTAATTCAAATAACTGTCTTTCGACAAAGTTGGCCCGATACAATAGGCTTCGTCGGCCAAACGGACATGCAGCGCATCCCGGTCAGCTTCCGAATAGACGGCGACGGACGATATGCCGAGCTCCCGGCAGGCGCGGATAATACGGACCGCAATCTCGCCCCGGTTGGCGATAAGTACTTTTTGGAACTTCAATGGGATCTCTCCTTCTACTCCGGCTTCACCTTAAAGAGCGGCTGACCGTACTCGACCAGTTGTCCGTTCTCTACGAGCACTTCGACGATTTCGCCTTTCACTTCGGCTTCGATCTCGTTCATGAGCTTCATGGCCTCGATGATGCAGACAATCGTCTTCTCCTTGATACCGCTGCCCTTCGTGACGAATGACGCAGCGCCCGGGGACGGGGATGCATAGAAGGTTCCCACCATAGGGGAAGTAATTGTATGTAAATGGGCGTCCGCTGCCTTGCCTTCTACGGGCGCTTGTACAGGTACGGCTGCGGGGACGGTCGGCGGTGCAGTATGTTGGCCTACCACAGGAGCGAAAGCAGGAGCAGCCGGAGCGGAGGCGTAGATCACCTGCTCGGTTTTGTTAGGTTTGCGGATCACAAGACGGGAGCCCTCGCTTTCGATCTCCAGCTCCTGCAGAGTCGATGCGTCCACAGCCTTGATCAGTTCCTTGATTTCACTTAGTTTAAACACGAAATTCACTCCTTTGGGCGTCTTGTTGCGAAGCGCGGCACGGCGCATACGGCCTGTCCGGTACGCAACATAGCGAAACAAACGACGTTGTTATTATATCACAATCTGTTATGAAGGAAAGAGTTTCTTGGTACGAGGTACCAATTTGGGAAAAGAGTGCTTCTCGGCCCTCTTCGGGGGCCTGCACCGCCCCTATCCCGCCGCGCCCTTCAGGCCTGCCCCAGAAAGAGGGCTCCCAACAAAAAAAGAGCCCGGCAGCGCCCGGGCTCTGAAACCAATACGTTCAGTAAAGCGGTCCTTACGGCTTGAACGTAACAGCGATATTCTCCTTCGCAATGCCGAGTTCCTTCATCGCCTGGTCGGTAATGCTGTACGCCTGGCTGCGGTCGAGCTTGTCAGCCTGCACCGTCACCTTCCACTTCGCCCCATCCTGCGTGACGACAGCCTGGTGGTATGTCTGGCTCAGCTGCCCTTCGAAGTATTCGATCTTCGCTTCGAGGTCCTGCAGCTTGAGCAGCTCGGCCTGGGCATCGGCGGCGGCCTGCGTCGTCTGCTTCGTATCCGCGATGAGGTTCACGAGCTGCTCGCTCTTCTTCGAGATCTCGGTTTCGCGGGTCATCTGAAGGTCATTGAAATACCCCGTACCGCTCTGCGCGCCCGTCTGCAGCTGCTGGAGCACCTTTGCGTCTGCCGCTGAGAGGGACGATTCCGTCTTCGATACCGGCTGGGCCGCAGGCGTATCCGAAGCGCCGGGAGCGGCAGAAGACGGCTTGTCGGTTTTGGTGCTGCTCTCTTTGTGCTCGTTCTTGTTGTCGGCCGCTTTCTGCCCCGCCTCGGGAGCGGACGATTGCGCATCGGCCTTCGGCTCCGCCGCTTTCGGATCCGCTGCCTTGGAATCCGGTGCCTTAGGGTCAGCGGCCTTTGCGTCCGTTTTCGGCTCGGTCTGAGCTGCGGACTTCCCGTCCGCTTTCGCTCCCTCTCCGGCTGCGGCACCTTGTTTGGCTGCCGCTTCCGGCGCTGCGGTCTGCTGCAGTCCGTCCAGCTGGCCGGTATTGAGCGTCAACTCTTTCGCCGCCGTACCCGCCGTCTTCACATCAACCTGGTTCACGTCTTCAGTGAAGAGGTAGTATGCTGACAGCACCACCATCAAACTCAGCATCGATACGAGCCACACCGTTTGTCTCTTCGTGTTCATCCTTGTAATCCTCCTTCAAAAGGTTATTCGCCTGTCCATCCCGCTTCGCGTCCGGCTACTGCTTTCTAGGCTGGATCGAAATACGGTGGGGAGGCACTTCGAGCCCCCGCTCCACGGCTTCCGATATCATCTTCTTGACCGTCAGGTTCTCCGCCCCCTTGGCGATGACGAGCACGCCGCGGATCTTGGGCTTAATCGTTTTCGTAATCAGCGGCTGCTTGCCCCCCGACACTTCATAGATCACGACTTCCCCGCTTTTATTGATCTCGGTAATATGTCTGGTGGAGCCTTGATGATCCTTCTCGTTGGTAATCTGCTCGACATCCTTGCGGTTCTCATGGACAACGATCTCCTCCGTGGATTCAATCGTGACCATTACCTCCACTTCCCCGACGCCAACCATTTTCGACAGCATTTCTTTGAGCTGGGACTGGTACGCTTCCTCGTATTCGCGGAAGGGGCTGCGCTCCTTGCCCGGCGAGAAGACCGGCTGGTCCGCCGGTGCGGAAGGGGAGGCCCGTGCGGGCTCCGTCGTACCGACGTCCTTAACGGTAATGAACGAGTTCAATATCATGAAAGCCGCGCCAACCAGCCCCATCAGCAGCAGCCAGCGGAAGGTCTGCATCCGCTTCGTCCCTCCCGGCCCCCCTCCGAACCAATCGCCGAGACCTTTCCAGCCTGAGCCCATGCTCCTCACCTCCCGAGCGCATCCGAATCCACTTCGAGCTTGATCTGGCTCTCCTCCAGCTGCCAATCCTGCGAGAGCAGCCGGATGATCTCCGTCTTCTTCTGCAGAAGCTCAGGTGCCCGTTCCGCCGCTTCCCCCTCCTTCAGCAGGGATGCCGCATCGGCACTCCGCTCTTCATCCTTACCGATCCGGATATCCAGTCCCTGCACGGGCTGTACCGGCTGTACCGGCTGTATCGGCTGCACAGGCTTCATGGCCCCGGCACTCGCTTCGTCCCCTCGGCCGCCTCCTCCGTCACTTCCTCCGACAGGCTTCACCGGCTGCGGCGCGAAGGTGACGGACACGCTCCGGATCTCGGCTTGGCCGCTCTCGCCGGCTGCGGTCTCCACCTGAATCTGCCGGACCTTGACACCCGCCGTGCTCTCAAGCTTGCGTTTCATCAGGTCGGCCACCTGCTGGCGGACCACCTGATGCGCCTCCGCTTCCCGGCTGCGCTGAAGGGCCTGCGCCCTCTGCTGGATCGCCGGCAGGGACTCGATCGGCTGTCCCTGCCCCTGCCCTGCACTCTGAAAGAGCGCGGCTGTCAGGCGTTTGTCGAGTTCGCCGGGACCCGAGAACAGCGATAGCAGGGGCTGCATCAGCGTCAGGAGCAGGAAGAGCGAGATGACCGTCTTGACGTAACGCTGCATGGTCGCATTGGGCAGCAGCAGATCCACGAAGGTAGCCAGGAGGATCACCAGGATTACCGACTTCAGCCAACCGCTAAGCCAATCCAAGGCTCCCCCTCCTTTGCCCGGCTTTCTCCCCTACCCTCACGTATGTCCTTCTGTATCCGTACGCTGTCATCACACGAACTGCCTGCCATGCTCAGCGCATCATGACCGATACATTGCCGGCGGCAATCATGATCGAGATGGCGAGGAAGAACATCAGCCCGACGACGGCTAGAGCGGCGAATACGTAGATCAGGCTTTTGCCGATCGTCTCCAGGCACGAGATCATCGGATTGTCGCCCAGCGGCTGCATGATGGCCGCCGACAGGTTGTAGATCAGGGCCAGGACGATGATTTTGATCGCAGGGAAGGCGCAGATCACCAGGATGATCACCACGCCCGCCAGGCCGACCGCATTCTTCACGAGCAGCGAAGCGCCGATGACCGTCTCCGAAGCGTCCGAGAACAGCCTGCCTACGACCGGGACGAAGTTGCCCGCGATGTACTTCGCCGTCCGGATCGTCACGCCGTCCGCTACCGAACCGGCCGCCCCCTGTACCGAGATGACGCCGAGGAATACGGTCACGAAGATGCCGAGGCACGCCAGCGAGATCGTCCGCAGCAGGTTCGCCAGCTGGGTGACTTTGTATTTGTCCGACAGCGCGCTGACGATATGGAGCACCGCCGAGAAGAACAGCAGCGGGAAAACCACGAAGTAGACCACCGTACCCACCGCATGGACCATGAAGACAATCAGGGGATGCAGCACGGATACCGAGACCACATTGCCCATCGAAGCCAGCAGTGTCAGCAGCAGCGGGACGACCGCGATCATGAAGTGAATCATGTCGCCGATCGCCTCCTTGGCATATCCGATGGCGACGCTGAACGAATTCACTGCCATAATCATCAGGACCAGGAATGAGATCGAATAGGCAATCTTGCTTACCGTGTTCTTCTCGAAGGAGCTCTGCAGAGTCTCCAGCAGCATACTGAAGATGGTCAGGATGACAATGGACACGAGCAGCTTGCCGTTGTAGAGCAGTTCGTGGAACAGGTACCGGAGCAGCCCCTGCATCATCCCCGCGAAGGAAATTTCCTTGGCTCCGAGCAGCAGGTCCATGAAGGAAGGCGCCCTCGCATCCGGAAAGTACCCGCCGTACTGCTGAACCAGGCGTGTCCAGAAGCCTTCGACCGTGTCGAGCGGCAGATGCTGCGCCTGCTGCCTTACGAGCTCTTCCGCCGGCGTGGCCGCCAGAGCTCCGCCGATGCCCCCAGACAGTCCTCCGCTGCCGAGCAGCAGCACGAACATCACCGCCAGCAAGATGAGCCATTCCCGGCCTTGGTATCTCTGCACACCCAGCGCGCCGCTCCCACGGCCTACCTTGTCCCGCATGGTCTCCCCCCGGTTTCCCCGCCTTGTCCCCCTCCGCCAGTCAGGCCGGCAGCAGCTTCACGACCGTATCGATAATAACCGAGACGATCGGGATCGCCATGACCATGATCAGGATTTTGCCTGACAGCTCAATCTTGGAGGCCACAGCCTCCTGGCCTGCGTCCCTCACGATTTGGGCCCCGAATTCCGCGATATACGCAATGCCTATGATTTTGAGAATCGTCTTCAAAAAAATCATGTTGATGTCGGCCCTGTTCGCCAAATCCTCCAGCACGCCGATCACCAGCGCGATTTTGCCGATGAGAAACAGAAAGATCGTGATCCCGGTGAAAGCGGTGAGGAGGAAGGCGAACATGGGCTTCTGCTCTTTGATAACAAGCACTAGTATCGTCGTGATGAGCCCCAGCCCCACGATCTGGATTATCTCCATCCGTCCTTAGCCTCCCTGCCTACTGGAAGAGGAATATGGCTTTGATTTCTTTGAATAGGCTGTCGAGCAGGCTGACCACCATGAACAGCACGACGACAAACCCGATAACCGTCACCCAGTGGGCCATATCTTCCTTGCCCATCTGCTTCAGCACGGTATGAATCATTGCGATAATGATGCCGATGCCGGCAATCTGGAATATCGCGTCTACATCCACGTTCATTGGCGGCACCTCACCCCTTTACCAGAACCCGGCATCGGTCTTCCCGTTCCCAACGGGTCAATACATCAAGATGACGGCCAAGGCACCCATCAGCACACCCAGGCTCTTCCACATCCGCTCGTAACGCTGCTGCTCGTCTCTTGCGGTATCCGACTCGCCCTGCAGCTGGGAGACGGCCAGGCGCAGATGCTTGACCTGATCCTCGCGGTCGGTCAGCCCAAGGGTGTGCCCCAGCTGCAGGAGCACCTCGCGCTCGGACGCCTTCATGGATGTCGCGCGCCAGGAACGGGTTACCGCCTTATGCCAGATGCCTGCTGCCGATTGCCCGGTTGACCTCTCCAGCTCACCGGCTGCCTCCAGGAACAGCGTACCGACCGGTGCGGCGCAGGTGCCGCCCGTGCGCCGCAGCGCCTCGGGCAGCGGGGTGAAGCCATAGAGGATCTCGCTCTCGAGCCGCTGGAGCAGCCGGATGAGATCCGCGATCTGCTTCGGTCGGCGGGCGAGCTGGGACGCCTGGTGGAAGCCGAAGAGTGTGCCGGCCAAGAGCACGAGCGCGGCGCCGAGCAGCTTCAGCATGGCGGATGCCCCCGTCCCCGGGCGCTTGCCGTTCTCTGGCGCATCAGGCCAGGCCCCCTCTCAGCGCTAGACGCTCGTCTATCCGCTGTCCGGCGGCATTGTACACGGCGGAGCGGGGCGCCCCGGACCGGGAGCCTTCCCCCGCCGCCCGCGACAGGACGACGAAGCGGTCGAATACCCCTTCCTGCAGCAGCTCCCTCAAGATCGGACGCTGCCGCACATCGTCCACATCCCTGCCGTGGGCGGTGACGATCAGTCCAATGCCCGCGTGGAGCGCCTCATGGATCGCCGCCGCATCCTCGCTTCGGCCGATCTCATCGGCGATAAGCACCTCGGGCGACATCGAGCGGATCATCATCATCATGCCCTCCGCTTTCGGGCAGCCGTCCAGCACATCGGTCCGCGGGCCGACATCGAAGCGGGGCACGCCCCGCACGCAGGCAGCGATCTCGGAGCGTTCGTCGACGATGCCGACCTTGAAGCTGCGGCCTGCAAGGCCCGCCTCCGGGGATCCGGTGCTGAGCAGCCTTGCAAGGTCCCGCACCAGCGTCGTCTTGCCGAGCTGCGGCGGCGAGACCACCAGCGTCCGGCAGAGCCGGCCGGTGCCGGGCTCCAGCAGGTGGGCCGCTACACCGGCCCCCGCCCCTTTCCATTCCCGGGCGAGCCGGATATTGAAGGAGGCGACATCCTTCACGTACTTGACGCAGCCCTGCTCCACGATGGTCCGGCCCGCCAAGCCTACCCGGTGTCCGCCCGCAATCGTGATATAACCGCGTTTCAGCTCTTCTTCGAACGTATAGAGCGAATGCTGCGTAAGCAGCTCCAGCAACGTCCGGCAGTCTTCCCTGGTGGGCCTGTACGCCTTCGTAACGTCTTCTGCCGTCCGCCCCTCCGCCGTGACGAAACGGCTGCCGCTGCCCCGGACCAGTTCGAGCGGGCGATTCTCGCGAATCCGGATTTCCTGCAGATCGCTCTGCATGTGCGCTGGTAGAGCCGCTAGAATGCTCTGCAGCGGAGCAGAGAAGTAAGGTAAGAGTGATTGGATCAAAGCGCTATCCCCCCAAGCTGTCCATCTTTACTAATCCAATGTATGCCCCGCCTACTGAAATATGACAGAGTCCCATCACTTTTTTAAGATTCCGATAAAGAGACACGCCACCCCCGCCAGCACCCAGACGAACTTGCCCACCGAGAGCTTATCCGCAAGTCCCACCAGACCGATGGTCGTAGTGGTCAACAGCACGAGCGGGCCGACCAGCGCCAAGCCCGAATTCACAAGCAGCGCTTTCTCAATCTGATTGAATCTCAGCATCAGCAGTGCCGCCATAATCTCGACTGACCCCGACAGCAGCCGCAGCACGGCCATACTCAGTACGATTTTGTTGATCATCGACATGGGATTCCCTCCACCTTGGTTTCTCCTCCCCAATGTATGCGGGCTCGTCTCCATTTAGGCATCCTTAGGCTTCATTTAGGCGATCCGGGCACCACCCCATCCGAATGCGCATATGCTGTGGGGAATTCCAAAACCATAGAGTACAGCGAGGCGATTGGACATGGAGGTTACACCACCGGGACAGTGGCATCCCCTGCTAAGCGATCCGACCGGCGTGCGGACCGGCAAACCGAGAAGCCTGGGGCAGACCATGGTCATTGACAAGGGTCTGGGGCTGCATGCCCTGGAAGATTTGCTCGCCACAGCAGGCCCTTATATCGACATGCTCAAAATCGGATTCGGCACTTCGCCGCTCTACCCGGCGGCTTTCCTGCAGCAAAAGATAGAGATGGTCAAAGCGCACGATATTCTCGTGTATCCGGGAGGCACGTTCCTGGAGGTGGCGATCCGGCAGGGAGCCGTGAAGCCCTTCTTCGATATGGTTGCTCAGCTTGGCTTCAGCGCCCTGGAGGTGTCGGACGGGACCATTGAGGTTCCGCGAAGCCAGCGCAGCGAATTGATCTGCCGGGGGCTCGACGAGGGCCTGACTGTCATCACGGAATACGGCAAAAAGGGCTGGGGCTCGGCGATCGAGCTGCAGGAGCTCATCGAGACCGTTACGGTGGATTCGGAGCTCGGGGCGGCCCTCGTGACGATTGAAGGCAGGGAATCGGGGAAAGGCGTCGGGATTTTCGACGAACAAGGCGGCTGTAAGGATGAGGAAATATCGATGGTGCTGAAGAACGTGCCGAGTCCGGATCTGCTCCTATGGGAAGCTCCGCACAAAGAGCAGCAGGTTCACTTGATGCATATGCTCGGCACCGGCATTCATCTCGGCAACATCGCGCCATCGGATGTAATCTCGCTTGAAGCGCTCCGCCGGGCACTGCGCTCGGACACCCTGCTGCTCGGCAATCAGGGCCGCCATGTGGGAGACCCGTCCTGGGCGTGGGAGATTTAGTAGAGGAAGAGGAGAGATTCTCCCCATGAATATCAGGGTTATCCCTACCATTCAAGAGGCGCGTGTAGAGGAGCTCCGGCGCAAAACCGTCATCGTCATCGATGTGCTGAGGGCTACCTCCACGATGCTCGCCGCACTCTCGAACGGCTGCAGCGCCGTGATTCCGGTCGAGACGGTCGAGCAGGCCAAAGAGCTTCAGGGCCCGGGCCACCTGCTCGGCGGGGAGCGCGGCTGCCGCCGGATTCCCGGCTTCGACCTAGGCAATTCGCCGGCGGAGTACACCCCCTCCGCCATCGCGGGCAGCGTACTCATCATGACGACGACCAACGGCACGCGCGCCATCCGCAAGGCGGAACAGGCGGGCCGTATTCTCGTCGGCTCCCTGCTCAACGCGCAGGCCTGCGCCCGCAAAGCGCAGAGCCTCGGCAAGGAAATCGTCATTCTGTGCTCCGGCACCCGGGACATCTTCTCTTTGGAAGACGGCCTTGGGGCCGGTGCCATCGTCGACGAGCTGCTGCAGCCCTCGTGCCCTGCCGGTACCGGACGGCAAGCCGACCTGCCCCAGGTGAACGACTTCGGCCTCTCCATGATGCATGCTTACAGGGCCGCCAAGGACAACATGGAAGCGGCCCTCCTCGCCTGCGAGAACGGGCGCCGCCTCGTCTCACTCGGATACCGGGAGGATGTCGCGTTCTGCTCCCGGCTGAATGCGATCGCTTCGGCTCCCGAGATCCGCAGCGGCCGGCTCATGCCGGATGTTCCTCTGAACCCTTTGTGATCCGGAACAAGGGAATCGGGCTATTATTGAAATACATGAAATACACCCTGTCCTCATAAACATAGAGAGAATCCACGAGGACAAGGGGCCAAGGCGATGAACGGAGACATTCTGCTGGTTGCACTGATCATCATCGGACTGATCGGGCGCTCGCATATCATAACCACGGCGGCCTGCGTGCTGCTGATCGTCAAGCTGATCAGCCTCGACCGCTACCTCCCCACCATTGAACGCAGAGGCCTCGAACTCGGGCTGCTCTTCCTAACGATGGGGGTGCTTGTGCCATTCGCCAGCGAACGTATCTCGGTCAAAGACGTTACCTCGATATTCACCACGTGGCCCGGCATCCTGGCTCTGCTCGGAGGAGCCATCGCCACCTACATGAACGGCAAGGGGCTGGAGCTATTAAAAATAGACCCACAAATGATTGTGGGCCTTGTCATCGGTTCGATCTTCGGTATCGTTTTTCTAAAAGGAATCCCGGTCGGACCCCTCATGGCCGCCGGGATTACCGCATTCCTGCTCAAGCTGTTCACTTTTGTGTTCAACAAGCTGGGGTAGGCGCAGGCGCTGCTCCCTCCGGATGTTGAACCCCGCAGGCCTTATCGACGCTCGGACGGACCGCCTACAAAGGCGGTTTCTTGCGTATCCAGACCATAGGCCGTATGAAGTGCGCTGATCACTTCGTTCAGGCGGCTGCTCTCGATGACGCAGGATGTCTTGATCTCGGACGTGCTCACGAGCAGGATCGAGATGCCAAGATCGGATATGACTTCGAACATCTTGGCTGCGACGCCCGGCGTCGATACCATGCCCGCACCGACGATGGATACTTTCACCAGGTCCGTCTCCGAAGTCACTTCGCGGTAGCCTACGCTCGGACGGATCGCTTCGATCGCTTCAAGCGCCGTTTCGCGGTCGGCCAGGGAGACCGTGCACGAGAAGTCGGCCAAGCCGTTGAGCACACCGCTTTGTACGATGATATCCACGTCGACCTGGGCGTTAGCCAGCGCCGTGAATACTTTGGCCAGCTGGCCCGGTTTCTCTTCCACACCCAAAATACTGATTCTCGCCACGTTCTTATCGTAAGCAATGCCCCGGACTACGATGCCTTGTTCCATCGCCGCTTCCTCCTTCACGTAAGTTCCTTCATTATGGTTAAAGCTGGATCTTACGACCAGCGATACGTTGTAGTTCTTGGCGTATTCCACCGCACGCGGGTGAAGTACGGCTGCGCCGAGGTTAGCCAGCTCCAGCATCTCGTCATAGGAGATGACGCCGAGCTTCCGCGCACACTTCACTACACGCGGGTCGGTCGAGTAGATGCCGTCGACATCCGTGAAGATCTCGCATACATCCGCCTTGATCGAAGCAGCCAGGGCTACGGCCGTCGTATCCGAGCCGCCGCGGCCGAGCGTCGTGATCTCGCCTTCTTCGCTCATGCCTTGGAATCCCGCAACGATAACGACTTTGCCTTCTTCAAGGGCCGCGAGGATCCGCTTCGGCTGAATATCTGTAATCCGCGCTTTGGCGTGTACGGATTCGGTATACATCCCTGCCTGCCACCCGGTGAAGGAGACGGCCGGTTCGCCTAAACTATGTATTGCCATGGACAGCAGGGCTACGGATACCTGCTCGCCGGTGGTCAGGAGCATATCCATCTCACGTGCCGGAGGATTGCCGTCCGCAATCTGCTTGGACAGGTCGATCAGTTCGTCTGTCGTATCCCCCATGGCAGAGACGACAACAACGCATCCATGGCCCTCGCGCTTCCTCTCGACAATCCGGGAGGCTACGCGCTTCATCCGCTCCGGAGTACCTACGGAGCTTCCGCCGAATTTCATTACTATCAGAGACAAAGCTGCTCACTCCCTAAACAAACTTATACAACTAATAAGAGATTATAGCATATGCCTCTGTTCACTTGAAATAAAAAAATAGTAAATTGTCGAAACACTCAGACGGAGATCGCGAACCGCCAATCTTGGCCGTGCGGATTGACACGGCAGGCTCCCTTCGACTGCGAGCAGCGGGAGCGGATGTGGTCTATATAGGCATCCGTGGTCCCCGCATCGGTTACGATGAACACGCGTTCCTTCTGAAGCTGGCGGCACCATTGCAGGAAGCGGTCAGCCTGCTGGGCGAACAGAAGGCCCGGCAGCGTATGAATTCCCTGCAGCCACAAGTGTTCCGGCAGATCGGCCGGCATCTCCCAGTCCGGGAAGTCCGCGCGGAGGCGTCCTTGCTCCAGCGGCAGATCGCAGGGATGCGTGCGGAAGTCATAGCACACCGGATGCTGGCGCGGTCCCACGAGCGGATGGGCCATCCGCGTGCATTCCGAGCCGAGCGTCCACAACTGCGCCGTCTCCAGCATCCGCAGGGTCGGCCCGGCGAGGACGGCATCCGCCGCGCTCAGCCGGAACCGCAGCCGCAGCCGCTCCGCTTCCCTGCGCCCGGCTTCGGTCAGCCTGGGATCCTTCATCATACGCCCTTCCTCATTGAGCGAGTGTTCCGACTCGCCGTGAAGCACAAAGACCATGTCCATTATTTTCACCCCGGCACCTTGAGTTTACTATTCTTATGCGGCAGCCGCCTGTCTTCATTCGAAGATTCGCGCTGCGGTTCACCTGCTCGTCCTTTTGCGGAGCAGCGGATGAATCAGAAGCAGATACAGCCCCATCCAGCCTAGGAAGCTCCACAAATAGTCCAGGCCACCAAAGGCAGGAACGCTTCCGAAGCTCACCTGCTCCGGCAGCGCTGAAGAGGCTGCGGACGCCTCTACGATCTCGGGCACGTAGGTGAGTGTGAGATACATCCCGTACCCGATTTTATACCCAAAATAGAGCACATGAAGCCCCACACTGAACAACAATGCGTTTTTAAGGATTTTACCCATGATTTCCTCCCGATGAAACCTTCGCTTGTTCGTTTCCCGTTACCGGCTTTCCGTTCAACCCTCTGCAGGTCCTCTTGCCGTCTGCAGCCAAAGAATCCACTCGTCCATATGCATGATCCGGCCTACCACCCTAATCCCCCGCGCCTCCATGATTCCCTCGGCGCTCCGGTAGCTTACGAAGGGAATACCGGCGTCCGACGACCCTTTGCCGTCAATCCAGGAATCCCCGAGCGACACCCATGCAGCCGGCGGAATGTCCGGGTAATTCGCCAGGACCGTCTCGTACCCGGAGGAGGATGGCTTCAGAGCCCGCATTCCTTCGCGGCCCACAAGAAGGTCGATGTAGCGCGAGAGGCCAGTGAGCTCCAAGGCGGCACGTGCTGCAGGCTCCGCATTGTTGGTGACAATGGCCAGCGGAAGCGTGCCCTGCAGACGCCTCAGCATGTCCTCCACCCCAGGCTCGGGATCCGCCCCCTCCATCCCGCGCAGCTCATGCTCCGAGACGATCTCCCAGATATGCTTCAGCCTCCCGGCCTCGAGGCCCTGCTCTTTGGCCAGTTCGATCAGCGTGGCCGTCGTATGGAGCTCGGCCGTGAGCCCATCCGGCAGCGCCCCCCAGGCTTTTAGCAACCGGTACACGTCCGCCTTCATCGCGGCAAAATCGATCCGGGAGGAAAGCAGTGTATTGTCCATATCGAAGATCACGCCGCGCACTCCGCTCTTCCACATAACGGCGGCACCTCCATTCTCCTAATACCGAATCTGCTCAAGGATAAGATCCGTACCCGGATTCGCGGACGCCCATTCTCGCCAGCACGTGAAGGGAAGCGTACGCCATAAGAATGGCCGTACCGGAGAGCAGGACAAAGTGCAGCGAAGCGGGGGTCAGCGTCTCTCTCAACAACTCCTGTACGGCGGTCATGTTCTGAAGTACATCCCAGCTGTTCAGCCGGTGCTCCCTGCCGAGCAGAATGCCGTAACCGGACAAGTATGACACCAGCATGGCGAACAACCACGAGACCACGTAATTCGAACGGGTATAGATAATGTATTGAAACTGATGGAGCGAAACGAAACCAAGCAGGATCCCGTTCCAGGCAAAAATGAAAATCAGTAAAAAATCAGTCCAATACCCGAAGCCGAGCCGCCCCGCTTCCGTATACAGGTCTTTGCGGACCGTCACATGGATGAGGTCGGTGAGAATGTAAAAAGCGTTGGGGAGCAGCAGCAGCCATGCTATCCCCAGCACACCAACGGCGAGAACAGCGGAACCCTGCCGGTGCCTCCGGTTGACTGCTCCCGCCGCTGAAGAGAAAAGGAAGGGCAGCCAAGCCAGAAAGAGATTCCAGATCAAAAAATTATAGTACGTTACGTTCGTCACCAGAACATGCACGACCAGGCTGAGTACCGTCAACCCGCCGAGCAGCCCCAGGACCGGCCGGTAAGGCAGCGGTTGCATCAGAGACTTCCTTTCATGCGGCAAATTCTTAAGCTTACGAAAGCTTATTTACGGATACATACCTGCTAATGGCGTTATGCTGCCAGATTGTATAGCTATCCGGCTCACAGCTTGGTCATGATCTTGAAGTAGTGGGACAGCTTCGTGATCCATCTGCGAATGGACACCCGTATCACCCGCTTTCCTTCCTGCCTCCTATGAATCCTTGCCTCTCATATTCTTCCAATCTTCTCCATCATAAAAGATTCATGCGCAGATGTAAAATCATAGAAAAGACTCTCCTGCCGCAGGAACTCGTCCGCCCGCACATAAACCAAAAAGCCGCCTCGAAAGGCGGCCGGCACTGTCAACTATTACTCTACAGGATCCGTGCGGTAAACATAGAACGGGCGACACGGGCGCCGCCCGTGCGGATGTCCATATCGATTTTGCAGAAGCGGCGGCTCATCTCCACGATCGACGGGATGATCTCGATGACATCATCGATCTGCAGGGGAACCAGATAATACGTCGAAGAGCTGTCGATGATCAGGTCGCCTTTCTTCTGGTCCTGCACCGTCCGGTAGACGGCACGAACCATCAGAGTACCGAGCATGCCTTCGGACACCATGCCTTCGAAGTTCGTCATCTGCGGCGTGATAGCCCCCCGGAAGTACAGCCGGCCCTCGCTGTCCCTGAGCTCCTCGATCCCTGCGCAGACCTGTACTTCGAAAGTTTCGGCGTTCTGAGGCTGCCTCTGCATGTACTGCATCGCCTTCATGACGTCCTTGCGCGAGATGAGCCCGATCATCCTCCGCTCCCCGTCGATAACGGGCAGCAGCTCAATGCCCTCCCACACCATCGTATGGCCGGCCGAAGCTACGGAGGTCTTGACGCTGATCAGCAGGGGGTTCGGCGTCATCAAGGAACCGACTTCCTGCTCCGGCTGCGCCTCGATGATATCCTTCGTCGTAATGATGCCAATCGGCCGATGCTCATCGTCCACAACCGGATAGCGGGTATGCATCGTGTCTTCGACCAGCTTCCGCATATCGCTGACCCGGTCATCCGCTCTCAGGGAATAGACCGGCGTATCCTTACGGATGATGTCCTCAACGCTCATGATCTTCTTCTTGATGAGCCGGTCTTCCATGGCCCGGTTGATCATGGTCGCCACCGTGAACGTATCGTAGGCGGTTCCGATGATCGGCAGCTGGAGGTCGTCGGCCAGCTTCTTCACTTCCGGAGTCGTATCGAAGCCCCCGGTAATCAATACGCCGGAGCCTTGGCTGAGGGCGCACATGTGGGCCTGCACCCGGTTGCCGACGATAAGCAGATTGCCCTGCTCGATATACTTCAGCATCGCTTCAAGCTGCATGGCACCGATTACAAATTTATTGAGCGACTTATGGATGCCCACGGCTCCCCCAAGCACCACGCCCTCGACGACCTTCACAATCTCCGCAAAAGTCAGCTCGTCGATCAGAGGCTCTTCCTTCTTCTCCGTCCGGATCGTGCCGATGCGGCGCTTCGTGGTCACAAGGCCCAGCATCTCCGCTTCCTTGATCGCCCGGTAGGCCGTTCCCTCGCTGACATCGAGATCCTGGGCGATCTGCCGCACGGAGAGCTTCGTTCCGACGCCCAGCGATTCGATATATTTCATAAGCTGGTCATGCTTCGTACCCAGCTCCGGATGGCCTGCATTCATCCCGCTCACCTCACTGCGCTGTTCTTCTTCATAGTCACGCCATTATAACCTAAGGAAGCACAAAAAAACAGCACCCTGCATGGCGCCGTTCGATTCCCGGTATAACCTACTCGACGCCGGGAAGCGCCCTTACGCTTTTAAAGCCTTGCAAAAGCTTCTATGAAGTTCGGTATATGGCGATCCTAACACCCTTTCAAGGCACCTCCCTACCTGGTTAACGGGATCTCTCTGCGTATCCGAAAAAGAAGGAGTCGCAAACGAAAAACCCCCGCAGCAGCGGAGGTTTAAGCTGTTCATTATAACGAACATTTTGTCGCGTATATACTACTTATTTGTAACGCTGCGAATCATTGACGAGCGAGGCCATATTATAATTGGATTCGAAGGTGACCGACGTACAGAGCGTATTCTGTCTTGTCGCGAATTCGAATTGAATCTCCCCGTGCGTCCAGCGTTTATATTTCAATGATTCCAATGCCGTATGGCGGAAAGAACTTTGCTGAGTTTCCGACAATCCCTTATCGACCGTCTTAAGTTCCGTTCCCTTGCTTTCCAGCGGAAAATGCCGGATTCCAAACTTGCCTACCGCATTGTTCCGGATCTGCATGAATACCGTTCCCGAATCCAAATGCTCCAGTTCCTCTCTCAATTCGCGAAAAACCATATCAACCTGTCTAGCGAGCGGCACTGACTCTAACATCATGATTCAAAATCTCCTTTACTCTTCATCTGTTGGAATATTTTGTATGTTATGACTATAGCCTTATTATAGGTCATAGTATCTATTAAATCAACCATTATTTTGAATAAAATATCAAAAAAAGACTCTTGTTCCAGTTAAAGAACAAGAGTCTTGTATTATTTTGTCGAATGGTGCTAGGCGCGGGAAATATAATCGCCTTCACGCGTATCGATCAGGAGTACATCGCCTTCGTTGATAAAGAGCGGAACGTTGACTTCATAGCCTGTTTCCACTTTCGCTTTCTTCGTCGCTCCTTGAGCCGTATTCCCTTTGACGCCCGGCTCCGTTTCGACGACTTTGAGCTCAACGCTGTTCGGAATGCTGATACCGAGAATCTCGCCTTGGTAGCTCATGATGTTGATATTCATGTTCTCGCGCAGGAAGTTCAACTCCCACTTGATTTGCTTTTCTTCCAGGTTGATCTGGTCGAACGTTTCGGTATCCATGAACGTATGCTCGGAGCCGGCAGCATACAGGTACTGCATTTGACGGTTCTCAATATGGGCGCGCGCCACATTCTCACCGGCACGGAACGTACGCTCAACGGTATTGCCGTTGCGCAGGTTCTTCAGCTTGGAGCGGACGAACGCCGCGCCTTTGCCCGGTTTCACGTGTTGGAAATCGATAACCGTGAAGAGGTCACCTTCTACATCAATAGTCAAGCCTGTCTTAAAATCGTTAACTGAAATCACTCAAAAACCCTCCCTAAATGTAAGCATCCCTGGCGGTAGAACAAAGCCTGTCCTCCCCCGCCGGTCTGCCATGCTGCCGCAAAGGCCGGCGGAAGCCGCCGGGCCTGTAACGGTCAACAAACTTATGATATCACAATCAGGTCTTTGCCTGAATGTGTTAATCTACGGTTACCCTGCGGCGTGATGACGATATCGTCTTCGATCCGGACACCGCCGAATCCGGGCAGGTAAATCCCCGGTTCTACCGTAACGACCATGCCAGGCTCCAGTACGTTGTCTCCCCGGACCGACAGACGCGGCGACTCATGCACTTCCATGCCTAGCCCGTGTCCGAGCCCATGGCCAAAATGGTCTCCGTAGCCGTACCTCGTGATGATATCGCGGGCTACCGCATCCGCTTCGCGCCCGGTCATCCCGGGGCGGATCGCGTCAAGGGCAGCCATCTGTGCTTCCAGTACGATGCTGTAAATCTCCCGGTGTTTGGCTGTCGGCGTTCCCAGCACGACGGTCCGTGTAATATCGGAACAGTACCCTTTGTAGTAAGCACCGTAATCCAGCTTAACGAATTCGTTCGTTCCAATGAGCTTATCGCTAGCTTTGCCGTGCGGCAGCGCGGAGCGCTCGCCGGAAGCCACGATCGTCTCGAAGGAGGTTGACGAAGCCCCGTTACGCCGGACGAACATCTCGATCTCCAGCGCAATATCCAGCTCTTTCACGCCGGGCTTCAGGAATCCCTGAATGTGCGTGAACGTGCGGTCGGCCAGGTCCGCCGCTTCCTGCAGGATGGCAAGCTCGGCTTCGTCCTTGTACATCCGCAGCGTTTCGACCAGCCCTTCCGTCGGCAAGAGCTCGACCGGAGCCAGTCCCTCCGCATACGAGCGGTAGGAAGCGAAGGTCAGATCGGACGCTTCGAACCCGAGCCGGGTGATCCCCTCCCGCGCCAGCAGGTCCTTCAGGGTCTCCGCCACTCCCTGGGCGTGCTCGATCACTTCATAACCCACAGCCTGTTCCGGCGCCTGCGTCATATAACGGAAGTCCGTGAGCAGCAAGGCGCGCGAGGCGGTAATCAACACATAACCGGCCGATCCCGTGAACCCGGTCATGTACATGCGGTTGGTCGCATTCGTAATGAAGAGGGCGGGAATCCCCTTCTCGTCAAGAAGTTTGCGCAGCCGTTGAACTCTCTCCTGTCCCATCCTTATCCCTCCGACCCCTGTAAATGTCGAACGAGCGCCCGCAGACCGAGTTCATAGCTGTCCGCGCCGAAGCCGGCGATCTGGCCGACCGCCACCGGCGCGATCACCGATACGTGACGGAAAGCCTCTCTGCGGTGAATGTTCGAGATATGTACTTCAACTGTCGGCAGCCCTACGGAAGCGACCGCATCTCGAAGGGCATAGCTGTAATGCGTGAATGCCCCCGGGTTGATCAGTATGCCGTCCTTTGACCCGAAGGCCTCATGAATCTTATCGATCAGAGCGCCTTCATGATTCGATTGGAAGCACTCCAGTTCGGCCCCAAGCTCCAATGCCAGGTTACCGAGACGGTCTTCGATGGCCTGCAGGGTCAGCGTACCGTATACGCCGGGTTCGCGGACACCGAGCATGTTAAGATTCGGTCCGTTCAATACCAGAATCCGTTTCATTCCCTTCCCCTCCCCCTTAAGAAAACAGACATACTTCCCCATTTTACCATAACGGAAGGTCGTTTGAGAAGTTCTTAAATAGGGAGGGCCAGGCGAACCGGAGAGCCAATGGGCTTAGACCAGCTTGCGCCGCTTCCCGATCGGCTCCCTAGCCCGCTCGTCCGTGAATTCGAAGGCGATGGAGTACCCGATGAAGAGACCCCAGACGGCGAACAGCGACGCATCGGTGAGGATGGTGTTCAGGTCCATATACAGAATCCACTCCGTCATGCCTGTGATCGGGCCGATCAGCAGGAAAATCGCCGCCCACCAGGCCAGGCCGTAGGCCACCCCGAGCCACGGCCCCCGGAACTTGGCGAGCACCAGCGCATACAAGAGCGAGGCTGCGACCGACATCCCGATGAAGGCCCCCCATCCGATGAGAAGGCCGGTCCAAGTCATCAGGAACGAATGAAGGAAAAAAGGTTCGATCAGAAACCCCGGCATCAAAGATGTAAAGTGAAAATAATGCTCCAAAAGCTTCAGCCCGCCCCAGATCAGACCCGCAAAGAAACCGATATAGGCAGCGAAGAACCACTTGTTCGTATGGTGTTTTTTATGGTGGCGGTTCGCCATTCTATGCAACCTCCTGCATGGTGGAATTGTCCTTAGTATGCGCAGAACGGTTCTCCATAAACAAAGTGGCAATATGCCCCCGGATTCGTTACAATAAGTCGTAAAGGCTTACTGATCATAACCCAACCCTGTAGAAGAAGGTGCATTGATTTTGTCGGATAAACAGCTCCCGAATGCCATTTATGGCGGCCAGGCGGTCATAGAAGGGGTCATGTTCGCTGGCCAGAAGGTCCACGTGACGGCCGTCCGCCGCAAGGATAACACCATTCAATACCTTGAAGTGCCGAAGAAGGAAAACCCTTGGCTCCTGAAGCTCAAACGCATCCCCCTCGTCCGCGGGCTCGTAGGCATAATCGAAGCCAGCGCGAAGGGCGCTCAGCACTTGAATTTCTCAGCGGAAGTGTTCGCGGAAGAGGAAGGGGCACCGAAGGAAGAACAGAAGGAGACACTGGCCAGCCGCCTCTCCATGATCCTCGGTGTAGCCGTAGTAGGCGTGCTCTCCTTTCTCTTCGGTAAATTCGTCTTCACGCTGATTCCTCCCATAATTGAAGAATTGCTGTTCAAAAACATGTTCGAGAGCCCTATCGGACATAACCTGCTCGAAGGACTCATCAAAATCATTCTGCTCGTCGGCTACATCTACTTCATCTCTCTCACCCCGATGATCAAGCGTCTATTCCAATATCACGGGGCAGAGCATAAAGTCATCTCCGCTTATGAAGCGGGACTCGAATTGACCGTAGCCAATGTCCAGAAGTTCAATACGCTGCATTACCGGTGCGGCTCTTCCTTTATCGTATTCACCGTACTGATCGGTGTCGTGATCTATTCCTTCTTCCAGTACGACAGCCTGACCGAGAGAATCATTCAGCGTCTCGTGCTCCTCCCGCTCGTCATTGGGGTATCCTATGAGGTACTGCGGTTCACGAATTCCCTCCGGGAGGTACCGGTGCTCCGTTATCTCGGCTACCCGGGACTCTGGCTGCAGCTGCTGACAACCAAAGAGCCGGATGATGCCCAGGTGGAAGTATCGATCGCCTCGTTCAACCGGATGAGAGAGCTCGACCGGCAAATGCAATAATTCACGGATTTCAACTTCGCGAGGAGGGCATCTCATGAGAAATCGAGGCAACACGGTGGCTTACATTGTTTTTGGGCTGATCGGTATCGGCATTCTCTTCAGTCTTCTCTCCAATCCGAGAGGCATTCTCGTACCGCTGATCGTATTCGGCGGCGTGTTCCTGCTCTACAAGTTCCCGCCGAACCGCTGGGGGGTGCCGCGCGGCGGCTCAGCCTCCCGGGCGGCCAAGAACCCGAAGCGCAAGAACGCCAAGTTCCGGGTGATACACGGCAGCAAGAACAGCTCGGACGAACCTCCGAAGTACCATTAGACGAGTACCATTAGACGAGTACCATTAGACGAGTACCACTACTGCGATTGACGCAAGCCATTTCGACAAGCATGATCGTACAATTAGAGATGACGCCCATGCTGGGCGTACACGCAGAACAAGAGCCGGGCGGCGCGCCCGGCTCTTGTTTGTTTGTGGTTCGGGAACAGATGCTTCTCTAGATGTGCAGGACCGGCTTCTTCCGGTCCCCATCCCCTTCTACCTCCTCCGCGTCTTGTGCGAAGCCGCTTCTCGCATGGTATTTGGACCAATGCTGCTTGTATTCGTCGAGCTTCCATTTATGGAAAAAGGACTGGGCGGCCCGCTGGCCGGATGCGTAGAGCTCACTGCTCTGGCGGTCCGTCAGGTCGAAGTCAGTGACCGATACCCCGAGCGTTGGAATCTTCACGGTGCGGAACCGGTTCTGCTCCTGGATATACCGCTCGTCATGCGCGTCGAGCATCGTGGAGAACAAGGCCCGCATCATCGATACCGGACCCCGTATACGGTTCGGGGTGCCGGCGCCGCGTCCGACGAGCTGGAAGCCGATCGTCGGAATGAACTGCCGGGAAGCCGCCGCGGAGGCTTCCATCCGGTCGAAGATCCAGAGCGGGAAGTTGCTGAGCAGGGCGCCGTCGACGATGTATACGAATCCGTCCGCGAAGCCTTCGCCCTCCCGCCTCGCGGACGATTTCTTCCTGATCATTACCGGATCGAAGAAGTACGGAATCGAACTGCTCATCCGCACCGCCTTGGCGACCAGGAACCGGCGCGGGTCGAACCCGTAGTAAGCGATGTCATCGGGCAGTACCAGCAGCTTGCGTCCCGAGATATCCGAGGCGATAATACGCAGCTGGTTCGGTGCCAGATCCCCGAAGGTTCGGATGCCTTTGGCCAGAAGCAGCTGGTAGATCCAATGCTCCAGCTTTTCGCCGGAGTACAGCCCCCGCTTGATGAATAACCTGGCCATCGGGCCGACCCACTTCGTATTGAACACGGGCGCCCTGTGCAGGAAAGACCGGAACGGTGTCGCCTCGATGACCTCCTTGAGCTCATTGGCCCGGTAACCGGCGGCAACCAGTGAAGCGACAATGGAACCTGAGGA
This sequence comes from Paenibacillus caseinilyticus, assembly GCF_027533645.1. Classification (GTDB taxonomy): domain Bacteria; phylum Bacillota; class Bacilli; order Paenibacillales; family NBRC-103111; genus Paenibacillus_G; species Paenibacillus_G caseinilyticus. Next base: position 155,388 of record NZ_JAQAGY010000008.1, read on the forward strand.
GGTGCCCGCCACCTGGTGAAAGCCGTACCCCAGCCCTTCCACGGCAGCCACGGCGCCGGCCAGCGCGATCCCCTTGACTCCTCCACCCTCGAATACGGCGTTAATCTTCATCCGCTCCACTCCCCGCTGCCGATGCAGTCTTTAGCTTACCTCTATGTATGCGGCAGAGCCTGGACGTTATGCCGGAGTACCCAAGGATCATACAAAAAAACACCCGGCCGACTGGACCGGATGTTCTTTACGAGGAGGATTCCTCGATTTCTTTGCGTACCTGAAGCAGCGCGGCGCCGCGGGCGGGATCCTGCTTGAAATACTCCAGCAGCTGCTCGATGCAGGTGATGGAATCCCAGCTGAGATGATGCTCGATGCCTTCGACGTCTTTATATATGTTCTCCTCGGACACGCCGATCAGCGTCAGGAATTCCTCCAGCAGCTGATGCCGGTCCACCAGGCGTTTGCCGACCTTCTGTCCCTTGGAAGTAAGGACGAGTCCACGGTATTTCTCATAAATCAAATAGTTGTCCTTATCCAGCTTCTGGATCATCTTCGTAACCGAGGACGGATGAACCTCAAGTCCTTCCGCGATATCGGATACGCGGGCGTATCCCTTCTCGTCGATGAGCTTATATATCTTCTCTAGGTAATCTTCCATACTCGGTGTAGCCATGCGCGTTCCTCCTGTGATTCGCGAGCCGCTGGAAGCCTCTCGGGCATCCGGGAACGGTTCGTTAGGTTCGTTGAGCGTTCGGGAAGGCCGGCACAGATCAGGTGCTCTGCCCTCGCTTTCCCACGGTTCGGAAGCGCACAAGCGGCACATCCTAAGGTCATCTTAAGCGTTCTTTACTATATCATAGCCTTCTTCCACTACGCAAGTCCGCGCGAGCCGCACCATCACTCTTGCCCGCAGGGAGGACAACCGATGACCACCGAGCTGTTGACACCGCCGGTCCGCAGTACGCAGGTATTCGTGCCGGAGCTCGTCTACTTCGAGCCCAGCGCCCTGGAATATCCCAAGGGACAGAGAATTCACGAATGGGCGAAGAAAGAAGGACTGCCGATCCGCATAACCCCGTCGCATAACCGGATCACCAATCTGCCGGGGGAAAGCGACCTGGAGAAATACCGGATCGCCAAGCGGACACTGGTCGTCGGCATCCGCAAGACACTCAAGTTCGACACCTCCAAGCCATCGGCCGAATATGCCATTCCCATCGCGACCGGCTGCATGGCCCATTGCCATTACTGCTATCTGCAGACAACGCTGGGAGCCAAGCCGTACATTCGCGTCTATGTGAATACCGACGATATTCTTAACGCGGCCCAGGCCTATATCGATGAGCGGGCCCCAGAAATAACCCGCTTCGAAGCAGCCTGTACCTCCGACCCGGTGGGCCTCGAGCATATCAGCGGGTCGCTGAAGGAATATATCGAATTCATGGGACGGCAGCCGCTGGGCAGACTCCGCTTCGTCACCAAATTCCATCATGTGGATCCCCTGCTGGATGCGAAGCATAACGGACATACCCGGTTCCGCTTCAGCGTCAACGCCGATTATGTCATCAAGAACTTCGAGCCCGCCACTTCCTCGTTCTATGAACGAATCGAGGCAGCCGGCAAGGTGGCCAAAGCCGGATATCCGCTGGGCTTCATCATCGCCCCGATCATCTGGCACGAAGGCTGGGAAGCCGGGTATGCGGAACTGTTGATCAAGCTCAAGGAGGCCCTTCCCGCGGAAGCGACCTCGGACCTTACGTTCGAATTGATCCAGCACCGGTATACGAAAACCGCCAAAACCATCATCCAGCAGCGCTACCCGAAGACAAAGCTCGAGATGGATGAGGAGAAGCGCAAATACAAGTGGGGCCGCTGGGGCCAAGGCAAGTACGTCTATCCGGATGACCAAGCGAACGCCCTCCGCGAATTCATCACGGAACGGATCTTCGAGAGCTTCCCTGCATCGAAAATTGAGTATTTCACCTGATAGGGAGGAATTCCGGAATTACAACAGAAGCGGCCCCTGCTAAGGGCCGCTTCTTCTATTATCCGATCCAGGCCGGGGTAATCCGCTGCAGCCAGATCGTGATACGGGTCATTTGGTCCGTATACAACAGAATAGCCATCACGATCATGACGCCCCCTCCGATCTTCATCATGAGGGAGCTGTACTTCAAGATCCACTTCGTCGAGCCGATGAAGAAAGCGAGCACGAAGAAGGGAATCGCAAAGCCCAGCGAGTATGCCGAGATCAAAGGCAGCCAGGAATCCGGCTGCGTCGCGGCCAGCGAGAGCATAGCCGAGAGGATCGGCCCGATACAAGGCGACCAGCCCGCCGCGAAGCCGATGCCGACGAGCAGCGAACCGATGTAGCCGGCGGGCTTCGATTTCAGTTGGAGCTTGCGCTCCCTCATCATCCATTGGGGCTGGAAGATCCCCAGCAGGAATAATGCCATCACGAAGATAAGAATCGCGGATAACTGCCGCAGCAGGTCCCGGTGGTCGTCGAAGAGCGAAGCGAGGGCACTGGCCCCGAGGCCCATCGTATAGAACACAACCGAGAATCCGAGAATAAAGCACAGCGTATGCGTGACGAGCTTGAAGCGCACTTCCGCCGAGCTCTGGTCACTCTTCAGCTGGCCGACAGACACCCCGGTAATGTAGGACAAATAAGAAGGATACAGCGGCAGGCAGCATGGCGAGATGAACGAGATGAAGCCGGCCCACAGCGCGATCCAGATATTAAGCTCCATGGCAGGAGAAGTCCCCTTTCTTGGCATAAGGCATAACGTGGTCAATTCATATGTATCCGGGAGAGACTCCCGTCAGGTGCGAAGCCCTCTCTTCACGAACAGCAGACAGATCATCAGGCCGATGAGCACCAACACGACTGTGGCGCCCGGCGGCAGATCCCACAAGCCGGCTGAGATCAGTCCCAGGGCGACGGCGAGCTCCGAGAAGAGAATCGCCCAGAAAATCGACTGCTTGAAGCTCCTTGCGATGAGCAGCGAGCAGGCCACCGGAATGGTCAGCAGCGAGGACACGAGCAGTGCACCCACGATCTTGATCGATGCGGAGATGACCAGGGCGGTCATCATCGTAATCATGATGTTATAGAAGCGGAGCGGCAGCCCGCTCACCCCTGCCGCCTCCTCGTCGAAGAAGAGCAGGAACATCTCTTTGTAGTTGAAGGCAACGAACGCGGTGACGATCACCGCCACGCCGCCGACCACCCAGAGGTCGGTCCGGTCGAGCGTATAGATACTTCCGAAGAAATAGCTCATGACATTAATATTGAAGCCTTTGCCAAGGGTAAACAGCAGCGTAGCGAGCGCCACGCCCCCCGACATGATAATCGCGATGGACAGCTCCGCGTACGACTTGTACGCCTTGCGCAGCTTCTCGATCCCGAAGGACGCGAGGAGGGCGAACACGAGCCCTACGCCAATCGGGTATACGTTAATCAAAAAACCGAGCGCCACGCCCGCTATCGAAACGTGCGCCAGCGTATCGCCGATCATGGACAGCCTGCGCAGCACGAGGAACACGCCCATCAGCGGTGCGGTAAGGCCAATCAGCAGACCGCCGAGCAGCGCCCTTTGAAAAAAATACTCCTGAAAAATATCCAACCTGAAGCCACTCCTATCCTCTCGTCAACACTTCCATGGATTCTCTAAGCTGCTGCATCGAATGGGTCAGATTCGTCTCCCTGCAGTCTTCGGGCGCGTGCGTATGCTTCACATAAAACGATAAGGAACCGCTCCGCTGGATCGCTTCTTCCCCGAGGTACGTCTGCACCATATCCATATCATGCGATACCATCATGAACGTAATATGATGATGCTGGTGCATGTGCCGGATCATGCGGAAGAAGCCCGCCTGCGTCTCGGCGTCGATCCCGACCGTCGGCTCATCGAGAATGAGCAGCTCGGGGTTGTTGATCAGCGCGCGGGCGAGGAACACCCGCTGCTGCTGGCCGCCCGAGAGTTGTCCGATCCGGCGGTCGGCGAGATCCTCGATGCGCATCGCGTAAAGCGCGTCGTCGGCCTTGGAGAGCTGCGCCTTCGAGAGGCGGCGGAACATGTTCTTCTTGCCGTAGAGTCCCGAAGTCACCACTTCCCGGACGGTCGCCGGGAACAAGGGATTGAGGGAATTCTTCTGCGGCACATAGCCGATCCGCTCCCAGTCCCGGAACGACGATAGCGGCTCGCCGAACAGCCGGATTTCGCCGCCGGTCGGCTTCAGCAGGCCGACAATCATCCGCAGGAGCGTCGTCTTGCCCGCCCCGTTGGAGCCGATGAGGCCGACGAAGTCGCGTTCAAGCACTTTGAAGTTTAAGCCGTCGATGACTTTTTTGTGTTCATAAGAAAAAAAGACATCATCGATCGATACGATCTCCCGATGACATCCGGAATGAGCAGTAGGCTGCATAGTTGTAAGCTCCTCCAGGGGTGACGGCAGCCAGCCGTCTCTTCTGCCCGGCAGAACGATAGACGGATGGGCCGTTTCAATTGTAACAGTCCCTTTTATTGTAATGCTTTTAGTAAAGAATTCAAATTATTCTTCATGACCTTCACATAATCGTCACCGGCATCCATCTGCTTCTGGGTCAATCCTTCGAGCGGATTGAGGACAGCGGTCTCCACCCCGGCATCCTGGGCCAGCGTCCTTGCCAGCTTATCGGAGACAAGCTCCTCGAAGAATATATATTTCACGTCATTCTCTTTTATGAATCGGAGAATGCTCTGCAGGTCCTTGGAGGTCGGTTCCGCATCCGGCGCCAGGCCCATGATCGGCTTCTGGGTCAGTCCGTATTCCTTGGCAAGATAGCCGAACGATTGGTGCGTAACGACGATCTCTTTCTTGGCAACGCCGGCAAGCTGCGCCTTATACTCCCCATGCAGCGCGTCCAGGTCCGCCGCGAGCTTCTTGTAATTCGCCTCGTAATCGGCCGCGTGCGCGCTGTCGGCCTGTACCAGCGCGTTCTTGATGTTCCCCGCGATCTTCTTCGCATTCACGGGCGAGAGCCAGATGTGCGGGTCGACGGCGTGATTGTCCTGCGCCGCATCGTCATGGGATGCTTCATCATGGGTTGCTTCATCATGAGAGGCTTCATCATGGCCTGTTTCTTCTTCATGCTGGTGGGTTTCGCCGGTACCTTCGATTCTCTCCACGCCCTTGCCGGCTTCGACGACAAGCGACTTCGATTCCGTCTTGAGGCTCTCCAGCGTGTCGTTGACCCAGCCCTCGAATCCGGCGCCGAGATATACGAACACCTGCGAATTCTTGATATTCTGGATATCCCGGCTCTTCGGGGACCAGTCGTGCGGTTCTACGCCGGCGGGCACCACATTAATCGCATTGACGTGCTCCCCTCCAATCTTCGATGAGAAATCGTATAGGGGATAGAAGCTTGTGACGACGTTGATTTTGTCATTGACCAGTGCCGCTTGCGGCTTGCCGCAGGCCGATACGACCGCTAGAGCCAGCATGAGGAATAGCGGTAGGAAGGTCCGGCGGAACCGAGAGATCAGCTGCCGGCGGAAGAAAGAATAAGAACGGGACATGATGATAGGCTCCTTCGTATGTAAATCGTAAATATTTTTATTAGTGGCAAATCAGATTATACGACCGTATCCCTGAGAATGTCAATGGTAAATGTAGAAATTACTAAGAAGAAACCCCTAATCAAAAAAACAAGAAGGGCGTCCCCCTTTCGGAGAAACGCCCTCGCCCAGCTTCTTTATCGTTCTTTATCCTGCCGGCTTCGCGGCTTCTTCCTGCTGCTTCTTCGCCGCCTCGTCATGTTTCGTCTTGATCAGCGCTTCCTGCATTCGGGTTTGCATCGCTGCCAGCGCCGCATCTTCGCTTTTCTTGCCGTCGATCACCGCTTGAACCTCTTCTCCCCCGATCTTGGTGAATTCGGAGTAGAACGACATCGGAACCTCTGCACCTTCCGCCGGTCCGGAAGCCTCCTTCTCGCTCATCCCCAGCTTATAGAAGGGTTCGAGGCTGCGGCCGTCCTTCTCTTTGACATAAGCGGTCCGGGACAAGAGTCTCCCCTCCCCCATCTTGCTTTTCAATCTGGCCATTTCCTCGCTGTTGACGTACTTGACGAACTCCCAGGCTGCTCTGGCATTCGGCGAAGCGGCATCGACGGAGAAGACCTCGGAGATCGAGAGGGAGTCCGTCTTCCCAGGGTTCTGCGGATCGACAGGGACCGTGACGACGTCCCAGTTGACAGGCTCTTTGTCCTTCCACATTTCTTTGGCCCGCTCGATTTCGCTGATCAGGTAGGTTCCCTCGAGCGTCATGGCGACTTTGCCGGAGATGAACGGATTGCGTTCCATCATCTCTCCCATGGTGACTGACTTGTTCATATCCAACTGCGGCTCCTTAGCCGGATCGTATAAGGCACCGGACTTCATGGATTCGGCCGTAAGCTGCAGCGCCTGCTTCCACCCTTCCGTCTGCAGGGTGATATTCTCCCTTTTGGGATCCATATAATCGAGTCCGTTGGTGCGGCCGATCATCGTAAAGTACCGGAAGCCGATGGGCTCTCCGCCCATATAAGCGTTATTCTCGCCATAACCGTATACCCGCTCAGCCCCCTGCCCGCCGGTAGGGAACCGCCTCGCGAGCTCCATCACCTCTACCCAGGTCATGCCATCCTTCGGCAGAGGCACGCCATGCTTTTCGAATAAGCTCTTATTGTAGAAGAGGGCGTTGCTGTAGAAGGACGGACTAAGTCCGTACAGCTTGCCTCCCCCCTGGGCCCGGAGCGTCTCGGTGACGGCCGGCAGCATGTTCTCCAGGTCGAACTTGTCCGCTTGAATCACCTCGTCGAGGGGGAGCAGCTTCCCGTCGCCCGCCCATTTCGCGAAGGCATTGGGGAAATTAATGAACAGCACATCCGGCTTCTCGTCCTCTACCAGTTCACCGAACGCTTTGAGCGGATCTTTTCCGGCTCCGTACAGGCTTTGGGTCGAGACGACTTCCACATCCACATTCGGATATTTGGCCATGAACAGCGCCCCATACTGCTGGAACAGCGAGCTTTTGTCATAATACATCACTTTGATGACCGCTTTCTCGTCCTTGCCCAGCGGCTTCAGCGCCCCTTTCCCTTCTCCCCCTTGACCCAGACTGCATCCGGACATGAGCATCGTACAAGCCAGCACGGCACTCATTATTGCCTTGTTCCTTTTCACCACAATCACCCATCTCATCCTTATTTAACATATTTTGTAATTTTAGACGAAAGGGTGGACTGTAATGTTTCACGGATTGAAAAAAAGTTTCATCTTAAGTTCTCATCGGACTAGGCAGCAAGACTTAAGCACCCGAAGATGACCTTGATGCTGCCGAACCGCATCAGGGGCGAGGCCGCCCGCCGCTCTATAACGAGTAAGGCGGCCAAGCACACAAGGCCGGCGGCCTACAGCGCAGGACCCTTGGCCTGCTCCAGTTCCCGGTTGACTGGAGCGAACTTACGCTCCCCCGTACCATCCCCTTCCAGCCCGGCATAATGCAGTCCCAGTTCGTAGGCTTGCGTCAGCAGCTTTTCTTGAATCCCCCCGGCCGTATCCAAGGTGTCATAGAAGATCTGCAGCTTGGAGTTCGCGATGCCCGCATAACCGGCCATCCCCACATTCAGCTGAAGTGCCATCATCCCGTCATAATTCCTTTTCTCAAAATGTTCACGCGAAGCGCCTGCAAGACCAAGCCATAGGACCTGTTGATGGTGCAGCTTACTGCGCCCATAGGCAAAGCCATTGTTCCATACCCGGTCGATATACCCCTTCAGCATAGCCGGCATGCCGTACCACCAGACCGGGAAAATATAAGCCAGTGCATCGTACTTCTTCATGCGCTCGATTTCCTTCTCTACCTCCGGAGAATATACTTTGCCATCGTTTGACCAATCAGGTTCATCCGCTTCCCGCAACACAGGGTCAAACCCGCTGCGATGCAAGTCGAGCACCTCTGTCCGGTGCCCTGCCTTCTGAAGACCTTGCACGAAGCGGCCCGCGACCGCAAAAGTTAACGAATTGGTTCTCGGGTGAGTGACGACGGTGAGTACGTTCATCTTGGCTTCCCTTCCTTCCCTATTCAAGATTTAATTCTGGTCTAAGGAAATTATGTAGCATACAATGAAATTAGGGAATAACGCACTTTTTTGTGCTATAAATACCAAATGGATATATAGACACCAAAAAGTGCCTGGGACTTGGAGTTCATTCATACGCACTCATTCCTAAGGAGGATGAAGTTCATGGAACCTCAAACGAATCGCAGATACACGATTCCTACGGAAGTCACGATCGATATTATTGGAGGCAAGTGGAAGACCTTGATCCTATGCCACTTGACCTACGGCCCCAAACGTACCCATGAGCTCAAAAAAGCAATGCCGGACATTACCCAAAAAATGTTGACCCAGCAGCTGCGGGAGCTCGAAGAAGACGGCATTGTATTCAGGACGGTCTACAATCAAGTACCGCCCAAAGTTGTTTATGAGATGACGGAAACGGGAGAGTCGCTGAGAGGGATATTAGATCAACTTTACGAGTGGGGCGAAAAATTCATTCAGGGGCAAAGTAACCGGAAGGAATCTTAAGGTGCGTCACTGACGTTAATGATCAACCGGTATATATGAAAAAAAGGCTGTCCACCTGCACCCGCGATCATCGCGGATAACGGAGGGACAGCCTTTACTATAGAGCTTACTCCCTGCGCAAGGTGAAGTCACCGGATGAAGTGTGTACTTTCAAGGGGATCTCGCCGGCTCCGAACACCCCGGCAATCCGGTCCCCCTCCTCGTTGTTCTCCCGGTAAGTGAATCCTTCCCATTGGATCTTGCCGGTACCGGAGCCGCCGCGGAAGTCCACAGACAGGTTGCCGGGCTGCCGGGCAGGCTGTACGATCACATCGCCGCTGCCTGTAGTAAGATCCGCAGGGTAGAGAAGCTCCTCCGTACGGACGGTAATCGTACCCGTAGCGGCTGACCCCTTCAGCGCCGACTGCACGCCCGTGAGCGACACATCGCCGCTCTCCGCGCGGAACGCCAGCTCTTCGCCCTTGAACTCCTCGGTGCCGATGTTCCCGGAAGACGTCCGAAGCTTGAGCTGGGCAGCCTCAATCCCTTTGGTTTCAATATCTCCGCTGCCTGCCTCTGCTTCCACCTTGGCGCCCTTCAGCCCGGCCAACTCCGCATCGCCGCTCTGCGTCCGGACGCTCACCGACTTCCAGTCTTTCTCCGGCAGTTCGACGATCAGATCCAGCTCCGTCAGGTTAATTCCGATCTGGAAACTGTCCGATGCTGACACATCAATCTGCAGCGTCTCTCCCTGAGGCTTCACATCCAACCGGAGCTTCTCCGCATACGCTGGGCTGGCCTTGCCCTCCAGCCGTGTCCGGATCTCATCCGAGCTGCCCGGGACCACCCGGACGTCCGTGCTTCCTGAATTGATCTTGATGTGCTCAATGGAAGCGGGATCCGCGGTTTTCTCCATCCGGACCTCCTTCGTGTTCAGGGAGAAGGACACGGGAATTTGCGCCCATCCTTCTTTCGTCAGGATAAAGACCAGCATCAAGATCCCGCCGGCCAACAACAGCAGCCCGCTTTTGGTGTTTCTTTTTTTCATCGTCAATGTCTCCTCAGCTTCGTGGATATGCAGATGTGTGGGTTTCCATATCTTTCATTCTATGCATATCCAATGTAGCATGAGTGCCAAGAAGGTCTCGCCGGACCAGAGGATGAAACCGCACCCGACTTTGGTCCAGGTTTTACCATAATCTGGTTCACGAATGAAAAAAAGCACCTCCCCGAAGCAGACGTTCCTGCCTTAGAGAGGTGCTGTTCTGCTTAGAAAGATGCTGTTCTGCTAAAACACTGCGGTGCATGCTGCTTGGCCGTATCAGCCGGGCCGCAGGTCTACTCGATCCGCACGGCCTGTTCCTGCGCCCGGAGGCAGAGCTCTGCTGCCTTGAACGCATGCTCCTGGGTCATCGCGTTCTCGGTGCGGTGGATGCAGTCGAGGATAAGCTGGCCAAAGTACGGATACCCTACCTGCCCGTTCACGCTGAAGTGATGCTCGCCTTCCTGGTTGACCAGATAGACGTGGCCGCCCTCCGGGTCGCGGGCGATGTCGACATACTTGCGGAGCTCAATGTACCCGTCCGTGCCGAGGATGATCGTCCGGCCGTCGCCCCAAGTACTGAGGCCGTCCGGCGTCAGCCAATCGACACGGAAGTAGAACGTCGCCCCGTTGTCGCCGACCAGCGTCGCATCGCCGAAATCTTCGAGCTCCGGGTACTGCTTGTTGTTGTAATTCGCCACCCGGGCGCTCGACACCTGCGCATCCTTCGCTCCGGTGTAGTACAAGAACTGCTCGATCTGGTGGCTGCCGATATCGCAAAGGATGCCGCCATACTTCTCATGCTCGAAGAACCACAGCGGACGGGACGGGGCATTGAGGCGGTGCGGCCCCCAGCCCATCACTTGAACCACGCGGCCGATCGCCCCCTGCTCCACGAGCTGGCCTGCATAGATCGCGCTCTCCACGTGCAGCCGTTCGCTGTAATAGACAGCGTACTTGCGCCCGGTCTCCTTGACTTTGGCGCGAGCCGCTTCCAGCTGGGACAGCTTCGTGAACGGCGTCTTGTCCGTGAAGTAGTCCTTGCCCGCGTCCATGACGCGCAGCCCCAGGGCGCAGCGCTCGGAAGGCACTGCCGCCGCGGCAACGAGCTTGATCGACGGATCGCCGAGGATCTCCTCCTCCGAAGCGGCGGCACGGGCCTGCGGGAACTTCTTCAGGAACGCCTCCACCTTCTTCGGATCCGGATCGTACACGGCGACGAGATCAGCGCCCGCCTCGACCAGTCCGTTCGCCATCCCGTAGATATGCCCGTGGTCGAGCGCCACCGCGGCAAATGCGAATTCGCCTTGCGACACAACGGGGTTCGGCTTGCCCTGCGGGGCGTAGTTCATTCCGTCCTTCTTCGACATCTGAGAATCGGCCTCCCATGAAATCCTTGCGGATTTGGTTTGTTAACGTGAACAGTCCTTATTTTACCACAGCATTGTTCACGTGAACATCCCTAATTATTTCACGATGGCGCCGTTCGGCAAATCCTCGGCCACGGTGGCCAGCGTCAGCTGATCGCCCTTGGAAGCCGCCAGGATCATGCCCTGCGACAGCTCGCCGCGCAGCTTCACCGGCTTCAGGTTCGTAACGCAGATGACCTTGCGTCCGACCATCTGCTCCGGCGTGTAGAACTTCGCGATGCCCGAGACGACCTGGCGCTGCTCGTCGCCGAGATCGAGCTGCAGCTTCAGCAGCTTGTCGGCCTTCTTCACCGGCTCGGCCGCGATGACCTGTGCGACGCGGAGCTCGACCTTGAAGAAATCGTCGATAGAGATTTCGGGCAGATGCTCCACTTCCTCCGCGTCGGCTGCAGCCGGAGCGGAAGGAGCCGCCTTGCCGGCCTCATTCGCCGGAGCCGGTGCTTCTTCTTCGGCCGCCGGCGTGCCGCCTGTCATCGATGCGGCGATGTACGCGATCTCGACGTCCGCTTCCAGACGCGGGAAGATCGCTTCGCCCTTCGTGACGCGGGTGCCGGCCGGCAGCGTGCCGAAGGCATGCACGGTGTCCCATGCGGTCAGCGCGCCCGCTTCGATGCCGAGCTGGGTCCAGATCTTCTTCGGCGCCTGGGTCAAGAACGGCTGGAGCAGCACCGAGCAGATCCGCAGCGATTCGGCGAGGACGTACAATACCGAGCCGAGCGTCGCCCGCTTGCTCTCATCCTTCGCGAGCACCCATGGGGCGGTCTCGTCGATATACTTGTTCGTGCGGGAGATCGACTGCCATACCGCCGATAAGGCGACGGAGAACTCCAGGTTCTCCATGCTTTCTTCGACTTTGGACACCGTCGCGCGGAGCGTCTCGAGCATATCCTTATCGTACTCCGTAGCGCCTTCGATATATGCCTGCACTTCGCCGCCAAAATACTTCTCGATCATCGCCACGGTACGGCTGAGGAGATTGCCGAGGTCGTTCGCAAGATCGTAGTTCACCCGTTCGACGAAGCTCTCCGGCGTGAACGTCCCGTCCGAGCCGAATGGAACGTCTCTCATCAGGAAGTAGCGCAGCGCATCCAGCCCGTACCGGTCGATCAGGGTGACCGGGTCGACGACGTTGCCCTTGGATTTGGACATCTTGCCGTCCTTCATCAGAATCCAGCCGTGGCCGATCACCCGCTTCGGCAGCGGAATGTCAAGGGCCATCAGCATGCACGGCCAGATGATGGAATGGAAGCGCACGATCTCCTTGGCCATCAGGTGCACGTCGGCCGGCCAGTATTTGCGGTACAGCGTATCGTCGTCGCTGCCGTAGCCGAGTGCCGTGATATAGTTCGAGAGCGCATCGATCCATACGTAGATGACATGCTTCGGATCTCCCGGCACCTTGATGCCCCAATCGAACGTCGTACGGGACACTGCGAGGTCCTCGAGGCCCGGCTTGATGAAGTTGTTGATCATCTCGTTGCGGCGCGCTTCCGGCGTCAGGAATTCCGGATGCTCTTCGTAGTGCTGCACGAGCCTGTCCGCATACTTGCTCAGGCGGAAGAAGTAGCTCTCTTCCTTCACCCACTCCACAGGGCGCCCGCAGTCCGGACAGTTGCCGTTGTCGAGCTTATTCTCGAGGAAGAACGACTCGCATGGCGTACAGTACCAGCCTTCGTAATGGCCGAGATAGATGTCGCCCTGCTCCTTCAGCTTTGTGAAAATCTTCTCGACCGCCTGCTTATGCCGCGGCTCCGTCGTGCGGATAAAGTCGTCATACGTGATATCGAGCTTCTGCCACAGGTCTTTGATGCCGGTCACGATGTTATCGACGAACTCCTGCGGCGTCTTCCCCGCCTCCTGGGCCTTGCGCTCGATCTTCTGGCCGTGCTCGTCGGTACCGGTCAGGTAGCGGACGTCGAAGCCGCGAAGCCGCTTGTAGCGGGCCATGACGTCGCCGGCCGTCGTGGAATAAGCGTGGCCGATATGGAGCTTGTCGCTCGGATAATAAATCGGCGTTGTAATATAAAAGCTCGGTTTCTGGGACTCGGGTGTCGACATAGGACAACCTCCTTCAGTAGTGGAAAAAAACAAAAAAAGCCCTCATCCCCTTTGGGACGAGAGCTTCTGCTCACGCGGTACCACCCAACTTTCCCTGCATGGATGCACTTCTTCCCGAGATGTGCGCAGGGCTCAGCGGCCGGACTGCTGCCGGCCGTCCGTTAACGCCGGACCTACGATGAAAGCTTACTGCTTCAGCCCCAAAGGACCCCGCAGCTCACCGACATATCCTCCGGGACCATCTTCCTTCCGCTCCGCCAACCGGCTCTCACCTAACCCGGCTCTCTGCTGTGGCCTCTGCCTGAAGTACTCATCCGTTCATGGGATTGTTATGCCAAATATAACGAAAATCCACTCATTATGTCAAGGGACATGGTCCACGCCTCCCGGGTGGAACGGATGACACTTGCAGATCCGCTTGACGGCCAGCCACGATCCGCGAGCCGCGCCGTGCTTCTCGAGCGCTTCGAGCGCATAGGCCGAGCAGGTCGGATAGAAGCGGCAGGTCGGCGGCTTCAGCGGCGAAATGAACCGGCGGTAGAAGCGGACCGGCACCTGTAGGGCTTTTTTCATAGCGGCCGCCCCCTCTCTTCCCGTGTTTCGTTCCATGATGCCACGGGGAGGGATTGCTGTCAAATCTACCGGGCCGCCGGCCTCACGACAGCCTGCTCCGGGGACAGCGGCTTCTCGTAGAGATCTTCGGCGAACGCGCTGCCGCGATAAATGTAGTCCTCCACAACCTTCCCCTGACGGGTAAACACCAAGATGGTCTGCTCATCGCTGACGGAGAGATGCTCGTTCGTCCATTCGTAACCTAACTGTTTGTTGATCCGATCCGGGCTGGTGTAAGCCGGGAATATGTACAGCAGATCCCACTCGAACGGCGTATAGTCCTTGATTCGCACCTCTCTGCCCTGCGCCTGCGCGCTGGCTACGGCCTCCTCGATGCCGGTGATGACGGCCTTCTGGTGGTTCCATTCGGTCGCTTTGCTCCCTGTTCCAAGCCCTACGCACGATCCCAATGCAATGACACCGGCGAGCAGAAGCATATGATGTTTTCGTTGCATGAAGCTTCCCTGGCCTTTCCGGCAGGCCTGATCTCCTGCCTAGATTATTTAGAAGAAATAGTGATAAGTATAGCCTATGATCAGTCCGATGAAGTAGAGATAAATGACACCGTAGCGCTTGTCCCCTTGGTCCTTCCAGCTGGCATCGGCGAAAATAATGGCGGCCGTAATAAGAAGCTTCAGCCAGCTGTTCAGCTCCAAGGACGGATGGAATACGCCCCACCCGAACACGCCTATGCCCCATACCGTGTACAGGATTGCTTTTGTTTTCCGGTTCAAGCTCATCTCTCTCAACTCCTATGATATCATAGATCCATCCATAATTTTACTTATTTTCTTATTACTACGCCGGTTTTCCTGAGAAGTTCCAATGGGTGTATCCGCAGGGAAGGACACTTGCTATAATCATTGTTTGGTATAGATAGAAGAAGTAAGAAATTTGTAAGAAAAATGCGCGGGGTCTTGTCAGACCCTTCTGGTAAGCTATGGATCGTAGTCAACATTCCCGCCTATCGGCTGGGAATTCCATTACATAGGCAAGGTGGATCAGAGTATGCAAACGTACCATGTGCTGGTGGCCGACGACGAGCCGGAGATCGGCGAGGCCATCGAAATTTATCTGCGGGCCGAGAACATGAAAGTGTTCCAAGCGGCGAACGGGGTCGAAGCGCTTCGGATTCTGGAGGAGCAAGAGATCCATATGCTCATTCTCGATGTCATGATGCCGCTGCTCGACGGAATCAAGACGACGCACCGCATCCGGGAGCAGCGCCATATCCCGATCCTGATGCTGTCCGCCAAATCCGAGGATACGGACAAGATTCTCGGGCTCAACGTCGGAGCGGACGATTACATGACGAAGCCGTTCAATCCGATGGAGCTCGTGGCCCGGGTGAAGTCGCAGCTGCGGCGCTACACTCACTTCGGGAACTACCAGGCGTCCGAGAACGAGATCCGTGTCGGCGGCCTCGTGCTCAACCAGGCCTCCAAGACCGTGTCGGTCGAAGGCGAGGAGGTGCGGCTGACGGCGACGGAGTACCGAATACTGGAGCTGCTCATGCAGCACAAAGGGAGGGTCTTCTCGATCGAGGAGATCTATGAGAAGGTCTGGAGAGAGCCGTACTTCCAGGCGGAGAATACCGTAGCCGTCCATGTGCGGCGCATCCGCGAGAAGATCGAGATCAACCCGAAGGAACCCGAATATTTGAAGGTGGTGTGGGGCATTGGCTACAAAATGGAAAAATAAGCGCATGGCGCTCATCGCCTGGGTGGTGCTGGCAGGCTTGGCGGCAGTGACCCTGGTTACGGCCGGCGATATCTGGACCCACAGGGCCTTCCTGAAGAACAACTACTACTTCGAGAGCCGGGACTTCCAGGAGCAGCTCCGCGCGCATACGAACCTGATCGAATTCATGCATGGCGAGAACCGCGGGTACACGTCTCTGACTGCCGAAGAGAAAGTGGGAAAAGAGATGCTGGCCCGGTGGGATGAGGCTTATGCTGCCATGCTGAAAAGAAGCCGGGAACGCATCCAGGCGGCACACAATGAACGGCTGGAGCAGGCGGTACAGCAAGGCCAGGGACCCGGGGAGCTCGGCCGCATCCGGCAGGAGCTGCAGCTGGATCTGGCGAAGGCCGAAGCCGAGGTCGCCTCCTTGAAGCAGAAGCGGATGGCGGAGTATGTGGCGTACCGCGACAAGCAGTACGAGGAGGCGGAGCAGGATCTGCGAAAGCGGGCCGGGTCTGTGCAGTATTACATCCGGGACAAAAGCCAAGGTGACAGTTACACGGTTTACACGAATATGCAATCCACGCCCATCGAGTCCAATTTAAAAGACGACTCCCTTTACTCGCTGAAGCTGCCCCAGACGTTCCCTACGGCGAGCGAGTATGAACGGACCCTAAACCAATATTTCCAGGCAAAGCAATGGGAAGGCTTCCTGATCGTTCCTCTGGAACCAAAGGGGTACTCTCAAATCCACCGAGATGCCGTGTATTTCGATTCGCTCAAGTCCAGGATTGTCAAGGAGTTAGGACTGCTGGCGGGATGTCTTCTGGGCATGGTGCTCCTTGGGTACTATTTGTACCGGGCCAAAGCGGCGCTGGGCTCCACGATCCCCGAACGGGTAACAGCCTGGGTAAGCGAAGTGCCGCTGGATGCGAGGCTGGTGCTCACTATGGTTCTGGGCCTTGCTGCTGCGGGGCTAGTGGATGGGATTGCAGTGTTCACGATGCCGCCCCGTCCGTCAGAGCTGGTGTCGTTAGCTCTGCTGGCAGGGTGCCTGGGAGGATTGCTCCTGCTGGGCCGGGATGCTGTCAGGCTCGCAGTGGAACCAGGATCCATCGGGACGGAGTGGGAGAGGAGCATAACGAGGCGGGTTCAAGGCAGGTTAGCGGATCGGACGGCGCACCGAAGCTTGATGTTCAAGGCCGTTTTGGTCATGGCTGCGACGGTCGGGCTGGGATTTGTCATCTCCGGTCCCGTCTCCGAACTTTGGATGGGGCTAGGACATGATGAAATGATTGTTATAACTTCGATCTATGGCGTTCTCTACTGCCTCACCGTTGTCCCGTACGTCCTGCGCCGAGTCCGCACCCTGGACGCCATCCTGGCAGGCGTATCGCGCATGACTGAAGGCCAGATCCACGTGGCCCTGCCCGAGAAAGGACGGGGCAGCCTGTCCCGTCTCGCTCACGGCATCAACAACATGCGGGAAGGACTGCAGACGGCCCTCGAATCCCGCATGAAGAGCGAGCGGATGAAGACGGAGCTCATTACGAACGTCTCCCACGACCTCAAGACGCCGCTGACTTCCATCATCAACTACGCCGATCTGCTGAAGAGCGAAGAGCTCCCCGAGGAGACAAGACGCCATTATGTCGATGTGCTGGACCGCAAGGCCCAGCGGCTGAAGGTGCTGATCGACGACCTGTTCGAAGCATCCAAGATGGCCAGCGGCGCGGTGGAGCTCCGGGTCGAACCCGTGAACGTAGCGGCGCTGCTCGAGCAGGCGCTCGCCGAGTTCAGCGACGGACTCGAGCCCTCGTCCCTCACCTTCCGGGTCCACATCGATGAGCCGCAGATGATGGCCCGCCTCGACGGCAAGAAGACATCGAGGGTGTTCGAGAATCTCATCGGCAATGCAGTCAAGTACGCCCTCCCCCACACACGGATTTATGTGATGCTGTCACAGCAGCCGGGTGTGGTGCTGTTCACCGTCAAAAATGTATCCGCCTACGAGATCGAAGGCGATGCGGGCGAGCTGCTAGATCGGTTCAAGCGCGGGGACGCCTCCCGGAACACGGAGGGCTCAGGCCTTGGGCTCGCGATCGCCAAGAGCATCATGGAACTGCAGGGCGGCGGGCTGGACATCGAGGTCGACGGCGACCTGTTCAAAGTGACGGCGAGTTTCCCGTCCGCTCCCAATACTAGTGCTGCTCCTGCAGCGGTCACCGGACGCCACTCGGCCTAAAGGCAGAAGAAGCGGGCATTCCTCCCGGGAGGAATGCCCGCTTCTTCCGCCGATTAAGGACCGTAGGCGTCTATCTGCAATAGGCACAGTGAACCTCTGTCCCGAACCCTTTCACAGATGAGGGCTGCCTGGACGCCGCTCCGAGCAGTAAGGTGATTACTTATCCACTACAGATGAGCGTAGGGTAGGGTATCGTCAGCGGGCCGGCACTGACTTCGGGTGAGCTTGCTCTCCGCTCGCCCGCCTCACATCCTCTTCACCTTTGGCTCCGGCTGAATCTGTGCTCTGACGTCCGATTCCACCTTGGCTGCCACAAGACTTTTATCCTCAAAGGGTGTGGAAAGAACGATCAAGGTCGTTGAGAATCCGAAGGCGTGGCAGGCATCCAGAAATCGGGCCATGGATTCGCCATTTTCCGTTACCACCTTCATTAGATAATTAAACTCTCCGCTGATCCGGTAAAGATCGATAATCTCCGGGGACGCTTCACTGAAAGCCTCGAACGCCTTGCAGTCCGTCGATTTGAACAGAACAAAAGCGCTTGTATGCTTGCCAAGCTTAGACGGGGAAAGATCCGCCCGGTAGCCCGTTATGACCTCCTGCTCCTCCATTTTGCGGATTCTCTCGGTTACCGCGGGCTGCGACATGGCGATCATCCGGCTCATCTCGGCAATCGGAATCCGGGCGTTCTCTTCCAATACCGACAAGATTTTATAATCGATCTGGTCCATTGGCACATCGCCTCACATTCGAAAGTTAGTCGACGGAAACAAAGAAAAATATAAGTTTTCAGACCCCAAAATCCTTAAGAATCTTATTCCGATTGTACGCCATCTCCAAGTACAATAACACTACCAAACGGTAAAGGGGAATGAGAAACATGACAAAGACAGGAAACGAAGCTGCAGCAGTAAGCGGATTGGACTTCTTTACGACGGGTGACGGGAACCGTATCGCCTACCGGTTCGATGGACCGGCGAACTTGCCTGTATTGGTTCTCGCGAATTCCATCGGCACCACTTTGCATATGTGGGATGGACAAATTACGGAGTTGTCGAAGCATTTTCGCGTACTCCGCTATGACTATCGCGGTCATGGGGCTTCGGATGCCCCCGCCGGAGCGTATTCGTTTGACAGGCTCGGACGGGATGTGATCGAGCTGCTCGATTCGCTGCAGATCAGCCGGGTGCATTTTGGCGGGTTGTCGTTAGGCGGGGTCGTCGGACAATGGCTTGCTATCCATCATCCCGAGAGGATCGGCAAACTGATTCTGTCCAATACCTCATCCTACCTGGGGCCCCCAGAACATTGGGACGGCCTGATCGCCTCCGTCCTTCAAGGCGGGAACATGTCCGAACTCGCCGACATGTTCATCGGGAATTGGTTCCCTCCGCAGATGAGGGAGACGGAAAGCGACACCGTATCGGCGTTCCGCGACATGGTGCTCGCCACGCATCCGCTGGGGTTCGCCGGAAGCTTCGCTGCGATCCGCGACTTCGACATGCGCCGGACTGCGGCGCTGATCAGCTCCCCGACACTGGTAATCGGAGGCCAGTACGATACGGTGACACTGCCCAGCCACAGCGAATTAATCGCCGCAACGGTGCCTGGCGCTAAGCTGGTCATGTTACCGGCAGTACACCTGCCGAATATCGAGCGTCCCGCCGACTTTCTGGACGCGGTACTCCCTTTCCTGCTCTCGGAGTAAAGGAACCCCTCACGTGGACCGCAGCAGGAAGCAGCTGTCAGACCATAGAGAATCCCTCTATGATCTGACAGGTGCTTTTTTCACTTGCCGTCCTTCGGCCAAATAGACCGCCGCTTGGCGCTTAAGAACAATGCGCCGAGCAAGCTTAACTGGCCTCGCGCTGCACGGGTCTCTCTGCCGCGCACCGCTATCTAGCGGCCAAATACCGCTGCAGAGCGCCGAGCGGCTCGATGACCGCCCCGGCTCCGTTCCCCTGCAGTGTTCGTGCGGCGTCCGCCATGGACAGCTGCGCCGCAGCGACCGGCAGACCGCCGGTCTCCGCCGTCAGCCCGGCCAGGAAAGCATACGTGCCTTCGGCGTACTCCTTGTCCCGGCCCTGCAGCAGCTGGTCGAACAGGCTGCGGTCCGCGACGACCGCTTCGGCGCGAAGCGGCACGCCGTGCTCTGCGGCATAAGCCTGCAGGCGGCCCATCGTCCCCTCCACGGTTGCCGGATTCGTGAAGGCGATCCGGCAGTCCCCTCCGCTGCGGACGACCTCGCCGAACCACGGCTCGTCGATCGCGATGAGCTCGGCGGCCACCCGCCCGTCCAGGCTGGCACCCAGCTTGGCGAGCTCGGCGATATAGTTCGTGCACGTGACGAGAATCGCGTCCACTCCGCAGCCGGCGATCCACTCCAGCTGCCCGGTCAGACGGCCGTGCAGCTCGGCAGAGGTTCCGCCCACTTCGAGCGGAACGCTCTTCTCCGGCTCCCGGGTCAGCCAATGGATGAGTCCCGGATCCACAAAATGCAGGAAGCCGTAGAGCTCCGGATCGAAGGTTCCTTCAAAAAAACGAATGTTGGAGTAGTGGGCATGCAAACACCCGATGGTTATCTTGGCGGCGCTGGTAGGTTTGGCTGCGATGATAATCCCTCTTTTCTAGGCAGGCATTCAAACATGCGTCTGTTGATTAGGTATTCTTTAGATCATAGCCCGGCATGAAGCGCAGCGTCAATGGTTCCCGGCCTCCACCGCCATCAAACAGAATACAGGCCATATTCATACGGCACCCTCCTTATGTGGGCTGGGAGTGGCTTGGCTGCGCTGCCTGGCGGACATCGACTTGCGGCAGGCTGCATACCCCGCTGCGGCGGCGAGAGAGAAGCCCGCATTGAGCGCGATGAGCAGCTGGTAGTCCTGCAGCGTATCGTAGTTCAGTCCGCCGCCCAGAGCGGCCAGCACTCCGCCAAGCTGGTGGATGCTGAGGAAGAGGCCGGTCTGCAGCCCGCTCGCCTTGCCAGAGCCGTGAAGCGCTTCGCCGGCGACCAGGATGCCGCCCGGCACCGCCCCGAGATAAGTCGCCCCGAAGAGCAGCGAGAAGGCGAGCGGCGATAGCGGCAGGTGGATCCAGAGCAGGACGAAGGCGCCCGTCCGCAGTAGATACAGCACCGCCAGCGCCCGGGTGCGGGACATCCGGTCGATCAGAAGCGAGAAGGTCAACCCGCCGACGAGCTCCAGCAGCCCGAGCAGACTGAGAGCCGAGGCGATCATGGCCTCGGGGACATGGGCGGTCTGGTGAATGGCCACCATGTGCATCTCTACCGTTCCCATGGAGAAGCCGCAGGTCAGCAGCGCGAACATGACGACCCCAACGACGGGATGCCGCAGGTGAGCGAGCGACGCTCTCCACGAGAGAGCGGATGAGGCGGCAGGGGAAGAGGAAGCTTGCCGTCCAGCCTGCCCCTCCTCCTCTATGCCCTCCGGACTCGGCTTCACCAGGAACAGGATCAGCGGCAGGAATAAAGCTGCATTGAGCAGCAGAATTAGGTATACCGTGCTCCAATCGAGCGACTGCATCCGTGTCAGCAGCGGAGTCAGCACTGCCAGACCCAGCGATCCGGCGCTCCCCAGGATCGTCAGCGCTTTGGCCCGGTGGTGCTTGAACCAGTTCGTGACGAGCACATATGTGACCGATGCGCCCAATCCCCCGATGCCGCCGAGGATCCCGATACCCGCGTAGAATCCTGCGGGGCTGCGGAACAGCAGTACCGTACCGACGGACAGCAGATTGGCGGCCGCCACGATCAGCAGCACCTTTTTGTAGCCGATCCGATCCACGAGCCAGCCGCCGAGCGGAGCACATAAAGCGCCCAGCAGTGTAGCCGTAGACCATGTGAATCCCAGAAAGCTGCGTCCTACGCCAAGATCAGCCGTGATCTCCGCCTGGTAATAGGCCATCACGAACCGGCTCAGCGAACCCGCGAACCCGAAGACCCACAGGAAGAGCAGAAGAAGCCATGCGTATGGTTGTTCACGGAACCATAGTCCGTATGATGTTCGGAAGGCCATCGGCGTCTCCCCCTTTCAGCCGATTATACCGTCCCCCCCTCCCGGACACCCGGGCCAATTGGCAGAAAAACCACCCAGCCACTTCCAGCGCAAAGTATACTTAGGAGAGACAGGGGGAGTCGCGATGCGTTGGAAGCCACAGCCGGATACCGGCGTGCCGGTATTCAAACAGATTGTCCGCTATTTCGAGGAGCAGATCCTGAAGGGCGACCTGCCGCCCGGAGCGAGGCTCCCTGCGGAACGCGAACTGGCTGGACAGCTGCACGTCAACCGCAGCACGGTGAGCACGGCCTATGAGGAACTCCGGGCGGGAGGCTTCGTCACCTCCGTGAAGGGAAGCGGGACGCGGGTATGCGAGCTGCAGTGGGAGGAGAAGCCCGTGCCCGTACCTAACTGGCGGAGGTATACGGGAGGGCGGACGTTCGATCCGACCGCTTCCGTCTACCGCAGGCAGCAGGAAGCGGCCCTGCTGCCGGGGATAGTGAATCTCACCAAGGGGGAGCTTTCTCCCGATCTCATGCCCCTGGAGCTGCTGCGGGAGCTGGCGGAGGAAGCCGATTACGGCAGGGCGTTCTCCTATCACGACGACTTTCGGGGCGGTGCGGAGCTTCGCGGGACATTAGCGGACCTGACATTGGCCGGCCACGGCATCTCGGCATCACCGGAGCATCTGGTGATCACGGCGGGGGTCAAGCATTCGCTGCATCTCATAGCCCACACGCTGCTGGAACCAGGGGATGCCATAGCGGTGGAAGGTCCGTCATACTTGTATGCGATGGGGGTCTTCTCGGCAGCCGGTCTTCGTATGGTCCGGCTGCCCATGGACCGAGAGGGACTGATCCCCGAAGCGCTTCCCGAGCTGTACTACAAGCACCGGATCCGCATGGTATTCACGAACCCTAGCTACCAGAATCCGACCGGCACGTGCCTGTCCGCCGCACGGCGGAAGAAGCTGCTCGAAGTATGCGAAAGCCTGCGGCTGCCCATAGTCGAGGACGATCCGTACAGCGATCTCTACCTCGATCAGGCCACTCCCCCGCCCCCTTCCCTGAAGGCGCTGAGCGGCGGGGACCGCTTCGTGATCTACCTCGGCACCTTGTCGAAGACGGCCACGCCCGGCATGCGCCTCGGCTGGATCGCCGCCCCGCTGCCGGCCGCCTCGCGCCTGGCGCAGGCAAAGAACCGGATGGGCTACAGCACAAGCCACGCCGGCGAGCGGCTAGGCGGGGCTTATCTGCGTTCGCCGGCCGCCAAGGTGCATTTGGCTACCGTGCGCCGTACGCTGGCATTGAGGCGCAGCTGTATGCTGCAGGCGCTGCGGGAGCATGCCGGCGGCATAGCCTTACCGCTTGCCTCCGACGCCCAGGCGGGCGGATTCTACCTGTGGCTGCAGCTAGCCCGGCCGGTGCCCGACCGGGAGCTGGTGGAAGCGGGCATCCGCGAAGGCGTGCTCTTCTACCCCGGCAGCCTGTTCGGCGCGGAGCCCGGCTTCTTCCAGCTGACGTACGCCTCGGTCGGCGAAGCGGAGATCCTCCTTGGCGCCCGCCGCATCGGTCAGGCGCTCGCCGGGCTCGGCTTGGGCTGAGGGGGGAGGGGGGGGCGGATGCGGACCCCGGAGCTGGGCCGGTAGTGTCTATACCGCCAAGGGCGTACCGGCGGACCCCGCCGGACCGCCGGTGATCGCGGTATGCCGAAGCGCTCGCGCGGATTACGCCTCACTCGCCGTGTGCCGAAGCCGTGGGCGGATCGCGCGGTGAGCGCGGTATGCCTGGCCCTTGCCCCTGAGACCCAACACCCCAGCCAGCAGGCGCCCCCGGCAGTACCGCTCGGCAGCAGGCCTCCGCGAAGACAACAAAAGGATTCCGCCAACATCACGGAATCCTTTTTGTGATTGCGCTTCTATTTCTTACAATCCTGTTTCGCCGCGGAACTCCCCAGCTTACGCCTCCTGGCGTACGCGTTCGTCTTCGTGCTCGACCGCCGCCGCACTCTCCCGGTAGCCCGGCAGGCCGGTGCCCATCCGCCGCTCCCGACGGTAGTCCAGCATCATGCCGGCCCCGAGCGCCGTGCAGTCGAGCGGGTCGGCGGCGATATGGACCGGCACGCCGGTCTCCGCCTGAATCCGCGCGTCGAGCCCGTGCAGCAGGGCTCCTCCGCCGCAGAGCAGCATGCCCCGCTCGACGACATCGCCGGCGAGCTCCGGCGGGCAGTGCTCGAGCGTATAGCGGATCGCTTCGAATATCGCCGTCAAGAAATCGTCGAATAGACCGCGGATCTCCTCCGACGTGATCCGCACCGCCCGGGGAAGGCCGTCGATCAGATCGCGTCCGCGGATATCGATCGCCCGCTCCTCCGGCAGCTTCGCCGCCGAACCGATCCGCATCTTGATCTCTTCCGCCGTACGGTCGCCGATCGCGAGGTTATACGTCTTTTTGACATATTCGATAAGATCCTTATCGATCGACATGCCCGCGCGCCGCACCGTATGGCTCACGACGATGCCTCCAAGCGACAGCACAGCCACCTGGCTCGTCCCCCCGCCAATATCCAGCACGAGCGAGCCGATCGGCTCATCCACCGGCATCCCGGCTCCGAGCGCCGCCGCCAGCGGCTCTTCGACGGCCACCGCCTTCTTCGCTCCCTTATGCACCATCGTCTCTTCGACGGCGCGCTTCTGCACGCTCGTAATGCCGCACGGCACCGAGATGTACACCTGCGAGCTCCACAGCCACCGGCGGCGTCCTTCGATCTTGCGGATGAAGAGCTGCAGCATCTGCGAGGTCATATCGAAGTTCGCAATCACCCCGTTCATCAGCGGATACACGATCTCCAGCGACTCCGGCGTACGTCCGATCATGGCCTGCGCCTCGCTGCCGACCGCCACAATCTCGCCCGTATCCTGGCGGATTGCCACCACGGACGGTTCCCTAAGCACGATTCCCCTCCCCTGCTGATAGATGACAGTATTGGATGTTCCCAAATCGATTCCGTAATAAATATCAAAGCGTCCCAGCACTCGCATCTCCTCCTTCTCCTTCTTCAGGACCGGGGGCAGGCGCCAAGGCTGCCGGCACATCTGGCCATTCATTCCCATGCCGTCCCCCAGTCGTCCGCATGCACTCGTTCTTATGGGATACAGCTTGTCTCTCGCGATACGTATATGTACGTCATCCGGATGCGCGCTCTTCCGCACCCTCTCATCCCGGGTCTCCCGCCGCACGGGCAGCAGCCTCTTCCCGCTCTTATTCAGGAGCAAGGCAGATCGCTTCTGGTATGCTCCACGGAACCCTCATCTGCACGAAGTACGCTATAGCATTCTAGACGGAATCCGAATTTGCGGGGGCCCTGCGCCATAAAGTGGAATAACGGCTTCTCCATCCCCGGGGAAGGAGGACTCTCCTTTTTTAAAAAATATAAGGATTTATATCTCACCAGGTTCGTTTGGAACCGGGAGGCTGCGGTTAAATAACTGTGTTATAATGAGGACATTCCGTCTTTTCCGACAAAAAACCCTATGAAAATGGAGCTTCGCGTCGAATCTTATAGGACGGTGAGAACAAGAATACACTTGGAGTAGGGAAGGTGACGCTCATGAGCAATTCCAAAGATATGCTGCAAAGCAAGCTCAAGGCTTGGAAAAGCGCCGCATCCTCGCTAATCTCTTCTCCCGAAGGCGAAACGGAAGAGAGCCGGATCATCGAGCTTGAGCCCGAGTATTTTGAAAAGTGCCGTGAAATGGCCGAAGCCCAGCATACGACGGTCAGCGGTGCCGTCCACTATATGATCGAGCAGTTTTTTGCCGTACGCAGCCACGAAATGATGTTCCAGGCCACCGTGGAGCAGAAAGAGAAGAATCCGCTGCTGCAGCTTGATGCGCTGACCAAACGCAGAGACCGGCGCGTAGAGGAGGCGGAAGAATATGAGCGTACTTGATACGGAAGGTCTCGGACAGACCGTATTCCTGGAACAGTCCGCCCTGATGGCGTTCATGAACCCGGAGGATCCTTACTATCTCAAAGCCCGGACCCTGTTCTACGATATGGACGACATGGACCGGCGGCTGGCGACAACGAATTACGTCGTGTTCGAAACCCACCAATGGCTGCGCAATCATTTTGATTATTCCGATGCCCAGATCTTCTTGAACACGATGGACAAAGCCGTCCAAAAAGGCGTATTGACGATCATCCCCAGCTCACCGGAGCTGGAGCAGGAAGCCAAGCGGCTCATCATCGACTTCCCGAACTATCAGTTCTCCCTGAACGAGGCGATGACAGCCGTGGTTATGCTGTCCTACCAGATGAAACGCATCTTCACGTTCAATCCGAACTACACGTTCCTGCCGAAGATGGACCGGGAGATTAAGGTGCTTCCCAGCATGTGGTAGACCACGGCGTGGTCTGTACCGCGCTGCAGCGCTTACGCTTACATAACGTTCATCCGCCATACGGAGCAAGCCGGCCTTCCTACAGAGGAAAGCCGGCTTGTTTGCGTGTGATCAAATCGTCTTCTTGAGAAAATAGCGGACCGCCCCGTCCGGAAAACCGGCCAGCTCACCGAATACTTCGAATCCCAGCTTGCGGTAAAAATCCGGCGCCTGGAAGCTGAACGTGTCGAGATGCATCAGACGGCAGCCCCTTCGTACCGCCTCTTCCTCTGCCGCCTTCATAAGCCGCGCTCCGAGGCCCTGCCCCCTGTACTTCTCATCGACCCACAGGATCTCGATGTACACAGCGAAACGGTACGTCCGGCCCAGCAGTCCTCCGGCCAGCTTCCCGTCTTCTTCCTTCAGTACCAGATCGAGCCGCTCGTTCGGCACTTGAAAGCCGCTCGGGGCCGTGCTCTCATTGAATACCATTAAGGAAGACCGCACGCTGCGAAGCTCTTCCTCCGTGCATACATCCGTCAGCCGGGGGCCGGCCGTTTGGTCCATAGTCATCGCTCGTTCCTACCTTCTTCCTTTTGAAATAATAGGCTCTGTTCCTCTGCCTCCCGCTCCCACTCCGTAATCACGCGCCGACCTGCCGCGAGCTCGAACGTGCGGACGAAAAACCAGGCGAACCCGGCATAGAATCCCAGCAGCGGATAATGGAAGGAGGCCGGGCGGTTCTTCTCGAACCCGAAATGCCCGGTCCACGAGAGAACATAGTGTGCCGCCGCCATACCAAGCGCCAGTCGAAGATCAGGAAGATCCAGCCCAAGAAGGCAGCCAGGAACGCCGCGTAATGCAGCCTCCGGTTCCATGGATGCCGGTGGGCTTCCAAATAGCGGAGAATATCCGTGCGGATGCGGCCCCGCCAACGGGCCGGGTCTTCGCTATGGCGCGAAGCGGCGTGCTCTGTAACTTCGGAACGTGACGATTCCTCGCCCATCCTGCTAACCTCCTTGCACAAGACTAGTTATTCTCCACGCCCAGGTTGACCGGGGGGTAGCAACTAGCTGAAGGCTGAGGGCAGAGTCCCCCCTGTAGCAAGCCTCCGTCCGTCCTCACTCCGCCAGCCCGCTGCCCGCCTCCATGCCTTGCCGCACGAGCGCCAGCAGCTCCTCCTGCCGCTCCGGAGCGCAGGCAACGAGATACGGCTCGGGGTTCATCCCTTCGAACGGCCGTCCATCGTAGTCGGTGACCACCGCCCCTGCTTCCTTCGCAAGAAGTACGCCCGCGTAAAGGTCGTCTCCCTCGGAGTTGTAGAGTACAATACCGTCGAGATCACCCCTAGCCAGCATGCTCCATTGCAGTGCCGGAGCCCAGAGGGGGAGCACCCGTTTGGCATTCTCCTCGAGGTGGCGCTTCAGCGCAGCCGCCCTTCCCCTGCGGCCCACGTGATGGCCTTGAATCCAGGCCAGGGTCAGCTTGGGCGTCGGCCGGCTGAGCTTCGCCGTGAGGGGCAGGCCGTTCATCGACGCCCCTCTCCCCTTCTCGGCCACATACAGGTTGCCGAGATGCGAATCGTAGATCACGCCGAGCACAGGCTCCTTGCGGTACAGCAGCGTGATCGATACCCCGTAAGCCGCGAGCCCGATCGCATAGTTGTTCGTTCCGTCGAGCGGGTCGACGAGCCAGAGCCAGTCGCCCTCCACCCCGGACCATCCGCTCTCTTCGCTGCGCACCTGATGCTCCGGGAAAGCGGCGTTCAGCCGGCTGAGAATCTCCCGCTCCGCAAGCAGGTCTACCGCGGTGACAAGATCTCCGTCGCTGCCTTTGGCGAGAATCTCCTTCTCCTGGTCGAAGTGCTCCTTCGCGAGCTGCCCGGCAGCCTGAGCGGCCCCGCATGCAACTTCCCGTGCTTTGTCTAGTATATCCTGCATCTTATCTGACTTCCTCCCACTGGGTCCACATTTCTTCCGGATTAAGCTCATACACATCCTTCTCGCGGAACATGAAGTGATGCATGATGAACTCCCGCCGGATCGTTGCAAAGTCCTCGTGATACGCCTTAATAACCTCATTGAGCTCCCGCTCGGTATACGCCCGGCCCTTCTCCAGTTCCCGCGCGATCCTGCCGAGCGCGATGAGCTTCTTTTTGTATTGGGCGGGAATGCGGATCAGCTTTCCTTCTTTGGTAAAAAAATGCTTGAATACGGATGCTTGTAACTTCTCGTTCTCCACGCTAGATTCCTCCTTGTCCGGCGGGGGATTTTTGAAGATGAGCTCCAGTGAAGCCTGCGCATGCCCTCTTACAAAATACTCGCTCACCGAAAAGTAAATCGTGTTCTTCTCCCGGCGCTCGCGAAGCAGCGCAGCTTCTCTGAGCTTCGCCGCATGATGCGTGACCGTAGCGGGGGCCAAATGCAGCCGTTCCGCCAGCTGCTGTCCGCTGCACTCTCCCTGCGCCAGCAGGATTAGCATACGGAAGCGGGTAGGGTCCGCTAAGGCTTTGTGATAGGCAATAATTTTGTCCAATTGAACAGGCAAGGGACCGGATCACCTCATTCGATTAATTTCTAATTAGATAATAATCGAATTTAACTCCCATCGCAAGACGTATCCGCCAAAAAATACCCGGCCGTCCTATAGAGGAAGGTGACCGGGTATTCGAATGCGGTTCTATGGTGCTTGATCGATGGGCGAACCTGCCGGGTCTGGAGCTTACATGACCGCCGCCGTCAGCGGTCCGTTTCTTCGAACTCTACAGCCTGCAGCCGCTCGGTCGCCGTTTCCCATCGCACCCGAACGATTACCCCGAAGCCGTGGCCTTCCTTCACCACCCACAGCTTGAACGTATCCTCGGTCAGATTCGGTCCCGCTGCTTTCCGCCCGACATACAGGTAATCATGGATCTCGGCTCCGTACTTCTTGGCCGTCTCCTGCATGGCGATCCGCCCCCAAGGCGCATAAGACGGGATGCCCGCCACCGCGGCCGACGACAACAAGGCCGTGCCTGCCCCCACTGGCTCCGGGTCATACCATGCCAGAACACGGCTCCAGTCCACATACCCGTAATATGGGGTTCCCGTGTCCAAGCCCTTGATATACGCGGCTGCCCCCGCTCCTTTCTCATCCGAGATCCAGGCTTCGGCCCTTTGGCCGTCCGACCGGACCCAGGCCAGCTTCCCTGTCCGGCGGATAAAGCTGGGCGCATAGTCCCCGAAGCCTTCCGGCGGCCTCGTCAAAGCTATCTGTTCCCGGCCAGGTCCCGCCGAAGATGCAGGAACACGGAACAAGGCCGGAAGCGGCCTGCGGGCCTCCTCGGTATCCTCGCCGCTCTCCTCGGAGCGGGAGACGGCCAGCCGCTTGTCATCCAGCCACGTGAATCCGCGGTCGGCGAAGCCGGCCGGCGTGTACCCCTGCGTCCGGAACGCCCCCATCTCCCGGATCTCCAGCCTTTTGTTCTGGGTGACGAGGCGTCCTTCGCCTTCGATATACCCCAGCTTACCGGTCCGGGGAGCCCAATGAAACCAGGGCTCGTACCCCAGCATGTGCCCGAGCTTCCGGAACACCTTCCCGTCCGCCGAAAGCAGGCATAACGTATTGCTGTCGGCCGACCAGGAAGCAGTGGGCCTGGCGATGAACGAGATCCAGCGGCCGTCCTCCGACCACTTGAACGTGCTTGTGCCGACCGCGAAGAAATCTCCGCTCTGCAGGGGCAGCGTGAAGAGGAGCCGCGGCTGGGCAGATGCTCCCGTGCCAGTGTGAAGGGGTACGGTGAACAGCTCCACCGCGCTCCACCCTGCAGGATTCAATTGGGCGGCCGACGAGATCAGGAAGCCGCTTCCGTCCGGCAGCCATGCATAATTGCCCACCCCCACCGCTTCGCTCGTGAAGCTGCCGGCTCCGCTTAGGCCAACCTCCACCGTGCCAAGCACCGACTCGAGCTGCAGCGCGAGCACACTGCGCTTAGGTGACCAGCGGTAGTTCGATCCTCCCTGCACATAGACCCGGTGATGCCGGTCGGTCTCCAGGGAATATACCCATACTTCCCCCTGCGGGGCTTCGGCTGAAGCACGGCGGGTATAAGCGACATACTGCCCGTCCGCGGACCAGCGCGGCGTATCCGCACTGCCCTCCGCCGTCAGTTCTCTCTCCTGGCCGTTCTGCTTAAGCCATAAGTGGCCGCTGCGGATGAAAGCGGCCTTCGGCTCTTCCTTCGGCGCAGGACGCCCTTGCACACCTGTACCCGGCAGCCAAACGCCGCACAGCAGCGCGGCGGCCATAATGCCGATACGAACTCTTTTGAAACTCATGCGTATCCGACGGCTCCTTTCGCTATGTCCATCCTGAGATGGGATAACGTTAGCATTGCCTTCCTCCCATGGGGAATATGTGGTAAGAACCGCTGACCGGCATATATGCGAGGAGCTGTTGGACACGCTGACCGTCCGCCGGAGGACGGACCGCATCCTAAGGGATGGCACTAATGGCAGTAAGCAATCCGCTCTCCTTCTCACGGAAAGTCGTCATGGACGCGAGATTGCCCAGCGTCTGGCAGCCACAAGCCTGCCGACTCTGATGAGATATACATTCTTATCATTGCACAATAAAACGGCGCTTCACGCGATACGTGAAACGCCGTTCCTCTCTTGCCTGCTTACAGTCTTATCCCAGGACGACGCGGTCGTCCGCCAGCTTTTCGCCCCGGATGTGCTCGAATTCCTTCAAGAGGCCTTCGACCGTGAGGCCCTGCTTGCGCTCAGGCGGCACATCCAGGATGATGTTCCCCTTGTCCATCATGATGAGGCGGTTGCCGAGCCGGATCGCCTGCTCCATGTTGTGGGTGACCATCAGCGTGGTCAGCTTCATCTCGGAGACGATGGACTCCGTCAGCGTCGTAATGAGCTCAGCGCGGGACGGGTCGAGCGCTGCCGTGTGCTCGTCGAGCAGCAGAATGCGCGGACGCGTGAACGTCGCCATAAGCAGGCTGAGCGCCTGGCGCTCCCCGCCGGAGAGCAGGCCGACCTTGGCGTTCAGACGCTGGTCGAGACCGATACCGAGCCGGCTGAGCTGCTCGCGGAAGAACTTGCGCTTGCCGCCGGTTACGCCGATCGACAAACCTCTAGGCTTGCTGCGCGAGTAAGCGAGCGCCAGATTCTCTTCGATGGTCATGGTCGGAGCCGTCCCCGCCATCGGGTCCTGGAAGACGCGGCCGATCCACTGGCTGCGGCGGTGCTCCGGCAGCCCCTCGACAGCCTTGCCTTCGATATGCACCCGGCCGAGATCCGGCGACATGACGCCCGAGATTAGATTCATCAGAGTGGATTTGCCGGCGCCGTTCGAGCCGATCACCGTGACGAAGTCGCCTTCGTGCAGGTGCAGGTTGATCCGGGATAAGGCTGCTTTCTCGTCCGGCGTGCCTGGATTGAACAGCTTGGTCACATTCTCGATTCTAAGCATTGACACCGCCTCCCTTCGAGCGTGTGGCAGATGAAGCGGCCGAACGATCGATCTCTGCCGCACGCCTTCGGATGAACCTCCGCTGACGGATCGTTGCGCGGACCTTGGGAACCGTCAGCGCCACGATGACGATCAAGGCGGTCATCAGCTTCATATCCGTCGATTCGAGTCCGATCTGCAGCGCAAGCGCGACAATCAGACGGTACACGATGGCGCCGAGAAGCACGGCCAGCGTAGCCCGGATGATCGTTCGCGCGCCGAACAGCGCTTCGCCGATGATGACGGACGCCAGACCGATGACGATCATCCCGATGCCCATATTAACATCGGCGAACTGTGAATATTGAGTGATGAGGGCCCCCGACAAGGCAACCAGCCCGTTCGATAGGGATACACCCACGATGATTGTGTTGTCGGTATGCACGCCGAAGCTGCGGATCATGCGCGGATTGTCCCCCGTTGCCCGCAGGGCGAGGCCGAGATCCGTATGCAGGAACCAGTCCAGTGCGAATTTGACCAAGACAACCACGATGCCGACGGTCGGGATCACCCAGTGCTTCGGGACATCGCTGAGCAGCGAATCGGTGCCGAAGAGGGAGATGTTCGCTTTCTTGTCCATGAGCCGCAAATTGATGGAATAGAGCGCGATCATCATAAGAATCCCGGAGAGCAGCGCATTGATCTTCCCCTTAGTGTGGAGCAGGCCCGTACAAGCGCCGACAAGCATGCCGCCGGCAAAGGCAGCCGCCGTCGCCGCCAGCGGAGGCGTCCCCCCCGTGATCAATACGGCTGCGATTGCACCGCCAGTCGTAAAGCTGCCGTCGACCGTCAGGTCGGGAAAATCCAGAATCCGGTATGTAATGTAGACGCCAAGCGCCATCAGGGCGTAGAGCAGTCCCAGCTCCCCTGAGCCTTCTATGATGTCTCTGAATTGCTCCATGTAGGTTCCTCCTCTAAAGAATGAAGAGTGACCCTGGCAGAAAACGCAAGGTCACTCCGTCTTCGTTCTTATTTCGCCGAGCCGCTGAGCAAGTTCTTCGGATCCTGCACCTTGGCCTTCAACGCATCGTTAATCTCTATGCCCTGTGCCTTCGCCGCATCCAGGTTAATGATCAGGTCCAGCTTGTCCGGGTAGCTGACCTTCATGTCGCCCGGCTTCGCCCCGTTCTTCAGAATCTCGACCGCCATCTTGCCGGCCTGGTAGCCATGATCATAGTACTTGAAGCCGTACGTAGCCGTAGCGCCTCTCTCGACAGTATCCCGGTCAGAAGAGAAGAGCGGAATCTTCTTGTCATTCGCCACTTTGATCATCGTGTCCACAGCGCTGACGACAGTGTTGTCAAGCGTAATGTAGAAGGCATCGACCTTGCCGGCCAAGGAATCCGCCGCCTGCTTCACCTCGGAGGAATTCGTTACCGCGGCCTTCACTACTTTGATATTATGCTTCGCCAGCGCCGCCTCGGCGTTCTTCGCCATCACCGCTGCGTTCGGCTCGCCTTCGTTCAGGACGATGCCCACGGTCTTCACCTTGGGGAAGTCAGAGGCGATGAGATCCATGAGCTTCGGCACGGCATCCGGATGCGTGTCGGCCGCGCCCGTTACATTGCCGCCGGGCTTGTCCAGGCTCTTCACGAGCTTGGCTCCGACTGGATCGGTGATGGCTGCGAACAGCACCGGACCGTCTTTCACGCTCTGCACGGCTGCTAGTGCGGATGGCGTAGCGATCGCAAGAACGAGATCCTTCTTGTCCGAGGCGAACTTCTGCGCGATCGTCAGGTTGTTGGTTGAATCGCCCTGGGCATTCTGGTAATCTACCTGAAGGTTGTCTTTCTCTACCAATCCGCTGTCCTTCAGTGCGGCCAGGAAGCCCTCCCGGGTCGCGTTCAGCGAAGGATGTTCGACGATCTGCGTGATGCCGATTTTATAGACCTTCTTCTCGGTTGCCGCGGGAGCGGCAGTGCTGCCGTTACTGCCCGTGGTTGCGGCCTCTTTGGCTCCACAGCCTGCGAAGATCAGGGGGACGGCAAGAAGAAGCGCTGTCAATTTGAATGGTTTCATGAACATGACCTCCTGCATATGTAGATGAAGCGTACTGCTTCGTCCGGGTACGGACGATTAGGGGGCTGCGGCGGTACCAATTGCTTCCACAAGGGAAGAATATTCCGTCGCATTCTCTACTATTTTGTAGAAATATGCTTTAACGCGGTAATGCTATATTATTACGCCGCTTCACATTCCGTCAATGGTTATTTAACCTTTGTTCATTATTACCAAGAGAAGGAGAATCCCTTTGAAAATCGCCCTATTCGTCCTGCTCCTTCTCTGTTATCCGCTGTTCCTGAAAGCCGTCCGGATCACTGATCTGCGGGCCGTTCCGCTCTTGATTCCGTATATGCTCGGCTGCCTTGCCGCCGTCATCCTGTTCTTCGAAGCGGCCGGCCTCTTCCGCAGAAAAAAGAAATAGACGACTTCCGGCCCCGGTTACGCTCGGCTCCATCGCTGTACAGCTGGCCCGCTGGGCGGGACTGACCGGTCACCGGCACCGCCTCCCGCGGCGAATCGCAGCAGTGGGTCCGGAGCCTCGGCGCCCACCATGTCATCAATCATCATGAGGATATGATGAAGCAGCTGACCGCTATGGGTATCCCTGGGGCCGACTTCATCTTGTGCCTGAACCTCACCCTCCTCAAGAACAAAAGCGCCGCGTTCGTCTAGGAATTCATGTTCACCTTCGCCATCTACGCCACCGAAGACCGGACCGAGCAGCATCGCCTGCCGAACCGCGCGGCCGAGCTGCTCGAAGCGGGCATTCTTCGCACGACGCAGACTGCGACGCTTCACGGCCTGAATGCCGCGGTGCTCCGGGAAGCGCACGCCCTGCTCGAGAGCGGCCGCACGATCGGCAAAGTCGTCGTGGCAGCGGAGTAACGAACACAGGCGCAAGGAAGCAAGCCAGCCCGCAGAAAAAAGGTTATCCGGTGTGCGGCCGGATAACCTTTTGGCTTTGGCAGAGCTTGGCAAAGCTTGAAAGAACTTGGCATGCGGAAGCGTGCCGCCGCTTCGCGCCACTTACGAGCCGCTGTCCGATGCGGGATCCGTCTCATTCATACTTCTCGCCCCAATCGCGCCGCTGCAGAATGACCCCTTCCAGCGTACGTCCGAGCTCCGTCAGCGAATATTCCACCCTGGGCGGAATCTCGCGATATACCCGCGGTGAATGAGACCGTCGCTTTCGAGCTCCCTCAGCTGAAGGGTCAGCATCCGCTGCGTAATGCCGGGCATCAGGCGCCGGAATTCATTGAAGCGGACCGTGCCGCAGGTAAGATGGTAGAGGATGACTCCCTTCCATTCCCGCCGATGACATCGAGGGCCGCTTCTACCGGACAGCCGTAGGCAGTTATCCCCCTTGGCACAGGCCGTAGCCTGCTTTACGGCTGCGCATGCTTCTCCCCTCCTCCCGTTACCGTCTTCGGTTAAGTTCCCGGCCATAAGGCCAGCCCGCTGCCGAGCAGGGCTCCGGCCAGCACGACGAACCAGGGCGGCAGCTTCCAGAACTCGAGCATACCGTAGAGCAGCGCGCCCACGGCAAAATCCGCCGGACGCAGGACGGCCGTCGTCCAGATCGGCTGGTACCAGGCGGCGAGCAGGATGCCCACGACGGCCGCGTTGATGCCGGCCAGCGCCCCTTGGGCCCGAGTGTTCGTACGGATATCCGCCCAGAAGGGCAGGGCGCCGAGGATCAGCAGGAAGGCAGGCAGGAAAATGCCGACCGTGGCCGCCGCCGCCCCCTGCCACCCGAGGGCCGCGGCGCCAAGATAGGAGGCAAAGGTGAACAGCGGGCCGGGCACCGCCTGGGCGGCACCGTAGCCAGCGAGGAACGTCTCGCTGCTCAGCCATCCCCCGGGAACGAGCTCCCGGTCCAGCAGCGGAAGCACGACATGTCCGCCGCCGAATACGAGTGAACCCGCCCGGTACATGATGTCGAACAGCGCTAGAAGCGGACTGTCCGAAGCAGCGCTGAGCCAGGGCAGGCCGAACAGCAGCAAGGCGAAGAGCACCAGACTCGCCGCTCCGGCCCGGCGGGTGATCGGCACCTGGAGCGCGGGCGCCGGCTCCTGCGAAGCAGCGCTCCGGTAGGCCCACAGGCCGTAGAGGCCTGCGGCGGCGATCAGCACGGCTTGGCTGTAAGCTGCCTGCCACAGCAGCGCGGCGCCGGCGGCGAGGACAGCCAGCGTGCGGCGGGAGCGGTCCGGGGCCAGCTTGGCCCCCATGCCCAGCACCGCCTGGGCGACGACGGCGACCGCCACGAGCTTCAGGCCGTGCAGCCAGCCGCCTGCTGCGTCGGCCCCGCCTTGCACCGCATAGGCGAACAGGACCAGGGCCAGCACGGAAGGCAGCGAGAATCCGAGCCAGGCGATCAGGGCCCCGGCCATACCGCCCCGGAGGAGACCGATGCCCATGCCCACCTGGCTGCTGGCCGGTCCCGGCAGGAACTGGCACAGCGCCACCAGCTCGGCATACGTTCGTTCATCGAGCCAGCGGCGGCGCAGCACATATTCCTGGCGGAAATAACCAAGGTGCGCGGCAGGCCCGCCGAAGGAGGTTAAGCCCAGGCGCAGCGAGACCGTGAAGAGCTGCCATAAACCGGGGCGCGGGACCTCTGCGCCGGGACTGCAAGACCCGCCGGATCCGTCCTGGCCCTTAAGCAAAGTTGGCGGCATAGAGTAGACCAAGCTCCTTTCCCTGCGTATAATGTCTACCCCATCTAAACAAATCGCGCGCGAACTTACAAGTATTTTTCTAATCAAAAGGGCCGGATGCCGCCCGCCTCTTCATAATGAAGAGAGCGGACGGCTCCGGCCGTGTGGCGTGAAGCTCGCTTTATTTTAGAATCTTGACCAGACGCTTCGCCGTGCCTTCCGGCGTCGCGACTGTCTCGTATACATGAATAGAGGTGCCGGATTCGATCTGTTCGGACTGAATGTCCGTGAATGTAATCTTGTGCTTGCCGGAATTGAGCTTCTGGGTACCCATGAAGGTGCCGGCCGAGGTGCTGAGCACACGTCCCGTCGAATCCACCAGGTCGAACTCGATGCCGGAGAAGCCGGAGTCGATGATCACCTGATCCTGGCGCGTGACGGTCAGGGACATGTTCAGTACATACGAGTAGTTCCCGCCGCTGTACAGCCAGCCGCCCGTATACCAGTCGAAGCCGACTTCGAACGGGTAGAAGCTGACCTTGGAGGCCGTCAGGTCGTCCTTCTGGAAAGCCACCTGATAAGTGCCCAGCGTGAGCTTGGCCGGAGCCGCGGCCTTCGCGTCGGTCACCTGCAGCGCGTATTTCGCTTCGTCCTCTCCATCCGGCAGCATGAAGGAGTAGCTGACCACATAGCTCGTTCCTGCGGCGATCATGGAAGCCGTGGTCGTCTGCCGCGTGCCCGGGTAAGACAAGCCGTTGCTTCCAAGCAGTTCTAGTCCCACTTCCGGGAGCGAGACGGCGGTGCTGCCGTTATTGGTCAGCTTGATCTTCGCGATCGCCGTACGGTAGCCGTATTCTTCGTTCTCATGCTGATGCAGCTCTACGAGCGTGGCAGACAGTTTCGAATCGATCGAGGAACTCGCACCGAGCGGCAACACATCGCCGAGCTTATACGCCTGGGCCGTCTGCAGCGAGTTCGCCTGCCGGGCAATCCCCTTCAGTGAAGCGATCAGCACGGGACGGTCCACCGACACCGTAGAAGAAGTTGTGGAAGTCTTCGCGGTAGTCGAAGTCGTAGATGATGTGGGGCTGCCCGCCGATGAAGAAGTGGAAGCTGTCGTACCCGTGCCTGTCGAAGCCGTGCTGCCCGTGCTCTTCGTCGTACTGGAAGTGCTGCTGGCCGTTCCCGAAGCGGCTGCCGAGCCGGAACTGCCGGTCCCCGAGCTTGCCGTATCGGAACCGGCGCGTACAACCAGATTCGCGGTCTCCGGATCGATCCCTTCGGGCAGCAGAGCGGAATACTGCAGCTGCACGGTAGCGCGGGGCTGGACATACGATTCGGTTGTCGTCCGTACCAGCGAAGCTTCCTCCGAAGCGTTGTACCCGAACTGGTATGTTCCCGAAAGGTCGGGCAGAGCCATCGCTTCATCGCTGTCGTTACGCACCGTTACCGTCGTCTGAACCAGCGTCTCATCATCCTGCGCCGCGGCGGCCGCTTTCTCGGCCACAAGCGTCAAGCCTTCATAGGTACCGGTCAGTCGGCGTTCGCCGCCGAGTGCGATGATCGCTCCCGTGCCGCTCACCGGCAGACTCGCCAGCACTTCCTCTTCCCCGGAAGCGTCCGTCCAGAGCTGGAACGTCATGCTCCCTGCCGCTGCCGACTCGGCCGAAGGGGCGAGGGAGCGGACCGTGCGGACCACCGTGCCGCCGGGTGGGAGCACGGACGAATCAGCTGCGAGCAGCGAGCCCGCATAAGCGTAACCTAGGGCATCCCTCAGCCGGTACTGCAGCGCGGCGGGCAGCGTAAGATCCGAGCCGCTGTCGTTGGTGATGGCCAGATCCACGTAGAAGTAGCGTTTGCCGCTCTCTACGGTCTCATAGCTATCCCCACGCTTCACGGTTACGAAGCCTTCGCTGTCCAGCGTGGTGTCGGCATCCTTCAGCGAGATGGTGCTCTGGGCCGATGGATCGGCGGCCGCCGGTGCCTCCACCGCCGCGTTCAGCGCGCCGATATCCCGGAGGCCGTCGGTCCCGCTGCCGTTCCATTCGAAGAGATCGACCTTCAGCCCTTCGGCCGAAGGAAGATTCCCCAGCTCCGAGTAGAACGGGAATTCCTGGTCGGCACCCGGCTGTACCCGTGCGCTGAGCTTGCCTGTCAAGCGGGCCGGATACCGGTTGCCCGCGGCGTCCAAGACGCGGACTCCGTACCGGTTGAAATCGACTACAGACGTACCGCCGTTATGCAGCTTCAAGGTAAACTGCATCAGGGATGAACTGCCGGAAGCCACGGAAACCCGCTCCAGCGTGAAGTAAGTATCGCCGGCAAGGAAGACACCCTCCTTGCCTGCTTTCACTGACGACGGTAATGCGATCGAACCGAGCGCCGTCGTCACTGCGAGTGCGTACAGCAGCGATTTGTTCCATATGTTCTTCAAAGGAAAAGCCTCCTTCAGTGTTCTTCTGGATGGATTGCGGCAGCGGCCAAGGACCGGTAAAGGAGCAGCGCACTGGATTCCCTTCCCGGACCACCCTGCCCTGCTAATTCGAGTACGTCAGTCGGTGCGCAGCGCATCGATCGGACGGAGCTTGGAAGCCTTGTTCGCCGGGTATAAGCCGAAGATAATGCCGACGAGCACGGAGAACAGGAAAGCGTACAGCCCGATGTCCATCGACAGCTCCGTCGGCTGCTTCGGATTGAGATACGGCCAGGCGAGAGCAAGACCCGAGCCGAGCGCAAGACCGATGAAGCCGCCGAGGCCGCTGATGACCGCCGACTCGACGAGGAACTGCAGCAGGATGTTGCGGCGCTTGGCGCCGATTGATTTGCGGATGCCGATCTCGCGGGTCCGTTCGCTTACGGTCACGAGCATGATGTTCATGATCCCGATCCCGCCGACGAGCAGCGAGATGCAGGCGACGCTGATCAGCTGGTTCGTCAGGGAGCTCGACGCTTCCTTGCGTGAGTTCATCAGCTCATCCTGATTCGACAGGTTGAAGCCCGTATCGCTCTTGAATTTGTAGGTAAGATACTTCTTCATCGTCGCCTGGGCGGTATAGATCTCTTCGTTGCTCGGGGCCTCGACATATGTCGTCCGGATGGCTCCAAGCTTGAAGGCGCGTCTGGCCGTCTCAAGCGGGACGAACACGGTATTATCGAGCGAGTTGCCCGTGCTATTGGAGCCCTTGCTCTTCAGCGTGCCTACGACCTCGAAGACTACGCCGTCGATATTGAGGCTCTCGCCGATCGGATCTTCCGTACCGAAGTATTCGGTGGCGATGGCACTGCCGAGCACCGCTACGCGGCTGCGCAGCTCCGAATCCGCATCGGCCAGGAATCGGCCGTCCGCCACTTCCCCCTTCATGATGTCGAGATAACGGTCATTGGTGCCGATGACATTATGGCTGGCCTGCGTCCGGTCATACTTCACATTGGAATTCTTCGTCATCGTAGGCGCTATGGCCGAGAATTCGGGCAAGAGTTCGAGCTCCATGAGCTCGTCATAATCGAGCTGCGTGGCCCGGCCGTTCCCCAGGACATTGACGACCATCATGTTCGTGCCGAGCGCCTCGTACTGCTTCTCGATCTGGGCGGTAGTCCCGCGCCCGATCGACACGAGGGTGACGACAGAGGCGACACCGATAATGACACCGAGCATCGTGAGCATGGTTCTCATCGGGGAGGAGACCACCGTGCGCAGCGCCATGCGGATTAGTTCGGAGGCTCTCATACCGTCACGCCCGCTTTCGGTGCCGCGTTCGCCGCCGTGCCGGGAATCGGCGCATTACGGATATCCGATACGATCTGGCCGTCCCGGATGGAGACCACTCTTCTTGCATTCTCCGCAATGTGCAGGTCATGCGTAATCAGAACGATCGTATTGCCCTGCTCGTTGAGCTTCTGGATAAGTTCCAGCACCTCGACCCCTGTCTTGGAGTCCAGGGCACCGGTCGGCTCATCGGCCAGCAGCAGCGCCGGCGACATCGCCAGCGCGCGGGCAATCGCCACACGCTGCTGCTGGCCTCCGGAGAGCTCGCTCGGCTTATGATGACCGCGCTGTCCCATGCCTAGCAGCTCCAGCATCTCCAGCGCCAGTTCCCTGCGCCGCTTCGGCAGCACGCCGGAGTAGATCATCGGCAGCTCCACGTTCTCGATGGCCGTCAGCCGGGGCAGCAGATTGAACTGCTGGAAGATGAAGCCGATCTTCTTGTTGCGCAGCTCCGCGAGCTGATTATCGGACATGTTCTCCGTGGAGACGCCGTCCAGTTTATAGGTGCCCGAAGTAGGCACATCGAGAAGCCCGATGGTGTTCATCAGCGTCGACTTGCCGGAGCCGCTGGGCCCGACGATCGCCACGAGATCGCCCCGCTGCACTTCCAGGGTCAGATCGTCAAGGATCCGGAGCTTCTCGGCGCCGCGGGCGTATTCTTTGCATATGTTGCGTAATTCGATCATGACTTCCACCTGCGTCTCTCCTTTCCTGCGCCGCGCTTACCGCTGTCCGCCTGTTCCTCCGCCCTGTCCGCCTCCAGGAAATCCGCCTGCGCCGCCGCCCGGGAAGCCTCCCGCGCCGCCGCCCTGCTGCATCATCTGCCGGATCCGCTCGATATCGGCCTGGGAGCCGTTCGTCGTCGTCTGGCGCACCGGAATCACTACTTTCTCGCCTTCCTGCAGCCCTTCGGTGATTTCGATCGACGTTTTGTTGCTGATGCCCGTCTTCACTTCACGCTGTTCTTTGGTCCCGTCCGCTTGGAGCACGGAGACGGTCCGCTTGCCTTTGGCGCGCTGCAGCGCTTCGACCGGCAGGGTAATGATGTCCTTCTTGTCCTGAACGAGAATCTCTGCAGTCGCCGTCAGGCCGTTGCGCAGCTCGCCCGAATTCTTGACCGTGATGACCACGTCGAAGAACGTCACCCCGTTCGTGGTCGTCCCTACGGTAGACACCTGGCTCACTTCGCCCTCGAACACCTTGCCGGTGATCGAATCCACCGTAACCTCCGCCTTCTGCCCCACCTTCACGTTCGGCAGATCAAGTTCGTCCACTTGAATGGGGAGCTGCATCGTATCGAGGCTCGCTACCCCGCCCAGCACCGTATTGGCTTCGATCGTCGAACCAACCGGATAGCTCGCGAGCACATTCTTCTTCTTATCGGCAAAATCGGTGGAGAAGACGCCGTCGAACGGAGCCGTGAGCGTCAGCTTCGCGATCCGCTCCTCGAGCAGCGCAATCTGCGACTGCTGCTTCTCGATCGCCTTCTGCTTGTCTTTGATATCATCCGCGAGCGTATCGCTGCCGAGCACGGCCAGCACCGCCCCTTTGGTCACCGTATCCCCCGTCTTCACCTTGAGATCACGGATCGTCCCGCCGGCTCCCGCGAATACGGGCTCGACGTTGTCGTAGGAAAGCGCCGCTTTGGCCGTCGATTCGGCTTCCCTGCCACCAAGCAGAACCGATCCCTCTACATTCATGCCTTCGTCCAGCGTACCGTCGTTGCGGATCTCGACCTCGACATCCACCAGCTTGTTGCCTGCCGCGTCGCCCCGGACCTGCTTGCTCACCGATAGCACCTTGCCCGTGCGGCTGAGCGAGAACCCGTCGGCTTCCAGCTCCACCTCGTCACCCTTCTTGAGCTGCAGCGCATCATCCACAAGGAACGGCAGTTTGACCTTAAGCACCGAGGTATCGGTGATGGTCGCGACGCGGCCCGACTTGTTCACGCTGCCTCCGGCGTCGATATTGCTCGACAGCGTGATTTCGCCCGCTACCGGAGCTGTGATGGTCATGCTGCCCTGCTGCTCCTGCAGATCTGCAAGATCCGATTGGAGCGTGGATAAGGTCGAGCGGGCGTCGCTCAGATTCGTATCCAGCTCCGGATCCGATACGACGACGAGCACATCCCCCTGCTTGACCGCCTGGTTGCGCGTCAGGTTCAGCGTCTTGATCGTCCCGTCGGCCGGCGCTATGATATTTTGAAGATCTCTCGCTTCGAACTGCGAGGTACCGGAGACGGTCGAACGGAGCTCGCCTTTTTTGACCTCCGTCGTTTTCTCCTGTTTCACCGCTGCCGCACTCTTCGGTTTCTGCTGAAGATAGACATAAGTGCCCCCTCCGGCCAGCACCACGGCCAGTCCGGCAATGATCCAAGTCTTGCGTTGTGGTCGTGCCATTCGTATGTTCCCCTCCTGAAGGACTAACGTGAATTCTGCTCTATAGCCTTCATCATAGCGCTCATTTGTGAATCAAACGTGAAGAAAGCTTAAGATAAGATGAAAATGAGCTGGGAGTTTGCTGAAAAAGCCGTTTCGTCCTGGCGAAAAAAGGGTATAAGGAGTGCAGCGTAAGGGGGAATGCGCAGTTCAGCGGCAGAGGAAGGCCTTCTGCAACAACCGCCTTTCCTCGTCAATAAAGGTTGGCAGCGCTAATGACTCCGGGGAGAAGACAAACTGCAGGCTTTGCGAGTGAGGCTGGCGATGACGACAACAAAAAAAGCAGACCGCCGTTAGGCAGCCTGCTTCGTTGTGCTTGATCGTTCCGTCACGTTCGATCCGTTAATGATCCACCAAGCCGTTACCCGTTGATAATCTCTCCGCCGTTGATGTGAAGGAACTGGCCGGACATATAAGACGAGTCGTCCGAGGCCAGGAACACATATGCCGGCCCGAGCTCCTCCGGCTGTCCGGGACGACTCATCGGCTGGGTGCCGCCGAATTCGGCCACTTTATCCGCATCGAAGGTGGATGGAATGAGCGGTGTCCAGATCGGCCCCGGCGCCACGCCGTTGACCCGGATGCCTTTCTCCGCCAGATTCATTGACAGCGAACGCGTGAACGCCACGATCGCTCCTTTGGTCGACGAATAATCTAGCAGCGTAGGCTGTCCTCGGTACGCCGTGATCGAGGCGGTGTTAATAATGGCCGCGCCCTCTTGCAAGTGCGGCATCGCAGCTTTGGTCATAAAGAACATGGAGAAGATGTTCGTGCGGAACGTACGCTCGAGCTGCTCCTGTGAAATTTCGGTGATGGAATCCTGCGGATGCTGCTCGGCCGCATTGTTCACGAGAATATCGAGCTTGCCGAACTTCTCTACCACCTTCCTCACCGCTTCAAAACAGAACTTCTCGTCGCCGATATCCCCTGCGATGAGCAGGCAGCGCGTGCCCTCTTCCTCGACAAGGCGCTGGGTTTCCTTCGCGTCCTCGTGCTCGTTGAGATAGATGATGGCCACATCCGCGCCTTCCGCCGCGTAGCAGGCCGCCGCGGCGCGTCCGATGCCACTGTCCCCTCCGGTGATGATCGCCACTTTGCCGAGCAGCTTGCCGCTGCCTTTATACTTACGGTCCTTCGCCACCGGCTTCGGAGTCATCTCGCTCTCTACGCCGGGTTGGCGGTCCTGATGCTGTGCGGGCATGGTTTGCTTTTCCTTCTGCGTCGTACTCATGGTATCTCTCTCCCTTCGGTAATGAATATCGATTTATTTATCGAAGCTGTACGTCTTCTCGATTCGGCCGTCGCCGCCATGCAGGATGGCGCTCGTTCCGTCCTGCTCCGCGAGCTGCCGTGCTTTGGCCACGGCTTCTTCCCTCGATCCGGACTGGAACCGTGCGGGTCCGCCTTCTTCCTTGACAGCCCATCCGGCACCCGGATCAGGAACGACATGATAGTCTACACGGGAAGCCGCCGGACGGCCGCCGCCATGCTTCTTTGGGGCATCGCGCGACTCTCCGCTATCTTGTTCCCCGTGGTGCTCATGCCATTCCTTCGCCTTGGCTGTGGCGATGGCGATAGCGCGTCCCTCTTCATGTCCGTCCCCTAGCAGCGCGTTGGCAATTTCCACTGCCTTGTGCCTGATCTCGGGGTCCATGTTCTTTAGGGATGGGGGGTAATCCCCGTCTCTCCACGGCATGGCTTACACCTCCTTCCACAAAGTGGATACTCTTATATTTATCCGGCCCCTCCCCCCGTGAAACAAGCCCGAAGGAACCGCCGGCTTCCCGATCCCCCGCCCGCCGCATCACTGCTGCGCCTTAACGGCGGCACTGACTTTTGGAGAATACATGCCGATCCGATATCCATATACAAAGTACAGGAGTTGCTTCGCGGGACAGCTCGCTTGGCTGATTGCCTGCCTGCGATTGTAACGCCAGCTTCTGCCCGATCACGCCAGCTCCTGCCCGATCACGCCAGCTCCTGCCCGATCACGCCAGCTCCTGCCCGATCACGCCCAAAACCCTCTGTCCGTAGGACAGAAGGTCTTGTTTTTCCCTGAGGTCTTGTCTTTCCCTGCAAAGTTCACTGCTTGCCTCGGGGTAAGCTGGACGGCAAGCGCGTTAGAGCTGAATCCAGACACTCTTCACTTCCGTGTAATTGTCGAGCGCGTAGGAGCCCATCTCCCGTCCGATGCCGGACTGCTTGTACCCGCCGAACGGGGAAGCGG
The DNA here is from genome assembly GCF_027533645.1 of Paenibacillus caseinilyticus. Classification (GTDB taxonomy): domain Bacteria; phylum Bacillota; class Bacilli; order Paenibacillales; family NBRC-103111; genus Paenibacillus_G; species Paenibacillus_G caseinilyticus. Next base: position 200,048 of record NZ_JAQAGY010000008.1, read on the forward strand.
CATCGAAGACGTTGTAGCAGTTGACCCACACGGTGCCCGCCTTGAGGCGCGCGGCCGCATAATGGGCGTTCTTCACGTTCTCCGTCCAAAGGCCCGCGGCGAGGCCGTAATCGCTGTTGTTCGCCCTGGCGATCACATCGTCGAGATCCTCGTATGGCATGGCCGCGACGACCGGTCCGAAGATCTCTTCGCGAGCGATCGTCATGTCGTCCCGCACATCCGCGAACACCGTCGGCTCCACGAAATAACCGGAGCCATAAGGGTTCGAGCCGCCGTGTACGAGCTGGGCGCCTTCGCTCTGTCCCTGCTCGATGTAGCGGAGCACCCGGTTCTGCTGCTCGCTCGAGACGAGCGGCCCGATCTCCGTCTCCTCTTCGAGCCCCGAGCCCTGCTTCAGGCTGCGGCAGTGCAGCGCCAAGTCGGCGACGACGTTGTCGTACACTTTCTTCTGAATGAAGAGCCGGGACCCTGCGCAGCAGACTTGTCCCTGGTTGAACATGATGCCGCTTAGAGCGCCCGGAATGGCACGCGAGAGGTCGGCGTCCGGCAGAATGATATTCGGCGACTTGCCGCCGAGCTCCAGCGTGACGCGCTTCAGCGAGTCCGCGGCCTGGCGCATGATCATCTTGCCGACTTCCGTCGAGCCGGTGAACGCGATCTTGTTCACGAGCGGATGGTTCACCAGCGCTTGCCCCGCCGTCTCGCCGAAGCCCGGGACCACGTTCACGACGCCGTCCGGGAAGCCCGCTTCCTGGATGAGCTCGGCCAGGTACAGCGCGGATAAGGGCGTCTGCTCCGCCGGCTTCAGCACGATCGTGCATCCGGTCGCGAGCGCCGGGCCGATCTTCCACATCGCCATGAGCAGCGGGAAGTTCCACGGGATGATCTGGCCGACCACACCGACCGGCTCATGTCTGGTATAGTTAAAATAATCGCCGCTGACCGGGATCGTCTGGCCCGTCAGCTTCGTCGTCCAGCCGGCATAATAGCGGAGGTGCTCAATGGCCAGCGGCAGATCCGCTCCCCGGGTCTCGCGGATCGGTTTGCCGTTGTCGAGAGTCTCGAGCCTGGCGAGTTCTTCCTTGTTCTCCTCGATGAGATCTGCCAGCTTATACATCAGCCGTCCCCGCTCGGCTGCACTGAGCCGGGACCAAGGGCCTTCGTCGAAGGCCGTACGGGCCGCGCGGACCGCCGCATCGATGTCGGCTTCATCCCCCTCGCTCACGGTAGCCAAGACTTCCCCGGTAGCCGGATTAGGCGTATCAAACGTACGTCCTGAGACCGCTTCCACAAATTGGCCGCCAATAAACAATCGTTTTGTCCCCTGCAAGAACAGGTCCAGCCGGCTGCGCTGCGCCATCATCGATTCGCTCATGAAAGTGCCTCCATTCTTGAAATAAAGTGCGTTCCCCCTTATTCTAAGAGAAGAAAGCGCTTTTGGTAAGAATGCACTTATTTGTGCGATAGTTACCCGGAGGATACTTTTGTGCCGTACAAGCCTTCAGGGCTCTGTACTGGTTCAGCGGATCTGCCCATCCGGTCTCCACCCTAAGCGAAAGGCGGAATGCCACGTGGCTGACGTGCTGAGGAAAGAAGTCAAAAAACGGCTCGAGAACAAGGAATTCCACTGCGAGAAGGAACTGACGCTTTCGCTGATCAGCGGCAAATGGAAAATCTCCATTCTGTATTACCTGAACGAGGAAGGCGCTCTCCGGTTCAGCGACCTGCAGCGCCTCTTCCCAAGGATCACCCACAAGGTACTGACCGCCCAGCTGCGCGAACTGGAGGAGGACGGCATCGTGGCCCGGCGCATCTACCCCGAAGTCCCGCCGCGGGTCGAGTATTCCTTGACGCAGCGCGGCGCTTCCCTGCTGCCGATCATCCGGATGATGTATGACTGGGGCAAAGAACATATCACCCATTATGCCAAGCGATAACCGGGGGATGGGACGCCGGGGAGAGATACCTTCCCCGTGATTCCGCTCCCCGGTTCCGGTATTCAGGTGCCGGCCTATTTCACGGAGCCCCCGCGGAACACGCCCAGCCAAGCCAAAATAAAAAAAGCCCCGCCGGCCTCATCACAGCCGGGGGACCTTCCGGACGCGCCGGGCGCTCCGGTTACAACGTATGGCAAGGCCTGGTACACGGCTGCAGGCCAGCCGCCCCGTGCCTCTCAGGCGAGTCAGCGCTCTGTGCGAGAGAAGCCTGCCGGCAGCCGCTCCTTGATCGCATTCACGGCCTCCTCGACATTCCTGGCCTTCAGCGTGACCCGTTCCGTGTCGTATTGCTTCGATGCGTGCTCGTACCTTGGATCGTAGTAATGCTCCAGGAGCAGCCGTACCGCCCCTTCGTACTTGCCATCCTTCAAGCAGGCTTCGATCTCCGCCGCGACCGGGGTATGAATGCGCCGCTTGATATGCTCGAATGCTTGGATGCAGGCCTCCTGATGCTCCCACGGTCGGTAATCCTCTAAGATGTGCTTCACCCGCTCCTCGACCGGCATGTCGATGAAGAGCTGAACGCCCTGCTCCTTGCTCTTCACGAGAAAATCGGGCACCACCACTTTGCCGACCCGCTTGCTCTCCGCTTCGAGCAGCACGTAAGGCGAATCCCGGTATGCGAGCAGCTCCTGCAGCAGAAGAGATTCGAAGGTCTTCTGGTTGTTCGCTTTGAGGCCGATCTGTCCGAAGATCGAGCCCCGGTGCCCGGCCAGCCCTTCGAGGTCGATCACCGGATAGCCTTCGGCCTTCAGCCGCCGGAGGATCTCCGTCTTGCCGGCTCCGGTGTAGCCGTGCACTACATAAGCCGGCGGCTGGAACTCGCAGGCCCCGAGCGTATCCACGACCCACTTGCGGTAGGCGCGGAAGCCGCCGGACAGCCGGTACACCCGGATGCCCATCAGCGAGAGCACCGTGGCTGTAGTCCTGCTCCGCATGCCGCCGCGCCAGCAGAACACCGCTTTGCGCGAGTCGATGGCTTCGAAGCGCTTGATGAAGGCCGGCAGCTTCGCCGACACGATCTCGAGCCCCCGGTCCTTTGCCGCCTGCACGCTGACCTGCTTGTAGATCGTACCGATCTCCGCCCGCTCCGCATCGTCGAACAGCGGGATGTTCAGGCTGCCCGGGATCGTCGATTCCTCATACTCGGAAGGCGACCGCGCGTCGATCAGCGTCAGCTCCCTGCCCCGCTGCAGATCCAATAGTTCTTCTACGGTAATATCCTGAAACAACCGATTCCGCCCCTTCCCTCCTGCTGTCTCTATCGCACTCCGCCAAGGCTGCTGCCCTCCGAGGCTTATTGCACTACGATATGTCCTGGGTGCTCCGAGGTCGCCTCGCCGATGATGCTCGCTTCCACGCCGGCTGCCAGAAGATCCGCGAGCAGCGCATCGCCCTGCTCGCCGGCTACGGAGATAAGCAGGCCGCCCGAGGTGACAGCATCGCAGAGAATCCACTGGCCTACCTGATCAAGCGACTCCGGGAAGGTAACTGAGCCTTCCAGATGGGCGAAGTTGTTCTTCGTCCCGCCCGGCACGATGCCTTCTTCCGCGAGCTCGCGGACGCGCGGCAGCACCGGAACGTCCGCCTCCCGGATCACGAGGCCCACGCCGCTGCCCTTCGCCACTTCCGAGGCGTGGCCGAGCAGGCCGAAGCCGGTCACGTCCGTGCAGGCATGCACTTCGTACGGCTCCATCGTCTCGGCCGCCGTCTTGTTCAGCGTCGCCATCACCTGCGTCACCCGCTTGATCTCCTCTTGCGTCAGCTTCTCCCGCTTGATCGAGGTCGTCAGAATGCCCACGCCGATCGGCTTCGTCAAGATAAGCTTGTCGCCCGGCTTCGCCCCGGCATTAGCCCGGATCTTCTCCGGGTGGATGAGACCCGTCACCGCCAGGCCGAACTTCGGCTCGTTATCGTCGATAGAATGTCCCCCGACCAGCGTCGCGCCGGCTTCCTTGACCTTGTCGCCCGCGCCGCGGAGAATGTCCGCAAGCACCTGCTTGTCGAGCTTGGCGATCGGGAAGGCCACGATGTTCAGCACAGTCAGCGGCCGTCCGCCCATCGCATAGATGTCGCTGATCGCATTGGCCGCAGCCACCTGGCCGAAGTCATACGGATCGTCGACGATCGGCGTGAAGAAGTCGACCGTCTGCACCAACGCCAGATCGTCGCTCAGCTTATAGACGCCGGCATCGTCGCTCGTATCGAGTCCGACGAGCAGATTCGGGTCAGGTATAGCCGCCGGCAGACTACGGATGACCTGCGAGAGATCGGCAGGGCCGATCTTGCAGCCGCAGCCTCCTTTGGTCGAGTAGGAAGTCAATTTAACGGGCTGTTGGAGCGTCATATGGAATCATCCTTTCAGATTGGGATTCAAAGACGGACTTACTGCAGGGCCGCATCGTCATCCGGCGGATATATCCGCTGGAGCTCGGCTTCCCCGAGTTCCTCGGGCCTGCCGTCGAATACAATGCCGCCGTGGGCGAGCCCGATAATGCGGGTCGCATAGTTCCGGGCGGCGTTCACATCGTGAAGATTCGTCACGATCGTCATTCCCCGCCGGTGGAGCGTGCGGATAAAATCCAGCACCCGCTCCGCCGTCACGGGGTCGAGACTCGACACCGGCTCGTCCCCGAGCAGCAGCTGCGGCTCCTGCATCAGCACTCGGGCAATGGCGACGCGCTGGCGCTGTCCGCCGCTCAGCGCCTCTACCTTGCGTCCGGCTAGATGGGCCAGGCCCACGCTGCGCAGCGCCTCCATCGCCTGCGCTTTGTACGCTCCCGAGAACATGCCGAGCAAGCTTTGCCGCAGCGGGATGTCCGCGAACCTGCCGGCGATGACGTTGGTCAGTACGCTCAGCCGGGGCAGGAGGTTGTAATGCTGGAAGATCATGCCGATATCGCCGCGCAGCCGCCGCAGTTCGCTTCCGGTCACCCCGGTGACCGGCTGTCCGGCCCAGCGCACTTCGCCGCTGTCGGGCTCGACCAGGCGGTTGATGCAGCGGATCAGGCTGGATTTGCCCGCCCCGCTGCGCCCAAGCACCGCTACCCACTCGCCGGGACGGACGGTCAGCGACACCTCCTGGAGAGCCGCTTCCTTGGCGCCCGGATACCTTTTGGATAATCCCCGGATCTCGAGGCCCGGGTGCCGGGGCGTTTCACTCCTCGCTTCTGCGGGCTTATGCTTCGCTGTCATGGTCAGCTCACCCGCTTTCGGATGAAAGCGCCGAGGTAATCGACGCCTGTCACCAGGATCATGATCAAGAGTACTTCGAAGGCCACCTTCTGGTACATGAACTGTTTGAAATCGTTATAAAGCAGCTGTCCCAGCCCTCCGGCGCCGACCACACCGAGAATGAGGCAGGTGCGGATCGCCACTTCGAGCCGGTAAAAGAAATGCGAGACCACCAGCGGTATGATCTGCGGAAGAATGCCGTAGAGCGACACGAGAAGCCGTGTGCCCCCGACGGATTGAACGGCTTCCTGCGGACCGCGGTCGATCGCTTCGATCGTCTCCGAGAGCATTTTGCCGAACACGCCCGTATTATGAATAATGAGAGCCATCACCGCCGGCAGGGGGCCAAGCCCCAGCGTCGGGATGAAAAGCAGCGCCAAGACCAGCTCCGGAACCGACCTGCTTAAGTTGAACAGGAACCGGAACGCATCGTAGAGCCAGCGCGCAGGTGTGGAATTACGGGCTGCGAAGAAGCTTGCCGGCAGCGCGATCCCCATCGCGATCATCGTGCTGAACAGCGCGATCTGCAGCGTCTCGACCGCCGCCTGAAGCGCGACCTCCGAATCCGCCGGATCGAGGGGAAACCACTGCTCCGTGATGAAGCGGTACGTATTCCCAAGGTCCCGGAAGAGCGCGATATCGAAGCCGACACCGCGTCCCGACCAGATCAGCAGCAGGACGGCGGCAGCGAGAAGAAGTATTTTGTTCATTGTTGCCCCTCATCTCTTTCCTATACCTGCAGCAGCCCTACTGCTTCGGCTTCACCCGTCCGTCTTCGATGGCTGCCTGACGGATCGCCGCATAGTCCTCGTTCTTCGCGACCGTGAACCCGCTCGCCCCGCCGAACGCATCAAGAATGTCCTTATCGGTGATCGCCACCATCGCATCCTGGATGATCTTCACATCCTTGTCCGGAATAGACTCGATCACCGCCCACGGATATTGGAACAGCTCTTCGGACTGCCAGATCTGCTTGATCTTCGTTCCGTCGACCTTGCCATCCTTCACGAGCCGGTTGAAATACGCGCTGTCAATCGCGCCAACGTCCTGCGTCTTGTTCTGGATCGCCAGTGCCGTCGCGAGATGATCCCCCGTGTAGGTTACGCTCTTGAACTGGTTCTTCTGCTGCGTCTCGAACACGCCCGCTTTCTTGAGCGCGATGCCCGGAATCAGCGAGCCCGAAGTGGACGAGATGTCGCCGAAGGCGAAGCGCACATTCTTCGAGTTCTTGATGACGTCATCGAGCGTCGAATAAGGAGAGTCGGCCGGCGCGATCATGTAGGCATAGTAGAACGGCTTGCCATTAATGAGCTGTGTGGTCACGGCCTTAACGTTGTAACGCTCATGCGCTTCCACGTAGGTCAGCGGCCCAAGATAAGCCATCTGCGCTTTGCCCGCGCCCATCGCTTCGACGACACCGTTGTAGTCCGGATACACTTCCGCCCGCACCTTGCGGCCGAGCTTCTCGGAGAGGATGGCGGCCAGCTTGTCCGCTCCGGTCTTCATCTGATTGCTGCCTTGGGCGGGGATGACCCCGATCAGGAATTCGCCCTGATCCTGGGACTCCGCGCCTTGTCCGGCGGATCCCGCAGCCTGCTGTCCTTCATTCGATGCCCTCTTCCCGCACGCTCCAAGCAGCATACCGGCGATAAGCAGAAAAGTTAATACTAGAAACGGTTTCCTTCTCCAGAACATCCCGCTGTCATCTCCCTTGTTGTCTGATGTGAATCCAACTATAAAGGTTAGCATAAACAGGGACAAAACAAAAGGAAGCCCCCGGACTCCTCAATGGATCCGGCAAGCTTCCCGCTTGTCCCTCGATATGGCTGTGGCTGCAGACCTTCCGCAGGTCAGTTACGCTTCAGCCTGGCGTCCAGCACGAACGTGCCGAACGGCAGGAACGAAGCGATCACCGCGCCGAGCACCTTAAGCAGCGACCAGCGGTGCACGAAGGTTACATGGACCACGGCGAGCAGATAAGCTACGAACAGGAATCCGTGTGCCGCGCCGACCACCTTGACCATTTGAGGCAGATCCAACATATATTTGAGCGGCATGGCAATCCCGAGCAGCAGCAGGAACGAAATGCCCTCGAGCAGTCCCACGACCCGCAGTCTTCCGATAGGCGTACGCATTGTCATTATCCGATTCACCTCCCTGTTCCGGACGACGATTTGTGCGTCCGGCTCTCTTTCCCTATAAAGTATAAGTCAGGAAAGAGCGGTCAGGCTATGCCCGCCGCAAAGAATTCACAGAAGGGACACGGATTGTGTGAACGTTTTTACAGCTTAAGCGCAGGCGGATCTGCCTACCAGGATCGTAGGGGATGAGGAACCTGAGGAACCTTCTTCGGAAGGCTGCTCTCACTCCCCGCTTTGCGGATGCGTTCCCTCCAGGCGGGTTCCTTCCAGCCGCATCCCCGCCTTGCGGGCGCATGCCGTGCAGCATTCCGTGAGATCGGGAATCACCCGCTTCGCTTCCGCGATATCCGGCCGTTCCCAGCAGGCCGAGCCGCAGTCCGGACAATGAACGAGTCTCCAGCCGGGCTGTCCGTCGGGCAGATCAGATACGAGGGGCATCGCTGCAAAATGCTGAGTCATCAAATTCTACCTCCTTCAAGTAGCTGCATGAGTCTCGAGCAGAGCATTCGCTAATACTCTCCGCAGACATCTGTACCTTCTTACCCTCCAGACAGGGTCTTCTATCTGGATTGAACACTCGGATGGCACGCGGGTACCGGAACCTGCACGGTACGGCGGGAGAACCCTCATGCTCAGAAAGGTAAGCCCACGTCAAAAAGAGACCGGCACACGCCGGTCTCTTCATGGAATCAACTAAATTCCAAGCCATTGGCACAAAGGAAGGGGAGCTGCCGCAAAGCGTTCGGGTCCTATAACCCGGCAGCCGGGTTCGGACGGCCGAGGAAACGCCAGAAGGCGCCGCCTAGCAGCTCCGCCGCATCCCGTTCCACATCCTCGGCCGTAACTGTCCACCCGGCCTCCGAGAGCTCGGCATACCGCTCGAAGAGCACTGTGCCGAGCAGGGAACGCCCCCGGTCCCAGGACGGGAGCAGCTCGTCCACCGCCCCCGCTTCCGAATACAGCGGAGTCACCGATCCGCCAAGCTGGTCGAGGCACAGGTGCAGAGGCGCGGCGGCGGCTGCTCCCCCCGGTGCCGTGCAGCCGATCAGGTGCAGGTTCGGCGTCTCCCGGACGCCCCGCAGCTCCGGTACAGTAAGCGCCGCGGCAGCGGACAGCCCGAGAAACCGCTGACGGGGATGCCGCTGGCAGAGTCCAAGCAGCGGAGCGAGCGTGGAAGGAGCCCAGGCGTCACTCTCCCCGCACGCCCGGGGGACCCGCATTCCTCCGGACAAATCCGCCCCGAACGGGATGCCCGCTTCATCCGCCACCGGGAGGATACACTCGTGTAATACTCGCAGCTCCCCGGCGTCTTCTCCCCCATCCATGCCCCGAGGCAGAGCCGCAGCGAGGTAGACGGGGTTCAGCTTGACGATCGAATAGCGCAGGTACGAACGTATGGCGTCCATCGTGCCAGCCGTGAGAGTATCCTCTACTGTGTAGTCCCGCTCCCGCAGGCACTCGCGGGCCGTCCTCCAATCGTTCAGAAGCGTGTCCACGGACAGCACCGGAAGAAACCGGGGATCGGGACGGCCGAGGTCGGTCCAAGCCTCCTCATCCCCTCCAGCCAATGGGTCGCAGAGCACGCAAGCCGTCTTTACACCGGATAACCGGAACACGAGATCCAGGTAATCCGTGGCCGACATTCCCCGGGCAGCAGCGCGGTAGTCGGGCAGCCCGCGAGCCTGGCTCTCCACCCCCAAAGCGTTCAGCGTGCGGAGTATTCCCTGACACGACAGGCTGAGGGGCGTGCGGTCGACGAAGAGCGTCTGCCAGAGAAACTCGGCCGCTTGGGGCTGCGGCATCACCGACAGTTCTTCGGAACGGCCGCCCGGCAAAACGCGGACCGCCTCCTCCCGAAGCGCCCGGGAGGTCAACAGATCGTCGATGCCCCAGGGAACCGGATAGACGGATGCCTGCGGGCGGAGCCGCGTGCAGGTATCGGTCACCGGCGCAGCCAGAACGGCCTTCCGTACGAGCTCCCGCAGCGCCTCCTTCGTCCGGACCGGCATATGGAGCCCCCCTTTCGCGCGCTTCAGCCGGCCGGATTATTTCCCGAGCAGATCCAGATGCCTGCCGATATGGCTGCGCAGGGATTCTTCGTACGCTTCTTCCTGTTCGCTCAGCGTCCGGTAGAACTCGTCGCGGAACAGGCTGCCACCCTGTTCGTCCTTCGCCTGCAGCAGGATGCCGTACGTGATATGAATGAGCTGGCGGGCATTGTCTTCGTTCATATAAGTGTCGGCCAGGTCCGCATCTGCCACCTGATCGAGCGGCGCGATCTTGCTGAGGTCTGTCGTCACATGATAGTAAGCCGTCGCTTCTTCAAAATGCTCCAGCGCGTAAGCATGCATGCGGCGGTACAGGGAAGGATCCACTTTGGCCACGGTACGCACGGCTTCGAGCCAGTTCGTGCCCGCCGTCTTCACGTGGAAGCGGCCCTTCGTGTACTGGCCGATCAGCGGAAATACGCTGAATTTGTCGCTGCCGGAGTGGATGCTGAGCTTGTAGCCGAAGTCATCGGCGATGCCGGCATGAACGGCGAGTTCTTTCTCGAATTGCGCGATGTCGCCGATATAATCGATGCCCTTCTGGAACTCGCCGATGAAGCGCGGCGCCATGCTGTAGATCGTCAAGCCGCGGCTGTACAGTTCCTTCGCCACGAAGAAATGAGATTCCGGCGCTGTCGGCGTCATCGTCTCGTCGATCGAAATCTCGAAGTCGATCTCTCGGCCCGCATTCTTGATGTAGGTCGTGTAGATGTGCTCCATGAAGTCGACGGCTGCCGCATAGATCAGCACGTTCTTGATCAGCGTCTCGCGGTCGAACGTGATGTCGCTGCCCGCAACGGTGAACGTCTTGTTCAGATAACGGGTCTCGTAATGCTCGCGCACTTCAGCCGGCAGTGCCGCATATTTGGCTGCCTGCGCTTCGGCGGAGGTGCCTTCCACGTCGTTGTCGATCTTCTCGGAGCAATCCAGCGTCAGCATCGTGAAGCCGAGGCCGAGCGCGAGCTCGATGTCCGCTTCCACCTTGAGGTGGTCGCCGTCCGCGCCGAAGCCGTCCTTGTAGCCTTCCTGGAAGGCGGCGTAGCAGGCGGCGTCGACTACCTGCTTGTAATCGCGGCCGGTCAGGGCAAGCTCACGGATGGACTGCTGCGCCAGGATCGGTCGGATATTGCGGCCCTGGACCGTCTTGATGTGGCCCGGGGATGCGATGCCGAGACGGTCGCCGAGACCGATCGTGGCAATCTGCGTGCCGAATGCGCGCGGTACGGTGAAGTCGAAGTATTTGTTGAGCACGAGGCGGTTCTCATGGGTCAGCGGAGAGAGTTTGACGCCGTCCTGCACTTCACCTTGCAGCTCGTCATACAGCGCGCCTTCGCCGGCTGCAAGAATATATTTGGTATGGGCGGCCTTGTCCTTGACCATCACGAGTTTCGTCGTTTCGTTCTCTGTCAATGATTGCGCATACACTTTAACGCCCTCTGCATTAACTCCTGCTACTGTGCCTGCGCGCAGCGCTTCGGCGATTGTTCCCCATTTGCTCATGAATGTGAGCCTCCTTCGGTTTTTCTGCTATTTTTCCCTTGCTATGCTTCACTTCCACCCCTTCATCATAATGCAATAATAGTTTACATTCTCCGTTTATTTTGCTAATTTAACATATACCTATGCATATTTTGCGAAAGCTTCCGGAACGGAGTGGGTTTTCCTTGAGCGACACGGTCACGCTTCATTACGGCGATGAAGAGGGCGACTTCCACATTGAGCACGTCCGGCGGACCGAGCCCTTCGGCCGCACGAACCACTGGCACGCCACGTATGAGATTTATTATCAGCTCTCGGGGCAGCGGGCCTATTTTATCAAAGACCGCACTTATCTGATCTCCCCCGGGGATCTGGTCTTCATCGGGAAGCATCAGGTCCATAAGACGTCCGACGTCGGCCTGCCCGGACATGAGCGCGTCGTAATTAACTTCAGCGACCGCTTCATCGGCAGCGACCGGGAGCATCCCCTCTCCCACCCGGCGATGCTGGCGGTCTTCGAGAATCCTTCCCGCGTATTCAGCCTGAAGCTGCCCGACCAGATCTTCGTGCAGAACATCCTGCAGAAGATGGCCAAGGAACTGAAGGAGCGCGCGACCGGATATGAGACCTACGTGAAGCTGCTCCTGCTCGAGCTGCTGCTCTTCTCCGGGCGGCATTCGGAGCGTTCCGAGAGCACCGCGATCGAACACCAGAGCCCCGTGCACAAAAAAATCTCGGAAATCGTCCGCCATATCAACGCCCATTACCAGGAACCGATGACGCTGACGGGACTGTCCGAGCTCTTCTTCATGAGCCCTTATTATCTCAGCCGGGCCTTCAAGGAAGTGACGGGCTTCACCTTCGTCGAGTACGTCAATACGACGCGCATCCGCGAAGCCCAGCGGCTGCTCAAGGAGTCGAATAAGAAGATTATCGAAATCGCCGAATTGACAGGATTCGAGAATATCGCCCATTTTGGCCGGACGTTCAAGAAACTGGCCCGCATGACGCCGCTCGAGTACCGCAAGGGCGAAGCGTGAGCCGGCAGCACAATTTGAGAGCACAACTTGAAAGAACAACATAAGCGCACCGTAAGCGGCATCCCATGCCCTCCGGTGCTTTTCGTCATTCTGATGCGATCCTGATAACAGGGGCCCGTTTGTGTTTTGGGGGCGCCGCTATGGTATAATTGTTAATCATTGCCACGCAGAATTTGGCGGATCCTGGAGGGATATGCATGTTGTATTTGTATTCGTACGCGGCCGCATTCGTCCTGTCGTTCGTGATCGTCCTCGCTTTGATTCCCCCGCTTCGCCGGTGGGCCTTCCGCATTGATTTTGTGGACAAGCCCCGGCCGGACCAAGAACGCAAAATCCACCGGGAGCCGATCCCCATGATGGCCGCGCTCGCGATCTTTGCCGGCTTCGCCTGCACGTATCTGCTCTTTACGAAGGAGGACTGGACGCAGACGACCGCGATCCTCGCCGGTTCCCTCCTCATCCTCGGCATCGGTACCCTGGACGATTGGTACAAGACCCGGGGCAAAGAGCTCTCCGCCTGGCCCAAAATGCTCGTACAGATGGCCGCAGCCGTCATCGTCTACCAATCCGGCATCGTCTTCTACGGGTTCAATAACCCGATGACAGGACAGGATTTGATCCTCTGGGAATGGCTGCAGTTCATCCTGACGGTCTTATGGATCTTCGGCGTGACGACGGTCATCAACTTCACCGACGGCATGGACGGTCTGGCCGGCGGCCTCTCCGCCATCTCCGCAGGCACGCTTTTCGTCGTAGCCGCGGCGAAGGGACAGGAAGATTCCGCGATCCTCGCGATCATCCTCGTCGGCGCGTCGCTCGCTTACCTGCGCTACAATAAGCCGCCGGCCCGCGTGTTCATGGGCGATGCGGGTGCCACGCTGCTCGGCTTCCTGCTGGGCGTCATCGCGCTCGACGGAGCCTTCAAGCAGGCTACGGTACTGTCGCTTCTGGTCCCGATCCTGGCGCTCGGTGTACCGATCTTCGACAACCTGTTCGTGGTGTTCAAGCGCTGGCGCAGCGGCAAGCCGATCTATATGGCCGACGCATCCCAGGCCCATTACCGGCTGCTCCGCAGCGGTCTGAACCAGAAGCAGGTAGTCATGGTCCTCTGCCTGCTCAACTTGTGCTTCGGGCTCACTTCGATCATCCTCATGCTGCTGAAGGTGTAGCCTCTCCTTCGATTCGCCTGGATTTATTCGTTCGGATTTCAAGGAGTTATTATCATCTGGCGGCCTGAATAAAAAGATTTCGATACATAAAGGCGTACGTTACCACAAAAAACATTTGACATCGTTATCTCTTTCTCCTACTATACGTAAGGGACAACCTTTCGTATATCCCCGGCAATATGGGCCGGGGGTCTCTACAGGAGACCGTAAATCTCCGGCTACGAACGGGCAGGCTAAGTATACCCTGCCCGTTTGCGGCCGGTTTTTTTGGTGCTCCCTTCTGCACGTTCGTCCGCCCGCACAGGTGTTCTTACCGAGAGGAGACAACATACGCATGCTCGCCCAGTGGTTTCAACTTCAAGACAGAGGCACTACCGTCCGCACCGAAGTGACGGCAGGCCTCACGACTTTCCTTACGATGGTGTACATCGTCATCGTCAATCCGGCGATCCTGTCCGCATCGGGCCTCCCCTTCGGCCAGGTGTTCACGGCTACGGTCTGTGCCGCAGTGATCGGGACCTTGTATATGGCCCTCTTCGCCAATCATCCGATCGCGGTTGCGCCCGGCATGGGCATGAACGCTTATTTCACGTCCGTGGTCGCTTCCCAGGGCGTCACCTACCAGGCCGTGCTCGGCACTGTCTTCCTGGCCGGCATCCTGTTCCTGCTCCTGAGCTTCACCAAGCTTCGCGAGACGCTGATCGCCTCCATTCCCGCCTCTCTCAAGAACGGCATTACGGCGGGCATCGGCCTCTTCATCGCGTTCATCGGACTGCGCATGTCCGGCATCGTCACGGCCTCGCCGGCTACATTGGTTGCCCTCGGCGACCTGAGTCAGCCGGGCACGCTGCTCACGATCTTCGGCCTGCTGCTCACGCTTGTGCTTATGGCGCGGCGCATCAAGGCGGCTCTCTTCATCGGCATGGCGGTGACGGCGGCAGCCGGGTATGCGCTCGGCCTGCTGAAATTCCAGGGCTTCGCCGCCCTGCCTGCCGCTCCCGTGCTCTTCGATCTCGATGTCGCCGGCGTGTTCTCCGGCGGGCTGTACACGGTCGTCTTCGCTTTCCTGCTCGTCACGATCTTCGATACGACAGGCACGATGATCGGCGTCGCCGAACAAGCCGGCCTGATCCGCGGCGGCGTCTTCCCGCGGGCGAAGCAGGCCTTGATGGCCGATGCCGTCGCCACGGTGGCCGGCTCCCTGCTCGGGACCTCCCCGTCGAGCGCGTACGTCGAGTCTTCCGCCGGGGTTGCGGCCGGCGGCCGCACCGGTCTCACGTCGCTGACCGTGGCCGTGCTCTTCCTCGCGTCGCTGTTCTTTGCGCCGGTAGTGCAGGCCCTCTCGTCCCTGTCCGCCATTACCGCGCCGGTGCTTATCATTGTCGGCTGCTTCATGATGGAGGGACTCGCCCGGATTGAGTGGGATACGTTCGATGAAGCGTTCCCGGCCTTCGCCATCCTCATCGCGATGCCGCTGACCTCCAGCATCGCCACCGGCATCGCGATCGGGTTCATCACGTATCCGCTGCTCAAGCTCGTAACCGGCAAGGGCCGGAGCGTGCATCCGCTGCTGTACGTGTTCGGCGTCATCTTCCTGGTTCAGATGACATTCTTCCCCGCGCATTAAACCGGCACAAGAATATGCAAAGCCCCCTGCCATGAATTGGCAGGGGGCTTTGCTATGCGGGGACGCGGGCGAGGCGGCGGCGCATCACCCGATGAGGTAAGATTAAACAAGCTAAGGCGGCGGCTCCTTCTGCGCGGCCGCCGCTGCTGCACCTGCATCACACGAGCACCGGCAGGGCCGGCAGTCCGCGCATCAGCCGGCCCGGACCCCAATGGATCTCCTCCCGAGGTACGGCGAGGCGCAGATTCGGCAGCTCGCGGATCAGAGCCGAGAGGGCAATGCTGCCTTCCAGCCGGGCCAAGGGGGCGCCGAGGCAGAAGTGGATACCGCTGCCGAAGGCCAGATGCCGGTTCTTCTTGCGCGTGAGGTCGAGCCGCGCCGGATCTTCGAACTGCGCCGGGTCGCGGTTGGCGGAGGCCAGCGAGACGAAGAGCAGATCGCCGCGCTGCAGCTGTTTGCCGTGCCATTCGAACGGCTCCCGCACCCAGCGGTTCGTCGTGATCTCGACAGGGCCGTAGAAGCGCAGGAGCTCCTCCACCGCCGACGAATCAAGCTCCGGGCTGCTGCGCCACAAGGCAAGCTGCTCCGGATGCTCGAGCAGTGCCAGCGTGCCGTTGCCGATCAGGTTGACTGTCGTTTCGTGGCCGGCCACGATGAGCAGGAAGATCGTCGACGTCAGCTCCTCCCGGCTCAGCCGGTCGCCGTTCTCCTGCACGCGGATCAGCTCCGTGATGAGGTCGGCCTGCGGCTTCGCCCTACGCTCCTCGATCACCCCGTCGATATAGGAGGCGAACGCTTCCAGGGAAGGCTGCACTCCCTTGATCTTCTCGAAATCGGTAGCCGACTTGATGAAATCGTCGGACCATTTGCGGAACAAAGCATGGTCTTCTGCGGGAATCCCCAGCATCTGGCAGATCACATAGATCGGGAGGGGAAAAGCGAACTTGTCGATGAGGTCGCCTCCCCCTTGGCGGCGGAGCTCCTCCGTCAGCCGTCCGGCAATCGCCGTGATCTGATCCCGCAGCCCTTCCGCCACCCCCGGCGTGAAGGCCTTCGATACGATCGAACGCAGACGGGTATGGTCCGGCGGATCGGCACCTAGCAGATTATTGGAGAGGAGCCTCAGGATCTTATCCGGCAGGGCAGGCATAGCCGCTTCCCCCAGAGAGCGGCTGTTCTTCGTGAACCGCTCCTCATTCTTAAGCGCTTCTACGGCATCTTCGTACCGGGTGATCAGCCACGCCTGCTGGCCCCCCGTCAGTCCCATCGAGTACACGGGCTCCTCCACTCTCCAGCGGTCATAGAGAGCGTAAGCACGGTTCTTGAATTCCGGCGAACTCATGTCCAATCCGACGTCCAAACTCATGGAATCCCTTCCTTCCGGTTGATGTCCATCCAGCAGGATCTCGGGTGTCGTCTGGGATGCTTTACAATTCCATTATATTACATCCCCCGGAAAAACAGTTGTGAACTTTCCGTGCGCCCGCTTCTATGAATCTCAATGGTCCTGCCGCCGCATCCGCCTTCTCACACCGCCCGCTCGACGAGCATGGCCACGCCTTGGCCGCCGCCGATGCACAGGGCGGCGATGCCGTACTTCGCCTCCCGGCGGGCAAGCTCGTGCAGCAGCGTGACGAGCACGCGGGCTCCGCTGGCCCCTATCGGGTGGCCGAGGGCGATGGCGCCGCCGTTCACATTCACGCGCTCCGCGGGCACCCCGAGCTCCCGCATGACGGCCAGCGACTGGGCGGCGAACGCTTCGTTGAGCTCGAAGAGATCGACCTCGCCGAGCGCCACACCGGTCTTCTGCACGAGCCGGCGCACGGCATCGACAGGCCCGAGGCCCATCACGGCTGGGTCGAGCGCCGCCTGCGCATAGCCGCGGATGCGGGCCAGCGGCTTCGCGCCGAGCTCCCGCGCCCGCCCGGCGGACATCACGACGAGCGCCGCCGCGCCGTCGTTGATGCCCGAGGCGTTGCCGGCGGTGACGGTGCCGTCATCGCGGAACGCCGGGCGCAGGCGGCCGAGCGTCTCCGCCGTCGTGCCGGCCCGCGGGTGCTCGTCCGCCTCGAAGAGCACCGGCTCACCCTTGCGCTGCGGCACGGGCACCGGGACGATCTCGGCACGCAGCCGCCCGGCGGCCGCCGCCTCCCCTGCCCGCCGCTGGCTCTCCGCCGCGTAGGCGTCCTGCGCCTCCCGCGTCAGCTCATACCGCTCCGCGATATTCTCGGCGGTGACGCCCATGTGAATATCGCAGGAGGCGCACCACAGCCCGTCGCGGACCAGCGAGTCGACGAGCGCGGCATCGCCGAGCCGCAATCCGTCCCTTGCTCCCGGCAGCAGATAAGGCGCCCGGCTCATATTCTCGGTGCCGCCGGCCACCACGACCTCCGCGTCGCCGAGGAGCACGGCCTGCGCCGCCAGCATGACGGCTTGGAGCCCGGAGCCGCACACCTTGTTGACGGTCATCGCCGGCACCCGCGCGTCGAAGCCCGCCTTCAGCCACGCCTGCCGGGCCGGATTCTGGCCGAGTCCCGCCTGCAGCACGTTGCCGAGAATGACCTCGTCCACCTGCTCTTCGCCGATGCCTGCGCGCTGAAGGGCCTCGCGTACTACGATGCTCCCAAGCTCTGGAGCGGATATTCCGGACAGCGCGCCCTGAAAGCTCCCGATCGCCGTCCGGACTCCGCTGACGATTACCGCTTCGCGTTCCCTGCTCATTAACTTACGCCCTCCTTCTTAGTCAATTCGCCGCCCAGCAGCTCCGGCGCCACAGTGAACGACGCCTCCGTCCGCTGCCTCACCTCGTCCAGCGTTACGCCCGGCTGCAATTCGGCAAGCCGCATCCCCTCCGGGGTGAAGTCGAAGACCGCCAGATCCGTGATCAGCCGGTCCACGACGCCCGCGCCGGTGAGGGGGAGCGTGCAGGCCTTGCGGACCTTGCTCTGGCCGTGCTTGTTCACATGCTCCATGATGACGACGATCCGCTTCGCTCCGCTGACGAGATCCATCGCGCCGCCCATCCCTTTGACCATCAGGCCAGGGATCATCCAGTTCGCCAGATCCCCATTCTCTGCCACCTCCATGCCTCCGAGGATAGCGAGGTCAATATGCCCTCCGCGGATCATCGCGAACGATTCGGCGCTGTCGAAGAACGAGGCGCCCCGTACGAATGTCACGGTTTCTTTGCCCGCATTGATGAGATCCGGATCCTCCTCGCCCTCGTAAGGGTAAGGCCCGATGCCGAGCAGCCCGTTCTCCGACTGCAGCATGACGTTCATCCCCTCAGGGATGGCTCCCGCCACCAGCGTGGGCAGCCCGATCCCGAGATTGACGTACATTCCTTCCCGCACCTCCCGGACCGCCCGCTCTACGATCATCTCCCGTTGCCCCTTCATGCCGTCCCCTCCTTCGTGCGGACCGTCCGCCGCTCGATGCGCTTGCCTGCCGCCGTTCCCTGCACGACCCGCTGCACGTAGATTCCCGGCGTATGAATCTCGTCCGGGTCCAGCTCACCTGCTTCGACGATGATCTCCGCCTCGGCAATCGTGATCCGGCCAGCCGCTGCGGCCAGCGGATTAAAGTTGCGCGAGGTGCGGCGGTATACGAGATTGCCAAGCGTGTCGGCCTTCCAGGCTTTGACTAGGGCAAAATCGCCTGCAATGCCCCGCTCCAGCACAAAGGTGCGACCCTCGAAGGTCTTCAGTTCCTTGCCTTCGGCCACGACCGTGCCCACGCCCGTCGGCGTGTAGAAGCCCGGGATGCCGGCTCCGCCCGCGCGAATGCGTTCGGCCAGTGTACCCTGCGGCACCAGTTCGACCTCCAGCTCCCCGCTGAGATACTGCCGCTCGAACGTCTTGTTCTCCCCGACATAGGAGGAGACCATCTTGCGGATCTGGCGGCCCGCCAGCAGCAGGCCGAGCCCGCCGTCGTCCACCCCGCAGTTGTTGCTGACCACGGTCAGCTCCTTCGTTCCCTGCGCCTGCAGGGCCCCGATCAGGCCCTCGGGAATGCCGCAGAGCCCGAAGCCTCCGACGACCAGCAGGGAACCGTCCGCGATATCCCGCACGGCCTCCTCCATCGAAGCCACTCTTTTGTCCATGATCTTCCTCTCCTCTCTCATCTGTCTGAATCCATACGAATAAGCCTACATCCGGCTACTGAGCCGTATAGCCTCCGTCGATGAGCAGCGACGTCCCCGTCACGCCACGCAGCTTGTCGCTGGCGATCAGCACGGCGTAGTCCGCAATCTCCTCCACCGTCAGCAGCCGGCGCTGCGGCACGAGCGGATAGATCACTTCCTCAAGTACGCTCTCCAGCGGCACGCCCCGCGTCCGCGCCAGATCCTCGAGCTGTCCCCGCACCAGCGGCGTGTCCACGTATCCGGGGCAGAGCGCGTTCACCGTGATCCCGTGGGGCGCCCCTTCGAGCGCCGCCACCTTCGTCAGCCCGATCAGCCCGTGCTTCGCGCTGTTGTAGGCTGCCTTGCCCGCGAATCCGATCACCCCATTGATCGACGCCATGTTGATCACACGGCCGTAACCGCTGCGCTTCATCAGCGGGAACGCATGCTTGATCCCGATGAAAGCCCCGGTCAGCATCACCTTCAGCATGAACTCGAATTTGTCCACCGGGAACTCTTCCAGGGGGGCCACATGCTGCAGCCCCGCGTTGTTCACGAGAATATCGAGCGAGCCGTAGGCCTCGTCCGCCGACTGGATCGCCGCCGCATACTCCCCTTCCTGCGTCACGTCGCACCGCAGGCCGAGCGCCTCATAGCCTTCCGCCTGCAGCCGGGACGCCGCATGCTGCGCTCCTTCGGTCCGGATGTCGGTGACCACCACCCGGGCTCCCTCCTTCGCGAACGACCGGGCGATCTCCAGTCCGATGCCGCTCGCCGCCCCCGTGACGAGGGCCGTGCGGCCACTAAGCAGCTCTGCCATAAGCGAATCCTCTCCTCTTTCTGTCTAAGATCTGGTCTAGAACAGCGACAGCACGATCGCCAGCGCGAATACCGTAATCGTCTTTACGACCGTAATCGCAAAAATATCCTTATACGCCTGCCGGTGGGTCAGTCCCGTAATCGCCAGCAGCGTGATCACCGCGCCGTTGTGCGGC
Source organism: Paenibacillus caseinilyticus (assembly GCF_027533645.1). GTDB lineage: Bacteria > Bacillota > Bacilli > Paenibacillales > NBRC-103111 > Paenibacillus_G > Paenibacillus_G caseinilyticus. The sequence continues at coordinate 219,901 of NZ_JAQAGY010000008.1, forward strand.
AGGGTATCCATTCCGCCGGATGCCATCGAGGCGATCCGGTGCAGCAGCTCCGGCGAGATCCCCGCGCTCTGGGCCGCCGCCAAGTACGTCTTGCCCATAACCTCCAGCGCGATCGACAGACCGCCGGAGGCTGACCCGGTCACACCGGCGAGAATGTTCACGGACACCGCTTCGGAGATCAGCGGATTGTCGGAGATGCCGAGAATCCAGTTCTGGATGAGTTTGAATCCTGGTAACGTTTTCACGACATTGCCGAAACCCACTTCCGAAGCTGTATTGAAGATGGCGAGCAGCGAACCCATCGCGGCAGCAGTCAATCCGGCCGCCAGCTTGCCCTGCACCGCACGGACGTTGATGCACAGCGCCGCTACGATCCCAATGCACAGCGCGATGATGAGCGCCCAGGAAGACGAGACCGTTTTGACATTCGCGATGTTGAAGCTCTTGAGCAGCTCCGCGCTGTACCAGTTATTCACTGTCAGAGCGCCCCGGCTGAGCAGATAGTTAAACAGCAGAACGAGCACGAGCGGAAGCACGGCAATCCAGATATTCGGATAGGTCTGGTTCTCGAGCACTTCCGGCTCGTTCTTGTGTCCTGTTCCGTAGCCTTCCCCCGCCTGGGCCGCCTCCTTCCGGCGTCTCTCCAGCCAGAACAACCCGCCGGCTAATACCATGAGTCCGCCCACCGTTCCGAGCAGCGGAGCGGCATAGGCATCCGTTCCGAAGTAGGTGGTCGGAATGATATTCTGGATCTGCGGGGTCCCCGGAAGCGCATCCATTGTGAACGTAAACGCACCCAGCGCAATCGTACCGGGGATGAGCCGCTTCGGAATATCCGCTTCACGGAAGATGGCAACGGCGAACGGATATACGGCGAAGGCGACCACGAACAGCGATACGCCGCCGTACGTCAGCACCGCACAGGCCGCCACCACCGACAAGATCGCACGCTGCGAGCCGAGCGCTCTGACAATCGTCTGCGCAATGGATGACGCCGCCCCGCTGAGCTCCATCACTTTCCCGAAGATGGCGCCGAGGAGGAAGATGGGGAAGAAGCTTTTGACATAATTGGCCGCATTGCTCATGTACGTCTCCGTATAGCTCGGCAGCAGGGCGTTCCCCGAGATCACAACCGCAAGCAGCGTGAACACCGGGGCGAAGACGATGACCGGATATCCCCTGTAGGCAAAAAACATCAGCAGTCCCAACGCGATCAGAATCGCCAAGACTTGAATGATCATCGGGCACTTCCCCTCTTCATGTGAATGAGTGAGCTTTCGTTTGGTGAAACGCTTACAACTTACAATCCCGAGCCCGCACCGGAGCCGTTCATCCGTACAGTATCAGTTTACATCCCCGCCATCCGCAGGTAAAATTCAGAGATAGCATAGTCTTCATGAAAAAAAGTTATGAATCGGGGTTGCCAACAATTGGATATCCGACAGCTGTCCTACCTGCTCGTGATTGCGAAGCACCAGAACATCACCAAAGCGGCGGAAGAGCTACATATGACCCAGCCCACCCTCAGCAAGATCGTCAAGGCCATGGAAGAGGAGCTCGGGGTCACCCTCCTCGACCGGTCCGGCAAGGCAGTCAAGCTTACCGATGCCGGAGAAGCCGCCGTCGCTCAGATCCGGTCGGTTCTCCAAGCCTACGAGGGTCTGCATACGGCGCTGGATGATGTGGTGAACCTCAAAAAAGGCATCGTCCGCATCGGCCTGCCGCCCGTGATCGGCTCCGTGTTCTTCCCCCGCATCCTCGCGGGATTCCGCACGCAGTATCCTTACATTGACTTCGATCTGGTCGAGGAAGGCGCGAACAAGGTCGAGAGCCTGCTGCTCGAAGGCGCTCTGGACATGGGGGTCGTCGTCTCGCCTGTCGATCCCGAGCGCTTCGACGCCCTCCCCTTCCTCTTCCAGCAGCTCTCGCTCGTGATCCACGAGAGCCACCCGCTGGCCGCCCTGGACACCGTCCGGCTGGAGGAGCTGCGGGGTGAGCCCTTCGTTCTCTTCCCCCGCGGATTCGCCGTCCGCCGGCACGTCATGCGGGCATGCAGGGAGCTCGGCTTCGAGCCGTCCATCGTGTACGAGAGCTCCCAGTGGGACCTCCTCGCCGAGATGGTGGCTGCCCGTGTAGGGATCTCGATCATCCCGCAGGCCATCTGCTCCAAGATCACGAACCGCGGCGTGCGCACGCTGGAGCTTACCGATCCGGTCATTCCGTGGAACCTCGTCGTCATCTGGCCGAAACACAAATATCTCAGCTATGCGATGCGCGAGTTCCAGGCGTACATCCGCGAGGCATCCGCTGCATTACCGCAATAACGCCGAATAAGCCCCAGGCTGCCATAGCTCGCCCGGGGCTAATCAGTGTGCGCTGCGTCTGCCCCTATCAAGGCAAAGAGCTGAGCCGCCGGGAATCACCGGGCGGCTCAGCTGCACGCCGAAGTGGACAGGCGCGATACGGCTTACGGGCGTCTCTGCCCGCCGGCGCTTCCCAAGAGCTGGCCGGCTGCCGTGCCGAGAACCGCGGCGACGGAGCAAGATCTGCCGGATGGATACGGCTCCGCCCGCTGCCCTCCGGATGCCTGCACGTCCTGCACGTCCTGCACATCACCATACGGCAGCGTACCGAATTATGACCTGGGGCGCTCCGCCGCCCTCTCCGGGCTGCCCTCAGCTTCCGGGCTCCGGGCAGCCGCCCGGCGGAAGCCCCACCGCAGCAGGTACGGCACCGCGAAGAGAATGAACAGAATCCGGAACATCTGGAAGGCGACGACCAGCGTCACATCTGCCCCGATCAGGGAGGCGGTGACGCCCATCTCGGTCATGCCGCCCGGCGAGGTGCTGAGGAAGGCGGTAGCGTAGTCATCGGGAGCAGCCGGCCGAAGGCAACCGAGAGCGCCAGCGAGAAGAGCACAAGCCCCACGCCGGTGAGCAGCGAGTAAGGCAGCAGGCGGCGCCATCCGGCGAGACCGCTGAGCTTGATGCCGAGGCCGAGGTAGATGCCGAGGCTCCACTGCGCGGCCAGCTGCAGCGGCGCAGGCAGATGGGGCGGTACGAGGCCGGCGATCATCAGCACGGCGGAGGCCAGCAGCGGGCCGAGGAACCACGGCGTCGGCAGCTTGAAGCGCACCGCCAGCAGGGCGGCCAGCGGAATCAGTACGACGGCTGCGGCCAAGCCTAGCGGAGACGCAGCCGCCTGAGCAGCGGCCGGAGCCGGCACGGCAGGCGCTAGAGCCGACGGATCCGCAAGACCATGCACGGCGAGGAAGGGCACCGCGAATATCACCGTGAGCAGCCGGATCGTCTGCATGAAGGCGACGACGGTGCCATCCGCTCCCGGCGTCTCCTCGCTGACGAGCACCATCTGGCTCAGCCCGCCCGGCACGCTGCCGATGATCCCGCTCTGCGGCGACACCCCGGCCCGGCGCGCGGTCCAGTATCCGGCCAGCAGGCTGAAGCCGACAGTCAGCAGCGTCGCCGCCGCCATCGCCGGCAGCTGTGCCGCAATCTGGCGGGCGCTGTCCGCCGTGAACGCTAGGCCCATCGCATAGCCCAGCAGCAGCAGGCCGGCATTACGGCACGCTGCCGGCCAGGCAAGCAGCGGTCCTCTTGTGGCCGCCAAGGCCTGCCACAGTACGGCCGCGGCGAGGGGTCCGAGCATCCAGCTCAGCGGGATATGCAGCCAGGAGAACAGCAGTCCGCCGGGCGCGGTGACGGCGATCGTCGTGAGTAAGCGGGTCATCATGAGGTGGCGGCGCCTCTTTCCTACGCAAGCGGACCCCCGGCTGCAGGCAGGCTGCATCCGGGGGCCGCTATACTTATTTTTAATTAGTGTACCATACCTTTTAGAACTGAACCAATTCGGAGACTCGCACCGGCTGGCCCGTGCGGATCGAGCGGTTGCCCGCGATCCCGGTGAGGATCGACATCGCGCCGTCCACATGGGATGCCGCGCGGCCGAAGCGGTCCGGCTCCGGCGTGCCGAACAGGTCGTTCAGGAGAACCGGATCGCCCCCGCCGTGGCCGCCCTTGCCCTCCTTCACCTGCACCTCGTACGGCGCTTCGAAGACTGGGTGGACGATGATCTTTTTGCCGACGACTGCGCCTTCGAGCGCCTGATCCCCGCCCGAATTCACGTAGGAGGACTCGACAACCTCCATCTCGATGCGCCCCTTCGTTCCGTTGAACGCTACGCGGAAGCCTTCCCACGGCGCATAGGCATGCAGGGAGTACGTCAGGATCGCACGGCTCTTGTACTGTACCATGACGCCCATCGTATCCTCGATGGAGATCCCTTCGCCGAACACGCTCTGGTCGCGCTGGTAGCCGTCTTCATGCTCCGCATCGAGATACATGCTCTTCAGCGACTCGTTCTGGTCGAGATGCAGCGCGAAGTGGTCGTTCTCCGCCGCCTTGCTGCCGGTCGCCCGCTGGTAGAACTCCGTGACGCCGCGCTTCTCCGCGTTCTCTTTGCCGTAGAACATGAGATCGCCGAGGGCGAACACCGTCTGCGGCTGGCTGTTCAGCCAGAAGTTCACGAGATCGAAGTGGTGCGTCGACTTGTGCACGAGCAGCCCGCCGCTGTTGCGCTTGTCGCGGTGCCATCTGCGGAAGTAGTCCGCGCCGTGCTTCGTGTTCAGCAGCCATTCGAAGTGGACCGCGTGCACGTCGCCGATCACGCCGTCCTCGATCAGCTCGCGGATCTTCGTGTTGTGCGGCGAATACCGGTAGTTGAACGTGACGCGCAGCTGGCGGCCTGTCCGTTTCACGGCATCCAGAATATCCTGGCATTTGTCCTCATCGACGGTCATCGGCTTCTCGGTCATAACGTCGCATCCGAGCTCCATCGCCCGGATAATGTACGTATGGTGCGTCCGGTCGACGGACGTCACGATAACCACATCCGGCCTTGTCTCCTCGATCATCCGGTCGAACTCATGCGCTTTGTAAGTAGGCACAGGCTCTGCTCCCAGTTCGCCGATCTGCTTGTTCGCATAATTCATCCGGGTCTGGTTCACATCGCAGAAGGCGACGAGCCGGGACGTTTCTTTGAAATCGGATACAATGGCCTTATAGAAAAATGCCGCACGGCCTCCGGTCCCGACCAGGGCATACGTTTTGCGCTCTGTAGTCATGTATTGCTCCTCCTCTAGGGGATAAGGTATAGTTGGAGTATAGCGCAAGATCGATAGGTATTCAGCACAAAAATTGCTTTATTTCTTAATTTTCAACATATATTGATTATACATGATTCTCCCTTATTCTGAATCAGAAAGGAGCCTAACGCCATGACACCGTCCGGGAACCCCCGGGTCCCGTCCGTTCATCCTGCAGACGAGCCCGATTTCATTCTGCACCACGCCCACCGGTCCTCTTCGTTCAATATGGAATCCGACCACGCCCACGAAACCTATGAAATCTATTATATGAAGTCGGGCTCCCGCTATTATTTCATCAAGGACCGGTCTTATCTCGTCCGGGAAGGCGATCTCGTCCTCATCGAGCCCTCCGTGCTTCACCGGACGACGGATGCCCACAGCTCCGAGCACGAACGGATCCTCGTCAACTTCAAGCCGGAATGGCTCGGCGGCCTGCTTCCGGCCATGGATGCCGACCTCCTCGACGCCTTCGGCCAGATCCCGGTCGTCCGGCCGGAGCCCAAGGACCGCCAGCGCATCGAGCTCCTCCTGACCACCATGCTCGCCGAGCAAAGCCATCCGGACGAGCCGGGTGCCGGCAGCGCGCTGAGACTGTACCTCGCAGAGCTGCTCCTGTGGCTGTACCGCTGGCGGAAGAAGGAGCAGGCAGCGGAGGCCGGCGGACGCGCCGAGCATCCCACCTCCCTGCACCGCAAGGTATCGGATATCGTGCAGCACATCAACGTCTCGTTCCACGAGGAGCTGTCGCTGCAGGTGCTGGCGGACCGCTTCCACATCTCGCCGTATTACCTCTGCCGCATCTTCAAGGAGGCGACGGGTTTCACCCTTGTCGAGTACATCCAGCGGCTGCGGGTCCACGAAGCGCGCAAGCTGCTGGCAGGCACCTCGAAGCGCATCACCGAGGTGGCCGGCGAGGTCGGCTTCGATTCGTCCACGCATTTTGGACGCGTGTTCAAGTCGATCTGCGGCATCTCTCCGCTGCAGTACCGCAAGTCCTCCGCGGCCGGGGGGAAGTGAAAGCCCGTCCTCCAGTGCTCTTGGCATGCCGAAGCTGGAATGCCACTACCGTCTGCCATGGCGGGCCGTCTCCGGCCATCCGGCCCACAGCGATCGGCACTGCTCCCCGCTGGCGCTGAATGTACAGTGTATAGAAATAGAGTTCCGCCGGGGTCTATCATCCGCCCGCCCCGCTTCCCTGAACGCAATAAGACCGCTCCTCCCGAGGAACGGTCTTATTGTTATTCTTGCCTATGTACTGCTTCGGCCGACCGCCCCTGCCCGCACAGGGCACCGTCAGATCGGCCGGCCATCCGGCTTACTTCATATCCGGCTTACTTCAGGTTCTCCGGGTTGAGCTTCTCGAGCTCAGGGACGACGAAGCGGCCGTCCTTGCGGATCAGGCGGTCGTCAAAATAGATCTCCCCGCCGCCGTATTCCGGACGCTGGATAAGCACCATGTCCCAATGGACGGACGAGCGGTTGCCGTTGTCGGCGCTCTCGTAAGCGTTGCCCGGCGTGAAGTGGATGCTGCCGTCGATCTTCTCATCGAAGAGGATATCCTTCATCGGATTCTGGATGTACGGGTTGACGCCGATCGCGAACTCGCCGATATAGCGGGCGCCCTCGTCCGTGTCCAGGATGTCGTTCAGCTTCTTCGACTCGTTGGCTGCCGCCTCGACGATCCGGCCGTTCTCGAAGCGCAGCACCACGTTCTCAAAGACGATCCCTTGGTAGATCGTCGGCGCGTTGTAGGAGATGACGCCGTTCACCGAATCCTTGACCGGGGAAGTGTAGACTTCTCCATCCGGAATATTGTTCTCGCCGGCGCACTTGATCGCCGGAATGCCTTTGATGGAGAATGTGAGGTCCGTCCCCCCGGACACGAGGCGCACTTTGTCGGTCTTCTCCATCAGCTCGACGAGCGAATCCATCGCGGCGGACATTTTGCTGTAGTCGAGGTTGCAGACCTGGAAGTAGAAGTCCTCGAATGCTTCCGTGCTCGTATTCGCCAGCTGGGCCATCGAAGGCGTCGGGTAGCGCATGATGCACCACTTCGTATGGTTGACGCGCTGGTCAGTAACCGGACGCTGGTATTCTTTGAAGTAGAGCCTCAGCTTGTCATCGGGTACGTCGGAGGTCTCCGTAATATTGTCGCCGCTGCGCACGCCGAGATAAGCATGCATCTTCTTCATCCGCTCGAGTTCGATCTCCGCCATCTGGCGGTACAGCGCAAGCGAGCCGCCGAGCATCAGGGAACGGGTCACCGCCGGATCGCGGTACTCGATATACGGGAAGCCGCCGGCCGCATACACCTCTTCGATTAGACACCTGGTCAATTCCTGATCGCGCAGGCCGATCAGCTCGATCAGGATGTTCTCTCCGGGCTGCAGGTTGACCGAGTAGCGCACAAGATTGCGCGCGAACACTTTCAATCGGGGATCTCTCATGATGAATATTCTCCTTTGAATGGACCTCAAAAATAGGGATGTAACCGGGGCTTCGGCTGGAAAGCCGATGCCTTACTTTACCAATGTAACGAATTCTCGGGCAAACTTCAAATCCCCGTACATCCGCTGTCACAAACTTATTGGATTTGGTAATGTTATACAATAAACCATGACTCGGGGCCGGAATCAGCCCTCCCGTTCGTGAGCACTGCGGGGGAAGGACAAACTCCACTCCACCGCAGCCGCTGCAGTCTTATCCCCGGATCGTATGATAGGTCCCCGCCGCTCCCCAAGACACCAGGTGAGCCATCAGAAGAATCCCCAGCGTCTCGGGGACCGACAGCCGCACGCCCAACCTGTACAGCACGAACAGCAGCAGAATCGCGGCCAGGGTACAGAACCAGGCCGCCGACCTCGCCTTCAGCCAGCCATGCAGATAACGCTCGTCGATCTGCCTTGAGCGGACTCCCGCCCTCCTTGCTACCCACCATATTATCAGCCCGAACCCCGGCCCGCCAATGATTCCAACCCATCCCCACATCTCATTCATACGCCGCTCTCCTCTCCCATTTTCCGGCTGTTCTTCAGCTGGTTGCTGCCTTGGCCCAGACAGTTACTGTTCTTCCGCCTCATCCCACAGGAACAAATCCTCAATGGGGCACCCGAACGTCCGGGCCAGCTTGAACGCCAGCTCGAGCGAAGGGTTGTAGCGCCCGCTTTCAATGGAGATCACCGTCTGCCGGGACACTCCGATGCGCTCCGAGAGCTGCTCCTGGGTCCAGGAGCGCGCCGTCCGCATGTCTTTAATCCGATTCCTCACTGCTGCTCTTCCCTTCCGGGCGGTCCAGCCGCCTTTCCCATCCATCCAAAATTGTAAAACTTACTTTACGTAAAGGATACTTTACCTCATCATCATTGTCAAGGGTTCTTTACATTGCGCTGTAAGAAAAACGCCTGTCGGCGTCCTTTAAGATCTCTGCGTACCAGTCCATACGTTGGTGCACGGTGAGGGAGGGGTATGGGGTTCCAGCCGCTGTTAAAGTCCTGTGGACATGAATTAATTTCTTAGCGATAGCCACATGACTTTAAAGGCGGTCGCTTCGCTCCTCCCCCCATACCCAGCCCTTTTACTCTTCTATGCGTACCCCGCTTCTTTAAAGCGATGCGATTCTATACTATCAAGATAAACGGCTTCGCCCTACTTTGAGGACGATGCATGTTAATAAGATATATAAGATCACAGGATCGAGCCCAGGCGAAATATAAATTCTTAATCTATGCAAAAAACTGCTTGTCCCTGAGAACAAGCAGTTCGCGTACGACAAACAAAACCATCGCCTCTAGGCCGTTAAGCTCCGGCTAGATACATACCCGCAGCGGACAGTCGTATGTGATGAGTTCCTCTGCATGGAAGAAATTCGCGATCTCTCGTTCGGCACTTTCCACGGAATCGGAGCCGTGGATGACGTTGAAGCCTTTATGTACCGCATAATCCCCGCGAATCGTCCCGGGCGCCGCCTCGAGCGGGTCCGTCTTGCCGATCATATTGCGCGTAAGCTGTACCACGTTATCGCCTTCCCATACCATCGCAAAGCAGGGACCGGACGTAATGAAATCCACCAGTTCGCCGAAGAAGGGCTTCTCCCGGTGCTCTGCATAGTGCCTCTCGGCTTGCTCGCGGCCGAAGACGACCAGCTTGGCGGCGGTGAGCTGGAACCCTCTTTCCTCAAAGCGCTGTACGAGCCGGCCGACCAGCTGTCTCCGTACACCGTCGGGCTTAACCATCAAGAATGTTCTTTCCATGGGCTGCACTCCATTCTCTATCAGGGTTGGTATAGAATACATATCGGATGGGACCTTTTCTCATTGTGCCCAAAATATGGACTTTCCATGCCTCCTTTAAGACTCCGTATCTCTCAGATTCCACAATATAGAAAGCGGATTCACGACAAATAAAACATATCATATTGGCGTTATCAAGTAAATAGTATGTTCTATTTAAAGGAATTAGAGAGAAACGTTATAGAGCTATCAATGGGGCCTGTCCTCTTTCTTACACTTGAAAGACGCGGCAGAAACCGCGCCTCCCCCCTCTTACACTCGTGCAGGAAGATCTGGAGGGCCAGGAAGGCCGGGAGTACAACAAAAAAAGCAGGCTGCACCGTAAAGTGTACCTGCTTCTTATCTCTTATGCTGTGATCCGATTCACATGAGCTTCAAGAACAATCCGAAGACAACAAGAAGGACGCCTGCTGCGCTTGCGCGCCCGACTTCAGTTCCATCTTGGCCCCCAGCGCCCGGAAGCTTCCGATCACGTCCTCGTATCCGCGCTGGATATGCTCCGTTCCGGTGATCCGCGTTACTCCCTCCGCCGACAATCCGGCCAGGATCAGGCAGGCGCCTGCACGCACATCGGTCGCATGCACCCATCCGCCGGTCAACGGCCTTCCGCCCCGGATGAACGCCGTCTCCCCGCGCACCTCGATGTCCGCTCCCATCCGCCGCAGCTGGGGCACATGCTGGAACCGGTTCGGGAACACGCGGTCCGTAACGATGCTCTTGCCCTTCGCCTGGGTCAGAAGCGCCGTCATCGGCTGCTGCAGATCCGTAGCGAAGCCGGGATACATCGCGGCCCGCACCCGGACAGCCCGCACCGATCCGCTCCCGTAAGCGGTAATGCTGTTGTCGCGGCATACGGTGTCCACCCCGGCTTCGCCGAGCTTCGCGAGGCAGGAGCCGAGATGCTCCGGGATCACGTCGCGCACGGTAACCTCCCCGCCCGTCATGCCGGCGGCCATCAGGAAGGTGCCCGCGATCAGACGGTCAGGAATGACCGTATGCCGGCCCCCGTCCAGATACGGGACGCCGACGATCCGGATCCGGTCCGTCCCCGCACCGTATATCTTGGCGCCGAGCGCACTCAGGAACGCGGCCGTATCGACTACTTCCGGATCGACTGCCGCATGATACAGATGGGTCGTCCCCCGGGCTCTGACGGCCGCCAGCATGGCGTTGATCGTCGCTCCCGAGGTAACGGTGTCGAAGTAAATGTCCGCTCCCCTAAGCTCGGGAGCCTCTACCGTATACGAGTCCGCACAGGTGCTCACTTTGGCGCCGAGCGCCTGGAAGGCCTTCAGGTGCTGGTCGATCGGACGCGAGACGAAATTATCGCCTCCCGGGAAGCCCACCGTTACCCGGCCGAATTTGGCCAGCAGCGCCCCCGCGAAGTAATACGAAGCCCGGAAGCTCGACGCTTTGCCCGGATCGATTACCGCGCTGTGCAGATAACGGGGGTCCAGGATCAGCTCCCCTTGGTCGGACCACCGCATGGCCAGCCCGATATCCTGCCCGATCCGTCCGATCACCCGGACATCATCGATGGCCGGAATGCCCTCCAGCGTCACGATTCCGTCCGCCAGACAAGCAGCCGCCAGCAGAGCGAGCGAGCTGTTCTTGGATCCGGGGATACGGACCTCACCGTGCAGGGATCCCGCACCTTCCACTTCAAAATAATTCATTCGCGAAGCCCCGCTTTCTCTAGTCGCCGTATCATTTGGCATGGCTTCTCGCATCCGTCTCCAACACATAGCCGCTCCCGCGGACCGAGGAGATCAGGAAGGTGTCCTTGCCGTATTTCTTGCGGATCCGGTAAACCAGCGCGTTGAGCTCGTCCATGGTGACGTCCGGCGCCCCGCCCGGCCCGGCGGACCGCTCCGGCCACACGCATTCCTTAATCTCCGGAATAGGCACCAGCCGGTTCGCCTGGTCGTGGAGCAGCTGCAGCAGCAGGTACTCCTTCTCGGACATCGCGATCCGCCTGCCGTCTACCACGCACTCCCTCTTCTCCCAGTGGATCGCCATCGGGCCGAGCGGCGCTTCGAGGCGCTGGGTGATGCTCAGCGGCTCCAGCTCCATCGTCCGGTCGGCGAAGAGATACGAGAAGTGCATGACGGTCATCCCCTTGGCCAGCTTGATGATGTCGAAGGACTGCAGCGGATAAGCGCGGCCCGGTTCGATCAGCTCGCCGTTGAGCTCCGTACCGTGACGGCTGCCGCAGTCGTACAGCACCGCCTGCTCGCCCTCCTGGCGGATCAATATATGTTTGCGCGAGATGAACGCATTGGAGAACGCGAAATCCGGCGAATACGTATTGGAAGCGCGGCCGACCACCGTCTCCGGAGCGGCCAGGTTCAAGCAGGTTCCCGAACGGAAAGGCTCTCCCCGTATAACGTACAAACAAGCATAAGTATCCATTGCCCTCAATCCTCCCGGCAGGTCACGCAGAATCCTCTCTTATCATAGCGCACCCCTGCCGGGTTTGAAAAGCTTGCCTCCCTGATGCAAGCCTCACAACTCCCTAACGGCGGGCTCCGCCCTCCCCCGGCGCGGGATGGTAGCCCCGCTCCCCATAGGGCTGAAGCTCTTCCAGCCACTTGGCTTCAAGCCGGGCGAGCGCCTCTCCCGCCTCCCGGGACGCGAGCTCCTGTACCGGGCATTCCTCCAGCACTTCGAATGCAAAGCCTTCCCCGCCGGCGCTGCGGAACTCTTCCTGCAGCGCCGTGTTCGGATGCCCGCCGTTCTCCAGCTGGAACCAGCTGCGGTTCTTGGCACCGCCGAGGTTCGGGGAACTGCCGACTAGCATCCGGCCGGTACTCCGGTTGACGATCCGGTATACACCGGCTGGGCGCTCGCTCTCTTCATAGGCAAGCAGCAGCTCTTTGCGCTTCTCCCGGCCGGGTACCGCACCGGCGGCCAGGCTCTCTCCGGCAGCTTGGTTCTCCCCAGCCGCTGGGGACTCCTTCTCCTCCGTCAGCCAGTACGCGCTGCCGTCATCTTCGCGCTCCATGAATCCGTATTCGATCATATACCGGCGCAGGACGGCATAATCCGGCCAAGCCTGTTCTAGCACTTCGCTCACTTCCTTCTCGGTATACCGTTTGCGGGGTTCGAAGCGCTGCGAGAGGAGGCCGGCGATCCGGATCCGCAGACTCTCCTTGCCCGGCCAGCGTCGCAGCGGGCCGAACGCGCCGTCCGGGAACAGCTTGCCGAGTCCCTCGGGCAGCCCGTCGTCCTCGCGCCCGCCTGCAGAGGAAGCGGCACTCCCGGTTTTGGAAGCTGCAGCTCCCTTGCTCTCCTTGAGCAGCTCCATCATCGCCAGAAACAGCCGGGCCTGCTTCTCCTTCTCTCTGAGCATGAACCGGTGATTACGGATGGTCGAGGCGCTCCCTCCCCCGAGCTTCCGCTTCACAATCTCCCCATCGCTGACTCCCTCGTGGAACAGAAGCAGCAGGCTGCGCTGCAGATCGGACAGACCGGTCCACTTCTTGTCGAGTCCCGTCAAATAGTGCATCATGGAACGGTGGGCGGATACCACATGCTCTTTCATCCATTTCTCGGCATCGAGATACAATCCATCCCGCCCCTCACCTGCCGGATAGATCACGCCTTGTTCCGATTCGGACCCGCAGGCCAGGCAGCGGTAGACCCCGGTTTCGGCTTCCAGACGGTAGCCTCTTTTCAATTCCTCCGCGGTTGCGGACCACAGCAGTTCGGACGGTTGATGTTCCCCCATGAGCACAGCACTCCTTCATGCAAATTATATACAGATATCTTATTAATTAGTTGTTGTATTGTCAAACAAATATAAATTACGTTTGTTTAGTGTGTTGTATAACTTTAATTCGCTGGTGGTCTGCCCAACCTGTATCTCTCATGGCGCCTCTCGTGCTATAATAACATTACTTTCCATAAGCAAACGCATACAAATTACAGGAGACATGACCTATGGCGCGTTATTCCCGGTGGACCGCTGCGGCGGCCACCCTCCTACTTGTGCTGACCTTCAGCGCGTCGGAATACAGCAAACCCGAGGATCCGGTGCCGCTTCCCGATCTCAGCAAGCCGCTCTCCTTGTCTCCCGAAGAGCTCCAGAAGCCGCCTAACATCATTGTGCTGCTCAGCGAAGCCTTCTGGGATCCTACCCAGCTGCCGGGACTTACGTTCAGCCGGGATCCGATCCCGTTCTTCCATTCCCTGCAGCGCAGCTTCACGCACGGCACGATGCTGTCCCCCATGTTCGGCGGAGGCACGGCGAATGTGGAGCTTGAGGTGCTGACCGGTCTATCTTACCGTTTTTTCCCTGACAATTCGATCGTGTACGAGCAGTTCATCAAGCAGCCTACGCCTTCGCTTGCTACGATCCTGTCGGCTCAAGGCTACACTGCGACCGCCATCACGCCGTTTCACCATTGGTACTTCACGTCCTCGGATGTCTACCGGCATCTCGGCTTCTCCCGGTACATCTCCCTGGAATACTTCGATCCGGACGAGTATGTGGGGCCGTATATGGGCGATGCGGCGGTGGGACGGCGGATCATCGAAGAGAGTCAGCGGAGCCCTGGCGCCGACTTTATTTTCGCCAACACGATGGAGAACCACTTTCACTATTATCCGGGCAAATTCAAACGCAATACGATCGACATCAAGGGAAGAACGGGGATCTCGGCGGGCACGATCGGGCTGGCCGAAACGCTCGCCCAAGGCATGTCGGGTGCCGACCGGATGCTGCAGCAGCTCGTCACCCATTACAGCATGGTAAGGGAGCCGACAATTATTGTATTCTTCGGCGACCACCTGCCTTCGCTCGAGAAATACGACGCTTATGTGGACACCGGGTATATCTCGGGTACGGACGATCCCGACTTCCTGGAGAAAATGCACACGGTGCCCCTCGCCATCTGGAACAACTACCTTCCCCGGGAGCAGAAGGATGAACTCCATATCAGCCCTTCCTTCCTCAGCCCTTATGTGCTCAAGATGGCGAACCGGGAAGGGAGCGAATTCACGGACTACTTGTCCCGGCTCTCCGCGAAGCTGCCCATCCTCCCGCCGGAGGCTCAGTATGCGAAGTACGGCGTGGATCCCGAGCTGGCACGGGACTATGCGCGGGTCCAGGCCGAGCAGCTCGCCACCGCCCGGCAGCTTGCTCCGCAGCGCAGCGAATCACCGTTCGAGCTTGGCTACGGCCCTCCACGTCTGGAGCGGGTCACGACCGGATCGCCGTCCGCCCTGCAGGGCGGCCAGAGCCCGCTGCAGCTGACCCTCGAAGGGGGCCGGTACGGGCTCGGCTGCACCGTCTACATCGACGGGCAGGCCGTGCCGACGACCTGGCGCAGCGAGACGCTCTTGCAGGCCCTGGTTCCCAAGGAACTGATCGGCGGCACCGGTACGCTGCACGTACAGATCAAGGTGGTCGATTCCCAGGAGAAAGTCATCGGCGTCTCGGAGTCGGTCGGCGTGCAGGTGCAGCGGCGCTAACCCCCTGCCGTCCATCTGTGGAGGAGCCCTCTTGACAATCCCGAATCCCCCCATGTAGAATATTTGTAAGTTTGTATGGGACTAATATCCATATTTACCATATCCTCATAGCATGCAGGCGTTGACAGGGAGAGTAGGTCTATTCCCATGTACGTTCAGAGAACCGGTGGATGGTGCGAACCGGCCGTACGAAGAGACCGAAACACACCCTTGAGCCGTGTCCCGAACCGCAGCCATGCCCTCTCCGGGGATGATTGCTAAAGTAGGCGGCACCGGAGACTTCCACCGTTATCAGCGGAAGAGGGGTTAGTCGTCTTGACCCCTACAGAGCGATGCCGTGCTCCCCTCGACCGAAGGATCGGTGCGGCATAACATGGGTGGTACCGCGAGCTGAAGCCTCGTCCCGTTTGGGATGGGGCTTTTTGGCGTTCCGTTCGCGGCACAGGAAGCCTGCTGCATAGTTTATTCACTATTTCAGAATCAGGAGGGATACGACAATGGCAACAAAAGAATGGAACCGCCCCCGCGGCACAGCTGATGTGCTGCCTCAGGAAAGCCCGCTGTGGCACCGTATGGAAGACGCGGCAAGAAAGGTGGCGAAGCTGCATCATGCCCGGGAAATTCGTACGCCCCTCCTGGAATACGAAGAGCTCTACAGCCGCAGCGTCGGAGGGGCCACCGACATTGTGGAGAAGGAGATGTATACGCTGACCGACCGGGGCGGCCGGCAGCTTGCGCTGCGCCCGGAAGGCACGGCGGGCGCAGCCCGTGCCGTCCTGCAAGGGAGGCTCTATACCGGCCCCCTGCCCTTGAAGCTCTATTACATCGGCCCGATGTTCCGCTATGAGCGTCCCGGGCAGGGGCGGCTGCGGCAGCACACCCAATTCGGCATGGAATCGGTCGGCAGCGCCTCTCCGCTGGCCGACGCGGAGCTGATCGCCTGCGCCCTGCAGTTCTATGAAGAGCTCGGCCTGCCCGGCCTGACCGTCTCGGTCGGCAGCGTCGGCTGTCCGGGGTGCAGAGGGGCGTATACGGTCCGGCTCCAGGCCTTCTTGCGGGAAGCGGCCGATGCGCTCTGCCCCGACTGCATCCGGAGGACAGAGCTGAACCCTATGCGGGCGCTGGACTGCAAGCAGACCGCCTGCCGGAGCCGGCTGGCGGACGCCCCGTTGCTCTCGGCAGCGCTCTGCCGCCCTTGCAGCGAACATGCCGCCGGTGTCGACGCCCTGCTGGATTCGCTGGGCCTGGCCTACGAGCGGGATCCGCTGCTCGTCCGCGGACTCGACTATTATACAGGCACCGTGTTCGAGATCCTGCACCGGGGTTCGGCGGTCTCCGGCGGCGGCCGCTACAATGCCTTGTACGCCGAGCTCGGCGGACCTCCGCTGCCGGCCGCCGGCTTCGGGATCGGCCTCGAACGGACGCTGCTGCTCCTGCGGGAAGCCAAGGTTCTGCCGGCTGCCGATGCCGGCGGCCCCGACGTCTGGGTCGTCCCTGCGAGCGAAGCGGCCATTCCCCGGCTGCTCCCGGTCCTCGCTTCCGTACGCCGGGCGGGACTCAGCGCCGACTCTCCGCTGGAGCCGGCCGGCTGGAAGCAGGCGCTGAAGTCGGCGAACCGGGCCGGCGCTTCTTATCTGCTGCTGCTCGGCGAGGACGACGACCCAAGTACCGTCCAGGTCAAAGACCTCGCGACCGGCGACCAGGAGCGGCTTACGCTCGATGCCTTCCTGTACCGCTGCGGCAAATAGCCGGGGACGGCTGGCGAATCCGGATGTCCCAAGGCTTCGCCGTGAGGACGGGCACCTTGCGGGTATGCGTACTGCATAACAAAACCCTCCATGTCCGAAACCTGGAGGGCCTTGCCAGATTGAAGTAAGCTTGAAGTCTAGGCAGGTTGAAGAGAAATGGAATGCGCTAAAGAGAAGGCCCACCCCCCGGATGAAACCGGGCGGGCGAATGCCGTATTCAGCAGCGCAAGAGGGCCCCCCCTTTTATGACTGCCTGCTGCAGCCGCCGCCGCATGTGCCGAAACTTGTCGACTTCTGCGCTTCCCCGGGAAATAGCCGCCCGCGGACGGCTCTGCCCACAGCATGCGGCGCTTCATCCCTCGCCCCGGTGCCATAGCCGCTGCAGCTCCTCGCTGGTCTCCAGCAGCTCCGCCAAGGTGCCCGAGGCCTCGATCCGGCCGTCCTTCAGCACGAGAATGCGGTCCGCCCGGGCAAGCGCCGCCTTGCGGTGGGATACGACGAGGCAGGCGGCGCCGGAGCGCTGGGCCTCGAGCCGCTCCCACAGCTTGCTCTCCGTGTCGACGTCGAGGGCGCTGGAGAGGTCGTCGAAGACGAGCAGCTCCGCCTCCCTGACGAACATGCGGGCCGCCGCCGTGCGCTGGGCCTGGCCGCCGGAGAGCTTCACGCCACGCGGGCCGATGACGGTGTCCATGCCGCTGCCGAGCCGCTCGAGGTCCTCTTCGAGCACCGCCGCATGTACGGCACGCGCCAGCCTCGCTTCATCCTGCTTCATCCCGAGCAGGATATTATTCTCGAGCGTATCGCTGTACAGCCTTGGGATCTGCGGCGTGTAGGCACTGTGCGGCGGGATGAAGAAGTCGGATGGCTCTTCGACCTTCCTTCCGTTCCACCGCACCTCCCCGGCCTGCTTCGGCAGGAGGCCGAGCAGCGTCCGCACCAGCGTCGTTTTGCCCGAACCGACCCGGCCGGTCACTACCGTGAACGATCCCCTCCCGAGCTCCAGATGAATATCTTCGATGCCTCTCCCCGTCTCGGGGTAACGGTACGTGAGGCCGGCCACGCTGAGCTGGTGGAGCCGGTCCTCCTCTGACCGCTGCGCTTCCTGCGGCTCCGGGAGATTCCCCCGCAGGAGCAGCGGATGATGTTCTGTCATCTTCTGCGGCGGAGCTCCCTGCAGCAGGCTCTGCAGCCGCTGCTGCGCTACGGTGCTCAGCTTATAGTAGGTCATGAACTTGCCGAAATTCTGGATAAACTGGGTAACGAAATTCAAATAGTATACGAATAAAGCAAAGTCCCCGACCGTGAAGGCTCCGCTGCGCATGGAGTCGGCGGCGAGAATCAGGATCAGGCCCGTACCGAAATTGACGGCATTGCTGAAGATCGACTCCAGCGACGTGCTCATGAGCCGGTCCTTCAGCATCGCATCGCGCCGCTGTTCGCCGAGCTCACGGAACCGCCGGATCACTCGGTCCTCCGCCCCCGCGACCTGGATCGACTGCACGGTGCTGAACATCTCCGAGATCGCGCCAGTGACCTGGCTCGTCGCTTCCCGGCTCGCCGCTCGGTACTTCTGCAGCATCGCGGTCGAGAGCTGGGCGACAGTGACGACCACCACGAGCGGCAGGAACACCCACAACGTCATCTCCGCGTTAATGCGGATGAGGATGAAACAGGAGACCGCCGCGAACAGCGTCATGCCGAACGCATCCACCGACCAGCTGACCGTCTCCTCCACCTGCTCGACATCGTCTCGGAAGGAAGAGATCGCTTCGCCGGGCGAAGTGGGGATTGCCCGGGCACCCGGCTCCTTGAGCACATGGCTGAGCAGGTTGCGGCGCAGCAGGCCGCCGACCCGGAACCGGAACTGCACATCGGTCATGAAGCCGAAGAGAATCAGCACCACCCGGGCGAGTGCGGCTGCGAGCAGCAGCACAATAATCATGCCGAGGCTCAGCGAATAAGGCGAACTGCCGGAGAGCATATCGAAGAATGCCTTCGTGAGCAGCCCCGGCACGATCGGCGCCAGATAGATCAGCGTCCAGGCGAGCGCATTCAGCAAATAAAGCCCCAGCCTGTAGCGGGTCAGCCGCCACAGGAACGTAAAGGTCGTCATACCAGCATCTCCTCCATTCCCACCTGCAGCATCCGGGCATACCGGGACTCGGGATCCCCGCGAAGCACTTCCCTCTGCCCTTCCTCGATGATGCGCCCGTCTTCCAGGATGAGGATCCGGTCGGCCCGTTCGATCGTGGCGAGCCGGTGGGCGATGATGATACAGGTCCGCCCGACAAGCAGCCGGTTCATCGCCCGTTCGATCCTCTGTTCCGTCGCAGGATCGAGCCGCGAAGAGGCTTCGTCGAGAATGACGAGACCCGGATCCGCCAGGAACACCCGCGCGAACGACAGCAGCTGGGCTTCGCCCGCAGACAGTCCCCCTCCGCCTGACTCCAGCTGCGTACCCAGCCCGCCCGGCAGGGAGTGCAGCCAGTCGTGAAGCCCGAGCTCACCGAGCACCCCGGTCACCAGCTCGTCATCGATCGTCTCATCGAAGAAGGTCAGGTTGTCCCGCAGCGTGCCCTGGAAGATCTCGATGTTCTGGGTGACCATGCCGACCCGGCTGCGGAGCTCGCCTAGCGTTGGCTCCCGGAGATCGATGCCGCCGATCCGGAGCGCGCCGGCGTTCACATCGTAGAAGCGCAGCAGCAGGCGGGCCATCGTCGTTTTGCCGCTGCCCGTGCGGCCGAGCAGCCCGAGCACCTGCCCCGGCTCCAGACGGAAGCTGAGGTTCTCGAGGGTCCGTCCCCGCTCGTCGTAGCTGAAGGAGACACCATCGAATTCAACGGACAACGGACCCTTCGGCAGCGGCGCCCCCGGACCGTCGGTTATGGCAGGCGGGGTAGCGAGCAGCTCCCTTACCCGGATGATGCTCGCATCCGCCTTCTGCAGATCTTCCATCTGTGTACGGATCTGCTCGATGGGCCTCGCCATCAGCTCCGTATAGTAGAAGATCATATACACAGCGCCGAGCGTGATCGCCCCCTGCTTCCACATGGAATAACAGATAGCAAAAGCGACCGCGCTGCCGACCGTAAACACCAGGAGGGTCGTGATCCACATCGAGGCCCAGCCGAGAAAGGCGCGGATGCGCAGCGGCAGCCACTCCCTCATCAGCAGATGAAACCGGTGCATCACATATCCCGTCGCCCCGTTGGCCCGGGTATCCTCCGTCCCCTCCAGGTGCTCTCCAAGAAATCCGTAGAAGCGGGCGCTGATTTCCCGTAGCTTGCCCCAGTGGGGAACGGCGAACCGACGTATGTATTGAATGGAAGCGAGCGCGAAGACCACGAATAACAGCATGCCTGTCCCGATCTGCCAGCCTTCCCGGTACAGGAGGACGAGCATGCCGACCATGAGAACGGCATTGCTGAGCAGCGTAATCACGAAGCTCGAGAAAAAATTCGACAGGGCGTTGATATCCCCGTCGACCCGCTCGATGATCGCTCCCGAGGTCTGGGATTTGTGGAACGACATGTCAAGCCTCAGACAGTGCGCGGCCACATCCACCCGAAGCTGGTTGGTGGCAATCCAGCCAACACTGGCTCCGACGTAGGTGGCCCCGACATTCACCGCCTGCTGGAGCAACGTTGCGGCCAGGAAGAGGCCGGCGGCATAGTATAGCGGCCGGCTGCTTGGCTGGGCCTGCGCCGTATCGATAAAGTAGCGGATGATCTGCGGTGTAACCAGCTGCATGGCGATGCCGAACAGCAGCAGAAAGGTCAGCAGGATCATGCTTTTGCGCTGATGCTTCAGGTATTGCGATAAGAGAAGCATATAGTCGCGGACGGGGATTTTGGGCAGCCCTTTGGCCATAAGATTCACCTCGATCAGTGCAGTTTGGTATAATCGGTTCCTGTCCCGGTCACCGGGTAACGATAGTATTACATTCTAACATATCCTGCCATCCCTCTCTATAGGACAAGGGAACTTGCGATGGCGGCCTTATCCCTTGCTTCATCCTTTCCTTACCATGGATCGGCCAGAAGGATTTGGCGCCATTTTGTCGAATTAGATTAGTCGTAATAGGTATAGACAACAAGAAACCTAAACGGTTACATCATGCCGTTCTACATATGGAGGTACACCATGACACTGACTGATTACCTGATATGGGGCTTTTATTTTTTCCCTGGCCTTCTGTGTGTGATCATGGCATGCGAGATGGAATGGCGCCATAATGCCAAGGGCCGTACCGCTGCCGCACTGATGCTCTCACTCGCCTCGTTCTTCTTCGGGGAGATGGTGCGCGCCCTGCTGCCCCTAGAGTATTCGCTGCCCATCCTAGAGAATTGGACCGGGATCTCGGGGGGCTTATCGGTAGGCTTCGCCTATCATTTCTACACCCAATTTGTTCGTTTAAACGAACGCGTCCATCCCGTTCTTTATTACAGCATCTGTTATGCTCCGCCCGCCGTGCTGACGCTGCTCCTCCAATCCGGCTACACCAGCCTGATGTTTCGCGGCACGGCCGTCCAAGGCCCGTGGAACAAGCTGCTGATCGAGCCTACGGGGTATTTTGTCCTGATGATCTTCGTCCTTTTTTATATCTCCGCCTATATTCCGCTGGTTCTGCTCGCCCGGCGGCAGGCTCCCACCGAGCGGATGAAGCACAAATACGCCATACTCGCCGCTTCATCCTCCATTCTGTTCGTGTGGGTATTCCTGTTCGGCGTCATCGCCGAGCTGGTGCCTCCTCCCGTACCGCTGCCCTCGCTCTTCTTCGTCTACGGCACGATTATCTGGGTGGGCATGATCCGCTATCTCATGATCAAGTACGACTTCCTCTCGTCGATCGGCAACCGGTACCGGATTCTGTTTGAAACCGCCCCGCTGAGCATCATGCTGCTGGACAGGGAAGGGCGGATCCGTGAGCTGAATCCTACAGCGAAGAGCATGTTCGGGATCCATCTGGCTGCCGGGAACTCCATCCTCGATATTTTCCCGGAAGAGAAACGACCTGGAGCGCTTGACATTTACCAGACGGCGTTCGACTCCAGAACCGCACACCGGGGCCATATTTATACGATCACAACGGCGCTCGGAGCTGCCATGCACCTGTCCGTCGACTGCGATTACTTCGAATATGAGGACGAGCTGCTCCGCATGGATATCACCCGGGACGTGACGGAAGTGAAGCAGGCGGAAGACCGGATCCGGGAGATGGCTTATTCGGACGCGCTTACCCGCGTCGGGAACCGGGCCCAGTTCCATAAGCGGTTCGGGGAGCTCGTGGAGGAACGGCCCGAGCGGGACATGGCTGTGCTGATGCTCGATCTTGACCGCTTCAAGCAGATTAACGACGTACTGGGGCACGGCACCGGCGACCGGCTGCTGGTGCATGTCGCCTCGTCGCTGGCTTCGGTGCTCTCCGGGACCCATCTGATCACTCGTCTGGGCGGCGACGAATTTCTGGTGCTGCTCACGGATGTGGGCCGCGGGGAGGCCGAGCGGACGGCGCAGCGCATACTGGAGAAGATCAGGGAACCTTTCCGGATCGCGGACCAGGAGCTGCACTTGACCTCGAGTATCGGCATCGCCCATTACCCCGGTGACGGACGGGATACCGATACGCTGATGAAGCACGCGGACAACGCCATGTATCGGGCGAAGGGAAAGGGCAAGAACCGGGTGTGCGTCTACGATCTCCAGATGAACCGGGAATCCCAGGCCCGCTTCGAGCTGGAGCAGCGGCTGCGCCTGGCTCTGGACCGAGGCGAGCTTACCCTGCACTATCAGCCTCAAGCCGAACTGGCCACCGGCCGGATCATCGGGACGGAAGCCCTCGTGCGCTGGAACGCCCCGGGCGAAGGATTGATCTCCCCCGACCGGTTCATTCCCGAAGCGGAGGAGTGCGGCCTCATCGTGCCGATCGGGCACTGGGTGCTCGAAGAGGCCTGCCGGCAGAACATGGAGTGGTATGACCGGGGCCGGCGCTGGAGCGTCTCGGTCAATGTATCCGCACAGCAGCTCCTCAGACCCCAGTTTCCCGGCGAAGTCCGGGCAGTCCTGCAGCGTACCGGGCTCCCCCCGGAGCTGCTTACGCTTGAGATTACCGAAACGGCGGCCATGCGTGATCTCGATCATACCCGCTGGATGCTGAAGGAGCTTACCGGACAAGGCATCTCGGTCGCGCTCGATGACTTCGGCACGGGCTACTCCTCGCTGGGCCTCATCCGGCAGCTGCCGGTGCATACCATCAAGATCGACCGTTCCTTCGTCCAGGACATGACGCAGGAAGGCGGCAACGGCGTCATCGTCGAAGCGCTGATCACGATGGCGAGCAGTCTCGGCATGTCCACGGTAGCGGAAGGCGTGGAGACCGAGGAACAGAGGAGCCGGCTGTCCCGCATCCGCTGCGTTGCGATGCAAGGGTACCTGCTCAGCCGGCCTGTGCCTGCGGAGACGATCACCCAGCGGTATGTCGCTGCACCTGAGCTTTCGTAGGCTGCTGCCCCCCGGCTGGCCTACAGTCAGGTGGCAACGAGCCCATGCTGAAGGAATACCGGTTACACCTGCTCAGCCCGTTATGCCGCTTCCCCCGAGGCAGCGGAGGCTTGAGGCCCCCGCTTTCGACTGACTGCAGCTGCATCTGCCGGATTCGAATGATCCCTGCACGAATGATTCCCTGCAGACAAACCGAAAGCGGAGGTCCAAGACCTCCGCTTTCGGTTCAATGTTATGTCTGGAGAGAACCATCCAGCCGGAAGGCTCTTCCCTAATCTATTTCTCAGACAGCCCCCTCAGGAGCTATTCCTCCAACAGAAGCTATTGCTCCGCAGGAATACCCTCCTTCAGCACCTTACGCATCCGCACATGCCAGATCCCCGCATCGAGGAACGGTTCCTGCGAGATGGTAGTGTAACCCAGCTTGCGGTAGAACGCTTCCGCCTGCACCTGTCCGTCGAGGATGACGGCAGGCACGCCCGCCTCCCGCACATCCTGCTCCATCGCCTGGATGAGCAGGCGTCCGAGGCCCAGGCCGCGGCGTGAATCCAGCACGGCGATCCGCTGGAGCTTGGCCGTGTCCTCATCGTACATCCGCCAGCGGCCTGTGCCGACCGCCTCTTCCCCATCCCTCACCAGCCAGTGGCGGCAGGATGCGGGGCTGTCGTCGAACTCGTCGATCTCCTCCTCCGCCGGCACCTTCTGCTCTTCCACGAAGACGGCGGTTCTTACTTCCAGACACTCGCGGAGCTGCTCCACCGTCTCCACGGGCATTACTTTCATTGCCACTTCCAATTCCTCCCTTGACACGATAAAGGTCTGCGCGCGGTTACGCTTCGAAGACCTGCTTTCCTCCAAGGAGCGTCACTTTGCCCCCGATGCCCTGCCGCGACAATCCCGCCGCGAAGTCTTACTTATTGTAACTGGAACCCCCGCCGATTTCAAAAGAACGCGCAGAAGCCTGTTCATACTGTTTCAATAGATGCCAGGCTGGGTAATTCCCCGTGAACCGGGAATGTGAAACGCCCCTTGGGCTTCTACACTCCCTCTGAACCTCAAAGGAGATCTGACCATGCCTCACAACTCCCTGAACCCCAAGGAAAGGGCGGGAACCGTCTGCCACGACCCGGCGATGCAGCAGGAAAGAAGCGGCGGAAACACCGAAGCTCCTGCGCCGCCTGGGACGGAAGCTCCGGCAGCATCCTCGTCCATGCGGATCTTGGTAGCGGAAGACAACAAGATCAACCAGCTCGTACTGACCAAGATGCTCGGGAAGCAAGGACATCGGGTCGAACTCGCGGAGAACGGCGAAGAAGCGGTTGAGCTGGCGCTCGGCCACACTTATGACCTCATCTTTATGGATGTGCAGATGCCGGTCATGAATGGATTCGATGCGTCGCGGATCATCAGAGAGCGGTTGGGCGATGCGTGCCCCGTCCTCATTGCGGTAACCGCGAATGCGCTGCCGGGCGACCGGGAGCGCTGCCTGGAAGCCGGAATGGACGAATATATCAGCAAACCGATCACCACCCGGATGATCGCGGACATGCTGTGCCGCTTTGATTCCCGGGCTTCCGCTGCGGAAGCCGGGACGCCTTGAGAACAAAGTAAACACCGGTGCGGCCCTCCGCACCGGTCTTTGTGTCTGTACCTCTTCTGCAGTTGAACGCACCTGCACCCGGGCTGCTCTCCCGGCGCAATTCTATTTACTGCGTCGACGCGAGAAGGTCAAGAAGCAAAGGCTTTCTTGAGCGCTTCGCGCACCCTGTCCTTATTGAACGGCTTCACGATGAAGTCGCTGGCCCCCATGGAGACCGCACGAATCAGCAGGGCCTGCTGGCCCATGGCCGATACCATGATGACTTTGGCTTCCGGATGGCGGCTGCGGATCTCTTCGAGCGCCGTCATCCCGTCCATCTCGGGCATGGTGATATCCAGCGTCACCAGGTCGGGTTTTATTTCTTCATACTTTGTCAGCGCTTCCATCCCGTTGCTTGCCTCTGCGGCAATCTCATAACCCAGTTCCTGGATGACATTTTTCAGTATCATCCGCATGAACAGCGAATCATCAACGACCAGAATTTTTTTCATCTCGGCCTCAGCCCCCGTCTCATCGTTGTTATCCCTTCAGGTGAAGCATTGGACTGCATACCAAATACCCCGCAATACCGTAAGGGGCCTTGTGTGCGCTGTATCAGCGTCTACGCTGCTTAGGGGTTCTCTATCCGGCTACCGCCCGTAAAGGCCGTGCCGATCCGGTCCGGTTACCGGGAATTCGTACATAGGTGTACGTATTATAGCATTATCCTCCAAAGAAAGACAAGAAGGGACGAAACCTGCAAAAGAAAGTGGCTCCCCTCCTCCCCCCTTGGTATAATGGTCTGGACTATCAACCGGCTGGAGAGGGGACGAACGCAATGAAAGAGATACGATGGGGGATCATCGGCTGCGGCAGCGTGACCGAAGTCAAAAGCGGCCCCGCCTTCCAAAAAGCCGAAGGCTCCCGGCTGACCGCCGTCATGCGCAGGGACGGACGGCTGGCGGAGGATTATGCGAAACGGCACGGCGTACCCAAATGGTACGAGCATGCGGAAGATCTGATTGCGGACGAGGAAGTGGATGCGGTCTACATCGCTACCCCTCCCGCGTTCCACAAATCATATGCCATCGAAGCCTGCCGGGCAGGCAAGCCGGTATACGTCGAGAAGCCGATGGCGATGAATGCGGCGGAATGCGAAGAAATGGCGGCGGCAGCGCTCCGCTATGGCGTACCGCTCTATGTCGCCTACTACCGCAGGGCGCTCCCGAGGTTCACTCAAGTGAAAGCGTGGCTCGACGCCGGTGCGATCGGCGATATTCTTACCGTGAACACCATGCATATGGCGCAGCCCCGTGCCGAAGAACGCGACGGCTCCTCGACATCCTGGCGCATCCGCCCCGAACTGTCGGGCGGCGGCTACTTCTTCGATCTCGCGAGTCATACGCTCGATCTGCTCGATTATCTCCTGGGTCCAGTCGGGGCGGCCAGCGGCTTCGCTTCGAATCTCGGGGGATACTATACCGCGGAAGATACGGTGACGGGAGCCTACCGGTTCGAGTCGGGCGTGCACGGCACCGGCACCTGGTGTTTTGCCGCCGACCGTTCCTTCGAGTACAATGAAATCGCCGGCACGAAGGGGCGAATCGAGTTCTCCACCTTCACCGAAGCGCCGGTGAGGCTTATCCTAGAATCCGGTACGGAAGAGCTGCACATCCCGAATCCCCCCCATGTACAGCAGCCTCTCATTCAAGGGATTGTGGACGAGCTTCTGGGACGGGGCAGCTCGCTCAGTACGGGCGCATCGGCTATCCGCACAAGCAGGGTAATGGATGCCCTCGTGCGCTGAGCCGCCCTCCTCCGTCCTGCATCAGACTGTTTAATGAAGGAAGCGGTTCCGCATGAAAAAAGTAACGATCAACGATATCGCCCGGGCTGCGAATGTAGCCAAATCGACCGTATCGAAAGTCATGAACGACGCTCCTACGGTCTCGCCCGACACCAAGCGGAGGGTCCGGGCGATCATGAAGCAGATGAACTATACGCCAAGCTCCATCGCCACACAGCTCGCCCGCCGGAGCTCCTCGACGATCGGGCTGCTCGTGGACTTGTCGCGCAAGGCCGATTTTTTGAACCACTTCTTCTATACGATCATCGGCGGAATCGAGAATGTCGCCGGCCCGCTGCATTATGAACTTACCATCTCGAACATCCAGTCGGCCGGCGAGGACAACTTCATGAACAGGCTCGTCCGGGGACGCAAAGTGGACGGACTCATCATGGAGAAGTCCATCCTGACCCGGGAGCAGCTGGAGGAGCTGATCGCCCTTCAGTTTCCGTTCGTCTCCATCGGTGCCATAGCGGATGCCCCGGACGTCAGTTCCGTCGATATCGACAATAAGCTGGGAGCGCAGATGCTGACGGAGCATCTGCTCGGGCAAGGCTGCCGGCGCCTGGCCTTCCTCGGCGGAGACCCCTCCGACTCCATCTTCGAGAGCCGCAGATCCGGCTTTGCCGGCAGCTTGGAGCAGCACGGCCTGCAAGGCAGTGTCGCCTGCGGGGAGGGCACCGTGCCGGAAGGATACCGCCTGATGCGTGAAAGGCTGGCATCGGGGGAGATCCCGGACGGGGTCGTATGCATCAGCAACTATATTGCCTTCGGGGTCCTCCAGGCCGTTCAGGAGCGGGGGCTGCGTATTCCCGAGGACATCTGCATCGTCACCTTCGACGACTACCCACTGGCTCCATATACGACTCCCCCGCTCACCTGCCTGCTGCTCGATACCTTCGAGCTCGGCGCCGAGGCGGCTTCCATGCTGATGGAACGGATGGACGGTTCCCCCTGCCCGGTGGAGAACCGCCTGATCACGCCGACCCTGATTCCCCGGCAATCCTCCCTGCGCCTGCCGCCGGAAGACTGAAGAACTGCCTGCCGCTCGCTGCTTCCGAATCAGGAATGGGTATCGAAGCGGCATACGAAGAAGCCACCCTACTGCCGGACATCGGCGGGAGGGTGGCTTTTTTTGCGTTTATGCTATTTTTGCGGTTATGCTTTATTCGGATGCTGGGTATTGTCCGGGTCCGGACGCTGGTCTGACTCCGAAGGCTCTTCATTCCTGGGGGGCAGTCCCACGGCCACCAGCTCCTCCCAGAAGCGGCTGAACGCATCCGCGCGCAGCGGCGGGCTGTAATAGTACCCCTGCACCTGATCGCAGTTCTGCTCGCGGAGAAAATCAAGCTGCTCTTTCGTCTCCACTCCCTCGGCAATGACCGACAGCTTCAAGTGATGGGCCATGGCTACGATGGTCGCGACGATAGAGGCCCCGCTCTCTTCCTTATAGATATCGCGGACGAACGACTGGTCGATCTTCAGCTTATCGATCGGAAAGCGGTTCAGGTAGCTCAGCGAGCTGTAGCCCGTACCGAAATCGTCCATGCTGACCTTGACCCCAAGCGACTTCAGCCTCAGCAGCGTTCCTTCGGTTGCGGCCGCATCCATGGCCATGCTCTCGGTAATCTCGAGCTCCAGGAACTCCGGCGAGAGACCGGATTCCGTCAGGGCCTCCTGTACCATCTCCACGAGATTCGGCTGCTCGAACTGCTTGATCGACAGGTTCACCGAGACAGGCACCGGCGGGCGGCCCTCCAGCTGCCATTGCCGGTTCTGCCGGCAGGCCGCCCGCAGCACCCAGCTGCCGATCGGATTGATCAGGCCGCTCTCCTCGGCTACCGGAATGAAGATGCCGGGAGGAATATTCCCGCGCTCCGGATGATGCCAGCGCAGGAGAGCTTCCGCGCCGATCAGCTTCCCGAACATGTCGAGCTGCGGCTGGTAGTGCACTTCGAACTGCCCGCGCTCGATCGCTTCACGCAGCCCGTTCTCCAGTTCAATCTTCTCCTTCGTCTGCATGTCCATGTCAGCCGTGTAAGCCAGCGCCCGCCCTTGTCCTTCCTTCTTCGACCGGGACAAAGCCGTATGGGCGTGTTCCAGCAGCGTCTCTTCGGTCTCGGCGCTCCCGGACAGAGCGTAGCCGATACTGAAGCTGAGATACAGCTTATGCGCATCCAGATCGAACGGAAGGCGGAGGGCCTCCACCAACTGCCGGACCTCTTCCTCCGGATCCTTCCTTCCGCTCCACGGAAGGAGAACGGCGAATTCGTCACTGCCGATTCTCGCCACCGTGCTTCCTTCCCAGGAAGCGCCCTGCAGCCGGCCCGCCAGCTGTCGCAGAAGCGAGTCGCCCAGCTTCGAGCCGATCGAGTCGTTCATCATCTTGAAGCGGTCGATATCCAGCAGGAGGAGCATGATATCCGGACTCCTGCCGCTCTCGCGGATCTGCGACAGCAGGTATCTGCGGTTCGGCAGCCCGGTCAGATCATCATGATAAGCCATATATTCGATGAGCCGCTCGTTCTCTTTTTTCTTCGAGATATCCTGGATAATCCCGTAGACGCCGGTGACCTTGCCGTCGATATGGATCGGTACGGTCGTAATGTTGACGGCTACGGAATATCCGTCCTTATGCAGGACCACAGACTCGAATTGGGCCGATTCGCCGTAGGCGACGGCTTCATTGAAGTACTGCAGAAGCTCGGCATGGTTCTTGGAGGATTTCAGTTCGGACAAGAACAGCTCGAGCGATTCGTTCTTGCTGAAGCCCGTAATCCGGGTAATCGCCGGATTCACCGACGTGATTCTTCCTCCGAGATCCAGCGAGACCACGCCGTCCAGATTATTCTCGAAGAGCGACTTGAACTGCTGGTCTCTCTCCAGCAGCTTCGTGGTGGCTATCGCGATCCGCCGGTCGAAGAACGCAATGAGAAGAGCGGCGGAGAGCAGGACCAGCGCGGCCAGGCCTACCCCGTACCCCAAGGAAGTCCCTCCCATGACCAGGCCGTGGGCATGCTCCTGCGAATCCACCGGCGTGAAGCGTGCCGCTGCCATGCCTGTATAATGCATGCCGGCAATCGCACCGCCCATCACCAGGCCGCTTGCCACCTTACGGTAGAAGGATTTCCATCCGTTCTCGCGGCTGAAGTAGAACGTAAGCCATAGGGCGGATATGGAAGCCGCCGCTGCTACGGCCAGGGAAGCGGCGAATGGCAGCGGGGCATAGGAGATGGATGCATTCATCTTCATCGAAGCCATGCCTGTATAATGCATGGCCGCCACGCCGAGGCCCATCAGGAGCCCGCCGGCCAGCAGCCGGGGCATCCGGAGGCGGGTGCGTGCGATCATGGATAAGGCGGCGTAAGAACCTAAGACGGCGAACAGCATGGAGAGGAGCACCCCTCCAAGATCATAGCTTGTATGTATCGGCAGTTGGAACGCCAGCATCGCCACAAAATGCATAGACCAAATCCCGATTCCCATTGCGAAGGCAGCCATGAGAAGCCAAGCCCGCCTTGCCCTTCCCCCGGATGAAGCTACCCGCCCTCCCAGATCAAGTGCGGTATACGAAGCAATGACGGCGATAACATAAGACAAGACGACGAGAACCCGTTCATACGATCCTTCGATACCCAGTTCGGTCGGGTGCATTTCAACCCTCCTTCATTTTAGTCGAATAAAAGGACACCAGAAGCCCTCTCCCGCTTCAGGAATGGGCTTCTGGTGTACATGCCGCATAGAGCACCAGGAAAGAACTCTTACAGCTTGAATATCGCGAGCGATTCCTGCAGATCTTCCGCCAGGCGGGACAGCATGGCAGACGCTGCTGCTATCTCTTCCATCGTCGCGTTCTGCTCTTCGGCGGAAGCGGCTACGCCCTGTGAATGCTGCGAGGCTTCCATCGCTACGCCCGAGATCACGTTGAGGTCCTTGACGACCTGATCGGTCTCATGACGGATATGCTGGGCGTCCTGCACCGATTTTTGGGAGATCTCATGCACCTTGGCGATGGCATGACGGATGTTCTCGAAGGCGGTGCCCGCCTGTCCGATAATGACCGTACCTTCCTTCACCGCCGTGTTGCCTTCTTCCATGGACACCATGGCATGGTGGATCTCGCCTTGGATCTCGGTGATCAGCGTATTGATCTGGTCGGCAGCCTGACGGGATTGCTCCGCCAGTTTGCGGACTTCCTCGGCGACGACGGCGAATCCTCTGCCGTGCTCGCCCGAGCGGGCCGCTTCAATAGCCGCGTTCAGCGCAAGCAGATTGGTCTGCGTAGCGATCGTCGAGATGAGCGAGACGATGTCGCCGATCTTCGCGGACTTCTCGCCAAGCGCGAACACATAGCGGGAAGAAGAAGATACCTTCTCTTCGATCAGGCCGATCTGTGCGACGGACTGGCTTACTACGCGGTTGCCGCGCTGGGAATGGTCGATCGCTTCGTTCGACGTCTGGGCGACATCCTCGAGCGAACGGTTCACCCCGTCCACGCTGCGGGTGAGCTGCTGGGAAGATTCCAGCGACTGCTGCATCGTACGGCTCTGCTTCTCCGACCCGTCGGCAATCTCTTGTACGGCGACCGTAATGACTTCCGTCGCCTGTGCCGTCTGCTCGGCGGAAGCCGTCAGCTCCTCGGACGTGGCTGCAACCTGCTGGGATGCGAGGATGATGTTCGACAGCTTCTCGCGCAGGCTCACGGCCAGGCCGCTGATATCCTTGGAGAGATCGCCCACTTCGTCGCGCAGTGTGATCACCGGCGCCTCTGCGGTCAGGTCTCCGTCAGCAATACGCGACACGTAAGTCGAGATGCGGCGGATCGCGCCGCCGATCTGCATCGAGATCCACGCGGCTGCCGCGATGGCGAACAGAATCGCGATGATACCGAGCGTGATCATGATCGTCTTGCTCGAAGTGATGATGGAGCCGGCTTCGGCGGATTCCATCTCGGCTTCCAGCCGGTTTGCTGCTACAAGCTCCTTCACGGATTCGTTTGCTTTCTTGCTCAAATACTTCATCAAGTTGATCGTCTTTATCTCCGTAAGCGAACTGCCCGGTGTCTCCACTTCCTGGATCAACAGCGGGATCGTGCCCTCAAAAGCTTCCCAGTCATTCGTAAACTGATAGTAAAGCCTCTCGGTCCCGTGCCCCTGCGGCATGCTGCCATACTTTGCACGCAGCTCTTTCATTTTACTTTGTTCTGCAGTGATGACTTTCTTCAGTTCTTGGATTTCGCTGTATTTGCTGGTGCTCAGCATCTGAAGCATGCTATTCTCCATATTCTTCATCGACAGGCCCATGTCATTAATCAGCACGACTTGCTGAAGTTGGACCGAGGTGATTCTCGTTACCGAATCCCCCAACATAGAGATCCGGAAGAGGCCGACCACGTTAGCTACCACCAGCAGGAAAGTACAGAGCAAGAACCCGCTAACCAGTTTGGCGCGAATGGAAAATCTCATAAAATATTTCTCTCCTTCTTATGGTATACATCTGAAATCCATTACGGCTGCGGCCACTGTTCTTTTGGAATGCCCTGGTACACGTCTTCCATAGCTGCATAGCCAGCTTTGATAACGGTGGACGCCATGTTCTCTTTGGTTACGACAACAGGCTCCAGCAGGTTGGAAGGCACGTCTTTCTTACCGTTCGGAACTTTGTTGTTGGAGGCAGGCTCCTTGTCTTCCGACAGCGAGATTGCCGCCTCAGCTGCTGCCTTGGCCATGTTCTCGATCGGCAGGTAAATGGTCATAGCCTGCGTCCCTCTCACAATGCGCTGAAGCGCCTCAAGTTCAGCATCCTGCCCCGATACCGGAACCTTCCCCGCAAGCCCGAGCTCGCTTAACGCCCGCACCGCGGCACCGGCTGTGCCGTCGTTAGCGGCAACGACGCCTTGGATATTGCCTTTCGTATCCGCAAGCGCTTGTTTCATATGCTTGTAGGCTTCTTCCGGCTTCCAGTCCGCGGAATACTCATCGGCGACCACGGTCACTTTGTCCTTATTCTTCTCCAGCACGGCAATGGAACCGTTGCGCAGAAGCACTGCGTTGTTATCGGTCTGCCCCCCGCCTATATACACATAGCTTCCCTGCGGGGCCCGCTTCAGTATATCTTCAGCCTGGAGTTCCCCTGCCTTTACATTGTCGATGGAAACATAGAAATCCGCATCGGCATTCTTGATCAGCCGGGCGTAGGACAAGACTTTAATCCCTTTGCTGTGCGCCTTCTCGACAACCGCTCCGAGCAGAGGCGACTCCGTGTTCTGTGCAACGATCACCAACACTTTGACACCGCGTTCAATTAGCTGCTCCGCTTGTTCCGCCTGTTTCTTTTCATCGCCTCCCGCAGAGAGGGAGATAACCTCAGCACCGGATTGCCGTACGGAAGCCTCAAAATTGTCACGATCACGCTGCCAGCGCTCGTCAATCAGGTTGTGCACCGAGAACCCGATGACTGTTTTGTTCTGCTCCACTGCCGGTGCGCCAGGACTGCAAGCAGACAGCAGCAAAAGCAAGGTCCCACCCAGTATCAGATTTCTTTGTCTCAGACGAGTCATATCCTTTGCTCCTTAGTAGTGAAATTAATGATGCTGTATGAAGCTATAACTGTAGTATCGGTTGTTGCCATGAAAGCCTGAATAGGCTATCCCGTATAATTTAGTGAGAAATAATAACAAAAACACCGGACGCAGGATGCGCCGGTGTTAGACTGAATCACCAAAGATGAAAACGAAGATGGAAACGAAACATCCACCCGTCCTACTCTTCGCTGTCGCCGCTGAGATACTCTGCAGCATTATGATAAGCCTTCTTCGCGGCATCTGCCGTGTTCTCCGCCGCGTTCCCTATGGCCTCACCGGCAGATTGCAGGCCCTCTTGAGCCGATTCCGCGGTGTTCTCCATCCATCCTCCACCGTTCCGATCCCGCTTAGTCATGTTCGCACACCTCCTCTTTGTTTCATCCCGTTTAGATTCCCATAACCGCCTCCGAACTATACCGGCGCCGCAGCTACCTCCATCTCGTCATGACGAACCCGCCTACAACAAGGGTCAAGCCCGCGTAGGTTCTCCACGTCGGCACTTCCTTTAAGAACAGGTAACCCATCAGCACACAGATCCCGATCTCCAGGCCCTTGGAGACGCTGAGCGCGAAAGTCAGATTCCCGAAGGCCTTATACAAGTATTTCACCCCGTAGGCGATCATGACATTGGAGAGAAACATCAGCGGCAGCAGCTTCAACTGAAACCAGACCATGGGCCATAACCCCGGATCGACATGCTTCGCCTGATAGGAGAAGATGCTGTTGATCGTCAAAAGCCCCGCCAGCAGCAAACCTAGACCATACACAAGAATCAGCATCGTTAACCGTTCCTTTCTCCTGCAAGCCTTACGTCTCTACCATGCCCTGTTTCGTACCGGCGCACCCGCCGGATAGATAGGCGCTGCGGCATAATACACGGGCGAGTCCGGGCATGCTAAAGGAAAAAAGCGCCCCGGAAGAGCCGATGGCTCCCCAAGACGCTTGTATGCAAGTGCAAGTCGAACGGATTGAGAGCTACCGATTACAGGGCGCTGCCGCCGAAGATGAAGCGGCCTTCCCAGTGGCGGCCCGTGATGGTGTCCACTTTCACACCGCCGGTGCCCCACGTGTTGAGCATTTTGCCGTCGCCGAGATAGATGCCCACATGCGTTATGCGCTGCTCGGACTTATCGATGCCCGCATAGCTGCTCAGCGAGGTTCCCTTGTAAGACATGAAGAATACGAGATCGCCGCGCTTCAAGTCCTTGATGTTGGTCACAATGCGGCTGGAATGCTCGCGCACATAATCTGCCTGGGTGCGGGAGTTCGAAGGCAGCGTAACGCCCAGCGCATCCTTGAAAGCTTGTCTTACAAAATCGGAGCAGTCGAACGTCGAAGTCGTGCTGCGGTCCGATGCGAACTCGTAAGGCGTGCCGAGGTACTTGTTCCCCGCGGCAATGACTTTCTCGATCTTTTGGGATGTTGTCGTGCTTCCCGTGCTCGCAGCCGGTTTGGACGCCGTGGACGTACTCGAGGTGGACGCCGCCGGTTCTTTATAAGACGTGCTGATATACTTCGAGCTGGTGGAGATATAGCCCGTCACACCGTTTTTGTCCTTCACCTTGTACCAGTAGCTGTTGGTTTTATCGAGAACCGTAACCGTCTCGCCTGCCTGAAGATAGCGGATCCGTGCGGAATCCGTGTCGGCCGCTTTACGGAAGGATACGCCGCTGACAATCTTCCCTGTACTGCCCGATGCAGTCGATGTTGTTTTTGGTGCAGTGATATATTTACTGCTCGACGAGACGTAACCCGTCACGCCGTTTTTGTCTGTCACTTTATACCAGTAGTCGTTGACCTTGCTGACGATCGTAATCTTCTCGTCTTCCTGCAGGTAACGAATCCGGGCGGCATCCGTGTCCGGCGCTTTACGGAAAGAAACATCGTTCACGACGGTGGAAGTGGTCGCGGCATGGGCTTGTCCCTGCGGCAAAGCGAATGTGCCTGCGATCAGCGCTGCGGATACTACGGTCAGTATATGTTTTTTCATGATGTATGAATCCCTCCTGGGTTTTTTGTAGTTGTGAGAATTTGAACAAGAACAAATTCCCCCGAGCAGATGCCCCGTTTTCTTGGGGCTGCTACATCATAACACAGGCTCTCGCGCAGATTCGCTTGTATTTCCTGGCATATGCCGCAATCCCTTGGGCGCGTAAGATGAATTCCACTTCAGTATTCCACTTCACCACCCGTGCCCTGGCGAGGTATAAATTCTTATCTATCGAAAAAACCGTTCCATGGACAAATGATTCTGCCTTGGAACGGTTAGCGGCTACAGCAGGCCGAGGCCTCCCAAGCTCGCCCCCTTCACGAACAAGCGCTCGATGCGCTTCTCGACATCGGGATCGGGGATGAGCGGCGGCGCATGGTGGGGCTTGATCCGCGCGTCGATCACTAGATTGTCGCACTGCCAGTGCTTGTACGCGTAGGAACTATTCGTACCATAGATGTCATGGGACGGATTGCTGCGCGTAAAGGTGACCCACAGGAAATTGTTCAGCGCCGCGCCCACGAAGTCGCTGTCATCGCACAGGATGATCATGGGGCACGAGGGGATCTCGCCTATCGCCTCGCACAACCCTGCAAGCTCCTGCTGCGCGTCCTCGTAACTTGCGAAGGACGGTCCCTGAATCGCTACGACGCCCGGCATCACGAGGCGGGGATTCCCGTATCCCCTGATCGCCTTAAGCGCCTCTGGCACTTCGCGGCACAGCTCCCGCTTCTTATCGCCGTAGGCCGCGAAGACCACCTTACTGCCGCTGTTGAGACCTGTGCCCGAATAATCCAGCGTATCGATCGTCGTATGCGTATGGAAGTGAATGTCCCTGTGAAGATCGAGACGCTCCAGAATATAGGTCATGAACCCGGCCACGTCATGGCTGTCGACCGGTTCCCGGTCTTCCGCCGTGATGAACAAATATTTGGCGAGGCTGAGCTGTCCTGTCCCGAGGATCCGGTTCGCGATGGTCAGCAGCTCCGCCGGGCGCTTGACCGCTTGGTAAGGGGTATACCGCTCGCTGCAGACCGCGAACAACAGCGGATGGACACCAGCCGCATCCACCGCGTGAACCTCTTTGACCCCGGGGATCTCCTGCTTGATCGCATCGCCTGTCAGCTCATGGATCAGCTGCCCGAACGCGGTATCTTCCTGCGGCGGCCGGCCCACGACCGTGAACGGCCAGATGGCGCCGGGCCTGGCGTAGACCTTATGTACTCTCAGCACGGGGAACGGATGGGTGAGGCTGTAATATCCCAGATGGTCGCCGAATGGCCCTTCCGGCTTGGTCTCGCCCGCATGGAGCTCGCCTGTGATCACAAAGTCCGCGTCGTTGCTGATGCAGAAGCCGTCCTGATAACTGTAGCGGAACCGGCGGCCGGACAGCAGTCCCGCAAAGGTCAGCTCGCTGATCCCCTCCGGCAGCGGCATGACCGCCGATAGCGTATGTGCGGGCGGCCCCCCGATGAAGCAGCTCACCTTCAGCGGGGTGCCCCGCCGGTTGGCCTTGTCCTGGTGGACGCCGATGCCCCGGTGGATCTGATAGTGCACGCCGATCTCCCGGTCGGGTTCATACTCATTGCCGCTGAGCTGGATCCGGTACATGCCGAGATTCGCATTCATGATGCCGGGCTTGTCCGGGTCCTCCGAGTACACCTGCGGCAGGGTGACGAATGCGCCGCCATCCATTGGCCAGTGGTGAATGAACGGCAGATCGGAGATCCGGATCTCCTGCGAGGTTACCGGCAGCCCGCTGGACTTCTTCAGCGGCAAGGCATTCAGCGCTGCCAGGGCCGTGCCGATGTTCCGGACGGGCTGCTTCAGCGCCTGCACCGGGTCGCTGCGCGTGGCGATCACTTTCTCTACGGCATCCCACGTCTGCCGGAACAGGAACCGGCTGCGCTCCACAGTGCCGAACAGGTTCGAGACGGCGCGGAACTTCGAACCCTTCACCTTCTCGAAGAGCAGGGCCGGGCCGCCGGCCTCGTGCACCTTCAGGTGAATCGCCGCCATCTCCAGGTAAGGATCCACCTCTTCCGTAATGCGGACCAAATGTCCGTGCTTCTCCAGGTCATTGACGCACTCTTCCATACTGCGGTATATCATCGAACTGCTCCTATCACCGTATGATGTGTTTTATTAAAGCCATCTTGACGTCCGTTGTCAACACGGCGGGCACGCCGGGCTGCGGCCAACACGGCGGGCACGCCGGGCTGCGGCCAACGCAGCGAGCCTTGGACCAGCGCCTCGGGCTCTTCTTCAGCTTATGCTACCATGTTTGATGTCCGCTATGCCATCTTGAAGCGCATAACCGCAAACAGCACCGGCGGGAAGCGCTGTACGCTTCTTGCCGGTGCTGTTAGAAGACAATCCGATCCTGTTATCCGTTCGGCCCGGAGTGCCTGGAATTACGGCTCTCCCAGCACAGGCACGGGGCCGTAATCATTGCGGTTCTCCCAAGAATGCCACATGTTCGCGTTCGTCCAGGAGAAGGACTTATAGAGAATGTCGCGTGCCTGCCACCAGTCCCCCGTCCCCGCCTGACTCGCTGGTACGCCATGGTATGCCATGAGCCCTATGTCATACAGCCCCTGCAGAATCCAGCTGTGATGACCAGGCCCCAGAATAGAGCTGCTCGATTGGAATTTGCAGGCGTCGGACTTGGCATAATGCGTGACATTGAGCGGATCGCCGCCCGCCTTCAGCCTGACATACCCAAGACAGTAGTTGCTGCCCCAGCTGCCATTGGCCGTGAAGGCGATGAGCAGGCGTCCGTCCTTCACTATGGGCTGCGGCCCTTCATTGATCCGCGCCGGCGGGTTCGGATCCTTCAGCTCCCAAGCCTCTCTGGGCTGGGACACGATCTTGCGCCCGGAGAGCATGGCCATCGGATTATTGACGTCCACCTGGGCGATATAAATGTTCTGCTCACCGTTCGTATCGCCCGCCCAGCCGGACCAGACGATATAGTGCTTGTAGTCGTAGGATACTACCGTGGCGTCGATCGACCATTTGTCATCTGGCAGCTGTACTTTGCCCATATAAGTATAGGGGCCGCCTGGACTCGAGCTCTTCAGCGCGTACGTGCGGTGCCTGGCATTCAAGGCATCGAAGGACTCCGCGGGCTGTCCGGGAGAGGCGGCGAAGAAAATCCAGTATTCGTTGTTGATCTTCACCAGATCGGGGGCCCATATCTGCTGAAGGTCCGCAGGCTTCCACCAGACCGTCGTCTGGGTTGAGAATGAATTCAATCCGGTTAAGGTATCCGACCTGCGCAGGTGAATGCCGTTGTTGTCCGACTGGACCGAATAATACATTCCGCTTTCCTTGATGATGCTGGGGTCCGCACCGTCCATGATGTATGTACCGGCAGCCATTGTGTTCTGCGCCGGAACGGAAGTCAGAAGCGCGATCCCTAAGAACAAACCTTTCATCCACTTGTTCATAGCCGTAGTCTCCTCTGCTTGCAAGATAGTCAGTATGGGGAACTCTCGGAAGCCTGATCCCTCCTCTCTTGCCCATTCGTTTTCATGAAACCGTTTACTTAAAGGGCTTACAAGTAGGGTATCCCAATTGCAGCCGCAAAAACAGGACATTTTGAATGGAAAACAGGACATTCTTTTATGAATCCATCCCGTTCCTCCCACAGTCAAAGCAGCCTTGCATGGTGAAAGAGCCGCCGGGCAAGCGTCTCGGGACCCCGAATGAGAACGGCCAGTCTCTTCCAGTGCTGCTTCATCCGCCGCGCCTGTACGCAGCCTCCCTGCGGCATCCCCTGTGCAGCTGCCCCAACAACATAACAAGCCTTCCGCGGCCATCACGGAAGGCTTGGAGACTCTATCCTATTATATGGAGACGTTACCCTTCCTTGCCCCCCGTGAAAGCAATCCCCTGGATAATCTGCTTCTGGAAGAAAATAAAGACCAGCAGCACCGGAAGCGTAGCCAGTGCATTGGCGGTCATCGGCAGACCGTACTGCTGGACGTATGCGCTCTGGAATGCCGGCAGCCCCAGGGTAATCGTCATGTAGGCCTTGTCGGAGATCGAAATCAAAGGCCACACAAAATCATTCCACGAGCCGATGAACGTGAAGATCCCGAGCGCCCCCATCGCCGGACGGGAGAGAGGCAGGAAGAGCGAGAACCAGATGCGGAGGGGGCCGGCGCCATCCATGCGTGCCGCCTCCTCAAGCTCCTTGGGCAGACCGTCAAAGAACTGTTTCATGACGAAGATCCCCAGTGGAGCTGCGACGGCCGGCAGAATCAGGGAAGTGAGGCTGCCGAGGAGACCATACTCTTTCATGATCAAATACAGGGGAATCAGTGTCGCCTCGGAAGGGATCATCATCCCGGAGAGGAACAGCACGAAGAGCAGCTTGCTGCCGGCGAACGGCAGCCTCGAGAAGGCGTAAGCCGCCATAGAGCCCAGCAGCACAATCAGCGCGGTCGTGCATCCCGCTACGATCAGCGAGTTGCCCATCCAGCCGAAGATCGGCGCTTCGCTGAGCACCTTGCGGTAGTTATCGAGCGTGAGGTCCACACTCCATCCGTCAGTGAAACGGAATAAGGAGCCG
This sequence comes from Paenibacillus caseinilyticus, assembly GCF_027533645.1. Lineage (GTDB taxonomy): Bacteria > Bacillota > Bacilli > Paenibacillales > NBRC-103111 > Paenibacillus_G > Paenibacillus_G caseinilyticus. The sequence goes on from NZ_JAQAGY010000008.1 coordinate 259,655, forward strand.
CCCTCCGGCTTGAGGGACAGCGTCAGCATCCATACCACCGGTGTCAGGAACAGGACGGCTGTGACGACGGCCACGAACCGGACCCCCGTCTGCCAGATTCGGTCTATCATACGGTTCCCTCCTCTTATCGTTCACGCAGCAGCGTGAACTGCAGCATGGATATCAGCAGAATAATCAGCAGGAGCACGAACGATATCGCCGAAGCATAGCCGAGCTCAAAATACTGAAATCCTTTTTCGTAAATCGAGAATACCATCGTCTTGGTCGACCCCGCGGGCCCTCCCTGGGTGATCAGCTTGGACTGCCCGAATATTTTGAAGGACGAGATGGTCTGGAGCACGACGACGAGCACAGTTACGCGCGACAAGGAGGGGAATGTGATATACCGGAAGCTCTCCAAGCGGCTCGCCCCTTCCATCTTCGCCGCTTCATAATGGGTCGCCGGAATATCCTGCAGGCCCGCCAGGTATAGAATAAAGACGAATCCGACCGTCCACCACAGCGTGGATAGGATGATGGATACCCAGGCCAGCACGGGATCGGACAGCCAATAGATCTCCTCGGATGCTCCCAGCCTGCCGAGCACTTGGCTTATGAGTCCCGTATAAGGCTGCAGGAAGATCACCCAGATGCTCGAGATGACCGAGACGGACAGCAGCATCGGCAGGAATACCGCCGCACGGAACAGCGTCTGCCCCCGTACGAGTCCGTTCGCCAGCAGAGCGAGGAACAAGCCCAGGGCGGACAGCAGCGGGACGGACACCATCGCGAACATAACCGTATGCCACGTATTGCTCAGAAACTCCTCATCCGTGAACAGGCTGGCATAATTGTGCAGGCCGACGAACTTCCGCTCGCCGATCAAGGTCCACTCGTAGAAGCTGATCCGGAATCCGTAGAGAATAGGCAGCAGCGAAAATGCAGAAAAAAACAACAGATAAGGCACAACCATGAAAAATCCGGTCCATCCGCTTCTCTGTGAAGTGGTCATTCCTTCTTTCGTCTCCTTCCAAATCTTTGTCTGTGTTCCAGCATGGCTCTTAGGAAAGACCCGGATCTAAAGGAAGCAGAGGCCTCCCGCATTCAAGGCGCTCCGCTTAAGCTTAAGCTCCGGATTACTTGCCGTTCAGTTTCTCGATGATCGCGTCCGCATTCTTCAAGGTGGCCGCGGCATCCTGCTTCTTGAACATCATCTTCTCGAACTCCTTGACGATCTCGTCGTTGATCTGTCCCTGCTTCGGGTTACGCGGCCAGTACTTAACGAAGTTGGCGGAATCGATGTAATCTCCGCGGTGCTTCAGGGCCTTGAACTCGTCGCTCTGGGCTACTTTGGTTACAGCCGGAATGTGGCCGGCCTTAGCCCACATCGCTCCGTGCTGGGCCAGCCAGTTCGAGAACGCAAGCGCGGCTTTTTGCTTCGCCGGATCATCCTGAGTATGCTTCGGCAGCACGAGCGTGTGGGAATCCCCCCAAGTCGCAGGCTGGTCATAGATCTGGGGCATAGGGACCACACCGAATTCCAGTCCCTTGGCATTCTCGAAGGCGCCCGTTCCCCATACGCCGGTCACCAGCACCGCCGCTTTGCCGTCCAGGAACAGCTTGAACGCATCATTGATGTTCGGCGGGATGAGTTCCTTCGTATACAGCGAGTTGACATACTCCAGTGCCTTCAGGGCTGCCGGATTGTTCAATGCGCCCTTCTTGCCGTCCTCCGCATAGAACTTGCCTCCGTCCTTCAGCTGGTTGTAAAAGCCCCAGAACATCCAGTAGGAGTCGATCCGGACATTGGGCTGTGCTAGCGGCGCTACGTCCTTGGGTACGGAATCCTTGATCTTCTGCAGGAAGTTCACGAAGCCTTCCGGCGAGGATTCCAGCACCGGCTTGCCGTCCTTCAATACACCGGCCTGCTCCAGGTACTTGGTGTTGTAGTACATGACCAAGGTGTGGGTATCGAGCGGAATGGAGTAATGCTTGCCGTCGTATACGGTAGAACTCAGGATATTGCCGTTAAAGTCTCCCCAGCTCACCCCCGCGCTCCCGGCAAGCTCATCCAAGGTGCTGAGCTGCCCGGCAGGCACATATTGCGGAAGACGTGCCGAGTGCATCACGGCCACATCAGGCGCTTGGCTGGACATCATCGAAGTCTGCAGCTTCGTATAATAATCTTCGGAACGGGAATTGAGGATCTCCACTTGCGTGTCCTTGCTTTCTTCATTGAATTTCTTGACCATCTCGTTCATGAAATCGCCGTCTCCACCGCTGAACGGAGTCCAGTAGGTAAGCTTTACTTTGCCCGCTGCGGCCGTACTGCCTTCCGAAGGAGATTGGCCTGCTCCGGCGGCCGGGGCCGGTTCGGTCTTCGCACAAGCGGACAGAGCCAGCGATGCGGCAAGCAGCAGGCTCGCGGCAGGGATGGAGCGGGTGAGGAACGATCGTTTCGGTGCCATAATAGGACCTCCCAAGATGTGATTGGATGAATGAATTCGATTCATAATCTGGTTATGGTGAAGCCCTTCCTTGCAGGGACTCGGCCGGGCTTCTCTTCTGCCTCTCCATCGTACGGCTTGCCGGCTGCCCGAACCATGACGTCGCATTGGAGGATATGGACATATTTCTAGGAGTCGGCCAGGCGGCAGGCTTCAAGAGGCGAAGACAACGCCAACCAAGCCAAGAGTGCCGGGCGGCGGCCGGTCTCTTGGCTTGGTTCCATTCTATTCAATCTATTCGCTGCCTACGGTCAGCGCCCCGGGAATCACATACAAGCGTGAAGACTCCTCCCAGATCCCTCCGGGTTCAAGCGCGTACAGTCCTATCTCTTCCGGAGGAAGAGATAAGCATAATGCTTGGTCTTGTCGCCGAAAGCAATCAGGTTCGCCCCGACTCCCGGCAGGACGGCGGCCTCATAGGGGCCGGCCTCCAGCCAGACCGCGGGTTCACCATGGTAGGTCTCTTGATAGGCTCTGGCGTTCATAGACAGGGGATGCCTCCTAACGGCGGTTATGGATTGATCAGGCCGGGATTACAGACCGTTATTGATGCGCTTGATCGTCTCCAGCGGAATCTTCGGCTTGCGGTCGTAGGTCAGCAGCCCGTTGATCTCCTGCTCCACATCTGTCAGCTGGGTATAGCAGTAGCCCTGCACGACAGGCGACTGGAGCATCGGCTGGATGACGCTCCGCAGTCGGGCTTCGAAGTCTTCTTCATTCTCGGCGCCCGAATAGCCCCAGCCCTCCCAATCGCTCTTCTTGAAGGCGATCCCGCCGAACTCGGTCACCAGGATCGGCTGGCCGGCATAAGGGAAGCCTTCTACGGCAAGCCTGCGGTTCGCCGGCATCGCATGGACAGCCTTCTCCGCCGTGCTGTAACGCTCTTCCAGCACTTCACGCTTCCATTCATAGTCGTGGATATTGAACAGATCCGTCGTCACGAGCTCCCAGCCATCGTTGGAGACGACCGGCCGCATCGGATCCAGCGACTTCGTCAGATGGTACATCGTCAGCGCGTGCTGCTGCTGCTGCTTGTCGATCTGGATATTCGGCACGCCCCAGCTTTCGTTGAGCGGCACCCAGGCCACGATCGACGGATGATTGTAATCCCGCTCCACCGACTCCAGCCATTCGCCCGTAAAGCGCTGTACGTATTCCTCCGAATACGCATAAGCATTGGCCGCCTCGCTCCAGACGAGCAGGCCCAGCTTGTCGCACCAATACAGATAGCGCGGATCCTCCAGCTTCTGGTGCTTTCTCGCCCCGTTGAAGCCCATCGCCTTAGTCAGCTCGACATCCCCCTTGATCGCCTCGTCACTTGGGGGCGTGAGGTTGCCGTCCGGGAAGTACCCTTGGTCCAGCACCAATTTCATCAGGTACGGACGGTTATTGAGACACAATCTGCCGCTTTCGATGGAGATCTTGCGCATGCCGAAGTAGCTTTGGACGGTATCAAGCACATTCTCCCCCTGCAGCAGGGTGAAGGTGACATCGTGCAGATTCGGCTTCTCCGGGGTCCACCAGCGGCCAAGCCCATGGTCGTTGAAGTCATCGAGCCGGATCTTGCGGGCCTGCGTCCTGCCCGTTACGCGGTAAACATCCTCGGCAATGCACTTCCCAGCGAAGGTGACCTCCACCTTCAGCCGGAGGTCTGCACCAGCCTCGCAGCCTTTAATGAAGCTGCGGATCTCGATTTCGTTCCGGTCGATGTCGGGCGTCATTTTGACTTTATGCAGATGAACGGGCTCTACGGCCTCCATCCATACCGTCTGCCAGATCCCTGTCGTTCTCGTATAGAATATGCTGGCCGAATCCGACAGCCAGTACTGCTTGCCCCGCGGCAGCGTGACGTCCCGGCTGTAATCCACCGCCTTGACCACAAGTACGTTCTCGCCGTCTTGAAGCGCGTCGGTAATGTCCGCATGGAACGGCGTATGCCCTCCGGTGTGACGCGCCGCCAACGAGCCGTTGATCCATACCGATGCTTCGTAATCCACTGCGCCGAAGTGCAGCAGCACACGCTTGCCTTGGAACGACGGGGGCAGAGCCAGCTTGCGCCGGTACCATACCACATCGTGGAAGTCAGGCTCGCCGATGCCGCTCAGCTTGCTCTGGAACGCAAAGGGCACCTGAATGCGCCTGGACAACGGGCGGTCTCCCTTATGCCACTGCTGCCTATCCCCTTCGGCCGCATCATCGTATTCAAATTCCCATTCCCCGTTCAAATTAACCCACTGCTCTCTAACCCACTGCGGTCTCGGATATTCCGTGCGAAGCTGCTCCGACATCGTTCCATCTCCTCCGTATCGCTTTTAATTGTTTCCTACAAAGTTAATTAATTAACTATAAAAACATGAACATACCCACATTATGCACATGGCAGCCAATTTTCGTCAACTATAAGTTTATTGATTAACTTTATGGGAATGTATTGATTCTGAACCGCACGGAATTCTACTGCTTCTCCCCCGACTTTGTTCATGGGGGGCATACCTACCTACTGCCAGGGCAGAAGGAAAGTGCCCTCAACGTAACGAAGCTGCCGGTCGTGTACCGGCAGCTTCGTCCTGGTTGTTTATTCAGCTATATTACCCCCTCAATTCCTGTTGGGTGTTGCTTCTAAGAAAGAACGAATATGCGCAGCAAGCTCCTTGGCGTGTGTCAGCGGGATCATGTGATCCGCGCCTTCCAGCCTGGCGAAAGCAGTCCGGGGCACTCGCTTGAACGCCTCCGCTATATTGGACATATCGCTCCATTCAACTGTTCCGTCCACGAACAGAACAGGCACCGCAATCTGCTCCAGCCTTTCAACAGCCGGCGGCTGCGGCCAGATCAGTTCGAAGCTCCGCCACTCCGTAAAGACACGCGTGAAGTATTCGGTGTGCATTTCAATAAAGAAGTCTCGATAGTCGCTCGCCATGACCGTTTGGTATATGGGGCCAGCCAATGAGAACTGGATCATCCGGCCAATATCCGGAGCAAGTGAATTCAATTGCTGCATCCAGCCTGTATAAGTGTCCGAAAAGGCGAATCCCGTCAAAGAAGGTGCGACAACGATCAGGTGCTGAGCTCTCTCCGGATAAGACAACGTAAAGTTCGTTGCCACCTCCCCGCCTATGGAATGGCCAACAAGAGTAACTCGATCCAGCTGCAGATGGTCCAGCAGCTCAGACAAATCATGTATAAGATCAATCGGTTCTTGCGGGGCGGGGGACCGACCCGTTCCACGGGCGTCATAAGTCACGACCCGGTGTGACCTGGCAAGGAGGGGGATGAGCTCAAGCCACTCCCTCGAATCCACTCCGCCGCTGTGTATCAAAACGATCGCTGGGCCGCTTCCATAAGTCGTATAACTTAATTCCATATCCATTCTCCTTTCCAGATTAAGGGATCCCTATCTGAGTATAAAACAATTATGAATGAACGTACAGTCAATAAACAACGACTTTGTTTATTTCCTTGGCCAATACTATCCAGGAGATGATACTCAAACTCCAGCGAGGGAACCTTGGAAGCATCGGTTAGAGCGGGTGCATCGGGTTGCGAAGCAAATCCCGCCTGTCCGGCAAGCATACTTCCGGACAGGCGGGATTTGCGCTGTTTTCGAGGTTTTCTTCCTTCGGTTGTACCTATATTTTCCTAATGGTATCCCGTCTCGTTCTGGCCTACTGCAATGCCTGATACATTCTATACATGACCGCAGCAGCCTGGGCTCTGGTCGATTGGCCCTTCGGCACAAAATGCCCCTCCGCCATCCCATCCATCAAGCCTGCTTGCTGTACGGCGGCGACAGCCTCCTTGGCATAATCCGCAATCTGAGCCTCGTCAACGAAGTCTGCAGCCTTGCCGCCCGGTTGAACGCCTGTAGAACTTATCATCTTTACGGCCCGGTTAAGGAGCACCGCCATATCCTCGCGGCTGATTGGGTCGTTTACGCCGAAGCTTCCATCTTCTTTTCCTTGTACGAGACCCAGCTTCTGGGCGGAAGCAATCGAGCTGTAATACCAAACGCCTGGATCCTTCGTATCCGAGAAAGCGGCTTCAGCCGTCGAATCTTCCAGATCGAAGAGCTGAACAAGGATCTTGACGAACTCGGCTCTCGTTACCTGTCCTTCCGGAACAAATTGCCCCTCCCCTCTTCCATTCACCACTTCCCGTGCCGCCAAGCCAAGCACAGCCTCGTTTGCCCATGGATAACCCCCTAGATCCCGGAAGGAAACTTGTGCATAGTTAGCCAAGTACTTGCTGAAATGCTTAGGGCTGAATTCGACCTTCCCGGTGGAAGCATTGTACCGGCCATTTTTAACAACCTCGAGCTTGCCGTCCTCCGTAATATAGTAAATTACGATCTGATTCGGCTTCTCACCAGGCGCCAATGTATATGGCCATTCCACTTTGATATCGTTCGCTTGGAAGCCGGTAATCTTCTTGCCATCCAGACTCAAGTTAAAATCATATACGACAGCTGTTCCCGTTCTGTCCCGTACCTCCTGCGGAAGCTTAGCCGGGTCTACCTTGGCGATCGATAATTTCAGGTTGGAGGATTCCGTAATGCTGCTATTTTTCAATACACCCAGGTCCAGCGTTACTGCACCAAAGTCGGCTTGAACCTTGACTTTATTTACCTTGCCTGCTTCCGAACCCGCCTGCAAGAGCGAATGGGCCGGCAAGTTCACATGAAGTTCGTTCGCACCGGAAAATGTTTTCACTTGAATCGTTACTGTGCGGTCCTTGGACCATGCGGCTGCTGCGAGAAGGTCAGCCGATTTTACGTTCAGGGAAGCCGTTCCATTGGATGATGTGGCTTCCAGGGAAATCACTGATGTTGAAGGCTGGGAGCCAGAGCTAGAGCCAGAGCCAGAACTAGGGCCTGAACCAGAACCTGAACCAGAACCAGAATCAGAACCAGAATCAGAACCTGAACCTGAACCAGAACCTGAGCCGGAGCCCGAACCGGAACCCGGTGTAACCGTCACGGCGGCGGCACTCCCCATCGTTCCGTTCAGTTTTTGCTGTTGACTGTTGACAGGTGTCAAAGAATTCAGAGCAACGGAGGCAGACCCATCTTGGATGGCTTTGAACGTAAGCGTGAATAGATCGCGGTCTTCGTTCAGTCCGGATTTTGATCCTGTAAGGGTAAAGACCAGCAAAATTTTATTGCCGTTCACCTCAGGATCCCTGATAAAAGCCTCGCCGCTCAAACCGCTTGTATAGCCGGTATACTGCAGCTTTTCGTTATCAAAGACAAGTTCCGTTTCGGCTGCGTACACATCAGAGAGCGCCTTCCCTGCAACCGTAACCGTGACGTTGTCTCCAGTCTTCACACGGCTGGCCGAGGAACGAAGTACGAACTCATTCGAAGGTTGCGCCGCAGCCGGTACTGGCAGAAGCGTTACGATGAACAGAAGTGCCAAACCAATCAAAGGTAATCGACGGATCATATTCACTATCCCTCTCGTTATAGAGTCGGATGGGATAAAGGCAATGGCCTTCTCCCATCCGCTTCTTGATGTTTAGTTCAAAATCCGTGCGGCCATAGCGGCAAGATCCATGATATCCAGCTTGCTGTCCTTATTGAGGTCGTACATGCGAAGCGACTCCCACTGGACATCGCTGCTGGTCGCATGATAGTGTGCCGACACAATGGCCAAATCCCCGACGCTTGCCGTCTGATTCGCCTTCGTGCGGAATTCCGATAACGCTTGAGCAAGCACGTCTCTGGCCTGATCCACTTGGGATTGAGACGCACTAGCGTCGCTACGCACTGTATCCGCCTCGGCAATGGAAGCATTCAACGCGTCAACCGCAGATTGCGGATAGTAACCAAAGCGCGGCGAAACAGGATCCAGCACCTTGGCGTTAGCCGCAGCTGCTGCGGCTTCGGTAAGGAGGGCTGTTAGTTCCGTCTTATCTGCTGGAACGGTGACACCGATATGTATGGTGTGTCCGCTGCCGCTGCAAAGCGGATACTCATTGCCGTATTGGTCCGCCAAGACGACACCCGTCACGTACACATTCGTCGTTACGGTTTGGTTTAATGCTCTGAACTTCAGCGAGAGCAGGTCCAGCGTACCCGTTACCGAACGGTTCGAACTCGTGCCGGCCTCAATCAGCTTCACCACGCCAGGCGATTTGGCGCTGCCCACTACCGCGAATCCGTCAAGAAGAGAGCTGGCCTCTACATATTCCAGTGCGGCCGGGTCATAATTAACGGTTAGGGATGCCGCATAGACACGCTGGGTTACGTTCGACAGGCCATAGGTCAGATCGAACGAATCACCTGGCTTGACGGAGCTTGGCCCGGCCAAACGGTACGAAGCGGTTTGCGAATCGGGAACGACGGTGACTTCCGTCCCCGCCTTCTTCTCTACGCCCCCGGCCGTGACAGTTAATGTCAGCGTCCCGGTGCCGGCCGATTCTCCTTTGAGCGTAACCGAATCTTGGCTGCTGTCGCCCACGATGCTGATACTCCCTGCAGCTTCCCAGTGATAGGTCCGATTGGATACGGTCGCCGGATAAACCGCAGAGCTTACGGTCCGGATCTCGTTCACTTGAAGGGATGGTTCCGCCCCCAGGATATGGACCGATTCTAATGCAGGCTCCGCGTCCCCTGCCTTAAACTGCCAATAATCCAGGTTCAATAAGCTGCCGGTGCCTTCTCCAACGAAGGTAAAGAATACATTGTGAATCCCTTTCACATGAGATACCGCGGTATTCATCAGCTTCCACTCTTGATTGCCCCCGGTAGGCGTGACATCCAGAGTCCCTATGACTTCGCCAACCGGACTATCCAGCCGGAGTTCGATTTTGCCTCCTGACATAGAAGCGACATGGGCTTCAAAGGATGCCGCTCCGTTATCGCCAAAATCCGCATTGGCTACGGCAACCCAGTCTCCATCATTCGTATCGGTGACATCCAGATTATTGCTCTCCACCGGACTGCCTGGAGCTGTGGACTTTTCCGTCCTAATCCCTGCACTCCACGCAATGGTTTCGGCCTCTACTCTCTTGTATGGATCCAGATTCGCGGTCTGAGAGATCCCTTCCCGATCTCCCTTGATCTCTTTCATGTAGCCATTCTCATAAAATTCAACCTTATTGATGTGAGGAGAACGGTACCCTTTGCCATCGCCAAGAATTTCTTTGCTGACGGTTTGGGCATGGTAGACGACATACCACTGGTCATTGAACTGAAAAATCGCATGATGGTTATTGCCGCCAACTCCAAAGAACTCATATGGATTTTTTAGGATAGGAGAAACATAAGTGAACGGCCCCATAGGATTGTCACTTACCATGTATGCAATTTCTCCTGGAGGCGGCGTCCCATCCGGATGAATACCGGCAAAGTTAGAGCAGTAGGAATAATAATATGTACCGTTGTACTTGTGGATCCCGGAGTCTTCAAACATGTACGGCGCATCAATCTCGGATGCGGACCCTACCGTGTGAATCATATCGTCCGCTAGCTTGATGACTCTGCTTGTTTTTGGATGGGCAATCTGCTCTGGTGTTGAATTCGGTTCGCCCGGGATCCCGCCGCCGAAGTACAGATATCCTGATCCATCGTCGTCTACCAGGACAGCCGGATCAAACAGCCATACCACACCGGGAACTCCGGGAGTACGGCCTGTGACCAGTGCTTGGCCCAGCGGATCGCTCCAAGGTCCGATCGGACTGTCCGCTGTGAGAACACCGATGCCTCCAGCGCCATTGGCAAAATAAAGGAAAAATTTGTCTGCGCCATTGATTTTTTTATGTGCGGCTGCCGGTGCCCAAGAGAATTTGGCCCATTTCGCAATACCGCTTGGTCCAGCCACCGGAATAGCACCATGGTCCGTCCAGTTGACCATATCAGCGGAGGATATTACGAATACTCTATTCAGATTACTGAATGAGTTATCTTTGATTTTGCCGCTGCCGTCATATTCGTACTCATCGCTGGACATATAGATGTAGACTCTTCCATCATGAACAAGAGCGAACGGGTCAGCCCCCAATTTATGGCTCATAAGAGGATTCGAATAACCGGGGATCTTCGCAATCGCCCCTGTATCCAGCTTCTTCAGTCCAATGTTAGCTGCAGCAGCATGAACGTTATAAACAGCATTCCCGCCGGTAACATGGATATAGTCCGTCTGGATGACTGCGGTCTGATCCTCTGGAACCAACTCTTCGACCTTCAGTTTGATCGTTGCAAACAAATCGGAGGATTGATTCGAGAAGCCTGCATTTGCCCCGCCTACAGTAAGCTGCAGCCGGTGATTGGAATACGTATACGAGCTGTGCCCTGTGATATTGCCCGAATTGAACTCCACTCCGGTCACTGTAAGATATTTCGGGATGTTCAAGGATGCCGAAATTTCGGAGTATTCTCCTGCCGGCAGTGCCTCCATATTGACCGGAACTTCTAGCTCGGCATTCGGGACTCCGATCACACTCGGAACATCTCCCAGCGCAGCTTTCAGGATCTTAGCGGTTGAATTCGTTCCCGCGAGCTTATCATCGATTCGAAAATAATCAAAATCCGCAAAGCCGCCTGTCGTTTTGGTCGCATAATTGAATAAGGCAAAACGGTAGCCCATAAAATGATCCAGCTTATATTTCATTTGAAGGGTGTTCCCGATTGCAGTCCACTGCACACCGTCGAGGCTGTAGTAGAAATAAGCTTTATCCGTACCATTCTTGTAATCAAAGTCGATATTAAAATAGACTCGGTCCTGGGTCAGAGGAACACTTGCGATTTCCTCCGGGGAACCGGAGCTCCCATTCACCATGACGATCGATTTGGATTTTCCGGACACTTTCACACCGACAAATCCATAGTCTTTCTGCAAGGCGGCAAGACCCGCATAATCCCCGTCTTTCAAGCGGCTTACATCTACTGCAATATTTCCGGAGCTTTCCGGTCCGAATGTTCTTTGGGTGAGCGTATTTCGGGCACCGAGAAGATCAGTGCTCTTTCTTCCGTTCGTAAGCCTTAAATAGCCGGGACGCTCGGTAAGGGACCACAGTGTGTTGTCCGGATTATGGTTCCACTGCCAGACCAGATCCAAGTTCGATCCGTTGTAGTCGTTTTCCCCATGTGCCCTGCCTTCCAGAACTGAATCAGACGAGGCTGAAAAAGAAATGTCATCCACATAGAAATTCATCAAATCAGATACCGGATCAGGAGCTGCAGACCACGGGGTTTCAACAAAGATGAATGTCTCAGAGAGATCCGCATCGGACGGAAGGGTATAGCTTCCCTCAATCGTGCCCCATTCGCCTTTTTTCAGGGTGGCGGATCCGAGAACCTTGATCCCCTGCCAGCTTGGACCGTTTTGGATATCAAAGTTAAACTGCTTCTGATCCGGTCCTTCCGTGTACTTCACTTTGGCGGAGAATTTGTAGGTGACACCCGCGCTCACTTCACCGGTAATGACCTGCTTGGGGCCATCCCCTGTCAATTTGCGGCCGGTGACATGCAACCCATTGGAACCGCTGTTAAATTCCTCCTGGGTTAACGCAACCGCAGCAGCACCGTTAGCCGACCACGGGGCCAGACCCGCCTCCATTCCGCCGTTGTCGATAAGTTCTTTACCGCCGCTTGCAGCTGTAGACGACTGCACAGCCGAAGCTTGGGCTGTATCGTCCGGCTGGGTATGATAAGCATTCACTCTCTTAGGATTCTGATAAAATTCATCGGAAGCCGTGATTCTGCTTCTGGACTCTCCAGCCGGTGCAGGAACGGGGAGGCGCATACTCGCAGGGACTTTGCCGTCAACACCGAACACGGGCCACCCGTCTTCCCATTTCACTGGAACCAGGAATGGTATACGTCCAACGGATCCATGATCCTGAAATAACAGGCCGTACCAATTGCCATCCACCGTATCAATAATTCCGCCTTGAGCAACTCCCGCATCGCTCAAGGCGACTTTGCCTTCGTATGGACCATCGATGCGGTCGGACCGGAACACCAATTCCGTGCGCATGCCACCCTTAGGCCAAGTGATCAGGAATACATAATACTTACCGTTAATTTTCTGTATATGGGAGCCTTCTGCCGGGAGACCGATATTGGGACCTGCAGTCTGGCTGGCATTAGGGATAATGACTTTACTAAGTCCTCCTTCCTTGACCGCGGTTGCATCCGAGTTCAATTCCGTAATTCGGATGTCCCCACTGCCATCAACCAAATACACGCGTCCATCGTCATCGAACAGCAAGGACATATCGTGGTGAAAATCTAGAGTGGAACGAGTCCATGGACCATGCTCTATATCTTCCGTTTGATAGATATACGTTTTGCGGGTTGTAAGGGACGAGAACGTGACATAATATTTGCCTTTGTTATATCGGATGCTGCTTGCCCACGAGCCTTTGCCATAATCGCTTTTCCCGTTACTCAATCTTTGTTCGTCATGATCCGTCAAGATATCGTACACGTAATTAACAATTTCCCAATGGATGAGATCATACGACTTCATGATCGGAACCCCGGGATTCATATGCATGGTCGTGCTGGTCATATAATAAGCATCGCCTACCCTGATCACATCAGGGTCCGGAACATCCGCCCATATCATTGGATTTTCATAAGTATCGGCAGCTTGGTTAGCGTAGCTGTACGTGCTGGGTGCAAAGTTCAGCAATAATGTAAACGCGGCTAAAAGTATAATTGCTTTTTTGAACAAATGGATCCTGACCTTCCTTGTTGGCGCTTTCAATACGGTGTTCATTACGCATTCCACCTCTCTGATTTCATGGCAGTGTCCCTTCTCCTAATTAAATTTTATCTTTCATTCTGACATTCCCCATCGGCCCTCCTTCCCGAATTCGACTTTCTCCTTCATGATAACGGTAATAATTTCGCCTGCCATTCTCAAAGTATAGCGTTACCCCCCAAAAACTTAAGAAAGCACCTGATGAGACCCCAACTTAACAGGTATCGCGAGGTACTTGCCGTACTGCTGCTCGAAACATTCATCCCTGATCCACAGATTCGGGAAGGCACCATAGCCAGCCATGAACCCCGCCAGTCCCATCACGGGATCCCACATGGATTGGGTCACGGCAAGTCCTTATATATAAAAAGCCCCAAGCTTGTGACATCCAAGCTGAGGCTTTTTATCGTGTTCACGAGGTATCCAACTCCGATTAGGCCGGAGGAGTTCTCCTGCTTCTTCAAAATGATCGTCAGAACGTATACGACGTTCCGGCCTCCGCCCTAAATTCCACCGGCTGCTCTCCGAGTCCCCGGATTCGGCAGAGTCGAGCAGCGGCGGCATGGATGACCGCTTCGGTCACGCGTCCGTCTGCCCATTTTAGGTCAACGGTATAGCCACCGCGGGCCCGCAGACCACGCACGCATCCTTCGCCCCACGCCTGCGGCAGGGCAGGCAGCAGATGAAGATCGCCGGTCTGACTCTGCAGCAGCATCTCGGCGATCCCGGCCGCGCCCCCGAAGTTGCCGTCAATCTGGAACGGCGGATGATTGTCGAACAGGTTCGGCAGCGTGGAGTGGCTGAGCAGCGCCATCACATGCTCGCGGACCTTCTCCCCATCGTGGAGCCGGGCCCAGAAGTTGATGATCCATGCCCGGCTCCAGCCGGTATGACCGCCGCCGTCGGCAAGTCTCCGCTCCAGTGTCACGCGGGAGGCCTCGGCCAGCTCCGGCGTACCCTCGACGGTAAACTGCTCCCCGGGATAGAGGGCGAACAGATGCGAGATATGCCGATGACCCGGCTCCCGCTCCTCGTAATCCTCCATCCATTCCTGGATCTGACCATGGCGGCCGATAGCCGGCTGCGGCAGCCGCTCCAGTGCGGAGATCAGCTCCTGACGGAACTCTTCGTCCGTTTGCAGAATCTCTGAGGAACGGATGCAGGCGCTGAACAGCGCGTGGATAATCTGAAAATCCATGGACGCCCCCGCACACATCACACCTGATTCTCCACTCGGGAGAATGTACGTATTCTCGGGCGATACGGAAGGGCAGGTCATCAGCCGGCCATCTCCGCCCTCGATCATATAATCCAGGAGGAACTGTGCCGCTTCCTTCATGACCGGGTACGCCCGCTGCTGCAGGAAGGCTGCATCCAGCCCGTACCGGTAATGCTCCCATAGATGCAGGCACAGCCAGGCGGCTCCCATCGGCCAGAAGGACGCCGGCAGGTACGTATCTTGAGGCGCCGTATCCGCCCAAATGTCCGTGTTATGGTGGGCCGTGAAGCCACGGCAGCCGTACATGACTTCTGCCGTGTGCCGGCCGGGCTCCCGCATCCGCTCGATCAACTCGAACAGCGGGAGATGGCACTCCGCCAGATTGGCGTTCTCCGCCAGCCAGTAATTCATCTGCGCGTTGATATTGATCGTGTATTTGCTGTCCCACGGCGGCAGGAAGCTCTCATTCCAGATGCCCTGCAGGTTCGCCGGCAGAGATCCCGGACGGGAGGATGCGATGAGCAGATATCTGCCGAAATGGAAATAGAGTGCAGCCAGCCCCGGATCATCCCCGCCCTGCTGTACCCGGCGCAGCCGCTCATCGGTCGGCAGGCTGTCCAGCTCGCCGTCTGCACTCTTCAGCTCCAGCTCCACCCGGCTGAAGAGTGCGCGGTAATCCGCCATATGCCGCTCGAGAAGCTCGGTGTAAGACTTCGCAGCGGCCGCGGTCAGCAGCTCCCGGCAGACAGCCTCCGGATCCGCATGGCGGAAGGTCGTGGCTCCCGTGATGTAGAGGGTGACGCTGTCCGCCTGTTCGATCACCAGATGCTCGCCGATCGTGCGGCAGCGGCCGCCTTCCTGGGTGGACTTGAGCGCGGCACGGAACTGCCCGCCCCCCTCACCGCCGCAGCTTCCGCGCATGATCAGCCCGTCCTGCTCCCATTGGTCGGTCCGCTCCAGATACCTCCACCGGTTTCTCGTAAACCGGGCCTGGAGCGAGACCGACCCCGGACGGTCTGCCGTCAGACGAATGACGATCGCTTGGTCGGGATAGCTCGACAGCAGCTCGCGGGTGTACTCCACTTCTCCCTGCCGGTATCGGACCCTGGTCACGCCGCTCTCCAGATCCAGCTCCCTGCTGTACGCCCTAGCCTCCTGCGCCTGCCCCTGGTCCGAGAAGTCCAGCAGCAGATCGCCCAGCGGCAGGTAGTGCCGCTGCGTCTCGGGCAGGCCGGGCAGCGCCAGAGCAGCCAGCTTCTCGGCCTCCCGCAGCCTCCCGGAGAGGATCAGCTCACGGATCCGCGGCAGATTCGGCAGCGCATCCGGGTTGTTGCGGTCGCGCGGGCCGCCGTACCATACGGAATCTTCGTTGAGCTGGATTCGTTCCTTCGCCGTGCCGCCGAACACCATGGCACCGAGCCGTCCGTTACCGATCGGGAGGGCTTCGTTCCATTCGCCGGCGGGCTGGTTATACCAGAGCTTGAGCCTTTTGCTGAGATGCGTCGCGTTCGTCACGGGGTTCTCTCCTTTTGTTCTTGCAGCGAATCCGCTGCTCCTCTAGAATTCCACTACCGCCTTGATCACACCGTTCTCCGGACGCAGCCAGCTGTCGTACTGCCCCGTCATCTCGGTGAATCCCGTCCGGTGCGTAATGAAGCTGCCGGTATCGATCCAGCCGCTGCGGATATGCTCGATCACCTCGATGAAATCTTCCTTGAGGGCGTTCCGGCTGCCCATGATCGCCATCTCCCGCTTGTGAAACTCCGGATCGTCGAAGGTAATCGGAGACTTGACGAGCCCGACATACACGAGGCGCCCGCCATGGGACACATAATGCAGCGCCTGCTCCATCGACTTCGCGTTACCGGTGGCGTCGAGCACCGCTGCTGGGAAGTCTCCCCCGGTAATCCGCGCTACTTCCGTCAGCGGATCCTTCTTCGCATTGACGATTTCATCAGCCGGGGCCCATATCCTGCAGAAGCCGAGCCGCTCCTCATTAAGGTCCATGGCGATGACCCGTGCGCCCGCCAGCTTGGCGAACTTCATGACGCCGAGTCCGATCGGGCCGGCGCCGATAACGAGCACCCAGTCTCCCGGTCGTACTCCGGCAACCTTGACTGCATGAGCTCCGATGCTGAAGCATTCCACGACCGCCGCCTGATCCGGCGTGAGTCCGCGGGTCGCAACCACATGCCTGGCCGGCACGGTCATATACTCCCGCATGCCGCCGTCCTGATGGACGCCGAGCACGCTCATCGAGGTGCAGCAGTTCGTCTTGCCGTTGCGGCAGGCAATGCAGGTGCCGCAGTGGATATACGGGATGACGCAGACCCCGTCACCGGCAGACAGCCCTTCCTCGTTGTCCCCGATCTCGACGATCTCCGCTGCGAGCTCGTGGCCCAGCACACGCGGGTAGGCGAAGAACGGCTGATTGCCCGTATAGGCATGCAGATCCGTGCCGCAGATACCGACTCTCCGGATACGCAGCAGCGCTTCCCCTGGACCCGGTACAGGAATTTCCTCTTCCTTCATGACAAAACGCCTCGGCTCCTCGCATACGATGCTCTTCATTCCACGCGAACCCCCTCATTGTATTCCGGCCGCCCGCTCGGCCACGACAGCCGCTGCACCGGCTCCAGGATGCGCCGCACCTGCTCAATGGCAGCCAGATCGGGCTCCTGCTCGGCATAGGCAATATTCATCCGGATCTTGCCTGGTTTCGATGTGCTTACCAGTGTCGTCGGAATTCCCTCATGCTGTACCGCGAACTGGATCGCGAGCTGCGGCAGGGACAGCCCCCTCGCTTCGCAGTATTCGAAGGCTTCCCTGCAGGCCTGACGGATCCGAGGTGAAGCCGGATGCCAATCAGGCAGCGTGCTGCCAGACAACAGCCCCATGGACAGCGGGGAGGCGTTGACCAGTCCTGTGCCCAGCTCTCCAACCAGCGGCAGCAGCTCCAGCAGGGAATCGTCATTCAGGGAATAGTGGCAGTAGGACAGGATGGCATCCACCGGACGCTCCTGCAGCACATCCCGGAATAGGGACAGGGGAAGCCCCGATATGCCGGTATAGCGGATTTTTCCCTGCCGCTTCAGCTCCGCGAGTGCTGGGATGCCTTCCTCGAGCACCTGCCTTCTGTCACCGAACTCAATATCATGCAGGAACAAAATATCGATATAATCCGTATGCAGCCGCTGCATGCTCTCCTCGACGCTTCGAAAGATCCGCTGATAAGAGAAGTCGAAGTCATCCGCCCCATATCTTCCGGCCTTGGTGCTCAGAATGAACCGATCTCTCCGGATCTCCTGCAGCGCCCGTCCCAGCACGGTCTCCGCCTTCAGCATGCCGTAATACGGAGATACATCGATATAATTGATACCGTTATCTAGCGCGGCATGGACGGTCCGAATGCCCTCCTCATCATCTGTCGGATGGAATACGGATCCGAGAGACGAGGCGCCGAAGCTGATAACCGATACATCCAGTCCGGTGTTTCCCAGCTTGCGGTATTTCATGGCCGCTGTACCCTCCTTTCGAAACCACCATCACTTTGTTATTAAATATGTTATCGGTAACAAAACAATAACATGACCCCCTGTTTCCGTCAACGGTCCGGGGGCTTGAAAATCCACTTCCGTTCTCCCACTATGATTCATGGAATACGGCCCAGCTGCTTGGATTTCGGCTGATTCGGGGAATACCGGCGAGATTACGGATAAGGAAGCACGGTACATGAAGATGCTAACCTCCACCGGCGTGGACGGCGTATAGTTCGTCCCGGCGGGATGAGTCGGAGTCCCAACGGAAGAAGCGATATACGCGCCAAGCTGGCAGCACCGGGCAGCACCGACAGGCCCAACAGCCATCCTGGCCGCCAACAATTTTCATCGGCGTCAATACCTTGCGGGCGCTGCGTGTCCTGAACATCCGGGTTCCGAGGAGGTTCCCGTCGCCTCCTTCAACGATCCGGATATCTGGTCATAAGCCCTTGACAATACTTTCCTGACGTAATAATATTGTTTTACGTAAACCGTATCTATTGTGGAGATGATGTTGATGACCTCTTATGAACCGATCCCGGACAGCGTCCTGATCGAATCACCCGAGCAAGCCATGGTGCTGCTCAATCCGCTCCGCGCCGAGATCGCCGCACGTCTGGCGGAACCGGGCTCTGCCGCCGAGGTTGCCCGGGCGATCGGCGAAGCGCCGCAGCGGATCAATTACCATCTGAAGGCGCTCGAGAAGGCAGGTCTGGTGCGCCGTATCGGTTCCCGGCAGGTACGCAACCTGGTGGAGGTCCTGTACCAGAGCATTGCCCGGACGTTCGTGCTCTCGGAGCGTCTGGGTATGAAACCTGAGACGGTGCGTAAACTGAAAGACCAAGGCTCTCTCGCCCACCTGATCGGGACGGCCGACCGGATCAAGCAGGACGCCCTCCTGCTCATGGAACAATCCGATGAAGGAGAGGAAATCCCGAGTGCCACGCTCCAGTTTCAGGTGGAGCTCGCAACGCCCGAGCGGCGGCAGGCTTTCGTGGAAGAGTATGCCCGGCTCGTCCAAGAATTGACGGGCAAGTACGGGGGATCCGGGGAGTCCGGCGCCTACCAAGTCGTGGTGGCCGTCTATCCCGAAGCACCGGGCCGGGCACCGGCGGGAGAAGAGCCTTCGAAGTCCCCGAGCCTGCCTTCACCCAAGCAAAGGAGGAAGAAAGCCCATGGAACACAACCTTGAGAATCAGGTTACACCATCCGAGGAGCAGATGCCGCCCGACGGGATGGCTGCTCAGTCTGCCGTCGTATGGGAGTTGAGCCGAAGGCCCTCTGAGTCCCAGGCAGCTCCAGAAGAGAGCCGCGTCAGCGACTTGGACGCCTACCGGGAGCGCAAGGCCAAGGAGGCCCCCTCTACCGAAGCGGGGGTTACCCGCTGGGCCCTCCCCGGCCGGGAGAAGCAGGATGCGGCCCAGTGGCTCATCATGGTGTCCTCCGGCTTCGGCACTCCGGCTCCTGCCGTCATCCGTCCGGTCCGCAGCGGTTCAGGGGATACGCAGGCACGTCTGGCCGCTTAGCCTTGGAACCCGCCTTGTCTTAGCGTTTCGTTGCATTTCGTTACTATTGAAGGAGGGCTAAAGATGAACTTTATTCCTATGGTAGTGGAACAGACCGGACGCGGGGAACGTTCTTATGATATCTACTCGCGCCTGCTCAAGGACCGGATTATCTTCCTAGGCAGTGCGATCGACGACAACGTGGCGAACTCCATTATCGCCCAGCTGCTCCTGCTTACCGCCGAAGATCCCGATAAGGATATTCATCTGTATATCAACTCGCCGGGCGGCTCGACCACCGCCGGCATGGGGATCTACGATACGATGCAGTTCATCAAGCCGGATGTCTCGACGATCTGCGTCGGCATGGCCGCCTCCATGGGCGCCGTGCTGCTCGTGGGCGGCGCTCCGGGCAAGCGCTTCGCCCTGCCGAATGCGGAGATTATGATCCATCAGCCGCACGGCGGGTCACAGGGCCAGGCATCGGATATCCACATTCAGGCGAGGCGTATTGTGCAGACCCGCGAGCTCCTCAACCGGATCATCTCCGAGCGGTCCGGCCAGTCTTACGAGAAGGTCGAACGCGACACCGACCGCGATTACTTCATGAACACGGACGCCGCACTGGACTACGGGATCATCGATAAGGTGCTCCAATCGCTGCAGGGCGCGGCCAGCTGAGCAATCCCCAAGCGGATGGCGTCCCGCACGGGAAGCGTCCGAGAGGGCGAACCCGCATCCAACCTGCAGGAAGCGCCAAGAAAGCGTGAGGAATAAAGGACCCGCCGGTCCCCATTCCCTCACGCTTTCTTTATTCCGATCCGATAAATAGACTTAACTTTCACCAAACTAAAACCAACGTTTTCATACAAAATCCCGTAAAATAGCTTGTCTTTTGGCAGAATATGTAGTACTTTTAATAACGTAGTCGCAGAACAGTCCTCTGTATGCCGATTCTTTTATCCAAACAGGAAGAAAAATCCGAGGAGGAAATGACTATGGAAATGAAAATGGAATCCATGTGTATGAACATGATGATGACGATGTGTATGGAAGACATGATGGCCAAGATGAACTGTATGAAGACCATGATGAACACCATGAGCGAGATGAACATGACCGACTGTATGGACATGAACAGCATGATGATGAAGATGCAGCAGTGCGACGAAATGATGACCACCATGATGGACTCCATGCGCAAAATGGAGCAAGTATCGAAATAATACCTACTCCATCCGTTTGAAAACGTTCCTTGAGCTCCTACCCTCGAGGACCGATATGAACTGCAGAACAGTCCACTGTATGCAGTTCAGCGTTACCACCATACAAACACCCCAGGCCGAGCGGACAACCGCAGGCCTTTTTTTTATTGCCCCCCTAGCTCCCTGCCCTAGCGCGAGTGAATACGCCGCATCACTTCGATCCGCTCGAGCTTCAGATCCCACACCTGGGCTTTCAGTTCCCGGTTCAGAGAAGGGTCTTGAATAGTATGCAGCCTCCCGTACAGCTCTAGCATACGCCGGTTGATCTCGTCGAACCGCCGCCAGAGCTCCTGCTTCATCCGGTAGTGAATTTCCATGTTCACATGGCGCTTGTATTCCTTAAGGGTCAGAAGCAGCTCCTGCTCCCATGCCGTATCGTGAAGCTCTTTCGCCAAATTCAGGAGATCCAGATGGTCATTGATCCAAGCTTGCTCCCATTCTCTCCACGCTGCACCTGACATATCCGTATCCCCTTTCGGCTCGCTTCACCCTTATACCTAGTATTATACCCGGAATAATTAGTTTTGCAACCCTTTTTCTTTATACATCTTAAGACTCCCGCACAAAATGGGGTAGTACCAGCGCAGTGTCAGTTATCTAAACGACCCTGTGAACCCCCTTGAAATATGAGGCTCCTCTTATTGTTTACATGATTTCAATGTATTCTTGGAGGAAGCATCAACAAAAAGGCAGCCCAAAACCAATACCGTCTTGGGCTGCCTTTTTCTGTTATTCAATTATCATCTCCAGCTCGCTTAGCAATTCAACATTCAAATGATGGGAATGAGTACCTGGAAAGTTGAGCATGAAATGCACTTTCCCATAGCTCCCATTGTTCCATTGATAGTTCTCCAACAATTTGTAATCCTGAGGGTTCAACCGAAGCGTATAGGTGATATGTTGACACCCCTTCCTCGCCAAACCACATAGAACATGGATGGCTCTCTGCGAGATATTGGGGCAATACCAAATAAACTTGCTTAAGCTGCTCCCATGTGTCTTCAATAAACTCATTGAAATTTAAGCAATACACTCTATCAATTAAAACGACACTTTGTTCGTTTACTGCAAGCTCTATATTGTCATAAAAGCAAATATTCATTAACGTTCCCCGTTTCAGCGTTCTCCCACAGCTTAAGAATAACGCTTTGGTTATGCCATATAAATTCAACACGACGCCACGTTATCCTCCCTCTATGGAGGATCCATTTGCTCCTAAATACCCGAGAATACCTACTTGAAAGCGCAGGTAGATACTTAAACGAGCTCAATCAAATCTACACAGGGAGCCACTCCCTCCCCATATCGTGAAAGAATGAGAGTATGATGAGTGCTGTGATACGCATAGAGAAGGAAATACAGCTGGGAACCATCATGATCTATGGGCGTATAGTCAATCTGGATATTAAACTCACGATGGAAGATGACGGTATCGGTATGGAGGAAGAAACGACCACACCCAAAATCCGTTTCGTTCATGTCAACGGAACTTAGCCCTGATCCTTTTCGGATCAGGGCTCTATAATATCTCAGAGGAAGGATGGTCCTCTCCCTTTACCTGCAGGCGGCCCCTTCCGAGTATACCGCAGCAAGCTTCACGCCAGCCGTTAGGCAGGAGTCGCATTCCCCATAGAATACCTGCACCCTGCGGGTTGGCAGCGTATCCACCACGCCTTCGCAATGCCTGCACACGATCGTGCCCAGCTCCAGAACGCCGCTCACCGCACCATACTCTTGTCTTCCATTGCTTTCCATACCCATTCGCCTCCTTTAATTTGGGGCTCCGCCCTCCACTCCAACTCATGGATGGGAGCCTCTTGAATGTAGTCTGTTGTTTGTCTTTTCTACGCCTACTATATCACATATATTCGCTATTTGGCTATATATATTACACACTTTATTTTATTTAATGCACAATATATACACCTATACGTGTTGATTCTGCACACAAAATAAAAAGACACCTGCACCGGTGTCTGATGGCTATATGGTCATTGATACGGCAGCCTTACGCTTCTCCAGCTCCACCGCTTCTTCCTTGTATCCTACCGTGTTGGCCTCCCTCTAGTCCGATTCATAACGCGCTTTGTGCTCCTTCTTCATCCGCAGGTAATCCTCGTCTTCCTTCGCAAGCGTCCACTTCTTCTTGAAGATCGCCGCCGATTCGGCCTTCACCGGGTCGAGTTCATACGGCAGCACGGTCCCGTCTTCCTCCGCATATTTCCTTCCTCCCGGGTGATTGGCATAGCGTCTGGCCCTTGTATACCCCATCTGCAGGAACTTCCGGGCCATATCCATCCCGACAAAATCCCCCGCCGCCTTGTATTCCAGGAACATCCCGTAAATCTTCTCCGAGGAATCCTTGGCGATATCCGGGGTCTTGAAGCGCCAATGGGGAAGGATCTCGCTCTTGTAAGGTTCCACGAGCAGCACGCCCTGCTCCCCGCGCCCGACCCGGTACAGCTGCGGGTGCCTCCGCAAGTCGAGACTTTTATAGTCCAGTGTATAATCGAACGAACGAATCATCTCTCCCGCCTCCTTCCTCCCTTATTACCCGCCGGCTGCGTTCAACACCTCTAGAGTCTATCTCCTTCGATGTTCGCGAAGGCAGACGTTACAGCTACACAATGATCAATAAGGAGACTGGACAGGAGTACACCGTCGGAGAATGGTTAGACACAGCTGTAAAAGTAAAATGTTAATTTGAGGGATACGCTGGGTATCAAACCATCGCACAGGACATCGGAGTGCATTTTAGGCAGTAAACTCCGGTGGCCTATGTTAAAATATGGACATACTTGGGCTGTATAGAAATCATTTTTCCAAAGGAGAGGATTTACAATGAACAACTATTTGTTTAAACAATTAAGATTTGTTCGAGACCAAACGATAAAACAAGTTAATGAGATGAGCGAGGAAGAAACGCGCACTCTACCGCGAAGATTCAACAACAATATTCTGTGGAACCTTGGGCACATTCTTCTTGTTCATGAAAAGTTTTCTTTTGCACTAACGAATGAAAAAATGGAGTTGCCCAAGCACTTTGCAGAAGTGTTCGCTCCTGGCACTAAGCCGGAAAACTGGGGAACGCAAGTACCTAGCTTGGAAGAAATATTGCTCTTGCTCTCTAAGCAAATCGAACGGATTGAGCAAACCTTGGGGCACCGTCTAGAAGAAGAGCTCGAGAAACCATTCGTTACTTCGGCTGGACTTGAATTATCGGAAGTGAAGGAATGCCTCAGTTTTTGTTTGTATCATGAAGGCATGCATTTTGCAACGATTAAAGCCATTAAACAGCAGTTATAGTATCACGGGGCGGTTATATTTGGGGCTGAAACTCAACATTGAGAAATTCACATAGCCTCGAGATAACCGGCTTTGCCATCTTTAAAGGGCGATGCGCGTTTATAAGAAATACAAGATTACGGGATCGCGCTCTGGCGAGATATACATTTAAATATAAAGAATGCACCCGTAACCGTACGGGTGCATTCCGTTCACTCTTTACTTGCGGATCAAGTACAGCCGCGACGTCTCTTCCCATACCGCTCCCGGTTCCAGGGCGAACAGGCCGATCTCTTCGGCGGGCAGATCCACGCTTGGGGCGTTCACCAGGTTGATCTGCGGCTCCGGGCAGAAGAACTGGCGGGAAGCCCCGTTGTTCCAGATCATCCACTGCTTGAAGGAGGTCCCCACATCGTAGACCAAGGTCACGCCTTCCTTGCTGTCCCTCAGCTCCATCCGGTTGCGGCCGTTCTGCGGCACCGCCGTATAGTGGTTGTCCATCTCGGCGAAGTACGGCGAGAGCCCGCCCTTCTTCATCTGCTCTTCCTCCGGCGTCAGCTCCTGGAAGCGGCCGGTCGGCAGCATCCGCCCGTCAAGCTCCCAGCGCTCGCCGATCGTGGCGAGGAAGGTAACGTCGTCCGGCGTGCTGCCCGGAGCGAACGGCG
Organism: Paenibacillus caseinilyticus; assembly: GCF_027533645.1. Classification (GTDB taxonomy): domain Bacteria; phylum Bacillota; class Bacilli; order Paenibacillales; family NBRC-103111; genus Paenibacillus_G; species Paenibacillus_G caseinilyticus. The sequence continues at coordinate 284,328 of NZ_JAQAGY010000008.1, forward strand.
CATTGATCGCCGTGTGGAACGCGAGCAGGCAGGGCAGCAGATCGTTCCCGTCGTTATGTACGGACACCTGCTGCAGCAGGCCCGATTCCCCCAGCGTATACCGCAGACGGATCGTAAAGTCGTGGGGCAGGTACTTGTGTACGGCATGGCCTTCGGATACCTTCTGGGACAGGACGACCCAGCTCTCCGTCTCATCAGCGCCGAATTTCTCCACCGTCCAAGGGATCGTATGCAGGAAGCCGTGCAGGTGGTTGCCCGTAGCCGGTTCGTTCACCGGGAATTCGTAGGTGCGGCCGTTCCAAGGGAACTTGCCGTCCACGTAACGGTTGGGCGGGAACAGCACCGGAATGCCGTGCACCCCGGGATTCGCTTTGAACTCCTCCATCTCGGCGGCCGCCGGCTCGCGGAGAATCCGATATTCCTTTTCTTTGTCGCGAAAAGCGATCAGATTGGCGCCGACGCCAGGCAGCACGGCGGCTTCGTAAGGACCTGCCTGCAGCCATACGGCTGGCTCTCCCTGATAATTGCCCTCATAGGCTTTAGGTTGAATCGTCATCATTCGTTAACCTCCTGCTATGATCATGAATTTGGAATAAGTGGGGCAAAGAGCGGTCTTCACCCTTGTATGATACCAAGTTCCCCCTGTACGGACAACCTTCCGTGTGAGCCCGGTTGGAGGGGGGATTCTGGTGTCCCCGCTCCAGACGGGCGCTTCCTGGCCGGGATTGTACCGGCCTCAACCGTCAAAAGCCGCTCTCTGCCCGGAGGGAGAACGGCTTTTGACGGGTGCGCCCGTTAAGGGCTGACGATCATGCCGGGATTAACGAAGCTTCCAGGCGATATCGCTCCAGCGAAGTTCGTTGCGCAGGGATACCGGCGTCGTATTCTTGTCGATCACTACGCATTCGATGCCTGTCATTTCGGCAAAATCAAGCATGTTCTCGGTGTTCACCACATAGGAGAAACCGGTATGGTGGGCGCCGCCTGCCTGGATCCACGCTTCTACGCCGTCACGCAGCGACGGCTGGCACTTCCAGAGCACGCGCGCCACCGGCAGCTTCGGCATCGCTTGCTCCGGCTGCACGGCTTCCACTTCGTTCACGATGAGACGGAACCGGTTGCCCATGTCGATGATGGACGCGTTGATCGCAGAGCCCGAACGTCCGTCGAATACCATGCGCGCCGGATCGGCCTTGCCGCCGATGCCGAGCGGATGCACTTCCAGCTTCGGCTTGGTCGCCGCAATCGTAGGGCAGATCTCCAGCATGTGCGACCCGAGGACGAGCTCGTTGCCCGCTTCGAGGTGATAGGTGTAATCTTCCATGAAGGATGTGCCTTCATTGCCTGCCATGATCTTCATAAGACGCACGAGCGCCGAAGTCTTCCAGTCGCCTTCGCCGCCAAAGCCGTAACCGGCTTCCATGAGACGCTGTACCGCAAGGCCCGGAAGCTGCTTCATGCCATGCAGGTCCTCGAAGGTCGTCGTGAAAGCACCGAAGCCGCCTTCTTCCAGGAACGCCTTCATGCCGAGCTCGATGCGCGCCTGCTCTTCGATAGAGCTGCGGATGGCTCCAGCCGCGCGTGCTTCCGCCGACAAGTCGTACAGTTCCGTGTACTCGTCGAACAGAGCGCGCACCTGCGCATCCGACACGTCGTTCACACGCTGCACGAGATCGCCGATCCCGTAGCCGTTCACAGACCAGCCGAACTTGATCTGGGCTTCGACCTTGTCTCCTTCGGTTACGGCTACTTGGCGCATATTGTCGCCAAAACGGGCTACCTTGAGCGTGCGGCTCTCGGCGAACGCCACAGAAGTGCGCATCCAGCTGCCAATGCGGCGGAGCACTTCCGCGTCTTCCCAATAGCCGACCACGATTTTGCGGGAGATGCCCATGCGCGCCCCGATGAAGCCGTACTCCCGGTCGCCGTGCGCCGCCTGGTTCAGGTTCATGAAGTCCATATCGATCGTATCCCAAGGGATATCGCGGTTGAACTGCGTATGCAGGTGAAGCAGCGGCTTGCGGAGCTCGGAGAGACCGGCAATCCACATCTTAGCCGGGGAGAACGTATGCATCCACGTGATGATCCCTGCGCAGTCCGCGTCGGAGTTCGCTTCGATACAGATCCGGCGGATATCTTCCGGCGTGGTGACGACCGGCTTGAACACCACTTGGTAAGGGATGCCCGAGCTGCGGTCCAGACCTGCTGCGATGATCTCGGAATGAGCGTCAACTTCCTTGAGCGTCTCAGGTCCGTACAAATGCTGGCTGCCGGTAACAAACCAGAATACATAAGGTTTAACGTTAATCATGAATGAGTCCTCCTCGAACGGGATGTACTTGAATATAGGTCTTAAGCGCATTCATATGTACGAACATAATATGGGTTGACCAGACATATACCATTGAATCGACCCGCCTCGCCCCATGTTGTACGTACAACTGCTTTCAGCCTTATTGTACTCTTCTTCGCCGATCATTTCAATATGGAGTTCGCAAAAAAAAGAACGGCACCGAGGGGCACCGTTCTTCATGCTGCTTACAAGGTAAACCGGGACACGAGTTCCTGCAGTTCGACTGCCGTGCGGTTGAGGGCTTCGGATGCTTGCGTCACCTGCGCCGCCGAATCCAGCTGACCGCCGGCCGCTTCGGCCACGCTCTTCGCATTGGCTGCGGAGACCCTCGCAATCTGGGCCATATCGCCGACGGTCGCCGTCACTTCTTCGGCTCCCGCCGAAATCTGCTCGGACGCGGACGACACCTCGAGAATCTGCTGGGCCACCTGCTCGCTCACTTGGTAGATCCGGTGGAAGGCCTGGGTCGCCTCCTGCGCCATCTGCAGACCCGCATCCACTTCGCTCACCTGGCTGCTCATGGAATTCACCGCCCGTCCGGTATCCTGCTGGATCTCCTTAATGACGGCGACCACCTGGTCGGCCGAGTCCTTCGACTGTTCGGCGAGCTTGCGCACTTCCTGGGCCACGACGGAGAATCCGCGGCCGTGCTCGCCGGCTCTGGAGGCTTCGATGGAAGCGTTCAGCGCAAGCAGATTCGTCTGGTTCGCAATGGTCGTAATGCCTCCGAGGATCGACTCGATCTCAAGGGACCTCTCGCTCAGCTTCCGGATCATCTCGGCGCTGCGGTGGGCGGAGTCCTGGATCGAACTCATCTGCCCCATGACGCTGTCGATCGCCTGAGTGCCCTGCTTCGCTTCAGAGACGGCAAGCGAGGACTGCTCCGAGACGCAGGATGACGATTCGGCAATCCGCACGATCCCGCGGGTCATCTCTTCCATAGCGCGGGCGCTCTCCGCCGCGCTAATCTGCTGCGTATCCGCTCCTGCCGCAACCTGGCGTACGTCGGAAGCCACCTGCGTAGCGGCACCGGACGTAAGCTCGGCGGCAGCCGACAGCTCGCCGGACATCCGGGCCACATGCTGCGCATGCTCGTTCATCGCGGAGATCATTTCCTTCAGATGGGCAACCATGCGGCCGACCGCCCGGGTCAGCGAGCCGATCTCATCGTCGCGCTTGACTACCAGGGTGCCTACGATCCGGCTCGCTTCGCCGAGATCGCCTTCCGCCATTCTCTCCGCCGTCCGCTTCAATACCAGCAGCGGTGCCAGCGTGCGGATAATATACACCATGACGAGCGCAATGACGATCAGCATGAAGGCAATCATGCTCCCTGCATAGACCGGCATGGACTCGCGCATTACGTTAGCCGAGACTTCTTTCACTAGTTCCGCCGACGTGTCGACACCCAGGATCCCGAGCACCTTGCCGGAAGCATCCTTGATCGGGGCGAAGGCCGACAAGTAGCTGCCGTATTTCTCATCTTCGACGATCGGTGACGAGTACGTGCCGCCCCCCAGGACCTTCACTATATACTCGGCGGGCGTCGTCGTGGAAGTCACTTCGCCGATCGGCGAATAGTTCTCGTCATCTCTCGGCGCACCGTCAATATAGAGCTGCTGGTTCCCTCCGTCAGCATCCGCCTGCATCGTATATACATACAGTACGCCGTTCTTAACTCTGTAATCGCTGAGGCTGTCCCTGATCTCCCAATAGATTTCATTCTCCTGCGGGTCCTCCAGGAACTTCCGGTACATCTCAGGATCGATCACAGACGCAATGCGCTCGGCCGTATCGATACTGCGGCCCGCGATCGTCCGCTCCGTAACTGTTTTGGTATTATGGTATAACAAGACGGTGTTGAGCAGATTCAATAAAATAATCATGCCCATCACCATCACCGCTATTCGGATGCCCAGGGAATTTCTCCAAGACTGCTTTTTCATCAAGCGATTCTCTCCCTTCTTTTGCAAGGTTGTCTGCATACTGTATGTTTATCGGCCCATTCTTCACGAAATTTCACCTGACATCCCCTCCAACGGCCCTTCCGCCTGTGGTAAAATACTCCTTGGACGCTTCCGCGCTTTCAGACCCCGCTTGGAACGCCACTCGCACGGAGGAAGGAATTGTACATATAAGATGCCAACCCGCTCGCTCTTTGTTCGCAAAATACTGATTGTATCGGCGGTCATATCCGTCTTCTTCCTGCTGACGCTCTTGTACGGACGCCACTCGCATCCGCTACACGACCTGCGGTCCAGCGAGGCTTGGGCCGTGCTGCTGGCGGATCCTACGCTGCCCCCGGACCCTGCGGACGCGAAGGGATGGCAGGTACCGGAAGAGGCCGCCCTCTCTGCAGATACGGCATCCTACCGCGGCTATTACTGGGCCAAGGTCACGCTGCCCCCCCTCTCCATCCGCGATCCGTATGTGATCGCCCAAGGCCAGAGCCGGATCGAGGCTTACTTTAAGGGAGACCGCCTCTACGAGTTCAATACCGAGGGCGAGGACCTCCGCGTCTATCCCTCCTACCGGTGGAACTTCATCCGGCTGCCGGACGATTACGCGGGAGGAACGCTATATGTCAAGCTCCACAAACCCGGGGACAGCCTGAATCTCGGGCAGTTCACGCTTGCCAGCCGGCAGGAATATACGACCCATGCCTTGACCAAGGACGGCTTCAAGATCCTCTTCAGCTTCTGCTTTGCCCTGGCCGCCCTCTTGTCCCTGCTGCTGTACCTGCGGCAGCGCTCCCAGCCGATGTACCTGTATTTCGGGCTGTTCGCGCTAAGCTCGCTGCACGGCTGCTTCGCCCGAACCTTCCTGTTCAATGAGTTCTGGCAGGTGCCCCTGATCACCTATCTGCACGACGTCCCGTTCTATCTAGGCACCTTCGCGATCCTGGCCTTCCTGCGGGCCTTGTTCGGGGACGGGTTCGGCGGTATGCGTGGGAAGCTTGCCGGCTTTTCTCTCGTCTTCTCGGGGGTTACCTTGGCCGCGGCGCTTTACAGCGACAGGCTGTACTTTGATCTCGTGAATTATTTTGCCTCCGCCGCTTTCATGGGCATCTTCCTCGCAGACAGCTCGCTCATGTTCTTCCAGCTGCGCAGGCAGCGTTCGAACGAAGCCCAGTGGACGATGATCGGATACTTGCTGCTAATTTTCTTCGGCGTGAGCCATTCCCTGTTCTTCCTGCTGGAGCAGTGGGACCTGGCCGCCTTCCGGACGGCGCCGGTCCTGCTCTACTTCCTGCGAGAAGACCAGCTCAGCTTCGGCATCTTCCTGTTCATGCTCTGCCTCGTGATGGTGCTTGTACAGCGCTTCGACGAAGTGCACCAGCGGGTGAAGCTGTATGCCCTAGAGCTCGAGGCGAAGAACCGCAAGCTGCAGGAACTGGACCGGCTCAAAGACGATTTTCTCGCGAATACGTCCCACGAACTCCGGACGCCGCTTCACGGCATCATCGGCTTGTCGGAGGCGCTGCTCTCGGACCAAGGAGGAGTGCAGGGGGCCGCCCGCAAGAATGTCGGTCTCGTCATCGCCAGCGCCAGCCGGCTCGCCCGGCTCGTCGACGACATCCTCGACTTCTCCAGGCTGAAGCACAGCGACATGGTGCTGCAGTCGGAGCCGCTGCAGCCCCACGGGATCGCCGATCTCGTGCTGACGGTCTTCGGCCCGCTGGCCGCCCGCAAGGGAGTCGCGCTCGTCAATGCGATTCCCCTGGAGAGCCCCCCTGTTCTCGCCGATGCGAACCGCTTCGAGCAGATTCTCTACAATCTCATCGGCAACGCGCTGAAGTTCACAGATGCGGGCGAAGTCCGGCTCAGCGCCGAACAGACAGGGCGCGAGCTGAGCATCCGGGTATCCGATACCGGCGCAGGCATTCCATCCGGCAAGCTGGAGGCGCTCTTCAAGCCGTTCGAGCAGGCTTCCCCGGGGCACAGCCGGGGCGGAACCGGGCTCGGCCTGTCCATCACCCGGCAGCTTGTCGAGCTGCATGGCGGAACCATCAGCCTTCAGTCGCAGCCCGGCCAAGGCACGACGGTCCTCTTCACGCTGCCGCTGTCCGAGCAGCAGGAGGCGCCGCTGCATAATGGGGACGCCGCTCCCCGCGTGTCCTCCGCCGTGCTGCCTTACAGCGAGGGCCCGGCGGAAGAGCTCCCTGCGGCGGCTAACCGGGACGGAGACGGCCGAGAGCTGCCGCTCCTGCTCATCGCGGACGATGAGCCGGTCAACCTGCTCGTGCTGCACCAGCATCTGGCCAGCCAGCCCTACCGCATTGTGCAGGCAAGGAGCGGCACCGAGGCGCTGGAGACCGCGCTGCGCCAGAAGCCCGATCTCGTACTGCTGGACGTGATGATGCCCGGACTGAGTGGGACGGAGGTATGCCGGCAGCTCCGGGAGCGCTATAATCCGAGCGAGCTGCCGGTGCTCCTGCTCACGGCAAAGTCGGGTCCGCAGGATCTCGCCGAAGGGTTCGATGCGGGGGCCAACGATTATCTGACGAAGCCCATTCTGCGCAGCGAGCTGCTGGCCCGGGTGCGCATCCAGCTCCAGCTCTCGCAGCTCAATCTGTCCTTGGAGGAGCTCGTGGCGGAGCGGACCGCCGCACTCGAGTCGGCGAACCGGAAGCTGTCCTCCTCGGTTCAAGAGACCATCGACGCCATGACCGAGATCTCTGTGCTCGAGGAACGCAATCGGATCGCCCAGGAGATCCACGACATCGTCGGCCATACGCTGACCGTGATCAATATCCAGATCGAAGCAGCCAAGCGGCTCCTCGCCCAGAACCGGGACGGCGGCATGGAGAAGCTCGACCTCTCCCAGGCGCTGGTCCGCAAGAGCCTCGACGAAGTACGCAGGTCCGTACGCATGCTGCGCGACCGGGGAACCGACGGGGATTTGCGGGAGGCGCTCCTGCTCCTGATGCAGGAGACCCGGCAGGCGGCAGGGATCGAGATCGAGGCCGAGGTAGATCTCCTTCCGGAGCTCGATGCGCAGCAGCGCCGGACGCTCTACCGCGCCCTGCAGGAGGGGCTGACGAACGGGATCCGCCACGGGGGGAGCACCCGATTCGAATTCCGGCTGAGCTTCCGCGGCGGCGAGCTGCGCTTCGAGCTCTCGAACAACGGCCGCCGCTACGAAGCCGAAGAGATGGGGTTCGGCCTGCGGGCAATGTCCGAGCGGGTGGGGCATCTCGGCGGCACCCTGCAGGTCGCCGCGGATGGAAGCTCCGGCTGCAGGATTACCCTGCTGCTGCCGGTCGCGCAGCCGCCGCAGGACGCAGGCACCGCCCTAGGCAGCTGACCGGAGATGCCGCAATATCCGCTGCAATGTCTGCCGCAATAGAGCTGCAATCCATCACCGCCAATCGTCCCCCGGCCCTAAGCCTGCAAGCGAAAGGCATGCCGAATAGCCTTCGATTCCCCTGCGGGAGTTCGAAGGCTATTCGGCATGCAAGACCTGTATGGCGGCTCGGTACGACCTCTTTTATGAAGAGCCTCCCCCTTCGTCATCCTGGCCGGAGGCTTGGCCCACCCACGGGGGATCGCCCAGTTTGTGAATATAGCCGCTCAGCTTGTAGGCCGCATAGGGAATCACCAGGGCCAGGCAAGCGCAGAAGAGGACGAAGACCGACGGCATCCGCCCCACCAGCTTATCGATCATTGTCCGCGTTCCTCCTCATTGGCATTGATGCTGCCGATTCTGCGGATTTTCACGTCGCTCTGGATATGCACCTGTGCGCTGCGGAACAGTTCCTCGCCATATTCCCAGTTGTCCTCGATCGCGGTCCACTGCTTGTAATGCTCCTCCCGGAGATGTGCCCCGAGACCGGCGGCATCTTTGCCGTATTTCTTCTGAAGGACCTTAAGGAGCTTCCTGCAGCCCTCCTCTATCCTCGCATTCAGTTTGGCCTCGATATCGCTGATCGTCGGGGAATTCGTCAGGTCCAGCTTGGCGAAGGACTTGCCGAGCGTCCCCTCCACCTGGATATAGACCGAGAAGACGGGCGTTCCCCCGGGAGGCCAATTCACTTCGATCTTCCGCTTGGCCCGCTCCACTTCCAGATCGACCGTCCGGCCGGAGATCTCCGTCTCGACAATGCCTCCCGTTACTTCGCCCCTCAAGAAATTGAGAGCCTGGGTTTCCTCCCCGCTCAAGAAAGCGACCATCCGCTTGTTCCGCCCGTCGAACAACGCAGAACCGGTCAGCGAGACCCCTTCTTCATAAGGAACTACTTTCTGCACCGTGAAGCTCTGCTCGGTCAACATGTGCTCATGTACGTCGCCGATACGCGATTCGGGGAGCATGTAGTTGCTCTTCCGTTTGTTCTTGGCCGTGGATTCGATGTAATTCACCGGCATGTTCTCGCTGAGCGGCAGGACGTTCAGCACTTGTTCGGCCCGGCCTTCCGACACCATGATCTTCACGTTGCGCCGCATCTCGTTATCCCGGAGGAAGAAATCGAGAATATCCGCGAACTCCCGTGTACGGGCCACCTCCGAGGAGATGATGATGAGCTTCAAGTGCTCGAAATAGGGGGCGCGGCTCGTCTTCGTGGACAGCTTGCCGGTCAGCGAGTGCATCGAGTTCTCCGTAGCACTGATATTGAAATACGCCTTCCCTCCGGCCGGCCCTTTCGAATCCCCAGCTTTGAGGCCCGACGGCACAACCATTTGATACGTGCCCATATATTTGTCCATGCCGCCGGAGGTTTCCCGGGAGACCCCCTTCCCTTTGTTGCGGTCAATCCCGACGCCTACCACGAACCCCCGTTGATCGATCTCGATCCGGTCCCAGCAGCCAGCCAGCAGCAGGGCAAGGAGCACCGGGAGCAGGAGCCGAACCGCCCTACCTTCTCTTGCCATGAAGACGCCACCCCCGAATCAAGACCACTCCGTAGAGAAGACAGGGAAGCAGAATTACGATAAAGAGCCCGGCATAGTTAATGACTGCCCCCATCATGGTGAATTCGATGCCATTCTCGGGGAACATGCAGATGAGATAAATCACGGGACTCATCAGTAACACCCCCTGCTTTCGCTTCAGGCTGCCGAATACATTCCCAAGGGTGAAGATCGCCAGATCCATCGCCATGGTCGCCGTGTTGAAGATCGTCATGATCCAGATCGTAAAGAAGATGGACTCGAACCGCTCGAAGAACTCGCCGGGCACCTGCATTTCCTTCGCCAGCTCAATGGCCGGATAAGTCACTTCCTTCAGCGCCGGGTGGGAGAAGACGCCTAAGGCGATGAGGTAGACCACAAGGTACAGGAGAACGGGCAGGGTTACCCCGAGCACGGCTGCCTTGGGCGCATCTTTGGGCCGGTTCATGAGAGCGGTATAGAACAGAACGACCTCGAACCCGAGCAGGGAAAAGACCGTTTCTTTGGCGCCGCCCATCACCTTCCTCCAGTCGGTTACAAAAAACGGCTTCACATCGCTGATATGAAACAACGGGATGGAAAACATCAGGACGAAGGCCGATATGCACATGACGATCGGTAAAAACAAGGTATTGAGCCGGATAAGCCCGATCCGGCTCCCCGCCACCGCATAGACGGTGACAAGCAAAAAAGTCAGGGCAATCATCTCCACCGGCGTACGCTCGAACAGGTACTGCTTCGAGATGTTCGCAATGGCACGGATCTCATAGGCGCAGAAGAGCATGAAGTACACGGACATGCATAACACCCACACCATTGCAACCGGCTTCGAGATGAGGGAGGAAGCGTAAGCATACAATCCCTGGCCGTGGTAACGGCCGGCGAGCCGGCCCAGCACCCAGGCGCACCCGACAGCCAGCCCCCCCGCGATCACAATGGACATCCAGCCGTCGGAAGCCAAGGTGGCCCTGGCCAGAGTCTTGGGCAGCGTCAGGATGCCAACTCCGATCATCATCGAAGCGATGGTAATGGCCATGTCCGAGAGGCTGATCGACTCGTCTCCAAGCTTGAACGGCTCCTTCATGGCTTCCCTTTCCCGGGTGGCTGCCGGACCTCATCTTCCGCACGGACCAGCCGCGGACGCTTGGTCAGGAATACAAGGGGGGCCCGAAGGACCAGGTCCTTCCAGTCCCGCATGAGCTGTGGGGCGAACGGTGCCGAATAAGGCACGCCGAAACTTCTCAGATTGACAAGATGGATATTGATCATGACGTAGCACATGATCAGGCCGTACAAGCCGAAGATCGAAGCGGATATCATCACCCCGAACCGGATAATCCGCAGGGTAATCGCGAAAGAGTAGGAAGGCAGGGCAAACGAAGCGATCGCGGTTACCGCCACGACGATGACCATAATCGGACTGACAATCCCGGCGGAGACGGCGGCCTCCCCGATGACGAGCCCCCCTACGATCCCGATGGTTTGGCCGATCGGCTTCGGGAGACGCAGTCCTGCTTCCCTCAACAGCTCTAAGGTAATTTCCATGATGAACGCCTCCACAACGCCAGGAAACGGCACCCCTTCCCTGGCTCCCGCAATCGAGAACGCGAGCTTGGAGGGGAGCATCCCGTGATGATACTCCACAAGAGCAATATAAAGTCCGGGCAGGAACGTTGCAATGAACGCCGCCATCAGCCGGAGGATCCGGGTCATGGTTGATATCAGCCAGTGCTGATAATAGTCCTCCGGCGACTGGATGCAGGAGGAGAAGGTGATCGGTAGAAGCAGGGCGAAGGGGTCCCCGTCCACGAGTATGGCTACTTTGCCCTGCAGGAGGGCGCCGGAGATTTTGTCCGGACGCTCCGTGTTGAGCATGAGCGGGAACGGAGAGAGAAAGCTGTCCGACACCCACTGCTCGACAAAGCCGGATCCTTCCACATCGTCGATATCGAGCGTCAGGAGCCGCCGCCGCACCTCGTCTACCACCTTGCTGTTCGCAATTCCATCCATAAACACAAGAACCAAATCCCGGTGCGCCCGCCTCCCCAGCTGGTAATCCTCGAAGCGCAGATTCGCGCTGCGGATCCGGCGCCGGATGAGTGTGGTATTCGTCCGCAGGTCTTCCGTGAACCCTTCCCGGGGCCCCCGGATAATGGACTCGTTCTGGGGATCCTCCACCGGCCGGCTCTTCCATCCGCGGCTGCCGATCAACAGTGCTTGGTCCATTCCGTCCAGGAACAGTGCCGTATCTCCCGAAAGGACGGCGAGCATGGTCTCCCCCAGCTCCCCCGACAGCGAGTAGTCGGAAGTGCCAAGCACCCGTTCCTCGAGCAGCGCGAGCAGTTCTCCTTCGGTTGGATCGGCCTGCAGATCACCGGTATCAAGCAGCGGCAGCAGCAGCTGCTCGTTAACCAGGGTCCGGTCCGACAGCCCGTCGATATGTACCAGCACACCGGTACGGCCGGCTGTTCTGCCGAAGACGAACTCCCGGACAATCAAGTCTCCGGGGCCGCCGAGGAGCCCCCGGATTCTCCCCACATTCTCTTTTGCGGAGGCAGCGAGCGGCACGGGCTGCGGCTGTACCCCGCCGTCCGGGCCGCTGCGGCCGCTCTTCGGCAGGTTCCTGCCGCCTAATCTACGAAGCCATGATAATCGCACGCCCCCACCCCCCGCAAGCGTTCCGGCACTGGATCCGCTTCTACCGGTACCGCCCCGCACAATCTCGTTTCGTCTACCTTTCACTATTCGCCTCTTCAGTGGAAATTATTACACGGAGAGAAGTTATTCCGTCTCTCCGGCCGTCGAACGGTATGGCCTCCAAAACAAACAAACGCCCCACCCGCAGTAAGGGTGGAGCGTTACTAAAAAAACATTAGACCCCCTTCCGCCACGAAAGCGAGGGGAGTTACGATTGCAGCGCCCAAGCTACGGCCTGCTTCGCATGCAGGTAGGCCGTATCGAACAAAGGCAGCGGGCTGTCATCCTGACGGAGCAGGAGTCCGATCTCCGTACAGCCCAGAACGATGCCCTCCGCCCCCCTAGCCTGCAGCCGCCGGATGACGGCAAGGAACTTCTCGCGGGATTCCGGCAGAATCACGCCCCTGCACAATTCATCGAAGATGATCGAGTTCAGGATCTGCCGGTCCTCCTCTTCCGGAATCAGGACATCGATGCCCTCCGACTCCAGCTCTCCACGGTAGAAGTCCCCTTCCATCGTATACCGGGTTCCGAGCAAGCCCACCTTGCGCGTCCCCTGCAGCAGGATGGCCTGCGCTGCCGTTTGGGCAATATGGAAGAACGGAATCCCTACAGCGCTGCGGATCTCCGGGGCCACCCGGTGCATTGTATTCGTGCAGAGGAGCAGGCACTCCGCCCCTGCCCTCTCGAGCCCTTGGGCCGCTTCGCTCAGCATCCGCCCGGCATCGGCCCAGCGGTCTTCGCGCTGGCACTGCTCGATGTCGGCAAAATCGACGCTGTGTAGAATGCACCTCGCGGAGTGCAGTCCACCGAGGTTCTCTTTCACCAGGGTATTGATGATCCGGTAATATTCCAGCGAGGATTCCCAGCTCATCCCGCCGATCAGTCCGATGGTCTTCATCCATTTCACTCCTTCACTCTATGTCTAAGTTCTCTTTCTAACCATCGCACAGGAGAAGAAGATTGGCAATGAAAACCTTTTATGTAAACGGTACTTGACTACTCCCGAAGCGCATCCCGCAGGCGGGTCGACATCGATTCCGCCGCGCGTCCGGCCGCCGCGCTCCGCGCCTTGACGAGCAGTTCCTTCAGCCGAAGATTCTCTTCTTCCAATTCGCGGATGCGCCTGCGCGATGCTTCGGCCTCCTCCGAGGCTTCGAGAGCACGGAGCAGTTCCTCGTCCCGGCGCCCCGCCTCCGCGAATAATCGCTCAAGGGCTTCTTCCCACTTCCGCTTTTCATCCGGTTCTTGATTCTTGCCCGGTCCTTGATTCATGTCTGCTTCCTCCCTTCGTTCTCTCCTGAAATGAGTTTCCCCGGGGCTGAGCCCGTCTGCCATTCCCCCTGTCTTCTTCGATCCGCGATGCGGCTGGAGACAGTGGTTGTATTTCAGGTCTAATAAGCTATAATAATGTTAGTAACCTACTTTTAGCGTAAAATAAAACGATCTACACCGTGAATCATGAGAGGAGCTTCCCTATGATCTCGATCTATCCCGCTTCTTCGCGTTATTCGGCCGACCACGGCTGGCTGCAGAGCAACTTCAGCTTCTCCTTCGGGGATTATTACGACCCGGACAATACGGCCTTCGGGCCTCTGCGCGTCTTCAACGACGACACGATCCAAGGGAACCGCGGCTTCGGCGCGCATCCGCACCGCGAGATGGAGATCGTCTCCGTGGTGCTGGAGGGCCGGCTGAAGCACGAAGACAGCACAGGCCACGCCGCGGTGACGGCCTTCGGCGAAGTCCAGCGCATGTCGGCAGGCACAGGCATCATCCATTCGGAGATGAATCCGGGGGATGAGCCGGTCACCCTGCTTCAGCTGTGGTTCTCCCCTGACCGCCAAGGCGTGGAGCCTTCCTACGAGACGAGCCGGTACGATACGGCGGCGCTGAAGAACGCCCTGCTGCCCGTCGTATCCTGCCGCTCCGGTGAGGGCATCGCCCATATCCACCAGGATATGACGATCTACCTGTCCGAGCTCGAAGCGGGCCGGGAGCTGAGCTTCGAGCAGGAGGAGGGGCGCCGGATCTATGCCTTCGTCATGGAAGGCGGGATTACGCTGAACGGCGAGCATACGCTGGCCCGCCGCGATGCGGCACGGATCACGCAGACGCCCTCCCTGCACATCCGTTCCGAGCAAGGTGCGCTCTGGATGCTCATTGACCTGCCCTACTAAGCGAAGGAGGAGAAGCTATGAATGTTCCTGAGATCCGCCGCACCCTGCTCATCAAGCATGTCACCGGACGGTTCCTGCTCGACTCCCGGAACCTCGGCAATGCGTTCGGCTTCACCCTGGAGGAGCGGGATGGACAATGGTCCGTGGAGGCCCATGGCGTTGCCCCCTCCGTCATCCGGGAAATCGTCCGGTTGTCCGACGAGCTCAACTTGTTCTACTTCGAAGAAGACAAGGAAGCCGGCACCCTGCGCAAATGGTGGTTGTACGGCAAGAACGCCCCTCGTGTGGCGGGCAATGAAGACGCCGGCACCTTATCCCTGTCGCTCGATACGCGGACGGCCTACTCCAACGAGAACACGAATATACCCTCCGGCTGAGCAGCCCATTTCGCCAAGTTCCCCTGAGCCGGGCCTCAAGCCCCTCATGATAGACTTCTCCCTAGGGTCGATCCGGCTTGAGGGGTACGCGGGGCGCGTCCGCAGCGACACATTATACCATGAAAGCCCGCCGGGAAGGAATTCCCGGGCACAACAAAAAACCGGTAAGGCCCGAGGGAGGCCACTGAAGAACTAACGCTTTTTCATCGGGAGTCTCATAGAAGTTACAAAAAAGACATCTGCCTCCATTTTTTAGGGAGCAGATGTCTTTTTTAATGGCTCAAAATGGGTTTGCCCGACTCGTTTTTTCATTCTACCAGTTTCAATATCCGTTTAAGATTTACAGCGAATATGGCCATTGCACCTTGCATTTCCATGCCTAGCAGACCCGAGGATGTGGCGACATCATACCCGTGCCTATGTTTGAGCTCGCTGTTCTTTGCTTCAATCTTGTAGCGCTCTTTGGATTTCGCCTTGAAATGCTCCGTTTCCTGGAATGCCATTTGTTCCGAGTGTGCTTCA
>NZ_JAQAGY010000009.1 GCF_027533645.1 Paenibacillus caseinilyticus
TCGACAATATCTACGTCAGATAGTTCAAAGATGGTTTTCAGCAACAAATATTTAAACATCCGGATGGGGTCAATTGCGCTGCGTCCCTTGTCCAAACAATATTTTGTTTCCAGTTCCTCATAGATGAAGGTAAAGTCCACCAGTTCATTAATTTGACGGAGCATGTTATCTTTCGGCACGACGATATCATACAGAGCCGCATAAGGACTCAGAACCAAGCTTTGTTGTTGTTGGATCATCCGTCTCACCCACTTTTCGTGATGACTTAATTATACGTCAAAAAAAGCACAGCCACTTCAATTTTCTTGAAGTGCTGTGCTTTTTTATAGGACGGACTTTTTCAGTGGCCTCCCGCACACGGCGTGGCTCCTTCTCTCTGCTGTGCATTCCTATCCTATAGCAACCCAGACTGAAAAGCCCGGGCCGTGATCTTATCTGCGCCCCTTACACCGTTCGCCTCTGCCCAGGGTCCACGTTCTGCGCCGGCATGCTCCCGTTGCGCTTCTTCATCCAATCCGCCCAGTAGGCCGTCAGAATCGGCACGATGATGGAGGTGACGATCACGCAAGCTGCGACTAAAGCGGTTGCAGACTGCGCCGCAGGCATGAACTCCGGCTTCATGTTCGCAATAATCATCGGATTGGCTACCGCTGCGCCCGCCGTACTGGAGGCCGCAAGACCCGCCGTGCCGTTCCCGCCGCCGATCCACTTGTCCGCCAGGATCAGCGGGATGCCCGTGATCACGATGACCGCCGCCCCCAGCAGAATCCCCAGGAATCCGGTCTGCAGAATGACGCCGAGGTCGATGGAGTTCCCCAGTGCGAAACCGAAGAAGGGGATCATCGTATGGGTCGCCTTGCCGAAAAACTCTCGCAGGTCGTGATCCAGGTTGCCCAGGATGAAGCCGATCAGAAACGGCAGGACCGCGCCGACGAACAGGTGCGGCTCGAAGGAGGCCAGTCCCGTGGTGCCGAGAATCAGCATCGTCACGAGCGGGCCCGACTCGAGTGACATGAGCACGAAGGCCCCGGCCTCTTCCTTGGTGCCATACTGCTGCATGATCGAGGCGTACAGGCCGCCGTTGGTCATGTCCATCGCGGCGATCAGCGCGAGCACCGAGAGCCCCGCGAAGAAGCCTGACTGGATCCCGCCTTCCGGCAGGAATTGTCCGGCAATGAGCGCAACGATCCAGGCCACGGCAATCTTGGTGAGTACCAGCGTCCCGGATTTGCGCAGCACCGTACCGGTAGCCCTGACGTCGATGCCGGCCCCCATACAGAAGAACCAGACCGCCAGGATTGGCACGGTTCCGGTCATGAGACCGTTCGTGAAGGAACCAAAATATTTGCCCGAATCAGGCCAAAAGGTGTGTACGACCGCCCCGAGAAAAAGCGGCACGAGCATCATGCCGCCGGGGATTTTATCCAATGCTTTCTTGATAGCCATCTGTCTTCACCACTTTCTTCCTCGGCAGCAATTATTCGCTGCTGTTCGGTTAGGGCCGGTCTATTTCCTGCTTAATCCGAGCTCCGGAATCAGCTTGGCGAAGGCATCGTGGCTGGCTTTCATCTGCTCCCGGAAGCCTTCGCCGTCCCGGACAAGCAGCCCGAGCCCGTTATCCTCCATATACGTTCCGAACTCTTCTTCTCCCGCCGCCTTCATGAACGCATCCGCCAGCACCGCCGTCACCTCATCCGGCGTATCCTTCGGCACAGCCAGCCCCCTCCATGTACCGGTGAACTGGACGCTGAGGCCGGTGGCCTCCTTCAACGTCGGCACACCGGGCAGCGCCCTGGACGGCTGCTGGGCATTCACCGCCAGCGTGCGGAGCTTCCCCTGTTCCACATAGGTCTTCACTTCCGCCGGACTCACCGGCACCGCGTCGACGAAGCCGCTCAGCAGCGCGGATACGGCGGGTCCCGCTCCCTCGAACGGAATATGGCTGAACTTGACCCCCGTGCCCTTCTCCAGGGTGGCTGCCGCCAGATGCCAGATGCTGCCGGTTCCCGCGTTGCCCATCTTCACCTTTCCTGGATGCGCTTTCGCAAAATCGAGAAACTCCGCCGCCGTTCTCCATGGCGCCTCTACCCTCACGGTAATGGCCGACGGGTCCAGATTCGTCTGGGCGATCGGCTTGAAGTCCTCGTAGGTGACCGGCAGCAGTCCCAGATGCGGCAGCGTCGTCAGCTCCGCCACGAGATAGGTGACCGTGTAGCCGTCCGCCTTGGCCCCCGCGCCTTCCATCAGCCCGATGGAACCGCCGCCGCCCGTCCGGTTCACCACCGTGATCGGCTGGGGCAGATGCTTCTCCGCCGCCTTCGCCAGCGCTCTGGCCGTCAGGTCCGTACCGCCTCCGGCGGCATACGGGACAATCAGGGTGATCGATTTCCTGGGAAATGCCTCCGGCCCGCTGCCTGTCCCTTTCGCCGCAAACCACTCACCCGTACAGGCTGTCAGCAGCAAAAGGAGTGAAGCGGCAGCACCGGCCCTCCGCAGGCGGCGGCTCCATCGTCTTGTTATCACGTTCATGCCTCTCTTCTATTGTAGGATGTGCCCTATCACCTCCCGGGGTTATGGATGGTTATCAAGTTCACCACAGCATAACGGGAGTGTAACGCATACCGGTCCATCGGCCAATCGTTCAATCTTACTTCAGATCCTCCGATATGCCGGACGGGCGGGATATCGGCCGATCTGCATACCCGCCGGAAGATTTGGCACCTTCCCGGTACCTGCCCGGCGTAATGGATTTCACCTTGCGGAACACACGGATGAAGCTGTTCTCGTTCTGGTAGCCGACCTGCAGGGCGATGTCCGCGATCTTCATCGGGGTCTCCTCCAGCAATCTGCAGGCCTTGTCGATTCGAAGGTGCGTCAAATAGTCGTAGATCGTGCTCCCCGTCTCTTCCTTGAACATGCCGCTCACGGACGAGATCGCCATCCCTACACTGTCCGCGATATCCTGCAGTCCGATATTCTGCTCCAGGTGGTCCGCCATATAGTTCTGCATCCGCTGCACGAGCTGGTATTCTCTCGTCTGTCTCCGGCTGCCAAGCCCTTCGGCCACAGCGGTCAGGCTGTGTTCGAGCAGGCCCGCAATCTCTTCAAGCGCCAGGGCGGCGCCTTGGCCCGGGGTATAATCGGCCAGCTCGGCCGGAGGAACCAACCCGTGAATGGCAGCGGTTCTCAGCAGTTCTTCTACGAGCGCATCGACCTCCCTGTACACGCAGGAGGGCCTCGCTCCGCGCGCCCGGAATGCCTCCGTCCAGTTCCGGGCCCACTCTCCCCATGACCGGCCGCCTCCAGCCGCCAACGCGCTGAGCCCGTCCGCCAGCCCTGCGTCCCCGCGAACGGACGGCTCGTCCTTCTCTGCAAGGTTCATCGCTGCCGAGTAGACCTGAATGCTGCCGTACCCGGCATAGAGCCGGTACGATACCGCCTCTCTCGCCTCCGCTAAGGAGCGGGCAGCCTGGGTAACCATCGGTACGGCCGTACCGATGCCGACCGATACCGACATGTTCAAATACTGCGAGAGCGCATCCCGCAGACGCACGGCTTCGTGCCGCAGTGCCTCGGAACCTTCCCCTGTCTCCGCATTCCTCGGCTGCAGCAGTACGGCGGCCCCATCCAGCCCATCCCCAATACTGACCGCCCGCCAGGCAGGCTCCAGGGCCTCCAACAGAATATTATTCATGGCATACTTCAGTAGTCTCCGGTCTTCCTCCGGATAACGTGCAGCCCACTCCCCGTACCGGTCGATGGATACGACGAATACCGTCAGGTCCCCGTTCCTCCATTCCTGAAAATACTGCTCCCACTTGGCCTGCGCCTCCCGGGCGCCGAGACGTCGGGCCAGCAGATCCTCAAGAAACTTGGCCCGCAGCTCCGGCAGACTCTGCCGGGCGACCATCGACTCTCTGTGCCAGTCCTCCACCAGTTTGCCGATGACCGGTTCGAGTTCATACAGATCTCCCTGTGCAACCTCGTTTCTTTGCACCGGACGCAGCAGCTTTTGAATCCGCTTCAAGGGCCGAAAGGCAGCGTAATTATAAGAATACACGGCAGCGCAGCCCACCGTGATGGAGAGCAGTGAGAGCAGCAGCATCATGTCGCGGGCCAGCTTGGCATTCTTCAGCAGTTTCTCCAGCGGCACGAGGGAGATCAGTCTCCAGCCCGTCACGTCAGAGAAAGTCTGGTTGGCCATATACTCCTGCCCGTCCGCCTTCACATAGGCGAACGGCCGGACGTCGAGCCCCTCGGTCACGCCGTGCATCTCGGGGAGCGGTATCGGGATATTCAGCTTCGGATAGATGAGGTCGCCCTCCAGGTTGTAGACATACAGATAGTTCGTTGAAGGCGTGTACATCTTCGAGAACAGCCGGTCATAGTCCAGGTTGACGATCACGGCACCAGTGACCTGCCCGTCCTCCCGGACTGCTCTCGCCAAGCTGAGCAGCTCGGTCTGTCCCGCACCCGCCGGGCCGCCTATACTTCTGCGCTTCACCAGCAGGGGCTTGTCGTTCAATTCCTGGAGCCAGGCGTCCCACGGCTCCCCCTCACCCCAGAGGGCTTGGTAGCCGTCCAGACTCGATACACGGGAACGGCCTTCCTTGGCCAGCACTTCAATCGAGTGCAGATCCGGTTTCTCGGCGAGGGCCAGCAGGTAAGCCTGAAGAGGGGCCGACCGGGCTCCCCGCTCCGAAGCATCCGCCCCGATGAAGCCCAGTGCGGACTCATAGTAAGACACATCGACGGCCTTATTGTCCGCCTCCCGGAACGCCCGGTTGGTCACATCCAGATTGATCTGGAGCAGCTCCACATTCGGCGTATTGAGCTCCGTATCCAGCACCCGGCGGTACTCGGCATAGGAGAACAGGCCGATCGCGCCGATGCATACCGAGATGCAGAGAGCAAGTAGTAGGATCAGCCTCGTTCTTTTGTTCGCCAGCATATATTTGAACCGGATTCGGAGCATCCTGCCGCCGCCCTTCTTCTGTCCTCTATGACAGAATTTCTCTCTTATTCTATTTATTCTGATCCGGTTGAAGGGGGAAGTCAAGGAATGGAGGCATTGCGACCCAAGACCTGCAGCGGACGGCCCGCATCCGTGTAGAATTATGTCGAACAACTCTATGATTCGGGCCTATCCCCTGATATAATAGCTTGGAAATGCTAGCCAAGGAGGCTTATCTTGTTGAAACGTTATCCATTCTGTCTCAGTTTGCTCCTCGCCGCTTCCTTGACCACACAAGCGGGCGCGGCCGCTCTTCTGCCGCCGGAGGCCCAGCAGTCCTATGCCCGGACTGAGCTTCAGGAGCTGGCTGACCGGGGCGTGTTGGGGGACGCGTTTCTGGCCCGGCCCCGGGAGGCGATCAGCCGCGAAGACTTCATCGGGGTGCTCGTCAGAGCGCTGGCGCTTGATGTGAGCTCGCTGCCTGCGGTGCCGACCTTCACCGATGTGCCGGCTGGCCACCCGTCTTATCCATACATAGAAGCCGCTGTGAAGGCCGGACTCGTCCAAGGTATCGGCGGCGGTCTCTTCGGAAGCGGACTGCCGCTGAACAGGGAAAGCATGGTGGTCCTGTATGTGCGCGCCCTGGGTCTGCCGAGCGGCGGCAAAGGCAGCCTGCTGACGTTCACGGACAAGGACGCCATCTCCCCGTGGGCGCTCGATGCGGTTGGCGCCGCGGTGGAATACGGCCTGATCTCCGGCTTCCCGAACCATGAATTCCAGCCGCAGGGAACGACGACGCTCGAACAGGCCGCTTCCGTCACCGCGCGGTATATCCGCGCGGAGGAAGCGGCTGCACAGGACAAGAAGCCGGAAGAGCCCAAAGAACCGGAGCCGGCCCTGGTTCAGCCGGACCCTGGCGGCAGCTCCTCCTCCTCGGGCGGCAGCGGATCCAGTTCGGGTTCGTCTGACGGAAACGGCAGCCCGGACTCCGCTTCGGACCACCACGATGACGATGTTCGTGATCATGACAACGATTCCGATGACTCGGAACCGGCACCTGTACCGTCTCCAGAGACAGGAGACGTCGAAATTATCCAAATCTATTAAAGGAGCTCCCTTACTTATGACAGCAAGACGCCTGCACTCCCTGCTATTATCCGCTTTCCTTGCCGGCAGCCTGCTGGTTGGGGCAGCTGCGCACCCTGCCCCGGCAGCAGCTGAAGACGAAGATAGGGTCTGTGCTCCGGCCGGAGAAGAGACCGTTTCTTCGGACGTGTATGACGGTAGCATCGACCCGCTGCCGCAGACCGATCTCGAGATGGTACGTATGTGCCTGCAGAATAACTATCTGTATGAAGTGCCTGCCGACATCCTGAGGATGGGTTCCATCGAAGACATAATCGCCGCGGTGCAGGTACAATTTGGCGATCCTTACACGAGATACATGACAGCGGCAGACTACGAGACCTACCTCGGGCGCATCAACCGGGAGTACGCGGGAATCGGCACTTTCATTCAAGGCGCTTCCGGGGGATTGGTCATTACGGAGGTGTATCCGCACACACCTGCCCAAGAGGCCGGTCTGCTGGCAGGCGATGTCATCAAAGCTGTAGATGGGGCCATCCTTGCCGGTATGCCCGAAGCGGAGGCGTCAGCCCTCCTGAGAGGTGAGCCGGGGAGTATCGTTCATCTATCCGTCCAACGGGGTGACCAGACTATTGAAATTCCGGTAACCCGGGAATACATCGATCTGCCCGTAGTGACGGGAGCCCTGCTCGATGGCCATATCGGTTATATCCGGATAGCGACCATGGCAGACGATACGACGGAACAATTTCTGTCCGCATCCGACAGCTTGACGCAAGAGCAGCCCGACAGCTACATTCTTGACCTGCGGGGGAACACGGGGGGAATGGTACTGCCCGCCGTGGAGATCGCCGATTTCCTGCTTCCTCCCGGCAGCGGAATGATTCAATTGAGCACCAGGCAGGATTGGAACGCTTTAGAATCGGCCTCCGGTCCCCTTTGGGATCCCGGCAAGCCCGTCTTCCTGCTGGTCGACCGTCTTACTGCCAGCGCGGCGGAGCTTCTGGCCTCATCTCTGCAAGAGAACCACGCGGTCTATACCCTTGGAGAAACCACGTTCGGCAAAGGAGTCAGTCAACTGCACATCCCGCTTCCTGAAGGAGGCGTCCTGCTCCTCACAGACATGGAATTTCTCGGGGGTGTCAGCGGTGAGAGCTATAATCACATCGGCCTGAAGCCCGACCTGTCCCTGGCTTCCCTGCCTGCGGAAGACTGGGTGAAGATCGCCGAGATGCTGCTTCACCCTGAAGCGGGTACGAAGGATGGCGATCTTCGACTTCGACTGGGCAGCCAGCAGCTACAGCTGTCTGGGGAGAGCCTCCGGCTGGAGCAGAACACAGCCGCCTTCCGCCATTTGCTCCAGCAAGCGGAACCCGGCTCCGTAGAGATAAGAAGCGGTGCTGCCTGGATTCAGGCCGGCGGGGCAGCGCTGGAGAAGCGGTGGCCGCTGTACTACCCCGGGTTCAAGGACATGGGTACCTTGGAGCAGGTGCCGCTGGACAAGACCTTCCATGTCGTCTTCTCGCAGAGCATGAACCCGGATTCCGTCATGGCGGACCGCGTGCGGCTGACCGAGAAGGAGACGGGGCATGCGGTGCCTGTGGAGGTCAGCTGGAGCCGCGCAGATGAGCTGCATGTCGTACCCGCGGAGCCCTTGAAGGCAGGCACAGCGTACTGGCTGGCAATACAGCCTCCGATGCAGTCCGCCCAAGGATCCCCTCTGAAGAGCGGCGCCGTGCTTGAAGTAACGGCGGAATAGATCCCTTACACAAACCAAATACCCCCATTTCCCGTCAGGCGGCGCAAGTTCTCACACCGGCCCGACCGGGAGACGGGGGTTCTTTGGAATGGATACAAATGAATGGGTGTTCCAGGCCTACAATCCACGAGCCCCATCCCTATGGAAATAATGAGGATCCAGATCATCCAGTATTGGCCAAAGAAAGTCTCGGATTTGCAGAAGAGGATCATAAAGAATATAAAGAACTGCCAGTGGATGAGATACTTTACGTCCATGTTTCTCTCCCCCTCCATATGTCCTCAGCCGTTCCTTCCACTCCCCGCCATAGGAACGGACCACCCCGAGCGTGCCCCAAGCGAAACAATCCGGGCCGTATGATGCCGGCCGTGCCAAACGAATCTCTGCAGAGCCGTATCCAGATTCATGACGCCATGAGCGGGACTTGTGAATGTCCGCTGGAACTCCGGCGGCTCTAAGGAGCGGAGCAGCACGGCAAACCGGCTGTGCAGTGCCTGCAGCAGCATCAGCGAATCTTCGACCGGCGTATCGTAATCATCGCTCCGAAATACAAGAAGGCAGGATCGAGCTCTGGCGAGATATAAATTCTAGCATTTTAAATAAATTCGCCCGGCCGCGGCTAATCTCCTTTCCCCCAGCAATTTTGTACAATACGCCTTGAGGTGAATCCCCGTACAATGATACCAGTCTTACTCACAGGAGGGATCGCGCGTTGAAAGAGCTTATGTTGAATGAAAGTTGGCTGCACGAAGCCGTGCGCAATGAAGCGAAGTGCGCCGAAGCGCTGCGGAGTGCCGCCCGCCGTCAGGATGTCAAGTTGTATGTGGAACAGTCCCCCGAGATATACCGGATCGTCAGCCGGGCAGCAGCGAGGTATATCGCTGGCGAGACCCGGCAGGAAGGCATCGTTACCGCCCGTCAGCTCATGGAGAAAGGATACGCGGTGTCGCTCGAATATATCGGCGAGAATACGGCGGATGCGGAAGAATGCAAGCAGGCGGCCTTGGAATTCATGCAATTGATTCAGGAACTTGGCAGGGCAGGCATGACTTCCCGCATCTCGCTGGACCTCTCCCATATTGGCCTCGCGGTTGACCCGGAGCTTGCTTATTTGCATCTCACGCAATTGGCGGAGCTGGCACAGCTGCACGGGATGGAGCTTGTGATCAGCATGGAAGAATCGGAGAAGACGGAGGGCATCCTTGCTGTGTACGAGAGAGCAGCGGCTGAGCACTCCCATGTCGGGATTACCCTTCAGGCGCAGCTGGAGAGGACTCCGCATGATCTGGAGCGGGTGCTGGCCTGCCCGGGACGCATTCGTATCGTCAAAGGCGCCTATCTGGAGGACGAGAGCATCCCGCGCTCCGATGCCCTGAATGCGCGGTATCTGGAGCTCTTGGACCGCTGTATCCGTGCGGGGCAGCCGGTGTCGATCGCCACCCATGACGAGCGCCTGATCCGGACAGCGGCCGAGCGGGGTTACCTGAAGGGGCCGCAGGTGGAGCTGGAGATGCTGTACGGGATCCGGCCGGATCTGGCGGCGAACCTGCGGGCAGCCGGCGCGCCGGTCCGGATCTACTTGACTTACGGATCCGAGTGGTTCCTGTACCTCCTTCACCGGATCGCCGAGTATCCCCCGAATGTGTATACGGCCATCACGGATATGATCACCGGTGCAGCGGGCCGGTCCGCGCTCTATTGAGCAGCCCGGCAGCCTCTTTTGATTGAACGCGGTGCCCATAGAACAGGCCCTCCCCCGCTCCAGGCGGCCGCATGCATTCACGGTAAGATTTGGTTTACACTCGATCTTTCCTTTGCGAGGGGACGGCACCGCCGCGTAGAATGAAGGAAACGAAGCTGTAAGAGGAGTGCATTCATGGACCGCAACAAATTCTCGATGATCGCCCATAGGCATCATGCGTTCTATAACCCTTTGGACCAAACGAAGCTGGCCCGCATGCTCGAACGCATGGGACTATTCCCGGGAGCCCGCGTATTGGACGTCGGAGCCGGGCAGGGGGAGCTCGCGCTGCGCATGATCGAACGGTTCGGAGTCTGCGTGACCGCACTCGAACTTAGCGCGGAAGCCGCGGAGCTCGGCCTCTCCCGCGCACAGGGCCGCGCAGCCGAAGGTGCCCTTACCTATGCCATAGGCGACGCGGGAGAAGAGATCGCGAGAATCCCCGATGGCAGCCTGGACGCGGCGCTCTGCGTCGGCTCCAGTCATGCGCTGGGCGGCCGGGATGCGGTCTTCGCCAAGCTCTTCCCCCTACTGAGACCGGGCGGCACGCTGCTGCTGGGCGAAGGCTACTGGAAGCAGAAGCCGGCGCCCGCTTACCTGGAAGCGCTCGGCGGCGGCGCCGAGGAGTCCGAGATCACGGACCATGCCGGCAACGTGACGGCCGGCGAAGAGGCCGGCCTGATTCCAATATGGGCAGCGGTAACCAGCGAAGACGAGTGGGACGACTATGAATGGCTGTATGCCAAATCCATTGAGGATTACGCGCTCGAGCAGCCGGACGATCCGGATCTCCCCGCGATGCTCGATAAAAGCCGCCGGTGGCGCAATACCTACATGACGTGGGGACGGGATACGTTGGGCTTCGGCTTGTACTTGTTCCGTAAGCCGGGTTAAGTCGGCCGGAGCGAAGCTCTACCTGACATACGTATCACTGGACGCGGCTCCGCTACTTCACAGATACTACCTTTA
The DNA here is from genome assembly GCF_027533645.1 of Paenibacillus caseinilyticus. Classification (GTDB taxonomy): domain Bacteria; phylum Bacillota; class Bacilli; order Paenibacillales; family NBRC-103111; genus Paenibacillus_G; species Paenibacillus_G caseinilyticus. The sequence goes on from NZ_JAQAGY010000009.1 coordinate 10,510, forward strand.
ATGCTGCGGAGGCGTATCCGGTCACGTCTGCCGGCAGGACAACCTCGAAGGGCCCGATGGTGGATGCCTTCCCCGAATAGGACGCATCGAAGTCGAGGCTCAGGGGGGCCTCCGCGATCACCTTTCCCTCGGCATCCGCAAACGACAGCTGCGCCTCTACCCGATGCTCCCCCGGAAGCATGAAGGTATATTGGCCGTTCACGATGCTGAACGCCCCTTCCTGCCTAACCTGAATCGCGCCTAACCGAAGATCGGTATGGGCGGGGTCCGTAACCGACATGGGGTCTGCCGGGCTGATATCACGGGCAAGGTGGTGATTGAGCATGCCTATGTGTATCGTAGCCAACGCATACTGCCCGGCGCCAGGGTCAGCGGTCAATACCGCAGTCGACGGTTCGCTGCCACGAAGCTCCAGGGCTGCTCCAGAGGAGGTGCTGATCCGCTCTCCCTTATCGTTATAGAAGACAACACGAAAGCCGACCGGAACCGTCTCTCCCGTATCGCGCCATGTCGGTCCCAGCCGCACCGTTGCTTGGAATCGCGTCTCTTTCTCATCTAAGTAAAAAAGCCCCAATCCTACCTCAATGTCGTTATATCGATCGACGGCATCCCCTTCATGAAGCCGGAACCATACGGGTCCTAACCAGGAATCCGCCCGGTACCAGTCTCTCCACACCCCCGTGACATGCACCTTCTGGGGCGTTATGCTTGCTCCGATCTCATCGCGGGGAAAACGGAACAATCGGGTATTCGGAGCGGTCAAGGCCACTTCCGTCTGAAGCGGCTTGATCCCGGCGAGCACCTGCCCGCGGGGGGCAATCCATCCTGTTCCACCGGGCGTCTGGATCTGGTACCGCCCATCCCACTGCGCCACCGCTCTTGCGGTCTGCTTGCCGACGGTTCCTGTAGGCGACAATAATCCCGGATCGGCGTACACCTTCTCCTCTTGCGAAAGCTCCAGGTCGACATCGAGAGGCATCTGGCTGCCTCTGAGGGCGTTATCCGGGATAATCCACCGCTCGCCGAGCCACGTGGGGATGCGGTACATCGGCACTAGGTACCCTTCCCCGTGTCCTCTTCTTATTTTGGAGACTTCCAGCACTTGAACTTGCTGGGGCGCGATCCGGCCGACTTCCACGAATTGATCGTAGATCGCTGTGGACTCGAAGAGCGTAAGGGTCTGAGGCTGGCCGGTCAAGTCCTGCGGGCCGTCCGCATGAACCCGTGCCGTCAGCGGACCGGACGCCATACTTGCCAAGAGTCCAAGGATGAGAGCGGTTCTTCTTGTTCTTTGCATACTCCACCTCGTTATCGCTTCATGACATTACAGCCCTATAGACGTACCGGGGTTTGAATAGGTTTCCAAGTCAGAACCCTTGGATTGGACCTAGACTGGGACTGGGCCTCTGAGGATAAGTCCTGCGCGAACGCGAAGAAGCACTTGCGCGGAGTCATCGCGATGACCCTGCGCAAGTGCTTCCCCCAGTCTTATTTTATAAGCAAGGTTTACTTCATTAAGAAAACAAGGGACTGCGGTTACTGCACCCACAGCTTAAACAATCCCTCGGTTACGCCGAGGTTGTACATGTAATACACACCAAAGCCGGCACTGATCGCCCCCGTGAGCCCCGTCAGCGGTTTATTGAGACTCGCCTTCTTCGCCGTGAGGACAAAAGGAATCCCGATCACCGTCGTAAATAAGAGCATACCGAGGACCGTTCCGGCCCCAAAGACCAGAATATACACAGCCCCCTCCCACACGCTCTGAACCGTACTCATCGTCAGCAGCACCATCGCTCCGCTTCCGGCCAGACCGTGAACGAGGCCGATCCACATCGACTTCGCATAGGAAACCGGCCGGTGACCATGATCGTGCCCATGAGCGGCTCCTGGTTTATGCACCTGTTTGAAGGAAAGAATCGTCGTCATCCCCAGATACACAAGCATGATCCCGACCAGGAACTCGAGGGACATGGCCCATTTCTCCGGAATCTCGTCCTTCATGATCAGAAGCACGAGGCCGACAATGAACAACGTCGCCGTATGGCCCAGCCCCCAGAATACGCCGGCCAGCGACGAGCGGGATAACTTCCTGCTCTGACTGGCGATCGTCGATACAGCGATGACATGATCCGGTTCTATCGCATGCTTGATGCCTAGCACGAATCCGAGTGCTAGTATAGACAACAAACTGACTTCCATGGGAATACCTCCTGCATCATCGTAAAGTCGTGTCACGCTGCTGCGTCACCGTGTTACTCTCGTAGCTAAATGTAACACACCTGCGGGAATTATTCATCCATTAAATTGCCTGTCAAAAAAAAGAGCGCCCTCCCCTACGGGACAAAGGCACTCTTCTATTGGTGGCTCACTCCGCTTCTTCGAGACGTTCTTTGCAGAAGGCGCCGAGCTGCTGCACTTCCTCGTCTTCGAGATCGAACTCGAGGTATTTCTCGCTGCTGCGCTCGTAGAGCTCGTATTTGACGATTCCGCTGCGGCTTTCCTCGACGCCATAGATCACCCGGACATAGATACCCTGTTCGGAGTAGAGCTCGTCATCCTCTTCCACGTCCAGGTCAAGCCGGAACTCGTAACGCTGGCCCGTAATGATGCCGAACGGATCTTTAATTTTCTCCACGCTGTATTCGGTCACGCTGAACAATTCCAATCATCCTTTCCAGACTTCTGCCCTTATTATACAACAAAACAGGCAGAAGGCCAGAAACCCGGCACCGGTGGTCCGGGGAGGCAGCTTCCGATGCCGGCTCCTGCGGAAGCGGAAGGCCAAGGGACTTGCAAGGATTATCCAATCTTGATCCCAAGGCGCATGCCGGCCGCCGGGACCGTCTCCATGCCTTCGGCCGGGCCAAAAGCGAGACTGGCCAGAAGCACGTTCTCCTGCAGCACCTGCCTGAATCGTTCAATCGCTTCCTTCACATCAGGATCGACATCGAGTACGAGATCGATTCGCTGCTCGATCGGCAAATCCAGCTTTTTCCGGTAATCTTGGACCGCACGTACGACTTCCCGAACGATGCCCTCTTGTTCCAGCTCCCGGGTGATCTCCGTATTGAGGGCAGCGGTGATACCGTAGCCGGACGCGGAGGCAAAGCCTGTTTTCGCTTGTTTGTCGACGAGCAGCTCATCCAACGCGATAGAGCGTTCTTCCCCATCCAATGTCACTTGGAGGAAGCCCTGATCCACGGCCCGTTTGGCTTCTCCGGCGGATAATTGTTTGAGATGGTTCTGAATAGCACCGACCTGCTTACCGTACTTTTTGCCCGCCGTTTTGAGATTCAGCTTGAGCCGGAACTCGGCAATCTCACTGTCGGATTGTTCGATCCGGACGTCTTTGACGTTCGTTTCGTCCTGAATGATCTCCTGGAACCGGGCCAGGTCGAACGGGCGCGTCAGGATGATCTTCAATTCCGACAATGGCTGGCGGGTCTTAAGTCCGGTATCGCTCCGGATGCTGCGCGTCAGCTCCACGATGCGCCGGGCCGTCTCCATCTCCTCTTCGAGATCGGCATCAATCAGGGATTCATCGGCTTCCGGATAATCCGTCAGATGCACGCTTCCTTCGCCCCCCAGGTTGCTGAAGAGCTCTTCGGCGAGGAACGGCGTGTAAGGAGCCATCATCTGCGACAGCGTCAAGAGCACTTCGCCCAGCGTCTGGTAGGCGGAGATTTTATCCGCCGTCATCCCGCTGCCCCAGAACCGGTCGCGCGAGCGCCGGATGTACCAGTTGCTGAGCTCGTCGATGAGGGCTTCGATCCCCTTGGCCGGATTCAGGAAGTCGTAAGCTTCGAGCCCCTTCCTTACCTGCCGCAAGGTGCTGTGCAGCCTTGACAAGATCCAGCGGTCCAGCACACTAGCCGGCGGCTGCGCCGGATAGTCTTCCGGAAGATAGCCGTCCATCGCGGCGTACAGGGCATAGAATGCGTGCGTATGGGTCAGCGTATCGATCACCTTCGATTTGGCTTCGGCTACGATCCCTTTGGAGAACCGCTTGCTGTTCCAAGGCGCACTGTCGGCCAGCAGAGCCCAGCGGAACGCGTCGGCTCCGTATGCTTCAATGATGTCCCAAGGGTCGACCACATTGCCTTTGCTTTTGGACATCTTGAGCCCCTTCTCGTCGAGCACGTGCCCGGTCGAGATGACCGCTTTGTAGGGCAGCTGTCCGTTATACAGGGTGGACACGGCCAGCAGGCTGAAGAACCAGCCTCTCGTCTGGTCGATGCCTTCGCAGATCATATCCGCAGGATACTGATCCTCGAACTTCCCGTCGCCGGCGGAGGGATGATGGTACTGGGCGAACGGCATCGAGCCGCTGTCGAACCACACGTCGATCACTTCCGGCGTACGCTCCATACGGCCTCCGCAGGAACAGCGCAGAGTAACCTCATCCACATAAGGCTTATGCAGCTCCAGGTTCTCGTCGACCTTCCCTGCCGCCCGCTCACGCAGGTCCTTGTGGCTTCTCGGCGCATACTCCGATCCGCAATCCCCGCATACCCAAATGTTGAGCGGGGTCCCCCAGTAGCGGTTCCGGCTGATATTCCAGTCCACCAGCTCCTCCAGGAATTTACCGAAGCGGCCCTCGCGGAGATGATCTGGATACCAGTCGATCCGGCTGTTGTTCGCGATCAGCTGCTCCTTGACGGCCGTCGTCCGGATGAACCAGCTTTCCATCGCGTAATACAGCAGCGGGGATTTGCAGCGCCAGCAGAACGGATAGCTGTGCTCATAGCGTTCTTTGGAGAAGAGCAAACCGCGCTCGGCCAAGCTCTTGATGATATCGACGTCACAATCCTTCACGAAACGTCCGGCCCACTCGCCGACCTGCTCGGTGTATCGTCCGGCCAGATTGACCGTATTCACAAAGTCCAAACCATGCTCGCGGCATGTACGGTAGTCGTCCTCCCCGTGAGCCGGGGCCAGGTGAACCATACCGGTACCGCTGGTGTCGCTGACATAGTCCGCATCGACGACGATATGCCCTTTGGTGACTTGGATATAGCCAAAAGGCGGTTCATAAGCCATGCCTGCGAACTCCGAGCCCAGATGCGTGGACTGGATCTCATAGTCCCCCTGCATCACACGGTCGACAAGGTTCTTGGCGACCACATACACCTCCCCGCCCTGCTTCACTTTCGCATACTCGAGATCCTTATTCACAGCCAAGGCGACGTTAGACGGAAGCGTCCATGGCGTGGTCGTCCAGGCAAGGAAAGTAAGACCGCCTTCCTTGCTCCTGAACTTCACGGTCGCGCTTAAGTCCTTCACATCCTCGTACCCTTGCGCCACCTCATGGGAGCTGAGCGTGGTCTGGCAGTCCGGACAATAGGGACTGACGCGGTGGCCCTTGTACAGATAGCCTTTGCTGTGAATCTCAGCCAGAATGTTCCATACGCTCTCGATGTACTCCTTCTTCAGGGTGATATACGGATCATCCAGGTCCGTCCAATAAGCGATGGCTTCCGTGAGATCGCGCCACTGCTTCTCGTATTCGAACACGGAGCTCTTGCATTGCTCCACGAATTCCGCTACGCCGTACTTCTCAATGTCCTGCTTCCCCGAGATGCCCAGCATCTTCTCCACCCCGAGCTCCACGGGCAATCCGTGCGTATCCCATCCGGCCTTGCGGACGACCCGGTAGCCGGCCATCGTTTTGTACCGTCCGATGAAGTCCTTGATCACGCGTCCGAGCACGTGGCCGATATGGGGCTTCCCATTGGCTGTCGGGGGGCCTTCATAGAAGACGAAGTTCGGCTTCCCCTCCCGGCCCTCGACCGACTTCCGGAACGTTTCGTTTTGCTGCCATTGCCTAAGGATACGCAGCTCGCGCGCTCTTGCTTTTTCTTTTACATCTACTTTTCTCATGGGAATCCACTCCTTCGGGCTTCTGGAAAAAACAAAAAAATCCCGCCCCGTAAGGGACGAGATTCGATTCTCGCGTTACCACCCTCGTTCCGCACGACCACACCCTGTGATCTTGCGACAACTCTGCGTACCAACATACGCGTCCCTTGTAACGGCGGGATCCCGGGGCGGCTTACTCTACTGCTTCAGCCTTCCTTCTCGGAGAGGATTTTCCGCTAAGCCTTGAACGTTGGCTTTCAGCACAGGGCCAACTCTCTGGGGGACAAGGGGTTCAGCATACTCTTTCTCGTCAATGAATTTCAATGGGATAATATGTGCATTGCATTGCTTAGTCATGTTATACACCATAATCCAGTTTGCTGTCAATCGCCCGGCCTGTTTACCTTGAAGGAGATGTCCCCATCAGCAAAAGGTATTAATGTTTTTCAACATAAATATATTGATTAACGATAAATCATATGGTACATTCAGAATTGAAAATTACGAAGTGAGGTGCTCTCTTTATGAAACGGGGAACGACGCTCTTTTTAAAGCTGGCTGTTATAATTATAGGAATTCCTGTTCTTCTTTTGTGCCTATTCTTGGTGCCTGAATTAGCGAAAACGACAGCAACATTGTTTCCGGAGCTTGCTTATATGAAATATCTCGTTTCCATCATATTTTATGCATCGGCGGTACCATTTTACTTTGCTCTGTATCAAGCTTTTCAACTGTTAAGTTACATTGACCAGAATAAAGCTTTCTCCGAATTATCTGTAACGGCTTTAAAGAAAATCAAATACTGTGCCCTCACCATTAGCGGGCTGCATCTGCTGGTCTTGCCCATGTTCTATTACTTTGCGGAGATCGACGACGCCCCGGGTGTCATCTTTGTCGGTTTGGTTGTTCCATTCGCTTCCCTGGTGATTGCGACCTTCGCCGGTGTTCTCCAGAGGCTTTTACAAGAATCTATTGATATCAAATCAGAAAATGATTTAACGATCTGAGGTGAATAACATGGCGATTATCATCAATATTGATGTGATGCTGGCTAAAAGGAAAATGAGCGTGACCGAGCTTACTCAAAAAGTGGGTATCACAATGGCGAATCTCTCCATATTGAAGAATGGAAAGGCGAAAGCCATTCGATTTTCAACTTTAGACGCGATATGTAAAGCATTAGATTGTCAACCTGGTGATATTCTTGAATACCGCAGTGAGGCGGAAAGCGAGGAGTAACAGGATGACGTGCTCATTACGTTAAGGAGAAGCAGATGCCGAACCATGCGCTTGCCATTCGTCCTTTCCGGATAAGATGGCAGGGTTGCTTGTTTACAGAGGGAATGACTTAAATTGACTGACATTCCTTCCAGATTGCTTCCTTTCACAATTGGTTAGTCTGCAGCTTTATATGTCGAGCTATGTCGAGCATTTCATTGATTATACTGGTCGGATGTACATCTGCTTCTTCCCTTTTTGTTGTTGGGACGACTGACAACATTACAGAAGGAGCAGATGTTTTCACTATAAATGTATATTTTAGGACATTTACACAATATTATAATTTATGGAACTAAATTACTATTGTAACATTTTATTCCATATGAGAGAATAGAAAACGGTAATAGCTGGCCAGCTAACCTATTATTTTTCCATACGGAGGGAGCTTTTGAAATGAAGAAACGCGTCTCTACACTGTTGCTATTAATGTTTACTTTAATTACTTGCCTGGGATTTGCGGGCTCTGCAAGTGCGGCACCCAACGGGACCGAGGCTCTCTATCGTTATTACAATGGAACAGATCATTTCTATACAACCAACTATGGAGAACTTGGTAGTGGTAAAGATGGTTATAACTTAGAGGGAATTCAAGGCTATATTTATACACAACAAGTTGCAGATACCCTTCCACTCTACAGATATTACAATGGAACTGAACACTTCTATACTACTAGCTTTGATGAGCTTGGAAATGGTAGAGACGGGTATGTATTTGAAGGAATTCAAGGCTATATTAATTCTCAACCTCAACCAGGAACTACTCCCCTTTACAGGTACTATAATGGAACCGATCATTTCTATACCACCAATTTTGGTGAACTAGGTTCTGGCCGGGACGGGTACACATTGGAAGGCATTCAAGGTTACATTTACTAATTGGGTGTCCTAATAAGAATTCGGAACAGCCCTAGCATATAGTTTGCTACGGGCTTTTCCTTTTAAGTGTGTTTGCGAAAATAAACAGAAGAGGCAATTCAACAACTTACGTGAGAATATGACTTCTATGGGCTGCCGCTGGTTTCATACTCGAGTTAGCTTGGCAAAGAAAAGCCGCCCCTGGTGAATGAGCGGCGGTGTGGAGGAATGAATGTTGCACGCAAGCGGACAGGAAGCGTAAAACTACTCACCACATTGCTGAAAAAATACGTACGGTAAGTCCACCCGGGTATTCTTCCAACACTGCAGTCAAATCTGCATCAGGATCATTAAGAAAAGCAAGTGCCTTGCTATTGGTATTCACAGCCGGCTTCCATTCCCCATTTACACTCTGGTTAACAATATGGATATGGCACTTCTCACCCTTATAGTCAGTACCCTCTAGCGTATAATGTGCCCGCATTTTAACTAATGTACCCTCAACATGATCCTGAACATCTTCGGCTCCAGGTAAGATATGGCCTTTGAAGAACGGGCTTTCACCGTTTCCTGTAAAGAGAACGGCAGTCTGTCTTTGGGCACCTTCTTCCTTACGCACCTCACTACCGGTAATCTCAACATGGATGGTTAACACTTCTTTTTTGCCAAGTAAAAATTGGTGTATGGATACGATGGCACTAGCCGTTTGTTTTTCCGTAAAGGCATGTCCGGCATCTTTGATCAGCTGCAAGCGGCATTGATCAGGGGCATAAGATTCTTTGGCCTTAATGGAGTAATTGTAATGTACCAATGGATCTGCTGTGCCGTGCAACAGCAGCACGGGTCCTTTGTAAGGGATGATTTCCTCAAAAGGATTCATATCTACCACGGCTTCATGGAACTTCTTACTGATTCTCATCCACCCGCAATCAATAACCTCCGGAACATCATGGACATCATACGAAGAATTTGCTAATGCGCCTCTGCGTGCATCATCCGGTATACAGAGCGCGGGGTAAATGAGAATTAACGATTCCACTTCACCTTCGCGTTGTGCTGCTGCAAGTGCCGATACCAATCCCCCCTGACTGAAGCCCATAAGTGTCATTCTGCTTGCATCTACATAAGACAAACCCTTGACATAATCCATGACTGCCTTCAAGTCCTCACATTCCGTCAGCACCGTCATGTCTATTGTTTCTCCATCACTTCTTCCTTCCCCATCAGCACTGCCACCACAGAAATCAAAACCATACGCTGCATAGCCCCATGATGCCAATGCCATGCAATAGTCTGCTACCTCCTTTGAATTTCCACCAAATCCATGACTGACAATAATGGCCGGAAGACGATCTCCCTTCGGTAGAAATTCTTTTCCCCGAATCGTCAACCCCTCTCTATTGCAACAAAAATCACCTTCTCTAATCTCGCTATACATCCCTGCACATCTCCTTCTTTTCAAATTCAAACGCTTTCATTATAACAATATTAATATATCTGCAGCCTCAGCGAAAGGGAAGCCCTCCCTTGACTCACTCCGGCTATTAGTTACTCCTTAACTCCCCGTTTCCTTAATCAATAAATGAAGAATGGAGCACCGACTGCAAGTATTGACTGCAGGCAACCAGAGCACTCATGATCGCTAAACCAGATATCGCTCTTACGAAACGGCTTCTTGTCAAGTTATCCCCCCACCCTTTTCAATCAAAGTATTGATTTCCACTTTTAACTATATCGGGGAGATAACCCATTGAGGATGGCCCATCCGAGTCATCTTCATCTAAAACGATGTCTAACCTATGAATTCGGTCACAAGGTCCGATTCCTGTTCTTTCGTTATGATCGCTGTCGGAATGGGGTTCATGAGACGCTCCAAGGGCAATGATGCCCCGCTCCGCGCCATTCTTATTGAAGCAAAAAAAACCGCTGTGCCCTGCAGTCAGATTACCTGCACAGGGCACAGCGGTGCGATTCACTTCCGGCCATTCAGCCGCAGTATTACCTGCCGGCAATCGGTCCGGCCGAACGGATGTCTTCGCTGACTTCGCCGAACTTGGCGAAGTTACGGTGGAACGCGGCGGCGAGCTCCGCCGCCTTCGCATCGTAGGCGCCGCCGTCCTCCCAGGTGCGGCGCGGCTGCAGCACGTCGGCCGGGACGCCGGCTACGCGGTCCGGGCACTGCAGGCCGAACACGGGATCGGCCGTGTAGACCGCCTCCTCGATGCTGCCGTCCAGCGCGGCTGCGACCATCGCCCGCGTATGCGCCAGCTTCATCCGGCTGCCCGTCCCGTAAGGGCCGCCCGTCCAGCCGGTGTTGACCAGGTACACGCGGACGCCGTGCCGGTCGATCCGGCTGCCGAGCATCTGCGCATACACCTCGGGCTTCAGCGGCAGGAACGGCGCTCCGAAGCAGGCGGAGAACACGGCTTCCGGCTCGGTTACGCCGCGTTCCGTGCCCGCAAGCTTCGAGGTGTAGCCGGAGAGGAAGTGATACATCGCCTGCTCCTTCGTCAGCTTGGCGATGGGCGGCAGCACGCCGGAGGCGTCGGCGGTGAGGAAGATCACGACCCCCGGATGACCCGCTATGCCTTCCTCCACCGCGCCCGGGATATGATCGAGCGGATAAGCGGCCCGCGTGTTCTCCGTCAGCACGCCGCTGGCATAATCCGCCTCGCGGGTGAACGGGTTCACCGCCACGTTCTCCAGTACGGCGCCGTGACGGATCGCCTGCCAGATCTGCGGCTCCTTCGCTTCGCTGAGGCCGATACACTTGGCGTAGCAGCCGCCCTCGAAGTTGAACACGCCGCGGTCCGACCAGCCGTGCTCATCGTCTCCGAGGAGACGGCGGGAAGGGTCCGCCGAGAGCGTCGTCTTCCCGGTGCCGGACAGCCCGTAGAAGAGCGCGGTCTCCCCCTCCTCGCCCACGCTGGCGGAGCAGTGCATCGGCAGCACGCCCTGCAGCGGGAGGAGATAATTCAGCACGCTGAAGATCGACTTCTTCATCTCACCGGCATATTCCGTCCCGCCGATGAGCACGATCCGCTTCTCGAAGGAGATGACGATGAAGGTCTCGGACCGCGTACCGTCCCGTTCGGGGTCCGCCCGCAGGCCCGGCAGGGCCAGCACGGTGAAGTCGGGGGCCGTCTCCTCCGCCGCCTCGCCTGCCGCCGGCCGGATGAACAGCTGCCTGGCGAACAGGTTGTGCCAGGCGTACTCGGTCCGCACCCGAATCCGCAGCCGGTAGGCCGGATCGGCCCCGGCATAGCCGTCGAAGACGTAGGTCTCGCGCTCGCCGGCATACTGCAGCGCCCGGAGGTAGAGCCGCTCGAATCGCTCCGGCTCCAAGGGGCGGTTCACGTTCCCCCAGTCGATATGCTCCTGCACGGCAGGCTCGTTCACGATATATTTGTCCTTCGGGGAGCGCCCCGTATAAGCGCCCGTATCCACGCGAAGCGCTCCGGTGGAGGTCAGCATCCCCTCCTTGCGGCGGAGCGCCTCCTCGATTAACTCTCCGGTGCCGAGCCCTTGATGTATAAGCTCCGAGGTGGTTAGATCAATACTGCGTTTTGCCATGGCTGCATCTTCCTTTCTGCTGTAAGCTCCGCCAATTCCACGACACGGCACGCATAAGCCCACTCGTTGTCGTACCAGGCGAGCACTTTGATACTGTCGTCCAGAACCGCAATGGAGAGACCGTCGATCACCGCCGACTTCGAGCTGCCGACAAAATCCACGGACACGAGCGGCTCCTCCGTATAGTCCACGTAGCGGGAGAATGCGCCCTCCGCCGCTTCGCGGAACACGCGCCGCACCTCGGCGGCATCCGCCTTCCGCTTCACCTTGGCTGTCAGATCCACGAGCGATACGTCTTGCGTCGGCACCCGCAGGGAGAGGCCCTGGATGTGCGGCGCCAGGTGAGGCAGCACATCCCCGAGGGCTTTGCCGACCCCGGTGGACGTCGGCACGATCGACTGGGTGCAGGCCCGGGCACGCCGCAGATCCTTGTGCGGATTATCGAGATGGTTCTGATCGGAGGTGAAGGAGTGGACAGTGGTCATCCAGCCGCTGACGACGCCGAAAGCGCTGTCGAGGATATGCAGCACAGGCGCCAGGCAGTTCGTCGTGCAGGAAGCCGCCGAGAGAATGCGGTGACGGTCCGGTTCATAGCGGCCGTCGTTGACGCCCATCACCACCGTCAGGTCCACATCTTTGCCGGGAGCCGTCAAGATCACTCCTGAAGCCCCTGCGGCCAGATGCTTCCCGGCGCCTTCCCGGTGGTTGAACTTGCCTGTGGCATCCAATACCAGCTCAACCCCCAGCTCACGCCAGGGCAGCTTCTCGGGATCCCGCTCGCCGACGATCCGTACCGTGCGGCCGTTAATCACCAGCCGTCCGTCTTCCACACCGACTTCCGCATCCCACCGTCCGTGCACCGTATCGTATTTGAGCAGGTGCGCCACCGTTTCGGCCGGGTATACACAGTTGATAGCCTTCAATACAAGTCCCGATTCGTCCCCGGAGAACAGCTTGCGGACGAGCAGCCGTCCAATCCTCCCCATCCCGCTGATCCCGATGCCCTTGGTTACCTTCACCCTCGATCGCCTCCAATAGTACACTTTTAATAAATGCTTCCACGTCATTTATTGTATACTATTTATTAATTAATGTGTACTATTTAATTCAATGTTTGCTTTTTGTTCATTAATTGTACGCCCTTATTCCTTACTAACAGCCATTTAGAACACAATGACTCCAAGCAGCAGGGCTGCTGCAAGCATCACCAGGGTCGTTCCCACCGCCCATTTCAGCGTGAACCGCTGGTGGTCGCCGAAGTCGACACCTGCCAGTCCAACCAGCAGGTAGGTGGAGGGCACGAGCGGACTGAGCAGATGAACCGGCTGGCCGAGCAGCGAGGCACGGGCCATCTCCGCCGGCGAGATGCCGTAAGCTGCGGCAGCTTCCGTAATAATAGGCAGAATACCGAAATAGTAGGCATCATTGCTCATAAAGAAAGTGAACGGCATCGAAGCCAGCGCGGCGATCACCGGAAGGTGCGGCCCCAAGGCATCCGGGATCAACGAGACCATCGTCTGTGCCATCGCGTCGACCATCTGGGTACCGCTCAGGATGCCCGTGAAGATGCCGGCGGCGAAGACCATGCCCGCGACGGCAAGCGCATTGCCGGCATGGGCCTCGAGCCGTTCCTTCTGGTCCTGAAGCTTCGGGTAGTTGACGATCAGGGCAACCGCAAGCGCTAACATGAAGAGAATCGAGAGCGGCACCACATTCAGAATGAGTCCCGCCATCAGTGCGGCTGTCAGCAGGAAGTTGAACCAGAGCCGATTCGGACGCTTATATTCCAGCACTTCTTCCGATGCGGCAAGGCCCGCGATGGCCGCTTCCTGTTCCGGATGGCGCATTGCCCCTTCGAGCCCGAGCCGCTTGCGCTCCCGGCGTCCGAGCAGATAGGCGGCGAATACCACCCACACCCCGCCGGCGACCATGCCCGGGATCAAGGGGGTGAACACTTCGGAAGCGTCCAGGTGCAGCGCACTCATGACCCTGGCCGTCGGGCCGCCCCAGGGCGTAATGTTCATGACGCCGCTGCCGAGCATCGTCACCGCAGCGAGGATCAGCGGATTCATGCCGAGCCGCTGGTACAGGGGCAGCATCGACGCCGCAACGATCATGTACGTGGTCGATCCGTCTCCGTCCAAGGAGACGAACAGGGAGAGCAGCGCCGTGCCGACGACGATTTTGACCGGGTCGCCCTTCACCAGCTGCAGGGTCTTGTTCACCAGGGGGTCGAAGAGCCCCGCATCGATCATGACGCCAAAATAGAGAATGCCGAAGAGCAGCATCACGCCCGTGGGGGCAATCGTCTTGACGCCGGTGAGCATCATGGACCCGAGCTCCGCATGGAACCCGCCGATGAGCGCGAAGGCGGCCGGCACGAGGATAAGCGCTGTCAGCGGCGAGATCCGCTTGGTCATGATCAGGTACATGAAGACGGTAATCATTCCGAATCCGAGCAGGGCGAGCATGGTCAGCACTTCCCTTCCGCGGATGGGGACACGGCCGCATCCTCGTCTTCCGGCCGAGCGAGCGGATACGATGGGAACGAAGCATACCCGAACTCGAGAAGATCGAGACAGGTGCCGCACAGGCGCCCTCTTTGGCCCCCTCCTGCTGTGCTGTCGTAGCACAAAGGACAGGCAGATGGCACGTTGTTACCGCTTACGAAATTTACAAGGGTGACCTCACGAATTGACTTGATTGCTGTCATTCCAATCCTCCTCCTGAAGAGCCGCGCCGATGGAAACCCTTCCATGAAAGCGCATTACTTTGGTTCTTACCCGTAGTATAGTGGCTCACCGTGCGGCGGAACAGTTTTCGCGCTTAAGTTGAATAAGTTTCATGAAGTTCATTTTTTTCATAAATTTCACGGCCCGCTCCCCTCCCCTATATGGAGGCGGATACAACCTTTCTGCTACAATGGGAGGAAACCGATTAAAATCTTAAAACTTAGCCATAAAGCACCTGAGGGAGGACCCGATGTTCGCCTTACCCAAACCCCGGCTGCGTCTGCTGACGCAAATCGTTCTGCTCATCTCCTTCGTCGTCTTCGCGAGCATGGCGCTGGCCGGCACCCTGTTCGCCTTCATGATCGACGGGGCGGTGACGCATTATATCGGACAGAATGCACTGAATGTGGCCCGATTGACGGCTATGGACGAGCGTATCGTGAACGCCTACGGCGATGCGGATCCTTCGGCCGTCATCCAGCCGGTCGCCGAGCGCATCCGCCGGGAAACCGGCGCAAGCTACGTCGTGGTCGGTTCGCGCGAAGGCATCCGCTACTCGCACACGAATCCGGAGCTGATCGGCCGGGAGATGCAGGGCGGCGACAACGCACCGGTGCTCGCCGGCGGCTCCATTATCTCCGAGGCCGTCGGCGCAAGCGGCCCTTCGCTGCGCGGCAAGACCCCCGTCCTGAATGAACGGGGGGAGGTCATCGGGATTGTATCGGCCGGCTTTCTCTCCGGCGATATCCGCACCCTGGTGCGGGGCTACGAACGCACCATCGCCGGGCTCAGCGCCGGACTGCTCGCCGTCGGCATGCTCGGCGCCTATCTCACCGCACGCCGGGTCAAGAAGCTGATCTTCGGCCTCGAGCCAGGAGAGATCGCCTTCATGTTCAAGGAGAAGGAAGCGACGATCGAAGCCATCCGGGATGCGATCGTGGCGGTGAACGGGCAAGGCACCGTCGTCACGATGAACCGCCGCGCGCGCGAGCTCCTGCAGGTACACGGCCTCGCCGCAGGAAGCAGGCTGACGCATCTGCCCCTGCTCCAGGCCCTGCGTGAGGTGGCCGAGTCGAGGCGGGGCTACAGCGACCACCGGGTGTTCCTCGACAGCGAGGTATACGCCCTGCATGCGGAGCCGATTCTGAATGAAGAGCGCGCCGAGGGAGCCGTCTTCACCTTCCATACCGAAATCGAGATCGAGCGGCTTACCGATGAATTCTCGAAGATCCGCGCGTTCTCGGATAACATGCGTGCGCAGAATCACGAATACCTCAACACCTTGAACACGATCTCCGGTCTGCTGGCTCTCGGCCATATCGACCAAGCCGCGGAGATGATCTCCGGCGAAGTCAGCGACCGGCAGGATGTCATCGCCTTCCTGGTGGGCTCCGTCCGGGACCCGCTTGTCGCAGCCTGCCTGCTCGGCAAGTCGAACCGCGCCAAGGAGCTCAAGGTGCAGCTGGAGATCGATCCGGACAGCCAACTGGCCGGCGTGCCCGAAGGGCTGAACAGCCAGTCCCTCGTCACGGTGCTCGGCAATCTGCTCGACAACGCCATGGAAGCCGCGCGGGAGCACCGGGGCACCGCGGCCCATGTCCGCCTGTCGTTCACCGACCTCGGCCACGACCTTGTGTTCGATATCGAAGACAACGGGCCGGGCATCCCCCCGGGTCAGGAAGCCGCCGTATTCGTGAGCGGCTACTCTACCAAACCCGGCGGGAACCGGGGCCTTGGCCTTGCGATCGTGAAGCATGCGCTGCACGCCATGCACGGCCAGATCTATGCGGACCGCAGCGAACTCGGCGGCGCGAGGTTCACGGTCACCGTGCCCAAGCCTGTGCCGGCCGGACCCCATCTAGAGAGGTGAACCCCTTGTCCGATAAGCCATTAACGGATCCATCCATTCCCGTCATGATCGTCGAAGACGATCCCGTCGCTGCCCGGATCTACGAGCAGTTCGCAGCCAAGCTCGGCTGCTTCCAGATGATCGCCACAGCCTCCACCGGCCGGCAGGCCTTGGACCTCATGGAAGTATGCACCCCCGAGCTTATTCTGCTCGATGTATTCCTGCCCGATATGAACGGGATCGAGCTGCTGAGGCACGCGAGGCAGCACGGACATAAGACCGACTTTATTCTCATCACGGCCGCCAACGATACACAGACCGTCAGCGAGGCGATCCACGGTGGAGCCTTCGGCTATATCATCAAGCCGATTCAGCTCGACAAGTTCACCGCTACGCTGGAGCAGTACGCCGCGGTGCGCGCCCGGCTCGGCAGAAGCCAGACGATGGATCAGCAGGAAGTGGACCGTCTCTTCCGTCCAGCCGGATCTAACGGATCTCCCAGCTCTTCCGGGGCTGCCGGTGCCGCCGCAGGCGATCCTCTCCTGCTCCCGAAGGGCATCGACAAGCTGACCTTGAAGCTCGTCCGGGACACAATCCGCTCGCTCCAAGGCCCGGTAGGCGCCGACGAATTCGCCGCCGCAGCGGGTATGAGCCATTCCACCGTCAGGAGGTATCTAGAATATCTCGTATCCGTCAGCGAAGTGCGGGTCGATATCCTCTACGGTACGGTCGGCCGGCCGGAACGCAAATATTCGTGGTGCCCGGTATAGAATGGGATTCAACGCGCCCCTTCCCTCACAGCAAGGCGCTGGGCTGCCCGCAAGGAGCCGGCGGAAGTTCTACGCCCCGGTCCGGTCCGCAGGGACAACCAAAGAAGGACCTCCGCTCCCTGCCGGGAATGGAGGTCCTTCTTGTTGCCGGGCGGTGCCTGCTTACATGCCGCCCTGGCGGCTCACCTGGCCTGCTGCGCTTGTACGGCGGCCCCAGGACAGGGAGATGGACAGGCTGACAAGCAATACTACCGCCCCAAGGAGATAAGGAATGTTGACATGAACTTCGAACAGAATGCCGGCAACGGCAGGCCCGAAGATGTTGCCGAGGCTCATGTACGCGTTGTTCATGCCCGCAACGAAGCCCTGCTCCTCACCGGCCATCTTGGACAGCAGCGTATTGATCGCCGGCCGCAGGATGGAGGTGAAGGTGAAGAAGAACAGCGTCACCACGAGCACGTAAGAGAAATTACCCGAGAGCAGCATAAGCACCAGCGCGACCGCCGAGAACAGGAAGGTCAGATTGATGAGCTTCTTCTCCCCGAACTTCAGCAGCAGCTTGTTGATGAACAGCGCTTGGATCACGGTACCGATCAGCGCGCCGACCGTGATGAGGATCGATATGTCTCGTGCCGTGAAGCCGTACTTCTGGTCGACGAACAGCGGGAAGATCGCTTCGAAATTCGCGAGTCCGAACGTCAGCGAGAAGATCAGCAGGAGCAGTACGAAGTAGGGCGCACGGAACGAGCGGCCGAGCTGCTTGAAGATGCTCTCTCGCTTCGCCGTATTGCTGCGGGCGGCTTGGCGCTGCGCTGCGGACAAGGTCTCCGGCAGCATGATCACCGAGAGCAGCATCGCGACCAGGCCGACGGCGGCCGAGACATAGAACGGCGTGCGGAAGCCGAATTCGGCCAGGAAACCGCCGATGCCGGGCCCGATCACGAAACCGAGCGACATCGCCGCGCCGAGCATGCCCATGCCTTTGCCCCGGTTCTTCTCGTCCGTAATGTCCGCGACATAAGCCATCATAGATGGGATCATTGCTGCCGCGCCAATGCCTCCGACGAATCGGGAGATATAGAGCATCCAGATCTGCTCCGCCGCAGCGAAGATGAGATTGGACAGGGTGAACATCGCGAGGCCCAGGATGATCAGCTTGCGGCGTCCGTACTTATCCGACCACTCGCCGCTGATCGGCGAGAAGATGAACTGGGTTAAGCCGAAGGCGGCTACGAGGTATCCGGCGGTCTGGCCGCCCGCCCCAAAGTGCTTCAGGAATTCCGGGAGTACCGGAATGATGAGTCCGATGCCCAGCATCGCGATGAACATGTTGATCATCAGAACGATGAGCGGGGATTTCTTATTTTGCAATTCCGACATGACGGTGCATTCTCCTCTTCTCTCTTCTGGTCCGATATCGGGGGTCCAGTATCTGTATCCGGTAAAGGCCAGCGGTTTCTCTCTTACGGTAGTATATCACAGATTGACTTCAAGTCAATCTGTGACCTTCCTCTCCTTCTTGACAGCGCCGCGGGACCGCTCTATCATAAGAGCGATCCGGTGAACAACCGCGCAGGAGGTGGGCCGTATGCCAAGAAACACAGCCAAAGATCAGGAGCTCCGCAAGGAACGGTGCAGCCAGATTCTGTCCGCCGCCGTTGAACTGTTCGCCAAACAAGGGCTCGCCTCCACCAAAATTTCCGATATCGCCAAGAAGGCCGGGATGAGCCATGGCCTCGTGTACAATTATTTTCGCTCCAAAGAGGAGATCTATCTCTCCCTTCTTGATATGAACCTGAATGAACTGGAGAACCTGCTCTCCTGGATCGCTTCCCTCCCGCTCAGCCCGAGGGCCAAGATCGAACGGCTGCTCGATACGTTCAGCAGCCATACTTGGGACGAAGCGATGTTCTTCCAGATGTTCGTCGACCAGTTCCTCTCCTCCGATACGATCTGTGAAGAGATCAAGGTCTCGGTGCGGAAGAAGATGAGCGAGAATCTCGATCTGCTCGCCGCCATCTTCGCCGAGGGACAAGCGGCAGGCCAATTCGCGGGAGGCAGCCCGCGCGAGCTCGCCTTCTACTTCATGACCATCGTCCATGCGAAGATGATCTCGAAGACGCAGGGCTTCCAAATCTGCGACAACGGGCCCGAATCGTGGAGGGCCCTGCTTCATTTTTTCGTGAGGGAGTAGATTCCGCATGCATGCATGCGTGCCTGCCCGTGACGGCCTCTCCGGCCCCGCGTACCCGGCACATGATCAGCAAATAAATAAAGAGAGCCGCATCCCCTGCCGGCTCTCTGGAGTGTACGCTCCGCTGCTGCATCCTTTCGGTTCCCCCGCCAGAGGCAGCGGCCGATGCACGCCTCACCCCTGCTCCGCATCCATCGCGTCCGCCGCATCGATTGCAGACTCTCCGGGGACGGCCGTGATCGATTCCGCCTCCTCGATCTGCCGGCCGATCTCACGCCAGCTTTCCCCGTCCGTCCCGCCCTCCGTATCCTTGGGCTGCTCCCTGTTCATCATCATTCTCCTTTCACTCCTTACATGAGCACGAGCGCCTGCGATTTGCGGTGGCTCATATGCTCCATGAGATAAGCGATATACACCTCATCGCGTACCAGCCAGGCGCCGTACTGCCGCTTCACGTACCGTTCGGCCTCTTCGAAGGAGGGGAAGCTGCGGCTGATCTCCTCCCCGTCCACATCCACAATCCATTCGTCGTCCGAAGCGAACAGGAACATCATCTGCTCTTTGCCGTTCTCGTACAAAGTGCCGAAGGAGGAGTTTTTGACATTGTACCCCGTCTTGTAGGCGTCCGAGCGCAGCGGTTCCTTCGGGAAGGCCTCCGCTACATACAGCCGGTACACTTCCTCGGTCATCGGACAGCCCGATGCCTTGGCATGTCCGCCTCCCCCGTAATGACCCGCAACGGCGGACACGTCGATGTCGTCGTGGATCGTGCGGAAGCTGGCCTTTTTGCCCCCGATGTTCAGAATCGCTATGTAGTCCAGGTGCGGGTACTCCTTCCCGAGCTCATTGCCGAGCTCCGAGTGGTAAGAGTCCGCATGCACGATGCCGACACAATAGCCGCCGATGAACGTCTGGACCGTCTCCCGCTTCTTGCGCCGCACGTACCGTTCGATCCGCTCTTCCTCCACCGCGAGCATCTCCAGCTCGACCGTGCTGAAGGCGAACGGCTCCCGGCCCTTCAGCCTCTCCAGCATCCGTTCCTCGAACTCCTCCAGGGACAGCATCGAGAACAGGTCGCTGAGCCGCTTCGCCTCCATGTTCCCCGCACGGTCCCACTCCCATGTATCGTACAGGCGGACCAGCTCGACGAACTGTTCGATGCCCGGCTCCGACTTCAGCAGCCGGCCCTTCAGCAGGTAATCGTAGAACAGCGAAGTAGCCGAAGCGAGCCTTCCGTCGTCATACGCCACCTCCACCTGTCCCCACGAATACCGGTTCAAATGCAGCGAGGTTTGGTGGTGATCGATCAGCTTTACCTTGCCTCCGCTCTTCACGAATTCCTCGATCCCCCGTTCATTAGCCTCGTTGACGGCAAGATCAGTAATGAACAGGTGCTTCTTCTTCTTCGCCCGTTCCAAGAAACGCTCGACCTGCCCGTTCAACCCGCCGATGGAGTTGTAGCGGATCTCCACCTTGTCTCCGAACGCGCACCTGGCCAGGATGCCGCAGCCCACCCCGTCCAGATCGTTATGGGTATACAGATAGTACATCGTCCAGAAGGCCCCTCCCCTTGATGGATGTTAGGATTACGAGGATAAAATTCCCTCGGGGGGGTGGAATTATGCGCCAGACGTCCGCCGGAGTCCGAAGCCGGCTAGGCGAGCATAGAGGCGCGCGGAGCGGCCCGTGGAGATACCCTTGGGGAGGCAATAGAAAAGGATGCCTGACCGGCATCCCTCCTAAGCCTTCTATAAAGGGAAGCGTGGAACGGGATGCAGGCACAGCGAGCCTGCATCCATCAGCCTCTGATCAACCGCACGTTCCTCAGAAGTTCGTCCCATTCTTTTGAATCACCGTACCACTGGGTTCCCTTGGCGATCCGTACCGTATGAACTCCACCAAGCCCCCAGCCTTCTTCCTTCATGCCTTGGGATTCCTCATGGTAATTCACAAGGAGCAGGGAGCAGCGGCGCGGCGCCGTCAATGCATCCAGCGCTTCTTTGAGAGGTGCCGCCTCCTCCGCTTTCACATGATTGCGTATGAACAAGATCCGCTGCCCGCTGCGGACCGTCTCGTAGAACCGGGCGATCCGCCTGTCCAGCTTCTGCCGGAATTCGGGGTACCCGTACAGCGGATCCTGATCCGGCTTCGTCGGCAGCGGAAAATCGTGATAGGACCAGCACGTGGTGAACCGGTCACGCACCAGCGTCGTCACCCGGCTCGGCTGGCGCGGCTCCAAATTCTCCCTGAGCATAAAATGGGCAAAATCCGTCTGCAGCACCCGGATGACCTCGGCGGTATTCGAGAAATAAAACCAATCGAACGGATAGGATGCCTTCCGAAGCTTCAACCGCCTGAGCTGGTATGCCGTCTGGCAATTCGCTCCAAGGGAGATGATCGCTCCATAACTTCGGGACGCCGTACTCCAGGGCATCGGTCTACCTCCTCTCTCATGGAATCCGGGTTAAGCGATAGAGGCGCCGGCTCAGGCCGACAGCACGCGGACGAATTCAATGGAACGGAACGCAATGACGGCACGGTCCTCCGGGGGGCCGTAGATGACAGGAGCGATCTTGAGCGTAAGCTGGGTTGCCGAAACCGACAATAGCTCCCCGGTGAACAGCTCGCCCGGGATCATCACTTCCACCTCGCTGCCGATGAACGAAGACAGCATTTGTTTGAACTTCATGAAGCCCTCTCCTTTCCTGTCCTTAGACGACAGCCGCAATCTGGCTCAAGGGGATGGTCACAAGCTCGCCGGACCCCTCGCGGATCTGCAGGGCATCGCTGCCGACGGCAATCACCACTCCCTCCAGCGACGCATCCGGCAGCTTCACGGTAACGGTCTCGCCGAGCTTCGACTCCAGATATGCTTTCAGCTCCGGCTGAGGGAACAGCCCGCTCGCGAGCTGCTCGCGGATGGAGGCTACCTCGCCCGTCACGGTGAGCCATTGGTCTTCCAGATCCTGAACATCCCCCCGCAAGAGGATCAGTTCATCCTTCAGCGCTTTTTGTTCGCGCTCCAGACGGCGGATTTCGCCTGCCGCGAGATCGCGGAACGCCGCGAATTCGACCTCCAGCCGGCGCACTCTTCTCTCCAATTCCTTATTACATTTCCAGCCAAAGAGACACATGATGGGCAAAACTCCTTTCTCCCACTGGAAATAAGTGGTACCCCTTATTGTATGAAAGATTCATAGAACAGGGTGCGGGCACCGTGCCACAAAAGGGCTCTTACCGCCGGAAAGCCTTACTCCCCTGTCCCCTGCCCCTTCCAGACCCGGAACCATTCCCGGTACTGCGTATGATTCATCTGGCTGATGCTGTCCGCATGCACCCTCCGGTGATAGACAGCCTGCACAACCGCCGCCGCCGGGAACCTTGACAGTATCCGCGAGCAGACGGCGATGTCTTCGAAGAGACGGTCCCAATGCGCGGGCAGCACCGGCCATCCGCCGCACTCGCGCAAGAGCGCCGTCCGGTACATCCGGGGGATCAGCGGAGAAGCGGAGTCGGCCGACGCCCTGAACACCGCCTGCTGCTCGCCCCGGTACTGCAGTTCGCCCCGCTTGGGCTCGAACCATACGTGGAAGCGTCCCCCGGCCATACCGGCCCCGGGGCAGCGTTCCATCGCGGACACGAGCACGGCCAGCGCCTGCGGTGCGAGCCAGTCGTCCGCGTCGAGCTCGAGCAGATAGCGCCCGCGGCAGGCCGGGAGCAGCTCCCGCAGGCGGGCGGCCTTGCCCGCGCTGGCCGTGTGCCGTACGCAGCGGATACGCGGGTCTGCCGTCCAAGGGGCGGCCGCCTCCAGCGTGCCGTCGGTCGAGCCGTCGTCGGCCAGCAGCAGCTCCCAGGCCGGCAGCGTCTGCGCCAGCACCGAGCGTACCGCCCACGGCAGGCGCGCCGCCTCGTCGCGGACGCTGATCGCGACGCTCACGAGCGGCGCAGCCGGGGGCGCCGAGAGCGGCGCGGCCGGGGGCGCCGAGAGCGGCGCGGCCGGGGGCGCGAGGCCGGCCTGCAGCAGCGCCCGGGCCTCGGCGGCGCGCCGGCAGCCGGGCCGTACGCAGCGCAGGCCGAGCGGCGCGGGCGGCACGGTGAGGCCAGCCGTCGGCGGCCCCTGCGCGAGCAGGTCGGCGTCGAGTGCAGCGGCGGCCGGCAGCCCCGGGCGCCAGTCCTGCAGCAGCCGGCGCAGCAGGTCGCGGCGCCACAGCAGCGGCGCGGCGGGGTGCTGCGTTCCCGGCGGCGGCTGCTGGCCGCGGGCGCCCTGCGGGCGGGCGGGCTCGCCGGAAGCGGCGATCCAGCCGGCAGAGGCGGATACGGTGCGGAGGAAGGACGCCAGCGCTGCGGGGGCGCGCTGCGACCAGACGGCCGGTGCCGGAGACCAGAGCACCCAGGGGCTGTCTGTCCCGCCAAGCATGTGCCCTAGCTCCTGCACATAAGCCCGGACGTCCGGACGCAGAGATGCAAGCCGTTCCGCCCGCCTCCAGACGCCCGTATCGAACACCGCAGGCAGCGTATCCTCTCCGGCGCCGTTCATATCGAGCGGATCAGGGCGTCCGCCTGGCGCGCCCGTACTTCCCAGCGGTTGCGGTAAGCATAGGCAGCCCGCTGTTCCCTAGCCTCCTCGGAATCCGCTTCGCTGAGCAGCTTGCCGAGCTTCCAGCCGAAATCCTCGTGGGTCGTGGCCGTGACGACGTGCGGGTGCATCGCCACGCACTCGGGGAGTGCGGTTGACAGCACCCTTACCCCCGACGCGAGATATTCGTAGGCCTTCACCGGGTTCGTCGCCAGCGTGATGGGATGGTAGCGGAACGGGATGAGGGCCGCATCAAAATGCTGCAGGTACGCCTGCAGCGCTTCGTGCGGTCTCTCGCCCAGCACATGCACGTTGGGGTACTCCTCGTAGGTCGGCACTTCTCCGTACGCGGCTCCGATGGAGACGAACTGCACCTGCGGGAACCAGCGCGCCATCGTCATCACCAGCGGATGGTCGACCCAGTAAGCCCAGGCGCCGATGTAGCCGACCACCGGGCCATGAGGAAGATCCGCGGGCCGGGGCAGCGGCTCCCGCTCCAGGAACCGCTCGTCGGCCGCATTGCGGATCAGCGTGATTCCCTTCTCCGGGTAAGCGAGCTCCAGCCGCTGCCGGATGACTTCGGCCGAGCAGACCACGTGGTTCGCATAGCCCACCATCGGTGCCTCGTACCTAGCCCACTGGGGGAACTCGTCGCAGCAGTCGTAGATGACCCCGTCCGGCCGAAACAGCGGGATCCGTGTGCGCTGCTTGGCCCATGTCGTCCATACCACGACCCGCTCGCTCCCCCTGAGGCGCGGAAGCTCCCGGCCGATGAACCGCTGCGCATCCGTGAAGAGATAGACGTTCGGCTCCACTTCCGTGAACTGCTCTTCGATCGGGGCCGGGTTCTCGAAGTACACCTTGTGCCCGAGCTTGCCCAGATGGGTCATGAGCTGCTGCGGCCGCTGTTTCATATAACTCCAGCTGAGGGTCTTGGGGTAGATCACAACAGCCACTGACGCATCACTCCTTTGTCCATAACCCTTTCAGTGTATGCGGACCTGCTGCGCCGGGTAGCTGTGAGCGCCCGGTCCCGGGCAAAAATGGGTGCTTGCATGCAACGAATCCGGGATGATACCCTTAGGAAGGAAATACCAAAAAAACCTCCCTTTCCCCTGTTGAACGGAGAATCGAGAGGTATGGGGGGATACGATGAGCAACTCCCGTCAGGAGCGGGATCAACAGGTGGACGGCGGCACCGTTACAGCGGTCAGCCGAAGCGAAGGACATACGTTCAGCAAGGCGAACGAGGACCGGATCCGGCTCGTGGCAGGCCTTGGCGTCGAAGGGGACGCGCACCAAGGGGTCACAGTCAAGCACCGCTCGCGGGTCGCCCAAGACCCTGCGCAGCCGAACCTGCGGCAGGTGCACCTGATTCATGCCGAGCTCCACGACGAGCTGCGGGCTGCCGGATTCCCGGTGGAGGCCGGCCAGATGGGCGAGAACGTCACGACACGCGGCATCGATCTGCTCGGTCTGCCGGCAGGCACGCTGCTGCATATCGGGTCCCAGGCTGTGGTCGAAGTGACGGGCCTGCGCAACCCCTGCCCCCAGCTCGACCGCTTCCAGCCCGGCCTGAAGAACCGGCTGCTCGAGGAGAAGCCTGACGGCAGCCTGGTCAGGAAAGCCGGCATCATGGGCATTGTGCTTGCGGGCGGCGAAGTCCGTCCCGGCGATCCGATCCGCGCCGAGCTTCCGCCTCAGCCGCACCGGCCCTTGGAGAGGGTCTAGCGTACTTGGCAGGTGGGACGCATGCCCGGCCGGCAGTTTTGGCAAGAATTGCCCCGATCTTGTGGGCGGTCTTCGCTGTATCATTCGTTCCCGTGACCCGACCCAGCTTCCGTTCGCGGCTAGGATAACGCTTGAAGATTAACAGCCCCGCTCATCAGGAAGCCGCATGGGCGTCCTGCAGGCTGCGTTTTTTGCCTTTAAGCGATAAGAAGAAACAAACAAACAATACCAGGCACGCCAGCGTATACGGGTAATTGATATCCAGGTCGAATAAAAAACCGGCCGCAATGGGCCCAGCAACATTACCGAGACTCGTGAAGGCGGAGTTCAAGCCAGCAACATAGCCTTGCTGATCCTTAGCCACCATTGACATTTGTGTACTGATGGCCGGTCGTAAGATATCGATAGCCAGGAACACGATAAAGGTAACGGCAAAAATCATCCAGAACTTGTGAACGAAAAGCGTCAGCAATATAAAAAGACCAGCAAAGAAAAGGCAAAGCGATATGACGAGCTTCTCACCTAAACGGTTCAATATCCAGCTGAAGGCCGTGACCTGAACCACTGCACCGGCAATCGACCCGAACGTAATAATAAAGGCGATATCTTTGGGCTCGAACCCAAACTTTTGATCCACGAACAGTCCAAACACCGTTTCAAAGTTAGCCAGTCCGAACGACATGACAAACACGATAATCAAGCTTAAAAAATAGGGCTCTCTGTACGCGTACCTCAATTGCGATAGAAGTCCACCCCTCTGTTGGACTGCGCCGGGGCCTGGCGGAGTATCTGCTGCAGCTTCTTTGGAAGGGAGCGATTCCCGGAGCATCAACAATGTGACGCATGCAGCGATCATCCCCGCAGCCCCCGCCGCGTAGAAGGGTACGCGGATTCCAAATTCAGCGATATAACCGCCAATGCCAGGTCCTATAATAAATCCTGTGGTAATGGCTGCTGTAATGTACCCCATCCCCGCTGCGCGTTCTTCTGGTGTCGTGATATCAGCCGCATAGGCCATAATGGCCGGCATAATCATCGCAGCACTAATGCCGCCGAGCATCCTCGAAACAAACAGCAGGACAGGTGAACCCGCTAGCCCAAACAGTCCTTCAGTGATGGCGAACACGATCATGCCGATGACAATCAGCCTTTTTCTGCCGAAGGAATCGGCCAACCGGCCGGCCATCGGCGAGAAAAGAAGCTGAGTGACTGAAAAAGCAGCAACCAACAGGCCGACAATCCCCCCGGTAATGCCCAGACTCTCCATGAACTTAGGCAAAATGGGGACAACAAGGCCAATCCCCGAGAACACCAGAAACACATTAAACATGAGAATCAGTAAAGCTCCCCGATTTTTCGATAATAAGGCCATTCTTTATTCCTCCATACTCATACTCATAAAATACTGAACTTTTATTCAGGATAGGGGCAAAAAAAGGGCTAGCGAGTTGGTTTGGCAATGCCATGCAAAAACACATCCATAGCCAAACGATATGTCGCCAGCGCTTCCTCTCGTCCCATCCTCAGGCTGTGTTGGTTTAATCCAAGGAACAGACTGTCCAAAATAATGGCGAGTCCGGTAACATTGATGTTTTCGAATTCATGGTTATCGATCCCCTTTTGCAGCATTTGCTGATTGAAGGCCAGATATCCTTTGACCATTTCATTAATCCGTTCCTCCACTTCTGGAGCTTTTTCGGAGTTGTTGAAAAATTCATCTGAAGCCTTGGTTAGCGGATGATTGAGCTGGTCGAGCGCTAAATGTTCGGCCAGGCCATATAATTTATCAATCGTAGTGGGATACAGCGTTTCTTTGGCCACCCATGTCTTGCCCCATTCCGCGTTCCACTCTTCAAGTAAAAATAAAAAAAGCCCTTCCTTGTTCTTGAAATGATAATAAATGTTACCTGCGCTGCAGCCTGTCGCTTTTACGATCTCCTCTATGGATGTTGCTTTATACCCTTTTTGAGCAAACAAAGCTCTTGCTGCATCAGCGATTTTCTTCTTCGTTTGCTCGGTTTGCTGTTTCTTTTTGTTCACGTCTGCTTCACCACTTTTCTGGATGACGGTTTCTGGAAGTCAAAAAAAATAATACTGAACTTTCATTCAGTATTATAAGCGACGAATGGGGACTTTGCAAACCCTAAAAAAGAGCAGTCACCTTGGCGGGCAACTGCTACCGGTTGTAGTGCTAACGTTCTCCGATCGTTCATGGGGACTTTTGGAGCGAGACAAAATAAAAAGCTATGTAAAAAGTAGATTCTCCAACCATTCTTCTAGGGTATTTTTTATCAAAAATCTGTCTTTTGATTCGGTTTCCCGAATGACCTGCCAGTGTTCATCCACTTGAACTAACTTATACTGGCCGTCTGGTTGTCCGTCTGGATACCAACCTAGATCAATAATTATTTTCCCTTCCCTAGGTAAGCCCCATTCTCCATCTAGAATTCGCATCTGCACAATTTGCAGAATATCTTCCGTGAAATACTCCCAGTTCTGTATATAGCCATCTTCATCCTGTATGGGTTCAACGTCTGAAAACTTGTTATAACAAACGGCATAACCCATCGGTATTCTCAATGGGAGAAGAGACATAGCCATTTCCTCATTTCTACGGAAGCTGCCCTTACAGCAGCACACTCTCATTTACAAATCGATTGTCCCTGACGATTTTTCTTACCTTCTTCATCGTATCCGGGCCTTTGGGCACTCCAGCGATTCGGTCGAGCAGCAGCCACCGCAGGCAGGCAAGCGCTTCAAAGATCTCCAGTTCCTCCGTCGCTACGGGCATTTCCTCTTGGTATTTGTACAAAAACGTAAGGCTTTTGCTCTCGCTCAGATAGATACGCAGAAGCAAAAGAGCCCATGACAGATCATACCTGGGATCCCCCAGCTGCCCGTTCGTCCAGTCGATCACCGTGTATTGTCCATTCTCCTCTAGAATGTTGCCTACATTGAAATCGCCGTGAATAATCCGGTCCATTCTCATATCCGCGATAGTGACGAGACGGATCAGTTCCTCCTTCATCGCCGGATACGCCTCGATCCCCGGGAAAAAATACCCGACAAAATCATACCTAGCCAGCACGCTCTCCAATCCATCTGGGGGCAACCGGTGAATGTCGGCTAAAGCAGCGGCGATTTTCTTAAAAATGCCCGGATTCACCTTCGTTACTGTAGTGCCGTGATAGCGGGTCAGCAGCACGCCGTCCCCCGTTTCGGTTCGCCCATAGCCGATCGGCTCCGATACGCGGATTCCCTGACGATAAAGAACTTCCAAAAGGCGATACTGGCGCAGGACATCGGGTTTTGAGCGTTTGTTCCACACCTTCAGCACAAAATGCCTCTCACCTTGCGTGATCTTAACCACATCCGCCTCAAGCCCCGGCGAAAGCGGGCTAAGCGTCAGTTCAGCCCCTGAAGCAATCAGGTTGTTCAAAATTGGAGTTGTTTCAAGCCATTCAATCCCCTCCAATGAGTCATCCAGGGGATCTCCCGTTACCTTGCCTTCCCATTGTTTCATATCTCACCTCTATGTGATTTTACTCCTTCCAGAGAATTCAACATTTTGCTGCGTTATCCTCCCACTATGGAGAAACGCAGAGGCGTGCGAACAGCGGCTGGATCCCGTCTACATGAGACGAAAATAAGCGCCGCGACTGCGTATAAGTTAACGAAGCAGTTGCCTAGGTAGGCGGAACATTCGCCTTCGCCTTATATATTCTTGCCAGCCCCTTCTCGAGTACCCGGCACTCCTCTTCATCCAGCATACTTATGAAATAAGCATATATCCCCTGTTCATAAGTTGGCCAAGCTTGCAAAAATGCCCGCTTGCCCTCTCTAGTAATTACCGCATAAGAGCCTCGCCGATCCTCCTGCGTTCGTTCGCGTTGAACAAGCCCCTCTTTTTCCAGCCGCTCGACCACGCGGGTCAATCCGCTTGGAGTCAGTACGACCTTCTCAGCCAGTTCACTCATCCTCAGTTTTTTATTAGGCGCTTGATATAGAGCGACCAGAACATCGTACCACGTTAGCGGTACCTGACTGTGAGCAGACAGATCTTTCTCTATACGTCCGATGATGGTCGAATGCGCGTTTACAAATGCCCGCCAAGCCGCTAACTGATCTTCGCTTAGTTTCTTCATATGATACCGATCCTCCACACCCTAAATTGCATTATGCTTAAATCTTAAATGAAAGTATTTGACTATGCAAATAAATGATGATACTATTTGCTCACGCAATATTTGTATACGCAAATACGTTGGTTGGAGGAGGGGTGCTATGCTGTGGGGTCTTCTTTCAGCTTTATTGTTTGGTACCGCTGATTTTTTTGCGGCGAATTCCAGCAAGAGAATAGGAGCATATACCACACTGTTTTACATGCAGCTTGTCGGATTTATGCTCCTGTGTGTCGTTATGGCCGTATCCGGCGAATGGTACGTATTGCGGTCGCTATCCGGCGTCACTGCGGCCGGATTATGGATGCTCGTTGATCTCGTAGGAATCCTGCTGCTATACAAGGGGCTGCTCGCTGGCCAAGCGTCCATCGTCGCTCCCATTACGTCGAGCTTCTCTGTGGTCACGGTATCGCTTTCGATAGCGTTCGGGGACCATGTAAATTGGCTTACGCTTACCGGCATTGCGCTCACGATCTTAGGTGTTATCGGCGCGACCCTAACCATGCCTCGTTCCGGAAACAAGCAATCCCCTAATGCCAAAGCTGCGGAGGGATCATTATGGGCGATATTGGCGGCCCTGTTTCTTGGGACTGCCTTTTTTGGACTGCGTAATCCGGTTGAGGACTTGGGCGGGATCGCTACAGTCTGGGTTGGACGGCTGCAAGCGATAGTTCTCCTCCCGCTTCTCTCGCTGTTGGGAAAATGGAAACTATCACGACCCAAGCGGGGGCACTGGGGCAATCTGCTTATCGTCGGAGGGCTCGATTCCTTCGCTATTGTCAGTTACAACTTGGGGTTAGGGTATGAACAAACCTCCATCGTAATAACGGCGGCATCCTTGTTCGCCATCGTTACGCTGGTATGGGGAGTCCTACTGGGCAAGGAGCGGCCATTGTGGAACCAATGGATAGGGGTCACGTTGACATTCGCCGGTATTACGATGGTTTCATTGGGATGATTTATTAGTTCTTCCAGCTATGGCTATATGTGCTAACTGGTGAAGTTCGCCAGGCTTTGGACGAGGTACAAAGGGATCAGCTCCTAAGGGCTGTATTCCCGTCCGAATTGGGGAGCGAGTACACTCCACATCGTCCCAATCGCCGTCTCCACCTTGGCCATTCCGTCCGGGGCGCCGACATCTACTGGATCAAGACCAATCTCGGATATCAACTGGGTAACGGTTGCTACCGCTGCGGGGTCATCCCCGTATAAGAAAGCCTTAGCAAGTACGTGCTCCACATCATCGGGCAGCACGGCCAGCAGGATCACCTCGCCGAATGCTGCCGCTTCATTGATCGTGCTGGCCTGTGCGTGGGTGCCCCCTCCCTGCTCTGATTATTTTTATTCTAGAGGATGGAGTCGACTCCAGGTCAATACCTGATTTATTCACTGGATTCAGTTCTACGAATTTCAAGCAACTTAGCTACTACCCAACCATTTAATCCGTATGAAGATTGGATCACGTAGTATAAATAGTTTTCTTTTTTAAGAAAACTACTTAGATCATTCATGTTGTCATAGTACATCGGCCAACAATACTTTTTTTGTTTCTCCAGTAGATTCCTGTTTCCATCAATAAACCGGTCCAACTCATATTCTTGAATGCCAAAGATAATGCTTCCCTCTAAGGGCGCCTCGAATTGATGAGCTAGCACTTCCACAAATAACACTTCGACTTCTTGGTGGTTAGTGGGGGATAGCGTATGGAAGGTTATTTTGTGATTTTTTAGATCCACCTTATAAGATGTGATCTCATTATCATGAATGCTAATCACTTGGACACCTCCTTAGTTGTCTGTAAGCGTCAAATAGCTCCCACCTTGTCTACAAGATGAGAGCTATTGAATATTGCAGCAATGGTTGTTGTTTTACTACTCGGCAGTAAGCGGGAGTATTTCTGGCCACGGAAGCAGCATATCCAGCGTCTCAAAAGCACTAGGATGCGCTGTAGTTTAATCTGATAAAGTACACGAAAGTTTGAACGGCGACTGCGAAACCCTTCGTGTTACCCAGTGCATTAATTTAATTAATTGACATTTATAATGATCTCTGTGTCAAATCTATAGGGAGCAAAAATGGCCTCTCTTGCTTTTGCGTATCTGTTTATATGGGTAGTACCCGGTTTTAGAGCGGTGATCGTACCGTCATTCAAGGAAATTACCCCATTTTCGCGACCTATTGTGTATTTGTAAAAATAGAACCCCAGTTTCTTCCCATTATTCAAAAAAACCACCGGCGGCAGCTTGTGCTGTTGACCAACACTCAAATTAATCGTCGTACTGTCGTCTTGCTGCACAGCCTGTCCACTGCTAACCGCACTAGTAGATGTCCCTTCAGATGCAGATGCCGCCGTACCGCCAATCAATAAAGAGAAGGAAAGGGAAGAGACAAGCAACGTTTTTACCATTTTTCTCATCATATTGTTACCCTCCAAAAATATATAATGTAAAACAGTGACAAATCAAAATAACAGTAAAACAACCCTCTTATCCACACCCCCCCTAATTTACATAACTGATATTTATATCCAGATATATAATATCAAACTATATTTTCTTTTAGTGTTAAATTATGGTTAAATCCATCTTTATCAACCCCTTAGAGATGCCCCCCCTGCAAGCGGGCTTTCAAAAGCGTATTAATCCGCTCGGAGGCGATCAGCATCAAGAGGGCGTACAGCAGGACCAAGACCGGAAATATCCCGATGGTAAATGAAGCCGCGAGCGCCCCGAGCAGCGGAGGCAGCACGGTGCTGCCCGTATAGGCCGCTGCGATCTGGTATCCCATAATCCGGGGAGCATGCCTGCGGCCGAAACGCGCCGGCGTCTCGTGAAGCATGCACGGGAAGATTGGGGCACAGCCGAGCCCTACCAAGATCAATCCGATCAGCGAGCATACCGGTGGAACCGGCAGCAGCAATAACAGAGCTCCGGCCAGCGCGGTCAACTGTCCGGCACGGATGAGTGTCCGGCTGCTGACCCGGAAGGTCACGAACCCAGTTACGAGCCGGCCAACCGTGATCCCGGCATAGTACAAGGAAATCCATCCGGCCGCCGTCGACGCCGGCAACTGCTTGACATGGACGAGGAAGCTGCTTCCCCACAGGCCGACAGACGCTTCCACCCCGCAGTAGAACAGGAATGAGAGCATCGCGAGGAGGATCCCCTGCTTCGCCGGTGGCTTCTCCGAGTCCGTCCCTTCAAGGGGCAGCGGCTCCGCCCCCTCCTCCGTGCGGTCCGCGCGGTCAGCCTCATGTGAGGAGGCCGCCCGTTTCCACAACGGCAGGGATAGGAGCAGAACAGCCACCAGTATCCATTGGATCACGGCAATCGTACTGTAGCCGTCCCTCCAGGAAGCGTCATGGTCGATATACCAGGACAGGATGATGGGACCCAGGGTGGCTCCGACGCCCCAGAAGCAGTGCAGCCAGCTCATGTGATGGGCTTTGTAATGGGCTGCCACATAGCTGTTCAGGCCCGCATCGACAGCGCCGGCTCCGAGGCCCAGCGGCACTGCGAAGAGAAACAGCCACGCCACGGAAGGGGCATGGGCATAACCGAGCAGAGCCGCCGCGGTCAGCATGCAGCTGACCATGGTGACGAGGCCGGTGCCGAACCGCCCGATGACCGGTCCGCTCAGCAAGCTCGACAGGATCGTTCCCGCCGCGATGCTCATCGCGATGTAACCCGCGGTTCCGAGCGGCACCCCGAAGTCGGACTGCATAAGCGGCCAAGCCGAGCCCAGCACCGAGTCGGGCAGCCCCAGAGAGATGAAAGCCATATAAATTAGAACCAGAAAAAAAGTTGCCATATGTATGCCCGCCTATGCTTCGTATTTAGATAACAGGAAACCGGGTTCGAGGGTGCTCAAGGTCTGCACGATCATCCCGTCCACATAATCAGCCGTAAAATCTTCGGAAATCGACAGTTGGGGAACGGCGCCCGGAGGCAGCAGCCTGGAGCAGCCCTGCATCATCGCCGGAAGCTGCGCTTGACCCAGAAAGCTGGCGTTCAGCACAACGAAGTCCGGATTGAGTACGCTGCAGACGGCCGCGGTCAGTCTGGCTGCAGCCTCGCACCTCGCCTCGACCGATTCCCGCAGCAGCGCCCCGCCCCAGGGAATCCCTAGCGGAATCGTCGCCACCTCGCCGGCGAATCCGCGCTTGCCCTTGAACAGCTTCCCTTGGATGACAATCCCCGCTCCCGGCGCGAACCGGTCGGGAATATACAGGTAGACCCCCGTCGCATCCGGAGCTACCCCCTTCTTCTTCCAGAACCCGAGGACCGCCGCATTCACATCGTTCTCCACGACGACCGGCTTACCGTAACGTTCCCGGAAGTGCTCCGTAAGCGCCACGCCCCGGAGCGCATCATAGTCGGACACCATCATCCGCCCCTCGTATTCCGCGCCCGGCAGGCCGAACCCTATCGCGCCAATCGCAGGATAGGCAGCGAGCGCAACGTCGATCAGCGTTTCGAACGTCTGCACATCCACCTTCTCCGTCCTAGCGTCTGTCTCCGATATGGTTTTGCCCGAGAGATTGACCACCGTGCTGCGGATCCGGGTATCCCCTTTCGTTTCGTAGGGAAACAGGATTAGGGCAAGAGCATAATCCGGATTGTAGGCATAGAGCTGCGCCGGCCGGCCTCCGCCCGAAGACACCCGCTCAGCCTCCTGTACTTCCCCCCGCTCCGTCAAATCCTGCAGGAGGGTGCCGACCGTGACGGCGCTCAGCCCCGTAGCCTGTGCCAGCTCCCGTTTGGTGGCCTGCCCCTTCTCTTTGAGCACCCGGCGCACCAGGTGAAGATTCACCTCGCGGATCAGAACGGCATTACCGCCGATGGAATCGATAAGCTCTCCCCCTTCCGTATAAATAAATCACTTTTCAAAAGTGTTTTATAAAGTGGTTCCAAGTTACCATCTTCCGGAGCAACTGTCAATCCCTACAGAGGTATTCCCCCCTCCAGCCGTCTGCCCGGCAAGCCCAAAGAGGAAGCCGCCCTTCAGGCGCTTCCTCCTTGCTTTTACTTGCGGCCTGCCGCCTGGTCAGCGGCAGCTTCCAGCTCTTCCGCGAACTGCCGCGGCGAGATCGTGCCTCCGAGCAGTTTGCCGTTATACTTGCCATCATGTGCGGTTTCTAAAATATATGTATCGTTCATCCCTCTAAGATAGTATCGCAGCTGAGTCAGCTCATGAATTTGGTAAAGTTCTTGAATGTGCAGCAACAACGCAACGCCTGCTTCGACAAAAGTGAGTAGGTAACGGGAAATGTACCCATATACGAAATTATGCACACCCGTATCTCCATGCAATAAGCATTTCATGTCCACATTAGAGATGCTTTCCAGAAGGGACTTCACTCTATGATAGTCCTCCATAGGCAGCACGCTTCCCACCTGAATTCGGGCACCCTCGAGACTTCGCTGATTGAACTCAAGCCACGAATCGCGCGGAGCCGCGAGCCTTCCCCACTTCTCGGTCTGTTCATAGATGAAATCTCCTCCGGTCGGTCGAGCTTCAATACGCAGCTGGGTTCTTCGTTAACTGTCAGCGTATATACCTGCCCATCCGTGGTTCCATTCATGGAATCACTTACCCACCTCTATCGCCTTCACGTATTGTAAGTTACGAGCTCCTTGCGGCGATGCTTTCCGTGAGGTCTTCTCTCTGAAGAGCAGGCACTTCCCACCTTCTAGACCGCCAGCGCCGCCTCATCAATAGGGCGCGGATCCACTCGTCGGCCACGAAGGACGCATAGACGCCTAGCAGCCCCAGGTCAAGGTATACAATGCTCACATAAGCTGCCGGCACCCGGATTCCGATCATAAAGAGAACCCCGAGCACCGCGGGGTAGTTCGCATCCCCCACGGCCTTCAGCACATGCTGATACACCATGCACATGCTGTGCGCGGGCTGGAAGAGAAGCATCAGCCACAGCAAGCGGGTTCCCCACCCGATGACGACCGGGTCGTCTGTGAAGAAACCAAGCAGCGCCTCCGCCTCCACCGCGATCAAGACAGCGGCTGCCGCTCCGAAGATCATCGACCAGCGGATGCCGTGCATGCAGCGTTCCATGGCTTCCGCCGTCCTGCGCCCTCCAATGAGGTGCCCGATCATAATCTGTGTGCCTATCGCAATAGAGGTTGCTATGAGCGAAACGATGCCCAGCGTGCTGTCCACAAAGACTCGAGCGGTCAGGGCCTTGATCCCGAGTCCTGCGATGAAAGAGGTGATGCACAGCTGGGAAACATAGTAAGCCAGGTACTCGATCGTGGAAGGGATGCCGATCCGCAGCAGCCTGCCGGTATATTCACCGGACATGCCCCAGAACCTGCTCGTCTTAGATGAAGATCCTAATTTGGTTATCAGCACCAAGGCCATCAGCGTCATTCCCAGCACCCTTGACAGGACCGTGGACCAGGCCACTCCTTCGATGCCAAACTCCGGCAGCCCGGCGGGACTGTACAGCACCAGATAATTGCCGATGACATGTACCACATTCATGCCCACCCCGATGTACATAACTTGCCGGGTCAACCCATGGCTGCGGAGGATGGCAGATAACGTCAGCATGACGGCCTCCAAGAACAAAAAGCCTCCGACGATCCGTACATACGTAAGCCCGTCGCCCATCAGCTCGGGAGGCGTCCCGAGCCAGGACAAGTATAGCGATGCCCCGCTCCAAAGCGCCAGGCTGCATAACAGCCCGAACACGGCATTCAACGTAACCGCCGTCCGCGCCGCCGCTGCTGCTTTCCGGTGCAGACCGGCACCGAGCTCCTGCGAGATCACGATCGTCGTCCCCGCTGCGACGAAGCCGAACAGCATAATAAACAGCTGTACGATCTGATTGGCGATCCCTACGGCCGCTACGGCTCCGCTGCTGTAATGGCTTAACATATAAACGTCCAAGCTTCCCATCAGGAGATGCAGCAGCATCTCCACAAATATCGGCCAAGTTAACCTTGCCAAGCTTGTTACTGTAGGCTGAGCCTTCATCCATTTCTTCCCCCTGCTGCTCATTTGAACTTAGCGTAGCACGGAAAAGTGCCAATGGCTGTCACCTTTCTATGTTACTATCAAAGGAGTCAACAAGGAGGGCATGCCCATGATGAATAAAGCCCAGCGGCTGCTTCAACTATTCATGACCATTCAGACCAAACATAAATTCAATCTCGCCGATCTGACGGAGGAGTTCCAGGTATCGAAGAGGACGATGCTGCGCGACCTGCAGGAGCTAAGCGAGCTCGGCGTCCCGCTGTACTCGGAGCTCGGCGTTCACGGTGGGTACAGGCTCCTTCGCGACCGCATGCTGCCGCCCATCCACTTCACGGACAAGGAAGCCCTGGCGCTGTTTCTCATTGCCGAATCTCTTCGGGATTACAAGATGCTTCCCTTCGATTCCGAGGTGGAGTCCGCGCTGAAGAAGTTCTATCATTACTCGCCGCCGGAGACCAAAGAAAAGCTCGACCGGATCCGCTCGAACATGCTGTTTCATGTACCGGCACGGCAGCTGGAGACGCCTCATCTGTCGGCCTTGTTCGAAGCCTCCTTAGACCGGCGTGTGGTTCATATTACGTATGAGTCGGAGAGAGGGGTGTCGAACAGAGACATCCAAGCCATCGGCATCTATGCTATGAACGGCTTCTGGTATTGCCCGGCCTACTGCTGCAAGTCACAGGATTACCGGCTCTTCCGGGTAGACCGCGTCACCTCGCTGACTGAGGCGGAGGATCCGACAAGCCGCATCGATATGATCGGATACCAGATCAAGGATTGGGTGTTCTTCGACCGGACTGAGGAGACAGCGGATCTGACTATCAAGCTGACCCGGGCCGGTGTCATCCGCAGCCAGTCCGATCCCTGGATGCTTGAAGGACTTACGGTTCAAGAGGACGGAACCGGCTTGATCCGCCGGAAGGTCACGTCGTCTTATCTGCCCTGCCTGGTCGATGTGCTGATCGGTTATGGGAAGGATGCCGTCGTAGAGGAGCCACGGGTATGCCGTGAAATGATCTTGAACCGCGTCGATGAGATTCGCGAGCTGTATTCCGCAAAAATTTGATCCTCCCCTCCGTGCGCTTGCCGGAAGGACAAGGGAACCAAAGCAAACCAGCCTTCGTCCGGCAGCAAACCGGACGAAGGCTGGTTTTGTCCTATTCTCATTTGGCGATAATATTACATCGGCCCTTGTGACATCGAAAGCATCTTATCTGCGGCATGCTGGATATCTTCCTTGGTGATTTTCGTATCATTGTTGATATCGAACTTAGGGTCAACCATAAACGAATTACTTATTTCGCCCTGATAGAGGGCCAAGTTCCAGATATCGAATAAGTTCACCAACCGATCCCCATTATAATCCATATCCATAAAACTAAACAGATTATAATCCCGGGGGAACCCTGGAACAATCATGGCGTAAGGGGTGCCTGCATTGCCTTTTCTAAACGCAAGCTGTGGGTCAATCCTAAAGGAGATTTTGCCTATGCCGCCAGAGCCGATCACTTTAAGCTTTATAGTCAGCAGCCTTACTTTGCCGCTTTTTGCAGGATACTCTTTAGGGATCCAGCCCATATAATTATTCATATTGAAATATTCATGTTTTGCGAAGACCGCCGTCTTGCCTTCTACGCCAAACTCTTCAGACAACTTAGATTCGATAATTTGAAACTTAGTGGAATCCGGCTTTACATAAAGGAAGAACCCTTCTAAATCGGTAACCTTATCCGCATACACGTTAATGGTTAGGATGCTGTTCGGTTTTAAAACAATGGGGTCATTCTCAATGGCTACATGTGCATACTCATATTCTAACGGGGATGGGTTCTGAGTATGAGATGTAACCGCCCGGCTGTATACATTCTGAGCAACTGCTTGCTGAAGATAAACATCATCGCTGATTGTAAAGACCTGATTGGTCCAATCTTCAGGCAAAGGCGATGCCTCTTCTGCGCTTGCGAATGACGGTAAGAAAACCATGACAGTAAACATGAAAACCATTACCTTGACTATGCTCATCTGCAGTCTCTTCATTCTCTTTGCTCCCCGTATGTAAGATAGGTGTGACTCTATTAATATACCAAACTTCGCATACAGGATTAATAAAGGTTTGATAAAGACTTCCTGCGTCTCTTCTCCAATAAAGGACCAAACGCTTCTACCTGCATCGCAAATATCGTTTCGGCATCCCGTAACGCCGCTTTCTCCAATCTAACTTCCATCGTCTTCCTCCCGCTGGTTGAATCCCCCCAATTGTATCCATTGGGAGATGGAGCTGGCTCCCCTGGTACTGGACTAGCGCATCGCCGCCCAAGCACACCAAACAGCGCCAGCCTTGGCATCGTTCTTGCCTGGGACTGACGCTGTTCGCTTGACTACCTGCTACCGCCTATGCCTGACCGCCATAAATCTTCTCCAGGGCTTCGCGCTGGGGAGGCCTGATATTGATCACCGGCCGGATGTCTTTCGCGATCCGCTCCGCTTCTTCGATCGTCGAGGCTTGGCCCAGCGCGATCAAGGTGCCGACCGCCACCGCGCCGGTCCGGCCCTTGCCGCCGCCGCAGTGGAATCCTACCTTCTTGCCGCTGCGGTAAGCGTCCACGACAGCATCGATCGCCTGGCGGAACCGCTCGTCTTGCGGCGTCTCGGCATGGTCCCCGAGGCCGATCTTCACCCAAGCGGCCTCTGTTCCCGGATACGCGCACTCGGTCGCCTCGTCACGGAGATCTATGATAACGTCGCAGTGTTCCTCCGTAATCATAGCCTCCACGTCGGAAGCGCCGCCAAGATAAATCCGGTCTTCCACTAAGGCTTGATAAGCTTTGCTCATGCTGTGCTCTCCCTTCATCCTTACGGTTATGAATCTCGCTTGCAACCATCGCGAACATTGGACTGTATATCATTATATAACTGCTCGATGATATGTAAAAGATGAGCTTATGCAGCCGCATCTCTCTGCGAGTAAGTCTTTGTCCTCTGACCGGTGTCCAGCATAGCAAAAGGGCCGCCTGAAGGCAGCCCCGCTTATCCCCTATACGTTCTCTTTACCGCTCCGACACTCCACGCCTTCCTTCCCCATCTCTCCCGCCGCTCTCCCTGCTGACCTCTTCCCAGAGCTCCCGGGCCGTCCTTGCCAGCCACAGGGACTGCGCCCAGCGGTCCCCGAGCTCCTCGGCACGTTCCCCGCATTCATCCCGGGTGATCGCATAAGGAGGCGGTCCCAGCTCACAGACGAACGGCAGGACTACGCCCCGGCCCGCGTCGTTCAGCCAATACTCCATCCCCCGCTTCCACCAGCGGACAAAATGCGGTACGGCCTCATGCTCTCCGTGCTCGCCCGGATCGACCTGAATCTGCTCCCCATTCGAGATCCGGCCGTGAATGGCGGAGGTCCGGGTTAGCAGAATGCCGAGCAGCGCCTCGGCTTCGGGAGACACGGTGCGCATCTCCCCGGCCGTCACATAGTGGGAGAAGTCGATCGTCAGCCGCAGATCCTCCAGTGCCTGGACATACCGGACAGTCCGCAGGAGATCCTGGGTGGCCGTCCCCCGGTGCGTTTCGATGCAGACGTCGATCCCATAGGACGCCACCAGGGCCTGCAGCCCGCCGAGGAGTTCCTGCGCCGGAGCGCCGGTCACGAACGGCGTCATGACCTGCACATTCACGTGGCCGATCGCTCCCCCGTAGGCAGCCGCCCGCTGGAGGAATCCCTCCAAGTCGCCCACAGAAGACGGGTAGGCATTCACGCTGAAGGACAGACCGTACTCCCGGAGCAGCCTCTTCCACTCCTGCGCCCCGGCAGGCTCCGGCAGGAAGCCGTTGATGCCGTCGAAGCCGGCTTCGGCAATCCGCCGCACTTTGTCCTCCGTCGTGTCTCCCGCTGCCCCTCCCTGCAGTCCGCTCATGCCCCACCACGACATCTGGACCTCGAGCCGCCGGCCAGCCGGTCTCTCAGTGCGGATAGAGCGCATCGAATTCGACACCGCACGGACCTCCCTCCATCGAAGCCTCGGGTTCTACCGGCGTACCGTCCGCCCGCAACAGAGGTCTGTAATGCCCGGCAATCTTCGCGAGCGAGGCCGGAGCATAGTGGCAGATGAACGCCCGGCGGAACCGGTCCTTCGACTTGTTCCGGTAGGAGCCGTGGATCAGGTTCCCGTTGAAGAAAAGAACATCCCCCCGTTCCATCACGGCGGGTACCGCTTGGAGGCCCGCCGGTACCTTGACCAGATGCTTCGTGAACGATTCGTTCTCGTCGGCGAGCTCCGGGCAGACGATCTCGTGTCCGCTGGTCTGCGGTACGACAAGCAGGCTGCCGTTCTCCTCATCGGCCGCATCCACCGCCGTCCATGCGGCAATGCAGTTGCCCGGCTCCACCTTCAAGTAGAAGTTATCCTGGTGCAGCGCCTGTCCGCGGGAGCCCGGCGGCTTGTAATAGAACATGCTCTGCGCCGCCAGCGCTTCCTCCCCGTACAGATCTTCTAGTACGCCAAGCACAGGAGGATGAAGCATGTACCTGCGCGCCGTATCGTTGAAGCGGTGCGGGTGCATGACCCGCGGGTACCGGCTCAGCGGATCACCGCTGTCTGCGGTCAGGTTCGGCTCAAAATAGCCCGGAACCGTTCCCTTGCCTATCTCCTCGAACGTATGACTGATCTCTGCAAGCTGTTCCTCCGTGAACAGCCCCTTGACGATCAGATAGCCTTCCCTGACAAACCCGCTGATCTGCTCCTCGGTCAAGGTCTTGCGTGCGTATGCCATCGTAACTTCCCCCTTGGAATGAGATTGGGTGTCTCGCGTTCACCGTACTCTCATCTTACGGGGAATCCCCCTCCGATTGAAGCAAGAATCCTGCTGAGGTATGTCACGATCCTGCTGCCGGATTCGCGATATTCATGAGTTCCAAGGATGCAGCACACTTCGTACTGGCATATTCGTGCTGCCTCGCCTATGATAAAGAGCAGAATAACTTTCCCTCTTCACCGAAGACGACGAAAGGAGACACCGTGCGATGAAATCCGTTCATAAGCCCTACGCCGGCGTTGCGGAAACCGAGGGGTTGGTACTCGCCGGCCATTTTGACGAAGGGGACGACTATAGTACGAAGCGCCCGCACGGCCGGGGGGACTGGCTTCTCACCTATACGCTGGGCGGGGAAGGGTATTATGCCGTACCGGACCGGGAATTGATCTGCCGCCAAGGGGATATCGTGCTGCTGAAGCCGGGCACGCCGCACCGGTACGGCACGTCGGCGGGACAGCGCTGGCATTTTGTATGGGTTCACTTCTCCTCCCGGATCATGGAGACAGGCACCCTGCCGGATACGCCCCTGCTCCTCCATCACGTGGGCGATGATTCGACCGGGCAGCGCATCCGCGACGCCTTCGGAAGGATACTGACCGACTCCATCGGTCGCGGGGAATACTGGCTGGAGCTGTGCGAGCAGGCGGTCCGCGAGGTGCTGCTCCTGCTGGCGCAGACGATGCACAAGCCGGTCGATCCCCGGGTCCGCTCCGTGCTCCACCTGCTCTCCTCCCGGATGCGCGAAGGGATCCGGATCGACGAAGCCGCCCGTGCGGCAGGACTGTCTCCCTCGAGGCTCTCCCACCTCTTCAAGGCAGAGACCGGCCGCTCGATCATCGAGACGCTGAACCGAATGCGGGTAGAGCAGGCAGCCCTGCTCCTGAAGCATACGGACCGGACAGCGCTGGAGGTTTCGCACGATGTCGGGTTCACGAACTACCATCACTTCGCCGGACAGTTCCGCAAGCATTACGGCACCAACCCCAGCACGTACAAAAGCCTTGATCCGCCGCTTCCCCAGGCCCCCCAGTCCCGGCACCTGCCGCAGTCCGATCCCGCAACACTGGAAGATGAACAACAACCCGGCCGCCTTTGAGGGGGCCGGGTTCTGCGTGTGGGCATGGGGGAGAATTGCATTTAATATATTCCGATACAATTACTTTACTATAACTTAATTATTCTCTTATTTAACCTATGGTATATTGTGGTAGAAGACCAATTTGAAGGAGGAATTAGAGTGAAAAAAGTAAACTGGTTGCTGGTGCTTAGCATGCTGTCTGTCCTGCTCTTCGCTGCGCCGTCTGCGTACGCTTTCGGCCCTCCGGTATGCGACAACAACTTCTCGAAAGCAGGAGCGCCGGCAGCGCAGACGGCGGCCGCGTCCAAGGCTTCTCCGGCGGCCCTGACGGGGAATGTGACTCCGCAGGTTTTTTGCTCCGGCGACTTTGGCTACGCCCGCTTGGATTACGTGTACGGTGGCGGCGGTTTCGCCTGGAGTGCTTCTCCTGATTCCGGCAGCATATACCGGTTCAGCGGCTCCATTACGGTAATCAATAATACGTCAGGATCGGTAGCAGCCGTAATCCCGATCTCCGGCTGGGGAACGGGCAGCGGAAGCGCCTCGGGACTTGCCGATTTTAACGCCGTGAGAGGACAATCGTATACGGCGACACTAAGCGGACGAGCCTATGATGCCTCTGGTTACGTTACATCCGTCGCTGAGAATTGCTCCATCCAAGTCTTCCGGCCATAATCGCTGCGCCTTTAGGGTGAGATATCCATACCTATAGTTGAACAAAGACGCTTCCACTGCCGCTTCTAACGTGGTTTGGGAGCGTCTTTGCTTGGTTGGTTGGGGGAATGGAGCCGCCT
Source organism: Paenibacillus caseinilyticus (assembly GCF_027533645.1). Classification (GTDB taxonomy): domain Bacteria; phylum Bacillota; class Bacilli; order Paenibacillales; family NBRC-103111; genus Paenibacillus_G; species Paenibacillus_G caseinilyticus. The sequence continues at coordinate 53,791 of NZ_JAQAGY010000009.1, forward strand.
CCGGTACATTGGGGATGTGATGTACTCCCTCAGTGTAGTCCTATAATCGACCGGGTTCATGACGGCGGATGATTCCCATGCCTTGCCAGCGAAACGGAAGTCCGCTCCCTACCGCAGAGCCGCCTGCTGCCCTTCCGCCGCCCAGCCAGCGCTGTTGCGGATGAGCCGCCTATAGGCCTCCGGCCGGAAGGAGGCGGCATGATGACCGGGCTGCAGGTATACTACCCTGCCGAGTCCGTAAGCGTGCTCCCATCCGGCAGGGTGTCTGCGTCCCTCGAATTCGAATTCCAGGAAAATGTTCCGCTCCGTGAACGGGTCCATTGCGAACAAGTAGGGCTCCTCTTCGAGGGCAAAATCTTCGACGCCCTCCAGCAGGGGATGCCCATCCGCCGTCCCGTAATACCGCAGATGCTGATACGGCGGGTGTCCGGTGAACTCGGCGCCGATCATCTGCAGCAGCTCGTAGCTGCTCTGCAGGGAGATCCCGTTGTGGATCACGAGCAGGCCGCCTCCGCCCGCCACATACCGGAGCAGCCCGGCCGCCTGCTTCTTCGTCACTTCCCTCCTCCAGCAGTCGGTATACGCGATGCACAGCGGGTACTCGGCAGGCTCCAGCCTCACCAGAACGTCATAATTCTCCGTGGCCATCAGCTCGAACGCTTCTCCGAGGATGCCTTGAAGCTCCGCCTGCGCGGGCTCCAGCGGATGCCACGGGGCATCCGTGTAATCACCGAGCAGCAGGGCTTTTGTCTGCGCTTTCTTATCCGATTTCATGTTCTCCATTCGTTATTCCGCCTCCCCCATGTTCCTCTTGTCTGGTTACCAAGGCAGCTCCCTGCCTGTGTCCGCCTCCACGTAGATCGGCTGCTCCCGGATGTCCCCTCCGCGCTCATCGATCCGCCTAAGAATATTCTCTGCCGCTTCCTGCGGGGTATAAGTGCCCTCGTCGTTCCAGCCGCCGCTCATATAGGTCTTCACCCAGCCGGGATGAAGCAGCAGCACGCGTCCCCCATCCTTCCGAATCCGGTTATGGATGAGGCTCGATCCCATATTCAGCGCCGCTTTGGCCATACAGTAGCCGAACCACGCGTCGCGGTAATTCTGCCCGATGCTCCCGGCTTCCGAGGAGATGTTGACGATCAGCCTGCCGCCGTTCATCAGGGGCCTGATCAAGGCATTGGACATGCGGATGGCCCCCAAGGCCGTCACATTATACACCCGCTGCACTTCGTCAAAATCGATCGCACCCTCGATCGCAGCCGAAGTATCACCGAGTATCGCCGCGTTGTTGATGAGCAGATCCAGTTTATCGGTCCGGCTCCGGATATAACCGGCCGCCAGCCTGACGCTCTCGTCGCTGCCGACATCCAGCCGGAAGGGATGCAGCCTGCCCGGATGGGCCTCCCCCAGCCGCTGTATCTCCGGATGATGCCCTGCCTCTGCAAGGCCGCCCGCATATACGGTATCCCCTGCGTGCAGCAGGGTCTCCGCCAGCGCCAGACCTACTCCCCTGTCGGTTCCGGTAATACATACCACCCGCTTCTCCGCCATCCCCCTATGCCTCCGTTCCAGCTTCGGCCCTACTTTGGCTTCGCTCCTTTCATCTTAGGACACCGGCAGCCTCCCGGACATAACCCAATGGAAGGCAAATATAGTATAATGTCTTTATCTGTATGCGCCTTCACAACGAAACCAGGGGAGGGAACCTGTCCATGCGAACCCAGCGGCTGACGAACCACTATGTGAATTCCTGTCAGGATATCCAATTCTACTATGCCGGGACGGAAGCGTGCGAACCCGGCCACGCCTGGGGCCCCGGGGTCAAGGATCATTATAAAATCTTCTACGTGCACTCCGGCAGAGGCACCTTCCGTACCTCCAACATGAACTATCCCCTTACGCAGGGCGAAGGCTTCTTCATGGTGCCAGGGGAGCTGTACGCCTACGAGGCGGACCTGGAAGATCCCTGGACTTATTCCTGGGTCGCCTTCAACGGCGGAGCCGTGGAGACCTATCTGCAGCAGGCCGGGCTCTCCGGCGAGCGTCCCCTGTTCACCTGCCCGCAGGACGGGCCCATCCGCCAGAGCCTCCAAGGCATGCTGGAGGCCGACCAGACCAGCTGGAGCAAGCCGCTGCGCATGACGGCCGCCCTCTACTCGTTCCTCGCGATCGTGATGGATTCGGTGCAGACGGCGCCGAAGGATCCTTACCGCAGCTCCATGCAATCACACTACGTCGCCCAGGCGCTCGAATTCATCGAGACGAACTACTCCCGTCCCGTCTCCATCGGGGATCTGGCCCAGTCGCTCGGATTGAACCGCAAGTACATCGCCAGCCTGTTCAAATCGGCCGTGGGCATTCCCCCGCAGCAGTACCTGTGCCGCTACCGGATGCAGAAAGCTCGGGATCTCATGAAGAGCCCCCTCTCGATCAAAGAAATCTCTTATTCCGTAGGCTACAGCGACCAGCTTATCTTCTCCCGCATGTTCAAAAAAACATACGGCTTTGCCCCCCGGGAATACCGTCAGAGGGCCGGAGGCATCAAGCCCCTCCGGTGATACGGCTCCAAGCTGGTATATATACGCCCTCCTTGGTGCCCGCCCGGCCCATCCTCGCGCTCCTCTGTCCTCTCCCGCCAACAAGCTTCCTGCCCGGCCCGGCGAATGGCATTCCCCTTCCCGATCTAGTACACTGGAAGGATAAGGAGTGGATTGCCGTGACGAAACGAACATTTACCCTGGAAGAAGCCAACGCGATGCTTCCCGAGCTCCGGGAGGAACTGTCTAAGCTGCAGGCTCTGGTCAAACAATTCGAGGAAATCTATCAGGAGCTGAAGAGCCGCAAAGCCCAGCATCACGCAACGCCAGCTGGGCTGCAGGAGGGGGGCGATCCCTTCTTCGAGCTCGAAGGGCAGCTGGAGTTCCTGCGGCTTGAAGCAGATCTCTTCATGGATAACTTTACTCGCAAAGGCGTGCTCCTCAAGATGATCAAGCCCGGCCTGATCGACTTCCCCGCGGTAGTCGATGGAGAGGACGTACTCATCTGCTGGAAAGAAGGCGAAGAGCGCATCACGCATTATCATGGCTGGCACGACGGGTTTGCGGGCCGTAAGCCTCATCCGGGAGCCTGATTGGCGGAGCGGGCATCTATCGTGCGGCTGCTCCATCCGCTGCTCATGGCAGCGGACCGGCAGGCAGTACACATAGAAGGGGGGAGCCTGCCGCTGAAGCGGTAAGCTCCCCCCTTCTCGCATTCCTGCGGGATTAATGCGTAACCAGCTGCAGAGCACCGAACTTCGAGGTGTTCGTATAGGAGAGGCCGGACGGATCGTTCCACACCGCGACAGTATCCCTTGTTCCGTCGCCGTCCCCGTCGTTATTCACCTGGAAGTCGAAGCCGATCACCCGGCCCCGGGCCGCGTCCGGCAGAGCGAGCGCCGCTTCGACGATGTACCCGCCAGGCACAGGGGTGACGCGCGAGCTGATCTTCTCCGCCGAGGCGGCTCCGCCGAAGCTCAGGACATTCTTGAAGTTCACCCGGAACTGTCCGTCGTCGGGCTCGTATACCGCGCTCCGGTGATGGTTCGGGTCGAGGAACAGCTCGATGGAATCCTGCTGGTGGGCCTGGGCCGAGGCATCGCTGAGCAGCGCATCCTCCACCTCGGCCCATACGTACAGGTGCCCTTCATCCCAGAGCAGCTTCGCCCTGCCGGCGGCTCCCCCCGTCCCCTGCACCCATACGCCAGTGGAGACGTTCTTCGCCGAATTCCAGATCCGGTCCTTCTTCCCGTCGATGACCGGCGTCCCCTTGGTCACAGACTGCACAGATACCGCCTTCGCGAGCGTGAGGCTGCCGAATTTGGATGTATCCGTATCCTGGCTGCGAGTAGAATCATTCCAAGAGACGACGCCGGCCGTGTCGGCATCGGTCACCCGGATATCGAAGCCTTTTTTCACTCCGACAGCCCCCTTCGTGATCGGCACCTTCGCCTCGAACCGGTAGCCTCCCTCCACTTCCTTCACCTTGAACTTCACCCGCGGATCCGGCTTCCCGGAGCGCTTCAGCACGTAATGCTTGTCATCCGCTTCATAGGCCGGCGTCTTCGCATGGTTGTCGTCGATGAAGAGCTCCACCATATCCCCCTTGGACCGCGAGCTGTCGCGGATCTCTCCGAGCACATACAAGGAATCTCCATGCCACAACGTCCTGAAGGTGCCGCCGACCGGATCTCCCTTCAGCTCGAAGGGCTGCTGCGTGCTCCATACGAGATCCGCTTTGCCGTCGATCTCCGGTTTGCCCTGCGCCACATCTCCCTGCTGAATGCTCACCGGCAGCTTCGACGGATCCACCAGACCCCAGTAAGCGGGCTTCGCCTGCAGCTGCTCGTCGAAGAGCAGCGGGAGATCGGTGCGCGTGATCGGGAACGTCTTCAGCCACGTATTATCGTCCGCCATCCCCCAGAATACCACCGAAGAGATGTAAGCCTTCAGCCGGACGAACTCCGCCATAAGCTCCTTGTAGCGGTACCCCTGCTTCACAAGCAGCTCCTGAGGCACAGGATCGTATTTATCCGTATCATTGCCATACACGGTCACATCGAGCTCCGTGATCTGGTTGTCGAGGCCGAGCTTCCCGAACATCTCGATGGAAGCCCCGATCTGGGCGATCGACGGCGAGTCGATGCGGATATGCGTCTGGTGTCCCACTCCGTCGACCGGCACGCCTTCCTCCAGCAGTTCCTTCACCAGGTTATAGAGCTCCTGCGCCTTCCTCGGCGAGTGGGTGTTGTAGTCGTTAATATAGAGCTTCGTGCCGGCCGGTGCATATTTGCGCGCATAGCGGAACGCTTCCTTGATATAATCCTTGCCTGCGATCTGGTACCACTTGCTGTTACGCAGCCCTTGCGTATCGTCGATGACTTCGTTCACCACATCATAGCCGTACACATCCGTGCCGAAGTGCTCCACCACCGTCTTGATGTGCGTCTCCATGCGCTTCAGCAGCAGCTCCTTGTTCGCCTGCCGCTTCGCGGGGTCCGTCTCTTCCGTCATCTCCCTGCCGTCCGCATCCTTGAAGAACCAGGATGGGGTCTGGCTGTGCCACACCAGCGTGTGGCCGCGTACCTTCATGCCGTTCGCTTTCGCGAAAGCGACCACCCGGTCCGCGTTCTCGAAAGTGAAGGTGCCCTCCACCGGCTGGGTGTAGTCAGGCTTCATTACGTTGCCCGCTACTACCGCGTTAAAATGCTTCTTGAGCAGCTCCCCGTGCTGCCCCTCGGTCTCGAACGGTTCGATGGCTGCGCCGATGCCGTTCGGAAAGTCCGCCTGGTACCGCTCATAAAGGTTCGGAATGTCCTTCTGGATACCGATCGGCGCAATGTAGGAGAGCGAGAAGTCGTCGAGGTAGAAGGAAGCCTTCCCGTCCGCTGACTCCACGTACAAGTCCAAGGTATCCGCCGTATTCCTCAATTGGTAGTCGCCCGTCAATTGAACCCAGCCGTCTGCGGTTACCGCCGTGCTGCCGACAATCGTATCGTAGCTGTTCGTCCCCTGGTACCCGCGCTCCAGGCTGAGCCGCAGCTGTGCGGGAGCTTCGCCCGGAGCCAGCTTCACCCATACGGAGAATTTGTATTTGCTGTCCTTGTGAACCTTGCCGAGCATGCTGCGTTTCGGCCCGAAGTACGCGCCTTCGCGCGCCGTGGTCAAGAGGCTGTACGCGCCCGAATGCGCCGTGTCCGTTACCGCGTTCACAGCCTCGCTGCCGATGCGGGGAGCCCAGCCCTGCGGCGTACCGTCTTCGAAGTCCGATGACAGGCCGGTCTGGTCATTGTCCGCCGGCGTCACCATCTGGATCGCGAGGTCATCGATCAGGATGTCTTCCGCAGCGTCCGAGCTCTCGACATAGAGCGTCAGCCCGTCCATCTCCTGCGTGAACGAGTAGCTTCCCTTGAGCTGAATCCAATCCGCAGCCGTCACGGAAGATGAGGCTACGGTAATATAGCCGGTCGTACCGCCCGCAGGCTTCTGTTCCATCGAGAGCTTGACTGTGCCGGCCGGGCCGCCGGCATGCTGCGGGAGCTTCACATAGCCCGAGATCTCGTAGACCGCGCCTTTCTTCAAGAGGCCCGAGACGTTCAGGCTCGGCCCGTGCCATGCGGCCGTCCGCCCCGCCGTCTTCAAGCTGTAAGTCGCCGACACGACGCTCTCGCTCGTGAGGCCCAGCGTCACCCCGCCCCTCGGGGCCCAGCCCTGCAGCGTACCGTCATCGAAGCTGTAGCTGTACGAGTCGAGCCCAGGTGCCACAGTAGAAGGCGCAGCAGGGGCAGCTGCCGGGGCAAGTCCGGCAGAAGCGCCCTGCGAATCGGCCGCGCGGACGGTGACAGGCCCCTGCGGAAGCAGGAGCGAGACCGACAGGAGCGCGGCGGTCAAGAGGCGGGATGATTTCGATAAGAATGACATAATATCCTCCCTTGCGAATGGTTATTCTCTTTCTTGCAATCGCTTGCAAAAAAGATTATATCTTGGGCCTGCCCGCCAGCGTACCCAAGGAAGTATATGTTTTACTGTGAAGATTAAAGAGGATCCGCCAGCTGCTGCCTTCTCCTCTGAGGCGCCCGTGTAAGCTATCGGCGGTGAGCTGCCACCTGATAAGACGGAAGAGAGTCTTAAACAGATAAGTCTTCCGATGCTCCGCTCCTTCCGGCGCGAAACAGAATCCAGCCAAGCCTTGGGACAGCTCAGCGCAGCTTGCACAGCAACAAAAGCCCGGTATCTCCCTAAGGCAAGGAAGATATCGGGCTTTCATTCGGCTGCACACAGCATCTGCTGCGGGTGCCGGCTGGGTGTTGCTCAAGCTGCCGCGTCCTATTGTTGGTTATTCGTGCTGTCGGATTGGTTCTCGGAGAACACCTGCGCCGCTTCTTCAGCGGAGAATTCCGTATCGTTCTCGCCGGAGACAGGCAGTTTGTTGAGTTCCGTGGACTGTACTTCCGATTTGGACACTTGATTCCGTTCGTTAGCCATGGGAGCACCTCCTTCCTTAAAATGACAACATCCGTTATCATTCCACAGGACAGGATTGTTTATGCAGCGATTGCGGTGCTCGCAGGTCATGCCGCAGCGCATCTCCACAGGATTGTTAAGGCAGCGCTGCAGTGCGGAGCAGCAGGACCTGCCCTTGGCCGGGATCCGGAATTCCAGCTGCGCTACTTCCTCCGCCTCCCCGGCAGATTCGTCCCCACCACGCCCAGCAGGATCAGCGCCGCCCCGACGAAGTGGTAGTAATGGAGCTCTTCCTTCAGGATCAGCGCCCCAGCGGCTATCGTTACCAGCGTAGAGAGATGGCTGAAGACACTCACCTTCGACGCCTCGAGCTTCGACAAAGCATACGTATTGAGCATCGACGTCACCATCGAGGATAAGACCCCGAGGTACAGCACGGCCGCAAGGAACGGCAGGCTCCCCAGCGGTTCGAAGTACGCCGGCAGCGTTCCCTCCATGGCGTGGCGACCGGCGGACATGACGCCAAAGAATACAAAGCCGATCAGCGTCATCGCGAAGGTCATCTCCATGACCGTGAAGCGCTTCGCCATCCGCCGGGCCATCACGCTGTACGCCGCAAGGCAGCCCGCGGACAGCAGGATCAGCACCGTTCCGAGGACCGCTCCCGAGCCGACGGCAGCCCCCTTCATTACGAAGATGTAGACCACGCCGGCAGCCGACAGGAGAATGAACAGTACCTGCCGGATGCCGGTATATTCCTTCAGCACTACAGCCGCGAGCAGCGCAGTGAAGATCGGAACCGTCGCATGAATGATGCCTGCTTCCGACGAGGAACTGTATGCCAGGCCGAACGCCTGGAAGGCAAAGAACAGCGAAGGGTACAGCAGCGCTAAGGGCAGCAGCGCGATCATCTCCCGGGGACGGATCTTCACCCGGATCCATCCCGCGGCCGCAGCGAATACCAGCACAGCGAACGAAGCCGTAAAGCGATGCGACAAGGTATCGAGCGGATGTGCCGTTTCGAGCGCGATCTTGACGAACAGGAACGAGAAGCCGACAATCACCGCATTGCCGACCGCCGCCAGGTAAGCCCAGCCCTCCTTCCCCGTACCCGCCGGTGCCCTCTTGGCAGCCCTCATGTCATCGCTCACGGAGCCTCCGGCCTCCCCGGGCCCGCCATCTGGTCCCTCTGCCGTCAAGGTCCTTCCTCCCGTTGTCCTCTCCCCCGCCTCTGAATCTCTCATATCCTTGCCTCCCCCGCAGCTTCTTCTCTTTCCAATACCGCCTAATCGTAACCCGCTTAGGGGAATACTGCCATATGGAAAAGAGAGATCTGTACCGATACAGATTCCAGCGCGGGAGATGGACGCGGACACTTTTCTTATGCGGGCTCTGCGCCCCCTCCGAGTCGTTCCATGAAGGTCCGGAACATCCGGTCCGAGAGATACGGAAGAGCTTCATGGCCGAACTCATGGTACACAAGCAGTTCTTTCTCCGAACGGATTTTGTTGTAAGCGGCGAATTGGGTGGACGGAGGACACACGGTATCGGTCAACCCGGTAACCCACAGCACCTGGGCGCGAATACGGTCCGCCAGGTTCTGAATATCGATATATCCGAGCTTGCGGAACAGCTCCTCTTCCCGGACATGGTGGGGATCGAAGAACCGGAAGAAGTATACAAGCTCTTCATAGGCCGTCGTCGCAACACCGGTCTGCCAGGCCCGCTTGAAGTCCGAGAGGAACGGATAGACAGGCACGGCTGCGCGCACGCGGGGTTCCAGCGCCGCGCAGGCCGTCGCTAGGGCACCGCCCTGGGAATAGCCGTACACGCCGATCCGCTCCGGATCGACCGTATCCATCGACATCAGGATCCGGACCGTCTGTACCGTATCCAGGAACACGTTCCGATAATAGAGCCGGTCCGGGTCCGGATCGTCCAGCCCGCGGATGATATGCCCCCGGATGGTCGTCCCCTTCACCGTCAAGTTATCCTGCGAGTCCCCTCCCTGTCCCCGGCAGTCCATGCCGATGACCGTGAACCCGTGGGCGGCATAGCCGACCTTCTCCATCCAGTCCCCGCTGTCGCAGGCATAGCCGTGGAATATGGCAAGCCCCGGACCCGAAACCTGCGTCCGCTTCGGTCTGGCAAGCTTGCAGTGCACCCTCGCCCCCCCGACTCCCGTGAAATAGAGATGGAAGCAATCGACCAGCGGTGTTCCGAAGTCCGCCGGCACGAGCTCATAGGCCAGAGACTGCCGCTCCAACTCGCCGAGCCCCCTCTGCCAATAGGCATCAAAATCATCCGGCTTCGGACTGCTCCCCCGATATATAAGCAACTCGGCTAATGACATGTCGGCCGCCATCACCCCAACAACCCCTTTTTGTTATTATTGTTATATTAACATTATGATATTTCTCTATCAAAATAACAAAAAATAATGAACATTACCAGACTTCGGTGGAAAGAGAATCGGACCTGCTGCCACTATGCACACTTGTACACTCACAGGCGCTAGGCAGGGCCAGGCCCTGCGATGGCTGTTGCGTAGGGGGTGTTGCTGCATATGGAGAGTTGTTCGTATGGAGTTTTGTCACGCAGGGAGTGCTTTTGCCCACAGGGAATGCGGCCGAACAGCCTTCTCCTCTTCACGTAGTCCTCCCCTTCAGTAGGAAACGAAAGGCCCCCGGGCCCTATATGCCCGGAAGCCTTCCGCATCGTTCATGCTTATGGTGTGGCCGCGCCACCCGAAATCCGTACGTCGTCAAGATAGGCGTGAGCCGTGCCCTCCCCGGTGAAGCCCTCGAATTTCAGGCCGACCGCCTTGACGCTGCGGAGATCCGCGATGCCGGCCAGAGGCAGCGATATCGTCTGAAACCCGCTTGAGTCCACCCCGACCAGCCCGCTGTCGTTCCAGGACCAGGCATCTCCCGACTTGATGTACAACCGGACCTTGGCTGTACCGCCCGACAGCTTGACCTTCGCGCTCAGCGCATCTGCCGAACGCAAGTCCAGATTCCCGAACTTGACGAGTTCGAAGTCCGACCCCGTCAGGGAGAACTCCGTGCTCAGAGCATGCGTGCCTTCCGCGTAAGCATCTGCCGTCACGGTGGCGGCGCCGGCCCCCGCGTTGTTCACATCCACGGTCCACCCCTGCGCATCGGTCTCGAAGCCGTACAGGAGACCCGGCAGCGCAGGCCCACTGCCCGGATCTGTGCCGTTATCCGGTTCGTCACCCGGATCACCTCCGGGCACACCGCCCGTTCCGTCGTTGTAAGCCTGGATCTCATCGAAGTACAGTGTGCCGGACGTGCCCATCGTGCCTTCCTTCTTGTTCACATAGATCCCGAACGAGCGGATGTCCTTCAGGTTCTCCTTCGTCATGACCTTGCCCGCATTGGCGCTGTCCCAAGGAGCCGGCGCGAACTCGCTGAACGGAATCTCGATGATCCCCGCCGCCGTCCCGGCCAGCGACGGATACGCTTCGAACGAGAAGCCGCTCGCGTTGACCTGCAGGACCAGCTTCTGGCCGCTGCCGTCCGGTGCCAGCCAAAGCTTCAGCTTGTTCGCCCCGGACCAGTCCACATTGTTCATATTCTTGACCTCGCCGCTGTAGCCTTGGCCGTCCACACGGTAGTCGAACTTCAGGCCGTACTTGCCGCTGTACTTGTGATCGGTATCGAGCGAGATTGCATTGAGATCGCCCGCCGGGCTGTAGGCCGCGTCGAGCAGCTCGCTGCTCCCCTTGTAGGTGTCGAACGTATCCACGGTCAGCGGATCGCCATTGCCCTGCACATCGCTTATGAACACTTGGATCGTCTCCGTGAGGACAGAGCCGTCCTTGGCATAGGATCTCACCGTGATCGTGGTGCCAGATTCGTCCAGCGCCGCGCCCGGCGTCCACTCGGCCGTATAGTAGAACCCGTCGCTGTCGAGATTCAGGAGATATTCCTTCGTATCGCTGCCGATCAGGTACGTCATTCGCTCCACAGCCTGGTTCACCGCATGGGCGCGGATCGTCGTCGGCGACGTCGTCGGTACCGTCTGGCTCGCCGTAGGAGAGGCGATATGCATGAACGGCTGCTCTGCGGCGGCCGTAACCGGCTTGCTGTAGGCGCCGGCTGCCCGCACCTCGTCGCTGAAGGAGGTATACGGATCGTTATAGTAGTTCACGAAATCCGGCAGGAGCTCGTGGTCGCCGAGTCCGTTCGGCGCGTTCTTGTAGGGCACGAAGATCGAATCCGTATTAAAATTCGCCCATGTCAGCATGAACGCCATCTTCTTCGCGTCGGGATCGGACTGCAGCGCCGCGATCAGCTTCGTATAATACTGCAGATCCTTCGTGCCCGACGGCTTCACGCCCGAGTACCCGAACTCGGTGAAGGCGGCGATCTTCCCTTTGGCATCCGCCAGCTTCGAGACCAGCTTCGCATCCTTCACGACCGCATCGTACCAGCCCGGCGTATTCCCGTCATAGTAGCAGTCGAAGCCGAGGATATCGACATAGTCGTCGCCCGGATACGTCTCGAGGAACGTCGCGTCCGTGCTGTTGAACGGGCTGCCTGGCGAGAAGGCATACAGGAAGTTGTGCACGCCCTTCTTGTCGCGCAGGTACTCCACAGTGTAGCGGTAAATCTCTTTGTACTGGTCCTTCGTGCGGTAAGGTGCGCCCCACCAGAACCAGCCGCCGTTCTGCTCGTGGAACGGACGGAAGATCACAGGGATCGGTTTGCCGCCGTCATCCTTCAGGTGGACCGCAAAATCCGCGATCATATCCAGGAACCGGTTGTATTCCGCTTGCTTGTCTCCGCCCGGCAGAATATGCGAGAGCACTTGGCCCTTCGTGTCGTAGAAGCTGCCGCCGGTGACGAAGTTCGGCATGTGCGAGCTCAGCGTCAGCACGCCGCCTTCCTTGTAAGCGGACTTCATCACGGCGATGAGGTTATCGCGGTTCTGCTCTCTCGCTGCATCCCCGGCGCCCGGCTTCTCCAGGCCTTCGAGGCTCAGCGTATCCCAGCCGAACATTCCCGGCAGGTCGCCTACGGCATTCTGCACTTCGGACTGGGTGCCGTCCTTCGCCGTAATAGAGATACCCTCGGTCGTCGCATGCTGGTGTCCGAACAGGATCTCCTTGCCCCGGATATCGTCCAGGTAAGCGAACAGCGATCTCGTCTCCGCCGTGGCGTCCTTGTCGGCCAGGTTCTCCACCCTCTCCGGCGCAGGTGCCGGGTCCGACCCGCTGTCCGAGTCCCCGTCCGAGTCGCCGTCTGATCCGCTGCCCGATCCGCTGCCCGATCCGCTGCCCGATCCGCTGCCCGATCCGCTGCCCGATCCGCTGCCCGATCCGCTGCCCGATCCAGACCCGGAACCCGAGGAACCGGAGCCCGCCGGCGCAGTTGGCTGTGCCGCCCCCGGTACAGGATCCGCCTTACCGTTCGTGATCGTGACCGGACCCTGCGCCAAGGCCTGTCCGTTCAGCGTCACGCCGGACGCCGTAATCTGCGCCTTGGCGATGCTGCCCTTGCCTGTGATGGCCGTGCCGGCTGCTTCCCGGCCCACCGTCAGGTCCGCGATCGCGGCTCCTTCCCCTACAACCAGGGATGCCGTCCGGCGGATGTCCGCCGCTGCGATCCGCGTCCCCCCGCCCAGCTCCAGCTTCGCAGCGCTGTCTACGGTGAGGCGGTCGATCTGCGTCGTTCCGCTCGCGACGACGTGCACTTCGCCTTCCTTGCGGTTCACGCTCACTTCGCCGAAGGTGGAATCCTTGAGCGTGACGGTGTTCGGCCCGCCGCCCGCAATGAACGTGGTGCCGGTGACGCGGACCCCGGCAAGTGTCACTTCCCCGTCGCCGATTCCGGCGGTCAAATACAGATTGCCGCGGACGGTCGTATTCTTCAGTGTCACGCCCGCCCGGCTTACCACGACGCTGCCTTCAACCTCGCCGCCCTCGTAACTGCCGGCATTCGAATAGTAGCCGGCGACCAGCTTGTCGATCAGCGTTATGAACTCCGCCCGCGTGAGGCTGCCTTCCGGCCGGAAGGTTCCGTCCTCATAGCCGCCCAAGATATCCGACAGCGCATGAACCGCCCCCAGGGCGTACGCCTGAATTTGTGCGGCATCGCTGAACGTGCCTGCCGCGGAAGCGCCGGCCTTGACCTGCAGTCCGAACGCCCGCGCCAGCAGCGTCACCGCATCCTGCCGGGTAATCCGCTCGGTGGCCCCGGCTTTGTTGCCCGGGAAGCCTTCGTAGTAGCCTGCCTGCCGGGCGGCGGAGAGCTGCTGCGCATACCAGCTGGATGCGTCCACATCGTCGAAGGCCGCGTTCGACGGGGCATAATAACCGAACACCTTGTTGAGGACGGTGACGAACTCCGCCCGCGTGATGCTCCCGTCCGGACGGAAGGTCCCATCCTCATAGCCGCTCAGGATCCCCTTAGCAGCCCATGCCTCCAGCCGGCTCTGGGCCCAGTGGCCCTGCGTATCCGTGAGAAGCGGGGCAGATGCCTTCACCTGCGCTGCATCCTCCGCAGCCCGCATAGGAGCCGCCGGAGCAGCGACCATGGCCGCGGTCACGATACAGCTCATCCACTTGGTTGTCTTCTTCATCATGAACTCCCCCTCTGCCTAATCATTGAATCATTCGATGCGTTCCTTGAGCAGCTGCTCGAAGCTTCTTCAGGACTTGACCGCTCCGTCGGTCACCCCTGATATAATGAAGCGCTGCGCGAACAGATAGACGAGAAGCGTAGGCAGCAGGACGGCGATAATGCCGGCCGACAGCACGTTCCACTGCGAACCCCGGTCCTGCGTGAAGAGCATGAGCCCGCTCGTGATCGTCGACAGCTTCGAGGAAGGCATATACACCGTCGGAATGAAGAAATCGTTGTAGATGCCGACGATCTTCAGGATCGAGATCGTGGCGATGGCCGGACGCATCAGCGGGAGAATCACCGACCAATAGACCCGGAAGTAGGAAGCCCCCTCTACCCGCGCGCTCTGATCGAGCTCCGTAGGGATTTTGTACATAAACTGCATGAACATATAAATATCGAGCACGCCCGCCGCCGAATACAGCAGCAGCCCGGCATACAACGTATTGTAGAGCGCGAGGCTCTTGATCACCGTGAAGGTCGCGATCGCCGTCGTCGTGGTCGGCAGCACCGCCGCGAAGACATACAGCCCGAGGATCAGCTTCCTCCCCCGGAACTTGAAGCGGGTGATGACATAGGCGACCATCGTCCCCATGAAGATACTGGTAATAAGCGAGACCACGATCAGAATGCCGACATTCTGGAAGCCGAGCAGCATCTTGCCCCGTTTCCAGTACACCTCGAAGTTGTCGAAGTTCAGGAAGCTCCGGGGCAAATCCCATACCTGCGAGTACATGTACTCCTGGTTCGACTTGAAGGACACCAGGAAGACGATCAGGATGGGCGCAAGGACCATGGCCACAAAAGCCAGCAGCAAAGCGTAATTCAACCAGCGGAGCACGGGGTGATTCACCACCAGCCCCGATTCCATCGAACGATGTCTCATCCTTCTTCCCCCCCGCCGCGAATGACTAAGTTCTGGATCAGCAGCACGACCAGGACAATGCCCAGCAGGAATACCCCGAGCGCCGAAGCCAATCCGAAGTTGTGGAAATTAAAGGCCGTATAATAAGCCATGGAAGCGAAGGTCTGGGTCCGGTCGCCCGGCCCGCCCTTCGTCATAATGAACGGCTGGAAGAAGGCTTGGAGCGCGCCGTTCAGACTCAGGAACAGATTGATCTGTACCACCAGCTTCATGCTCGGAATGGTGATGAAGCGGACCTTGTGGAGGAAGTTGGCCCCGTCGATGCTCGCCGATTCGTACAGATCCTTCGGAATCGACTGCAGGGCGCCGAGGAAGATCACCATCGCCAGACCCGTATTCTGCCACAGCCCCATGAACGCCAGCGACAGGTTCGCCCACCAGTTGTTGCCGAGGAAGCGGATCGCGTAGTCCCCAAGACCGATGCCCCGGAGCAGGATGTTAATGGGACCGTCTTCGAAGTTGTACATATAGCTGAACATGTAAGCGACGGCCACGCCGTTCAGAATATAGGGCATGAACAGGAGGGAGCGGAAGAACCGCTTGCCGCGGATATTCGAATCGAGCAGGATCGCAAAATATAAACCGAGGAACGTCTGAAAGATCGAGATGAGCACATAGGCCATGTTGTTAACGAGTGTTTTCCAGGCCATATTCTCCCGGAGAATCTCCTTGTAATTATCCAATCCTACGTAATTGTAGGAAGGCTTCATCCCGTCCCAATCCGTCAGGCTCATCTGGAACAGCTTCACGGCCGGATAGTAGGAGAATACGAGCAGGATGATCATCGGCACGGCCATGAACCAGCCGATGGTCCATCTTCTTTCCCATAGGTCATTGCGGTTGTGCAGCATGGCTTCTCTCCGCCTTTTTTATCTAAAATCTGAATGTTGCGCATGGAGAAGAGAGCCGGCTGAGAACCTGCTCCGCCGGCCCGGCATCTCCCGGGGGGACTACTTGCCAAGCGCCTTGCGCGCGTCGGCCCACTTCTTGTTGTACTTGTCGATAATCTCCTGCGGGTTCTCCGCCAGCACGTATTCCTGGGCCACTTTCTTCGTATCGATCTGCGCCTTGTTAATGAGATCCTGATATTCCGGCTGGAGCGCTTCCCACTCCACGATCGGAAGCTTATAAGACAGCAGCTCCTTCAGGAACGGCTGGTCCGCCTGGTAATCCTTGTTCGGCGGAATCATGCCGGCCTTCTTCGGCATATAGCCGTTATCCCACATGAATTTCAGGAAGGCCTTGGCCGCTTCCGGCGCCTTGGAGTTCTTCGTTACCCCGTACATGTAGTCCGCCGAACCGACGAGCGCTTTGGCTCCCGGTACCGGGAACATACCGATATCCTCCGGCTTGCCGCCGTTCTGTTCGATCTGGGCCGGCAGCCAGGTGCCGAGATAGGTCATCCCGACTTTCCCTTGGGCGAGATCGCGCTTGGAAGCGTCCCAGTTCGTGGACATAAGGTCCTTCTCCAGGTAGCCCTTATCCGCGAGCGTCCGGAGGAACTTGATCCCCTCGAGCAGGCTGCCCGGTTCGGAGCCGAACAGGTCTTTGCCGATCAGGGTGTTCTGGTAGTTCTTCAATCCCGTGATGTCGTTGGAATAGGCTCCGTCCGCATAGTTGCCGAGCGGCCAGCCGTCCTTGAAGTTGGAGGCGACTGGTACGGTGCCCTTCGCCTTCAGCTTCTCGGCAGCCGCGAGGAATTCTTCCATCGTTGCCGGAGGTTTGTCGATCCCCGCCGCTTGGAAGGCGGATTTGCTGTAGATGAAGCCCTGGTAGTTCACTCCAATGGAGAGCGTATACAATTTGTTGTCGGGCCCGGCCCCGTTGGTGTAGTACCACAGGTTATCCTTGGTATAGCCGAGATCGTCGATCGGGACAAAGTACGTCGGGTAGTCCTTGCGCGTCATCCCAAGACCGCTCGGAACGAACATGATATCCGGCAGCTCATTGGCGGCGATCTGCGTCTTGAGCACATCATCGCCCTTGCTCGCTTCCACGGTGATGTGCACCCCGGGATTCTTCGCCATGAACTCTTCCGCGATATCGGTCAGGACCGTATCCGCCAGGTCCGTGCGGTGCGTGAGGAATGTAATCTCCCCCTTCAATCCTCCGGCATTCGAAGGCGCTGCGGCAGGATCGGTACCCCCACCGGAGCCCGAGCAAGCGGAGAGCAGCGAAGCGGCACTCCATGCGGCAGCCAGAACGGCTATCGAACGTTTCACAATCCATTTCCCCCTCTTGTGTTAGCTAGCATTTGTTTGTTATGTTTGTTTCTTGTTATTATAGTAACGAATCTTCGTGGGAGTTAACATGACCGGGATTAAGATTTCTTTGCACTTTTACAGATTTATCAGGATACGGGCGGCACTGATTCACATCTCCCGGGAAGGGGGGAAGCTTGCAGCGCCTTACAAGCCTGCTATGTATCCTGGATCGGGATGCTGACGAAGATGTTGGTGCCTACCCCGGGGGTGCTGATGATCTCGAGGCCGTACGCATCGCCATAGAACAATTGGATGCGCTTGTTCACATTGTTCAGCCCGATCCTGCGGCTGCCTTCCCCATGCCGGCGGAAGGACCGGTTGAGCTCATCGACCTGCCCGGCGGACATTCCGGCTCCGTTGTCGCACACTTCGAAGATCAGACGGTCCCCGTCGCTGTAGCCCCGGACCTCGATCTGCCCTCCGCTGGAGCGGTTCGTGATGCCGTGCAGGATCGCATTCTCCACCAAGGGCTGCAGGATCACCTTCAGCATCGTCAGCTCCTTGATCTCTTCGCGGATATCCAGGGAGATCGAGAACACCTCCGCGAAGCGGTGCTTCTGCAGCAGCATGTACTGCTCGAGGTGATAGAGCTCCTCCCGGACGCTCACCGTATCGCCGGAGCGGTTGATGCCGTACCGCAGGATCTCCCCCAGCGAGAAGGCCATATCCGCCGCATCGGGGGCCTCCCGGGCTTCCGCTACCATGCGGATGGACTCCAGCGTGTTATAGAGAAAATGCGGATTGATCTGCATTTTGAGCATCTCGAGCTCCATCTCCTTCTGTGAGATCTTCTCCCGGGTTACTTCGTGGATCAAGTGCTCGATCCGCCGGGACATGTGGTTGAACTCCCGGGCCAGCTGCCCGATCTCATCCTCCTGGAGCAGGATGATCTCCTTGGTGAAGTCCCCGTCCTCCACGCGTTTCATGAGCCGGATGAGCTTATGCACCGGCTTGACGATACTCCTCGAGAAGAAGAGGGTGAAGACGATCGTGAGCAGCAGCAGCGACAGCGTCGTCAGGAACGTCGTCATTGCCATGTGGTTCATGTTCTTGTACAATTCGGTCAACGGTATGAGGTTGACCACCTTCCAGCCCGTCAGCTCGGAAGCGGCGCTGCTGAAGAGATAGTCGGTCCCGTCCAGAACGAGCCGCTTCGGCATATTGTCCGAGCCGTCTTGGAGCCTCATGGCGATGGCCGCAGAGACGGGCTGGCCGATCTTCGACGTGTCCCGGTCCGCCATAATCCGGTTCTTGTCGTCGAGCAGCAGCACCTGGTTGCCTTGGACGCTGTGCATCTCTTCGCTGAGCTCCAGCAGGTCATCCATCCGGCTGCTGACCATCACGACGCCGATCGTCTCGGAGGTCTCGAGCTTGTAGATTCCCCGGGCTACGCCGAAGACATAATAGGGCTTGAAGGGCGCCGTGGAGTTGGCGACCGGGTAGGTCGGCATCAGGGTGACCTTCTTATAATCGCTCAAGGAGGCGTCGAAGGCTTCGCGGGCGGGAGAATCCGGGTCAACTCCGGCGCTCAGCCATTTGCCGTCGATGTACAGGATCCCCGTGCCCAGGCGGTTATAGATCACCAGCGATTCGATGTGGTTGTTCACCGTCAAATATTTGTTGACGTCCCCGATGAAAGCGTTGCGCATATTGAAATCGAACTTGCCTGTGCTGTTCGATTCCTCCACATAGCGGAACAGATCGGAGTGGCTGCCATGCTCCCAGATCATTGGCATTTTGGACATCGCGATGAGTCCCTTGATGTTCTCGTCGATCTTGCTCACCGTCTGGTTGTTGAGCCGCTGAATCACCTCGAGCATGTTCTTCTCCTTATCCTGCTTGTAGTTCGAATAGGTGAGCCACGACAAGATGATCATGATGGCGAATACACATAGAAACCCCGTATACAGCTTGGCCGCAATAGGAAAATCGCGGAAGTGTAAACGCTTCAAAAGACGCATGTAGTGCGGCTGCCTGCTTCTCTGTGCTTCCATAACAAGAGCCCCCTGTACGTTGAGATATGTTTGGGATAGGTGCCTAAGAATCCTGTATTGGAGGATGCTATGCTAAAAATTGTGATCGCAGACGACGACAAAACCATACGTGCCGGAATCCGCGCCATCATCCACTCGCTTGGAAGGGGCTATGAAACCGATGCCTCCGCACCGGACGGGAAGACCGCGCTGGAGCGGGTCATCGCGTGGCAGCCGGATGTGCTCATCACGGACATCCGTATGCCTGTCATGGACGGTATCGAATTGGTCCAAACGATAGCGGAGCTCGGGCTTCCTGTCAAGACCGTCGTTCTCAGCGGATACGACGAATTCCAATACGTCAAGGAAAGCCTGAAAGCGGGGGTGCGGGATTACCTGCTCAAGCCCGTGAACAAACGCGATCTGGTCAAGCTGCTGGAGCGGCTCGAATCCGCCAAGCAGGTCGAAGCCCTGATGGCCGAACAGCAGGAGAAGCTGAAGCGCCGTGCGGAGGAAAGCCGGCTGCTCCGCAAAGAGCGGCTCCTGTGGGACTTGATCGTCAACCGGCTGCAGCACACCCCCTTGTTCTTGGAACGGATATCGGAATTCCAGCTGGACCGCTTCCCCTCCTTCCTTCTTGCCATTATTAAGATTGATGAAGACCCGCCGGCAGACAGCCTGGGCCTGACGGATTGGGGGGCATGGGCCGGCAAGCTCAGCGAGGAGGCCGGCTGGATGGATGAGAGCCTGTTCAGTGTCCAGAACGGGCAGATGACCCTGCTTCTCCCTGCTCCCGCTCCCGCATCCCCGGAGAGGCCTGCCGCTGCCGCCCCCGCCCCCCTCCTATGGCTGACCGGCCGGATGAGCGAACATGCGGCCGGCACGTTCACGGCCGGAGCCAGCAGGCCCTTCGAGACACTGGCCGCTGCAGCGCAAGCCTACCGGGAAGCGGCGGACTCCCTGCGCCGAGCCTTCTATGAAGGGCTGGGCGGCTGCTACCTGTACACAGCCGGCGGACCCGGGTTCGTCCCTCTGCAGGAGAGTGAGCTCTCGGCCGCCGCCCTGCCGCTCTTCCAAGCGGTCGAAGCCTTGGACGCCTCCCAAGCCCGCAGTACGATGCAGGCCTTGCTCCGGCGATTCATCGAACAGAGGACCGACCCGGCGGAGCTTATCAGCGGATTGACCCGGCTGGTACGCAAATGGTATGCCCGCTTCGAGGCCGCCGAAGAAATCGCCATGGCCGACGCAGACTGCTGCTTGCTCCAGTCCATAGAGCATGCCCCTACCGCCGAAAGGCTGGAGGACCGCCTCTGCGAGTCCGTCTACCGACTCGTTCTGAAGATGGATGCCCGCAAGGCCGGCAAAGACAACCCGGTTATCGCCTCGGCCAAGGAGTTCATCCGCCAGCATTACCGCCAGAATATCAATCTGCAGACCGTAGCGGAGCAGGTGCATCTCAATCCCAATTATTTCAGCAACTTCTTCAAGCAGGAGACCGGAGTGAACTTCCTGGAATATTTGCTGGAGATCCGGATGGAGGCTGCCAAGACGCTGCTCGGCGAGCCGGATGTGAAGATCTACGAGATCGGCTACCTCGTCGGGTACGACAATCCCAGCTCGTTCAACCGGGCCTTCAAGAATGTGACGGGACTGACCCCAAGCGAGTACAGAAAACATGCTTATTAAGCGTGCTGCATCAGCCATGCACTGCGGGCCGCCGGGTGGGGCAGCCACGCTATTAAGCGGCACCGCGGGACAGGACCCGCTTGGGCCCGTGCACGAGCCCTCTCTCCGCCGCCAAAAGACCGCCCATCCCTATACTTCCGTTAGGGATGGGCGGTCTTCATGAGGTGAACCGGCCTTATACTTCGAAGCTTCCGCCAGCCGCAATCATGCTGCGGTACCAATAGTAGCTCTCCTTGGGCGTACGCTTCAGGGTGTCATAATCCACATGAATGATCCCGAAGCGCTTGCTGTAGCCTTCCGCCCACTCGAAGTTATCCATCAGGGACCAGGTGAAGTACCCGAGCACCGGTACGCCGGAAGCGATGACCCGCTCCAGCTGCGTGAGATGACGGCGCAGGTAAGCGACCCGCTGCGTATCGTTCACCCGGCCCTCCTCGGGACCGTCGTTATAGCACGAACCGTTCTCCGTGATATAGATCGGGATATCGCCGTAGAGCGATTGAATATAACGCAGCACATGATGGAAACCGTCCGGGTAGATCGGCCAGCCGATATCCGTGCGCTGGTAGCCCATATCGATATCCTCGCAGTCGAAGAAGCCCGCCCCTTCCCGGAAGCGGCCCACGTTACCCGTGTAATAGTTGATGCCGAGCACATCGATCTTCTCGGAGATAGTCTCCATATCCCCTTCGAGCACAGGCACCTCTGCCCCCTTCGCACGGAACCAGTCTACGAGAAAGTCCGGGTAGGTTCCCTTGAATACGGGATCCATGAACCACTCCACGAACCAGCCGGTCGCCCGCCGGCAGGCGTCGATATCCTCCTGCCGCGTGCTGTACGGCTCGATCCACGTGACGTTCGGCGCATAGCCGATCTCCCCCTCAAGGCCGAGTTCGCGGAACCTGCGTACGGTACGGCCATGCGCCACGAGCAGATGATGCGCCACATCGACGGCCAGCTGCAGATCCGTATTCCCCGGCGCATGAACGCCGAGGAAGTTCGAGAGGAACGAGACGCACCATGGCTCGTTGATCGTCAGCCACTTTGTCACCTTCGGGGACAACGCCCCGAAGATCACCTCCGCGTACTGCACGAAGGCGTCGATCGTCTCCCGGTTCCCCCAGCCGCCCCGCTCCTGCAGCGCCTGCGGGAGATCCCAGTGGTAGAGCGTCACGACCGGTTCGATGCCTGCGGCGAGCAGCGCATCCACGAGCCGCTCGTAGTAGGCGAGGCCGAGCGAGTTCACCTTGCCGGTCCCCTCCGGGAAGATCCTCGGCCAGGCGATAGAGAAGCGGTACGAGTCGATGCCGAGCTCCTTCATCAGCGCGATGTCTTCTTCATAGCGGTGGTAGCTGTCGCACGCCACGTCGCCCGTATCGCCGTTCAGGACTTTGCCGGGGGTGCGGCTGAACGTATCCCAGATCGACATCCCCCGCCCCTCCTCGTCGTAAGCCCCTTCGATCTGATACGAAGCGGTTGCCGCGCCCCACCGAAAACCGGATGGAAATTGAATCGTGGACATAGGCCGTACTCCTCCTCATGGTTCTTTCGTCAGGTGTGCGCTGCCGCCCTACTCTTTCACCCCTCCGAGGGTCATCCCTTGCACAAAATATTTCTGCAGGAACGGATACACCGCGATAATCGGCAGCGTGGCCACCATCGTGATCGCTGCCCGGATCGAGGTCGGCGTCACCATATTCGACTGCGCGTTCTTGCTGCTCGCGAAGGCCGATTCGGCGGAGCCCCCGATGCTCATCTGGGCGGACTGCAGCTTCTTCATCAGCTCGAACTGCAGCGTGGAGAGCTGCGGCTTCGACGAGTTGAAGAGGAACGTGTCGAACCACGAGTTCCACTGGCCTACCGCCACGAAGAGCGCCACCGTAGCGACCACCGGCAGGCTCAGCGGCAGCACGATGCGCAGGAAGATCGTGAAGTGGTGCGCCCCGTCGATCTGGGCCGACTCCGCGAGACTCTCCGGCAGCCCCTCCATGAAAGAGCGCATGACGATCAGGTTGAACGCCGCGATCAGGCCCGGGATGATGTAGACCCAGAAGGTTCCGTTCAGATGCAGGTTCTTGATGAGCATATAGCCCGGGATCAGCCCGCCGCTGAAGTACATGGTGAATACGAATAGAAATGAGATATGTTTTCTCAGAACATACTCCCGTCGCGAGATCGCATAGGCCAGCATCGCCGTGCAGAACACGCTGGTTACCGTCCCGATCACCGTCCGGGAAGCGGATACAAGAAAGGCATGATAGATCGTGTTGTCTTGGAATAACGTGCGGTAATTCAGCCACGTGAACTCGCGGGGCCACAGGAACGTGCTGCCCCTTACGGTATCGGCGGCCTCGTTCAGCGATACGGCAACCGTGTTGATGAACGGATACAGGGTAGCGGCGAGCAGCAGGAGCAGCAGCGCTGCGTTGATTATATCAAAGAGCCGGTCTCCGGGACCATGCCTGTCCCTTTTCCTTAGTCGAACTTGCAATCACGCCACCTCCCGGCATAATCCGTGCAGCTCCCCGGGGCGGGGAGCGCCGGTCATCAGAAAAGCCTTTCCTGCCCCATGCGCCTCGCCATCCGGTTCGCGGCAATGAGCAGCAGGATGGAGATGACGGACTTGAAGATGCCCGCAGCCGTTGCGAACGAGAACCGGGACAGGTTAATCCCGTATTTGAGCACGAAGATGTCGATCGTCTCCGCATAGTCGACCACCATCGGGGTCTGCAGCAGATACTGCTGCTCGAAGCCCGCGTCGAGGATATGGCCGATGCTCATGATGAGCAGGACGATGATCATCGGCCGGATGCCCGGCAGCGTGATGTGCATCATCTTGCGGAACCGCCCGGCCCCGTCGATACCAGCCGCTTCGTACAGCGACGGATCGATCGTGGTCATCGCCGCCAGGTAGATAATCGCGCTCCAGCCGATCTCCTTCCATACATTGGAGAGGCCGATGATCCACCAGAAATACCCTCCCTCCGACAGCCACAGCACCGGTTCTTCGATGAAGTGGAGCTTCACCAGCACCGTATTGACGATCCCCTCGATCGACAGCATGTTCATGATGAGGTTCGCCGCAACGACCCAGGAGATAAAATGCGGCAGGTACGAGATCGTCTGCACGACACGCTTGAACAGGATGCTGCGGAGCTCATTGAGCATGAGAGCGAGCAGGATCGAGCTCGCGAAGCCGAGCACGAGGTTGATCAGGCTCATGGCCAGCGTGTTGCGCATGACGCGGAGGAACGCGTCGTCCCGGAACAGCTCGCGGAAGTGATCCAGGCCTACCCACTCGTTGTGGAGAACGGAGGAGCCGAGCTTGTAATTCTGAAAAGCCATGAGCCAGCCCCACAAGGGCACGTATGAGAAAATCAGCACATAAATCACGAACGGGATCGACATCAGCATAAGCATTTTTTGCGTCTTGATCTTCTTCCACAGCTCACGGGACGGGGCACGCGCGGCTGACGGTTTGGCGCGAAGCGCTTCCGGCGGGACAGCCATGGTCTCCCTCCTTTATCTATACCCGGCAGGATGAGTCATGCCGGTGATTTACCATTGTTCCTGGCGTTCCTTGACCTTCGCGGAGAGCTCCCCCATCCATCCGGACACATCCAGCTTGTTCACGGACTGTACGTACTCGCTCCAGCTTTTCTCGAAGTCCGCCTTCGACTTCGCCACCACCATCTGCGGCGGGAATTTCTTGTTGAGGTCTCCGATCTTCTGGTCGAACACCTTCGCCTTGTCGGAGAGCTCGATGCTCCACAGCGGGAAGTATTTGCGCTGCATGTTCGGCGGGTTGAACGTATCCTCATAGGTCGCCGCCCCGTAGACCTTCAGGATCTCCTTATCGAGCTCGTCATAGCCTGCCGCAATTTCCTCCGGCTGCCGGTAGATCTCGTAGTTGTTGCCGTCCGGCATCGTGCCCGAGGAGCCCGGCCAGAAGAACATGATGTTCCCGTTCAGCTTCAATCCGTTCTTCGGATCCTGGAAGTGCTTGCGGAGCTCTTCGTCCCGGTAGAAACGGCCCTTGTCGCTGACCTTGAAGTCTTCCCCTTTTACGCCCCAGTTGCGGAGAATCTGCCCTTCGTCGCTCGCCATGAAGTCGGCGTACTGAATCGCGCGGACCGGATCCTTGCAGTTCACCGTGATGGAGAAGCCCGTATTGTAGTTCAGGCCCGGCACATCCAGGTAATCCGCCTTGATCGACTCATCGAAGGTGAGCTGCAGCGGCACGAACATGCGGTTCTCCTTGCCCTGCTGCTTCAGCGAATCGAGCGCCTGTTGGAACTGCCACTTCTGGTCGAACATGCCGAGCACCCGCCCGCTGGACAGCTTCGCCAGATACTGCTCGTAGTTCATCACGAACGCTTCCTTGTCGATCATCCCTTCGTTATACATCTCATTGAGCTTCTCGTAATACCGCTTCGTGATCTTCTCGTCGGTCTGGTAGAAGGTCAGCTCGCTCGTGCCCGGCTTCACCATCGCGCGGGAATCGTTCGGGCCGCCGGCCAAGAACTGCATCGCCGTTGTCAGCGTGAAGTTGCGCCAGTCATAGGTCAGGATCTCAAAGGGAACCGTGTCGGCGCCGTCGATCTGCGGGTGCTTCTTATAATACGCTTTCAAAATATCCACGTACTGCTCGAAGGTGGTGATCTTCGGAAAGCCGGCTTCCTTCAGCACTTCCTTCTGAATCCAGAAGGCGGCGCTGATCCCCTTGCTCGGCGTGCCCGTCGGCGCCACCGGCGGCAGCGAGTAGATGTGGCCGTCCGACGACTTCAGTCGCTCCCAGTACGGGCCGTACACCCGCTTGATATTCGGCGCATGCTTCTCGATAAGCTCCTCGAGCGGAATCAGCGCCTTGGCGTCCACCATTTTCGTCGTCATGTCGGAGTTGATCAGATCGGGGTAATCGCCGCCTGCGATCATGACCCCGAGCTTCTGCTCTTTCTCGCCGACGAGCAGCTCGTACTTGATCTTCACGCCGGTCTTCTTCTCGATAAGATCGCCGATCTTGGTCGATTCGGGCACATTGTCGCCCGGGGTGAAGACGAAGTAGCTGAAGGTAACCGGGCCGGTGGACGCTTCCTTCCCGGCGGGCCCGTCCTGCGTCCCGGGTGCGGCCTCGTCAGCAGAGCAGCCCGAGAGCAGGGCGGCGGAGAGCATGCCGAACGCCGTTATCGTTGTAAGCGCTCTTTTTTTCATCATTGCTAATTCCTCCCTTATTGCTTCCTGCGTCTATCTTACCAAGGGGTCCTCCGCCCGGGTACCCTGCGGATCTTAGCATCGTCCCCCCCAAATCTAAGGGGTTCTCTCGCGGAACTGCGAAGGGGTGCAGCCGGTGATCTTCTTGAACTGCTGGACGAAGTAATCCGTATCGCTGTAGCCGACCGACAGCGCGATATCGAAGATCTTGTTCGTCGTGCCCTTGAGCCGCCTGCATGCTTCCTCCACCCGCACCCGGTGCACATAGTCATTGAAGTACATACCCGTCGATTTCTTGAACAGCTGCCCGAGGTATATGGGGTTCAAATACAGCTTGCCCGCCAGCTCCTTGACCGTGATCGGCTCCCGGAAGCGCTCCTGCACATAGCCCGTCACGAATTCCACCGCTCCGGCGGCCGGCGGCTGGTCCGGCGGACACGGGGCCGGGAGCGGCTGCCGTTCCTTCTCCAGCCTGCGCCGCGTCCGCTCCAGCGCACGGATCAGGTCGTCCTCCTCCAGCGGCTTCAGCAGATAGTCTACCGCGCCGCACACCAGGGCGGTCTTCGCATACTGAAAGTCGCTGTAGCCGGAGAGCACGATGAACTGGCAGTCGAACCGTCCGGACACTTCCATCATGAGCTCCAGCCCGCTGAGCACGGGCATCCGGATGTCCGTGATGACAAGGTCCGGCCGCTCCTTCTCGATGCGCTCCAGCGCCTGTCTGCCGTTCTCCGCGTCGCCGCACAACGAGAAGCCGTGCGATTCCCAGGGAATAATCTTCTTGAGTCCCTCCCTCATTCTCGGTTCGTCCTCCACAATGAGCGTCTTCAGCATGCCGTGTTCCCCCCATCGGTCTCTTGTTCCGCCTCCCGGTCCCCGGGCGCCAGATCCAGCGGGATCCGGACGCGGACCAGCGTTCCCCGGCCCGGCGCCGATTGGATACTGAGGTCGAATGCGCTTCCGCAGTGCCATTTGAGCCGGTCATATACATTCTTCAGTCCGACATGGTCCCCCCGGTTATCGCCGTGCTTCATCTGCTCCAACCACTGCTCCACATCCTCTTCCTCCATGCCGGCCCCGCTGTCCGATACCTCGACTAGCATGCAGGAAGGGCGGCCCATGACGCGGACTCCGACGGTTCCCGGTCCTTCCCGCTTCTCGATGCCGTGGATACAGGCGTTCTCCACGAGCGGCAGGATGCTCATCTTCGGGATGTATACACCGCGGACATCTTCATCGACATGGACGTAATAGTTCAGATGGCTGCCGAAGCGGAACTTCTGAATCTCCAGAAAATCGAGTACGAATTCCATCTCCTCGCTCACCGGAATGCGGTCGTCCCCCCATTGGAGCGATCTGCGGAAGCCCCGGGCCAGCCGCTTGATGATATCCGCCGTGACCTTCTCGTCATTGACGATGCAGTTCATCCGCACCGCTTCCAGCGTATTGAACAGATAGTGGGGGTTGATCTGGCTCTGGAGGGCGTTGAACTGGGCCTGCCTCCGGTCGAGCTCCGCCACGTACACATCCTGGATGAGCGTGCCGATCTGCTCGGTCATCCGGCTGAATTCGCCGGTCAGCTGTCCGATCTCGTCGTGGGCCGGCTTCGCGTTCAGCGGTTCGAACTGCTGGTTCTTGACCCGCTTGATCATCTTGAGCAGATAGCCGATCCGCCCGGTCAGGGACCGCGAGAAGAGCAGGATGATGAGCGTCGGCACGAGCAGGTTCACGCAGGTGAGATAGATGATGAACTTGCGGGACTGCAGCACCGCGTCCAGCACCTGGCTCTCCGGATAGATGCCGACGATGCGCCACCCTTGGAGATACTTGGCCCCTTCGAACGGACTTGCGATCACCAGCTTGTGCTGCCTCTGCGCCTCGGCTTCGCCCAGCAGCGGCGAATCCCCGGAGGCGTAGACGACGGCCCCGTCCCGGTTCAGAATATAGAACTCCCCTGGCGAAGACCGGTCCCACAACGTGCTCTGGAGGTACTCCGGCAGAATATCGATCCGCAGCACCTTGGCATAGGTGCTGTAGGCTTTGAAGAAATCCAGCTTGCGGATCACGCTGAGGTAAGGCCGGCCGCAGTCCGCACCCGTCGGACCGCTCTCCTGCCCCCCGCAGGCCCGGATCGTCGTATGGATGATGAGCTCCCCCACGGCCGTACTCTGCTGAATCTGCCGGTACCACGCCTCCCGCTTCGTGTCTTCGGACAGAAACTTCAGCACCCCGGAGGAGATCAGCGTCTCATTGTCGGTGTAGAGATACGCGTTGTAGAACTGCCGGTTCATAGGGACGAACCGGTTGACCGCATTGCTCATGATCTCGTTGTAGGCGGTCAGCATCTCGTCCTCGGACGCGTAAGGGTGATCGAGCGCGCTGCTCAGCAGGCTGTCCGTATAGAGGATGGACGAGAACCCGATCAGCCCCTCCAGCATTCCCCGGAAGCGGTCCTTCCCCGCCGTCAGCCCGCGGTGCAGATCTTCGAGCTTCTGGGTCTGCACCTTCTCGGCCGTCATGCGGTAGAAGGTCACGTTCGTGAAGACCACCGGCAGCAGCACCGCGGCGAGATACAAGATCA
This sequence comes from Paenibacillus caseinilyticus, assembly GCF_027533645.1. Taxonomy (GTDB): domain Bacteria; phylum Bacillota; class Bacilli; order Paenibacillales; family NBRC-103111; genus Paenibacillus_G; species Paenibacillus_G caseinilyticus. Next base: position 82,082 of record NZ_JAQAGY010000009.1, read on the forward strand.
TCAGCTTGCTGCGCAGCCGGATATGGTTCCAGCGCAGCCCTTTCCATGTTCCTTTCCCTTTCATCGCGCCGCCTCCCTCTCCCCGGAGCAAAACTTAATAACACGTATGCTTGTTTGGTTGTTCGGTATGATCGACAGGATGAGCGCATATGTCCAATCGGCTTCATTCTGACCGCGCTTACATTGCGGCGCTCAGGGATATGGCACGTCTTTCCCGAAGCGAGCCGTCCCTGTCCGACGCCTCCCTCCTTACAACACAAGGCTGCCCGAAGGCAGCCTTGTGGGGTTGAAAGCAAGGAAACAGCTGAAGTAAAGATGAAGCTTACATGAAAGTACGGATAAAACCAAACCAAGCCAAGCCTACAGCGCCTGCTCTCCCGCCGGCTGCTGCGCGATCTCCGCACGCCCGCCGGCCTGGATGAAATCGACCATCGAGCGTACCGTCACCTCGCCCGGATCACCCGCCGTGAAGGCGGCGCTGCCGTCCGAACGCTTCCGGAAGGCGACCGTCACCGGACGGCCCGGCACCAGATCGAAGAAGTTGTCGGTGAAGTGGCCTTCGGCCTCCGACGACAGCCACACCTGCTTCGCGAGCCTATCCGCGTCCAGGGTGAACCGCACTTCCTCCCCGTCCGTCGTCCGCGTCACCTTCACACCCGGCGTCCCCAGCCGGATATCTTTGGCCGGCACGAAGTAGTGCTCCTTGCTGTCTACCGTGCCATCGCTTCCCTCGAAGCGGGCCAAGAGCATCACGGAGGCCGGATCGGCGCCGTCCAGCACTTCGTCTGTCGCCAGCGACTTCAGCAGCCCGGCCGCGTTCGCCGAGAGCACCACGGAGGCCGACCACGTCTTGAGCGCCTGCCCTTGGAAGTCCAGCAGCTGCAGCTGCAGCGTCCCCGTCAGAGGAGCCTGCCGGTCCGAGACTCCGTGAACTTCAATCGCTCCGCCGTTCTCGTCCACCGACAGCATGACGTCCCGGAAGCTCCGCTTCGCATAATACTGCAGCGCCTTCCAGCGGCCGAGGTAGTCCATGCCCGCCCAGGAGGCCACCGGCCAGCAGTCGTTCATCTGCCAGTAGAGCGAGCCCATGCAGAAGCCCATGCGGCGGCGGTGCGCTTCGATAGCCGTTTGCATGGCTTCGCCCTGCAGCACCTGGCTCATATACAGGAACGAACGGAAGTCCTTCGGCTCGCTAAGATACAGCTCCATATATTCCTTGATGAGCGTGTTGCCGCGCCCGTTCTTCTGGTGGCTGAGCATGACTTCGGAGACGAGCTCCATATCCTCATCCGCCGCGTAGGTCTCCACCGTCTTCTCTTCAGGGAACGACTGGAAGCCGTACTCGCTCATGAACCGTCCGATATGCACCTTGTAATTCGAGAACGGCTCGACGTTATGCCACACGCCCCAGTAGTGAATATCCCCGTCGGGGGAAGAGCTCGTCGCATGCTGGGCTGCGTCCCCGGTCACCGCCCTCATCGGCGATGAAGGCCAATAGTCGGTCTCCGGCGACAGGGCTGCTACCGTCTCCGGCAGTATGGAATGGAAGATCGCCTCGTAATCCCCCCAGATCTTCTCCCGCAGCTCCGGCTCATACTGCTTCTTCCAGCCCCACCCCGCCTTCTCGTCATAGTGGGACCAGGCCGTATCCATCTCGTTGTTGCCGCACCACAGCACCACCGACGGATGGCGGCGCAGCCGCTTCACGTTCTCCTCCGCCTCGGCGCGGACGCTCGCCAGGAAGGCTTCGTCCCCCGGGTACATGGAGCAGGCGAACATGAAATCCTGCCACACGAGGATGCCGTACTCGTCGCATAAGCGGTAGAAATCGTCGTGCTCGTAGATGCCGCCGCCCCAGACGCGGAGCATGTTCATGTTGGCTTCCGCCGCCGAAGCCACCTCATGGCGGTACCGCTCATAGGTCACTTCCGTCACGAAGCTGTCGTTCGGAATGTGGTTCGCCCCCTTGCAGAAGACGGGCACTCCGTTGAGCTCGATATGGAAGCCGGTGCCATGCGCGTCCGGCTCGCGGACCAGCTTCGCGGAGCGCAGTCCCGTCGTCACCGTCTGCCCGGCCTCCACGGTCCCGCCTGCGGACACCAGCTCCGCCCGGAAGTCCGTCAGCTCCGGTCTGCCAAGGCCCCGCGACCACCATAGGCGGGGGCTTGCCAGTTCGGCAGCCAGCTCCAGCGTGCTGCGGCCCGCTTCGATCCGCACGCTCCGGCTCCACTGCTGTCCGTCAGCGGATACGCGGAGCTCGCCTTCCCAGGCGCCATCCGCTTCCACTTCCAGCAGAGCCGTGATACGTGCCGCCGCTTCGTTGACCTCATCCTGCCGGATATGGACGTCGCGGATGCGCAGTCCTGACCAACTCTCCAGCCGCACTTCCTTCCAGATCCCGCTGGTGACAAAGCGCGGGCCCCAGTCCCAGCCATAGTGGTAGGGCGCTTTTCGGGCGAAAACGCTTACTTTTTCGTCGCCAAGACCGCCCGCTTCGCTTTGGTCATTCACAGCCGGCAGCGCATAACCGAGCGCCCGCAGCTTCGGCAGATCCTCCTGGACCGGTGAGCGAAAACGGATCAGCAGCGTGTTCTCTTCCTTCAGCACATCCTTGACATCGACACGCCAAGACCGGAACATGTTGTCCGCCGCCAGGATCTGCTTCCCGTTCAACATCACATCCGCGTAGGTATCCAATCCATCGAATACCAGCTCTACATTCGCCTGGCCGAGCTGTTCGGCAGAAGCCGTAAAGGCCGAGCGGTATTCCCAATCTTCTTTGTCGATCCACTGCAGGCGCTTCTCGTTCGTTCCGTAGAAGGGATCTTCGATCTTCCCGTTCTTAAGCAGGTCCGTATGTACACAGCCGGGCACAACCGCGGGGAGCCACTGTTCGTCTTTGCAGGCCTTGAACTCCCAGTTCGTGATGGAAGGGAACTCCGGTTTCGTCGTTGTCACAATCACCGTCTCCTTAGAATCGTATGGAATGCTGTGGTTCCATTATAAGGGCTGGGGGCCCCCGTGACAATAACAAGTTGTTCATATTCGATATAACAAACATAACAAAATGTCCATTATCGTTCGCTTCCCGAGTCTGCTGCTCTCTGCCGGTTGCCTCCTCATAAGAAAAAAGCCTAGCGGAGCTCTCTCTGAGCCTCATCTAAGCTTATGTCCGTTCTTCCCTTAAGTTGCTTGAACCGGATTGGCTTCCAGTTCATAGGCCTGCAGCAGCTCGGCCAGCCGCAAGGAGCCCGAAGCATGGAATGCCTCTCTGCGCTGCCCATCCAAATAATCGTCGATATAATGCATGAGCACCATCTTGCGCCGGATCTCTTCCGGCAGCGTCAGCAGCTCCTCGAGCGATGTATGGGACGGCAGCTGGTACGGCTGCATATGGCATTCATAGAATAGGATCCCCGCCTTCGAGGCGGCCTCTTCGATCTGCCCGAGGTCAAACCGCGTGTCTCCGCTGAAGTAAAAGTACGGCTCGCACAGCAGCCCGAAGGAGGTCATCCCGGGGATATGCACCGTCCTCACCAGCTCGAAGCGCGTGCCTTCGATCTCGAACGCGTCCTGCACCGCCACCACCTCGAAGAAGTCCGAGAGCACCTTGGGGCCCCGCATCGAGTAAGACAGCCCGTGCCGGAGCGCATCCCACAGGTCATCGAGCAGTTCCTCGTGGACGAACAGCCGGGGCTTGCCTTTCAGCGGGTATACCCCGTGGTAGAAGGCCAGCTTCTGGAGCCCGTTGATGTGATCTTCATGCAGGTGGCTGACGAACACATTCTCCACCCTGTTCAGTTCCATGCCGAGCTCGTGGAGCGCGGCGTGGTTGGATTCCGGAAAATCGATGCACAGATTCGTGCCGCCGAACTCGATCAGCGCGCTGTTGTGGCCTTGGCGTACGCTGAACCCGTCGCCTGCACCAAGGAACGTAAGCTTCATTACTCTATTTCCCTCCCAGAAATTATCCCCCTTATAGTAGAAAGATAGAACGGATATTATGTTACGGAGGATCGATCACATCATGATGCAGCGAAGCGCCGTATCCCCTCGCCCGGCCAGGCCCCCATGGAAGCCGTCCCTTTTACATCCTTCTCATCTCATTGATCATTGTACTACTTACGAACAGCGTTTTCCATTATTATACAAAAGTCATGCTGACCCGGGAGCTTGAGGACCGGCTGCAGCTCATCGCCGATACATTGCAGCCGTCGATTATGTGCGCAAGCCCATCGTCCGCGCCCGCTTCAAGCAAGCGGTGGACCGGGCCAAGGCCATTGTGGAAGCGCGCCGCCGGGTTCCGGATCTGCCGTATGACCTGCGCCTTGATCTCCTGCAAAGTAAACCACAGGGATCTTCCATTCGCAGAGCATCAGCTGCTCTATGCGGAGAGAACCCTGCTCCGCAAGACCAAGGTGTACCTGGGAGATGGAACGTCCTTTCTCACCGGCACTTCCTTGAACCCTATCAAGGCCCAGTGCTCGGGGCGCATCGTATTCAGCCACCGGAGCTTTCTGGTGAACACGCGGTGCATCGCTTCGATCGAAGCGGTGACGGGCCATTCCCGCACAAGTTACGCCATCACGCTGATCCACTCCGCTGACCCACTTACTACAGCGAGTGCAAGCTGCAGATGCAATCGTTCGCGAACGGTACGTTATGAGGACCAGCGCATGGCCTTCCTCCCGGACAGCGGCCCGGCCGGATCCGGCACGATCGGCACCGGCCGCCCCCTGCCGTCCTTCCCCCACAGCGGCTGCGGCAGCTTCCAGGTCAAGGAGAGCTCCCGCCGTTTCAGCTGAAGGTGATTCTGATGAAATTGCCGGTGGCAGGACCGGCAGATTACCCGATTCACATGTTCATAAATAATGAGTCGTTCCGACAAACAATGGATGCATTGGTCCCTCATGAGTCCCGCCTCTTTCGATTATGATACCTTGAATGTACCAACTCGGCGGGGGCTTGCATATAGGTCGCGTCCGAAAGGTGGAATCTCGCGTCTGAAATGTGAAAACTTGCATCTACAACGCACCTGATAACCGATTCTGGAGAGGACCGCTTACTTCTGCTCTTCCGTCCCGGTCGTGATCCGGATATCCTGGAAGTTCTCTACCGACGCCTTCTTCTCGTAGAAATGGGCCGCATTCGCCTGTATGCCTTCCCGGGTGTAGAACGGATCCCCCGGCTGCAGCGGGAACGTCACCAGGGCACCGGTGCTGGCCGACTTGTAGATGCCGAGGATGAGCTCCAGCGTACGGCGCCCGCTGATCCCGTCGACAAGCACCGGCGCGCCCGATTCGATGGCGGTGAGCACATTGTCCACCTGTCCGGCATGGCCTGTGTAGGGAACTTCAGGCAGGTTGTCATACAGCCGCTGCAGCTCCGCTTCCCTCTCCGGGTAAGGCTCCGGGAACCCGTTGGGCCGGGAGCGGGACGCCTTCACCTTCCAGGGCGCGGAGACCCGGGCGTCCCGGCCCTGGAAGATCAGCTGCTGTTCTTCCCCGTGATGGACGACGGAGCTCGTGATCTGCGCCAGCGCCCCGTCCGGGTACCGCAGCATCGCCACCGACAGATCCTCGACTTCGGCGTTATCGTGGGACGTATTGCTCATGAACGCCTGCAGGCCGCTCGGCGGGCCCATCATCCACAGGAACGCGTCGATATGATGTACCGCATGGTTGAGCGTGCAGCCTCCCCCCTCTTTCTCCCACGTGCCCCGCCACCACAGATCGTAGTAACAGTGACCCCGCCACCAGAACGAATCGACCTGGGCATGGACGACCGGCCCCATCAGCCCGCTGTCCAGCACGGCCTTCAGCTTCATCATCGGTGTGGTGAAGCGGTTCTGCGCTACGACCGACAGGATGCGCCCGCTCTCCCTTGCCGCCGAGTTCATCTCGTCGCACTCCTGCAGGGAGGAGGCCATCGGCTTCTCCACCAGCACATGCTTGCCGGCCCGAAGACAGTCGACCGCGATCGGCGCGTGGGTATAGGGAGGCGTGCAGACCGACACCAGGTCGATATCCTCCGGCAGCAGCTCCTTGTAATCCTCTACCGCCTTGGCCTCCGAGAGACCGAACTCGGCGATCCGGGCCTCCGCCTTGTCCTTATAGATATCGCTAACCGCGACGATCCGGCAGCGCTCCGGGAACTGCAGATACGCTTCGATATGGGCGCGGGAGATCGCCCCTGTGCCGATGACGGCCACCTTCAACATGTCCGAAGACCTCCTCTGTCTATTCTTTCTCCTCCTCATTCTACAAAAGAAATGCATCGGTTTATGCCGCAATATTGGGGGATAATGACTCGATGTTGCGCTTATGCGAACACAGCCGATACACGCCGGGCAGCGGATGGCCATACGTCGCGGACAGCAAGCATGCTGCGGTGCACAGCAGGCAGGAGCGGCAGAGTCCCGTCCCTGGCGGCGACGGAGCTTCCGGGCTGCCTGCTGTACCAGCCGCTCAGCCCCATCCTCCTAGCTGCCTATACGGAAAGCCGCGAAGCTTGGGTCATCTTGCCCGGCATGCTCTGATCTTGCTATGATCTTAGTACATCCGAGGAGTACGCCGGGGGCTGCCGATAGCATAGAGCTGTGCCTTGGCGGGCTTCAACCAACCTATTGCATACGGAATGGGGCTGAAGGCTGCATGGTGACCCAACCTTTAACCGAGCCTTACCTGTTCGACTACCGCCGCACGTCCCTCCATGAATTCAAAGAAGTATTCCATGCCCATCTTGAGATGGAACTCACCTACGTGCATGAGGGGGAAGGGAACCTGATCCTCGAAGGCCGCACCTACCCCATCATGCCGGGGACCCTGCTGGTATTCCAGCCGTTCCAGCTTCACCGCATCCGGATGGAGGTCGCACCAGGCAAGCCGTTCGTCCGCACGCTTCTCATGTTCGACCCGGCGGTGCTCCAGCCTTATTGGAGTCTCTTTCCGGCGCTCGGAGCCTACTTCGTCTCGCTCACAGGCCAGCAGGCTGCCTGTCCGCCACTCTTCCTGCAGGAGGGAGACCCGGCGGTGTCTCTGCTGAAGCAGTTCTACGATAGGCTTCCCAGACTGGCGCCGCAGGAGAAGCAGGAGGAGTATCTCTTCCTGCTCCTAGGCTTACTGCGGCAGCTGAGGGCGCACAGCTCTGCCGGGCCTCATGCTCCGCCCTCTCCCCGCAATCGCCGGGCGGGAGAGATCATGCAGTGGATCGAGCGTCATTATGCCGAGCCGTTCCAACTGGAGCGGCTCGCGCAAGAAGTGCATCTCAGCCGGTACCATGCCGCCCATCTATTCAAGGAAGCCACCGGGACGACCATTCTCGCCTACGTCCACGCGACCCGGATTCGTCACGCCTGCATCCTGCTGATGCAGACGGAACTGGCCATCCCGGAGATTGGCATCCGCACCGGCTATCCGAACCCGTCATACTTCTGCCGGGTCTTCCGGGAGACGATGGGCACGACGCCGCACCAATACCGGCTGCGGGTGCAGGCCTAACCGACCGGGGGTGCCCGTCGCCATCTTTGGCTGGGAGATTGCTAACTGACGACGGAACCAAGCCGCCGCGCTTCCAGGCAGTCTGCGACAGCCATCGCAAGAACAGCCGCTATCCCCGAAGCAGAACGGCTTATGCTTGGGGATAGCGGCTTATGCAATTGGGCTATGGTATTGATGCTATTCAATTGATGCTATTCAATTGATGCTATGCAATTGATGCTATGCAATTGGTGCTGTGGAACTCATGCTATAAAACTCATGCTATGCAGTCAGGCCTTGCGGCCTTCCGCATCGAACGTGCGGACGTACGCTGCCAGCTCCGCCCAGTTCACCCAGGAGAGGCCTACCTTCTGGTCGGCCGCCCCGTAGGCCATGATGAGCTCATCGCCGGCCACTATGCCGGCCGTCGTGAAGAGGCACGGCGTCGGATAATCCGTCGGCATCTCCCATGCCTGCTGCGCATACATCATCCGCTCGGAGCAGCGGTGCGTCACCACCGGAAAGTCATCCTCCTGCTCCTGGACGATCAGGAACGACTGCGTATAACCGAAGTGGATGTCCTTCTTCCCGTGGTAGGCGATCAGCCACTCGTTCTCCGAGATCCGCAGCGGCGGCCAGCTCGCCCCGATGCGGTCCGCTTCCCAGTCGAACCGGCCGGCAGCGAGCAGCCGGTGGTGCGCCTGTGGCGAGGGGAACGCTTCCAGCGATTCGGCTGCGGCCAAGTAGATCGAGGGGCGGAGCTGCTCCCCGCCCGGGAAGGCTTCCGGGTTCATCGGCCGGTGCAGCATAAGGTACTGCAGCCGGCCATGGATCTTCATCCGCTCCGGGAACAGGAACACGTCCCGGTTGTCGCTGACATGCCCCTCCGTCAGCGGACCGGCGTAGGCGAACGCTTCCTCGTACCGGCGGGCCTTCAGCTTCGCGAGATCGAGCCGGTACAGGACGGTGACCGTCGCGTTCGACCGGCACGTCTCGTAGAACGGCCCCGCCCCCTCCCGCGTCCACTCCGGCACATAGTCGTACCGGGTCTCGACCGGCGGATCCCCGTCGGCCAGCCAATAAGGCCCGGGCGGGAACAGGCGGCAGGCCGCCGAGAGATACAGCTGCCCTTCGATGGGGAAGATGCGCGGATCCTCGATGCAGCCGTTCGCATAGTCCCACACCTGCTTGCCGTGCACATCCGTCACGGTAAGCTCCTCCTCCTCCCAGCCGAGCCTCGGGGCCAGCGCCGGACGCGAGAAGTCCGCCTCCCATGAAGCCCCCCGGTCATGGCTGACAGCATAGCCGAGGAAGATCGGGTAGGGCGGGTGCCGCCCCTCCCGCTGCTTCTGCGGCCAAGGGCCCGTCGCCCGGAACAGCATGTGCAGCGTGTCCCCGTCCTCCGGGTCCTGCACGATAGCCGGATTCAGCACCATCCGGCTCGCCCAGTCGCAGCCGGGCTGCGGCACCAGGACCGGCTCCGGCGAATAGCGGAATTGCGGTTTCATACGCTTATCCCTCCCCTTCTAGGACTTGCCCTTGCGCGTCATCTCTGCGAGCTCATTCCACTCCTCCGGGGTCACCTCGAGCAGGTCATTGAACTGCCCGGCGCCCTGCAGCCATTCGCCGCCGTCGATCGTCACGACTTCCCCGTTGATGTATCCGGCGTAGTCGGAGATCAGGTAAGCGGCGAGGTTCGCCAGCTCCGCCTTCTCCCCGACGCGCTTCAGCGGCACGCCCTGCACGAGCTTCTCTGCGAGCTCCGGCGTCGGCGCAAGCCGGCTCCACGCCCCGTCCGTCGGGAAGAGCCCCGGCGCAATCGCCGCCTGGCGGATGCCATAGCGGGCCCACTCCACCGCGAGCGAACGGGTCAGCGCCAGCACGCCGGCCTTCGCTGCGGCGGACGGCACCACGAACGCCGAGCCGGTGGACGCGTAAGTCGTCACGATACTGAGCATCGTGCCCCCGCGTCCCTGGGCGATCCATCGTTTGCCCAGCTCCAGCGTCGTGTAGAACGTGCCGTGCAGCACAATATTCAGCACCGCATCCACCGCTCTCGGGGACAAGTTCTCCGTCGGGCTGGCGAAGTTGCCGGCCGCGTTGTTCACCAGCACGTCGATGCGCCCGTAGTGCGCCTCCACGGCCCCGATCATGGCCTGTACCTCGGCCGCATCGCGCACGTCGCACGGATGGTAGAACACCTCGCGCTCGTCGGTCCGCAGCTCCGCCGCCGTCTGGGCGAGCACCTCTTCCCGCCGGCTCGTGATCGCCAGCTTCGCCCCGAGCTCCAGGAACCGCTCGCCCATCACCCGGCCGAGCCCGGTGCCCCCGCCGGTGATCAGCACCACTTTGCCGGACAGCAGATTCTTATCGAACATGGCGGCTCCCCCTCTCCGTCTGCGGTTCATCTGCCTGCCCGCAGCTCCGGTCATGCGTAGGGACGCTTCGCTCAGCCGTCCGGGTTCCCGTATCCATCCTCAGGTAGAACGTTACCATTGCAAGCCTCATCCTTATTCACCGTCTCCCGTATCGTAATGATTCTTATAGAGCTCCCGGAGCTCGCGCTTCATGAATTTGCCGACGGAGGTTCTGGGGATCTCCTGCAGCACGATCACATCGTCCGGGAGCCACCACTTCGTGAATCGTCTGCTCAAGAAGGAGAGCAGCTCCTCCTTCTCCACCGCCCCGTCCGCCGGAGGATCCCTTAGGACGACAAACGCCAGCGGGCGTTCCCCCCACTTCTGGTGCGGCACCCCGATCACACAAGCCTCGAATACCCCGGGATGCGCCATGAGAGCGTTCTCCAAATCCACAGAGGAGATCCACTCACCCCCGCTCTTCACGAGATCCTTCACCCGGTCCACGAGCTTCACGTACCCCTGTGCATCGATCACCGCGATATCGCCGGTCTTGAACCACCCGCCTTCGAACGCATCCTTCGTCCGCTCGTCCCTGTAGTATTCGGACGCGATCCAAGGTCCGCGCAGCCAGAGCTCGCCCATGTCCTTGCCGCTGCGGGGGACATCCCCGTGCGGCCCGACGATCCGCATCTCGAGACCGGGCACGAGCAGCCCCTGCGTCGCCAGGATGTCCAGCTGCTCTTCTTCTGGCAGGTGCAGCTGGTGGCTCTTCAGCCGCGAGACGGTCACGAGCGGACACGTCTCCGTCATGCCGTAGGCATGGCAGAGCGGAACGCCGATCCGGCGGTAGCTCTCGATGAGGCTGCGGGGGGCCGCCGAGCCGCCGCAGACCGCCGCACGCAGGCTGGACAGGTCGGCACGGACGGATGCCTGCGCCTGCAGCGCCGCCGTCCAGACCGTCGGCACGCCGGCCGCGATGGTCACGCGCTCCTTCTCGATCAGCCGCAGCAGATCGTCCGGCGCGGGGAAGGGGCCCGGCAGCACCTGCTTCGCGCCGAACCATACGGATGCGAACGGCAGTCCCCACGCGTTGACGTGGAACATCGGCACGATCGGCAGCACGGTGTCCCGCTCCGACAGCCCGAGCGTATCCGCCGCCCCCAGGGAGAGCGAGTGCAGGTAGAGTCCACGGTGGGAATAGACCACCCCTTTGGGGTTGCCGGTCGTCGCCGACGTGTAGCACAACCCCGCGGGAGCGCTTTCATCAATGTCGCCGGGAAACTCGTAAGAAGCATCCCCGCTCTCTATCATGTTCTCATAGGAGTAGAGAGGCTGTAAAGCGGTCTGCGGCAGTTCCTTCCCCTCGCTCATGACAATGAAGCCTTCGACGGAAGCCAGCTCGTCCTTCACCTTCTCGAGCACAGGCAGCAGACATTCGTCGACGAGCACGAAGCGGCTCTGCGCGTGGTTCAGAATATACGCGATATGCTCCGGGGACAGCCGGATATTGACCGTATGCAGCACAGCGCCCATGCAGGGGATCGCAAAATAAGCCTCCAGGTGCCGGTGATGATTCCACGCGAAGGTGGCTATCCGTTCTCCCCTTTGCACACCCAGGGCCTGCAGGCTGCAAGAGAGCCGGCGGGTACGCTCGCCGAACTGTCCGTAGTTATACCGGAACAGGCCGGACGGCGTACGGGAGACGATGTCTTGATCCGCGAACAACACTTGAGACCGGTCGAACAGCGAGCGCAGCGTCAAAGGAAACTCTGCCATACAGCGGCACCTCCGGAATGGTTATCCTATTCTTGCCTATTGTCATCATATCAGAAGCCGGACGGCGATATGAATGAAAAGTAAATTAATGCTACAATAAGATGGGGAATGGGCCATCTTTCCTGCCCTTGCCTGCCCATCCCCGACTTGCCCCAGAGACCAATCCATATCGAGAGAAGGGTGTTCGTATGCCAAACCAACTGCAGCGCCATGAGGTGCCCCAGCACGAGAAGTGGAACCTGGCCGATATTTATCCTGCGCCCGGCGCGTGGGAAGAAGATTACGCCAAGATCGAGACCCTGATCACGACCGTCAAAGCCTTCGAAAACCAGCTCACCTCCGGCGCCGCGCTGCTCGCCTTCCTCCGGGGGCAGGAAGAGATGCACCGGCTCTACGAGAAGCTGTATGTCTACGCTTCCCTCCAGCTCGCGCAGGATACCAGGGAAGCCTCCTCCCAGGCGCTGCTCGACAAGGCCAGCCAGCTTGGCGTGCGGGTCAGCGCTTCGACCGCCTTTTTCTCCCCGTTCCTGATGTCCCTTGCTCCGGAAGCGCTGGAGGGCTATATCCGGGAGGACGAGGAGCTTCGCTATTATGAGAAGGACCTCTACGAGGAGTACAAATACAAGAAACACGTGCTTAGCCAGGACAAAGAGGAAGTCCTCTCCCAGCTAGGCGAAGTGATCGGGGCGCCGCGGAACATCTTCAATATGCTGAACAACGCCGATATCCGGTTCGGGAACGTCCATACGGAAGATGGCGAAGAAGTAGCGCTAACGCGCGGCATGTATGCCAAGATCATGGAGAACCGGGACCGCTCGAAGCGCGAAGAAGCGTTCCACGCGTTCAATAAGCCTTACCTCGAGCTCAAGAATACGATCGCCGCCACGCTCGGCTCCTCGGTGAAGAACAACGTCCTCTTCTCCCGGATGCGCGGCTACGAGTCGCCGCTGCAGCGTTCCCTGTTCAAGGATGACGTGCCGGTGTCCGTCTACGAGAACCTGCTCGAAGCGACCAAGGCGAACCTGGCTCCGCTGCACCATTACCTGAAGGTGCGCAAGAAGGCACTTGGGCTGGAGGATCTGCGCGTCTACGACCTCGGCGTGCCGCTCGTCACCGATGTCGAGATGACGATCCCCTACGACGAGGCCTACGCCACGATGCTCGAGGCCTTGGCCCCGCTTGGCGACGAGTATGTCAGCGTGCTGTCCGAAGCCCGTACTTCCGGCTGGATCGACGTCCGCGAGACGCAGGGCAAACGCTCCGGCGCCTTCTGCTCGGGCCCTTACGGGACGCACCCTTACGTGCTGCTCAATCATAACAACACGTTCGACAGCATGTTCACTCTGGCCCACGAGATGGGCCATGCGATGCACTCTTACTACAGCGACAAGCACCAGCCGGCGATCTCGGCGCAGTATACGATCTTCGTGGCGGAAGTCGCTTCCACGGTCAACGAAGTGCTGCTCATGAAGCACTACCTGAAGCAGAATCCTTCGGCGAATCTGAAGAAGTACCTGCTCAATCACTTCATCGACGAATTCCGCGGCACCTACTTCACGCAGGTCATGTTCGCGGAGTTCGAGAAGCGGGTGCACGAGAAGGCGGCGAAGGGCGAGACGCTTAACGCCGACTCGCTCAGCGAAGTGTACGAAGATCTCTACAAGACGTACTACGGCGACGTGCTGGAGCTGAACCCGGAAGTGAAGTTCGGCTGGGCCCGCATCCCCCACTTCTACAACGCGTTCTACGTCTACAAGTACGCCACCGGCTACGCGTCCGCCTTCCACATCGCCTCGCGTATCTTCGACGGGGATGCCGGGACGGTGACCGCCTACCTTCAGTTCCTGAAGTCCGGCCGCTCCGAGTATCCGCTGGAGCTGCTCCGCCGTACCGGGGTCGACCTGCTGCAGCCCGAGCCGATCCAAGGCGCCCTGCTGGCCTTCGCCGGGATTGTGCAGGAGTTCGAAAGCACGTTCTGATCGGTACGTGCAGGCAGCAAGACTATGAGCAATAAGCCAAGTTTCCTCTCTCCCGCTAGGGTTAGGAACTTGGCTTTTTCAAATAGCGCTATTTCTCCCAAAGCTCGACCAGCCGACCATCAGGATCTTCAATCCAGATAAACGTTCCAAATTCACTACTCTCTTTTTGCTTTGCAAGAGGTACTCCCATATGTTCAAGATGCTTAATCGTTTCGTTTAGATTATGTACTTGGAAATTTAACATCACTTGTTGTCCTGTTGGAAAATAACTGTCATTCTCGGTAAAGAAAGAAAAGATAGTCTCATTTCCTAACTGGGGTTTTATCACAGTCCCATTCCAGTCTTCTATTTCAATCTTCAACACTTCGCTGTACCATTTTTTTACAGATTCAACATTCTTAGTTCTCCAGAATATTCCTCCGAAACCTTTTATCATCGTATCAAGCTCCTGTCTATCATCAAATTTTCAGCTATCCGATTACATTAGATATTCGAGGTTTGCATATAATTCCCTTTTTCAACTATACTCCCTGCCCATCAACGTAATGTAGCTGCCGAATGAATGCAAGCGCAAGCAGTGCTATCTCTGGATATAACTGAACGGACTCAACTCTGAAATTGGAATCCACTTGACACCAATCAAACAATCACACCCCACTATGTAATGCTCCTGGATCGTTCAACTATCTTCCTCCCCATAGGCTAATTAGGGTTGGTAACGTTGCTATGGGGTTTGCGTCGATCATATACCTCACTCCGAATATCTAAGAGATGATTGTTAATTGATACTATATTCTCATCTAACCATTCTATCTCGGCATCTTCTTCTGGGAAATTCCAGTATATGTTCTTCCGCTCTCCATTCTCAATTTTTTCTATTCTTATCGCATCAGGGGTAGTACTATGATAGTTGGAAAGATACACTTTTAAGGTTTTTGTGCCTCTCGGGGAAGACGATTCTTTTATAAATTGACCTTGAGGTAAACAAGACAAGCTTGTCTTCATCACATAACAATTATAGAATCTCATTCCGGATATACCCAAAACGATAGTGACAAGTAGTAGCGATGATCCTATTACTAGAAATTTTTTCTTTCTCATTTTACCCCCTCTATCCACAATAGTATCGATTAACCAGATAATAAAAATTCACTAAATGTTACCAAAAAGTACAGACGAATGGAACGTTCTTCATGTTGCAGAACGCTACTGTTACTCATTTCCTTAAGAGGCAGTAATTCGATAGCTTTGTTCAGTTGTGTGCGAGTCAGGAGATGATAACTCCTGACTGACAACTGCACGTTAGCTTGGAGAACGGTTGCCAATCAAATCTGGCAGAGATCCGATATTAAGTCAGAGATATACATTCGGATTATCGGTTGGTCATAAGGTAGGAGGAATGGGCCATGCTAATACGAGCGAGGCAAATCGGGAGGTATTTAATGAATATCAAGCTTTTTAATTTCGTTTACTTTTCTCTTACTAACCACAAGTTCACCTTTTTATCAAGTTGCAGAGGCAAATAAAAACAATAAACCTTCATCACCCAATAAAGTAGAGGTGTCATTACAAGACCTTAGGGTCTACATCAATGGGCAACGGGTACATGCTTATCCGGCAAAATATCCGTTACTAATCTACAAGGACATAACATACCTTCCGATGACTTGGGAATATGCAAGGGCACTCGGTTTACGCACTATTTGGGGGCAAGAAACAGGTTTTTCCGTTAGTAAGGACCCTACAATCACAGAAACTTCTTTTAAAGAAGATATTACATTTTCATCTGGAAACCAGTCCACACAACATGCGAGCATGCCTGAGTTTAACGTTCTAATTGAGGGAACTCGATATGATAATTCCAAAGAAGAATATCCTGTATTCACTTTCCGCGATGTAACTTATATTCCATTGACTTGGGAAATAGCTGTTGAAAAGCTAGGTCTTTCACTAAAAATGGGAGGTACAGTAGATCTAAGTATAGACAGGCAAAGTAAGTCAGATGATAACTCTATTGAAATTCCAAAGGATCCGTTAAAGAGTTTTAAAAAAAGAGCTGCTGAAAGGAAGGTAAGCGGCAGGTGAGCCTGAAGACAAGGACATGACACTGGGCTGGTCGGGATTCCGGTGTAACCGGGCCTTTCGTCAGCCTTTTTGCTCACCTGACGGACGGAGTAGCCGAGGCGATTTAGTTATAATTGTTTTTTCCATCCTAATGGTTCGCAACTCGTGTTAAGATGACACGAGAGATTTGGCATCAAGATCTCCCTTTTGATTGCAAAATACATAAAAAAGAGGTGTCTGTATGATCGTTGGGATATATCCACAATTGATTTTGGAAGGCAAGGTACATGAGGCGGTTGCCTTTTATGAAGATGCATTGGATGCCACGGTTCTTGGCCGCCAAACCTATGGTGAAATTCCTGAATATCCGGACCACCCGACTCCTGTGGAAGCCAAAGACCGGGTCATCAACGCCCACTTGAAAGTGGGTCAAACCGATCTCATGCTGTCCGACATCTTCCCGGGTCATCCCTATTCCACCGCATCACAAAAGACGGCAGCTATCATCATTAACGATGCGGAGAAATCCAGAGAAGTCTTCGAGAAATTACTCGCAGGCGGAGGGCAGATGATCATGCCGCTTCAAAAGACCTTTTGGAGTGCTTCTTATGGACAAGTAAAAGATAAATTCGGCGTAACCTGGCAAATTTCAACACAATCGGCAAACCAATAACGTTTACAGCCACCCAAGTGCAACCTTCGGATGGATTCGCATTCAACCTGAAAGTCACCGTCTTCCATTGAGGCAGGGCAGTGACTTTTTTGTAATATCAGAAAGCTATCCCTGCAATGACCGACATCATGGTCTTTTTAATTCTCCGGCGGTAATTCATCTTTGTGATCCGGGTGTCGCTGTGCCCAAGGGTCTCACTGATGAAATCGGTGGATGCCCCGTTGGCATAGGCACCTGAGCAAAGGCGCGCCGCAGTTCCTCCTAGGGCTGCCTGCGTAACGAAAACCACAAGGAGGGAGGCCCCCGAACGACCATCGCCCAATGGCTGAACGCCATGCTGTGGATGGCGCGGACAGGTGCGCTCTGGCGGGATTTACCGGAATACTACGCCTCCTGCCCCACCGTCTTCAGCCGGTTCCGCCGCTGGAAAATCGCCGGAATTTGGGATCAGATCTTAGACCGGTCGTAAGAAACTTCGCTAGAATGGCCATCTCTGTCTTGTTTGCTGAACAATTACCCGGAGGATGTATTTCCCCTGTGAATAAATGTTCCGGTCTTCAAGCCCACTCAGGGCCTGTCCTGTTCTTCGTGCGGTTATAACAATGCTTTACCATAAAATAAACCCAAACGGTAAAAGCTTGTGCGGCTAAATAAAACACGAAGGAATACCCGAACTGCCACCCTTTCCGGTAATTAAAAAGATGGAAATAGGTAACAGAAACCCATTCGTAGGCAACCCCGGCAAGAGCCCAAGCGAATACGTACAAGCTGATACGGATTCCCTTCGGTTTCCACCAATCAAACAGATACAGAAACAAATAAGCAAACGGGCTGTATAGAAGGAAATTCAATAAATCAAACCATTCATACATCGGGAGATCGTTGACATCGTACAGATCTACCGGCGGGAGACCGAAGTGAAAATCTACGAACAAGGCGGTTCCGCTTCCAATGACCAGAAAAACGAACGAGACAATCGTCGGAAAGCGGCGGGGAAGAATCAGTACAACTGCAATCATAGCCAATAAGGAAAGTGTCGAAAACCACTCGTTGCCGTCAAATTGCACGGGTAACTTCATATCCTCACTTCCTTTCGGGCGATGGATCGGATCCCTTTAAAAGCTAACCACAACACCGCCAGATTTAAGGCCCAATTGGCAAAAGAGAACCATACTCTCCAATTTCGGCTATGGCTGAGGATGCCAAGCACATCTCCCAAGTATTCGAGACCAACAAAAAGCGCAACGAACATCGCCCCGTTTAGAAGCTTCTTCCACTTCCGGTCAAGCGATGTGTGAAGCTCCAGGAACAGCATCATGCCGATCGGAACTATAATGCTGCGATTAGTATCGTATACCAGATAGTCTATCCAATCATGCGATAGTTCGACTAGCTTGTAGTTTAATCCGAACAACCAATGAAAGTTGTTTTGTAACAAAACGGTAAAGACCCATACGATGATTCCTTCGAAGACATGCAGTCGGCGTTTCGTAACGGAGAGAGTAAGAATGAGCAGCACTGATATACTGCAGAAGATCAGGATAGCCAACGAATACCACCTTTTACATGCAGAATGGGACTATTATTCCCCTCACCGAGGTTATTCAAACTAAGACACTGGACATGCGCATCATTTGAACAACTGGAGGATGTGTCTCTCCCGGCAGTTTGATTCCCCGCGCAGCTTGTAGCTGGCCAGTAGAAACATCGGACTGCTGATATCGCTGACTACAGAGGCGGCCATAGTACCAGCGGCGGCATAGGCAACGCCGTAGGGCAGCAAGATGTGTACCAAAGCCGCCGCCCGTTTACCTCCCCGGGTCTCTCCCTTTATCGCTTTGAGTGAATGAAGCCCTACATGGTCGCCTCCGATGATAACGCATGTCAAGTCGTTCATCTTTCCTCAGCTCCTTTTACGTTTTGCACATATAACAACGTAAAGCGCTGATTTGTGACATCGGAAACGAACAAAAAAATTAAGATTCGTCGATCACTGATGCATACACTGACTCGTACCTCCGTAAGAAACATGTGGAAACAAGGTTGTATTCCTTATTCTCATGTCCATACTCGGTCAGAATGGTTGCTGCAGTAAGGGCCAGCTCGCTGCGGCTCGCACTGGAGATAAAGAGCAGTTTGGTTCCGGCAGCAAAAGCATTATGAAGAGATTTCGGGTCATTATAATCTCCCAGGCAGACTTCAATACCCAATTCCGCAGAAGCTTTTTCAAGATTACGTGCGACCGCAACAATTTGACTTGTCGGACCCTTTTTGAGCAAATGTTGTACAACTAGACCTCCAAGTTGCCCTGTTGTTTGCCTCCAATTCGATCCTTGGTATTAACTCAAATCGGGGGATGCCCCGTTGGCATAGGCCACCTGAGCAAAGGCGTGCTTCAGGAAATGGGGGGGTGATTCCAACCAAAAGGAATAATGAAAAACAATTTCGGGGGAGCCGAATAATCACAACTGATCAGGCAGACCTTGCAGATACATATTTATGCAGTCCGTGTTCTGCTTTAACGCTTGAATGGTCTTAGTATTCGGAGAGATATAAATGGTCAGATAATCAGCCTCGTCATAATCTATTCGGATCGGAAAGGCAAGTTTTTCTTCATTCAATGAAAACTCTGCGTGGATTCCAGGTTTATTGCCCCGTGCGTCCAAGCGGATCCACGCATCTAATTTCTGTATATAAACAGCGTTCAAAGCATGTATACAATACCCCGTGTCAGGAGTGTCCCCTATCGTCAGTCGCTGATAACAGAAGCCAGCCGGTATGCCTGCTCTTCGAAATATTGCACACAAAAGGTTCGCTTTTGCATAGCAAATCCCCTCTTCATGAACCAATGTTTCCGACGCGGAACAAGTAATTCTAGAACTTTGGATGTCCCAAGAATGATGAATTTCATCACGGACAAATTCATATGACTTTTTAATAAAATCTTCTTGGTCCTGTGATGATGCTGCCAGTCTGGAGGTCAATTCAGCAATCAAAGGGTGGTCATAATCGACCTCGGCTGTCTGGGTTAAATAATCGTTAATGACTTGCGATTCGCAGATTAGACTCATCTCTTCCTGTTATCCCCCCCCCAATAAATTGTGCCATTCTTATCCCTCCGACACAGCTGTGTTAAATCATTCAAGCCACTTTATGTCCGCTGCATGTTGATAAATTGAATCAGAGAGAAACTCTTCAAATGAATCATAAAGCTTTACTATCCCTTTAGCACTTCCCTCGTACCATTCCATAACTGGAGGATTATCTCCGGCGTTTAACTCAAACAATCTAATTTCATAACCTTGATGCATGGAGAATACAAAAGCTGATTCAGGCAGCTCTATCGGATCATTATTCTCTCGCAATAATGCCTTGGCCTCATGCTGTAGTCCCTTTAATTCTGAGTACTTGGTAGTTGTACCTTGAAAAAGTCTTCCTGAATAATGACCTACAGCGAGTAAATATTGAATATATGACTCTGGTAACTTGATTCTCATTTCTTGCTCCAGTAAGTTTATTTCAGCTTCGCTGCATCCTTTAAATGGATGATCAGTATGCAATTTCTTTTCCAAAAGGAGTTTTAACAAATGATCACTTTTCACTAAAAAACCTGCTTCCTAAAGAAAGAAATATCTAATTATTCGTGAGGTACTTATTGAATTCCTTTACAGCAGTGGCCCATAGCGTAAACTGCCCTTGCACGACCACCGTCTCAAATATCTCCTTTTCGAAACGATAAACATGACAAAAGAACCCCCATCACTGGAGGCTCTAACCTAGAGCATGCCACAGCAAACTGCTCTTTTGGTTGTTCCGAGCTTCTGAAGATCTGAACTATTCAGTAAAGTGTAGGGACGGGACGGCAAGAAACAAATCGCACATATCTTGGATCCACTACAAATTGAAACCAAAACCTTCCACTCCAGCGATAACCGGAAACCTCACTGTATTTAGCACTAGTCGGGTAAAAGCAGAAACTTTCCCCATTCCATAACCTTACAAAGGTGTATTGATACAAGCAGCCAACGAAA
Source organism: Paenibacillus caseinilyticus (assembly GCF_027533645.1). Taxonomy (GTDB): domain Bacteria; phylum Bacillota; class Bacilli; order Paenibacillales; family NBRC-103111; genus Paenibacillus_G; species Paenibacillus_G caseinilyticus. Next base: position 102,443 of record NZ_JAQAGY010000009.1, read on the forward strand.
TAAGAACTCGTGGGATTCATCCTAGTCTAAGGTTCGGTTATCGGTGTTATTACGCAAAGAAGCCCCCAAGCATTTCAGCCTGGAGGCTTCTTTGGTACAAAGGAGGAACTCACATTATCGAGCCTGTTGAGATTCTAAATCCTTAGACTTGATCAAAAATTAAAGCTCAGGCCCGAGGGCCTGAGCTTTAATCCCTTTAGATCATCCAACCTGCTCCAAGAACGATGACCAGCAAAATGTAAAGGACCAGGATTGTTGCTGTGCTGGTGAAGTAGCCTTTAACGCAGCTCATGGTGTTTCCTCCCTTCGCTACCGATACTGTATTGTATGGGTATTTATTATCAAATGCTTAGGCTATATGGAAAATTGGGTGGGTTTTTTTATCGGCCCTGCAGCCATCCATGGCAAAACCGATGTGAAAGACTGATGATGAAATAAACACGGTAACTCATCCTCTGAATAAAGCCGATGATTGCAACCATAATAAGACAGGTTGTTTATTCCAAATGTACAGAGGAGCAGATGAATTTGAAAAACAAATGGCTCATAACGTTGCCGGTAACCTTCACGCTTCTTTTTAGCGGGACGCCTGCAGTGGAATCCGCACAAGCGAAGATGAACGTGGAGAAGGATTCGGCTTGTCTACGTCCCCAAATGCTGAAATTGAAAAGCGATATGCAAAAGGCATGGATCGACCATACGATCTGGACGAGAAGCTATATTGTAAGCGCACTCTCTAATCTTCAAGACCAGAAGGACGTGTTAGACCGGCTCCTGCAGAATCAGCAGGACACAGGCAATCTGATTAAGCCTTATTATGGGGAAGCCGCCGGTAATAAGCTGGCTGAACTTCTGAGAGAGCACATTCAGATTGCGGGGAACATTGTAGCGGCTGCCAAAGCGGGCAATCAAGCCGATGTGAAGAAGCTAGAGGCGGACTGGCATAGAAACGCCGACGAAATAGCCAAATTTTTAAGCGCGGCGAATCCGAACTGGCAGTATAAAGCCTTGCAAGATATGCTGTATAACCATCTGCAGTTCATTACGGAAGTAGTTCTGGACTACATCAAAGGAGACTGGAAAGCGAATATTGCAGCTACCGACAAAAACGAGATCCATATGATCCATTTAGCGGATATGCTGACCGAAGGCATTGTTAAACAATTTCCCCAAAAATTTTAGTGACTCCGCCATTTCCTTTGACCCTAAGCGCTCTCTGAGATCATCCGCTGCACACGCAAACAAAAGGTCCGGGGCAGTTCACCGTAATGGTGGATTGCCCCGGACCTTTTGGGGGAGCATCTCCGTTCCTCCCAGCTGCCGTACGAACCTAACAAATCACAGCGGCTGCGCGCAGGTAGCTAGGCAGATCGCCAGTCAAGTTCGCCTCCAGCGACAGCATTCTTCTCCTACGTAGCCTATAATACAGAGCAACGGCGGCCCGCCATGCTCTGTATTCGCCCTCCTTTTCTTCGGGCCTCCTTGCGCCCCCCTCTTCACCGCCCGAGCCGCTCCGCCGCCTCAACGGTATGCTTCAGCAGCATCGCGATCGTCACCGGACCCACACCGGCCGGAACGGGAGTAATCGCGGAAGCACGCGCGTAGGCCGCTTCGTAATCCACGTCTCCGACATTGCCCTCATTGTACCCCGCATCCATCACAACCGCGCCGGGTTGGATCCAATCTCCCTGGATGAACTTGGGCTTACCCACCGCCGCTACCACGATATCGCCGAGCCGGACGATATCCTCCAGATTCACGGTCTTGGAATGACAGACCGTTACCGTCGCATTCCGGTTCAGGAGCATCATCGATACAGGCTTTCCCAAGATGGGACTCCGCCCGATGACCACGGCATGCTTGCCTTCGATCCCGATGCCGTAATGATCGAGTATCGCTATGATCGCCGCCGGGGTGCAGGAAGGATAGTCGGCTGTGCCGAAGGCATTCTGGGCGAAGCCCGTCATCGTGACCCCATCGACGTCCTTATCTGCCCGGATCGCCTCGAACACCGCCCGTTCGTCGATAGGATGGGGAACGGGGTGCTGCAGCAGGATGCCATGCACCGCAGGGTCTTCGTTCAGCTGCCGGATCGCTTCCAGCAGCTCCTCTGTCGTCGTCTCCCTTGGCAGATCGACCCGTCTGGACTGGAGGCCGAGTCTCCTGCAGGCGTTGCCCTTCATCCGCACATAAGTCGCCGACGCCGGATCGTCGCCGACCAGCACCGTCGCAAGACAGGGGACGATGCCCTGCCCCCTCAGCCGCTCCACCCGCTCCGCCAAGCTGCTCTTGATCTCCTCCGCCACCCGTGTTCCGTCCAATATCACCGTCTTCTTCATGGTTCGCACCAGCCCTCTCATCCGAATAAAAACAGAAAGAGGCAAGGGGAATCCCCTTACCTCTGCCCAGGCGTACGGCTCATAGCTCCGTGTGCTCCCCCATGGTTCCCCATGCTCCGCCAGTCACACACAGTCGGTGCCCTTATCATACCAAGGGATACAGGATGAATCAATAATCAATGGCGATCTTCCTACCGGGAGACCTCCAGCACCAGCTTGCCCACCGTGTTCTTCTCTTCAAGCAGCTCATGAGCTTCCCCGGCCTGCTCGAGAGGATAGACACCGAATACTTCCGACCGGACGGCTCCGCCGGCCAGCAGGCGAAGGGCCTCTGCCGCAGCAGCACCCACCTCTGCGGGGGCATACTGGCTGTAAGCCCCGATATTGAAGCCGCTCAGCGACCGGTTCGAGAGCCACACATCGGTCAACGACTGCTGGACATCCTCTCCCCCGCTGGCATTGCCGAGCAGCACGAGCCGCCCGAGCGGACGCAGCAGCTCCTGGCTTGCGAGGCGCATCCCGCCGCCCACCGGGTCCAGCACGAGATCGAGGCCCCGGTAATCTTCCTTGCGGCGCAGCGGCTCCGCAAAGTCCGTGCGCAGGAACAGCTCGTCATAGCCAAGGGAGGGAGCGAGACGCGTCTTCTCCACGCTTCCGACGGTGCCGTACACCCGGCCCGCCCCGAAGTGCCGGGCCATCTGCCCAAGGAAGCTGCCGAGTCCTCCGGCCGCCGCATGAACGAGCACCTGATCGCCCTGCTGTATCCGGGCCACATGCCGCAGCACCATGTAGGCGGTCGTCAGGTTCACGATGCTCGCTGCGGCCGCCGGCAGGTCGAGGCTGCCTCCCAGCCCATCGAGGGGGATCGTCAGATCCGCGCTGGCTGTTGCCACTGAGGCATATCCGCCCAATTCCATGAGCGTCATCGCGGCCACGGGCTGCCCGACGCGGAATCCTTGGACCCCTTCCCCGATGGCCCTCACATAACCGGACACCTCGAGCCCCGGGATGACCGGCAGCGGGATCATGCTCCCGAAGTCCCCGCGCCGCAGCATCACATCCACATACCCTACGCCGATATAGGCGACATCGATGGTCAGTTTGCCCGGGCCTGGCACGGGATCCGGCAGCTCCCTCACCTCAAGTTCCTCTGCTCCCATCGCGCGATCAATCACAATTCCTCTCATCTTCCAAGCCGCCTCCCCGAATTCGTTGATAGACCTATCCTACTTCAAGCCGGAGAGGGCAGCCACACCACGCTTATGCTAGTAATGGGAGTACCAGACTGACGTACCGGGACGAACCGGATGAACCGGACGCCCTGCCGCCGTTTTCTATCCGAGGAGTTCCCTCAGCCTCGTCTCGGTCTCCGTTCCACTGACCGGCGTATACACGCAGCAGTGCAGGTCCGTCCTGCCGTTCAGGCTGGCGAAGGAGTTAATCTCGAAGGCGAGCTCGCCTGCCCGCGGATCCATCAGCCGCACTTGGATGCTTTTCTTGAGCTGGATGTCATGCCGGCGCCACAGTTCTTCGAACTCCGGACACTTCGCGCACAGCCGCCTTACGCTCTCCCCGAACCAGGGATCGCTCTGGTGCCTGTCGTAGTAGGTGCGGAATACCGCAGCCGAGTACTGCGCGAATTCTTCCCAGTTGACCATCCGCCGCCGGAAGTCGCCATCCTCGAACAGCAGGTGCATCATGACGCGGTCCGCGGGCTTCATCGACGTGAAGTCCGCCAGCACGACATCCGCAGCCCGGTTCCAGGCGAGGACTTCGGTCCGGTCATTGCTGATGAAGGACGGATACGCCAGCTGGTCGATGATATGCTGCCACTCCGGTTTCAGCCCCGTCTCTTCCCTGTCCGGTGAAAACACCGATATGTCCTCCTGCGGAGCGGACAGCCCCATGAGATGCATCATCTCGTCCCCCGAGAGCTGCAGCGCCCGGCCAATGCCCTCCACAACTTCCTTGGAAGGGTTCACTTCCCTTCCCTGCTCAAGCCAGGTGTAATAAGTGGCGCTGACGCCGGCCAGATAGGCGACTTCTTCCCTGCGGAGTCCCGGCGTCCTCCGGCGGCCGTAAGAACCAGTGATGCCGGCTTGTTCTGGCTGAAGGCGCTCCCGGCGGGATTTTAAGAACTCGCCGAGCGTCTTCCACCGGTCCTGTGCCGGAAGGATGCCTGCTGTTTTCTCCCTGCTTGCTCTCATCATCGTCACCGCTTTCTTCCTCTTTTCTCCATTGTAAAGGGTTTGGTGCCCCGTATACCACACGTTTTTGGCTGATTCTCCTGCTTTCTTGGGCCAGCCGGTCATATCTCCGTCTTCCTATGCGTAATATTACTAATGGCAACAAGCGAAGGAGGTCTCCCCCCATGGATTATATTCTACTCGGCCTGCTGGCCCTGCGCGAACAAACCATATACGAGCTGAGCAAAAACATGAAACATACCGTCGCCCTCTTCTACAGCGACAGTCTCGGTGCCATCCAGGCGGCGCTCAAGAAGCTGGGCGACAAACAATGGATCGCCTGCCGGGAAACCGCGGAGAACGGAAAGCTCAAAAAAATCTATTCCATCGAGGCCGAGGGCCGGGATCATCTGATGGCATGGCTCCGCTCCCCGATCCCCACCGATAAGCTGAAGGATCTGGCCGTCGCCCGGCTGTTCTTCCTGGGACTGCTGCCGGAAGAAGAGCGCATAGAGGTGCTGCGGGGCTATGTCGGAGCCCTGACGGAGATGCACCGGAATCTGGTGTCCCTCGAAATTCAATCGAGCTTCATGGAGGTTCCCGAGGAGAAGAAGGACATTTTCCGGTATCAGATGCTCTCGCTTCGCTACGGGGTCGACCATTACGCCTTTAGCGCGCAGTGGTACAAGGAGCTGCTGCAGGATACGGTGCAAGGAGGCGAGCATGGGCATTCCGGCAGAACATAAACAGTGGGTGTCGGAGGAGGCTCAGATCCATTATTTCGTCTCCGGCAGGCCGGAGGGAGAGCTTGTCCTCTGCCTTCATCCGGCCTTCGGGGATCACCGCTGCTTCGACGGGCAGTTGGAGGCCTTCGCTTCCCGGTACCGCGTCATCACGGTGGATCTGATCGGCCACGGGCTGTCCCAGGTGTATGGAGCCGGCCAAGGGATCGATAGGGCCCTGCAGCATCTGCTCGGGATCCTGCACGCCGAGGGGTATGACAAGTGCCATCTCGTCGGCGTGTCCATGGGGTCGCTGGTTGCCCAAGCCTTCGCCTCGCGCTATCCCGACAAGGTGATGTCCCTCGTCTCGGTGGGTGCCTATTCGATCCGGGAGGAGCATCCGGAGATCGTCCGCGCCCAGCGCTCCGAGATGCTGCGATGGCTGCTGATGGCGGTCCTCTCCATGAACCGGTTCCGGCGGTACCTGGCCTCCGTCACCGTCATCCGGCCGGAGCAGCAGGAGAGGTTCTATGACATGACCGCCGGCTTCACGCGCCGCTCCATCCGGGTGCTGTCCGGACTCCGCACGCTCGCCCAGGCGCAGACCGGACCTGCCGCGGCTTCCCCTCCCCTGCTCCTCGTCTGCGGAGACCGGGATCTGCCCGTGGTGAAGGAGGCAACCCTGAGATGGCAGCTTGCGGAGCCCCGGAGCACCTGCCTGGAGCTGGAGAACGCCGGGCACTGCGCGAACATGGACCAGCCGCAAGTGTTCAATGAAGTCGTGCTGGCCTTTTTGAACAGCGTCCCGAGCGGGTAAGAAATGGTAAACAGGCCCAGGGGCCGGAAGGAGCATGGGGATGAGCGGTAGACACGACCAAACGAAGGTGGAGGCGGAGCCGGTCCGAGCAGTACGCAGAACAGCGATCGTCACAGGGGCAAGCAGCGGCATCGGCAAAGGCATCTCGATCGTGCTGGCGAGGGCCGGTTACCATATCTCCACGGTATACAAATCCAACGAGATCGGCATCCAGGAGCTGGAGCAGACCGTCAAGGGAACGTACGGACGCCAGTTTCATGCCGTACGCGGCGATCTATCCGATCCCGGCTTCGTCCAGCGGTATGCGCAGGAAGCGATTGGGGAGCTCGGCGAGGTGCATCTGCTGGTCAACAATGCGGGAGTGGGCTTCCCGAAGAAGCTGCTGGATATCGAGGCGGAAGACATGCTCTCCTTCATCCATATTGATTTTGTCGCGCCCGTCCTGCTCATGCAAGCCGTCGGCCGGCACATGATCGAGAAGGATATCCGGGGCAGCCTGATCAACATCACCTCGACGCGTGCGGAGAGGGCTTATCCGCATGACTCCATCTATGGAGGCATGAAAGCGGGGCTGCGCCGCGCGAGCGAATCGATCGCCCTCGAGCTCGGCCTGCATGGCATCCGCGTCAACAATGTCGCGCCGGGCGCGACGGAGATCGAGCGCGTGGGCGCCGACTTCTACGACAAGCTCGGCGGGAAGATTCCGCTGCGGAGGGTAGGCCAGCCGGAGGATATCGGGGAGGCGGTATTATGGCTCGCCTCCGAGGCCGCCTCTTACATTACCGGCGTCTCCCTCAAGGTGGACGGCGGGTTGATCCTGCCCGGCATGCCGGAGCGGGATGACGAGACGGCGGAGTATTACGGCTGGGCTCCCGTCCGGGAGCAGCCTTAGAGAGAGCCGGCTTCATCCGTAGGGGCAGAACGTGACGCCAGCGGAGCTCGCCAGCATGGGCGCGGCTCCTTTTTTTGCTTGGGCGTCAAGCCTTCTTCCCCAAGATCGTACAGCCGTACAGCCCCACAAGGACAAGGCAGATTGTAAAGTCAAGGAAAGGCCAATAGTTGCTTGCCAGGTCGTTGAAATAGGCAATGTCCGGAAAGGCCACGATCGAGGACACGAGCAGCATCATGCCAAGGGGCAGGGTCGTCAGCTTGGGTTCGTTCAGCCGGGTCAGATGGGCAGCGCCGAGCATCAAGGCATAGAAGTTCAGCACCGTCTTGAAGAAGGTGGTAATAATCCACATGATCGCAAGAATGGCTTCGATCCGTTCTAAAAAATTGCCGATCCCGATTTTTTTGGCCAGCGAATAGGCGGGATAGATCTGGTTGGCTGTCAACGGAGCCCCGATCACGACGATCGTCAAGATAATGATGATCTCCAGCACGATGCCTCCAATGAGCGCCCCCATGAGCATACTCCGAGGTATCTTCTCCGTTTTGTTCACGGAAGACAGAATCGACAGGATACAGACGGCCTCCGCGAACGGAAAGGTAATGGCCGTCAGCGATCCATAGAGAATCGGCTTGACTCCCATGCTGAAAGGGACCATCACATTCTGCAGGTCAATCTTAGGCAGCAGGCAGGCTGCCAGCATGAAGAACAGCAGGAAAAAGTGGGGAAACAGGAGCTCCCCCGCCCGGGCAACCGTCTCGATCCCCAGCCGGCCTCCCAGCACGACGATAAACAAGAATAAGAGCTGGACCGATTGGATGGGGGTCAGCGGCATGATCTGCGTCGTCATAAAGTCCCCCATCTCCCGGACCTCGGCCGAGACCATAAGAAAGAAGTAAAAGGAAAACAGAACGGCAGCCGCCTGGCCGCCCCGCTTCCCGAGAAGCCGGGAGCTGTACTCATACAAGTTCATTTCGGGATGAAGCTTCCCCAGCCTGGCGAGCAGATAGACCAAGAGCAAGCCAACCGCCAGCCCGATCAGTCCCGATATCCATGCATCTTCCTTGGCGTACATTGCCGGGAAGGAGGGCAGCACCAGGATGGAATCTCCAATGACATAGAGCGTGACCAGTACGATAAGCTGGCGGTTGCTGATTTTCACCTGGTTCTGCATGAGAAGATCACCTGCCTTGAGCCTGATCTCTGCCGCGCAGCCATGTGAGTGCAAGCAGCAGGAGGGGAACGCCGACCTGGAACGGGAGATGAAGATACAGCGGGACGATCTTCAGCCCGACTTCGATGTGCTCGATGTAGTTGCCCGTCATGACGAGCGAATAGAGGAACAAGAGTCCGCCTATACACACGATCGTGAGCTTTTTTCGTCGTTCGATACGGAACACTTCTATCAATCCCGTCACAGAAGCGTAGAGGAACACCGTGATCTTGAAGAATCCTCCGATGATAAGCGTGATAATCGCAATCACTTCCAGCCGTTCGATAAACTCGCCCAGCCGGATTTTACCTAAGGTCTTCAAGAGAGGGAAAGTCGCGTTCTCCGCCCCGTAGGCGGTCAGCACACTGATATTGGCCGCAATAATGAAGCTCAGGGCCAGACCGCTGATCAGAATGGCCGCCATGCCGACCCTTCTCGCCAGATGAGGCTTGTTCAGACAGGGGAGCAGCATCGTGAAGACAACGGTCTCACCGAACGGGAACGTCAGGGTCTGAGGGAACGCCGTCTGCAGTACAGGCTTCCAGCCGTTCACGAAGGGAGGCATCAGATTCTCCAAGTGAATCACGTCCGAAGCGACCAGGAGGAAGATGGAGAGCAGGCCCAAGAGGACAATCACGCCCAGGAAGATCTCACCTACCCTTCCGATAGTTTCGATGCCCAGAAGACAAGCATAGATGACGGGGATGACCATCACGAAATTGACCACTTCCATTGGTGTCAAAGGCAGAATTGAGCTTAACAGCAGCCCTCCAAAATCCCTTAAGACTCTGGCCGCAATGTAAAAAAAGTAAACCATATACAAGATAGAGACCAGGTTTCCCAAGGGTTTGCCGAACAAAGCCTGCAAGCAGCCAATCAGCGATTGGTACCCATGCCTGCGGTACAAGGCAGCGTAGAGGAGGAACAAAGGCAGACCCGCTCCCATACCGATCAGAACGGCAAGCCATGCATCCTGCTTGGCCTGCATGCCAACGCCGACCACCACGGAAGTGCCCATCTCGAATAGCAGCATCAGCGCAGTCAGCTCTGCGGCATCGATTTTGGCCTTCTGCATCTGCGTCCCCTCCCCTCTGCTATTCTTCCATGCCTATACTTGGAGCAGCTGTTTCAGCAGATCCGCTACCGGTTTGTACACCACGACCAGCAGTTTCGAAGGGTTCGGCAATTGCAGGTTCGTCGCGAACTGGATCAGATTCAGGCCTGTGCCGAGGAGCAGCATGAGGAAGAAGACAACGCGGCCTCTCCTCTGCTGACTTCGCCACATCGGAGATTCGATCCACAGGAACAGCAGCGCTGAGGCCAGAACAGCCAAGACGATGATCCACAATGCCGCTCACTCCTTCTCCTTCAGCTGCTGAAAAATCGAGTTCGTGACCGTACCCAATCTGCGGATCTGGAAATCGGTTTTGACTTGCACCTGCATCTGGGGAAATAATTGCTCCCAGTCTTTCTTAATGGCATTCCAGCCCTTGGGGTCGGAGCGTCTGATCCGGTCCCCGAAGCCGAAGATATCGGATTTGTATTTTTTTTGGGCCGCGGCCAGGGTGACGTTCACAATCTCCTTCAATCGGGCCCCGGCGAGCTGCTCCAGCTCATCGATGCTCTCCGGCTTGGTCAAATCCAGCCCGCACTGCACCTCCCCCACATTGCCCTCGTTATGGACCTCGACGGTGATCTCCGGCTTTCCGCCGACAACCCTCCCCTTCGTAACGGTTTTGGAACGGACGGTTTCCAGATTCAGCTGCCCCCCTCCCGGACATTTCATCGGTCCCACGGTCCTGTATACCTTATCGGTGAGATAGACGAAGCCCTTGCTCTCCGCCTCATCCAGCCAGCCGATGAGTTTGTCCTTCTTGAAGACGGCCAGACCCGATATCTTAATACGGGCCTGCGGATCCGGGGACCCCAGGGACTGGGTGCCAGTATTCGTTTTTTTCCCCAGTCTCTTCACGGCGGTAAGGACGGGATTGCGCCCTTCTTTGACCAGGTCGTTAATCAGTCGGTCGAGGGTAATGGTCAGTGCAGGGGCCCAAGATCTCTCCGATTCATACAGGGAGGTGAACAGCTTGTTCGCCGGCACTTCTTCGATCGCCGTGAGCACTTTCAATATCTCCTCCGCCTTGGAGTCTTTGGCGACCACGATGTAAAAATCCGTCCGCATCTCATGATTCCTCGACAAAAAGTCCAGTATCGGGGCGACCCCATCTCTTGCCAGGCTTTCTCCAAGCACGAGTATGCGAAGATGGGACAAGTAGAGTCTGCGGGGACTTTCCTCGGTAACCCGCCCGATGGCTTCGTAGATCGTTTTGCCGAAGGACTGGTATACCGTGACCGGTGACCGCCCGCCGCCGCCTCCCTTGGAGGCCACCTCCCTCGGCTCGACCACCTGCGCCGTGATCCGGTAACCCTTGGCGTCCTTATCGATCCCCAGCCCCATGTTGATGGCCAGCTGATTCATTTCCCTCCGGTTCCAGCAGCCGGTGAGAAGAACCGTACCGCAGGCAAACAGGATCAAGAGAATTAACTTACGACTGCGCATGGAATGGTCCTCCTCCGTCATGCGGGACCTCTGGATTTGCGGGGCGGGTCCGGTTTGATTCGGGTCGTATCCTGCTGGCTGATCAATCTCGGGCGATTGCGCTGCATCCAGCGGGGCAGCCGGAAGAGCGCGTCATCCTGGTCACCGGGGATGAAGGGGCCGAACGGACTCATGTAGGGAATGCCGAACGACCTCAAGGAGCACATATGCAGGAGCAGGGTGATGGTCCCGATAGTCACCCCATACAAGCCGAACGATGCCGCCAGACCCATCAGTATGAACCGGAGCATTCGAATCGTAATCGACATACTATAGGCGGGGAGTACAAAGCTGGAGATGGCCGTAATCGCTACCACGATGACCATCGCCGCAGACACGATGCCTGCCTCCACAGCCGCTTGCCCAATAACCAAGGTGCCGACAATAGAGATCGCCGAGCCGACGGCCTTGGGCATGCGTATGCCGGCTTCCCGCAAGATCTCGAAGGTAATCTCCATGATCAGCGCTTCAATAAAAGCAGGAAAGGGCACCCCTTCGCGCTGTGCCGCCAAGCTCAAGAGCAGCCGGGTGGGGAGCATCTCCTGGTGGAAGGTCGTGATGGCAATATAGAGCGAAGGCGCGCTGAGCGCGATGAATAGAGCAAAAATCCGGATGATCCGGACCAGCGTACTGATATCCGCCCGCTGGTAATGATCCTCCGCCGATTGATAGAATTGGACAAACAGCGCAGGCACCAGGAGCACGAAGGGCGTACCGTCCACCAGGATCGCGACGCGCCCTTCCAGAAGCCCCGCAGCGATCACATCCGGGCGCTCCGAGTTGAATACGGTCGGAAAGGGGCTCCACTTGTTGTCCTCGATCATCTCCTCGATGTAGCTGCCCTCCAGAATGCTGTCCAGCTTAATCCGGCCCAGACGCAGGCGTACCTCCTCCACAATCTTCTCATTGACGAGTCCATGGATATACATGATCACTACCGAAGTTTTGGTATATTTGCCAAGGGAGATGCTCTCCAGCCACAGCTGCGGATCCTTGATCTTGCGCCGGATCAGCGCCGTATTGGTCCGCAGATTCTCCGTGAACGCCTCCTTCGGCCCCCGTACGACATTCTGGGCCGTCGACTCGCTCACGGTCCGGTCTTCCCACTGGCTCATGCCGATGGACAAAGCCTGCGGGATCCCGTCCGCCATCAGGATGACGCCGCCGGATAGAAGCGAATGCAGCAGGGCTTCCCGGTCGGTTACCGTCTCGATCGAGCCGGCGGTGAGCACCTGCTCCTTCAATCCGTGCAGCAGCGTCCCTTCCGCACTCTGGAGCCGGTCCATCTCCTGCGGCCCGATCCCAGTCATCAGAGGCGTGAGCACAAACTGCTGCACCGCATGCATGTCCGTCAAGCCTTCCGTATACAGGATGCAGAGGTTCAGCTGCCCTTCCGGTCCTGCATGGAAGGTTCTTGACACGATATCCTCGCTGTTCCCTACCGCGCGGAGGATCCCGCTTATATTCTCCTCTATGGAGGAGGACAGGGGACCGGACGCGCCCGCTTCCTGTTCCGGGCCGCCGGGATTTCCGCCAGCGTTTTTACCTTTATCCATCCCTTGGTATCCTCCTCCCATTGGATCTGCTCTGGATATCATTTCCCATTGTGGACAAATTATGTGGAACAAGAAACACAAACAAGCCCCAAGGTCATCTTGGAGCTCGAATGCAATCCAGCTTTCTTCAATCCTTTCATCGTGAAAGCCGCCCTGCCCATTCTCTTACGGCAAAGCATAGTGGAATAGACAGGGCTGGTGTACAATGACATCATCCCTCACGATAAAGAAAAGGAAGTGCTTTCCATGAAACTGCAGTTGATCCGGCATGCCACACTCTGGGTGGAATACGGCGGCCATCCCTTCTTAATCGACCCGATGTTCAGCGAAGCCGGGGCCAACCCGCCCATCGTGAATACGACGAACGAACGGCGGAATCCGCTTGTCCCTTTGCCCGCCGGTACCGATAACGTGCTGGCTCCATCGGCCGTACTCGTCACGCATACGCACCGGGACCACTGGGATGAGGCAGCGGCAGCCGCCCTCCCCAAATCCACGCCGATCCTATGCCAGCCGGAGGACGAAGCGCTGATCGCCGGCTCCGGATTCGGGACCGTGCTCCCCGTGAGCTCGTCCCTGGAGTTCCGCGGGGTCCGCATTACCCGTACTGGCGGTCAGCATGGTACGGGCGAGATCGGCCGGCGGATGGGGCCGGTCTCCGGTTATGTGCTGCAGGCGGAGGGCGAGCCGACCTTGTATATCGCCGGCGATACGATATGGTGCGAGGATGTGCGGCAAGCGCTGGATGAGCACCGGCCACATCTGACCGTCGTGAATGCAGGCGGGGCCCGCTTCGCGGAGGGTGATCCGATCACGATGGACGCGGACGATGTCGCGGCGGTATGCCGATACGCGCCCGCTGCCAAGGTTGTCGCCGTCCACATGGACGCCATCAACCACTGCTTGGTGACGAGAGCGGACCTGCGGGAGCGGTTGTCGGCAGAAGGGCTGCTGGAGCAAGTGGCCATCCCGGAGGACGGTGCTTGGTTGTAAGGAGGCAGGGCCGAGGCGGCCTGGCTGTATGTAGGGCTGCCTCCCCCCTCGCGGATGTCAAGAACCGCTTCAGAAGATTATACGAAGCCCTCCATAGCTCCTAAGATCAAGACAGTAAAGATTAGAAGCAGAAGGATGACGATAAGAGCAGCCCTTATGCTGCCCAGGTTGGCATGGTGGACCCTAGTCCCTATATCCCTATCCCAGGTTGTATACCCTTCTTTTACCAGCGTTTTGTAAGCCAGAGCATTCGCTATAAGCTGCACCACCCCTATTCCCACGCCCATCCCTCTCAGCCAAATGAATCTGCTGCGTTTGAACGATTCCATCGGAGTCAGCCGGTTGCCTGAGGCGTTCAGTACGCGTATGCGGAATATTTTTTTGCCTGGTGTCGTTCCGAAAAGAGATAGAAGCGTCCCTTCCACGAAAATCCAGGAAAATATCAGCAGCACGGACAGTAACGTATCGCTTGTGCGATTCAAACTCTCCATATCTATAAGCGCCCAAACGAAAGTAACCCCTATCATAAAAATAAAAATGTCCACATACCTCGCCCAGAATCTGATCCACGGTCTGGGTGCAGCAGAATCAATGACGGTTAGTTCCTTCAGATTTTCATGTTGTTCGGTCATTATCCCAGCCCCTTACCTTCCGTATTATTCCGTTTATAAACTAACTCTTTCTCCGGCCGCCCCATTGTAGTATAAAACAAAGGGCTGCCCAGCGGCAGCCCTCATGCGAATTCTAATCCGTTAACTCTACCTGGACCGAATTGTAACGGGTCAAATTGCCCTTCCCTGCAAGCATGTGGAATCTTGTCATCCGGGATGGGATCATCATAAGTACAGGATGATGAAGAAAACCGCAGCCAGCGCAAAGCGGTAGAGAGCAAACCAGGTCAGGCTGAGCCGCTTGATCAGGCTCAGGAACGTGACGATAGCAAGCAGTGCAACAACGAAGGCGGTGCCGAGCCCCGTGAGGAACAGCGGGAGGTCGGCCGCGGACAGGTACGCCCGGCTCTTGTACAGGTCGTAAGCGGAGGCGGCGAACATGATAGGGACGGAGATGATGAAAGTGAACTCCGCTGCCGCCTTCTGGCTGGTGCCAAGCAGCATGCCGCCCGAGATGGTCGAGCCCGACCGCGAGAAGCCCGGCCAGACCGCCAGACACTGGAACAATCCGATAGCGAAGGCCTGCCTGTAGCTGATCTCGTCCATCGTCTCGGCGGTAACCGTCCTCCTGTACTTGTCGGCCGCGATCATCAGCACCCCGCCGGCCACGAGACCGATCAGGACGGGGGTGGGTCCGAACAGATGCTTTTTCATATATCCATAGATGGAGAGTCCGGCGATCAGGAACGGCACGAGTGCCGCACCCACATGCAGGATGTTCAGTCCCGGCTGCCTCCATCTCCGGGGAGAAACCGCCAGGAACCCGAGAAACCGCCTCCGGTACAATACGAGCACCGCCAGGACGGCACCGAATTGAATGACGACCTTGAAGGTGGAAGCCCCCTCGCCTTCGAATCTCAGCAGATGTCCAGCCAGGATCATGTGTCCCGTAGAAGACACCGGCAGGAATTCAGTCAACCCTTCGACCACGCCCATAATGATAGCAATCCATAGATCATTCACTCGCTTCTCCTCCGTTATTGGCCTGAGGGGGACGCCTCATCCAATATCCTCTCTCTTGAAGTAGACCAGGGCCGCCAAGAACCCGGCGAGCGAGGTCAGTACTATCGCAAGATAGGAAGAAGAGATAGGGTAAGCCCCGGCCTCTCCTCCGGATGCGATGACATGCACGGCCGACCAGGGAAACAGCGCCTTGTACTCCCGGTTCGCCAGCGCCACGTTCCCCATGGTGACCACAGAGGTGAAGATGATCGTCGGCACATAATTCCGGAAAAGCAAGGTGACGAACATCGTCGGCGTGGACAATAGAAAGAGCAGGCTGCCGCCGGCCGCGTACTGCTTCAAGGAGCGCAGCAGCACCTCTTCATGAAGTCCCTCCGCCCCCGCAAGCAGCCCCGCGAGCAGGGTGAGCCCCCAGGCGGTCAGCGTCAGAACCATGATCCAGAAGAAGAGCAGAATGAGCTTGCTGACCATGAGGTTGCCTCTCGGGACGGGCACCGTGAGCAAATTCTTCAGCGTATCTTCCGCATACTCCCGGTGGAACAGATAGGCTGTGATGACGCCGTAGAGCAGCGTCCCGATGAGCAGCAGCACGTACAAGTTCGTCTCTTCGAACATTTGGGAGAAGGTCACCGGTTCGCCTGGCCGTCTCGCCTTCATGTCGAGGGCCCCGAGGAACATCATCACCGGAGCGGCCGCTGCGCCGACGAGGCTGACCGGGATCATCCCGGCTCGTTTGAGCTTCAGGAGCTCCGTATAGAGCAGCTCAACCAAAGGTACCGCCTCCAATCCGACGGACAAAATAATCCTCGAGCCGGTCCTCGCTTACCATCATCCGGGTCACTTCAATCCCGTGCTCCACGAACAGCCTGTTGATCTTGCCCTGCTCCCCGATGTGGGAATAAATACGGAGCGTTCCCTCATCCCCGACTTCATAGTCGTGTATCTCCGCATGCTTCTCGAGGAGCATGGCCGCCTTCGTGTCGCTCGATACCTGGAACTCGAGAAACCGCCGGCTGCGCCGCCGGAGCTCCTCCAGCGTAATCTCCTCGAGCAGCTTCCCGTGGTGGATGACCCCGATCCGGTCCGCGAGCTGCTCCACTTCCGGCAGGATGTGGCTGGAGATCAGGATGGTCATCCTCCGCTCCCGAGCCAGCGTGCCGATCAGCCGGCGGATTTCCTTGATTCCGACCGGATCGAGGCCGTTCGTCGGCTCGTCCAGGATGAGCAGCTCCGGATGATGGAGAATGCTTCGGGCGATGCCGAGCCTTTGCTTCATCCCAAGCGAATAGGTGCCAACCCGCTTTTTGCGCTCGTCTTGAAGACCCACGATCTCGAGCGCTTCCTCGATGGCATTCTTGGTATGTACGCCCATCAGCTTCGCATTGATGAGCAGATTCTCCCCTCCCGTCAAATTGCCGTAGAAGCCGGAGAACTCTACTATCGACCCGATGCGTCTCAGAATCTCCCTGCGCTTGCGGGAGAGGGACTCTCCGAAGATCTCGATCTCCCCTTCCGACGGACGGATCAGTCCCAGCAGCATGCGGATCGTCGTGGTCTTGCCTGCTCCGTTCTGGCCGAGGAATCCGTAGATCTCCCCCTGCTTCACGAGCATGTTCAAGCCGTCGACCGCTTTTTGCGTACCGTATCTCTTGCTTACCTGCGTCGTTCGAATGACTGCGTCCACGCTGTGCCTCCTCTTCTGGGTTGAGCTGTTGCTGCACAGATCCTATGGTAACGCCCGGAGCTTAAATGCCGCTTACCCGATTCTTAACATTCTCTTAACTGGGTATGCGGCGGTTCGGCTTGCGGCGGCTTCAGCCTCGGCAGAGTCAGTCTAAATTCCGTACGGACCCCCGGCTCGCTCTGCGCATGGATCCGCCCTCCCTGCTTCTCCGCCAAAGCCCGGGCTATCGCAAGTCCGAGACCGCTTCCGCCCCCGGATGAGGTCCTGGAGAGGTCCCCCCGGTAAGTTCGCTCGAATATGCGCGTAAGGTCCGCCTCCCCAATTCCTGGCCCCCGGTCCCATACGCGCAGCGAATATTCTTCCGCCGCTTCGTCCACCTCCAGCCCCAAGACGCCTCCTTCCCTGCCGTACCTTACGGCATTCTCAAGCAGATTGGACAAGATCCGCTCGAGGCTGAAGCGGTCGGCAAGCACGCGGCACACCGTCTCCGGCAGGCAGAGCCGCGGTTCTATCCCGTGCTTCTGCAGCTCCGGCAGCCAGGCGATCAGGGCTTCTCTCGCCTGCTCGGCAAGATCCAGAGGCTCCGGCGTCAGGGACTGGTCGTCCGCATCCAGCTTCGCGAGCTGGAATGTTTCGTCCACGAGGCGTTTCAGGCGGCAGGCTTTCTTTGAGAGCACATCCATGTACTCCTCGCGGACCTCCCGGGTAGGCGCGATCTCGTCCCGGAGCGCATCAATATAGCCGATCATCGATGTAAGCGGCGTCCGGATGTCATGCGAGATATTGGACAGCAGGCTCTTCCTGGCCGCCTCGGAACGGACCGAGGCCGCCTGCACCTCGGCCAACCGTCCGATGAGTTCATTCACCGCGAAGACGGCCTCTTTCCAAACGCTATCTCCCCGGGCCAACAGGCGGGCGCTCCCGTGGCCTGCCAATACCCGGCGCAGCTCGACTGTCCATCCGTGCAGTCCCGATCTCCGCCGGACACCTTGCCGGAGCAGCATCACGGCAAGAACGAGCAGGACTGTTCCCGAAGCGGCCCGTGCGGCCCCCTCGAACCCTGCCCACGAGTCGGTGAGCAGGAGACCGGCCAGAGCCAGCAGCTGCAGTCCGAACCAACACCCCTCCCGCTTATGCATCATGCGGCTCCTCCGCAAATTTGTAGCCGATCCCCCACACCGTCTGAATCCGCTGCGGGTCGGACGGATCATCTTCAATCTTCTTCCGCAGCTTGCGGATATGCACCATGACCGTATTGTCGTCCTCGAGATAATCGCTGTCCCACACCTGCCGGAACAGCTGCGTCTTCGTGAACACGCGCTGGGGATGAGTGGCGAACAGCTTCAGAAGCTGGAATTCCTTGGCCGTAAGGCCCACCTCCGTCCCATCCTTGGTTACGGTGTAATGGAGCGTGTCGATACATAAGTTCTTGAAGCGGAGAACACCGCTGTCCTGCATGCCTCCGTTCTCGCTGCCGAGGACCCGGTACCGGCGCAGGTGCGCTTTGATCCGGGCCACGAGCTCATGGATGCTGAACGGCTTCGTGATATAGTCATCGGCTCCGATAGAGAGTCCCAGCACCTTGTCGATCTCCTGATCCTTGGCGGTAAGCAGGAGGATGGGCACATTGGAGCGGGCCCGGATACTCCGGCACACTTCGATACCGTCTATCTTGGGCATCATGAGGTCGAGCAGCACCAGGCTGTAGGGACGCTGGCCGAACAAACGGAGCGCCTCTTCGCCGTCTCCCGCCAGGTCCACACGGTACGTTTCGCGTTCCAAATAAATTTGGAGTAAGTCTCGAATTTCCTTCTCATCGTCGGCAGCAAGCACCCGGATGTCTTCCATGGAGTTCACCCTCTTCTCTTTATAGCATCGACCAAGCGGCCAATCCTCTGACGGGACATCCCGGCCAAATGTTTCGAAGCCCGCAATCTTGCCTTAGTAAAAAACAAAGGGCTGCCCAGCGGCAGCCCTCCAATCGAACTTTAATCCATTAACTCTACCTTGACCGACTTGTACCGAGTCAAATCGCCCTTCCCTACAAGCACGGTATACATCGGATCCGTCTTCTGGTCAAAGGTGGTATGGATGGTGTCCAGCGTGTTCCCGCTCTCATCCAGGAAGGAAATCCGAACGGTCTGCGCAGGGATCGTCCCCGCAAAATTCACCGTATTGAGCAAGGCGCGCATCACGGTATAATCGCCCGATCTCTCCATGTTCAGGACGCCGAAGGCCACCATACCGGTCGGATCCTGGATCAAGGGGCCGGCCGGATCGTAGAATGGACGCGGACTGGGCTGGGTCTTCTCCAAGGTAACGACAGCATAACCGGACACATCTGTCTGGCTTGCCGCCTGCAGGCTCACGATCTGTTCTTTCTGGAGCGCGGCGCCGTCGACCTTGTAAGGCACTTTCTCCATCACTTCCCCTTTGTCGTTCCAGAACACGAGCGTACCGGAGACCGTAGTGCTCGAGTTATCGGTGTCCGGGTTCATCGACTGTATGGCATCCAGGAATTTATGATCCCATGCATCCTGTCCGATGTAGAGCTTCCCGCTGATCGTCGAACCGCTGCCGGCTTGCGCAACCGTAAGGTGCCCCGCCTTCGTGTAGCGATTATTCACATCTACGATGTCCAACCCGCTATCGATCGTGATCGTCTTCGAAGTCTCATCATAGGCGACGGCAGCCCCCAGACTCTCGGATACAAACCTTACCGGCACATAGGCGCTTCCGTTATAATTCAAGGTCTCATATGAGGTAGCCGCTTTGTCTTCCCCATTGATCACAAACGCCGCCGGAAACAAGTAGGCCTGAATCGTAGTGGAAGCATATACAGCTGTCGTGGCCGTCAAAGCAGCTCCGCAGGCTATGCCCATCATAAACTTGTTCATTGCCAATCCCTCCCCTCCCATTTTCCGGACAGCCTGGCGATGGCGTTATCTCGGCAGGGTGAACTCCGCCGTAGCTTCTTTGAACAGCCTTTTGCCGTCCGTGCCCGTGAACGGTCCGAACTCGAGACCGAATGCCTTGTAGAGGCCGAACTCATCCTTGCGGAATAGAAAGACATGGTACTTGGTCGCCCCGCCGCCCGGCTTCACCTCATCGGGATCTCGCGGCTCGACCAATCCCTGGGAGAGCGCCGTACCGCGGTTCCCATCCACATGAAGCTTGGAGCCGGTCGAGAACAGGCTCAGCGCCGTATCCGACGGGTTGTCGATCAGCAGCTTGACGGTAACCGCCACAATCCCGTTCTCGCCGAAGGTCTTGAACCTCGCCTGATTGGCTGCAGTCGGAATGACTTCCGTATATTGGACGCCGTCCAAGGTGATCTTGACATCGCCGATCTGCTTCGTCTCCCCGATTCCGGTCTTCTCGAAGATCATCTTCTTATCGGCCAGGTTGTCCGTGGTCAGACGGTCCGGATAGAACTTCGGTTCGCTCGCGGCCTGCTGCTTCTGCTCCTCGCTGTAAGTGAAATCGAAGGTGGCATCGCCTTTGAAACTCCCCTTGAACTGGTCGTTGTCCGAGGCTCCCCCTTCAATGATGAATTTGGGTTTCACCGACTTCAGGGATGCGAATTCCTCATGGGTCAATGTGAAGGAGATCAGCCCCGTAATCTTCTCGCCTGAGGCGAATTTCGAGGCTTCCGTCTCCTGCTTGGATTTCAGCTGATCTTCCTTGCGGATGAACGTGCGGTTGCTATCGTTAGGGACATAATCGCTCGACTTGCTGACCTGAATCCGATAGTTATTGTTATAGTACATCGCCTTGCCTGAGCCATTATCGAGCGTCACCTTGGCTGTCACCACATAACCTTCGGTTTGATTCTCGAACGGAATGGAGGCCACCCGCTTGTTCATATCCGTTACTTTTACGATTTGATATTCTTCGACGGTAACCTTGAAGCCATCCATATTGTGGGTATAGCCTGGCGCTTGGTTCGTATAGATGACTTCAACGTTACCCTCCGATTCCACAGCGATGTTCGGATTGAGCGGGCTGCCCCCGCTGCCCCCGCTCGATGAAGCGGCTTCCGGCTTCTTTGTGCTGGCGGCGGCAGTCTCCTTCTTCGGTTCGGCGGCCGGCGTTGCGGCAGCGTTCTTAGCCAGCTCCTGAGCAGGCGCGGGCGCCTCCGCCTGCTGGTTTGCGCCGCACGCTGTGAGCAGCAGCACCGCCGAGAGGAGTATGCTCGATACGACTTGTTTCTTCATCATGATGTCCCAATCTTTCTGATTATGTATTTGAACGAAGTTCAATAGTATATTGTGACGAACATTACCATGAAAAGGAATAGGCGATAGAACCCATTATTTTGATGAATGAGGGAGAACCGTGTAGGATTTTATCGAAAACCATTGCATCTTCTGCATGCCAGGACTGATTTTATCTTGGATCCGTCTTGATTTTATCTTTAACCAGTCTTAGCGTCCACACGATATAATGAATGACAATCACATTATCGACTGCCCAGATCCACAGCGGATAAATGTTCAGCTTCCCGTATTCCACATTGAGATACACCAGCCACACATACCCTAATCCCCTGACCACCTGAACCCATGGGGAATCCTTCTGCGGCAGAAGGAGGGAATACGAAATACCGGAGTCTCGGTTAGGGGCCACCGCGAAATAATACAGCACCGCATACAGCACGGCATTCAGCATCAGAAAGAACAGGGGAATCACAACAATGACGATAGCCAGACCCGCTACGTTGTCCACCCCTTCCGGCACGAGCATGCCGGCGACCAACTGGGCTATGAGGCGGAAGTAAGCCGTTACGGGCGCCACAAGGGCAACGAGCAGGCTGAAGACAAAAAATACCCCCCGGTTCATGCCCCTGCCTCCGATTCTTGCCTAGTCCCCGTGCAGAATCCCTCTGCCATTTGCACCACTCCCTTTATTCCATAATATACCATATACGGACAAGCCCTGTGGTACAAGATACACGGCTTCGCCGCCCTTGAAAGGACGATGCGCGTTTATAAGAAATACAAGAAGACAGGATCGGACTCTGGCTGGCGAGATATAAATTCTAGTATTATCAAAAAAAAGCGGCCCCGAGACACCTTCCCGGTTGGCCGCTTCTTCAGGCTATTCATTAGCTCGGATGGAGCCTGACTTACTTGCTGCTGCCCCGGTAGACGGCGGTTCGAAGCTCCCCTATATAGGCTTCCAGATAAGGCATGCCGGACTCCATGGCCTGCCGCACCGACAGCTCCACATCATATGGCACACGGGTGAACTGGACCGTCAGCGGGGCGGGAGTCTCGCTCTCCCATACGCCTTCCAGAATCGCATAGGAAGCCTGGGGCAGATCCAGCGGATTCCCTACGCTGCCCGCATTGAATAGAAGCTTCCCGCCCAGATGCTGCATGTAAGCCTGATGAATATCCCCGTAACCGGCCGCATCGGCCGGGATGGGGCGCTGGCAGTGCTCCGAAGAATCGAACAGCGACAGACGCCGGGCGGCGTCGTCCCAGGGTTGAATCCGTTCGTACAGGCTTCGCGGTGAAGCATGGAATAGCCGGACATACTTGCCGCTCATCCAGAACTCCGCCGAGAAGGGGAGCGAGGCCAAGTAGCTCATCCGCTCTTCCCCCAGCATTGACTGATGCCACTGAACCTCCGTGATCTCGCTGGGCTTCGACATAAACTCATCCCAGTTGCCCATAACCACCCGTTCGCACCGCTCCCGGATCAGGTCTACGCAGAGGTCCGAGCTGGGGCCTTTGCCAATGAGATCGCCAAGGCATATCACCCGCGCGATTCCCCGGGTATCGATATCTTCCAGTACCGCTTCCAGCGCAGGCAGATTCCCATGAATGTCGGATATAACGGCGATGCGTTCCATAGAGCAGTCCTCCCATCGAATAACAGCAAGCATGAATCCATGAGAGTAAAATACCACAACTCCCTAAGGTTTGCCCATACCACCGCCCCGGCAGGCATCTATGTGTGCAGCAGCGCCAAAAAACACCGCACCATGGATGCGATGTTCTGCAGGGAAACCCGGAATCTCTCTTATCCTTGCTGGACGGCACCCGAATCCATATAGAGAACTTCCCACAGGTGGCCGTCGGGGTCCTGGAAGCTCCACGAATACATGAAGCCGTGATCTATCGGTTCGTTGGAAGGCTTGCCGCCTGCAGCCAGCGCCCGGTTCACGATGTCGTCCACCGCTTCCCTGCTCTCGGCGGACAGGGCCAGAATAACTTCCGAGCTCCGGGAAGCATCGCTGATCTCCTTGCCCGTGAAAGACTGGAACTTGCTCTCCACAAGCAGCATGACGTAGATATGCTCGCTGATCACCATACAAGTGGCTGTCTCGTCAGTGAACTGCGCATTGAATTCGAAGCCTACGGAAGTAAAAAAAGCGACAGAACGATCCAAGTCTTTTACCGGTAAATTCACAAAGATTTGTTCGGCTCTCAGTGCCATCGGGCATCACCTCATGGTAGGATGGTTTGCTTTCTTGCCGGCTTGTCTCTCGCTGTCTTCCTCCTAAGTATACCATGAAGGGGACGCCCGGTTTCTTACGGATTGCGGTAAGTACAGACAGGCCTGCGCCAGAACGGATCGCGGGCGCAGTCGAAGACCCCATCCAAGCCTGGACGGGGTCCCCGGGTATTCTATGGATTCCAAGCGCCTGCTCTCCTGCATAGGGCGAAAAGAAGGTCTTACGTATGGATCGGTGTTACGTATGGATGTGTCTTACGTATCAATCTCCGCCGCCGTCAGTGTTCCCTCATTGATTGTGATCGTGATATTGCCCGCTCCCGGAATGGTTCCCGTAGCACGCAGCGTATACGTATGCGTGCCTACAGCCGCCCCCATATCGCAGCAGGTCAGGGCCGTCGTGATCGGACTGTTGGCCGACACCGGCGTGTCGCTTGCCGTACATAAGACCGTCGTCCCGTCCCGGAGGATGCTGAATGCAATCGTAGGACTCGCCGCGCTGGGCGTCCATGTGGCATAGGCGGTCAGCCAGACGATGTTACCGGGTTCGTCTACCGTGATCGTCACGGATGCCAGGTCAGCAATAGGCGCAGCCGTTGTCAGTACGATCCCGCCGAACTCCGCACATTCAAATTCGATGAAGATCCCGGAAGTACCCGGCGGTCCGGCAGGGCCTGCCGGTCCCGTCGGTCCTGTAGCGCCTGTCGGACCTGTCGGTCCCTGTGGTCCCGGAGGGCCGGGAGGGCCTGGTAATCTACCCATAGTCGCGTTCACGCTCCTTCGCATGATAGAGAATCCTTGGCCCCATACGGAAGGTGATCCTTCGCCTTCCGGCTGGTATCAAGGTCTACATGAGATTCTATGCCCGGCTGAATCGTTATATGCGCCCTCTTTTGGCCGCACAGTGTGCACCTGTCCATGCATATGCGCCATCCTCACATATGATATACAGACACCAATTGCACACGGAAGGAGGAATCCTCTTGAACCGGCATCCAGGCACGATCGGCATCCTGGTCGAGGACGACAAGCGAAGAAAGCCAGCCCTCCGGACCTACATGTTGCATAAGCCTGCCAGGATGAAGCTCGTATGCTTCACCCCCTCGTCTATCGACTGGAGGCGCAGACAAATCCGCTGCCTTCAGCTGAGGAACGGGAAGTGGACGGAGGGCCTCGTCCCCCTCCCCAAGCTGGTCTATAACCGCTGCTACCGGTTGGATGATGAGGTCAGAGACCGTCTCGAGCAGGCTATCGGCCCGGGGAAGCTGTTCAATCCTGCCAACCAATTCAACAAGCTGGATGTTCACCGGAGTTTGAGCCGCTGGCTCTCGCCTTACTTGCCGGACACCTGGGCTTACGACAGAGACACCGCCGCCCGGCTGCTAAGCGTTCACAAGCTCCTCTACCTGAAGCCCTGCAACGGACATATGGGCCAAGGCGTATACCGCGTAGCGCTGCAGGACTCAGGCGAAGTCCACGTGGCGGACCATCATACGACACCCCGGATCATCGCCGGCAGCATCGCCGGGTTTCAGGAAGAGATCGAACGCCTCATCGGCTCCACGCCTTACCTGATCCAGCAGGGAATTGAGGTGCGGCAGCTTCAGCACCGCCACTTCGATATCCGGATTCTCGCCCAAAAAAACAAAACGGGGCAATGGTCCGTAACCAATGCGGCCTCCCGGATCGCCTATCCAGGATGCTTCAATACGAGCGTCAGCGAGAAAGTGGTCTTGTCGAAAGAGGCGCTTGGCCGCCTCTATCCTGCCTCCGCTATCAAACCGATGATGAAAACGATGTATGATATCAGCTTGCGGGCCGCTGAGATTGTAGAGATGGATATCGGCAAACCGATGTGCGAGCTGAGCGTAGATATTGCCTTGGACGGCCAGGGGCATCCCTGGATTATCGAGATGAACGGCAAGCCCCAAAAGACGATGTACGCGGAACTGCGCCACACCCGGCGAGCCGTCTATTCCCGGCCGCTGGAGTACGCGAACTATCTCAGCCGCAGGTAAGGCACTGCAGATACCCCAGTATATGGGTAGATGCTTGGCAAGGTTACACGCCCGGATTTACTTGTGAAGAACAATACGCAAGATAAACGGCTTCGCCGTCCTTTAAGGACGGGCGCGTTTATTAGATATGTAAGATGACAGGATCGAGCTCTGGCGAGATATAAATTCTTAGCTATCAAGAAAAAGAGGCACACGTCGTGCCTCTTCTTTGGCATGGGGGACACATCGCAAGGCTGCCGCGTCTCGCAGGAAATATTTTATTGTATACATCCCTGACAGACTGTTGTCACCATCCCCGGCTTATAATAGGAACATAAGGCTCGAATGGAAGCCGCCTAGCCCCAAAGGAGATGTGACTATGACCTGTGCTGCTACGATGTACCAATACCATATTTGGGCCAACCGGACCCTGCTCGGCCGGCTGGACGAACTGCCCCAAGATGTCTACACCCAGGAGATCCGCAGCATCTTCCCCACGGTCTCCAAAGCCATGGCGCATATCTATACGACGGATTGTGCCTGGCTGAGCATCATGGACGGGAAGTCGATGAACGATGCCATAGCGGCCAGCGCCAGCATCCAAGCGGACGCGGAGCAGCGGAACGCCACAGAGCTGTCATCCCTGTTCGGCAGCTTGTCCGCGCAGTATGCCTCCTTCTTCGGTCGCGAGCCCGACTTGGAGAAGAAGCTCCTGCTCGATAATCCGTATGCCGGCATCCGGGAAACGAGTTTGTCCGAGATGGTGCTCCAAGTGGTGAACCACGGGACATATCACCGGGGGAACGTGTCGGCGATGCTCCGCCAGATGGGTCACGCCTCCACCATGACCGAGTATGCGCTCTTCTGGTATGCGGGCGGTTCGCCGGCTGAGGAACAAGGAGCTCCTGCTGTCTAAAGAGGGTGAAGATAGACACGAAGAAGAAGCCGGTGCAGCGTGCTGCCGGCTTCTTCTTCTGTGCCCGGTCGGTCCGGCCCTATGGGCCGCGGGCTGCGGCGTTACGTCCTCTCCTCATACCCATGCCTCGTTCCGATCGACAGCTCGCCCAGGACAAATAATTCGTACATTGATCTGTTGGCCTCCATCCTCTCTGGCTGCGGCACACTCTCCGAAGCCAGCGTACCTATCCATTCTATTATGGGAAGCCTCCCTAAGCCAAGTCCGCTTACCCTCGGCCCAGATCGTCACATGGAGGCCCTAAGCCTCCCTCCTCTCCCTTCCATAGAAAAGAACGGCCCCGGGAATGGGCCGTTCTTCAGAAGCGATGCAGCGGGGCCGGCGAGTTATCCCCGGAGGGAGGCGCCGCCCGTCCCCTTCGACGCTTTGGCTCTCAGGAGCGGACGGTAGCTGTCCAGATAGCCGAAGAGAAGGAAGACGTTCATGAGAAACAGGACGAGCGCGGGAAGCATTCCGGCCGGTTCGAGGAATAGATGGAAGAGCAGCATGTTCAGCGAGATCGGAACGAACAGGACGAGCGCCAGAGGTACGAACCGTCCCGTCAGCATCGACAACCCAACCAGCCCTTTCAGCAGCGTCACGATAAAGAGAATATAGCCGGCACCCGTCAGCCCCGCCATGAATTGCTTGGCCGCCTCGGGGTAATTGGCGGGGACGGAGGCTTCGATGAAGAAGCTCATCACCGCAAAGGCAAGCAGGAAGATCCCAAATAGCACCCTTACCACCAATACCGCTTTGTTCATTTCCATTCACACTCCTTCGGTCGTTTGGATTATAGGATCGCTCTCTTGTACGGGGACCCGGTGCTTCAGCATCCGGCTCACGAAGACAGCGGCTATGAAGAGGGATACGGCGGCCGAGACCGCGCTGATGAGGAACAAGGACGGGTACCCGAGGTATTGGGATACCCATCCGAGACCGATGGAGCCCAGCCCGATGCCCAGGTCGAACGCGGTCAGGAACGAGGCGTTCGCCGCTCCCTTGCGCTCCGGGTGGGCCATCCGGAGCACGGCCGCTTGAAGGGCCGGCTGCGATGCGCCTGTGCCCATTCCGTAGAGTACCGCAGCGGTGATCACGCCGGTCAGGCCGCCGGCGTTCCCAAGCACGACCAGGGCGGCGACCGTCAGGCCAAGGCCTGGTACGATCACGGCCAATTCGCCGCGCCGGTCCGACAGCGAGCCGGCCAGCGGGCGGATCAAGGTCAGCGTGATCGCATAGATCAGGAAGAAATGCCCCGCGTTCACACCGATGGACCCCGCAAAGAGCGGCAGGAAGGTTGTCACGCCTCCATAGGCGACGGCAAGGAAGAAGACGCCGGCGGCGATGGGGGCAAGCGACTTGTCGAAGAATACCATCCGCGCGGCCGCCTTAGGCCGAAACGGAATGCGGGCACCCAACGCCAGAAGGATCGAGACGGCGGACAGAGCCGCAGCGAATGCGAATAAATACGGATAGGAGAAATGCTCCAGCACCCACAATCCGAGCAATGGCCCGACCGCCATGGCAACCGTCATGGCCGTCCCCGACCAGCCCATGCCTTCCGCACGCCGGGAAGCCGGAATGCTGTCCGTGATCGAGGTGAAGATGGAAGTGGTCGTCACGGCCCAGCTTACGCCATGGAGCATCCGCAGCAGCATCAGCGCCGCAATGCCCGCCGCCCAGTCGTAGAGCACCATGCAGAGCGTGAACGCCGCCAGCCCCCAGAGGATGAACAGGCGTCTGCCGTACCGGTCCAGCAGGGCGCCGACCAGCGGCCGGAAGGCTACTGCGGCGATCGTGAAGGCACCGGCGGCCAGGCCGATCTGGCTGTCTGTGCCGCCCAGCTTCTGGATGTAAAGAGGCAGTGTCGGCAGCAGCAGATAAAATCCGGTGCCGAGAAACAGCATTGCCAAGGTCAATACAATGAAAGGTTTCGTCCATAACCGATCCATCTTATCCCTCCTCCAACTGCGTAAGCACATTTTTCCATTTTTACCGTATGATTACCCGAAGTGTTCTATGCAGAATGTCTGTCAGCACTGACTGTCATTCAAGCCTTAAAAAAACTAGAGAGCCCCCCCTCTAGCAAAAATCTCCACGCTCTCTTCGATGAACCCTTCGAGTGTGATGCCTGCGAACGCACCGCCGTTCTCCAGGTTGTTCATGAAGGCCCCGAACTGCATCATCAGGAAGGCCGCGGCCTGGAGCTCCGGATTCGGCACCACAGCCTTCCCCTTCCCGGTCATGGTCCTAAAATACTCGGTCAACCCCTCCATGAACTGCTGGGGATGCTTCCGTGTCATTTCCTGAAAGCCCGGCAGATGCCCTTCGTCCTTGATGCTGATCATAATCATCTTGCGGTTGCGGTTCATGAGGTCATGATACGTCCGGGAGATCAGACGCAGGTCCTGCCGCAGGTCTCCCACCAGCCTCTCCGCGAAAAGCTTCTTCATCTCCTCCCCATAGTGATACCGGTCGAACGCGGACTCCAGCAGATGCCGCTTCGTGCCGAACCGCCGGAACAGGGTTTTCTCGCTGAGTCCCGCGGCGGCTGCAATTTCCTTGGTCGATACGCCGTTGTATCCTTTGTCCGCTATAAGATCGATGGCCGCGAGCAGCAGCTTATCGTCGCTGCCCAGAGGGGTACTGCCGTTCATATGCTGTTCCTCCATTCCTGCAATGTCAGTGATCACTGTCATCCATCTTATGCCAAATGGTGCATAGCGTCAATAGGAGGACGCCCGATGTTTCAACACTACCGGATGGGGGTAATGATCCTATAAACAACTTCGCTGTTTATTTTGGATCATGGCCGGTCATCTTGTACTACATTCGCTCCTGCATCATATATGTAAGTAAAGGAGAGTGATGGTTGTCATGGATGATAAGTCAATGTACATCGTAACGGTAGACGATCAGGATCACTGCTTTGACACGTACGCCGAGTTCTGCAACTTCATGTCGGACAACAGTCAGGCCGTCATCAAGTGTATCGAGAAACGGGAAGATTAGACGCGCCTGCATCCCTCCGGCCGAAGATCTTCTCGCCCGCCCGTTCCCCCCACCCTCTATAAGGCTTAGCCGGCTTCGAAACTGAAGCGGCTAAGCCTTTTTTGGTGTGCCTTCAGGTTTTCTTAAGATAGATCTGCCCCCGCCCCAAGCAGGGTAGAAATGTAATCATGTCCTTGTGACGCTTGTCAAACCAATTCATGATCTTTCGTAACTAGGAAACGTGACGGTACATGAGTGACAATCGGATGAAGCGATTGACGCATGGTGCGTTGGCGGATCAATCTTGCTTTTCCAAATAACTCAACAGAGGTGGAAACAGAATGAGGAAGAAAATGTATGGCGGCCTGGCTTTATTGGTTAGTGCAGCATTATTGGCTGCAGGATGTGCAGGGAACGTTGGAAAGGAAGTGCAATCAAGGGAAACCGCCAGTTCTGCTCAACCGATCCAGAATAAGATCGTCCAATCCATTGAATCCCAGGTGAAGCCGTTGAAGACACTGGACCCGAACCAACCGTTCGATGATCTAAAGCCGCTTAAGAACATGATAGGGGCTGCCCATTACGTGGGGCTCGGGGAAAATAATCACGGAAGTTCCGAAATTTTCACGATGAAGTTTCGCCTTGTGAAGTATTTGGTCACCGAGATGGGCTTTACGAATTTCGCCATGGAAGAAGATTGGGGAAACGGATTAAAGCTCAACGATTACATCCAAACGGGACAAGGAGATCCCAGAGAATTTTTGAAGCTGCTGTATCCGACAGATGAAATTATAGCCATGGTGGAATGGATGAAGGATTATAATGCCAATTCATCGAACAAGAGCAAAATCCAGTTTATCGGACTTGACTTAAAGACACTGGATCCAAGCGTCTATGATAAAGTGATTGACTATGTGAAGCAGCATCACCCTGATGCACTGGCAGAAGTGGAAGAAAGTTATAAAGAGCTGCCTGCTGTGACTGGAAACTTGCAGGACTATATGAAGCTGGCTCCCGAGGCGAAAGAAAGGTTCAAGGTTGACGCTCAGAACGTAGTCCGGTTGCTCGATAACAAGACCAAGCAGGCAAACCCTGAGAACGGTTCAACCGAACTGATCTGGATAAGAGCAACGGCGAAGGCGATAGAGAATTTCACAACGATGATGAATGCAAGCGACTATCCAAGCCTATTGAAGCTGCATGAACAATTTTTAGCAGATCATGCCATGTGGGCCCAAGAGGCATTAGGCGGCAAAACGATGATTTGGGGACACAATATACATGTAGCCAAGGGCATCATCGATAAAAAGTTATACCCTGAAGGAGCCGGACAGTTTTTGAAAAATCGTCTAGGCGATCAATATGTCGTCATGGGCAGCACCACCACGGAGGGGAGTTACACCTTATACAGCCAATTCAGCTCTTCCAGCGACAACAAGCTTTCGACAAATCCGATTCCGCAGGATGAGAACAGTTCCAATGATACGTTGGGACAGGTCTCACATGAAATGTTTTTGTTGGATCATCGTCATCTCAAGGGGGAGGCAGAGCAATGGGTGAGAGAAAAGAGAGGGCTGCTGAGCCTTGGGGCACAAGTCGTCCCGAACGAGTCGCCATTCTTTGATGTGTCCCTCCTGGATCAGTTTGATCTTGTTTTACACATACGCCAAACCAGTCCGTCGCATATGAAGTAACTACCTTATGACAATCCCTGCTTGGGTCAACCAGGAATGGGATTGTTTTGCATCTTGTCCTATCTGTTTAGCACAAGCCGAACATGTCATATGACATTTTTACACTGGCAGGGTTGACGCAAGACGCCGTACGATGCGGATATAACACGGAGAGGAGCGATGAACCTCATGAAATCAGGTTTCATCCGGAATGGTTATTTTTTATTGTTCACTTTCGCTACAGGATTTTTTTACTTTTGCTTCTACCTGGTGGCTTTATCGTTCAGTTTAAGTCTTTCATTCACAGTCATCGGCATTCCCCTGGTTACCCGTGTATTGCGAACGACTACAGTGTTCATCCAGTTCGAACGGACGCAGACGAAAAGGTATACCGATATCACGACAGACCCTTATTACAGAAGAGCAGCAACGGGTGCATCGGTCTGGGCTCAATCCAAATTTGAGCTTACGGACCGCCGCAACTGGTCCGCCGTCTTTTGGTTAATGCGAAAATTCTTGATCGGACTCGTTAGTCTCGTCTGTGCAGCCGTGTTCTATGTGACCCCCCTTGCTTGCCTGTTGGCACCCTTATTGTACCGGCACATGGATATGAATTTCATGTTCCTGGAGGTCGACACCTTTGCGAAATCACTTCTTATCATGGCTGTGGGCGTGGTGCTTGCGGCCATAAGCTCCAGGCTGGCCGATGGTTTGGCGAAAAAAATCGGAGGCTATACGCGCAGCATGACCAGGCAGCTAAACCGATAGCTGTTTTGCTGCCGGTCTTTGCGATAGTGCTGGTGCCGCAGCCTAAATAACAACATAGGCACAGCCTTAAGGTTTAGACTATAATAGGATTGGAAATAAAACAGAAAGCCGCTTAGGGGTGGAACGACTTGTTGGATATGGTGAAACAGTGGGTTTGGTATGATTGGATTATGCTGGGGCTCCGCCTTATTACCAGCGTTTCGCTCATCCTCACGTCGATACGTTTTCAGGAGGGTTTGGCGCTGCCTCTGTGGATCGTCATTTTTTTAGAGATTGCCGTTTTCTCTATTCCATGGGTTTGTCTGCAGCTGAGCTACAAATATTATTTACTCACAGAAATCCTGCTGTTTGGCGGACTAAGTATTCATTTAACTTCGCTATTTCCGGAAGCCTATCTTACCTTCCTGGTATCCACGTTTCTGATCGCGGCGAACAGCGCGCAGCAGTCGTATCGCTGGACGGCCCCGGCAACCGTCTTTATATTGCCGGGAGTATTCTATGTGGTTGCGCCAAGCAACAGCTATTGGTTCATGGTCACCTACTATGGACTTGCTTATGTGATGGGATTCGCTTTTCATTTATTGATCGTCAACCATCGGCAGAATACTACGATCCGCAAGCAAAATAGGGTACTTGAGCAATATATGTCCCAAATCGAGCGCATCACGCTGGCAGAAGAACGGAACAGACTGTCGAGGGAACTCCACGATACGGTCGGCCATGCTTATACATCCCTCATCATGGGCATGGAAGCATTGCGCTCCGAGCTTGCTACCGACACCGGTACTCAGAGGCTCGATTCCTTGTTGGAGCTGGGCCGCAACAGTATCGAGGAAGTGAGGAGCTACTTGCATCAAATGGAGTCCGCGCAGCAGTCGCTTTCATTGGTCATGTCTTTGCAAAAGCTTGGGGATGAATTTCAGGAGCATGCCCAAGTCGGTGTAAGCTTCAGCGCGTACGGAGAGGAGTACCGGCTGTCCCGGCAAGCGAAGATGACCTTCATTCGCTGCTTGCAGGAGTCGCTTACCAATGCGGTTCGTCACGGCCAGGCCACGGAAATCACCGTTACTCTGCAATTCGAGCAGCAATATACGAGGCTCGAGGTGCAGGATAACGGAAGAGGGATGGAAGAATGGCGGGAGGGCTTTGGCATGAACGCGATGAAGGAGCGGGCGATGAATCTGCAGGGTCAAGTGTCCGTCTATACGAAGCCGGGAGACGGGACGCTTGTCGTCTGTAATTTGCCGAGAGCAGCGGACAAGGCGGACGAGCTTATTCGTCTGCTGGTGGCCGACGATCAACCGTTTTTTCGGGAAAGTCTGCGGACACTTTTCGGACATCACCAGGATTTAGACGTAGTCGGCTTGGCTGAGGATGGCGAGCAAGCCGTCGACCTGTGCGGATCTCTTCAGCCCCACGTAGTGCTTATGGATTTGGATATGCCGCGCTTAGACGGAGCGGAGGCCGCCAAATTGATCAAGCAGCAATGGCCGCATATCCGCGTATTGATTTTTACGACTTTTCAGGATACGGACCAAGCGTTGGACTTGCTGCGTAACGGCGCGGACGGGTTCCTCCTGAAATCGGCCGCTCCGCTTGAGCTGGCCGATACGATCCGGCTTGTTCACCGAGGAGGTACGTTGATCGATCAGGAGATGTCCCACAAAATATTCGAGAGATTCGATGGGAGCATGCCATCTCCGCAATTGAAAGCAGCCGCTGACTATGAGCTGACTGCCAGGGAAGTAGAAATATTGCAGCTAGTTGCCAAAGGACTGCGGTACAAGACGATCGCCTCCAGACTGAATTTGTCCGACGGTACAGTCAGAAACTACGCCTCCTCTGCCTATATCAAGCTGGGAGTACACAATAAGGAAGAGGCTTACCAGAAAGCATTGGACATCGGGATCATTCATTAGTTAGACGAGACGGTTCGATGGGAGCCGAACGATACAGGACGACTGGACACCCGGGCCGACGGCCAAGTGCCCTGCCCCGCATTCCGCGGAGCAGGGCTTATTTGACTCTCCTCATGTAAGCAGCTTTATGGGACGCTGCTTTTATTTATTGCTTTTTATTCGACGCTTCACTGGGGTTTGCTGAAATCATAATAGAAGCGCGGACGCTCGCCAAGAAGCACTTGGTAAATATCGTAATTGGTTCTCATCGCTCCGGCCAGGAAGGTCTTGTAGGGCCTGTCCGCAACATTGACGAGTCCGGAATTGTACCGCTCCGCCCAATCCCCGATGCCTTGCCAATACCTCCCCGTGGGGGCCTGATCCACATAATTGAACCAGTGCACGCCCACGACATAACCGAGGCTGGCCGCCCCCTCGACATAATTGCGGTACCTCAGCTGGCGCTCGTTCTGATTCGCCGCCGTTCCCGGCACGAGCGGCTTTAACCCCTGCTCGGCCGTGCCGTAGCCGAATTCACTGAAGAGGATCGGCTTGCCCCCCGACTTCACATGCACTTCGCTTAGAAGGTCCGTTTCCATCTTGCGCGTATAATAGTTGATCGAGATGACATCCATATACTTGCCCGACGCTTCGGCGAGATAGCCCCGGAGCTTCGCATCGTGGAACGGCGTGGTGATCCACCGGTCGCCGAGGAGCAGGTGATTCCCGTCGTATTTGCGGTAGATCCGCGAGACCGTTCCGTAGAACGTATCGAGATAGAGCTCGAAGAAGTCGTTCATATCCTTCCACGAGGCCGAGCTCTGCAGCGGGAGTTCCTTCTCCTTCATGTCGTCGAACGAAGTGAAGCAAGATCCCCAGGCCGCGTTGAACGCCCCGATGCTCCGGTACTTTGCCGCAAGCTCGCTCACCAGGCGCAGCTTGATGGCGGCCTTGCTTCCCTTGAGCTTCGGCACCTGCCGGTGGAATTTGTGGTAGTCGTATTCATTGTCAAGGAAATATCCGAGGAGCATGGGATCCTCCCGGTGTGCGGGCAGAACGGCCGCGAACGTCTCGTCGATCTTCTTCTCCGCGTCCGGCGCGAAGATATCGAACAAGCTAAGGCCTGGGATCTTGGCCCAATCCATCCAGCTCAGAGGCAGCATCCGCACGTAAGGGAAGCGGTTCGCGCTGCCGTACTGCTCGGGGGAATAGCCCCCGGCGGTATTGAACCCCCACTTCTTAAGACGCCCTACCGCCTCGGTATAGAGGCCGCCGCCGCTCGGGAACCTCCCCATCTTGCGGTACTTGTTCGCCATGTAATACGAGAAGCTGCCCGGGTCGCCGGGGACGAAGGCCGGCTGGTATTCGCCCTCGGCAGGCGGAATCCATTCATACTTCCCCTCACGTCCGCGTACCATCGTATACGTCTCTATATTCGTCAGTCCGTTGACGCCCAGGCTAAAGAACAGATTCCCTTCGGGCGTCTTCAGCACCGGACGTCCCTCGGCTTCCCCCACCGCAAAATAGCCTGTCCCGGCAAGGCCGTACCGCTCTGCGCTCCCGGCGAGTCCGCCATAAGTATCCCACGTTACGGGCGGGTTCAAGCCGTCATAATAGGCGGCATCGTCCTTGGCGTCCTGCCGAAGCTCCCGCTCGCTCTTCACCTTCTCCGGGAACGGGGCGGACACGATCTGCCCGAAGCGGTCGACCTTGATCTCATCCGTCGCATTGAGCTCATACGTGCGCAGCGGGCTCGGCTCCCTTCCGTCCGCCACCGCATACGTCTGCAGCCGGGGATGGCCTGTCAGCGCAATCGGACCGGTATAACGCTCGAATGCCGCATCCTCCCCGAGCCTGTAGAATAGGCTCGCTCCCGAAGAAGCGGAGCTCAGCTCGGCCTGCAGCCCCCCTGCCCCCCGCTCGGTCTTGAGCTGGACGGCCGGCGTGCCCCGGTTGAGCTGTACCAGGGAGATCTGCTGCGCCCAAGGCTTGTCGTAGGATTCCGGCAGCTCGATCCTGAGGTAACGGATGCCTTCCGCAAGTCCCCCGGCGTCATAGACATAGGGCTGCCAGCTGCCGGAGGCCCGGCCCGCGCCGTAGGTCTCCGCCTCCAGCTCATCGTACGCCATGCCGTCCTTCGAGACATACAGACGCAGCTTCTCTACGGCAGACCCGGCATATTGGTAGGCGAAGACGGAGAGGGAGCCGATGTCGTAGGAGGTACGGTACACTATGCTCCCCTTGGCCGTAGAGCTGCGCGTCAGACGGGAGGCATCGCCGCCGAAACTGGCCGGGTCGCTGCCGGTCAGGTACACGTTCGCCCGGCTGTAGATCTTCCCGAAGGTATCGAGCGGATCCGTCAGGCCCGGGCCCCCCCCCGGAGAGGACATCAGGAACGGGGCGGTCTCCCCCGACTCCCGGCTGTTCAGGAAGGTCATGCCGTCGGTCGCATTGACCAGTGCCAGGCTGATCTCTTGAACTCCCAGGCGCCGGGCCTCCTGCGCATATCCGGTTATATCGAACTGCAGCCAGCCGGGCGTACCGTACTCCAGCCTCTGCTCCTGCAGCAGCTGGCCGTAGGTAAGTCCGGTTACCGATGAACCGTCCTCTCCGCCATAGACCGAGTCTGTGACGGGAAGCGGTGCGTTCCCGTACGCATCGCCAGTGACCGAAGACGATGGCAGGCCGTAGACCGCATCGGCTGTCCCGGCTGCCGGTGGAGGCAGGCTGTCTGCCGCACCGGCGATTCCCGGCGTTCCTGGCGGCCCGGTGCCGCCATAGGCCGCAGCCGTCACGGACAGCGGCAGCGGCTTATTCGCATAGGCCAGCGAACCCTCGGACCACCCTCCGGAGACCGAATACAGCCTCAGGAGAGCCTGCGCCCGGGAAGCATCGGAGGCATAGCCGTACACCTGAAATGTGACTGTGTCCGTCTCGCCCCCGGCCGGCAGCCTGAATTTGAAGTACGCCTCCCGGCTGCGGAATTTCTTGACCAGCAGCACGCCCCCGCCGCCATATGCGGCATGCGGCGCACCGCCGTCCACGTACCCATCCTCCAGCGCCGGAGAGATCCGCCCTTCCCCGGATCCGGCCGGAATCGGCAGGTAGCGGTACGTGGAGACGCGCCCTGCCCCCGCCCCGTCCAGGAAGGCGCAGGTCTTCAGCACGGTATACCGGAGCATATCCACCGGAGCCTCATAAGGCTGCCGGGTAAGCGACGTACGGGGATCGCTGCCGTCCGTCGTGTAATACACCGCCGCTCCTACGGTCGGCGTATCGAGCACCGCCTTGCTGCCGTAGGGGACTACCCCGGCGGGCAGGGAAGAACGCACGCCGGCCGCACCGTTCAGAACCACCTTCCCGATGGAAGGAGGTTCTCCGGATGCGCCCGCCGGGTACCGGATCTGAAGATAGCGCGTATCCGGCGGAAGGTCCGCCGACTCGTATCGTACCGACCGCAAGTACCCGCCCTGATCGTAGACATCCGCCGTCACAGGCGAGTAGGTCACCTGGTCGGAGGATGCATAGAACGCCGGGGGATCCACCGGCCGCCCTCCCGGCGTATAATAAGCATCCACAGCAAAAGAACGAAGGGGATCCTTCGTCCGGTAAGTTATGTATTCCTCTCCTCTGCCGCTTGACTGCACCCGGGTCAGATCGTCCGCCCCGCCGGGGAACTCACGCAGAACCAGTGACGCCGAACGGTCGTAGACCCGGCTCCAGTCTTCGAGGTCGTCGACCAGAACCGGAGAAGAAGCGGCAGCCCATCCCTCCGCAGACGGCGGCACCGCCATCGCCAGCAGGCTGCACAGCAGCAGCCGGGGAATCCATCCTTTTGTTGATTTCACTATTTCATCCTTTCTCCCATGAACAAACTACCGGCAGACAGCTAGGCCCGGATCCGGCTGCCGACAAAGAACTTGCACCAGGCCCGGCTGTAGCGGACGCCGCCGATCTGTACATACTCATCATCGTACCCTTGGACCACGCCGCTCTTGTCCAGCATGCGCTCCGTCTCCGGACGCATCAGCCAGATGTGAACGTGCCGCTGATACAGCGAAGCTGCGAACAATTCAATGCCGGAGATCAGCTGCTTGTAATCCCTCACCTTGATATTGGGATTTTCATACATTTTGTACCACCTCCATTAGCAGTATGGCACAAGTTTCTATTCACATCAATTGTTAGCGCTTTTTTCATTTCGCGAGTAAAGGGCTTCACCCTCCTTTAAGGACGATACGCGTTCGTAAGAAACACAAGAAGACAGAGTCGAGCTCTGGTGAGATATAAATTCTAGTATTCTCAAAGATAGCCCGCTAAGACCAACAACGCCAGGCCGTCTATACACCTCTGGCTCTGCATGGAGGGTCCCTGTCACGCCGCCCGCCCGGCCAACTGTTCCGAAGCCCGCAAGCTTGCCCCTCCCCGGCGCTTGCAAGCTTGCTCTACAGGGCCTCTCCTGTTCCTTTGAGTGAGAAAAGGGTATAATAGATTAGGTATAATAGATTTCTAGAGTCCACCCATCTTATGCAGCAGGAGTGACTGTCTTATGCCAACCGGAATACTCAGAGGATTCACCCACCGGCACGACTCGCCGGTTCACTATAGCCTGAAGCTGGACGATACCGAGATTAGTCTCAACGATTGGGTCGGCCGCACCGTACACATCCAATTCACGGGAGAGATCCGCTGCGTTCACTGCTCCCGCAGGATCAAGAAGACCTACAACTCCGGATACTGCTATCCCTGTTTCACCGAGCTCGCGGAGAACGATCTGTGTATCGTGAAGCCGCACGAGTGCCACTTCGACCAAGGCACCTGCCGCGATCCCGAGTTCGCGAAGACCTACTGCATGGTTCCCCATTATGTGTATCTTGCCGTGAGCAGCGGACTGAAGGTCGGGCTGACCCGCAAGGGCAACCAGATGAAGCGCTGGACAGACCAGGGGGCGCTGCAGGCGATCCCGATCGCGGAGCTCCCCACACGCAAGCTTGCCGGCGAACTCGAATTCGAGCTGAGCAAGCATGTCATGGATAAGACCGACTGGCGCAAAATGCTTAAAGGCCAGGTCGATGAAATCGACCTTCTGCAGAGCCGCCGGGAGCTTCTCCAGCATGTGCCCGAGGCGTTCAGGCCTTACCTGCTCGATGACAGCGATGTCTACGAGTTCGTCTATCCGCTTCTCGAGTCGCCCGAGAAGATCAAGACTTACGATCTCGCCAAGGCTCCATTGATCACGGACCGCCTCATCGGCATCAAGGGCAACTATCTGATCTTCGAGGGCGCCGTCATGAACGTCAAAAAATTCAGCGGCTACAAGGTTTCGATGGATCTTGTAGAAGAGACCGCCGATGAAGAGCAACAAGAAGACCTGCTCGTTCGTTAAAGCTATCATCCCCTATGTATCATTTCTAACTGAAGCGGCCTTTGTCCGGCACCTGCCGGACGAAGGTTGTTTTTTTGTGGATTTTTTACTGAGAGTCTTTCTACCGGAATTTTCTTGCCGGAATCACCCTCTGCAGGTTAACAAAAACATTACAAAAAATTGAACCGGCTTCCAGTATAATCAATTTGTAATTTTATCCATTTTGCAAAGGAGGCATTAGGTAATGAAGTCGATGTTCAGGTTCATGGCTTCGGTAGTTCTCGTATTGGCTTTGGTGTTCGGCAGTATCGGTGCGTTAGCTCCACTAGGTATTCCTGCTGCGGAAGCGGCCGTCTCGGGGCCTACGGACTATGCCGGCATTATCAACCATATCAAAGCATACGGATGGCTGCCGGATAACTTCCTGACCAAGTCCGAGGCAAACCAGAGAGGCTGGGTATCCAGCAAATGCAACCTGGCCACCGTTGCACCGGGTTACAGCATCGGAGGCGACGTGTTCTCTAACCGGGAGGGCAAACTGCCGGCCAAAGCAGGACGCATCTGGTATGAAGCCGACGCCTATTATAAGTCGGGCTGCCGTGGTGCGCAGCGTGTCGTTTTCTCCAATGACGGCCTCTACTACACGACCAGCGACCACTATCAAACGTTCAAGAGATGGTACTGAGTTTATAGCAGCGAAAAAGGACTTGCTTCCTGGAAGCAGGTCCCTTTTACTGAAATAGAGCAAGACATCCCCATAACGAACCGGAATAAGGAGACCCCTAAACCATGCTTACCGAACTGCTGCTTGACGGCAAGGAACTGAAGACGATGGATTCGTTTCACCAGGAGTTCAAAACACGGCTCCTGTTCCCGGATTACTACGGCCATAATCTCGATGCCCTCTATGATTGCCTGATGGACTACGCCGCAGCTCCCCTGGTCATCCGGTGGATCCACTTTGAAGACAGCCGGCGGCAGCTGGGTGAACGCGTCCATGCGCTGGTTCAGGTGCTGCGGGACGCAGCTTCGGAGATGCCGGGGCTGGAGCTGATTATCGAGAACGGCGGCACGTCGGAGCAGGGGTAAGCCTCCCCTGGCAACAGTAAACTTGGCTGTACACGGTTGACCAGCGGGATCTATTCCTTACGACAATTCTAAACTTTCATTTACCAAAGAAGGAATGTTCCGGGAGACAGCGAAACCTTCACTTCAAGCTACCTGTAAGAGCAACCTACATACAAAGGTAGATACTTAGGATTAGAGAGGAATGAAGGTATGAACCGCAAAGTATCCATCACCATGCTGTCGCTAATGAGCACTCTCCTGCTGCCTGTCGGCGCCTATGCCCAGACAGGGAGCCCGGAAGCGGCACCACGACTGCCTTTCTCCCAAAGGGGACAGAACTCCGTAATCGATGCCAGTAAGTCCATCCGGGTTACGGTACCGTCTTCTGCCGAGAGCGAGGTTCTGAAGAAAATCTGGGACGTGCCCGGAAGAACCGAAGATTTTGACGGCGACCGGGTGATCTACACCACCGCAGACGGTTCGGTCCATCTCAAGCGGCTGAGCGACGGGACCGACACGGTTCTGGATCAGAACCCCGATTACTGGGACTTCGGTACATGGGCCTATCTGGTACCTGCCGGTGTATTGCTGGGGAACCCCTCCGGCTCCTCCTTCCGGTTGTGGAAGGATGGCACCTTCACTCCGGTCACTCCTCCGGACTGGGATAGCGAAGTGAACCCGTCGATGTCCATCCTACGCGTGAAGAACGGCTATACCGTATATACGGTCTACGGACACGGGGATTACCTCCTGAATACGAATACCGGCAAGTCGGTTAAATTCGCTTCGGCTTCGGGCAGCGACAACCTCTATGGGAACTGGGACATGTCGGAGAGCGGGGAACTCTACTATACCGCCTCGGGCGGGATCTACAAATTCGATCCGGCAGACGGAACCACCACTGAATTATACGCTTACCCGGATGCAGAGACTTCGTATAAAGAGCCTCTGGTGACCGGCAGCACCCTCGTATTCTCGGATTACGAGAAGCTGTATGAACTCTCGGAGGGCACCGTGAAAGAACTCGCCTCCAATCTGTCCATGAGCAGAGACAGCTACTATCAAGTGAACCAAGGCTGGCTGCTGTACACGGGCCGGACCCCTGCAGAGCAGGCTGGTCAAGGCGAGTTCTGCTTCTTCCTCCGCAGCCCCCAAG
The DNA here is from genome assembly GCF_027533645.1 of Paenibacillus caseinilyticus. Classification (GTDB taxonomy): domain Bacteria; phylum Bacillota; class Bacilli; order Paenibacillales; family NBRC-103111; genus Paenibacillus_G; species Paenibacillus_G caseinilyticus. Next base: position 143,411 of record NZ_JAQAGY010000009.1, read on the forward strand.
GAGAGACGCGGGTGCTCCCGCAGGATACCTACCAGATCTCCATCGATAAGCTGCAAGCGGACGGCACCTTCTCCTATTTCAAGGAGGGAGTCCAATACGTGGGCGACACCTACATTGGCGGCAGCTACGACAAGACCTTCTGGGTTAACGGGCAGGGCTATAAGGTGATCGACGGCGCTTTGTACTCCATCCAGGTCGACGCGCCTCCTCCCGTTACTCCGCCGTTCTGGCCGGTCCCCCAGCCGCTCACCGTCAGCAGCGCAACTTATGACAGCATCACGGTCGCATGGCAGCCCGCACAGGAAGACAAGGAGACCGTCCAAGGCTATAATCTGTACCAAGCTTCCGATATTGCCGAATTCTCAACCAGCGTCGGCGGGGATGTCCTGCAGTACACCTTCACCGGGCTGAAGCCGGGGACAGCGTATGAGTTCCGCGTAGTCCCCTATAACCACTTGGGCTACCCCGGGGAGACTGCGTTGATTCAAGCTTCCACTACTTCCGCTCCTGCAGCGTCCTCCACGCTCGCACTGAAGCTCAATACGGGCCGAATTCAGGTGGGCCGCGTAGCCGAGGTGACGCTGAAGGCGGAACAGGTGACGGATCTATACGGCTTCCTGGCTAAGCTCGAGTACGATCCGGCCAAGCTGAAGCTGATGCAGGCCGTACTTCACAACGACTTCGGCCGGGAGAACTCTACAGCGGTGCTCGGCAAGGTACTGGGCGCGAACGGCAAGGTGAAGCTGAGCGGTTCCCTGCTCGGGCCCGTACCCGGCAAGGGCGGTTCCCCGTCCCTGGTGACGCTGAAGTTCATACCCCAGAAGAGCGGCAGCACGGACGTAGTCCTGCATACGGACTCGGCATACTCTGACAGCCAAGGGAAACTGAGTGCTCCGGCAGCTCCCTCGAAGGTGACCCTGCAGGTGGGCCCATAAGGATAAGAAAAACGCCTATCGGCGTCCTTTAAGATCTCTGTGTGCCAACCCATACGTTGGTGCACGGTGAAGAATGGGTATGGGGTTCCAACCGCTCTTGAAGTCGTGTCCTTTTCCACCCCATACCCATTCCCTCTCTAAATCCACTCTCTACTTGGTTCCTACCATACCAGGAACAAAAACAAGGTGGAAAACAAGCTCCAACTCGAAATTTTATAAATTCTATTATACTAAAAAAGGGAACCGGCAAGCCTGCTTCGCAGGCCGCACCGTTTCCCTTTTCCCCTTCCCGTCCGGCCTGCACTCATGTTGCCTGCAGCGGGCGGACATACGGCGAGATCCCGATCGCCAGCTCCCGGATTCCCTCCGCGAGCAGTCCGGCCAGCCGCTTCGCCCCGGCTTCCGTGAAGTGCGTGAGATCCGTACCGTTCTCGGAGACCATGAAGAGGCGGGACGCCTCTTCATACCCTAACGCCGCGTAATGCGCCAAGCTGCGGGTCATGAGGTCGACGAGCGGCACCTCCAGCTCCTCCGCAACCTCTTTCATCGCCGTGCAGTAGTCCGCAAAGTCGTTCACGAACGTGCCGTCCTCGGTATGCAGCCGCCCCATCGGTGTAACCAATAGCGGCACAGCCCTCCGATCCCTGGCCCCTGTAATGTAGAGCCGCAGATAATCCTTGTAACTGCCGAAGGGCTCCGTGTAGCGTTCCGGCCTGCTCGGCGTGGCGTCATTGTGGCCCATCTGCACGAAGAGCCAGTCCCCCTCGCGGATCTCCTCCAGAATCGAATCCAGCCGTCCTTCCTCGATGAACGTCTTCGAGCTGCGTCCGCCGATGGCCCGGTTCTCGAAGCGGACCTCCCCCGTAAAATATCCTGCGATGTACTGCCCCCAGCCGGCTTGGGGCGCACGGTCTGCCGTATACGTTTGAACCGTGGAATCCCCCGCCAGATAGATCGTGAACCGCGCGTCTGCTGCCATCTTCAGCACTCCTCCCTCATCGCATACCCGAGCAGCTTCGCGGGACCGATCAGGCCGGAGGGCAGCGACCGCCCGTCATACCGGTTGGCTAGCGTGTTCGTGACGGCCACCGTCAATTCGTTGCCGCCGGGCCGCAGCAGCTCGCCGACCGGGAACCGGTACGGGCTCCACATGGCCACCCCGGCTTCTTGCCCGTTCACCCATACCCGTACGAGCTCGTGGGCTTCGCCGAGATCGAGCTCCACTTTGCCGTACTTCTCCCACGCGTCCCCATCCAGCTGCAGGTGTTTCTCGTAGACGACCGTGCCGGAGTAATGCGCCATATCTTCCCACTCTGTCCAGGAGGTGAGCGTGTCGATCTCCCGGGAAGCGGCGGCGCCCTGTACCCGCCATGCGCCGGTCACCCGCTGCTCCTCCGCCAGCTGCCACCCGGCGGCGGCATCCATCCCGGAGAAGTTACCGCTCCCCTCCGCTACGGAGGCCGCAGCCGGAGTCGGGTCGACGACGATAAGCACGCACTCCCGGCGCTCCACATGGAGGGCAATGGCTGCCCCCTCCCCGCCTGAAGTAACCGCCGCCGCCTGCATGGCGCCCGTCCACGGATGCCAGATCTCCACGTTGCCCGTTACCGGGAGGGAGAATGCCCCTTCATAGGCCGCTTCCCCTTCGTTCACGAGGCAATAGAAATGAATGCCTTCCTTCACGACATGGCTGACCCGGATCGCCGGGCCTGCAGGCAGCAGCCTGCCGTCCTTGCCGAACCCAGCTCCGAGCAGGGCCGCCGCATCGGCTGCGCGGAGGCGCTGCTGTCCGATGTCGGCTCCGCTCTTGCGGCCGGTCTCCTCATCCTCAATCTCGATCACAAGTCCACCCTGATCCAAGAAGGCTTGCAGCTTGCTCCAGGTCTCGCTGCCGAACCGGTCCCCGTTCTCCACGACCACCGCCTTGTAGCGCTGCTCCGCGATGCGCAGCGTCCCTTCGTCCAGGGCGCACGACGAGAAGAGCAGCTCCTCTTCGAGGTAGTTGAACTCGATCTGCCTCTCATAGAGCTCCCTGGCCGCTCTCCAAGGCAGTCCGGATGCCGCGGTAAGCACCGCCACGCCGGCCTGGTTGACGCTGTCCGTCATCAGCCAGCTCATCCGCTTGATATACCGGGCGAAGCGGCGGTATTCCGGCCACCAAATATTGTTCGGCCCGACGTCCGGCGGACGCTCGTCCCTCCGTTCGTTGCGGATCGAATAATAGAACGCGTGCGGCGAGATCAGATTGACGCCCCGGACGAACAGCCAGTCGAGATACCATTTCATCTCGTCTGCCGTCAGCGACCAGCCTCCGCCCTTCCCGCAGACGCCGAACACCTCGTTGAGGTTGCGGCGCCGCCTTCGGTGGCGGGCCGAATCCGCCGAGCATTTGCCGAGCGTGCTGTGCGGCCCGGTCACCCCGAGGCCGTCCTCCGGTGCGATGAAGCGCCAGACGACGTCCTGCCCGGGAATATGGAAATACTGCAGCAGCCCGATATCGTCGCTTCCCGCCGGGTGGCCGGTCAACGCGATGCCGTGCGCCCCGCACCAGTCGTGCAGCGGCTTGTAGTAGGACTGCGTCATCCGGCGGTAGACGGCATGCTCGTACGCCCCCCGGATGCGCTGCGTCGCTTCGCCGGCATCCAGCCACAGCGCCGGCAGATCCTTCAGCGCGAGCCCGGCGGCCAGGACGTCGTCCAGCAGATCCGCCGTCCAGGGCTTCAGCCCGCGGAGATGCCTGCGCCCCAGCAGATCCGGCTCGTCGGTGAACATCGCGATGACGGTGGAGCCGAAGTAAGGCCTAAGCTTCGCATAATACTTCTCATGCGTCTCCTCGATGAAGCAGCGGACCGCCTCCACATTGAGCAGGTCGGCGGCCAGGGGCGCATCCGCCTCCCCGTCGTCCTGTCCTTCGTGAATGCCGCGGATCGTTCCTCCCGAATACACATCGGCGAATACGAGTACAGACCAGACGCCGTCCCCCGGCGGAGTGAAATCGAGCGACAATGCCTCGTCGCCGTCGCCATAGCCGGGCTCCATGTGCAGCAGGAGCGTAGCGGAGGGATCGATCTCCTCCCACGACACCTTGCGGACCGCTTGAACCGAGACGATCCGCTCTCCCGGGGACAGGGATACCGTGATGCGCGTGCTCTTCCCGGCCGGGCAGGGGGTCTCGGTCATCCGGAGCCCCCGGCTGGCGAAGGCCGGATTGCGCTTCACCACTAGCCCGTTGGCTGCTCCGGAGGGGTACATCCCCTCATCGTACAGGATCACCTGCATGCCGTGCTCCGCCGCTTCCTTCACGGCAGCTTCTGCCAGGTCCAGGAATTCCGGGGACAGATAAGGCTGAGTCCGCGGGAGCCCCATACGGGGGTGGAGCACGAAGCCCGAGACTTCTTTGCTATGAAACTCATGGATCTGCCGCAGGATCTCCTCCCTCGACAGTTCGTCGTTCCAGAACCAGAACGGCACCGGCGAGAACTCGGCAGGGGGATGGTCAAACACGCTTCTTAGTCTTTCCAGCATTCGGGTATACCTCCAGGTCAGTAGGATCGCATCTCTATCATGTCTTCTCATCTCTACCATAGCTGCCGGGCCGCTTACCCGCCATTGGACATTCTTGCAGCCGGGCTCCCGCGCCTGACAAAAAGGGACACCCCGTTATCAGGGGTGCCCCGCTTAATCAATTCAATCCACCGAGAACCGGATGAGGCACGTAGGGCTCCTCGAGGCTGGCGATCTCCTCCGCGGTCAGCTTCAGCGACAAGGCTGCCGCCGCATCGTCGAGATGGTGCGTCTTCGTGGCCCCCACGATCGGCGCCGTCACCGGCTCCTTCTGCAGCACCCACGCGAGCGCCACCTGCGCGCGCGGCACGCCCCGCTTCGCCGCGACCTCGGCCACCCGTTCGACCACCCGGCGGTCGGCTTCGGCCGCTACGGCGTACAGCGTCTTGCCGAACTCGTCCGTCGCCGAGCGCTCGCTGCCCTCGTTCCAATCCCGGGTCAGCCGTCCGCGGGCCATCGGGCTCCATGGGATGACGCCGATGCCATCGGCCTTGCAGAGCGGCAGCATCTCCCGCTCTTCCTCGCGGTACAGGAGGTTGAGGTAATTCTGCATGGACACGAAGCGCGTCCAGCCATTGCGTTCGGCAGTATGCTGCGCCTTGAGGAACTGCCAGGCGTACATGGAGGATGCGCCAATATAACGCGCTTTGCCCGCCTTGACGACATCATGGAGCGCCTCCATCGTCTCCTCGATCGGTGTAGCGTTGTCCCACCGGTGAATCTGATAGAGATCGACATAGTCGGTGCCGAGCCGCCGGAGGCTGTGGTCGATCTCGCTCAGGATCACCTTGCGCGACAACCCGCCGCCGTTCGGTCCCTTGCGCATCGGGTAGAAGACCTTCGTCGCGATCACGACCTCGTCGCGGCTTGCGTAGTCCTTCAGCGCCCGGCCCACGATCTCCTCGCTCGTCCCATCCGAGTACATGTTCGCCGTATCGAAGAAATTGATCCCGAGATCGAGTGCTTTCTTGATGAACGGCCTGCTCTGCTCTTCATCCAGCGACCACGGGTGCGCCCCGCGCTCCGGCACCCCATAGCTCATGCAGCCGAGACACAGCCGCGAGACGTCCATACCGGTAGAACCCAGCTTTACATACTCCATCTGCCACCCACTCCTTCTTTTTACAAAACTTCCATCCTATCATATCGCAACTCCCGGCCCAAAAAAAGAAGAGATAGGAAAATCCTGCCCCTTGCCGGCTGCTCTCAGCGGTGATAACGCAGCTTGGGCAGAGGCCATCCCTTCGTCTCCATCCGCAGGGTCAGCCCGAGAAGGCAGGCTGCCGCCAGCGCAGCGAAGAGCGGCAGCGGGACTCCCGCCCAGCGCCCGACCCCGAGCACAACGCACATGGCGGCCGTAGGGATCAAGGGCTGGCCGTAAGCCCGCCACCAGTCGAGCGGGAAGCCCTCGCGGTAGAAGAAGCCGATCATCGCCGCCGCCGAAGCCGCCCAGCTCCCCGTGTAGACCCAGACCGCCCAGACCGGAGACTTCCCGACAAGCAGCGGAACGAACACGATGACCGGAAGGCCCGCTGCGATCATCACCCAGAAGTTCGCCTTCGTCCGGCCGACGCCCGCCAGAATGTTACCTCCGAGCCGGCCTACCGATGAGAAGAAGACGCCAAGCGCCAGCAGCCGGATGTAAGTACCCGAATCTGCCGAGGTGTACCCTGTGCCGAACAGGAAGCTGTTGATCTCGTCCGGGAACAGGCAGATCACTGCCGTCAGCGGGTACAGCGTGAGATTGTTGTACCGGATACAGAGCGTTCCCCGGCGCCTGCTCTCCGCCGGGTCGCGGACGCTTTCGGCCACGAACGGCAGCGTGACGATCATGAACGCCCAGGTGATAATCCCTACGAAGCCGGTAATCCGGGAAGCATTCGCGAGCTCGCCGACCGCGACGACGGAGATCGAGCCGATCATCATGACGAGGAACGGCTGCTGGAACGCCTTGGCGATGTTGCCGGCCCACATCGGGACCCCGTAGCCCATCATCTCCCGCATCAGACGGGGAGACAAAGCCCCGCGCCACCGGGGACGGTGCACCCGGTCCACCCTCCAGCAGACGAAGACCGCCGTACAGGCCGCCCCGACGCAGCTCCAGAGGGACACCCCCCACAGATATCCCCCCAAGGGATACAGCGCGCCGGCCACCATGCCTGCCGTCGAGCATAGGGTCATGACGACCATGAAGAAGGCCTGGGTCCGGAACTCGCGGTTCCCGGAGAAGGACGCCACGCCGATATGGATGACCGACTGGAACAGCAGGGTCGCGGCACTGATCGTCAGCGCACCCCGCAGCCCGGGAATGCCGTACGCCTTCGCGAGCACGGGGGCCAGAGCGATCAGGAGGAGAGAGACGACCACGGCAAAAAACACGCTGCCGGCCATCGCGAGCCGGAATTTCACGTGTATGGCTTCTTCCGTATTCGTTGAGAACGTATACACGAGCGAGGAGTTGAACCCCACATTGAGGAAGAGCGTGACCATGCCGAAGATCTGCAGGAGCAGATTCACTTCCCCGAATGCGACCGGATCATGGAGAAGCCGGGCGAGCACAATGCTGCCCGCTGTCTGGAGGAGCTGGTTGATGAACAATCCGAGCACGATAATCGACACGCTCCGGATCAAAAAACGCTGGGAGCCGCTGAGCGGCGCTGCAGGAGTAGTAGACATGGCAATCCCCTTTTTCTGTAGATGGAATCCGGTTATGTAACGGCAATGCACACGTTTGCTACATCGTAGCAGTGAAACGTTTTAAGCGCAAAGGCCAAAAAATGCTAAAAAATCGGATATAGAGGCTAATTCATCTGAAAAACCATCTTTTCTTGCCCTTTAGATATTCTCTGGACCTATTCCCGCGAAGAACCGGAGGAGAAGCTCTTGCCTTAAAGTCCACTTGAAGGTGTAGCATGACTCCTTGAGGTGAAGACATCCATGTATACTGTATTTCTAAAGACATCCTTCCGCTTATCAGGCCCGGGTCAGGCGGTGTTCCCGTGGACTTAGTCAGACCTATCCTGCGGCTCGCCCTGCCGTCGATCGCCACGTTCTCGTCCATGACCTTTACAGGACTGCTTGTCCTGATGATCGTAGGCAAGCTCGGCGCGGCCGCCATCGCCGTCGTCGGAATCTCCAACATTCTGATGTACAATCTCTGGGCCATGTTCTCCGGCGTACAAGGGACGATCAACTATCTCGTCGCCCAGAATTTCGGCTCCCATACGATGAAGCAGGGCAACCAGCGCATGCAGATCGCACTGCTCGGCACCCTGCTGCAGGCCGTCTTTCTGTTCGCCATCAGCTTCGGCCTGCCCTACTCGATCCTGCAGCTCATGGGGTCGAACGAAGAAATTCTGACGCTCGGCGCCCCCTACGTACAGATCCGGATCTACGCCATGATCTTCACGCTCTTCAGCGGCGTCTTCTTCGCCTACATGCGGGCGATCGGCGACACCCGCACGCCGATGACGATCTCGCTGATCAACAGCGGGCTGGTCGTGGTACTGACCTATCTGCTGTCTTACGGCAAGTTCGGCTTCCCGGATCTCGGCCTGCAGGGGGCCGCCTGGGGCATGGTCGCCGCAGAGATCATCACGCTGCTGCTGAATCTGATTGTCTACTACCGTTTCATGCATAAGCAATATGCGACGAGATCCTGGGTGAAGATGGAGCTGCATCAGATGAGGATGGTCTTCTCCGAGAGCGTGAAGCTTGGGATCACGGAGATGTCGAACAGCGTCGGCATGCTCGTGTTCACCGCCTGCATCACGCGCCTCGGTACGACAGCCATTGCGGCCAACGAGATCGCCCTGAACATTCTCTCGTTCGGCTTCATGCCTTCGAACGGCTTCGGCGCCGCTGCCACGATCGGCATCGGGCAGGAGGTCGGCAAGGGACGTCCGCTCGAAGGAAGGCGCTTCGGCCTGGTTACCGTGTACCTTGGACTCTGCTTCATGGTGCTCGTGTCTCTCTTCCTGTTCCTGTTCGCCCTCCCGGTAGCGAAGCTGTATACGGGCGAGGCGGCCGTGTACATGACGGCGATCTCCCTGATCCATCTCGCCTCGTTCATCCAGCTGTTCACAGGGGCGAGCATTATATTCGCCGGCGGGCTGCGGGGCATCGGCGATACGACCTACCTGTCCCGTACGGCACTGCTGCTGAACTGGGTCCTGTTCATTCCCTTCACGGTGCTCCTCACACAGGTGTACGACTTCGGACAGGTCGGCGCGTGGTCCGCACTATGCATGCTTATCGTCCTGACGGCTATCGCCAACGGCTGGCGCTACCTCTCGCTGAACTGGGGCAGCGCCTCTGCCAAGTCGGCGCCCGCAGCACCGGGAGCGGCCATGCACATGTAGCTCCCGCTATGCCGTGCCAAGGAGCGAGGCCCGGCTGCTTCCTGATGGCAGGCCGCCATGCCGGTCCGGTTAGACACTAGCCTATGGGCCGCTTCGGCTTGCCTGACCGGCACACACCACGACAAGCACAAAAAGCCCGCCCGAAGAAATACTTGGGGCGGGTCTTCTGATCCGGCGGTATGTGCGGAACCGTTATGGTCCGAGGGAAACGTTCTTGTAGTGAAACTCTATTTTAGGCAAAAGAAACCGTTCTGCAACAGCGGGACATGGAGGTCGGCCCTCCATGGCTTCTCCCCGTGTCTGATCCTATTTCTGCTCGCGGGCACGCTGTTCCAGGGTATCGTACCACTGCATTTTGTCATCGATCTTGCGGGTGGCGTGCTGCAGTTCGTTCATCTTCTCGAGCATCGCGCTGCGGTGCTGGGCGAGGATCCGCTTCCGCTCCGGGATCGTCCCGTCTCCCTCCCGGGTCAGCTCCACCATCCGCTTGATCTCGGAGACCGGCATGCCGGTCGCGCGCAGACAGGTGATGAGCTCGAGCCATCCCATGTCATGGGGCTCGAATATCCGGTTGCCATGATCGTCCCTGCGGACATTCGGCAGCAAGCCTTCCTGTTCGTAGAACCGCAGAGTATGCGGCATGAGACCTGCCTGCTGAGCCGCTTCTTTAATGGATAATCCCATGATTGCGTCCTCCCGTCCGTATGCCTCCGCGAAGGCCGCTCATACCGGGTGCGGAAGCTTATGTACATTGTTGTTGCCGCCTTGCCATAAGTTGGGTACGTAGCATTGTAGCACGATCATCATTCGTTGTAAAAGGAGAACCTTGCCATGATGCGATCCTACCTGCTCCTTCTGTTCTGCGTCACCTGCTGGGGCAGCAACTTCGTCTTCGGATCGATGCTGGTCCACGAATTCCCGCCGCTCCTGTTGTCGGCGCTGCGGCTGACCGCTACCTCGCTGTTCCTTCTCAGCTACGCCTGGGGGACGAGGCGGCTCCGGCTACTGACCCGCAGAGACTACCTGATCCTGGTGCCCTTGGGCTTCATCGGCACCCTCCTGAACCAGGCCGCTTTCTTCACGGGACTGACGACCGTGAGCGCCACGACCGCGGCGCTCATCCTGTCGCTCGCGCCCATCACTACAGCGCTTCTGGCTGCCGTGTTCCTGAAAGAAGCGCTGACTCCGCGCATGGCCCTTGGGTCGGTCATCGCGATACTCGGCATCTTCCTCGTCGTCGGTCAGTCCGGCGGATTCGCGGTGTCGCGCGGCATCGTCTATATCGGCATCGCGATGCTGACCTTCGCCGCCTCTATCGTCATGATGCGCAAGCTCACGGAACGGATCGATCCGTTCATCGCTACCGTCTACTCCACCGTCATCGGCACGACGATGGTGATACCGGCCGCCGTGATCCGCGAGCCGCTGCAGGTCAGTACGCACCCGTGGGCCTGGATGCTGCTGATCGTAACGGCGATCCTCATGCAGGGGATGTGCGGGCTGATCTGGAACACGCAGCTGCGCCGCGTCGGAGCCGGCAAGGCCGCCGTCTTCCTGAACCTGCAGCCCTTCGCGGCGATGCTTGCCGGATTCCTCCTCCTCGGCACGCCGGTCACGGCCATGCAGATGGCCGGGTCGCTGCTCATCGTCGGCGGTGTCGGATTCGCCACCCTGAAGAAGAAAGACAAGGCCGCGGAGGCTCTGGCACCCGGCGTCTCCGCTACATAGGAAGAAGCCGGTCCCCAGATGGAATGCGGACTGCTCTCCGGACGACACCATCCTTACGTCCCGGCCCCGCCCGCCCATCCTCCGAATCCACGCGAAGGCGCTCTCCCTGCATCGGAGCCGTTCTCCCCGCTATGAATGCGGAGGGCACCCTTGGCGCCGCGCTCCTTCATAAGAACCCTCCACTGCAATCGGCGCTGACCTGCGCCGATTTTTTTTGACATCCTAGAATGTATATCTCACCAGAGATCGATCCAGTCTTCTTGTATTTATTTAACCATCAAAATAACACTTTACAGGTTATGTCAAATCGTGATAACCTTATTTCATAACCACCTTAGTTGATTTATGAAGGTTACATTCGAACAAAGAAAGGATGATCGTTATGCATATTCAACGCTTGCCTTGGGCAGGGATCCGTATCCAGGAGGGGCCGGCCGCCGTGGTCATCGATCCGGTGACCCGCATTCCTTCGAAGTTCGGAGGATCGAAGGTGCCGATGTATCCGCTGAGCCGCTTCGGCCCCGCGGACGCCGTGCTGATCACCCACCTGCACGACGACCATTTTGATCCCGAGGCCTTGATCGAAGCCTACGGCCCATCGATTCCCGTCTATGTGCCGGAGCAAGCGGCTGATGCCGCCCGGGCAGCCGGACTCCAGAATGTCATCGGCGCGGCTGCCGGCTCATCTTACGCCCTCGGGGGCGGGGTGACGGCGGCAGCCGTGCCTTCCGTCGATGGAATCGGCGATCCCCAGATCGCCTGGGTCGTCGAAGCCGGTGGGCATAAGGCCATCCACTGCGGCGATACGCTGTGGCACGGCTATTGGTGGTCTATCGCCGGGACTTACGGTCCCTTCGATGCCGCCTGCCTCCCGGTCAACGGCGCCGTGCTGGAGCTCCCCGGCAGAACGCCGAGCGGCCAGCCCATCTGCCTCACACCGGAGCAGGCCGTCTCGGCAGCAGCGATTCTCGGGGCAGGGACCCTCATTCCGATTCACTACGGGGCGATCCACCATCCGCCGGTCTATACGCAGACACCCGATATCGAGGCCCGGCTCGCCGCGGCCGCCCAAGGCAAGGTGAAGCTCAGCCTGCTGCAGGCGGGGGAATCCCTCATCATCGACTGACCACCAAGCGGCCTCCTCCTCTCTTTCTCCCGGATTCGTGCCTCCGATTGTATTTGATGCCCGGGATTCGGAGGGTAGCGGGTACTTTTTGAGTAGAATGAAAGTCTCCACATTGAGTTGTTCGCCCCCTGCGCATATAATAGGGGGAGACCAAAGATCACAAAGAAAAGGTGTCACTCAATGAGCATACTTAACGTAGAACGACTAAGTCATGGTTTTGGGGATCGCGCGATCTTCAACAATGTTTCCTTCCGCCTGCTCAAAGGCGAGCACATCGGACTTATCGGCGCCAACGGCGAAGGCAAGTCCACTTTCATGAACATCATTACCGGCAAGCTGCAGCCGGACGACGGCAGGGTCGAATGGTCGAAGCGCATGCGCGTGGGCTATCTCGATCAGCATGCGGTGCTGAGTAAGGGCCTGACGATCCGCGACGTACTCAAAGGGGCTTTCCAATACCTGTTCGATATGGAGCAGGAAATGAACGATATGTACGGGAAGATGGGCGAGGTATCTCCGGAGGAGCTCGAGCAGCTGCTCGAGGAAGTCGGCGTCATTCAGGATACGCTGACCGATCAGGATTTCTATATGATCGATGCCAAGATCGATGAGACCGCCCGCGGCCTGGGGCTGACGGATATCGGCCTGGACAAAGACGTGAATGATCTCAGCGGCGGACAGCGGACGAAGGTGCTGCTAGCCAAGCTCCTTCTCGAGAAGCCGGACATCCTGCTCCTCGACGAGCCGACGAACTATCTCGATGAGCAGCATATCGAGTGGCTGAAGCGCTACCTGCAGGAATACGAGAATGCCTTCATCCTCATTTCTCACGATATTCCGTTCCTGAACAGCGTCATCAACCTCATCTATCACATGGAGAATCAAGAGCTGAACCGCTATGTCGGCGACTACGAGCACTTCCAGCAGGTCTACGAGATGAAGAAGCAGCAGCTCGAATCCGCCTACAAGCGCCAGCAGCAGGAGATTGCCGACCTGAAGGACTTCGTGGCCCGCAATAAGGCGAGCGTCGCTACCCGGAACATGGCGATGTCCCGCCAGAAGAAGCTCGACAAGATGGACGTCATCGAGCTGGCGAAGGAGAAGCCGAAGCCGCAGTTCAACTTCAAGGAAGCGAGGACGTCCGGCAAGATGATCTTCGAGACGTCGCAGCTCGTGATCGGCTATGAGAGCCCGCTCTCCCGTCCGCTCGATCTGAGGATGGAGCGCGGCCAGAAGATTGCGCTCGTCGGCGCGAACGGCATCGGGAAGACGACGCTGCTGCGCAGCATCCTCGGCGAGATTCAGGCGCTGTCCGGCACGGTCCGGCTCGGCGAGAATCTCGAGATCGGCTACTTCGAGCAGGAGACGAAGGATGCCAACTACAACACGTGTATCGACGAAGTATGGAACACCTTCCCTTCGCTCTCCCAGTTCGAAGTCCGCGCCGCGCTGGCCAAGTGCGGGCTGACGACCAAGCATATCGAGAGCAAGATTGCCGTGCTCAGCGGCGGCGAGAAGGCGAAGGTGCGACTGTGCAAGCTGATCAACCGCGAGACGAATCTGCTCGTGCTTGACGAGCCGACCAACCATCTCGATGTGGATGCGAAGGAAGAGTTGAAGCGAGCCCTCAAGGCGTTCAAGGGCAGCATCCTGCTCATCTCCCACGAACCTGAGTTCTACAAGGAAGTCGTAACGGATACGTGGAACTGCGAATCCTGGACGACCAAGGTATTTTAATTGTACATTTGCTGCTGCATCCCTATTGCAGCGCGCCTAACTTGTCTGCCTATGGCAGGCAAGTTTTTTGTTGTGAAGGGGGAAACCGCCTGCAGACAAAAAAAACAACCATCCATAGCGTAATGGAGGGCTGCAGGGGCGTATCTATGGGGTTTTAACCGAACCGCTCTATCCGATCATGATGCCTTTGTTCCTAGACTTCATCTCTTTATTGGAGTTCGCAACGAGCGGCAGCAGCTTCACGCTGCTGATCATGACGGAATGGCAGAGATGACAGACCGGCGCATGCTCAAAAGTAAAGTTGTCCCGTGTCCACCCTTTGCAGCCATCTTGGCTGCACGTCCAGATCTTGGTCTCTGTATGAGGAAGGTCCTCTAACGGAATACGTTTGTTGTACATGGTGTGCTGCCTCCTTTGGTCTCATGAAAAAGAAAAAGCTGCTCCAACACAAGGTAAGAGCAGCTTTCTGTAAGTTATGGCTGGATATTAGTAAACTTTCGTAACGTTCTCGGCTTGTGGACCACGGTTGCCTTGAACTACATTGAACTCTACGCGCTGTCCTTCGTCCAGGGATTTGAAGCCCTCGCCTTGGATTGCGGAGAAGTGGACGAATACGTCATTCCCGTCTTCTCTTTCGATGAAGCCAAAGCCCTTTTCTGCGTTAAACCATTTCACTGTTCCTGTTTCCATACGATAATTCCTCCTTGATTTTGGATATACATGAGATATTTGGCAAATGAAAAGCAAAAATCACATATGGAAAAGGATCCATGGAACAAATGAGAACCTTTTCCATATGTGACTTTAAGGTTTAAATTTGCTTATAACCTTATAATAACACATCTCGCCGCCAAAAGCAAAGGGAGTGTGCCAAGGGGCAGGCGGCAGCGGTAAGATAAGGGCCGGTTCTGGATTGGACCGGCCTGCGAAGGGAACTCCGGTGCACCGCCTTGCCAATATTAGGATCGATCCGGAGACCGGCACCGAAACTGCGGAATAAACCCTATGAGCGCCATAAGGATGGGTGTGGAAACCTAAGATGCCGTTTCGGTTCTTCCATGGCGGACTGCCTCTGCCTGTGTTCTTGCAGTTACCCCTTGCTCTTGTCCCGCAGGATATACCCCTGCCCGGGCAGGAACTCCACGAAACCGGCCATCCTCCTGCCTTGGAAGCCCAGTGGACTGCTGCCCCCCATGACGATGACATTACGCAGGTGTCCCTGCTCTTCCCCCGGCAAATAAAAGGCCTGCAGGTAAGGAAAAGCCTGCCGCAGCGTGGTACAGACCGCATTCAGATAGGGGTCATTCCCCGGCTTGCCCATCAAGTTCAGGAGAAGGGCTCCTCCGGGGCGCAGCTTCTCCTTCGCTAAGCCGAAGAATTCCGCCGTCGTGAAGTGGCCCGGCGTCCCCTCGCGGTCGAACGCATCGAGGATGACATAGTCAAAGGCGGCCCCCTGCTGTTGCTGCAGAATCGACCGCCCGTCCCCAATCGTCACCGGAAGATGGCAGCCGAAGAAGGTTCGGCTGCACTCCACGACCTTGGCGTCAATCTCTGCAACAACGAACCGCTTGTCCGGATAGCGGCCCGGGATCGTCCCAATGCCGTGTCCGATGACGGACACATCCGAGAACGAAGCATCGTTATGCTCCATGAGGTGGATGATGCCCCGGGGATATTCCAGTACGATCCGCTGCGGGTTCTCCAGATCGACGGCTCCTTGAACAGCACCATCCGAGAATTGAAGGAACCGGTAGCGGCCCGGCTTGCCGTACAGCAGGGATGCCTCGTATACCGCAATCTCTTGGTTGTATGAGCTGGACTCTTTGAACAGCAGCTGCAAGCTTCGCCCCCCTCTCATGACAACCTATGGAGGTAACGATACTCTACTCGGCCTGCCATCGCAAGATGTAAAGATCCCGTCTTCGCCTTCACGCCAAACCGCCGGCTGTTCCCCACCCGGAGGAAGCCGGCGGTTCGTCGTATCCAGGCCGCTCTTCCCGGCGCTAGACCTCGTCGCGCTGCCAAATATCCTGATATTCCTTGTGTCTTCTGAACTGGGCGTGCGCGTAGGAACAAGCGGGGACGACCTTCTTCCCCGTCTCCCTTGCATGGTCGACCACCCGGCGAACCAAATCTTCCGCAACCTTCTGCCCCCGAAGCTCGGGCGCCACATACGTATGATTGAGCACCAGGGTCTCCTGGCCTACCGGAACGAAGGTGACCTCGGCCACCACTTCCCCATTGTCTTTTACAAAAAATCCGTTGCCTTCCTGTACCGTATCCCTCATAAGCCAGATCCTCCCTTTCCAAGTTATCTTTCCCTACTATATACCCGCAAATCCGCAGTTCTTACCCAGGCCCCCTCCCGGAACGCGTCCGAAGCGCGGCCTGCCCTGTTGGAATTGCCGAGTTTGCTTCTTGGCGCTTTCAAGGTACACTGTAGAGATAGACATTCGTGCACCGGGGGAATTAACGCATGGACGAAAGAGACTGGACCATCCTTCATCTGCTCTACGAGCACAAGAATATTACCCGTACCGCGCAGCTTCTCTACCTGACGCAACCCGCGCTGACGAAGCGGCTGATGCATATGGAAAAAGAGTACGGCGTGAAGATCGTCAACCGGGGCATCCGCGGCGTCCATTTTACGCCCCAGGGCGAGTACCTGGCGAAACGGGCGGGCGAGCTGCTCACCGCTTTCCGCGAGATCAGGGACAACGTCACGAACATGAACCAGGATATCGCCGGCACCCTGCGGCTCGGCGTCTCCAATTATTTTGGCAAATACGAGCTGCCGCATCTCCTCAGGCTGTTCCGCGAGCAGTATCCGCGCGTGGATTACCAACTCGAAACGGCCTTCAGCAAAGACATCTTCACGATGGTGTACAATCATGACATCCACATCGGCTTCGTGCGGGGAGACTACAGCTGGCCCGGCGAGAAGCACCTCCTATTCCGGGAGAGCGTCTGGATCGTATCGAAGGAGCCCATCGATATGGAGGAGCTGCCGCAGGCGCCGCGGATCGACTATTTCACCGATCCTCTCTTCAAGACGATGATCGACCGGTGGTGGTCGGACCATTACACGAAGGCCCCGTTCGTCTCGATGAAGGTCGACCGCGCCGATACGTGCCGGGAGATGGTGAAGAACGGGCTCGGCTACAGCTTCCTCCCCACGAGATTCCTGAGGGATATGGGCGATATGCATACTCTCGAGATCAAGGATAAGAGCGGGGACCCCCTGATCCGCGAAACCTGGATGTTCTACCATCCGGAGTCCCGCGAGAATCACGTAGTGAACGCCTTCGTCGAATTCATGGAGAAGACAGACCTGGAAGACATGGGGCTGATCCGGGAATAATACGGTACAGGGCTTCGGCTCCTAGGACACGGAACACGCGAAAAACCGGCTCCCGTTATTGGACGGAGGCCGGTTCTTCCTGCGGCTTGGACTTTGTCAGAAGCGCCCCGCCGATCAGGAACGCGCCGCTGACATAGAAGACGGACACTAGCCCGACCCCTGTGCCGACAAGGCCGAAGAACAGCGGCGCGACAAGCTGGGACAGCCTGTTGGTGGCCAGCCGCAGTCCCAGCACCTCACCCGTCTTATTCTTCGGCGAGGCATTGTAGGTCGTCGACATCGACAGGGGCTGCCCGCAGCCGAGGCCGATGCCCATCAGCACGCTCGTCATCAGCAGGAGCCAGACGCTTGAAGCGTAGGGGATGAGCACAAAGCCAAGACCCGCGGTCAGGATCGACCCGAGAAGCACCCGCTCGCGGCCGAGCAGCTTGGTCAGCGCGGGCAGGAAGAGGCGCACGAAGACCATCGCGAGGCCCTGCAGGGCGAGAATCCAGCCGATATTCGATTCGGAGATCCCCATGCGCGCCCCGTACAGCGGGAAGTACGCCACGAAGATATCCCTCGAGTACAGGACGAGCGCGCTGGTAGCCAGCGCGTTGCGCAGCAGCGGAATTCTCAGCAGCCCCAAAGCGGAAGAAGACCCTTCAGGCTCCGATACAGCCGCTTCCTTGATCCCCCGATGCTTGATTATCGGAATGAAGCGTACCACGGCAACCGGGATGATGCAGAAGAACATCGCGATGAGGAACACCGCCGCGTACGAGACCTGCTCCGAGAGATAGCCCTGGGCCACCGGACCGATGAATCCGGCCAGGGCGACACTCATGCTCAGCATGCTGAAATACGAATCCCGCTCGTCCTTGGTCTGCGCGGCGTGCCCCAGCACGTTCTGCAGGCAGATCGCGATGAATACATGCGACACGCCGACGGCGAACTGGGATACGTACAGCGCCCACAGTGAAGGGAACAGATACGGCATCGCCATGCCGAAGGCGCATCCGATGCTTCCGATCAGAACAGGCAGACGGTCCCCGAACCGGTCCGCCAGCTTGCCCGCGTGAATAGCGAGCAGCAAGGGCAGGAGGGCATATGACGAGGTCAGCATGCCGATCTGCAGCGTGCCGGCTCCAAGCTCCGAAGCGAACAAGGTGATGGCCGGCCTCGACATATTAAGCATCATTTGAAATCCGAACATAATCAGCAGCACATTCCATAGTACCGCTTTACTCTTGCGACCCCCGCCTAATGGCGCGGCTTTCAGTAGTCCGTTCATTCTCCGTCTCTCCCCGTACTGCTTTCTTCTCTGCTTCTATAGCTTTAGCTTACACGGAAAAGCCCCATGCATAAAATTCCCGTTGCTCATTCTTCCCCATAACCAAAAAGAATGATGCGGCCCTGCTGTTTCAATGCCTGTCCGCCCGGGTAAGAAGAAACAGTGGGAAGTGGTAATTATGAATCAATTGCAGAAGAAAACGACAGGTTCCATGTTTTCCGAAAGGTTGGTTTGCCATGTTCTCTCTCTTGAGAAGAAAACGATTCGCCTTTATTCGCAAGGTACTTGCATCGTGCAAGATGACTAAGCAGGCTTCCTGAATCCTGACAGTCGATCGGTGATCCACAATGATTGCGGCTTCCCACATATAAGGCAAAAGCGCACTCCCGGCAAGGGCAGTGCGCTTTTGTTGTATATGCCGTTTCACAAGATAAACGGCTTCGCCGTCCTTTAAAGGACGATGCGCGTTTATAAGAAATACAAGATTACGGGATCGAGTTCTGGCGAGATATACATTCTAGTATTTCAAGAAAGAAAACCCCGCGGCGGCGGGCCGCAGGGTTCTCGTCGTCTGTTCGGGGCGCACCCCCATGTGATCCCGCCTAGAGGTTCGCGGTACCTTATCGTACCGTCCTCAGGCTAGTGACTACAGGGCTGCATTCGTTTGCCCTACCTTATCCATAATCCGGGCTCTGAGGCCTTTGGACAGCTCGGCTGCTTCGGCCGAGGTGATCTGACGGTTCTCTACCGCACGGTCGATCCGGCTCTGGTACAGGAACTCCAGACGCTCGATCAGCTCGGAACGGCCTTCGAAGTCATCGTCGCGCTCACGGTCGGCCACGGCCAGAAGCGAGTCGCCGGACTTCAAGTCGTCGATGAGATCCTGAAGTTCCATATCCATATAGATCGAAGCGTTCAGTACGATATCGTCCAGGCTCAGGCTAAAACGCTCTTCGAGCTTCATCGAAGGGTTCTCGAGCACTGCTTTGTCCTCATAGCCGGGCTGGTTCAGTGCATCGGAGAGCTGCTTCTCGTTCGTGCTGCGAATATCCGCGGCTTCCTCGGAAGTCAATTGACCCGCAGCCACCGCCGTATCGACACGGTAGTTATAATAGTTCTTCATCGCATCGAACAGCTCGTAGCGGTTCTCGATGTCGTCATCTTCATCCTGGCGGTCGGCGACCTGGTTGATCGACTGCGATGCGTTCAGCTCATCCTTCAGCTCATACTCTTCGAGATCCAGATAGATGGCCGTCATCTTCACTATGTCGCTCAGTCCCGCCTGGTAACGCTGCTCCAGCGGAATCGAGGTATCGACGGCTGCATCTACATAGCCCGGCTTCGACAGCGCATCCGACAGCCGCTTCGCAATATCCGCTTTGAACCCGTCAGCTTCTTCCTTGGTGATCCGGCCCGCTTCGAGCGCCGAGTTCACGGAAGTTTCGTACATGTTCTTCAGCCCTTGGTGCAGCTCACTGGAGTTCTCCAGCTCCCGGTGGGAGAGGTCGCTAAGCGACAGTCCGCTCTTCAGGTCGCTGATCACATCGGCATAATCCATCTCGAGGTAGATCGCCGCATACTTCACGATCTGGTTCAGTTCGAGGGAGAACCGGTCTTTGAGCGGAATATCGGTATCCACGCCGGCTTCCTTATATCCTGCCGTATCCAGGGCCTGCGCTACGCGGTCCTTGATCTTCCCTTCGTACTTCGCCGCTTCTTCAGCCGTAATTTCCTTATTCGCGAGTGCTGCCTTCACGGAAGCGCGGTACAAGCCTTCGAGGTCTTCGCGAAGCTCTTCGCGGCCTCTGTAGTCGTCATCCTTGATTCCGTTCGCGATGCTGCCGAGGGTGCTGCCGCCCTGAAGCGCGTCCTGCACATCCCCGAATTCCTTATCCATGAATACCGAAGCATACCATACGATTTTGCTGAGATCCGAACTGATCCGGTAGGCAAAAGGCACGATGACTTCGTCATCATCCGACTTGCTGCTTGCATAAGCCGCTGGCGTAGCCACTACAGCAGGCACTGCCCCCAGCAGTAATGCTGCAGCCAGCGTTGTTGCGATCCATTTCCCGCTTTTAAGCTGAGTTGCTTTCATATGAACTCTCCATCCTAAGGTCTCTATATTTGGTTTAAGCACCCGTGCACTAGGTTCTTCCATAGCTTTATTGTAGTGAGATCGGCCGTTTTTTTTTAGTAGCAAGTGTCAGGTTTATGGCTGTGACATCCGTGACATTTGTCACGAAGCTGCCCGGTGTTCAGTAAGGCTCCAGCCAGCCGTGCTCCCGACAGCGGGAGATCGCCTCGATCCGGTTCTTCACCCCGAGTTTCTCGAGGATGCCCGAGATATAATTGCGCACCGTTCCGCCCGACAGATGAAGCTGTCCGGCGATCTCTTTGGTGGACTTGCCGTCCGCCACCAGGACCAGCACTTCCCGCTCCCGGCCGGTGAGCGGGTTCTCTTCGACGTAGATGTCTTCCTCCAGCTCCTTGGTGTAGATACGCCGGCCGTTCATGACGCTGCGGATCGCTGCGGCAAGCTCCTCGCTCGTATTATCCTTGGACAGATAGGCGCTGACCCCCGCTTTGACGGCACGTTCAAAATACCCCGCACGGGCGAAGGTCGTCAGGATGACGACTTTGCAGCCGCCCTTCATCCGCTCGGCCGCCTCGATGCCGCTCATCACCGGCATTTCGATATCGAGGATGCACACATCGGGATGCAGCTGCTCCACGAGCGCCAGCGCCTCCTCCCCGTTCGCAGCTTTGCCTACAATCTCAAAATCCTCCTGCATTTCGAGCAGCGCGGCCAAGGCGTCAAGCAGCATGCGCTGGTCCTCGGCAATCACAATGCGGGTCATATCGGTTTCCTCTTTTCGGACTGGTTTACTTCCTGCTTGATAATATGGGGCACGGTCATGCGGACGCTGGTCCCGCGGCCGGTGTCAATCTCCACCTTCCCGTTCACGAAATCCAGACGCTCCTTCATGCCGATCAGGCCGTTGCCCTGCCCCCACTCTGCGCGCGCCCCTCCGCCGTTGTCCTCCACCGTCACGACCGTCTCCGCCGGCAGCCGCTCCATGCGGAGCCTGCAGGAAGAGGCGCCGCTGTGCTTCACTACATTGGTGACGGCTTCCTTGATGCACATGCTGAGCACATTCTGAATGAGGGGGGACACCTCCTGGAGGGAAGCTTCGTTGTCGCAGAGGAACTCGATATCCGCGGCCCCCAGGATGCGGCGGACATGCGCCACTTCTTCCTGGACCGTCGTTCCCCTCATCTTGGACACGAGCTCTTGCACTTCCTTCAGGGTCGAGCGTGCCACGCTCTGGACCTCCTTCATCTGCAGCTGCGCCTTCTCCGGCTGCTGGCCTACCAGCTTGTCGGCGAGCTCGCTCTTCAGGCCGATCAGCGACAGCTTCTGCCCCAGGGTATCGTGCAGATCGCGCGAGATGCGCTGGCGCTCTTCCTGGATCACGAGCTCGGCGATACGGCGGTTCGCTTCCACGAGCAGCTTCTGCAGTTCGATCCGCTTATAGCGGAAATACGTGTTGAACGGAATGAGTATGCTTCCGATCAGCGTCAGCAGAACGAAAGGATACTGGGCCAGGATCGACGCATGCTGCGTCAGCGTACCGTAGTTGACCGCACCGAAGATAATGAGCAGATGCAGCGTATAGAGGATGGAGAACGGCACCCGCCTGCGGATTCGCCCGATGAAATACGACACGACGAAAGCAAGATACACGTAGCCGTAACCAACGCTGATGAGCCCGGATACGACCATCTGGACGCAGGTCCACAGGTATGCCGTGCGCTGCGCCGAGTAAGCCGAACCGGCCGTCGCAGCCAGGAAGAGCAGCAGGAGCCCCGCTCCGGCTGCAGCGGGAGGACCCTTAGGGACATGAAACAGCAGATAAAACGGAATGAGGTACAGGATCAACCAGACACCGACAACGAGCATGCGGCTTTTGGAACCAGGCTTCGTTAAAAACATAAGCAGCTTCCTTTCATCCACGGGCTGGGGCTTGAGCAACAAATAACAGCACCCCCCGCTAAGGGAGATGCTGCTTGGTTCGCGGCTGTATGTGCGGGCTCAGGCTCGTCAGCTCTTCGCTCCGGATGCGCGCTGCTTGTTCTTGAAGAAGTCCAGCACGGCTTCCTCGACCATATGCTGCAGTTCTTCGTCAGGCGTCTCCGTCCGGGAGAGTACGGACCATTGTTTGATTCGTTGTAGCAGGGCCAGCATGATGTAGTTTCCCCTCTCTGATGCACAAGACCGTCAATTATGTATAAGGCACTTCAGACAACGAATATTCTGAACATTTGTTTTTAACATTCGTTAAATTTAGCGCTAAAGTAAATTATATGAAGATTATACGAAGCCGTCAAATGAAAACTTTGACAGCCCGGACTCCCTGGAATCAGGAAAGCCCTTGCAGCATGCATTGACTTCGTCCCTCCCCCTCCATTACAATCGAACAAAACACGGGTGGGCCGCAAGGATTGCGATCCAATCGAACAACACACGGGTGGGCCGCAAGGATTGCGATCCCCTTAGACGGAGGAATACACCACGATGACGACATGGGAATCCGGGCAGCCGGATGTGAAGGACAAGATTATCCTCTCGGCCAAAAAGCTGTTTGCCGAACAGGGATACGAAGGAACCAGCGTACGGAAAATCTGCGATGAAGCCGGCGTCTCCCTCCCTCTGGTCTCCTATCATTACGGCGGCAAAGAGAACGTATTCTGGGCGATCCTCGAGCCTCTGAAATCCGTACCGTTCCTGCCGGCAACAGACGATCCCAAAGCGGATCTCCTGCATTTCTTCGAGAGCATGATGACGTTCCTGCAGCAGGAGCCCGAAATCTCGCAGATCCTCAGACAGGAGCTATCGGTGAACAGCCCCCGCTCCGACAAGATCGTCCTGCTCGTAAGGCACATCAGCGATAAGCTGCGGGGCATCCTCGAGATGGGCATGGATAAGGGGGTGTTCCGTCTCGGCTCCGTCTCCCTTACGGTGAAGCTCATCTTCGGCTCCATGACTGCCTTCCGGAATGTACGCTGCTTCGAGACCCTGTACGGCCCGGATTCTGCGGTCGCCCATCATTCGAAGGAACTCTTCCGCTTCATCTACTCGGGTATCGGGACGGACTAGGCGGGGCGGACTAGCTCCTCTTCGGCTGCACAGGCTGACCGGACTCCGCGGCCGGCCTCCCAGACGCAGGACAGAATTACAAAATTTATATAAAGAGGAAGGATTCAGCCATTCCTGGAACGAATTTAGAATGCAGCGCAGACCGGAATCATACACTAAGCCCGTGCAAGGGACTGCTGATTTTTCGTAATCTCCCTTTTCGTAAGCGCTTACTTTATTCCTCGTCACCCTTTCCCCCACTCCCTTAACGAAAGGATGATTCCCCTGCGCCATTCGATCCAACGCGCCGTGTCCCTCTTCCTCTTCCCTGTTCTCTTGTGTTCCGCCATCACACTGCCTGCGGCGGGCACGGCTGAAGCCGCTCCTCCGTATGACGCTCTCCGGGCGAAGTGGAAGGAGGTGCTCACGGGCGGTGAGAACATCGACTTGTCGGTCCCCGAGATCACGGCCAAAATCCAGGCGATCGAGACCACGGCAGCCGGCTACCAAAGCACCCTGAAGCGCGGCACCGACCGCAACACCTGCAAATGCCTCTGGCCTGTGAGTGCGGCCGAGCTGCCGAACCGCTCTTATATCTTCCAGAGCTATGACCGGCTCAAGGCATTGGCGCTCGCCTACACCACCCAGGGCAGCTCCTTGCGCGGCGACGGCATGCTGAAGACGGATATCCTGGAGGCCCTCGACTGGCTGAATGCCAACCGGTTCAACGGCGCCAAGCCCGGCACCGGTTCCTCCCAGTGGTGGTACTCGGAGATCGGCGCGCCGCTGCGGCTCGGCGAGATCATGGTGATGCTGTACGATGAGCTGACGCCCCAGCAGATCGCCGCTTACACGGCAGCCATCGATTATAACAGCCCGATCTCCTACAGCCCCGTCGAAGAATACAAGTACATGGCGGCCAACCGGGTGTGGCGCTCCATTGTGCACGCGCTGCGCGGCATTACCGGGGAGAGCGCCGACAAGATGATCCAGGCGCGCGACGGCCTGAGCGATGTCACACCCGGCCGCAGCGGCGAGTATAACGTGTTCGCCTATACGGAGGACGGCGACGGCTTCTACAAGGACGGCTCCTTCATCCAGCACGGCAAGTTCGCCTACAACGGAGGCTACGGGACCTCCCTGCTCAAGGACCTGTCCGACGTCATGTACCTGCTCCAGGGCACCGAATGGGAAGTCACCGACCCACAGCGCGCCAATGTGTGGAAGTGGGTCTCGGATTCCTTCGAGCCCCTGCTCTACCGGACCGGGCTGATGATGGATATGGTCCGCGGAAGGGAAGTGGCGCGCTACAACTTCCAGGACGGCGCCGCAGGCCATAAGGCGACCTCCGCGATCATCCGCCTGTCGCTGATCGCGCCGGACGCCGAGGCGGCCCGGTTCAAGAGTCTCGTGAAATCCCTGGTGTCCGGGGACGACGGCTTCTATGCCGATGCCTCCATCGAGATGATCGGCCGTGCCGCCGCCCTCGTCAAGGACCCTGCCGTCCCGGCCCGCGGGGACATCTCGTATAATAAGCTCTTCCCGCGCATGGCCCGCGCCGTGCATGTGCGGCCGGGCTTCGGCTACGGGATCAGCATGTTCTCGAATAACGTGGCGAACTTCGAGAACAACTTCGAGCTCCGCCGCGGCTGGTATACCGGCTCGGGTATGACCTATACCTACACGGCAGACAAGGAGCAGTACAGCGACAGCTTCTGGGCGACCGTCGATTATTCCCGTCTTCCCGGCACTACGGTCGACACCAAGCCGCGGACCCTGAACGTCACCGAGTCCGTGTATGTGAATACGGATCGCCGTGTCGGCGGCGTGTCCGACGGGCAGTTCGGCATAGTCGGCATGGGCCTGACCGCACCGGGCGCTTCGGGCACATCGCTGACGGGCAAGAAGGCGTGGTTCCTCTTCGACGATGAGGTCGTAGCCCTGGGCACCGATATCCAGCTTGACGATACGGAGCCGTTCAACGTCGAGACCATCGTCGATAACCGGAAGCTGAGTGCGGCGGGGGACAACGCGCTGACGGTGAACGGCTCAGCCCGGCTGCCGGCGCTGGGCTCCCAAGAGACGTTGACCGGGGTTACCTGGGCCCATCTGGCAGGCCATGTTCCGAATTCGGATATCGGGTACTATTTCCCGGGAACCCCTGTCACCCTGAATGCTTCCCGCCTGGCCAGAACCGGCAAGTGGGGCGACCAGAACCTCAACGCGAAGCCGTCCCCCGACATTCCTTATACCCGTAATTATGCGACCCTCTGGTTCGATCACGGCGTCAGTCCGGACCATGCCTCCTACCAATACGTTACGCTGCCGAACAAGACCGCCCGACAGACAGCAGGGTATGCGGCAAGGCCGGACATCCGGATACTCGCCAATACGCCGAAGATTCAGGCCGTGAGGGAACGGAAGCTCGGCATCACGGGCGCCATCATCTGGTCTGAGGAGGGAGCCTCCGCCGCCGGCATCACCTGCTCCACGACGGCAGCCATATTGATAAGAGAAATGGATGACGGCCTGGTCGTGTCGGTAGCTGACCTAACCCGTTCCGGCGGCGGCGTCATCGAGATCTCGCTGAACGAGCGGGCTGCGGGGATTCTGGAAACGCCCTCCGGCATCACGGTGTCGAATACCTCTCCCACTATCCGGTTCAAGGTGGATACCACGGGTTCGGAGGGCCGGTCCATCCAAGTGAAGTTCCAGCGCAAGAGCTGACTCACCGCAACATCCTCCCCAGCGGAGCCCGGCATGACGGGGCTCCGCTGGTTTTATGCTTTTAGGATGCCTCCTCTTTTCGCGCCGCCTTGTACGGGCCTCCCGGGACCGGCGGGCCTGAAGCGGCGTCTGCCTGCCGGGCATAGCTTCTATCCCGCTTGCTGAAGGCGGCGCCCCATGATACACTTCAGTACACAGAAGGTTCAGTAACTGACGGTGTACGTTACTTTCAAGAAGAGTCAGGTGAAGAAGAATGGCCGCTGCCCGCCTATCCGCACGCCGGCATATCCTCGAGGTGGCCTCCGAGTTGTTTTATCGCGAGGGCATCCGTTCGGTTGGCGTCGACACGATTGTAGAGCGTTCGGGTGTAAGCAAAGCAACACTGTACAGGCACTTTCCGACCAAAGACGATCTCATCATCGCTTATTTGGAAGCACAGGACGGCATCAACTGGGAGCACTTCGACGCCGCCATTGCAAAGCACGAGGGATCTCCGAAGGCGCAGCTTCTCGCGCTGATCGATGCCACGATCGAACTGCTCGAACCGGGGTACCACCGGGGATGTCCCTTCTTGAATGCCCTGGCCGAATTCTCCGAGGAGGACCATCCGGTCCATCTCCTCGCGGTGGAATACAACCGTGCCCTGCGGCTGCGATTGGCCCGCTTGAGCCGGAAGGCCGGAGTCCGTGACGAACGTTTGACGGACCAGCTCATGCTCGTGATCAACGGAGCCCTGGCCTCGGTCCCCGTATATGGGACGGCGGGCCCTGCGGCCGAGCTGACCACCCTTGCGGAATACCTCATCGACCTGCATCTGCAAAAGAACCCCGTAATCCATACCCCGGAAGAACAGGGCACGGCCTAACGCTGCGAACAGCGAAGCCGATCCCCTCTTCAGGGGTATTTTCGTATGTGGATGCCCCCGCCCCTATATTTGGAAATTAGGGTCTTGACGGCGGCAGCATGCCGTTGTATTATTTTCCCAGGCTCTAAACGAAACAAAACTGTTTCGTTTAGTTTTACTAATCTATATCCATGCAAGGAGGATCTGATGAGTCGATATTCGGGAATCAAAGCGGTTGTTACCGGCGGTACACACGGAATGGGACTCGCCGTGGCCCATGCCCTGCTCGCCGGAGGAGCCGAGGTACTGCTCACCGGCAGGAATGAGCAGAATCTCGAAGCGGCACGGGGCAAGCTCGGGCCAGGCGCCCATGTCGTAAGGTCCGACACCGAGAGCATGCACGATATCGACACTCTCGGCACACTGGCAGCGCAGCGGTTAGGTAAGATTGACTTCTTGTTCGTCAATGCGGGCTACTCGAAGCTCGAGCCCTTCGATCAGGTCACCGAAGCCTCGTACGACCGGAGTTTTGCCGTGAATACGAAGGGGGCCTACTTCACGGTACAGCGTCTGGCTCCCCTCATCCGGGATGGCGGCTCGATTGTCTTCACCACCTCCGTCGCGGATGTAATGGGATATCCCGGCATGAGCGTGTATTCGGGCGCGAAGGCCGCCCTGCGCTCCTATGTCCAAGTCTTGGCCGCCGAGCTGCTCCCCCGGGGCATCCGGGTGAATGCGGTAAGCCCCGGATTCGTAAAGACGCCGACCATGGGCGTTACCGGAGCCACGCCTGTTGAGCTCGCCGCCTTCGAACAGGAAGGGATCGCGCTTACCCCTATGAAGCGCATCGGCACGCCGGAAGAAGTAGCCCGTGCAGTGCTGTTCCTCGCCTTCGATGCGACCTTCACCACCGGAGCCGAGTTCCCGGTCGATGGCGGGCTCTCCCAAGGGATCGTTCCTGCGCATGCCTAGTGCGCAGGCCAGCGGGTCACGGCACGCTGCTGTGTCTACAAGTTCTTCCCCCTCTCTTCCCTGCACAGATACGTAAGTACCAATCCAAGGAGGTTGTGATTCTATGAGTAATGTAACCGTAATCGGTCTCGGGGCCATGGGTACGGCCATCGTCCAAGTGCTGCTGCGAAGCGGCCATAGAGTAACCGTATGGAACCGGACGGCCGCCAAGGCCGAAGGACTCGTCCGGGAGGGAGCGGTTCCGGCTGCCAGCGCAGCGGCTGCCATCGAAGCCAGCCCTGTCGTGATCGTCTGCGTCACCGATTACGATACCGCCTACCGCATTCTCGGTACGGAGGAGGCCTCTGCCGCGCTCAGCGGCCGCACGCTGGTACAGCTGACCACCGGCAGACCCCAGCAGGCGCGGGACAACGAAGCGTGGGCCCGGGAACGGGGCGCCGATTATCTGGACGGGGCCATCGCGGCTACGCCGCCCCAGATGGGAAGAAGCGATACCACCATCTTCGTCTCGGGCTCGGAGACCGCCTTCCGGAAGAGCGAACTCCTTCTTACGAGCCTGGCCGGGAATGTCCCGTATCTCGGCGCGAAGGTAAGCGCCGCTTCTTCGACGGATCTGGCCTTCCTCTCCTACTTATTCAGCTCGATGCTGGGCTTCTTCCATGCGGCGCGGATCATGGAATCCGACGGGCTGCGCGTGGACGACTTCGGCTCCCTGATCGCCGCCATCTCCCCCGTCATCGGGGAGATGGTGAAGCACGAAGGCGATGTCATCCAGACAAGCGCCTTCGGCGAGCCGCAGAGCTCCGTCAATATCTGTATGGCTACCGTGAAGCTGCTGCAGGAACAGGCCCGCGATGCGGGAATCAACGGTGAATTCCCCGACTTCGCCATGGGACTCTTCCGCAGAGCGGCCGATGCCGGTTACGGGGAAGAAGAGCTCGGCGCCTTGATCAAGATTCTGCGGTAACGCCGGCTCACGTGCCGCTCCAAGACGCAAGGTTTCCCGTAGACGAATCTCCACATCCTTGTATAATGGTATTCGTGGAGGCGGATTATGATCATTTTTCTTCTTGTCAGTCAGACGTTGTATGTGTGCAGCTTGGCCGGATGGTTGCTGGTCTGGGGAATGTCATTCATGGTGTTCGATAATGGAATCCATCTATGGAATACGCTATTCTTCGCGGGTGTCAGCGCTTATCCGCTTGCGGTCATTACCTGTTCGGCCACAGCCTGGATTCTGCGGAACCGGAGGAAGCGGATCGCGGCTGCCGTTGGGCTCGTCCCCTTCTTGTGGATCGCCGCTTATGCCATCCTGATGCTGGCCTATTGACGGGTATCACCCAAAAAAGCAGCGGCAGCTTTGGACATCGGTCCAAAACTGCCGCTGCTTTTGATTAACGTCTTCTATCCCGTTCCGGGTACAGAGGCCATATAGAGGCCAGGCGCCTATAGAGCTCCTGCACTCGTGCATGCGGAGCGGCCGCGGACTTACCCCCGCTTCCCCTCCAAGGCATCGGAGACCTGCGTATCGCTTGTCATCGCCGTGAACCAATTCGGATACAGGGCGGCGGGCCGCGTGATCTCATCGAGTCTCGCGACATCCCCGGCGCTCAGCTCGAGCTCTGCCGCACGCAGGTTATCTTCCAATTGGGACAGCCTGCTGGAGCCGACCAGTACGCTGCTGACGTGCGGCCGGGCCAGAAGCCAAGCCAGCGAGACTTGGGCCGGTGTCGCCCCGTGGGATGCTGCGATCTCGCGAACTGTGTCCAATACCTGGAAGCCCCACTCTTTGTCATGCGGCAGAAAATCAAAGCCGCTCAAGCGGTTCTGTTCGTCATTCAGATTCTCCCGGGTATACTTCCCGCTCAAGAAGCCGCCGGCGAGAGGACTCCACACGGTTAACCCGATCCCGCTTGAGACCGCGAAGGGTACCGTCTCGTGTTCAATATCACGGCCAACCAAAGAATAATACAGCTGTCCGTTGATGAAGGTCGCCCACCCGCGCTCGCGCTGGATCGTGACGGCCTGCGCCGCCTGCCATGCCGGCCAGTTCGAGTAGCCGATATAGCGCACCTTCCCCTGCCGCACGAGATCGTTCAGCGCTTCGAGCGTTTCCTCGAGCGGGGTGTAAGGATCGGTTTTATGTACGATGTAGAGGTCGATGTAATCCGTGTCCAACCGGCGCAGGCTGTCCTCACAGGCCGTGAACAGATGCTTGCGGGACAGCCCGGCCTGGACAAGTCCGGAGCCGACGCGGAAGCCGCCCTTCGTGGCGATGACCGTCTCCTTGCGCCGGGAGCCGAGCAGCCGTCCCAGCATCTCCTCGCTTTGTCCGTCCGCATAACCGTCCGCCGTGTCAAAAAAATTGATGCCCGCGTCCAAGGCGCGGTCCACAAGCTCCTGCGCCCCGATCTGGTCCACCTTGTATACGCTGGGATTGTTCCCCGACCCGAAGGTCATAGCCCCGAATGCCAGCCTGGAAACGAGCAAACCCGATCGGCCCAGTAAAGCGTATTTCATCGTCTCTCCTCCTCGGTCTCACGGAATGGTCGCGCCTCACCACTATACCAAATTTGTTAAATAATAGGATGAGGCTGGAGTCTGAGAGTGGGAGCACACGCTGCGCCTGCTCCTTACGGTTGTATACTGGCTGCTTACTCCGTAATCAACGAACCGTAGGCCGGCAGGGTCACCGGCTGGCCCGACAGATTATGATAGACGCAGGGTATCTCTTGGCCGGACGTACGCTTATAGGCGGACACCGCCGCTTGCCCTCTCCCCACCTTCTCCAGCTTGCCGCTGCCCCCCGTTATAATCAATCACTTCATACTTATGGAGCTTGGCGGTCCCTTTCAAATGTCCGCGCCCGTCTCCCTTGAAATCATAGAATGAGTTCCATAGATTTTGCAGCCCCCCGCTCCCGCCCCGGGCAGGTGGCCCGGTCCCTTCGAGCCATGGGCCATGTCCCTTAGTAAGAATACAGATACGATTATATAATAGGTCTAACTACCCATTTAAACGAAATTTTACAGGACAAATTTCGCGTTTTTTGCTAAAATTGTGATAAGCTTCACTTCATCAGAACGGATTTTAGTATACTTCATAAGGGGAACCCTCAGATGTCACAAGAAAATCGGATGTATCAACGCTCAACGACCGCTCTGGACCTTTCTTTATCTATACATAGCATACAGAACAGGGAAACCAAGACCCGGCGGACATTCATCGAGCTCAAAGACATCTCCCTCACGGGGCTGTCCTTCAAGTGTTCACTAAACTTCCCCTCCCATGGCGACTTCGTGCTGAAGTTCGAGAATGCGCTGTTCGGCGAGATGTACGGATCGATCGTATGGAAAGAAAACCTGGATGGCGCTTATCTGTACGGCGTCCAGTTCCTGTCGGTCTCCAATGCCCTTACCTCATTCCTGGTCCATGATCATCCTGGGAGGGATGCCATCCATGGCATGCCTGCGGCTGTGATAACCAAGCCATGGTCCGCTCGTTACTGACCCGCCGGACACCGCCTATAACCCGGCATCACAAAGGAGACTCATTGCAATGAAACTCGTATCATGGAACGTGAATGGCCTCAGAGCCTGCGTGACCAAAGGATTCAGCGATTATTTTGCCGGTACCGGCGCCGATATTGTATGCGTGCAGGAAACCAAGCTGCAGGAAGGGCAGATTGCACTGCCGTACGAGGGGTATTATCAGTATTGGAATTATGCGGAGAAGAAAGGCTACTCCGGCACCGCCGTCTTCACCAAGAAGGAGCCCTTGTCGGTCCGGTACGGCATGGAAGAAGACAGCGAGCCGGAGGGTCGTATCCTTACGCTGGAGTATGAGGGCTTCTACCTCGTCACCGTATACACGCCCAATGCCAAGCGAGACCTGTCCCGGCTGCCGTACCGGCTGGAGTGGGAAGACCGCTTCCGGGGCTACCTGCAGGGGCTTGACGCCTTGAAGCCGGTCATCGTGTGCGGGGACCTCAATGTGGCCCATGCGGAGATTGACCTTAAGAACGCCAAGGGCAACCGGGGCAACTCCGGCTTCACGGCGGAAGAACGGCAGAAGATGACCGATCTTCTCGAAGCGGGCTTCGTGGACACCTTCCGGCATTTCTATCCGGACCGGGAGGATGCTTATACCTGGTGGTCCAATATGCCGAGAGTACGGGAGCGCAACGTCGGATGGCGGATCGATTACTTCCTCGCCTCCTCCAGGCTCGCTTCCTTCTTGCTCGACGCCGGGATAGACGCGCACATTACAGGCAGCGACCACTGCCCGGTGACTTTGAGTCTTATGGAGCCTCCCGCCCTATAATCCCGTGTGCCCTCCGGCTTCAACCGGCCGACCAGCCTGTTCGACCCGCCCGTGACCTCTGCAGGTCGCGGGCTTCTTGGGTTTGTTTGCACAAAGCCGGGACCTCCGGCAAAACGCACGTCACGATCAAGTTCGCCGCCCGGGAAGGCCGCAAAGTGGCCCAGGTCGCCGGCCTGCGTGTCGTCAGGCGCTCCTTAGCCGGTGCAGCATAGCACGTAGCGCGGACGCCGATGCTGCCCGGGGCTCCAGGCACCGGGCACCGGTCGCCGGGCTCCCACCGACAAAAACTTCGGCGTCACATCTGTCCAGTCTAGAAAATGAAACAGCGGCGTCCCAAAACTTGAAAAATAAAGTCTTGGACTACCGCTGTCTTTGTTTACCTAACGTTCCCAGATAACGTAATGCCACTTCCAGCGTTTAGACGATTATTAGGTAACAAATTATTGCACAAGCAGCATTAGGAAAACCAATAAGCAGTAAGGAATTAATCCTTGAAAACCGACCGTCTCTGCTCTCGGTTGATTCCTCGGATAAATTTCTCCCTAAACGATCACCACTAACGAATGCACCAGAAACAATAGCACTGAGGAATATCGTCACTACTCCGATAAATCCCGTTATTTTATATGTGAGCGACCAATCTTGCAATACGAGAGAAACGACAAGCGCCAACAAGACAATCATGATACCTACGGATAGGAATTTCAGCAATGGAACCCCCTCCTTAATAAAGCAGCTTCTCCTTCCAAGTTTAACATATTTATCCACTATGCTGCCCGTTACTTCAATGAAAAAATAGAGCAGCTGCCGCGGTGGCAAAACTGCTCCTGGATCATTCAACTATCGTTCTTCGTCCCTCAGTATTAAGGATTTATCTCACGTATGCTCACTCATTCGCAGGATTTCATCACCTTGGAATTCTGGATTAAGTCAGGAATTAAACCACAGACGTCCATAAGATCGGTTTTTGGTATGCGGGAATAGAAGAAACGCTCAGAAACATTTCCCCAGGTCTACTCTACTGCACGCATACTCCACAATTCCTTGGAGACTAACCATCCCAAGGCTCTACGGGTCTGTGCCCTTACATTCCTTCGTTACACCTGTCCAAGGTGTGGAGACCGATAGCGTTTAGTGAATGGGTCTGTGCCCTTTTTGGGAACGAACTCGGTCCTCCGTGCTTTCTTTGTTCGAAATCCTGCGAATGAGTCAATCCACGTTTGAGCTTACATTCTTACGCTGCTTGAACCGAAGGGTACACTGTTTTTTCAGGAGTGAAGGACTCTCCACTGTGTACCATTCCAATTAATATCCGCGCCAGTTTCCCCAGCAGTTTAAGTATCGACTTCTGTTTGCTCATATGCTTCACTTTGAGATTATTCTCATGTAACTGCCGGAAGATTGGATTGACTCCTGTCAGGGTTAGGGTAGCAAGATACATGTACTTTCGGAGAACGGCACTCCCTCGCTTGGAGAGTATAACCTCCCCTTTACGTTTCCCAGACATGCTTTCGGCCAGATTTAAACCAGCTTTTCGCAGCAGCTGACGCCCATGAACATACTGCGCTAAATCGCCTGCTCCAGAGAGAATGGCTGCTATATAAATTGTCCCCAGACCTTTAACTGAGCGCATTTGGCCAGCTATGGGGATGTCTTCGAGCAGCAATGCGACGTCCCTTTCAATCTGCTCTAAATGACTTTCGATTCGTTCATACTCTTCAATTAACCGTTGTAGATCCTGCTTCGCCTCGTGAAGCGACGTAACATCCCCAACGCTCCGATTCGCTTTAGAGAGCAGTTCCGCGGCTTTCTGAATACCTGAGCAGCCGCCGGCTCGCTGCATGTGTTTTCTCCAACCTGTAATAATCTCTGCAGTGGAAAGGCCTCTCAGATCAAGTGGAGATGGGAACTCCTTCAGTGTCGCCAAAGATCTTACGCCCGTCCACTTATTGAATACGGAAGCATATTCGGGGAAGCGGATATCCAGCCAGCGAATAATACGATTTTGCAGTCGTACGCTATTGGTAACCCAAAATTCCCGGTCACTCATCATGACTTTCAGCCGCTGAAAGCTTTCGGCCTGCCGACTGTACTCGTAGTAATAGCCACGGCTAACGACATCTGCAATAACCAATGCATCCTTTGGATCGCTTTTGGATTGACAGTTATCCCGGTTTTCCTTGTTCCTTTTGGTTGTTGCCGGGTTTACCAACACACATGGATCCCTAGTTCAACCAGCCAATTGGCCAAGTTATACCAGTAATGTCCTGTCGGCTCCATGCCGACAATGAAGCTCTTTAAGCGGTGTTTTTGCTGCAGTGACTCGATCCAGCACTTCAGTTTTTCAAACCCTTCTGCAGTGTTCTTGAAGGCAAGATGACGATTGGAAAGGACGATTCCCCGGAAGTTGGTGGCTTGTGCGACATGAGTTTCCTTGGCCATATCAATTCCTACAACGAAGTGAGAGGTAGTGATTCGTTCAATCCGTTGATTTTGTGCGTCAGATTGCTTAAACTTCATAGTAAGGAGCGCCTCCTTGATGGTGTTTTGGACAAACCCATCATACCGAGGCGCTCCTTTTTTGACAAAGCCGAATTTCTTAGGCTATACAGGAATGTTTAGCTTAATGATAAAGTTTACTCGTATGCCTTTCCTGCCAATAACGAGGTTGCAAAGGTGCTCCAGGTTGGCGTATCAGAAACCAAATTTGAATCATTTAACCAAGCCTCTATTGCTTCCAAAAAACTCTCCAGTGTTTGGTTCTCCCAGGTCGCAGTATTCTCAGTTAAATCATGTCTCAATGCATGAAGAAATGTTACCAAGTCTTCCTTTGTAGATACGTCTTTTGGGTTCAACCTTTACGGCCCTCCTCAACATTAAGATTCAACTAACGTTCCCAGATAGTTGAACGTCAATAATGAATTTCTATCCAATGAAAACCACAGTATTTTCTCGTCGAAATGCGGTTGGTAATTTAGTGATTAACAAATCGATACGGTCGAGGATATGTGACTGCTTCGCTTCTAATAAATTGTGAAGTGACCACTCTCGTATCTGCAGTAGCTCGCAAATGACTTTATCCAAATCTTCTTTCCTAACTTCTATTCCCCACGAAAAATGCTCTACCCACTCTAATTGCATTGCTGTTATCGCAGGAGCCCAACATTCATAAAAAAATGATTCAGATGCCACAGGTATTGAGAATTGCCTTTCGAATTCATCAGTCGGTTCTGAGATAAGAGCTAATATTGACATAATCGGAATTCACTCCTAACCTAATTGAACGACAATCCCAAGTTGAAGAAATAGAGCAACTGCCGTGGCAAACGGCTCCTGGATCGTTTAACTAACGTCTCCGATTTGTTCAATAATCAATACTATTTTCGCGCTACATTTGCTTTTGTCTGAGCAGGATAAGATTGGTTTATCAATGCCACCCCATCAGGGAAACTTATGCTTACTTCGTCACCAATCATAACAGAATCGAAATCATACTTGTCTACTTGAACCCAAATAGCATCTGGGAGAGCATTTTCTAGTATCTCATTAAGCGGCTCATTGGGGTTATCTACCTTGATTCGAACAACAAGGATTCGTCCATCCTCCTTGGCAACAGCAAATCCATCCTTATAGTCCCATAGCTCATCTGATGTTACGTTGTATTTTGTTGAACATCCTATAGTCAAAACCGGAACAACAAGGAGTATTAAAATCAATATTTTCAAAGCAGTTCCTCCTAGGAAATCTAATGAACCAGCTAGGGAGCAGCTGCTGCGGCGTCTGCGCCCTGTTATACGCTATTGTCTCCAGTTAGCTTAATCTTCAATTTCACTTACAATGGGCTCTGACACTGACACAATGTCTACTATGTGGTCTAAGCAACAAATCCCATAATGTTTAAACGGACCAGGGAAGTCTTCCGTTGCAAATGTGCTCACTCCTATAAAGTCGAGATATCTTGACTTTCTGTAGATTCTAAATACTTTACCTTCGAATTCCTCATATTCATCCCATGAAGTATAGGATTCATTCCTGACCGAGTAAGCGATATAACGCTCAAATTCAATTTGTATAAGAGGTTCATTCTCATCAACATTAATCGGATAAGCGTCTAAACTTGTCTTCCCAATCATTACTTGTTCTGGAGTATCTCCAGAAATACTTTTACTGAAAATAACCCTTAGGGAATTAAGTTTGGGTTCTGTGAGCCCTATAAAGAATACATCTTTTAGTTCCATTAAATCTTGAAATATCATGGAAATTCACCTCTTTACGCTTTGGACGGTCAACTCGTACTGACCTTACTCACACACTTTAATTTTAACACATATTGGAACTAATCTGCCCTTTAGTTGGAGTGACTACATTAATAAGACAGCCTCACCGTCACTCTCTATAGTATGAGTTGATGTTAAAAGAACCGTCGATAAAGTTCACGACGCCGTTCGCCGCGCAGCTGAGCGTAAATTTGAGTGGTTGATGCTTTCTCATGTCCCAACATACCTTGAATGAAATCTAAAGGTGCACCATTATCAAGCATTTGGCACGCATAGGTATGACGAAAGCGATGCGGATATACATTCGCTTCAAGCTCCCCCCGGTCCGCAAGCCGTTTTAATGCCCATCTGATTGTAGGTATAGTCATTCGTCGTGTAGGATTTGTATCTGTTACGAACAGAGCCTTACACGAGTCCACGCGGCTGGCCAAATACTTCTTAAGCCATACCTTACACTCCGTTGCGAAGTAAACCTCCCTCTGTTTTGCACCTTTGCCATGAACAATGGCAGAGCAGTTCTCCCAATTCAGGTCCGCGATGTTTACCCTTTCGACCTCTCCAACTCGGCAGCCCGTACTATAGAGGAATTCCAGCAGAGCTCGTTCTCGAAGGGATTGGCAGGAATTTTTTGGTATTCGCTTCTCCAGTTTCGGTTCTCTTAATTTTATTGCAGGATTAGAAGCTAGGTATGCCTCTTCATAAGCAAACCGAAACAAGGAGCGAATAAATCGGATCCGGCGCCGCTGTTGGGCTTCAACCGATCTGATTGTTTTGCAAGGTATTCTTTAAGCTGTTGTAATGTAATTTCCGAAATATCAAGATCTCCAAGTTCACTAGCCAGCATCCTTTGCTGTAGGGAGTATGCTTTTAATGTGCTTGAACTAAATCCCTGGATACGCTTGTCGGCTTCATACAGTCTCCACAATTCACTTAAGTTCATGAAAAAACCTCCCATTAGGCCTATTAAATCTAGGGTTGCTCCAATGAGAGGTTTTAATCGGTTTGCATTTAACTAGCGTCTCCAGATAGTTGAATAGAGTCAGTCTTCAATGTCAATCGTTAAGCAGGTGATTAAACAATCCATCATCGGGATTACCATGGAACACTTGTAAAGTTCAACTCCATTAATTTCGATATCCTGAATTGAAATGTCATGAAAGAAGAAATCCAGATCACCTGGCTTCTTTGGAACCCTTCCTTTCATCCCATCAAGCCAGGTGTTAAATTGGGCTGAAAAACAGTCTTGGAAAACTACGGTTACGTCATTGTCAAGACTATTTGGGTCACCATACGTCATACGTACTATATGAGATGCATGGTCATAAACCAACATTTTTAACTTTGCATCTATATATTGGGTATTAAGCAGTTGATTCATAATAGCGTTGCTATCTGCTCTCATGAAGCGGTCCTCCTTCAGCAAATACTGCTTTGCCTAGATAGTAAAGTTCAATAACTCGGGAGCATTTCCTACCGAGATCTGCCTCCAGGGTTCTTGCGCTATTGTTCTCAGATAACGTAATCGACTAATACACCATGAAGGGCTAAAGGGCATGCCGGGTCATCTTTTTTCTATCGGTTGGCGTTCATTTTTTAATCGCAACCCGCTCAATAAACCGACGAATTGCTTTTTGGACGCTGCCTCTTTATCATGCTTTGAAAATTCCAGTACGTTAATAATTTTGTCTTGTATCGGGATGACGGCGAAATAGACGTCATGTGTGCCGGTCAGACCGGAGGCGGCTGTACCGTTGTCAGCGTCTAGCGTATATAGCTTACCGCTTCCGATGGGAGTATCGATTAATTCTTCATTTATAATTTCGCTATGGTTGGGCTTATAAAATTTGAAGTCAAAATCCTCAGCATACGGGTACGTGATAATACTACCGAGATTCATTCCGTTCTCGTCAGTGAGGGATGCGTAAAAGCGGTCTCCGGTACTCAGGTTCCATCCCTTCGGCAGGGTCAATTCCAGATTGGAGACGTCGTATTCAGAGTTCGTATTGACAGTGGTTTCACGAGGCTGCTCAATGCCGGCGTTGGCAGTTTGGTTAACAGAAACGGATAAAGTGACTGGGTTATTCTGTGCGGCGGGAGCCCTTTGGTTACCGGAACAACCGCCAAGAACCAGCAGCGAAACAAACAGTAGCACTTGTATTTTCATGGATCGTGCCATTCATCGTCTCCTATTTGTTTTTGACCTCAAAACTGCATGCACCCTCGTAGCCATCTGCTCATTTCGCTATCGTTCCCAGTTAGGTTAATGACCAATGACTGAACCTATACGTCAATTCTTTTAAGCTCAAAAATAGTTGCCTCTGATAACAAGATAAGCCTATCGTTATTAACAACAAAAAAACTCACACTTACAGGTATTCTCATTTTTGTAGAAGGGTCACTTATATCTATTGCTTTTACTACATCATTTATATTTAAGTCTGGAATATGTGTTTTATATAATCTATAAAAAGCGTCAGAGTTATTGCATGTCGCTGTAATCTCATATAATGGATTTTTTTGTTCATATTGATACTTACTATAGTTTTTAAGTCCTTTTGATGAGAAAAGGTCTTTTTTGATTATAATTTCATCTCCAATATATTTTTGCCCTGTTGGATATTCAGAAGCATCATTATATGAATTTGCAAATCCTAAAAGCTTCTCAACTTTCCAAGTTCCATAGAAATGTTTTCCAGTTTCACTATCCAAACTTATAAGATCTACAGTACAATATTCGGATTCTTTTGGAATAATAGACTCTTCCGTTTCAGGTTTAGGCCCACTAGAAGTATTTGGATTTGACGTCGTATCAACATTTCCACAAGCTGATGCTAGCATCAACATTATCATAATACAAGCCAATATTATTTTTTTCATATCTCACACTCCTACTTTAAAGTTACCATTCTCGAGACCTTACTCGGCCGCCGTGCGCAAAATTTAGCGCAGCGAAGGCAACCGGTCAATCCGGCCGGCTGCCTTCGTGTGTTCGTTCAATTAACGTTCCCCTATAGTTAAACAA
Source organism: Paenibacillus caseinilyticus (assembly GCF_027533645.1). Lineage (GTDB taxonomy): Bacteria > Bacillota > Bacilli > Paenibacillales > NBRC-103111 > Paenibacillus_G > Paenibacillus_G caseinilyticus. The sequence goes on from NZ_JAQAGY010000009.1 coordinate 182,801, forward strand.
ACTCAAATCAAATGTGAATCACTCTTGAAATGAAGTGGTTTCTTGGATAGAACTTCTCTTATAAACGACCCATTATTATTTAATTCTTATCAACAAAATGCCCTTCTCGAAATTCAAGAACCTGCATAGTGGTTTTGGAATCCCCTACTTGCTTGTTATCTTCTAAGGATGCGTCCATTTCAGTTTGCCAGTAGAAAAGTTCCCCGTCATCATCATTAAATTGATAACTCCCCATAGTAGCATGATATTTATCTTGGAATACAGAGCGTTCTTTAAGAGTACCTTTCCAAGCTTCAGTCCATATCCCAGTATCACTCATATACATTAAATGGACTTCCCTAACATCAACCCCCGTACCACCTGTTCTAGTTACAATTTTGTACAATGGATTCATTCCCTCAGCACGAAAATTTTCAATACTTTCAATATTCCAAGATTCGACATGCCAAGGTTGCTCAAAGGATAATTTATATGACCCATCGGATTGATTATCAAATATGAAGAAATTTCCAAGATGCACTCCCCCATCAATTCGTGCAAGAACCTCTGGTTCGGAATCCCCATCTAAATTCATTTTTTCAAAGGATAAACCATCAAAATAATAACCATTTTTTTCTTCGCCCTGCTTTCGTATCCAATCCACAACCGCATCTTTCCTAAGTTCTGTTTGAATGTTCACTGAATTGGTTTCTTTATCCCAGGTAACGTGACCACCCAGAGCTTCGGCTACCGAGCGTACTGGAGCAACAACTTTTCCATTTTCTAATTTCACTCCATCATTTAAGGATTTACCATTAATGAACAAGTCTATCGAATCACTAGCTAAAGCAGTACCAGTGAAAATTGCACATGCCCCCACAATTGAAAGTAACACCTTCAGACCTTTTCTTAACGTCATTACTTTATTCTCCTTATGAATGATTAAGTTATATAAAGTTAGACGCTTAGCGCTTATCAAAGGTTCTTAACTTCCCCAACGCTGTGATGGGGTCGAGAGGAACGCGGCAACATCCATATCGTGTACCGTCGCATTCCAAAATCGAATTCGGGAGTAAGTCCAAAAAGTGTTTAAACGCTACTGACACACCGTTGTCAGTAGCGTTTTTTTATAATCGGTGTATGTAAACATAGAGGAGTGAGTAATAAATGCATTTTGCTTCTGTACGCATCATTACCGACGACGTGGACCGTCTCGTCGAGTTCTATGAGAAAGTCATGGGTGTTTCGGCGGAGCGCCCCGCGCCAGTCTTTGCGGAACTCGTTGCGTCATCGTTCACCCTGGCGATCGGCCACTCCCAGACGGTGCAGCTGTTCGGCGCTGGTTCCGCAGTGGCGGCCGACAATCACACTGTCATTCTCGAGTTCCGCGTCCACGATGTCGATGCCGAATACGAGCGCTTGAAGCCGTTTGTCGAGGAGTGGGTAAAGGAACCAACCACGATGCCGTGGGGGAACCGTGCTGTACTGTTTCGCGACCCCGACGGCAATCTGGTTAACCTCTTCGCGCCGGTAACCGAGGAAGCGATCAAACGGTTCAGCGATAGGCGTTGACGGACGGTTGAAGTAGGTGAGGCCTCAGCTCCTGCTCGGTTATGTAAATGAACAGGGAGCAGCACCATGGTGATATGCTCCCCTTACGGTAGACAGGTGAAATAATAAAATCCTGCTACGGTAACTTCTGGCCTCTCCCTGAATCAGTTGAACAAACGAATTCAAATGGAGGGAATTCATGCATTGGAGTAAAATGGCATGGCTGTCAATGGTCGTTTACTTTTTTCTATATGGCCCGCTGTGGATTTACATCGTTACAGACCGATTCCATCCGGCGGTAACGGTAGTGTGTCTGGTGATTGGGCTATTCCTGATGCTCAGAAGAAATTATGTTACGTTCAAAGACATGATCTCTCATCCATTCACCGCTGTTGAAATTTTACTCGCAGCTGCATTGAACGTCCTGATCTTCTCTCCTGTTGTGCCGTCCCGAATGAAAGCAGCGATTTTCGTGATCTCACTCCTTCTCTATGTCCCCACTTTCTTCAAGCTGCTGGACATTTCACAGAAAAAACAAAGAAGCTGACCCCGTTTCACGAGTAAGAGCGGATAAAGTTCTGCCCCTCCGTTCGGGCAAACTGCTTCCTTGATTGGTTTAACTATCGTTCTTCGTCAGGTTAATCAACTGGTGTAACGAATGTAAGGTTACTGAACACTTTTCCACTCGACGTCCAACAAATCAAGTTGTATCGCAGCAGCAGCTGTTGCTACACTCGATGCGGCGGATATTAATTGAAATGGGGCTCCAGCTGCATCTCCTGCTGAGTAGACGCCTGGAACATTCGTCCGCCCCATCGGATCAGTGACAATTTTCACAACCGGTCCATGATCGGATAACTCGCAACCCAGTCTTTCTGGGAATGTTGTACTCTGGATCAAAGTGGGCGAAAAGAAAATTCCCTCACATTTCACCGGTGCATTTGATCGGAAGGTGATAAGGTTCACATACCCTTGGATCGATTCAATCCGTTTAATTTCATCTTGAACGGCGTGAACACCGTGAAGCTCTAAGTCTGTGAGTTGATCGGAGGACAATAACTGTGAACCGTTGGTGAGTAGTGTAACGTATTTGGTCCAACCCGATATCATCTTCACGAAATGTAGATTCAAATCATTTGGGGCAATAACACAGATATGCTTGTCACGCAATTCCCAGCCGTCACAAAATGGACAGACAAATGCACTGGTTCCATACACCTCGACAAGTCCTTCAATATTCGGCAACACATCTTTCATGCCGGTGGCAAACAAGATTTTTCGACTGCGGGCAGCGGCTCCAGGACCCGCTAAAAGCAGATGGAAATCCTCGTCACTTCCAGTCACAGACTTCACAATACCTGATTCAAAAATGACCGAAGGGTATTTTGAAATTTGCTCCTTTGCAATACTGCGAAACTCAGCGGGGGTGATTCCATCCCTTGTTAGAAAACCATGAGACTCTCGAGTCACTCGGTTTCGTGGCAATTCTTCATCAATCACCAGTACGCTTCTACGTGAACGCCCCAGTACCAAAGCGGCATTGAGTCCTGCAGGGCCGCCGCCAACAATTGCGACATCATATGTTTCATTCGTATGTTTCTTCATGTTCAGAAACCTCCCTCATTTAAAATTAGAACCTTAATAGACTTTTAATGTCTATAATTAGGGCGGATTTGTTAACTCCTAGAGTTCTTAACAGGGACGACAATGATCAATATCCATCGTACTCCACTATGATCATCTGGGTTTCCCATTCTTGTAGTCATTATAAAATAGATATTATCGACTAATTATGTCCACGATTAAACGGCATAAAATACGGATTTTACTCCGTCTTCGCTAACTTGATTAAGTCAGCTATTTTTTTATGCTTTAGATAATCCTCCATCTGACGTTCTGCGTCGATCACAACCTGCTGAATCAGACATTGGCTTCCGTGATCCAAGCTGCATTCAAACAAAGAAGCGGTACCTTCGATCGCTTGGATGACATCAAGAAAGGAAATATCCTCCCCCCGCTGTCTGAGACGATACCCGCCGTGTACACCAGAAACAGACTGAATTAATCCTGCTTTAACGAGTTGTGCCATCATCTTAGACAGATAAGTTCGCGACACGCTTAGCTTCTCAGCAAGCATTTGAACTCCTATAGGCTTATCGGAATCTGACATAACGAGATATAGCATCGCATGAAGCGCATAGTCGGTTGCTTGAGAATATTTCATTCGCCGCCTCCATCGTCGACTTGATGTATCTAGAATAGCCATGTTTATACACTAAGTCAAGTATTCTTACTGCCTATAGGCAGATAAACGGTAAATATAGTGCCTACATCATGCTGACTAGCAACGCGGATGAAACCGCCGTGGGCTCTTACAAAATGATGGACGATGGATAATCCCAGCCCCGTTCCGCCTGTATGACGCGAACGGGCCTTTTCCACACGATAAAAACGATCGAACAGGTGAGGAAGCTCTTCCGCTGGAATACCGATGCCGGTGTCAATTATTGAGACACATGCATAGACCGCGTTCTGATCCATGACACTATCTTCAATTACGACCGAAATCTTTCCGCCTTCCGCCGTATACCGGATTGCATTGGTCAACAAATTGATAAATACCTGCGTGATCCGTCTCGCATCAGCCATCACTATCACTGGCCTCGTGTTCGATGAGAGGCAGATTGCCAGTCCGTTCTCCTCCGCCTCCATTTTCACATCATCCACAATTTGTTCAAGTCTCGCCGTCAGATCTAGCGGTTTGCGATCCAATGTTAACCGGCCCGCCTCAGCCAATGATAGAACATGTAGATCTTCCACCAACAGGCTCAAGCGGATCACTTCGTCATGAAGTCTGAGCAGCATTTCCGGAGAGACGTATTGGCCGGCCTGTTGGGCATTTTCCAATTTTAGCTGCATAATGGACAGCGGCGTGCGAAGCTCGTGAGCAACATCAGCCACCAATCTTCTGCGGGCTTCCTCGGCTTCACGCAAACGAAATGTCATATCATTGAACGTTATGGCGACTTTCCCATACTCATCTTTCGTGTCTACAGGTACTTTGACGTTCAGGTCGCCCTGCGCCACGCGCTCTATGGCGGCTATAAGCTTTTTGAGCGGGAGGGTCAGCACCCCCGAAATCCAAAAATTGAAGAACAACCCGATCGCAACAAAAAAGAACAAGCGCATGCCGTGTGTGACATTAAGCAGTGCGCTCAACCGCATATTTTCAAGGAAATAAGATTTAAAGATTTCGATTTGCTCTTCGGGCGTGGCACCCAAATAGTTGGCATCGATTTGTTCCTTTTGAAATTGATCGATCAAGCCGCCTGTGTAAACTTGCGTTGTAAGGGAGAAAGTGATACTCACAGTAAGCACGAGCAGTCCCATATAGGCAAATATTTTCATGCGGACCGTCATCTTCATGAACGTTCACCGAATCGGTACCCGAAGCCATATACCGTTTGGATATATTGAGGATTGGCAGGATCGTCTCCCAGTTTGCGGCGAAGATTCCGGATATGGGAATCCATCGTTCTTTCGTATCCCATGTACTCATTATCCAAAGCAGCATTTAATAATTGCAAACGGCTAAAGACAATACCGGGACGACCCGCCAGAGTGAATAGAATTTTGAATTCGGTAGGTGTCAATTGGATTTCCTGACCGTCTTTGAATACCTGACATTTGGCCTCGGAAATGAACAAGTTGTCTCTTTCCAAGAACATCGTCCTGTCTTCGGGTCCGCGTAAGCGGCGAAGTAAAGCTCGAATGCGCGAAGTGAGTTCGCGCAAGCTGAACGGCTTCGTCAAATAATCGTCCGCGCCGATTTCCAGACCGACGATTTTATCCGATTCATCCGATCGTGCTGTGACCATAATAATGCCGCAATGCGAGGTCTGCCTTATTTCGCGGCATACGTCGATTCCGTTTTTCTCCGGGAGCATCCAATCAAGTACGACGAGATCAGGCCGTTCAGACCGAGCAATCATAAGTGCTTCCTTACCGGTGCAGGCGGTCAATACCCGGAACCCTTCACGTTGCAAATAGGTCTGCATCTCCTCCAACATGTCCGGTTCGTCTTCCACAAGCAACAATTTCGGCTCCATCCCCATCACATCATTCCTTTTAGTCTTATTCCATTAACGAGAGTTATATCGCTTACCGAAATTATACCGTGATTTGGTAGGTTCTTAAATAAGTCCATGCAAAGAGAGGAAGATCTGCATAAGTTCTCGACATTTGTTGTGTAAACTGGTTGTGAAAGGAGAGAACTCATCATGAAAGTTAAACTCGTTTCATTCGCAACTCTTTCTGTTTTTCTACTTGTGCCGACGATTGCCTTTGCTGAAGGTACTGGTGTTGCTTATGGCAGTATCACCCCCGGGCGGCTCTTGACTTTCGCGGCTGCGTTGATTGGGCTAAGCAGCGCGGTTGTTGCTGGGATCGCTCTCGCCCGTCCAATCAGTCATTTTGCCACTGGTCAATGGCCCGTTATGTCCATCGTGTTGAGTCTGTTTTGTGTGCTACTCTCTGCGTTTCATCTTGCCGTTACCCCTGGTGGTTTCAACACGGGCAACGGACGTGCTGGAGCGATCATAGCGATCGCGGTTGGGCTGATCGGCTTGGTGCTTGCTGGAATGACTTGGACCCGCTCACTTCGTAACAAATAATTCGACTATTTTCTCTGTTTCTCTTGAGAACGTGCTTTTTGGAGGGCGCAAGAGAAGATTTTGTAATGACAGTGAAAGGAGAATAAGCGTGAACATAAAACTTGTTTCATTCGTAATCCTTTCTGCACTTCTATTTGTGCCAACAATTGCCTCAGCTGAACAGGTCTACGGTTTTACTTCCGCACGAATCAAGATTATCGTGACCGTGGTAATGGGGTTGGGCAGTGTGGTCATCAGTTGGTGGTCTTTGGCCCGTGCCTCTGATCGTTCCGGCAAAGGTCATTGGCGAATTGGGACCTTCGCGGCCGTGGTGTTGGCATTGATTTCCTATTTCATCGCTGGGCCGCATTTGGGTCACAATCCTGGTGATATTGGTTCAGGTAACGGTCGAGGCGGTGCCGCCCTTGCCGTCATACTGTCGATAATCTCGACAGTCCTCTCTGGAATGGCTTGGTACAGCTCCCGCCGTATCAATTAAACCGAAGATAGTGCTGGTGTATAATAAGTAAAGAAGCAAGCCAGTCGGGATTCAGATGTTCCCGACTGGCTTGCTTTGGTTTCGATGCCTTATATGGGCACCGGAATCGCAGGTAAGCGTCAAATAGCCCCCCATCTTAATTCCAAGGTTGGGGCTATTTGACGCTTACGTTGAGACAATAGCTTTAGAAAATCCTCAACTCCGTATTGGCAAAAATAAGGGGAGCGTGGGAGCGTATCATAAGTTAAAAGGATTACTACCACGTTAATTATCCTGCCCTTGAGCTCTGTCCTCTTGCAGTTTATCTAAGTCCTCCAGGTTTTTGAAAAAATTGATTTTAAGATCGATTTTCTTCAGCGTTTTTTCAAGTTCCTTCTTTTGATCGATAACTTTCCGGCGATAAGCTTCCATAAATTCTCGTCGTGCTGTTATTTGAGAGACCTCACTATTATGCAAGTCGATAAACTGCTGCATCTCCCGAATGGGCATCCCCATCGCTCGAAAGTAACTTAAAACTTGAAACCATGCGATATCGGACTCTGAATACAGACGATATCCATTTTCGTCCCGCTCTATACCGTCAACTAACCCAATTTGCTCATAGTATCGCAATGTGTGAATGCTTAATCCCGTCTTTTCAGAAACTTGTTTGCTCGAAAATTTGTTTTCCATATTTTTATTATAGCATTGATTCGAACTATATTGCTATTGAGTGCACTCTATACTTTATTATTGCAAAAGTAAGTTATGATTTTCATTTAGGGAGGAATTCATCATGCGTGTTTTTGTTACCGGAGCAACTGGATTCATCGGATCTGCGGTTGTTCGCGATCTCATCGAGGCAGGTCATCAGGTTATCGGGCTTGCCCGCTCGGACACAGCCGCCGCAGCCTTGATGGCCGCCGGCGCCGACGTGCACCGCGGCGCCCTCGACGACCTCGACGTCCTTCGCAGCGGCGCCCTAACAGCGGACGGCGTCATTCACCTGGCCTTCATTCACGACTTCTCGGACTTTGCTGCCGCGGCCGAGACCGACAGACAGGCCATCGAGGCGATCGGATCAGCGCTCGAGGGCTCCGACAAACCATTCGTGGTCACCTCGGGGACGCTCATGCTCACGCCTGGACGCCTCGGGACGGAAGATGACGATCCGATCCCGGTTACGCCGCGTCGCTCCGAGGAGGCGGCGATCGCGCTAGCTAAGCGCGGGGTGCGATCATCGGTCGTCCGACTCGCACCGTCAGTGCACGGTCCGGGCGATCATGGCTTCGTCCCAGCGCTGATCGGCATGGCTCGCGACAAGGGCGTCTCTGCCTATATCGGAGACGGGTCCAACCGCTGGCCGGCCGTGCATCGCCTCGATGCGGCACGCCTGTTCCGGCTGGCGTTGGAAGCCGCCCCGGCGGGGTCACGGTTGCACGGGGTCGGTGATGAGGGTGTGCCATTCCGCGACATTGCCGGCATCATCGGTCGCCACCTGAACCTGCCGGTCGTAAGCATTTCCCGCGAAGAGGCAGACGCCCATTTCGGTTGGCTTTCCTTCGCCGCGTCGGCCGACAATCCGACGTCGAGCGCGCTGACACGGGAACGCCTGGGATGGCGGCCGGTGCAGCCCACGCTGATCCCGGACCTCGAAGAAGGACACTACTTCAACGGCTGAACAGCCAAAATAATGTGACACAGGGCGATTTCCTGGTAATTGCCGGGGAATCGTCTTAACCTTATTCCAGTATAATTTCTGCAAACCTCCTCCGGAAGAGCTGCTTTTGAATTCTTTGGACTACCACTATCCATTTTATGCTTCCCTTACAACTATCCTACGCTTTAGCTTAACGCGAACCAGGGAGCAGCTGCCCGCGGCGATCTGCTCCCTGGTGTTGTGCTATCGTACTCCGATAGTTCAATTTCCCAATCTGAAAAATTCAGCTTGATTCATAAAATATTCATCAATTTTTTCGATTATGAGCCCTCCGTTTTCTTCCGAGTTGCGTTTCACTTGAATCCATTCGATATCTTCCCTAAACTGCTCCCATAGCCTTTGACGCTGCGCCATATCCTTAAATTCCATCACATAATATAGTTTATTTTGGCCTGTTGCATCTATCCAGAAATTCACAACCTTCATTCCCAGTCTTGTAAAAATACTAAACGTATGCTCCTTAAATCTGTCTTGAATGGCATCCATTCGACCTTCGTAAATCGTATAGATTCGCAACTCGTATAGCATGTTATTTCCTCCCTGAATGGATCTGATTGGTAATCCAGCGCACATCTATTTCGACTTTTTAAAAATCAGATCGAGCGCATTCTCTCTGGACCATCATGCTTACCTTCTAAAACACACAGAGGTAAGAGATACCTCTCCCTTACCTCTGCCCAGGCGTACGGCATATGACAATATGTGCTCCCTCGTGGGTCTCCACGTTTACGCCAGTCACACATACCAAATGTTTACTGTGATTATAGTTAGAATATTCACTGAAGTAAAGATGTTATGTTCGTTATCCTGCCCGTTGTTACTTTAATGGAGAAGGGAGCAGTTATAATGCTCCCATAGGTTGAGACACGGGAGAGTGAAAAATAAGTTATAATGAAGCTATGGAAAAACGGAACCGATATACCTCAGAGTTTAAGACGAAGGTTGTCCTGGAGGTCCTCCGTGAGGAGCAGACCGTAAACGAGATCGCAGCAAAGTACGAATTGAGTCCGGTCATGATTAGCCGGTGGAAGGCGGAGTTCCTCGAGCGTGCTTCCACGGTATTCGAGAAGAAAACCCAAGAAGCTGAAAAACTGAAAAAGGAATATGAGAGCAAACAAGAGCATCTGGAAAAGCTGGTCGCTCAACTTACGGTTGAGGTCGATTGGCTCAAAAAAAAATCTGGTCTCAAATGAATCGCTGGAAGCCCGTAAAGCCATGGTGGAGCGTGACTGTTCCGAGATTACCATCAAGCGTCAGGCAGACCTGCTCAGCGTGAACCGTACAAGTGTATACCGTTCAGGTAAGGAGCAACGGGAAAGCGAAGAGAATGTGCAGCTCATGCACCGAATCGATGAACTGTATATGAAGCACCCTTATTTCGGTTACCGGCGTATGACAAATGTGCTTCGGGATCAAGGCTTTGAGATCAACCGTAAGCGCGTACGCCGCTTGATGCAGCTGATGGGGCTGGAGGCGATCTATCCAAAGCCGAACTTAAGCAAACGCCTCCATGCCAAGTATACACGTCCCTATCTGCTCCGCGGCTTAACGATTGACAGGCCCAATCACGTTTGGGGAATCGATATCACCTATATTCGAATGGGCAAGGGCTTTATGTACTTGTTTACCATCATCGATTGGTATAGCCGCAAGGTGATCGATTATGAGCTGTCCAGTACGCTGGAGAAGGGCTTTGTAATGACGTGCTTAAAACGTGCATTCAAGCGCTGTAAGCCTGAGATCATGAATAGTGACCAGAGCTCTCACTTTACCAACGCGGACTATTTGGAGCTGTTAGAAAAAGAAGAGGTAAAGGTCTCGATGGACGGCAAAGGCCGGGCAACGGACAACAGCCGCACGGAGCGTTACTTCCGATCGCTCAAGTATGAATGTATCTTCCTGAATGAATTTGAAAACCCTCGTGCGCTGCGCAAAGGGATAGCTCGCTATGTCCAATTTTACAATGAAGAGCGCCCTCACCAGTCTCTTGATGGAGCTAAGCCCGACCAACACTACACGCACAAGATAGAGCAGATCGCATCCTAATTCAATAGACTACGAGATGGGAGGACATAACTTATTCCTCAATAATTCGTGTCTTGACAATGGGGAGCATTACAAGTTGCCGCGCGGCGATTTGCTCCCTGATGTTGTGCTATCGTTCTCAGATAGAATTCCTGTAAAACGAATAATTTCGTCTTTGCAAAAAAACAAGCGTCTCGGTACGATGGGGTTGCACACGAGGTCATTGCCTCAAACCCATCATCCAGGAGGACGCTCTACTATGAAGTTTAAAGCTCAAGACAAACAAAATCAACTCATTGAAAACATTACCTCTACACACCTTGTCGTTGGCGTAGATATTGCCCAAGAAACCCATGTAGCTCGTGCAGTCAGCTACCGTGGCATTGCACTTGGAGCTCCAATCGACTTTGGTAATCACGACGAAGGTTTTCGTCTCTTCGGCCGCTGGATTCAAGATCTGCTCACGTCCTACAAGCTGAACAAGGTCATTGTCGGTATGGAACCCACAGGTCATTACTGGTTGAGTCTGGCCCGGTGTCTTCAAGCTAAAGGTATTGAAGCCGTTCTCGTCAATCCCCATCTTGTCAAAAAGAACAAGGAAAACCGCGACAATACACCATCCAAAAGCGACCGCAAGGATGCTCTTGTCATCGCCGACATGGTTAAAAACGGCTACTATTCGCCTGTACGGTTTAACACTGAGGCATACGAAGAGCTGCGGATCCTCATGGCCAACCGGGATACGGTCACGAAAAGACTAAACAGTGCCGTGAACCAGCTGCATCGCTGGGTGGATATTGTTTTTCCTGAGCTTCGACAGGTCTTCAAAGTCCTTACCTGCATTAGTGCTATTGCCACCTTGAGGCTGTTTCCTCTACCAAAGGATATTTGTAAGCTAACTCCTGAGCAAGTAATTGCCGGTTGGAAGCAGTATGTGAAGCGTCATGCAGGTTTACGACGGGCTGAGCAGCTAATTGCCTTGGCAAAGCGCAGCGTTGGTGCTATGCAAGCCCTGCATGCTTACAAGCTCCACCTGGGTCAGCTGCTTGAAGAATACGACTTGGCAACCCGCCAGCTTGAGTTAATAGAGAATGAACTGAGGCTCGTACTTGGACGAATCCCCTATGCCAGTAAGCTGCTTACGATTCGAGGAGTGAATGCAACCAGTTTAGCGGCGTGCTCGGTGAAGCCGGCGATCTAAGCGGATTTGCTCATGGTAACGCCCTTCTCCGTCATGCAGGTCTGAACCTGGCAGAAGCCAGTTCAGGGAAATGGAAAGGAAAAATGGTACTCAGTAAACGCGGCCGCCCTCGACTTCGGCGCTTCCTTTATCTCATGACGATGTGTATGGTGATGACCAATCCGGATGTAAAGGCCCTGCACCAACACTATGTTCGAGAAAAGAAGCTGAAGAAAATGAAATCCATTATGAAATTGTGCGGCAAGGTAGCAAGAATGCTTGTTGGCCTGGCTAAAAGCAGCGAAGCTTACAGCTCCGCCAAAGTATTTCCACAAGCTGCTTAAATCGCGCTTCTCACCGGTTGATGTATTCGCAGGATAAAGAAGCACGGAGTATCGGGATGCGTTACGCAAAAGGGCTCGGACCCATTCAGATAGAAAAACCGACCTCCACCCCTTGGCTAGATATGACGAAGGAATGAAAGGGCTTTGACCCGTTGAGACGTGGGAGTGAAAATCGCTGGGGGCAGCATGGAGACGTGCAGGATATGGAATGATTTGGGTGATACCTACTTCACCTTTGTTCCTGCATGCCCTTTTATGACTTTTCCAGGCTACCGGCTCCATACGTATCATTCTTTTGAACAACTAGCTAAGTTGTAATCCTGCGAATTCATGAGCTTGAGTGAGATTTTTGAATCATTTCGAGGGAGCTTAATTGATTTTGCCGTAATACCAACTAATGTATGTTTCTGGCTCGCAAATTACTGCTTCCCATTTCTTATCTTTAATGATTCTTGCAATATTCTCTTCTCTGGAGAGGAATACGGTAATGAATGAGTCATAAACACTTAAAAATGCATAATCCCTTCTTTCGTCCGTTACAACTAACTCGGAAGGTGCCAACTCGCAAAATTGTAAGTTGGTCACATTTTTGATTCCTAGTTGACCAGACTGATCGAAAATCGGATCAGAATGCATTAAAGACTCGGCTCCGTTAGAGCCCAATACGTCGAGAATGTCCGATATAAAAAATTCCGAAATTCTATCTTCGCGGGGATAATAAAGGTCTTTGGATAAGTTATTATTTAACAACTCCGCTAAGTCTGGACCAGCAGACTCTGGCTTTAATGCAGAAATTGATGTCTTCAAAGCAACAGCAAGTTCTTCATAGGATTTTATCCCTGTTTCCAACATTACTTCTTTCCATGGTTTAGGCCTACCGAGTTGTAATGACTCCTCTAATGAGGGATAAACATGCTCAAAGTCGCTCTTTCGCTTTACATTTGTCCAACCTCTTGTCATTTGAATAAAGGGATTAAACAATATCGCCGCTTTTGTGAATGGATGGGGCAGCTGCTCTAAAATTGGCTTTTCGTAATTAAACCATAAGTAATCCATGTAGACCTCCTTGGAACGATCAGCAGCGGCTAACACTAACCACACTATATCATTCAATTAATTCTGCACGTTAGCGCAACAACGGCAGCCGTTCTTTTTGGCCGGCTGCCGTCATGTTTTGATTTAGCTATTGTTTGACCCAAGCCAACGGGATACGTTTAAGTTGAGATCTTATCGCGTTATATGGAGGATGGACTGAATTCAACAGATCGAGGAATATACTGATTGTCCTGAAATTTGTAGTAAATGACCGCCTCTCCTATAAACCCTGATGGTGAAATCTCTCCTAGTACTCGAGATATTAGTACGTTATCAGTTATTTCAAATCTAATAACGTTTCCGAAATATAAATGATCGAACCACTTCTCTTTCTCTATTCCAATTTGTTTCGCGGAAATCTGATGTATCTTCCCGTCTGCAGTAACCTGCACACCATCGGCATTTATTGACGATGCAATTCTTTGTTTCAAGACCGATACTGAATCGACCAAGGTAATTTCACTCAATTCCTTAGGATTTAATATGTGTGCTTCTCGAATGGCAAGTCCCGTGCCATGTTCCTTAGTCAACACAATGATCAGCTCTTGGACGCCATCATTGTTTAGGTCAACGGAATGAATCACTGGGGCAAATGCCTTATTCGTAGTATTTATCCATTTATAATAGTCCTCCTTATTTTCTGATTTAACCCAAATACCCTGATAGTATCCATCGACCTCCAAACATGCATACACCGTAACATTAGCATCATTCAGACGAGCAATTTCTTGTTTTTCAAGACAGGCATTATTGTGTTCAAATAAACTGGCCGGAGGTTTGCTCCCATCCTCATGAAGCTCAAAATCGAACTTCTTACCAAATATTTCAATCAACCCTATTTCAATTCTTTTTCTTGTATCAGGTTTAATTTTCGGAACGTAAAGATGAACTTTATCATCAATGCGAATATCTGTTATACCGTATTTTATCAACTTGTCTCTTTCATAGTAAATTCCGCCGTGCTTTATATCTTCAATCTGAATTTTTTCTAACTGAGAGCAACCTGCGAGGAACAATAATAACAGAAATAATTTCAATTTCATTTTTACACCTCTAGTTTTTAGAGGTAACATTCCCCAGATTTGATTCTGTTATTCTGCCCGATTACTTCAATGAAGAAGAAGCAGCTGCCGCGCGGCGATCTGCTCTCTGGTTGTTGTGCTATCGTTCGCCTATAGCTTAATCATGATTGCTGAAAAAAAATTACATCCACCTCAATCGACATCATAGAAACTGATCGTGAAGCTGCCGAGTGCCGGCAGCTTCGTCCAGGATTGCTTGATGGAACTTACGTTCTTTCTTACGTTAGCGTAATCTAAATTTGCTCAAAGTTGACCTAAACGAATGTAAAACTAAAATTCCATTTTTCCCTTAAACTTCGTTATATTGCTTATTGCGCTATCGTCTCCAGTTTAGTTCAATGAACTGATTAGAACAACATGGCAAGTTTGATATCTTCAAAAGGTGTGTTTTTTATGATATCAAGTACCCGCACGAATGTTACATCGAAGCTTGGAAAAGGAGATAATGCTTCTCTCGCAGCCAATTTCATTTCTATAATTTCTATTTCATTCATGCCCCATTTTGTTTTACCCAAAGTCAAATGTGTAAGGATCGTCCAGCCGCCCGCCCACAGGTCGCCGCCGAGCAGCGGCATCCACGGCAGCGGCTGCCCGCGGCGATCTGCTCCCTGGTGTTGTGCTATCGTTCCCCGTTTAGCTTTAAAAGTATATTTGGCTTAGCTGAGCAGTATATTGCGATTCCTCAAAAATCATTGGAGGAATCTTATCAAGCCAATCAACTTTTGTTCCCAAACTGTCATATCCCTGAAGTAGATCTTCTCTTGTACTCTTATCGATTCCAATATGCTTCCAAGTAATATAACCATCTGCTTTAATGACTTCCGCAACAATTACAGTACACCATAAATCGCACTCATCGGGACACATCATAATTGGCAAGACAGACTCACTATCTGTTGAATTGAACCTCTCTTTAATCAATTCCTTCTCTCTCGGGTTATCTATCCAGTCAATAATTGTTGGAATCATACCTAAAAGATGATTTGATGGATAGTAACTATTAAGCAATAGATCCAAAGCAGTATCGTCTATTACGATATTGTGATGCTCAACTTTGCAGTATTCGCTCTTCATCAAGGCTACTTCAATTTTATTCACCAATCTCACGATCAACACCTCATTTGAGCATGTTACTTCATCTATATTCTATCACGATTCACTCTATTATCCTGCCCTATAGCTTAAGTCTGCGGCCAGTCTACAACTTTATTTTTTCGGTCTAATACTTTGTTTTTCAGTTTAGAACTTTATTTTCAATGAACAACACCTTTATACCCAACCGGTGCTCCGCCCCCGCGGTGGCGGGCACCGGTTGTTCGTGCTGCCCAAGCTGATCGGGAAGCCAGAGCTGTCTATACGGCAGAGCCTCCGCAGGGAAACGACGACTGCAGATGCCCCGCCCCGGCTTCGTGCTCCGCTTCACTTTCTCCCCCTCCCCAGACGCCACGCACACAAAGAGAACCGGCCCCTGCGTGGACACTTCCACGCACAGACCGGCCCTCTGCTGACCCTTAAGCTTCCGTTACTTCCCTCCGACGGTCTTGTTGACCTCCGCCGTAATCTGATCCCCGCCGAGCTTCTTCCAGTTCTCGACGAACTTGTCGAAGTCGTCCACCGGCAGGTCGCCGTAAATAATCTTCAAGAACGTCTCGGCTCTCAGCTTGTCGAGCGTCGCTTGCTTGCTGCTCATCGTCTTCGTCGGCGCATAGATGAACTCGTTCATCACGACGAGGTTCTTATCGCGGTAATGCTTGATAACCGATTGGGAACTCAGCGGTCCGAAGATCCGCTCCATATGCCATTTGTCGAGATCCCCCTTGCGGTAAGCCTGGATATCGTCATAGAACAGCTTCGCTTCCAGTCCGAGCTTCGACGTATCCCCGGTTTCGAGCGCCTGGACCACTTCCTCCATCGCCTTCACGTTCTTGTTGGCGGGCAGGTTGGATACGACGGCGTTCTGCCAGCCCGTACCGGTCATCCCGTTGAGATAGCCCGCGCGCTCGGCCTGGGCCGACTCTCCGAACATCTTCTCCGCCTGGAAGTTCAGCAGCTTGATCAGTGCCTCCGGATGCTCGTAGCCTTTGCGTACCGCGAAGACGCCTGCGAGCGTCTGGTGGTTCTGCGTCTTCGCCGGCTTGTCGTCGATCGACTGTACCGGATACGGCACCCAGTTCACGTTCTTGTCCTTCTTGATCATTTCCTTGACGGGGAACGGCGCCCATTGCGGCAGGAAGAACATCCCGGCTTTGCCGGCATTAATCGCCTCCATCGACTTCGCGAAGTCCTTCACACCGAATTCCGGATCGATCGCGCCGGCCTTGTACAGCCGCTGCAGCTCGGCCAGCCCCTTCTTCACCTCGGGCTGTACCGTGCCGTTCACGAGCTGGCCGCCGCCGTCCTTGATCCACGTCTCGAGGTAAGCATGATAGCCGAGCAGGAAGCCGTTAATCGGCAGATCTTTGTTCAGCTGAATTCCGTATGTATCCTTCTGGCCATTGCCGTCCGGGTCGTTAGTCGTGAACGCTTCGGCGATCTGGATCACGTCCTGCATCGACTTGGGCGCGCCGAGTCCCAGCTTGTCCAGCCAATCCTGTCTGATCCAGATCATATCCGAGGAATCGAGCGCACCC
This sequence comes from Paenibacillus caseinilyticus, assembly GCF_027533645.1. GTDB lineage: Bacteria > Bacillota > Bacilli > Paenibacillales > NBRC-103111 > Paenibacillus_G > Paenibacillus_G caseinilyticus. The sequence continues at coordinate 199,537 of NZ_JAQAGY010000009.1, forward strand.
GGGTAGCTCACCATCGCGTAGATTTTGCCGTCCTTCGTAACCGGTTTCAAAGCCGCGCCGTTCTCCGCCCCGTAGAATTCCTTCACGAGATCGGACGCGTACGTCTTGTACACTTCGGTCAAGTCCTCCAGCATTCCCGCCTGCTGAAGCTGCTCGAACTGCACCGGAGTGACCTTGAGGAGATCGGGCAGATCCCCGCTGGCGAGCGTCACGTTCATCTTGTCGTTGTAGTTCGCTTCGCTGACAATCCAGTCGTACTTCACCTTGATGCCGAGCTCCGCTTCGTAACCGCGCGTCCAGACGTTGTTCGCGTGCGTATCGCCCTGGGCCAGCGTATCTTTCCCCGTCTCGTTCATGGTGGAGCGGATCGTAATCGGCGGATCGTACTTGGTCAAGGGCCCTCCCTGCTTGGCAGCCGCAGCAGCCTCAGTCCCTTTGCCTGCCGCTTCCTGTCCAGCCTGCTCCCCGCCGCCGGAAGAGCACGCCGTCACCGCCAGGGGCAGCGCCATCCCCAGTGCCAGCCATTTCAGCCTTCTGCCATTCTCTCTCATGCATGGAACCTCCTGTGTGATGTCTTAAGTTTATTGTATGAAGAAAGCGCCGGCACTTCGAGTGGCAGTCGTTTACCTCAGGTATCTTCTCTTTACCTTTATCCCAGGGGACCTGCAATCCTGCCGCGGTTCCATCCGTCAGCCCTTCCTGCCGTCCCGGAATTCCTGCGGCGTGCAGCCGACGGCTTTCTTGAAGAAGCGGAAGAAATAATGCTGGTCGCTGAAGCCGACCTCCTCCGAGATATCGTACATTTTGCAGGATGAACCAAGCAGCAGCTCCTTGCTCCGCTCGATCTTCCGCTCCAGAATGTAATCGGAGAGCCCCTTGCCAGTCACCTTCTTGTACCAGCGGGACAAGTAGGACGGGTTCAGCGACACCTCCTGCGCAATGCGCGTCAGCGACAAATCGTCCTTGAGATGCCCCCTGATATAGTGATGAATCGCGGAGAGAATCTGCACCTCGCTGCTCTTGTACGTATCGCTGCGCCTCGTCACCAGACTCCGGAAGGCACTTTCGTAGAAGGAGAGCACCTCCGGCCAGCGGGTATGGATATCGAAGCGGAGCATTCCCGACAAGTCCGTCTCCGCATAGTCTTCCGGGGAGAGCCCGAGCTCCTGGAGGGTCTGCAGCAGGCACTCGCCAAGCCCGGACAGAAGCCGCAGCTTGAGATAGGGGTCTTGCGGCCCCTCAGCTCCCGCCGCCTCCGCCCACCTGCGGAACGTGGCCGCCCAGTCCTCCTGGCCTTGGAGCAGCTGCGCCTTCAGATGGTCGAGCAAGTGCTCCGACATGGCATGGGAGGCCTGGCTGCGGGGAGGCGCCGTAGAGATGGACGTCACATCCACGCGCACCAGCTTCTCCATGCCGAGCCCCGGGCTGCCGGCCGCAGCGAGAGAGAGCCGGCTCAGCGCCCCGTGAAGCTCCTGCCAGCCTACCGCTCCCTCGCTTGCAGCGACCGACACGGACAGCTGCAGACACTCCCCGCAAGCCTGCTGGACCGACTCCATCGTCCCGTGCACGAAGCGGACGGTACGTGTCCAGCCCTCCTCCCTTCCCACCCTGTTCAGGAGCCCTGCCTCTGGCTGCAGGAAGATGGCCACTGTCTGGCGGTCGAGCTCGAATGCCTTTCCTTCCGACTTGTCGCCGAGCAGTTCTTCGGCGATATTGGCGGCGGCATACCGGATGAGGCCCCGGTCGGAATCACTCTCGTAATTCCGCCACTCTTCGATCCGCAGGATGAGGGGCAGCACCCCGAGCTCCGCCCGGTATGGCAGGTGTACCGCTTCGAACTCGTCCTGCAGCGAGAGGAGATCCCTCCCTCCGCTGCGCCTGGCGATACCCCAGAGCAGCTGCCGCTGCAGCTGGGGCAGCGCCTTCGGCAGCTTGTCGCGGAACCACTGGGCCTGGGTATGGAAATCGTGCTCCGCCGCGATCCGCTTCAGCGTGTCCTCCACGGCCGAGCGGATACGGTCCATCCCTTCGGTCTTCAACAGGTAGTCCACTACGCAGGGATTCCGGATGGCCTGGTGGGCGTAATCAAACTCGTTGTGCCCCGTGAGCAGGATCACCTTGCAGCGGGGCCAGCGGTCCATAATCTCCCCGATCAGCTCCATGCCGCCCATCCCCGGCATACAAATATCGCTGAGCACCATATCGATCTTGACGATATTGAGCCAATCGATGGCCCCAGTGGCGGAATACACCTTGATGATCTCCAGGTCATCGAAAGCCGCCTTCTGGAAGTAGGCTTCCAGTCCATCGGCTATCAGCGGTTCGTCATCCACAATCAACATACGGCGCATGACTCTCCTCCCCTTCCGCCGGAATCAATACACTTACGCGCAGTCCGCCGAGCGGGCTGCGGTCGGCCTGCAGGCCGTACGCCCCGCCGAATTTGATGCGCAGGCGTTCGTTCACGTTGAGGAGGCCGGTCATCTCCCCGTGCTTCGGTCCGGTTCCACCTAGCCGCTGCTGCAGAAGTTCCAGCGTATCGCCACTGAGCCCCCCGCCGTTGTCCTCCACCGACAGCAGCAGCCCTTCCGCGGTACGGGCATACGTCAGCCTCAGCAATCCGCCGCTGTGCTTCTGCTGCAGTCCGTGCTCGAACACATTCTCGATGAGCGGCTGGAGCAGTACACGGGGCACCCGGATGTTACGGTAGGCGGAAGGCAGCTCCTCCACCTCCGAACGCAGCCGCGAGCCGAAGCGGATCTGCTGGATGGCGAGGTACACCAAGGCATGGTCGAGCTCCTGGCCGAGCGATACCTCCTGCGATGCGTCACGGGTCATGTACCGGAAATACCGGCCGAGGTAATCCGAGAACTCTTTGATCAATTCGACATTCTCGAGCTCGGCCATCTGCTTGATGCTGAACAGGCTGTTATACAGAAAATGCGGCGTGATCTGCGATTGCAGATGCTTCAGCTCCGCCTCGCTCGTACGCAGACGCTGGACGTAGTTCTCTTCGATGAGCGTGTGCAGATGCTCCATCATCTCGTTGAACCGGGAATACAAGTACCCGAACTCATCCTCTCTCGCATGGGTGAGCTTGACGGTCGTGTCCCCCTGCTCCGCCTTCTTGAAACCTCTGACGAGCACGCTCAGCGGGCGGTGAAGGGTCCGGTAGGTCCATAGGGAGTACACTATCACGATAACCACCGACCCGGCCGTAAGCAGCAGCAGCCACAGCGAATACACTTGAATCGGCTTCAAGACCACCGCGTTCGGAATGCTGGCGGTCAGCCGGAAGTGGTTCTCGTAATCGAAGATCGTATAGTAGAAATAATCGGAGGTCCGCTGCTGCCGCACTTTCACATTCGGCTCCGCGCCCTGCGACGCCTCCAGTCCGAGACTCCGGGGCTCTTCGGAAGAAGATACGATATAATCGTCTCCCTCGCCGAAGATCAGCGTAATGTCGCTCTCCCCGGACACGGCGAATTCCTTCAGCCTCTTCTGGAGCTCCGGTGAGGACAGGCGCACGCCTAGCAGGAAGTCGGGAGGCGTCGCCCGGTCGATATTGAACGGATTGCTCCGCAGCATATACAGGTCGTCCTTGTACTTGGAGAGGGCACCCTTCAGGTTCCCCATGCTGTAGACGAGCCCCTGCCACTCCTCAGCGGGCACGTCCGCGATGCCGTCCTGGGCGCTGACTTTCTTGCTGATGCCCGGCACATAGTACACGACATCCCCGATATAAGGACTCGTCTCCCGGATCTGCTTCAGTTTCAAGTGGATCAAGTTGAGATTGGCCATCTTCTCGTAGGGGCTCATAATCGGAATCCGGGTAGAGAAGGTCGACAACGTCTCGTCGAAAGCGTATTCGGTCACGAGCGCCGTAATCCGGCTCAGCTCGAATTCCAGGTGGCTGTAATAAAAATGAAGCTTGGATTCGTTGGCCCGCTCGATCTCCTGCTGCATCTGCTTCGAGCTGTTATAGGTGATCCCTATGGAGCAGATGCACAGGGGCAGCACGACGAGCAGGAACGCTCCCATGAGTTTGCCTACGATCGACCGGGTGCCCCAGATATGGGTAAAGCGCTTCACAAAACCCATGTAACCCTCTCCCTGTACGAAAAACGAGCCTCGGCAAGGTACCCCTTCCGCAATTCCAAGAAGGAGCCGCATAAAGGCTCCCTCCCGGTCACTCTTGCCTTCAGTTTATCCCTTCACGCTTCCGACGACCAGACCTTGCACGAAATATCTTTGTAAGAAAGGGTACAAGGCCAGGATCGGCACCACGGACAGAAAAATCTGGGAAGCCTGCGTCGTGCGGTCCGATACCTGGCTGAGCAGTTCCGCCTCCTCCAGCGACATGCTGCCCGTCGTCTGGACAGCCGCCTGCTGCTGCAGCATCGACTGCAGGTACGTCGCCAGCGGATAATGTTCCGGATTCTTCATATAGATCATGCCGTCGAACCAGGCATTCCAGTGCCCGACAACCGTGAAGAGCGCGACCGTGGCGATACTCGGCAGGGAGACGGGCAGATACACGCTCCAGAGGGTACGCAGGTGCCCGGCCCCGTCGATCCAGGAGGCTTCCTCGAGCTCCTTCGGCAGGCCGCGGAAGAAGTTCAGCATGAGCAGCACGTTGAAGATCGGCACCGCCCCCGGCAGGATCAGCGCCCAGACCGTGTCCAGCATCCCCGTTTCTTTGACGATGAGATACGTGGGAATGAGTCCCCCGCTGAACAGCATCGTGAAGACGAAGATCCATGCATACACCGTGCGGGAGCGGAACGTCCGCGCTTCCTTGGACAAGGGATAGGCTACCAGCACGGTCAGCACGAGATTGACCGATACCCCGAGAACCACCCGGGTGAGGCTGACGAGGAAGGAGCCGGTGAACCGGCCGTTCTGCAGCATGTAGGTGTAGGAAGACAGCGTGAAGTCCACCGGCCAGAACGTGACGCTCCCTGCCGATACGGCGCCGCTGGAGCTGAAGGAGATGGCCAGGATGTTCACCAGCGGGAAGAGGCAGAGCAGCGCGAGCAGGGTCAACAGGCCGTAGTTAAACCACAGAAATAAGCGGTAAGAAGCCGAGGTATGATGCATCTGTTGTCGCTCCTTTTTAGAAAATCCGATAATTCGCAATCCGGTAAGCCAGATAATAACCGAGGCCGATGAAAGCGAAGGATACGGCCGACTTGATCAGTCCAAGCGCCGTCGACACGGAATACTGGGCATCCTGCAGCCCGATGCGGTAGATCATCGTATCGAGAATATCCCCCGACTCGTAGACGAGTGGATTGTACAGGTTGAACACCTGGTCGAAGCCGCCGTTCAGCACATTCCCGAGACTCAAGGTCAGCATCAGGATGATGAGCGGCCGGATGCCGGGCAGCGTGATATGCCAGGTCTGCTTCCACCTGCCCGCCCCGTCCATGACGGCGGCTTCATACAGCGATCCGTCGATACTCGTGAGCGCCGCCAGGTAGATGATCGTACCGAACCCGAATTCCTTCCACTGGTCGGTCAAGACAAGCACATAGGGGAACCAGTCGTTGCTCGCCAGGAATTGGACCGGTTCGATGCCCGCGGACTTCAACAGCAGATTAACGATGCCTCCGCCCGGAGACAGGACATCGATGACGATGCCCGCAAGAATGACCCAGGAGAAAAAATGCGGCATGTAAATGATCGTCTGCACCGAACGCTTGAAGCCGGAGGAGCGGACTTCGTTCAAGAGCAGAGCCACCAGTACCGGCACGGTCAGACCTGCTATAATCTTCATGACGGAGATATAGACGGTATTCCATACCACCTGGTAGAACCCGGGCAGTTCGAAGAGGTACTTGAAGTTGTCGAGCCCGACCCAGTTCATCACCTTGAAGCCGCCGATCGGCGAGAAATCCTGGAAGGCAATCAACAGGCCGGCCATCGGAATATAGTTGTAGATCAGAATAATGATGAGACCCGGCACGATCATCAGGTGCAGCGGGATGTTGCGTACGAATCCTTTGAGATTGGCGTTCATGGCGGTCTCCTCCTCTTGCTGTCCATTATAGGATCGCGCCGTCCCCCATTCCTAGTGGAGCCTGTTGACTTCCGGTGGCTTTTGTTGACCTTACCTGGCCGAATCCCTCATTGTGCTCAAGGTTAGGATAGCCGCTGCGGTTAAGACGCTGGCGGCAGCGCAAAAATCCCCTATCCGGCGCGTGACCAGATAGGGGGAATGCTCATACTGCTGAGCTAATTGGGTACTGCCAGGCTGTGCGGGAGTCTCTCGATGATAATCCCTCCTACGCTTAACTTTCAGCGAGAAGGGATCGATCGGTCTCTTCCTTTATCTCGATGGATATACCCTGTACTCTCCATTCCCCGAAGAGAACCTGAGAATAATTATTCCAATCGGTCTGTCCGTGTCTGACCACGTAGATCATATAGTCGGTCTCTCCTCTGTATTTACTAAATAAGGTAAGTTTAGCACGGATTCATTCCAGCTGCCTCCAGCTGTTTACAAAGAGGAACAACACGTAAGGGCCCTCACATCCACAAAAATTACAGGAGATTCATATTTCGTCCGGTACGCACGCCTCTGCGGAGTTGGTAAGATCATGTAAGGAAAGGAGGGAATGATTGAGAAGCAAGCAATCGAACTGCTATTAATGGAAGCGCTTCATAACACATCACGAAAGGCCAGGTGTCTATTGTATGTACACAACGATGAATCTCCGCAAAAAAGTGCCCGCTGTCTTTGCCCTAGTGCTGACCTTCTGCCTGCTGGCATCGCTTGGAACCCAGTCCGCTTCTCTGCCCCAAGCTGAGGCTGCCGCCGCCTTCGCCAAAGGCTCGGATATCTCCTGGGTGCCCGGCATGGAAGCCCAGGGCAAAGTATGGTATGACAAGAACGGCGTAAAACGGGACATCCTCCGTATTCTTAAAGAGGATTACCAGATGAATTCCGTACGAATCCGCGTCTGGGTGAATCCGAACATGAGCGATTATGGCAACGGTTACATGAACGCTGACAATGCGGCCAAGCTGGCCAAGCGCGCCAAAGATCTCGGCCTGCGCGTCATGCTCACCCTCCACTACAGCGACTCCTGGGCCGATCCGGGCCAGCAGAACAAGCCTGCCGCCTGGAAATCCCTTACATTCCAAGGGCTGATGGACAATGTATGGGCTCACACCGTGTCCGTCATGAACACGATGAAGAGCTACGGGGTAACGCCCGAGTGGGTACAGGTCGGCAACGAGACGAACAATGGGATGCTGTGGGATGACGGCAAAGCGTCGGTCTCCATGAAGAACTACGCATGGCTGGTCAATACAGGCCATAATGCCGTCAAATCCGTCAGCAGCACGACGAAGACCGTCGTTCACCTGGCGAACGGCTATGACAATGCCACCTTCCGCTGGAATATCGGCGGGCTGATCAGCAATGGAGCGCAGTTCGACGTCGTCGCCATGTCCCTGTATCCGACGAGCACGGATTGGTCGACGAAGAATACGCAGGCGCTGGCGAACATGAATGACATGATCGCGAGCTATGGCAAGGAAATCATGGTCTCCGAGGTCGGGATGGACTATACACAGCCGGCTGCCGCCAAGAGCTTCGTCAGCGACATCAAGACGAAGACCCGGGGGCTCTCGAACGGCAAAGGCCTCGGCGTCTTCTACTGGGAGCCGGAAGCCTCGCCAGGGTACAACGGCGGGTATAATAAAGGAGCCTGGGGCACGAACGGCAGGCCTACGGCCGCTTTGGAGGGCTTCCTGAACTAACCGGCATCCCGGACTCCGGCATCAACCGCTCACTCTCTTCACCCTATCACCGTTCTTCTGCCTATCTGGAGAAGAACGGTGATTTTGTACTGCCTGTAGTTTTTGTACGGATTGTTCCTCTCGCCTACCCCGACAAACTATCGATTTTCTGTAGATTTTGGGGATGGGAAGAAATGGACGTGCAAAGCTTCTCCGGCTGAGTTACTCTTAAGAGTACAACCCAGAAACGGTAAACCCGAGGTGGATCGAATGTTCAAGCTTCTGCTAGCCGATGACGAAAAAATGACAAGGGAAGGCATCCGCAGGTCCGTGGAATGGCAGGCGCTCGGCGTGTCTGAGGTCCGCGAAGCCATGGACGGACTGGAAGCCCTTTCTCTGCTCGAAGATTACCAGCCGGATATCGTCCTTACGGACATCAAGATGCCCCGTATGGACGGCGTGGACCTGGCCTTCCAGGTCCGCCGCAAATACCCGGGATGCAAGATTATATTCATGAGCGGCTATGCCGAGAAAGAATACCTGAAAGCGGCCATATCGCTTAAGGCGATCTCCTATGTGGAGAAGCCGATCGATATGGATGAGCTGGAAGAAGCGCTGCAGGGGGCCGTGCAGCTCTGTCTGCAGGAGAAGCGGCATCAGGAAGAGGAAGCGCTCGCGAAGATGAGCCTTCATGCGAGCTCCTCCTATATCCGGCAGGAGATCTGCCTTCAATTGACCCGGGAGATCCGGGATGAGACGGTCCTGCGCAAGCGGCTGCAGCTGGCGGAGCTGGATCTGCCCGAGCAGCCTTCCTGCGCTTCCGTGATGATCAAGATCCTCCCAGCTCCTACGCCGTCTGCCGGAGAGCTGGAGCTCTGGACTCGGGAAGCTGCAGAGGCGTACGGCCTCTCCTCTTTGCTCGGACAGAAGGATGAACTCCATACGGTGCTCCACCTGTTCGCGCCGGCGGACCGGCCGATGGACGGGCATACCCTGTACGCCGTATGCCGGCTGATCGCCGCCTCCCTGGACAGCCGGGGCTGCAGGTTCTCCATTGGAGGTGGACATGCTGCCGCCGGACTGGAGGGACTGCCCGCCTCCTACGCCTCCGCTGTAGCCCAGCTGCAGGAGACGTTCTACCGGGGAAGCTCCTCGGTCGCCGTCTATCCGGAGAAGAGCAGCGGCTTCGCGCTGCAGGAGCATTATCATCCCGAGCCGCAGCTGCAGAAGACGATGCAGGACCTGCTGGTGGACGGCCGCTTCGACGAAGCGCGCGATCTGCTCTCGCGTATGGCCGCCGAGATCCGGAGACGGCCGGGTACGCTCATCAACAGCACCAAAGAGCTCTATTACCGGCTCCTGCTGGAGCTGGAGAAATTCGCCGGCGAACGGGGGCTCGTCTTGTTCCAGACGGAGGATGAGAAGGATGTGCCTTGGGAGCTCATCTTCCAGTGCCACTACTTCGAAGACGTCCACGGGGCGCTGCTCGGGAAACTGGGTCAGCTGGAGAGGGCCCTGAAGGAGCGGGGCGGCGGGAGCACCGCTTCCCGGATTATCCGGTACATCCATCATCATTATGCGGATGAGACCCTGACCGTTCAGGGGATCAGCGATCAGATGCAGATGACCGCATCCCATCTCATCGCCGTCTTCAAGGAAGCGACCGGCAGCACCGTGAAGCAGTATCTCATGGAATACCGCATCGAACGGGCCAAGGAGCTGCTCAAGACCGACTCCTTCAAAATCTTCGATATTGCCCTGCAGGTCGGATACAGGGACGGAGAATATTTCGCCAAGATCTTCCGTAAGCTGACGGGGATGACCCCTTCCGAATACAGGGAGCGCAGCCGCGGATGAGGACTTACCTGAACCGGCTTGGCCGCAAATGGCTGTATAATATGAAGCTCCGGCACAAAATCCTGTATACCTACCTGCTGCTCATCCTGCTTCCGCTCGGCGCCTACCAGTTCGTCGTGTCGGACAAGGTATCCGGCATCCTGATCAATCATGTCACCTATTCCGCCGAACAGGGGTTCAACCAGACCTATGCCTTCCTGAGCTACCGGCTGCAGCGGATCGGCGAAACGACCGATGTACTCATTGCCAATCCTTCCATCCTCCGTTCGATTACCGATCCCGGCACGACGGGGGACATCCACCGGCAGCTCCAGGATTACAGCGACCTGAAGCAGCAGCTGCGCTCGCTTCAGGACGGTACCGATATTGCGAGGGTGACCCTCTATGTGGACCGGGCGTATGTGTTCGGCAATGAGACCGAGAACTTCCTGCCCCTGGATATGACGGAGGGGAACGCCTGCTTCGAGCGGCTCGTGCAGGATAACCCGAAGATGCTGTGGTGCTCGCCGTCGGAGATAGAGACTAGTAACAAAACCCAGGGCGCCGGGGCGAGCCCGTATCTCTACGTGGTCCGCAGCCTGCTCGACCCGAACAATTACGAGCGGACGGCCGGCCGTCTGCGGGTGGACGTCAGAGCGGATACGCTGCGGGGCATTCTTAAGAACGCCAATGCGGTTGAGAAAAGCGTCACGTATCTCGCCTCCAGCGACTCGGAGGTCGTCCTCTCCTCCGATCCCGGCGCCGCGGCTCCTCCCTTCGCTCTGCCAGCCACCGACAACCGTGGAGAAGTCACGGTGACGATGGAGAGCGACGGAACCTATTACCTGTACCGGCCGATCCCCTCCTCCCGGTGGTCAATGGTCACGGCGATTCCGATCGACGAAGTCATGAAGCAGAGCCGGCAGCTGCGCAATGATCTCCTCGCCCTGCTGCTCGTGGTGGCGCTGGCAGCCCATGTCGTCGCCTATGTGCTGTCCCGCTCGGTCACCCGCCGCATCTCCCATCTGACCAGCCGGCTGAAGGACGTGCAGGAGGGCAGTCTGGTCCCCCTCGCCCAAGTACAGGGCAAGGATGAGATCGGCGAGCTGATTCAGACCTACAACTTCATGATCGACAAGATCGCCACCATGAATGAGGAACAATACAAGCTCGGCCAGGAAGTGAAGAACGCGGAGCTGAAGGCGCTGCAGTCCCAGATCAACCCCCACTTCTTGTACAACACGCTCGATCTCATCAACTGGATGGCGAGCAGCGGGATGAGCGACGAGATCCGTACGGTCGTCAAGGCGCTCTCCCGCTTCTATAAGGTCAGCCTGAGCAGCGGGCGGGATGTCGTGACCCTCCGCGATGAACTCAAGCATGTCTCGTTCTATGTGCAGATTCAGAACATCCGCTTCGAGAACAAGATCCGGCTGGTCACCGACGTGCCCGAAGACCTGCTCGGCTATGCCATCCCGAAGATTACGTTCCAGCCCATCGTCGAGAATGCGATCCTTCACGGCATCCTCGGCCGGGTATCCCGCGAGGGTACGGTAACCATCTCCGCCGCAAGGGAAGGCGCCGATCTGCTCATCCGCATCACGGACGACGGTATCGGGATGAAGGAGGAGCTCGTGCAGCAGATGAACACCGGCACCTTCCGGGGCACCTTCAAGGGCAGCGGATACGGCAGCCGCAATGTCATGCAGCGGCTGCAGCATGTGTTCGGCGAGCCCTACGGCCTGGCCTGCCGCAGCAAGCCTGGCGAGGGGACCGCGGTCAGCCTGCGCATCCCCGCCGTACTGCCGCCCGAAGAATAGGCGGAAGGGAAATGAATATTTTAGAGCGCGAGGCCGGGACTGCAGCCTATAGTCCCGGCCTCGCGCTCTATTATTGTCTGGAACGCTTGAACGCCTGCCACAGTCTGCGGCTGCCCTACCTTGCTTCTACTGGGGAAGCATGCGACGGATCCGGATATAACGCCGTAGATAAGTAACGTTCGCCCGTATCCGGCAGGAGCACGACTATGTTTTTGCCTACGTTTTCCTTCCGGCCCGCGAGCTGGACTGCGGCATAGACGGCGGCACCGGACGAAATACCGACGAGCAGACCTTCGCTCCTGGCAAGCTGGCGTGCGGTCTCGAATGCTTCATCGTTATTCACTTGGACAATCTCATCCACCACCGACGGATTAAAGTTATCCGGCACAAAACCGGCACCGATGCCTTGAATTTGGTGCACCCCGCGTCTCCCTCCGGAAAGTACGGGGGAATCGGCTGGCTCCACGGCTACAATTTGGACGGATGGTTTACGGCTTTTGAGGAGTTCGCCTACCCCGGAGATCGTTCCTCCCGTGCCTACCCCGGCAACGAACAAATCCACCGCGCCCTCTGTATCCCTCCAAATCTCCTCCGCCGTGGTTTTCTTATGAGTCCCCGGATTGGCCGGATTCTTGAACTGCTGCGGAATGAAGGAATGAGGAATATCCTTAGCCAGTTCCTCGGCCCGCTTAATCGCACCCGCCATCCCCTCAGCCGCAGGGGTCAGCACCAATTCGGCCCCGAGTGCGGTCAGCAGCTTCCGGCGTTCCAGGCTGAAGCTCTCAGGAAGCGTAATGATTAGCTTATAGCCAAGCGCGGCCGCGGCAAAGGCAAGCCCGACGCCTGTGTTTCCGCTCGTAGGTTCAATCAGTACCGAGTCCGAGTGGAGGTGCCCTTGTTCCTCCGCATCTTTGATCAGGGCAAACCCAATACGGTCCTTCACGCTTCCCGCCGGATTAAAGTATTCTAGTTTGGCCATAATGCGGGCCTGGACGGAATGGAGTTGGGTGAAATTCGAAAGCTCCAGCAATGGAGTGTTTCCGATAAGCTCAGTCAGATTCTTCGCTATTCTGGACACGCGGCACGACCTCCTGATAATTCATTCCCACTAACTTGGTATTCTATGATAACACTATCATTTCTGCCAAATAGAAGCAAACGACCCTCAAGGAACGCGATACGTAGGCATAAAAAAAGCAGCTTGCGCACGGCAAGCTGCCCCTCAACTGTTCGTTAACCCGTCCCAGTCCGACCAGGCGTCCGAGGCCTCCCGGTGGATTTAGCTGTAATCCTCTATCCTTACGATTTTTCCTTCGCTCAACTCGAAGAGGGATTTCCCTTGCAGCTCCAGCGTCTCTCCCGCCTTGAGTCCGTTCGGCAAATCAACAGCCAGTACCCCTTCGTAATCAATCCGCACCTCTACGACCTCATCCATCATCCTGTAGTCTGTAATGGTCTGCTGCCGGCTCGCGAACATGTGTGAAGCGTTCTCCGCCAGTTCCCTGAACTCTTGGATGCCTCGGGTCTGCGTGTTCATCTCCCCGCCAGCGAAATTCCTGAACACGATATCGGGGTGCAGAAGGGTAAGCATTCCCTCCACATCGAATGAATTGTAAGCCTCGATATAACGTTCAATGATAGCCTTAGTCCCCTGCCCGCTCATCCATCATTCTCCTCCTGAAATATACTCATCCATCCATCAAAGCCCGCTTCCTGTCCGTGCCGCTGTCACTGCAATCCGAGTTCATCGCGGATCTTATCCGCAACCAGCCGATCCGGCGAACGCTCTCCCCGCCCGCTCCTTAGGCGGTTGCATAGCACCGCTACCGAGAGGCCGCTCTCCGGGTCGGCATATCCGATCATGCCGCCTAAGCCGGAATATCCGAATGCCAGCGGATTAGTCCCCATGGCATCACCGCTGCCCGCATGGCCCAGCGTATAGCCAAGCCCCAGCCGGTTAGGCACGCCCATGACCTCATCGACTCCTTCCCACTGCAGAGCCGTCGCGGCCGCCAGAGAGGCCGGCTCCAGAAGCTGTCCCCCCGACACGCCCCCGCCTATCAACGAGGCGTACATCCGGGCTAAGGCCCGCGCCGTCGCGACGGCATTCGCGGCCGGTACGGCCGCTTGGTGGAACCACGGCTCGTTCCACTCCGGGTTCGCGACAGGGACCACGGCCGGAGGCAGCACCCGCTTGATCAGCATGCCGTCCGGCAGGGATGCGATCGGCAGGGCGTCCCCGCTGATCTCGGCGATGCGCGGCAGCGCGTCCTCGGAAGCGCCAATGTACAGCTCCGTCCCGATCCCGAGCGGCCTATTGATTTCATCCTGAACGATTCGGGAGAACGACCGTCCATCCGCCCGGGATGCCGTCTCCCCCAAGATCCATCCGACCGTAAGCCCATGGTAGCCTGACTTGCTGCCCGGTTCCCAGATCGGCTCCAACCTCTCCATCTCACGGACCATAGCCTCCCAATCACAGATGAGCTCCATATCCGCATGCTCCGGCATCAGCGGCACGCCGGCCGTATGGGTCAGCATCTGGCGAAGCGTAATGTGTTCCTTGCCGCCCGCCCCGAACTGCGGCCAGTAATGCGCTATCCGCTCATCGTAGTGAAGCTTGCCCTGCTGAACGAGGATATGGATGGCGGTAGATGTAATTCCTTTGGAACAGGATTGGATATTGAACAGCGTGTCCGGCTTTACCGGCCGCTGTCCCGCGGCGTCTGCGCTGCCGGAACAGGCATCCAGAAGAAGCTGGCCTTTCCAATAGGCGGCCGCTTGGAAGCCTGCTCCCGGATCGCCTGCCGCCAGATCGTCCAATATCTCTTGGACTCGCGCCTGAAGCAATAGAGCTGTCATATGGATCGAAGCCCCCCATGCATAATGAATTTCAATGATTATACGACGGAACAACGAAGAAGGACAGATCCAAAACAAATATAACCCTTTTGTACCCCTCCATCCGAGCGAGCAGCGGCGCAGACCGGAGGTGATGGGGGTATAGTCTCCAGGCTGCTATTCTGCACAAAAATCCAGGATGGGGAGGACCTCAAAGGCGGGGAGCTGCTGCGCCCGATTGATGCCATGCCATCAGCTTCTCCTCCGTCTGCGTACCCGGCAGCGGCATGTAAATGCAGCACATCAAATTCTCCAAATCGTTGATTTGGTTGAACGTGATGATCTCGAAGAAGAGAAGCCCCAGGGATTCATGCCGGATCTCCACTTGGAGTCCGTTCTTATCGGCCACCTCGTGCAGCGGCCACCACTCGGCGAACTCCCTGCTCTCCTCCGCCAGCGCTTCCGCGAGCTCGATGTACCACTGCTGATCGGCAGACCGGTCGTACACCTTTCGGTAGAACGAAAGCGCCACCCTGGTCGTTTGTTCCCAGTTGACAATTCGCGTACGGTAGGCCGGATGCGTGAATGCCAGCCTCAGCATCTGCCTGCCCTCCGGGGGCACCATCGAATAATCGGCGAGAATCGCGCAAGCGACCGGATTCCATGCAATCAGCCGGTTCTCCGGACCAATGACGAGGAACGGGTAAGGCGTGTTCATGACCAGGCTGGAAAAAGCGGGGGATAATCGGTACTCGGACAAATCGCGTGCCGGGGAGGCATAGCGCCCCGAGAGCAAGTATAGGTATTGACGCTCCGCCGTATTCAGCTGCAAGGCGGAAGCAAGGCGGCCCAGAACTTCGGCAGACGCAGCCACCTCACGCCCCTGTTCGAGCCAGGTGTACCATGTCGTGCTCACATCGGCGAGCTGGGCGACTTCCTCCCGGCGCAATCCGGGCGTCCTGCGGCGCGTATACCCTCTTGGCAGACCGGTCTGCTCGGGGGACAGGCAGCTTCTGCGCTTTTTCAAAAATTCGCCTATCGCTTTCCGGTTATGATTAGCTTCCATAAGACCTATACTCCGATCCGGGTAGTTTTTATACTAGTTACGTTCCCTACTGGTTCAAGCAATAGAGGCATGTTAACCTCAGTTCAAGCCGCAGCTGCAATATCATTATAACTTGGGAAAGAAGGAATCCGATATGGCGCTTCATCCGCAAGCCGAACAATTCTTGAATGACATCGCCTCGTCCCCCCTGTCGAACGAGATCGAACCGGAACAATTACGGGAGGCCGTAGCCGGCACAGCCATCTCCGATGTGCACGATCTGGCCTCCGTTGAGGACGTAAGGGCTCCCGGCCCTTATGGCGACTTGCCGATGCGGATCTACCGGCCCCAGAAGGCAGGTGTGCTGCCGGTCATCGTATTCTACCATGGGGGCGGCTTTGTCCTCTGCAATGTCCAGAAATACGACCCGTTATGCCGCAAGCTGGCCGCCCTGACGGGATGTGCCGTCGTTTCGGTCGATTACCGGCTGGCTCCGGAATACAAATTCCCCGTTGCGGCACACGAAGCTGTCTTCGCCGTGAAGTGGGTGGCCCAAAGCTGCGCTTCGCTCGGCTTCGATCCGGACCGGATCATCGTCGCAGGAGACAGTGCCGGCGGCAATCTGGCTGCGGTGGCCGCCAGGCAAGCCATTGCCGAGGGTATTCCCGGGCTTATCGCTCAAATCTTGATCTGCCCGATGACCGATTTTGCCCATACCTACGAGTCTTACAGTCAGTTCGCATCGGGATATTTTCTTACCAAAGACATGCTGGATTATTTCACGCATCATTACCTGCGAGACGATGCCGATCGTATGGATCCGCTTGCCTCCCCCATGCTGGGATCCTTCGACGGCTTGCCGCCTGCCCTGATTTTGACGGCCGAATACGACCCGGTACGCGATGAAGGCGAGTCGTACGGCCGCCGCTTACTGGAATCCGGGGTCAGCGTCACATCGAGGCGCTACCTCGGAATGGTCCACGGGTTCTACTCCATGACCGACTTGTTCGACGATGGCCATGCCGTCTATGAAGATATTCGGAGTATGCTGAACAGCCTCCTTCAACCGGCAGAACTTTCTTACTGACATAGAATCAGCGGTTGAAGAATTAGGGGAAGCAGGCAGCGCGATAGCTGTCATTGTCACGAGACGCCAGAACAGCCCGCCTCCAAGCTCAGGCGGGCTGTTCGTTAGGAACAACTAGGACGGGCGAAAAATACTTCTGCCTGCCGCAAAACGGTTAGGATTTCACTTATCTCCGTTTGCTGTTCACCGGTTTCTCCATCGCATGCAGATCCTCTTCGAGCGCAGTCATCTTTTCTCCGACCACCTTTACGACATCCTGGATCGCTGCATTGTACATGAAGGGACCGAGCTCCTTGATCATATAGTCGAGCAAAAATTCCGCCGCCAGGTCCCCGATCTCCTCTCCTCTTTCTTCCTCAAAATAGGCTTGCACCCGTTGGATTAATTGATCTTTCTGGTCTTTGGGCAGTTTGACTATGAACAAGTTCACCAGCTCCTATAAAGGGAATGTTGAAAGGATTGTGTTGTTTCTATATGTCAATTCAAGAGAAGATCGCTTATTCCTGCCTCGGTATCTGCCCCTAAGACAGGGACGGCCACCTAAGACCGGCATTCCCTCCTCTCCGGAACTGCCAAAAACACCGTCCTTCGGATGCCCTGGGGCTGCGAAGAACGGTGCTGGCGGTATTCTGTATTCGTTATTCCATTAGACCGCAGGCGGCTAACGGACCAATCTATTTAGCGGGACGTTTCAGCACGAGACACTCGAACCCGTCCAGCCGTACGATCGACGACGCCGGCTCACCGGTCAGCAGCTCCGTGTATGCTTCCATGTCTCCCAGGTCAACCACAGTCTCAGAGGCCCCAAAATTCAGCAGGAAGACAAAATCATGCTCGCCATCCGTCCTCATCTGGGCGGTGACGCCTTCAGGAAGGGTTCCTGTCAGCACCGGCTTCACTCCTGTCTCGGATAGTATCGACTCATAGAAATGATCGTGGAACGGCGCTTTGTTCCTCGAAGCGATGTAATAGGCCTTGCCCTTGCCCAGCCGGTTCACCGTCAGCGCCGGACGGCCTGCATAGAAGTCGCTCCCGTAAGAGGCCAGCGCCTCAGCCCCTTCGAGATGCACAAGGTCGCACAGCTCGTAGGCTTCGTAGGAAGCCTGCAGTGCAAGCGGGCCGTTCTGCCCGGCAAGCACCGTGTTCGTCTGGCCGTCATGCAGCCCGTCGATCTCCTCGGACCAGATGCCGAGTGTGCGGCGCAGCGGTCCCGGGAAACCGCCGAGGAAGCAGAGGTCGCTCTCGTTCACGATCCCCGACCAGTAAGTAGTTACCAGGGTCCCCCCGTTCTCCACGAACTTCTCCAGCCGCTCGCCCACGCCCTGCCGGACCATGTACAGCATCGGAGCGACGACTACTTTGTACTTGCTGAAGTCGCAGTCCATCGAGAGGATATCGACCGGAATCCCCCGGGACCAGAACGGCTTGTAATGCTCGAGCACGGTCTCCTCGTGGTGAATGCCGACATTACGCGGACCCTGCGAATCCTTCACGGCCCACCGGTTCTCCCAATCGTAGATGATCGCCACTTCCGGCTCGACCGAGGTGCCGACGACCTCCGCGAGCTTCTCGAGCGCCTCGCCTACCTCCGTCACATCGCGGAACACCCGGGTATGCTCATGGCCCGCATGGTCGACGACTGCCCCGTGCAGCTTCTCCGAGGAACCCCGGCTCTTGCGCCACTGGAAGTATTGGACGCTGTCCGAGCCGTGGGCTACCGCCTGCAGGGAAGACAGCAGGTGCATGCCCGGCTTCTTCAGCTTGCTGACTTCCTGCCAATTCGTCAGGCTCGGCGTGCTCTCCATGAGCAGGAACGGCTGGCCGCCCTTGAGCGAACGGTTAATATCGTGGAAGAAGGCGAAGCGCACCGCCTGATCGATATCCCCCTCGTTATCGTGCCACGTCGGGTAAGCGTCCCAGGAGACGAAATCCAGGGACTCCGCGAACTTCCAGTAGTTCAGTCCCTCGTAGTTCTCCATCAGATTGGTCGTCACCGGCAGCTCCGGGTTCACTTCCTTCAGCGGCGCGATCTCATGCTTCATGAAGTCGACGGTCTGGTCGGTGACGAACCGCTTCCAGTCGATGTTCATCGCATGGACGAACGACTCGCCGTGCGGCGCCGGCGATTCAACCTGGGACCAATCTGTGTAGGTATGGCTCCAGAACGATGTCCACCAGGCATCATTAAGAGCCTCCAGCGAGCCATAGCGCTGCTGCAGCCAGCCGCGGAACGCATCCTGGCAGTAATCGCAATGGCACTCGCCGCCATACTCGTTGGAGATGTGCCAGCCGATCACGGCCGGATGGTCCGAGTATCGCTCAGCGAGCAGGCGGTTCATGATCCCCGTCTTCTCGCGGTAGACAGGGGAGGTGTAGCAGTGATTGTGGCGCTGACCGTGCAGGTTGCGCACCCGGTTCGCACCCGTGCGCAGCACCTCCGGGTACTTCGCGGACATCCAAGCCGGGCGGGCGCCGCTCGGCGTAGCGAGGAACGCGTAGATGCCGTTCTCGGTGAAAGAGTCCAGCAGGCGGTCGAGCCAGGCCCACTCGAACCGGCCTTCTTCCGGCTCGAGGGAAGCCCAGGCGAAGATGCCTACCGACATGACGTTGCACTTCGCGAGCTTCATCAGCCGCAGGTCTTCCTTCAGGATCTCCGGGTATTTTTGCCATTGATCCGGGTTATAATCGGCGCCGTGCAGCATCTTCGGCACTCTGGGGCTGACGGGAGGATATTTGGTCATGAGTGTTCACACCTTCATCGTAGAATAAAGCCCGCTCCCTCCCGAAGGAAAGAGCGGGACCTTGTAAGAGCACTACTGCAGCTTGACTTGCTTTTACTCTTCTTTGTGGATCTTGATATAGGCTCTTACATGTTACGGCCATAAGCTATAAGCTGTCCGTTACTTCTTAGCTGCGGCATCCGCTTGAGCCTGCATCTCGGTCAGCACCTTGTCGATGCCCGCCTGCTTCAGCTTCTCGCGGAACACCTGCACGCCGCCTTTGGCATCCGCCGGATCGACGATCCCGTAGAAGAGCGGTCTGCCGTACGTGTTCATCACGTTATTGATCGCCGCCACTTCGTTCTTCACTTTAGCGTCGTCGAAGGTGAATGTCTCGAGCGGGTGGTTGACGGTAACCGTCTGCTTCCAGCCCTCTGTGAACTTATTGATCTCATCGGCTACCGTCGCGTCGAGGCGCTCGTTCAGGGAGTTCCAGCCCCACGGGGAGACGCCGGCCGGCGGGAAGTTCGCCGAATCCTTCAGCGGCTTGAACTGCTTGTCGCCCACGGCTTCATAATGCTTGCCGGCGATGCCGTAGTTCGTCAGGTCGTGAATCTCTTTGTCGTAACGGAGCAGGTCGATCGCCATCAGCGCCCGCTGGGCGTTCTTCGATGTGGCATGTACGGACATGCCGTTGTTGATGAACGGGTTCGCGAGACGCTTCTTGTCCGCGCTGAGGTCGGCGAGCTCGATCTTCCAGTCCGGATGGGCCGCTTGGATCTCCGACTTGGCCCGGGTCAGCGTACCGAGATTCCACTCTACCGATGCCAGCTTGCCATCCTTGAACGCCTGGATCTTGTCCATCTTGCTCACGAGCGCATCCCGTGACCAAGCGCCGCTCTTCGCTGCGGCATTCATCTTGGCAACGAAGCTTTCGAATTCCGGCGTCTCTGCGTAGTTGAATACCTTCGAAGCCTTGTCGGTCACCTTGTAGGCGATCGGATACTGCGGCACGACGAAGTTCCACTCGTTGGCCTGAACCAGCTCGACCGCATTGAATTCGCTTGCACCAAGGCTTGGCGTGAAGCCCTTCTCTTTCTCCGCTACGGCTTTGAGGTAGTTCAGGTAATCGTCGTGCGTCTTCACTTCCGGCAGTCCCAGCTTCTCGCGGAGGTCACCGCGAAGCGCTACCAGATGGTAGCTGTATTCGAAGTTGTTCTGCGGCACCATGTAGATTTTACCGTTAACCTTCGCTTGTTCCCAAGCGATCTTCGGCTCCTGTTCCCAGGTCTTCGGCGCATACTTCTTCAGCATGTCTTCGGTCAGCTCCAGGAAGCCGTTCTTGTTGGCCTGCTGGGCATAGAAGAGCCATGGCGCGGAGAGCACGAGGTCGAAATCTTCGTTCGCCGCGAACATCAGCGGATACTTCTGGTTATAATCGCCCCAGTCGATGAACGTCACGTCGAGGGTCGCGTTGATTTTCTGCTTCATGATCTTGTTGACTTCGCCGTACACCTGATCGAAGTCCGCCGGCTTCGAGCCGAGCAGGACCATCTTCAGCTTGACTTCTTTGCTCGTGTCCGCATCTCCGGAAGGTGCCGCCGTCTGGGCTGTATTCGAAGCCGTGCCGTTCGGTGCCGCCGTGTTCGAACTGCATCCTGTGAACACCGCTGCTGTAGTCAGTGCCAAGCCGAGAGCCATCAGTTTGTTCTTGCTGCTCATAAGGTATTGCCTCCCCTTGTCTGTATCCATAGTGTAAACCCATCTATGATCACTGGATAGCCCCAGAATGATCCAAAATTTCGGTAGTGCTATACCGCAGGGCGGCGAAAGGATGTTACCCTTTGACCGCGCCGACTGTCAGACCCTGTACGAAGAACCGCTGAACAAAGGGATAGAGCAGCACGATTGGCCCCGTCACGATAATCGCAAGCGCCATCTTCAGGCTCTCGCCTGGGAGCTCCGCCACACGCATGCCGGATACTTCCATCAGCTTGCGGAGGCCTTCGAGATTGCCGAGCGTCTTGTAGAGCAGGTACTGCAGCGTGTACAGCTTCTCGTTGGAGACGAACAAGAGTGAATTGAACCAATCGTTCCAGTAGCCGAGGGCCGTGAACAGGCCGATCGTGGCCAAGGCCGGCTTCGAGAGCGGAAGAATCAGCTTGACGAAGATCGTGAAATCCCCGGCTCCGTCGATCTTCGCCGATTCCGTGATCGCCTCGGGAATGCTGCGCAGGAACGTACGAAGGATGAGAATGTAGAATACATTGAGCATCGGGGGCAGGAGCAGCGACCAGTAGGTATCCTTCATATGCAGATAGTTCACCATGAGGATGTACCAGGGAACGAGCCCGCCTTGGAACAGCGTCGTGAAGTAGAAGTAGAACGAGAAGCCGCTCTTCCACTGAAAATCCTGGCGCTGCAGCACATAAGCGGTCATCGCCGAGATGAACAGGCCGAACACCGTGCCGACGACCGTCAGCGAGATCGTAAGGACATACGCGTTAATGAACTGCTCGGGATGCTGGAAGGCGAATTGGTATGCCCCGAGCGAGAACTCCTTCGGCCAGAGGCCGAAACCCTCCCGGGTAATGCTCGATTCGCTGGAGAACGAGCCGCTCACGACAAGCAGGAACGGCACCAGGCAGACCAGGGCAACCAGCCCGACGAACACGTACCCGATCAAGTCGAGGATGCGCTGGTCCGCACGGTTTTTTTTGACAGTTGAAGTCATCATTGTCTCTCACCTCATAGTTGGTATGGGAGGGGCGCCGCCTGCCTCTAGAACAGCGCGTTCTCCCGGTCTGTCCGGCGGACCAGGTAGTTCGTAGCCAGGATGGTCACGAAGCACAGTACGGATTGGTAGAAGCCGATCGCCGCCGACATGCCTACCTCGTTGTTGACAAGCAGGGAGCGGTACACATAGGTATCGATGACATCCGTTGCCTGGAACAGCATGCCGTTGTTGCCGACGAGCTGGTAGAAGAGGCCGAAGTCGCCGCGGAAGATGCCGCCGATCGCCAGAAGCACGAGAATCAGGATGGTCGGTCTCAGCGAAGGAAGCGTGATGTGGAGAATGCGCTGGAACACGTTCGCCCCGTCGATATCCGCCGCCTCGTAGGTTTCCTTGTCGATGCTTAGGATGGAGGCCATGTAGAACACCGCTCCGTAGCCGACGACCTTCCAGGCCGAGAAGAAGATCAGGATGTACTTCCAATACTCCGCGGTCGTGTAGATATCCAGCGGTTCCATGCCGAAGGACTTCAGCATCGTGTTGATCGCCCCGAACTCGTAGTTGAACAGGTTGTACGCGACCGCTCCGACCACGACCCACGAGATAAAATAAGGCAGGAACATCAGCGTCTGCGCCGTCTTGCGGAACAGCTTGCTACCGACCTCCGCCAGCAGGATCGCCACGACGATCTGAAGCCCGTTATTGATGACGATGAACGCCGCATTGTAGAGCAGCGTGTTGCGGGTTACGTTGAACGCATCGCCGGTCAGGAAGAAGAACTTGAAGTTATCCAGTCCCACCCACGGCGAATTCAATATTCCGAGGTCATAGCGGAACTGCTTGAACGCGAGCACGATCCCCGCCATTGGGATATAGTTGAAAATAAAGAAGAACAGCGTCGCCGGCGCGATCATCAGCAGCAGGCTCCGGTTGGCGTTGATACGGTAGAGCAGGCCCCTCTTCATCTTTCTTGTCACTCCTCCGGTTCATGTCTCTGTAAGTTATATCGTAAGGTTACCAGTTCGGGGGAATCGTTCGTACCCTACAAAATAAGACTCTCCTGTACTTTTTGCGGCTGGCGGAAAGCTGCAGGAAAGAAGCGGGAAAGAAGCGGGGCTGCCGTGCGGCGGACATGAGACGGATCGCAAAAGGATCGGCCTGGTATGGTGCGAGAGGTGCGAGGTTCAGTCCGGGCGGCAGGCGCAGCAATCCGGGCCGGACGCGCAGGCGTGATGGCTGTGCATGTCTTGGCGGGCGGATTCCCGGCACCCGTGGGAAGTGAATGGCCGGAGACCACACCGCTCACGCGAAAAAGCCCCGGACAGAGGAGGCCGGTGAACGGCCGGATACTCTGCTTCCGGAGCTGGATGAGGCTATGTGTACACAGTATGCCGCCCATCTGAGGGCGGTCAGACCGCATAAGATTATTCCGACGCCTGGAGGGCACGGTACAAGATAACCGCCGCTTCCGCTCTTGTCGTCGCTTCCTTCGGAGCCAGGAGGCTGCCTCTGCCGTTGATCACGCCTGCTTGGACCAGGCCAGCAGCCGCATCTGCAGCATAATCCGCCACGCTGGACGCATCGCTGAACGCCTCCAGCCCGCTGCCGCCGGCCGGCTTCCACCGGCCTGCCGCCTCCAGGGCTCTCACGGTCAGCACCATGAGGTCTTCCCTCGTGATGCGTTCCGACGGCGCGAAGCCGCCGTTGTCCCGGCCGCCGGCCACGCCGAGCTTCTTAGCGATGCCTGCGGCATCATAATAGTAATCCGTGCGCGAGACATCGGCGAAATTCGAATCGAACGATGCCGTCAGTCCGGCTGCGCGCACGAGCATCTGCAGGAATTCCGCGCGCGTCACCGGCGCGTCCGGCGAGAACTCCGCGTCTGTTGTACCCTGGATGACCCCTTTGGCCGCAAGAGCTTCTACCGCTTGAGCCGCCCAGCCGACGTGCGACAAGTCGCTGAACGTGCGGTGGTCATAAGCGACCGCATAGGCGCTTAAATGTGTCGTCTGGAACGTCAGTACGCCTGCTTTCGCATCCCAGTGCGAGGTAGGGACTGCCTCTGCTGCTCCGCTGCCGCTGAGGTACCAGACCGTGAGGTATTCCGGATGCTGCGCTTCGGCAGCGCTCGGCTTGTACGGAATGGACACCGTCACCGGCGCGTCCGGATTGTTCCACGCTACCGGCTGGCCGTTCACCTGAACGGTCAAGTCGATGACAGGCTTGCCGCCGAGCTTGCCCCGCAGGGCTTCGTCGTTCAGGGCTGACGGCTCCACTGCGCGGATACCCACCGTCACCGGTCCGGAGCCCAGGCCCTTGCTGCCGGCAAGCATACTCCCCGGAAGCTTTACGCTGCCGAGCGGGGTAACCAGGGTGATGCGCTGGTCAGGCTGCCCGGACTGCAGCAGCGCTGCAGGAAGCTCCTGGGCATACGCCTTGGCGCCATCCACGGCGGGGATCTCCAGCTTGATCGCCTCTCTGCCGGCGGCCGTCCGAAGCTTGGCCGCTTCCTCTGTGCTCAGGCTGGCCGTCACGGTGCCGCTGGCCGCATCATAGGCCGGCTTCTGCCCTGCGGCACTGCCGCTCGTGCTGCCGCCGCTGCTGCCGCCGCTGCTGACGGTACCGCTATCGCTGCTGCTGTCACTGTCGTCATCGCTATCATCATTGCTATCGTTATCGCTATCGTTATCGCTGCTTCCGTCACCCGTGCCTGTGCCGTCACCCGTGCCTGTGCCGTCACCCGTGCCTGTGCCGTCACCCGTGCCCGTGCCGTCACCATTGCCCGTGCCGTCACCCGTGCCTGTGCCGTCACCTGTGCCCGTGCCGTCACCATTGCCCGTGCCGTCACCTGTGCCTGTGCCGTCACCATTGCCCGTGCCGTCACCTGTGCCAGTGCCGTCACCATTGCCCGTGCCGTCACCATTGCCCGTGCCGTCACCTGTGCCTGTGCCGTCACCTGTACCTGTGCCGTCACCCGTGCCCGGCTGGCTGTCCACGGAGCCATATACCGATACGGTTACGCTGCCAAGTGTGGAAGGGGTGATCTTCTGGCCGGTAGACAGCGCCGTCCATTCCGCCGATGCCACTCCGATCGTGCCTTTACGTTCGATATCCTGCGCTTTGAACCTTACCTGAAGCGACTCGGTATTCGAAGCCTTGCCTTCCTCATGCTTCGTTACCAGATGAATGGTACCGGCATCCGCATTGTACGTCGCATCAACGACCGTGCCCGCCTCCTTGCTCTCCGCCCTTACGAATTCGAACAGATTGCGGTCGTACGAGAGCTGCAGATCCTGCGAGCCGATGATATTCACGAGCCCTTTCACGCCTACGCCGACAGTGAACTCGCTGCCCGGCTTCACTTCGTCCGGAGCGCTCAGGGTGGCCTCCGAATGATCCGAATACAGCTCGAACTCGTCGATGCTGCCCCAGCTTCCGTTATTGGCATCCGCTTCGACCCCAAGGGTCAGCTGTCCGCCGGTCACGGTAATATTCGGGATGACAACATGCTTCCATTCGTGCCATGCGGTATTGACGATATCAGCGGTCAGCTTATCGCCAGCCGCATTCACCGCGAAGAGCTTCAGGCTCTTCTCTCCGCCGCCGCCCTGCGTGCGGACTGCTGCGGTGTAGGTGCCGTCCGGCAAGCCGGCAACCTTCTGCTCTATCTTGAACGTATAAGGCCGGTCGAGGTAATAATGAAGGGAATAGTCCCCGCTGTAAGCATTGCCCGCAGGCGCGCTCGACTTCTCCGCCTGCAGGGCGGCCGTCTCTCCGCTCAGGGTCCACCCGCTGAAATCCCCAGCTTCAAACCCGGCGTTCTTCACGTAATTCCGCGTGCCTTCGACGACCACCACCGCTTCGGCCTTCTGTTCGGTTCCTTCGATCGTCCCGGCAACATGCAGCGTGCCCGGCTGCGCCAGGTCCTCCGGCTTCACTTCCTCCCACGTCACCCCAAGGCTGCGGATGGAATCGTCGCTGAACTCGCCTTTCACCGCTTCGGGAAGCTGCAGTTCGCCGCCTACGGTAATGGCCATCGTTACCGGCTGGATCGACGTCAGTTCCGCCTGATAAGGCTCGCCGGCCGGCGTCTTCGAGACCAGGTTATAGACGTCCAGCGATGGGAGCGCGTTGCCGCCAAAATCGAACATCGCCTGGTTATCCCAGCCGTTGCCCTCGCCCGTCTTCCAGCCCGCGCCCTCTACTGGAATCCAGTCCTGCTCCCAATAGAACACGCCGAGTCCGCGGCCGCCCTGCACCTCATGCACCGTGTTCATGACATCCCGTACGGCTTGGGCTTGTCCCTGCACCGTGGCTTTGTAGCCGCCCGCGCTCTGCTCGGCCGGTCCGAAGATATTCGTGAACCCGTCGCCGTTCTCCAGGGTATGCGCGTACGCCGTCTCGACAACGATGACATTCTTGTCATACCGCGAGCTGATATCGTTCATGTTATGCTTCAGCTCATCCAAGGTGCCGTGCCAATACGGATAGAACGAGAGGCCGATGATATCGAACTCCACACCCCGGGCCGTAAGCGCGTCGAACACGCGGCGGTACAGGTCATTGTCTCCGCCGTCGGCCAAATGGAGCATGATGCGGGTCGCATTCCCCGGATCGTTCTCCTTCACCGCGCGGATCCCCGCCTTCAACAGGTTCGCGAACCCGTCGTAGCCGCCGATCTCTTCCCCTGCGGACTGCTGCCACGTCTTGCCGTCCGGCCAGATCATGCCGCCATTCGTCTCGTTGCCGATCTGCACCATGTCCGGCATCGCGTTATTCGCCTTGAGCTCGCGGATCACGCTGTCGGTGAAGTCGTAGACCGCCTGCTCCAGCGCGGCGCCGCTAAGGTCCTTCCATGCGGCCGGCTTGAACTGCTTGGCCGGATCCGCCCAGAAGTCGCTGTAGTGAAAATCGAGCAGCACCTTCAAGCCAAGCGCCTTGGCTCTCACGGCCGTCTCCACCGTGCGGGCCAGATCGTTATTGCCTCCTCCAAGCGGCCCATTCTCATCCGCGGGATGGTTCCAGATCCGCAGCCGGACCCAGTTCGTCCCGTGGTCTTTCAGAATCTGGAGCGCATCCTTCTCTTCGCCACCGTCGTAATAACGGCCTCCGCTCTCCTCGATCTGGCTCAGCATCGATACATCCGAGCCTTTGATGAAATCGGAACTAAGCCCTTCAATCGGGTTAATCCGGATGGTGCTCTCCTGCCCCGCAGCCTGGGCCTGGATTGGCAGCAGATTCATCACCATCGCGGCGATAAGCAGCAGTCCCACTTTCCCTCTCTTGAATCTCATATCTTCGGGTGACCTCCCTAACTATCATGTAAGCGGTTAACTATCCTTGTGTCCGTCCGCTGACCCGATTATAGCAAAGTGCGTCGGGCGGATTACCCCGGCAAAATAGGATTCTTCTGTAGTTTTTGCAGGTTCTCCGCTCCTCTGCCGGATGAAGCTTGGCAGCGGGGCTCCCCTTTTGCTCCCCCTTCATGCAGCAAACCCAGCACCTCACGGTACTGGGTTCCATAGGAATTCCAATATAGATACCTAATCCTCCGGTATATAAAACCGGCTGTCCCCTACCTGTATGTCTTCCAGCGTATCGGGGCCGCCCGGATCATGGTCGAAGAAAAGCCGGCGGACTGTGGTGCCGTCCTCATACTTGAGCGTTATCGTGTTGCCTGCGATGGAATAGGTTCCCGTATCGCTCTTGGACGAGGACGACTGTGTACCCGATACGATCACATCCAAGGAAGCGATGCTGAGATCCGTACTTTCGAATGTGCCATCGCGGCTAAACGAGAGATATTCCGTCGACGAGGTGGAATAAGCGTTAATGCCCACCAAGCCGTAATAGCTGATATATTTGTAACTGCCTTGGAGTATAGTCCCATCGGCTGCCGGCACCACTGCCGTCATCAGGATGCCGTTAATGGATAGATCTCCAGCCTGCGAGACTTCAATGCTGTAACTGGTTCCATCGCTTACCTGAAGCTTCCCTTCGGCAATGGTGTACGTACTGCACTTATCCCGGGTGCAGTCGATGGTCTCCGGTCCGCCCTGCGGAGGAGCTCCTATCAGGATATGGCTGTCCGGAAGAAAGGTATAGAGATCCCAGCAGGCACCGCCGCATTCATATCCTCCGAAGTCGTCCCTGAATCCGTAGTACATCCCTTGAAGATTGGACAGATCTACTGGCTTAGCAGGCTGAACGGGAGCGGCCGGCGTACTCGGCTGGGGCTCTTGGACTGGAGGCGCGGGCTCTTGGGCCCCGGGTGCAGGTTCCTGGGGTGCAGCCGGCGGCGTCTGCTGGTTGGCTGCATAGTCGGCCAGCTTGGTCAGCATCTCTTCCTTCGTCATGCCAAGGCTCGCCAATAACTTGTCGGTAACCACGGATATTTCTCTATTCACCGGATCCCAGTGCACGATAGCCCCGGTCGCTTCCCCAATAAAACGCAGGGGCACCATGGTGCTGCCATCCACGATCCGGGCGCCTTGGCTGAGCTCTACCTTCCGGCCGTTCACTGCAGCATAGGGTTCGTCAATACGGAGCTCAATGGTCAGCCCATCTTGAGATCCCGTTACCAGCCGCTGGGCTTCATCCCACTTCACCTTCATGCCCATCCCTTCGAACAGGGGCCTGAACTGGACCAATGTCGTGCCGTCGATTAGAAGCGGTTCTATCTCGAATGAGATTCTCGTCGTATCGACGAACACCTTCACGGGCTGCTGGGCAGCGGCAGCGTGGATTCGGGCGGAGGGATACGAACCGAAGAGGAAGATGACAAGGAGCAGTGAACCTATCAACATGCGGCGTGACAAGCGCAATAGGGATACCTCCTGGGAATTCAATTTTTGTGATCTTCCCTTAGGCTAATCGAACCCCCTGTATTTTCCAAGGTGCCAAAAGTATCTTTTCTAATCAACTTTTCTTGATTCAATGAGCGCTTCTTCAAAAAAATGAGGTGTAGATGCAGAAAAAAGGATCGATCCACCAGTCGGATCGATCCTTTGGGTATGCCGGCTTAGCGTTCTGCAACTTACCTCGATTTGACTAGGGGGACTTGCGGTTCTTGCGGAAGTGGATATTTAACTTCTCCGTCGAATTCTACCCAGTCCAGATTGGACATTAGCAGCAGGTGACGTTTCCCATTGGGATTATCCGGGTCGCTGATGATGATGTGGTCACGGCCAGCCGTTTCAATACGGCCGCGGTACCTTTTTGAATTATGCTCGTTGTTGCCTTGGTAAGTAAAATAGAATGTAGCGATCGCGTTTTTGTTGAAGCGCAGAATATTCTCGATAAATGATTCTTCCACCCTGCCTACGGGAAGCTGCTGACCAGTCCCCATCGGTACTACCGGGGTGGCAAACGATGGCCCGGAATAACCCGTCGCCGGGAAACCAGCAGCCCCCATCGGTGCTGCGGGGGCTCCAAACGAAGGTCCGGAATGACCCGTTGTAGGAAGGCCGGCAGCGACATCACTGCGTTTCATTCCATCCGGATAACAATCATAACCATACGGCGTTGGATAATAACTGTAGTTCCCATAACAAGTCATGAGAAAGTCAGCTCCTTTTTGTAAGTTTATCGGTAAAACTCGGGGCAATAGCCCTCTACACCTTCATAGAAGCAATGATTTTTGTGCGCGAATACGAACCTCGTCATAGGGGATCTTGGCATCGTGGGGGTACAAGGTATTCTCGTTCTTCTTCCTGGGCTAGGGTTAAAAAACCACAAGCTCATTCTGGACCGGGGTTCTCTATAACCATGCAGCAATTTCCTGGCCCTATTGATGTCTGCTTGTTTGGGACGTTGTGTATACAATGTTCCATTCAGGACGGGTTCAAAGTGAGGGACTCCCGTTCCAGGTATGGTTTGATAGATCGCCTGTGCAATATTACGCAGCCCTCTGAAGTCAGGAGCACAGTTAGCGTCGACCCGATTGGTCAACACCGTTCCTACCATGTTCATTCCTTGAACGCCTTCACCAACTGCTTCCGCCAACATAATCTTCGCTAATTCATCTACGTGACGTGCTGTATGTCTTATTCGTCTCCCCAACGTTTCCCCTCCTTTCGCTTATGTAGGCAATATATTGCACAAAGTCGTTCTAGGTAACTTGCCTATAGCCCAATTTTTGGGGAAAGTTCAATCCCCCAGGCTCACACGACATCCTCACGTCTGCGCTTCCCTTTTATTTTGGGAGGAACTATGGTAACTTGTATCCATATGGTTACAGGAGGACATGAACATGGCTAAGCCGCAGTACCGCTGGAATATCAAGCTGAAGAAGAGCAATTCGTATCTCGGAACCGTCTATCTCGAGGAGCCGCTCCCGGAAGTCGAGGACGTGATCATGATCGGGGACAAGAAATATTCGCTCGTGGAGATCCAGCCGGGCACGACCCGGGATTCCCATGACGTGTTCGTTGAGGAAGTCAAGAAGGACACCGCGAAGAAATAGCTGTGCCGCGCTGCAGGCCCTGCTTCATCACGGATTTGGGCGGTCCGCCGCAGCATAAGAAGGCCGGTCACAGGATATCCTGTGACCGGCCTTCTGTCTGTTTAACCGGAAAGATTGCGTCCTCACGCCGTACTGGGTGACTGTACTGCACCGTCCATCCCTCTCCGGCCGGAAAGCCCGGGCCAACGTGAATAACCTCTTCTCGCAGAGGGTAATATATGGCAATCCTAGAGTAGGGTGGTGAAGCGATGGAAAGACAACCGCTGCTGCTGGTCGAGGAGCTCGCCCTCAAGAAGCGGAAGATCTATAAGCAAAGCCCGCTGCGCTACCTGTCCAGGTCAGCGCTTGCCAGCATGTTCATCGGCTTCGGGGTGATCGTGGCGTTCCGGACGGGAAGCTTCTTCTACCTGGAACACTCCCCGTTCACCTATCCGATGGCGGCACTGACCTTCGGGGCGGCGATCATTCTTATTGCCTACGGGGGCGGCGACCTGTTCACGGGCAACACCTTCTACTTCACCTTTGCGGCGCTGCGCCGCCGGATCCGGTGGACAGAAGCGGCCAAGCTGTGGCTCACAAGCTATGGCGGCAATATTCTTGGGGCTGCCGTGTTCGCCGGTCTCATCTATCTCACCGGCCTGTTCCGGGACAGCAGCGTGAACGCGTTCCTGCTCAGCGTGGTGGAGAAGAAGATGCACGCGCCTGTAACCGAGCTGTTCTTCCGGGCCATCCTGTGCAACTGGCTGGTCTGTCTCGCCTTCTTCATCCCGATGTCCCTGAAGAGCGACGGGGCCAAGATTTTCGCCATGATGCTGTTTGTCTTCTGCTTCTTCATCTCAGGCTACGAGCATAGCATTGCCAATATGTGCACCTTCGCCATTGCGCTGGTGCTGCAGCATCCGGGAACGATCACCTGGAGCGGTGTGTTCACCAATCTGATCCCCGTAACGATAGGCAATTTCATCGGCGGCGCACTCTTGATGGCAGCCATGTATTACTACGTAAATAAGCCTTTTATGGACGAGGAAGCACAGGAATGACCGGAGGGCCTCAGATCTCCGTGATCCCCTGTGTTCCGCCACACCAATCCGAACGGAAGGAATGAACGCATATGAAAAAAGCCACACGGATCGCTCTAATCGGCGTAGGCGCGGTGGGATCG
This sequence comes from Paenibacillus caseinilyticus, assembly GCF_027533645.1. Lineage (GTDB taxonomy): Bacteria > Bacillota > Bacilli > Paenibacillales > NBRC-103111 > Paenibacillus_G > Paenibacillus_G caseinilyticus. The sequence continues at coordinate 230,995 of NZ_JAQAGY010000009.1, forward strand.
ACTACCGCCTACACCCTGCTGCTCCGCGAGAGGGCGGATGAGCTTGTGCTTATCGATGCCAACCACGAGAAGGCGATCGGCGATGCGCTGGACATGAACCACGGGCTGCCCTTCCTGGGCCGCACGAAGGTATGGGCCGGCACGTATGAGGACTGCAGCGAAGCGGAGATTATCGTGATCACCGCGGGCTCCGCACAGAAACCGGGCGAGACGCGCATCGATCTGTTGAAGCGTAACGCTGCTATCTTTGACAGCATCATCGGCGAGATTCTGAAGTACAATACGCACGGTATTCTGCTCATTGCCACGAATCCGGTCGATGTTATGAGCTACTTGTCGCTGCAGAAGTCGCAGTGGCCCGCTCACCGGGTGATCGGGACAGGAACGCTGCTCGACAGCGCCCGCTTCCGCTATCTCATCGGCAAGCACCTCAGCATCGACCCCCGGAGCGTGCATGCCCATATTATCGGGGAGCACGGCGACTCCGAAGTACCGGTCTGGAGCCTCGCGAACGTCGCGGGAGGCGAGCTTGGGATCGGGGACGAGGCCAGGGAGGAGATCTTCACGAACACCCGGGATGCCGCTTACCAGATCATCTCGGCCAAAGGCGCCACCTTCTATGCGATCGCGCTCGCGATCGACCGCATCTGCACGGCGATTCTCCGCGATGAAGGCGCAGTGCTCAACGTCTCGACCTTGCTCCAGGACTATCACGGGGTCTCGGATGTGTACCTCGGGGTTCCGTGCATCGTGGACAGACAGGGTGTCCGCTCGGTCATGCAGCTGCAGCTGTCGGAGCCGGAGTCCGAAGGACTGCAGCGCTCGGCGAAGAAGCTGCGGGAGATTATCAGCTCGCTCGGCGTGTAGGAAATGAACAGCCGGCGGCTTCCACCGAAGCCCGGCCCGGTCACGCTTATACCGCGTGGCCGGGCCGGGCTTTTTGGGGCTGCCTGCAGGGCATGCTCGTTGGTTCAGGCATTTAGGGTAGATTTCATTATCTTCCCTTCTATGGGGATAATTGGGTCTATCCCCCGTGCATACTAACGCTAGTCGCAATATAATCCGGTTTGTGCTGGGGAGAGGAGGCTTGGAGATCATGTCCGAACAGGAACAGGGGAGCGGTGGAGACCCGACGGATCCCCGCGAGACATTGAGAGGAACATTTGTCTCGGTATTGTTCATTGGCGCTTTCTGCCTTGTACTGTGGCTCCTCTTCTTTGTCATTTACATCCGCCAAGCTTAATCCAAGGAGGAGACGTATGGAACACCGTCATTCGATGCCCCGTTACGAGAAAATTTGGCTGCTGACCGGCAGCGTTTCCCTGATTGTCTTCCTGGTCATCCTCGGGGTGATGGCCTTCGGGATGGGACTCGACGCGCCGGGTCATATGCAGACCATCGCCCCGAAGGAAGTCGCCGTCACCGCGCCGTTCAATCAGCCCGCCCTGAAGATGACCGCCCCCGGGGAATACGATGCATACATGGTGGGGCAGATCTTCGCGTTCAATCCCGGGGAGCTTCAGATCCCGGCCGGCTCGAAGGTTCACTTCCACATTACGAGCCCGGATGTCGTACACGGATTGCTCATCCCCGGCACGAACGTGAACATGATGATCGTCCCGGGACACATTACGGAATTCGAGTATACGTTCAAGCGAAAGGGCGATTATCCTCTCCTATGCAATGAATACTGCGGGATGGGACATCACCTCATGATGGGCCGACTGCGCGTAACGTGAGTTCAGGAGAACACCTTGACATTGAAGGAGGAGATTCACATCAACACGAAGCCGTTCCTGTTCGACCGCAAGGACCGGAGTCTGATTCTGGCCCACCTCGGCATCGCCTTCCTGGCCCTGTTCATCGGCGCCATTGCCGGTCTGCTGCAGGGGCTGCAGCGTACCGGATTCCTCACGCTGCCCCCGCCGATCGGCTATTATCAGCTGCTGACCGCGCACGGCGTGATGATGGCGCTGATCTTCACCACGTTCTTCATTATCGGCTTCCTGTATTCGGGCGTCTCGCGGACGCTCGGCGGCGCGATGACTCCCGGCTCCCGCCGCTCGGCCTGGATCGGCTACTGGCTGATGGTCATCGGGACCGCCATGGGCACCTATGCAATCCTGACCAACGACGCTTCGGTGCTCTACACCTTCTATGCTCCGATGGCCGCTTCTCCGGCATTCTATATCGGACTTGCCCTGGTGGTGGTAGGGAGCTGGCTGAGCAGCGCGGCGGTCTTCATCTGTTTCGTCAAGTGGAGGAAAGCTCACCCGGGCCAGGTCTCTCCGCTGTTTGGTTATATGGCAGTCGCCACCATGATCCTCTGGGTCATCTGCTCGCTCGGCGTAGCCGCCGAAGTCGTATTCCAGCTCATTCCTTGGTCCCTGGGGCTTGTGCCTACCATTAACATCGAGCTCAGCCGGACCCTGTTCTGGTATTTCGGGCATCCGCTCGTGTATTTCTGGCTGCTGCCGGCCTATATTTATTGGTACGTCAATATCCCGCATATCGTCCGGGGCAAAATCTTCAGCAATTCGCTTCCCCGCCTGACGTTCATTCTGTTCATCCTGTATTCGATCCCCGTCGGCTTCCATCACCAGCTGATGGAACCCGGAATCAGCTCCTTCTGGAAATTCGTCCAGGTGTCGCTGACCATGATCGTGGTCATCCCGTCGCTCATGACCGCCTTCTCCATGCTGGCTACCTTCGAGCTCGCCGGAAGAGAACAAGGCGCCACCGGCCTGTTCGGCTGGCTGGGCAAGCTGCCGTGGAAGGATGTCCGCTTCTTCGCCGCCTTCATGGGTATGGTCATCTTCATACCGGCCGGCGCGGGCGGGATTGTCAATGCGAGCTACCAGCTCGACCAAGTGGTGCACAACACGCTCTGGATTACAGGCCACTTTCATCTCACGGTAGCCTCGACCGTGGCGCTGACCTTCTTCGCCATTTCGTATTGGCTGGTCCCCCTCTTGACAGGACGAAGCTTGACGCCCTTTGCGAACCGGCTCGGCATCATTCAAGCGGTGATCTGGGGCATCGGGATGCTCTTCATGTCCGTCAGCATGCATATCGTCGGGGTGCTGGGCGAACCGCGCCGGATCGCCTACACCACGTATATGGACCACCCGATTGTGAACAGCTGGGCCCCTTACCGGACGCTCATCGGGATCGGAAGCGGGATTCTGTTCGTCGGTGTGCTCCTGTACCTCTATATTGTCGTCTATCTGTGGAAGTTCGCCCCGGCTGCCGAGCAGCCCGCAGATTATCCGCTAGGTATCGTGCAGGAAGCGGCGCAGGGAACGCCGGCGATTCTGGAGAGGTGGTCGGTCTGGATCGGCGTGTCGATCCTGCTGATCCTGTTCGCCTACACGATCCCGGTAGCTCATATGATTCAGCATGCCCCGCCGGGCGCGCCGCCGATGCGCACCTGGTAGGCCATGGAGGCCAAGAAGGGACCCGGATCAGCGGGTCCCTTCTTTCCGTACTTGCAGAACCAGATCGGGCACGTCCCTCTTCGCATAGAAGGTTACGCTTTCACAAATGGCTCTAGAAGCTCAAGCGCAGCTTCCTCCAGCTCCTGAATCATAATCTGAAATCCGGCGAACCTCACTTCTGGGCGTTCTTCGCATAGCGGGCGGCAATTTGTTAATTTTTTCACTTTGACGTAACGCCTCATTCCTTCTATGATAAGGAGTATCCATACAACATCAATCTACTTGTAAATAGCAAACTTATTGAAAAATAAGGACGCAAAGCCTCGGGCCTACGGAAGAACTCTCTCTTCGTTCTTCTACGGCGGCCGGGTTGCCGAAGTGGTGTGCACAAACCATCACCTGCATTAGGGGATGGTTTTTTCTACTTAGAAGGGGCGCTAACCATGCCAACGAAACCTAATACCCTTTTCCTGCCCGTCTTTGGATTGTTGTTCGTGCTGCTGCAGACGTTCATTTCATTAACGAACGGCGAATATTCCTTTACTCTCTACCTTATGGATATCCTCGCGCCGACAGTCTCGCTGCTGGTCATGCTCTTCGTGATCCGGCAGCATAGCGGGGCAAGGAAGACGTTCTGGATCCTGATCGCCGTGTGTCTCCTCTGCGAGACCATCGCCCAGTTGATCTGGGGCTCCTATGAGTGGATCTGGCATGCCGAGGCACCCGACATCGGCATCGCGGATATTTTCTGGCTCTCCCAGTCGCTGATCTACCTTATCGCACTCTACGGATGGGTCTGCCATACCGGAGGAATCAAGCGGTCCTTCCTGGATTCCGCCATCCTGCTCGTCAGCTTCTCCGTCGTGAGCTGGGAATTCCTGATCGGACCGATCTATGAAGGGGAGAAGCATCTCGATATCGTAACCCTCTCGGTAGACTTGTTCTATCCGGTGAGCTCGCTGCTCATGGCGTTCATTATCTCTACCTGGATGCTGAACGGCGAACACCGGCTGAACCGCCGAACCACCATCGCACTTGTACTGGGCTGTCTCGGCTATGTCTTCGGGGACTCGCTGTATATTCTGCTGATCGACCTGCAAGGGATCGACTGGCTGGAGCCATGGATCGATACGTTCTGGACCGGTGCCTGTTTCTGCATGGCTGCGGCCGGCTTGTATTCCCTCTCCGCAGAGCCCTTGGAGCAGAAGGCGGCCGAAAGCCGCTGGCAGCGGGTAGCCCGGTTCTCGGTGCCCTATATAGGGCTGCTCCTGCTCGTCGGCATCCTGTTTTTTTTCAAGCTGACTACAGATGTGTTCGTCTGGGGGCTGGCCCTTACCGTACTGCTTGTGCTGGTCCGTCAGGTCATGTTCCTGCTGGAGCGCGAAACCCTGAGCGACCGGCTCGGCGAGTCCTACCGCCGGCTGGAGCAGATCGCAAGCTGCGACAGCTTGACGGGTCTGCTGAACCGGAGGGTATTCGAACAGGAGCTGGAGCAGAAGCTTGCCGGCGCCGCTGCGAAGCCTGTCGCGGTCATGTACTTTGATCTCGACAAGTTCAAAAGCATCAACGACACCTATGGCCACCGTATAGGCGACCTGCTGCTGCAGACCGTAGCGGCCAGGCTCACTCCCCAGGAAGGAGTGAGTATTGCACGGCTCGGCGGGGATGAGTTCGCCCTCAGCTTCTCATCGCCGAATATCACCACCAGCCGCTTGGATGAATGGTCGGCCCTGCTCGTAGAGACGGTCTCCGCGCCATACGAGCTGGACGGCCTGTGCATCCGCACCTCACCCAGCATAGGGATTGCCCTCTACCCGCAAGATGCACAGTCCGTACCCGGATTACTGGATGCGGCCGACCAAGCCATGTACGAAGCCAAGCGCCGCGGCGGCGGAACCTTCGCTTACTATCGCAGCCAGACCCAACTGGTGCGAAAGACGGACCACTCCCGTTCACTGCAAGAAGTCCGCTGACGCCGCCCTCCAACAAGAATGGCCCCCTGCCCGAGTTCCCGGACAGGGGGCTTTTTCATGTGATGGAAGCACCTTAGCTTGCCTGCCGGTCATAGGAAGAATCACGGCGATATGCGGCGCAGACCACCTGATCTGGTCCTTACTTCGTTCCGATCGTCCGTGAAGAGCCTGCGGATCCTGCGCGGCCTGCGGGCTTCCTCAGCAATCCGATCGCAACCAGGGCACATAACGTAAGGACCGGCATCAGCACGTCCGCAGCCATACCCATAGTGAGCAGCGTCACGACAGCACCGATCATGATGACAGCGAGCAGCGCGGCCCCGTAGCGGGCCCATGCCCGGAACAGCAGAGCCACCCCGCCGACCACCTCGAGCAGGCCTATTGCCAATCGGAACCAGTCCGGGAACCCCATCTGCTTGAAGCCTTCCACCGACATCGGTTCCCCGATCAGCTTCAGCACCCCTGCCTGCACGAACAATACCACCACCAGCACAAGACCGACCCACCCTGCAATCTTCCAGCCCTTCTTCATAACCCACTCTCCTCTTCCGTTCTTCGTCATCTTCTGTTACTTATGCTAACACGAACAAGAAGGGGAGATTTCTTCCCGATTGCTATATCTTAGGGCGGGCACAGCCCAATCTCCCCCGGCTTGCACGCTGTGTGCGTATACCGGGGGATTCCTGTCCTGTCCACCTAACGGTCAGAAGCCATAGATCGTCATGCCGCCATCCACATAAAGCGTCTGCCCCGTCATGTAGGCCGCCGCTTCCGAAGCCAGGAACACGGCCGGACCGACCAGGTCCTGCAGCTCCCCGATGCGCTTCATGGGGGTACGGGACAGCACTTCACTGACGAAGGCCTCGTCTGCGAGCAGCTTCTCGGTGAGCGGCGTCTTGAAGTACCATGGGCCGAGGGCATTCACCCGGATGCCGTGCTTCGCCCACTCGAGCGCGAGCACCTTCGTCATCTGGATCAGCGCCGCTTTCGTCGAGCCGTACACGACACCGGTCCGCAGGGCGGTATATCCTGCCACGGAGGCGATGTTTACGATGGATCCCCCTCCCGTGTCCTTCATCCGCCGCGCGACCTGCTGCGAGAGGAAGAACGCCGACTTCAGATTCGTGTCCGCGATCTTGTCCCACTCCTCCTCCGTTACCTCCAGGGCAGGCGTACGAATGTTCATCCCGGCATTATTGACGAGAATGTCGATCTTCCCTGCCCACTCCTCCGCTTCCCTTACGGCTGCCGCGAGCTGCTCCCTGTCCGTAATGTCGGCCGGAATCGCCAGCGCTCTGCGCCCCGCAGCCTCCACGGCGCCAGCTACAGCCAACAAGTCCTCCGGCGTCCGGGACAGCAGGATCACATCCGCCCCCGCTTCGGCCAAACCGATCGCAAGCGCTTTCCCGATGCCACGGCCCGCTCCGGTCACAATAGCTTTCTTCCCTTCCAATTGAAAAGACGGCAAATACATGTAAGCTTCCTCCCAGCAATGCTAGTCTTATAGGCCCTGATATGGACAGCATCTTACCACGAAAATAGAATTTACGCGAACCGCCCGAAGGTTCAATGTCCTTGAATATGTTTAAAATGTAAATGTTTACAACAAAATCTAGCAAAAGTATACTGAATCTAGCAAGTCGATTTCTTATTATCCAACTATTCTTAGGAGGTATTCATTCATGTTCCCGAAAGTGCTCCTGAAGAAAAGCAGTGTAGTCACGGCCGCTCTATCCTTATCCCTCACGGCTTCCCTCTTCGCCGCTCCCCTGCCGACAGCCCGTGCCGCCACTTGTGCCGATGTGCTCACACCGATGACGGACCCGCTGGCGATCAAGATGGAGAACGGACAGACGCTCATCTGGGATAACGTCAAACCCGAGCTGATCACCGCCCGCGACCGTTACATCAATCTCCTGAAGCAAAAAGGGTGGACCATCACCTTCAATTCGGCTTACCGTCCATATCAATATCAACGGCATTTATACGAAGTCGTTCAAAATAAAAGCGTGTGCGGAGCCGAAATGTCCAAACACGGCCTGGGCACCTTGGTCGCCGCCCCTTCTTATACGGCTCCGCACACAGCGGGCTTGGCTTTCGACGCGACAGTACGGGATGGCAGCGGCAATGCGCTCAACAGCATGACCTCGGTGAGCAGCCAACTTATTGATGTCGCGAAGCAGGCAGGACTCTACTTCCCTCATACGACTACAGACGGCGTACATCACCAGCTCTCTTCCGGCGGATCTTCCTCCCCTGTACTGCAGGTAGGCAGCTCCGGTCCTGAAGTGGTTACGCTACAGACCAACCTGAACCGGGTCGGCTACAGCCTGAGCGCGGACGGCGTATTCGGCAGCGGGACGGAGAGCATCGTGAAGCAGTTCCAGGCCGCCCATGGACTGACTGCGGACGGCATCGTCGGCTCCGCGACTTCCTCCAAGCTGAGTGCGCTCGCAAGCACCACCACCGTCCTGCGTGTCGGCAGCTCCGGCGACGAGGTGAAGGTGCTGCAGCGTCTGCTCACCAAAAAAGGCTACTCGGTGACCGCCGACGGAGCCTTCGGAACAGGAACCGAAAGCGTGGTCAAACGGTTCCAATCGGCGAACAGCCTGACCAGCGACGGGATTGTCGGCTCCGCCACTTGGAGCAAGCTCCGCTCCTAGGAAGCAAGGCCCGGCCGCAGCAACGGGCTCAACACAAATACGCCACGTTGTGCGTAAGGCATAACGTGGCGTATTTGTCTTAGGGACGGGGGTTAAGCCGCCCAATAGCTCGAAGTGTGGCTGAGAAGCCGCCAAGCTGCACTTTTTGCATCTTACCCGTGCATGGCGGCTTGCCGCTTGTAATGATCCTCCACTACAAGACAGGCCATCGCTTCGACCACGGGAACAATTCTCGGACAGATGCAGGGATCGTGCCTGCCTTCCGTGCGGATCTCTTGTTCCTCTCCATGGATGTTGACCGTTCGCTGGGCAACCGAAATCGAGGATGTCGGCTTCACGCTGATCCGGAAGACAATCTCCTGCCCCGTGCTGATCCCGCCAAGGATGCCGCCCGCATGGTTGCTGAGGAATCCTCCGCCGTCCATCGCATCGTTATGCTCACTGCCTAGCATGGAAGCCGCTTCGAATCCGTCGCCGAATTCGATCCCCTTCACCGCGCCGATCGACAGCATCGCTTTGGCGAGCTCCGCATCCAATTTGTCGAATACGGGCTCCCCGAGCCCCGGCATCACGCCCCGGATCCGGCATTCGACGATGCCCCCGCAGCTGTCGCCGCGCGAGGCCAGCTCCTCAATCTTACCGATCATCTCCGCCGCAGCGGCAGGATCGCAGGCACGGACGGCATTGCGCTCAATCGCTTCTTCCTCGAAGGTCCGGCACGCAATACCGCCGATCTCCTGCGTATAGGCCAGCACCTGTACACCCCTTCTCTCCAGCAGCTTCCGCGCCACCGCACCACCGGCCACCCGGGCCGCCGTTTCTCTTCCCGATGCCCGCCCGCTGCCCCGGTGGTCCCGGATGCCGTATTTCTTCAGGTAAGTGTAATCGGCGTGGCCGGGGCGGAACGACTGCTGAATATCGCTGTACGCCTCCGGCCGCATGTCGTGGTTATACAGAATGACCATGAGCGGCGTCCCGGTCGTTCTGCCTTCGAAGATACCCGACAAGATCTGAACCCGGTCGTATTCTTTGCGGGGCGTGGTCACGGAGGATTGGCCCGGCTTTCTCCGGTCCATCTGGACCTGAATGTATGCTTCGTCGATCTCGACCCCTGGCGTCACTCCATCCACGATGACGCCCACAGCGGCACCATGCGACTCCCCGAAGGTGGTAATTCTGAAGCTTTCGCCGAACGTATTCCCTGCCATTGGTTAGTCCTCCCCCTCTAGTATTCTACTTCCACCCCAAGCTCCGACAGCTGTTCAAAATAATCCGGACAAGTCTTGGAGACACAGCCCGGGTCCATAATCCCGATGCCCGGAACCCTTAGACCGATCAGCGACAGCGCCATCGCCATCCGGTGGTCGTCATGGGAATCGAGCAAGGCCGGCACGGGCTGGCCGGGATAGACGGTCAACCCGTCGTGATGCTCCTCCACGCGAAGACCCAGCTTCCCCAGCTCCCCGCAGATCGCGGCGATCCGGTCGCATTCATGATGCCGGATATGGGCCGCATCCGTCAGCGTGATCGGGCCATCGGCGAAGGGAGCCAGGGCCGCGATCGTCAGCGTCTGATCCGACCACTTCTTCATGCTGAGGGTGAACCCGCCCTTCAGCTGCCTTGCGCCCCGCACTTCCACATAGTCCTCGCCTCGATGAACGGTACACCCCATCCGCTCAAGCACATCCAGAATTCCAATGTCCGGCTGGCGCGTACGCTTGGCCTCCAGTCCTTCGATCCGCACGCAGCCCGCGGTCAGCGCGGCCGCAGCCCAGAAATAGCAGCATGTCGAGACGTCCGGCTCCAGCACGGTGGATTGCGCTTGATACCTCCCCGCAGGCACTGCGATCGTCTGACCGTCCGCGGAAACGTCCGCGGTCACACCGAAGGAGCGCATGGTATCTAGCGTCATCCGGACATAGTCCCTCTGCACCACCTCACCGTCGATGCGCAGCGTAATCTCTTCTCTGGCATAAGGGGCGGCGAGCAGCAGTCCGCTGATGAATTGACTGGATGTGGAACCCGGCAGCGTCACTTCTCCGCCCCGCAGCCCGCTTGCGCGGAGCAGGAACGGCATGCACCTCTCTTCCCTCTTATACTCGAATGCCGCACCAAGGTCCGTCAGTGCGCCGAGCAGAGGGGCCAGCGGTCTTTCGCTTAACCGCCGGCTTCCCTTCACGGTCCATGCTCCCGTGCTGACCGCCAGGGCTCCGGGCAAAAAGCGTGCAGCCGTACCGGCGGCTCCCAGATAGAGTTCGCCGGACGGATTCGGCCAGTTCCCCGCGCAGCCCCCGACATAAGCCGTCTCCCCTTCGACGTCTACCTGCACCCCCAGCTTCGTGAGCGCGTCGATGCACCAGTAAGAATCATCGCTTCTCAGGATCCCGCGCAGCTCCGATCTTCCTTCCGCTAGGGCGGCGATGACCAGCGCCCGGTTCGTCAGGCTCTTACTTCCGGGTACTCGAATCCTTCCGTTCACCGCGCCCTTCGGAGGGCTGATCTTGACTTCTCCCTTATCGTTATTCGTCGACCAAGGGGAACGGGCTTCCAGGTCCGGTTGATTGGAGATCATGCGGCCACCTCTTTTGTATAAGTTGTATCCCGATTATAATAAGAACGTTGAAATAAATGAAATCGAAATTTACCCACAATGTCATAGAGGCGGTTTATATCATATGATGAACCTGGAATGGTACCGGATCTTCCTGCATACGGCGCGTCACCGGAATCTGACGAAAGCCGCACAGGAACTGCACATTACACAGCCTTCCGTCAGCTATGCCCTGAAGCAGATGGAAGAGGCATTAGGCCTCTCCTTGTTTCACCGGCTGTCCAAAGGTGTGGAGCTGACAGAAGAGGGACGGGCGCTGCTCGAGTACGTGGAGCAATCGTTCGCCCTGCTGGACTCCGCACAGAAACACCTCCGGAACCTGAAGCGGTTAAGCGAGGGCGAAATCCGGATCGGGGCGAGCGATTCACTGGTCAAGCATCTGCTCCTGCCGCACTTGAATTCGTTCCACAAGGAATACCCCCGCATACGGATTCGTCTCTCCCACGGGAAGACCCCCGACATCACGCAGCGCCTCAAAGAAGGCGAGATCGACTGCGCTCTGGTGCATATGCCTGTTCACGATCCGCAGGTGGACGTTCACACCCTGGCCGTACTGGAGGATTGTTTTGTCGTTGGCGAAGCGTATCAAGCTATGGCAGGCCGCCCCCTTCCCACGGGGGAGCTCGCGGAGCTGCCGCTCATCCTCTTGACGCCGGGAAGCAGCACAAGGGTATTCGTCGAGCAATGGTTCGCCTCCCAGGGACATGCCGGGGTGAAGCCGGATATTGAGCTCGGGAGCATCGACCTGCTGGCCGAGTTCGCGGTGCTGGGCTACGGAGCCGCTTTCATCAGCCGGTCTTTCGTGCAGTCGGAGCTTCAGGAAGGCAAGCTGATCGAGCTGCAGCTGGAGGATCCGCTCCCCCCTCGCAGCATAGGCTTTGCCGTCCGGCGGGACAGGAAGCTGTCTGCGGCGGCCGAAGCGTTCGTCCGGATACTCCGCGCCGAGCAAGGACCGTTCCCCGGCTTGTAGTGCCGGTCCGGGCGGTGCAGGGACAGCCGGGCGGGCTCTTGCGGCCCCATTCATACATGTTTTGCACAGGATGGGCAATAATACCTTGAGAAACCATGGGACGTTCCTTGGGGTACGGAGGAAGATCATGAACAGGATGAACGCAGGACATCCGGAGAAGGAGCCGAAGCGGCTGTCGACGGATCTGACCCACAATGTGAATGAGATCAAACAAGCCTTTTCTTACCCCGACAATCAAGCCCTGTCCATCCGGAACTTGTACGTGGAATCGCTGCAAGCGGAAGCGGCGCTCCTCTTCATCGACGGCGCGGCCGATACCCAGGCCATCGAGACACAGATCATGGATCCGCTCTTAACGAAGCGGGATATCCCCCCTCGGGCGGAAGATAAACTGACGGTGATCCTGCGAGAAATGCTTACGAGTGCATCCGGCAGCACCCTCCATCTGGTACCGGACCTCACCCGCGATCTATTGAAGGGGTATACGCTCATCCTGATCCAGGGGGAAGCCGCGGCCCTCTCCATGGCAACGCCCGGGTTCAAATCGCGTTCAATCGGCGAACCACAGGTGGAACACGTGCTCAAGGGTCCCAAGGAAGCTTTCATCGAATCCGCGGCCGTGAACCGCTCCTTGATCCGCAAGCAGATCAAGGACCGCCAATTGATTGCGGAAGCACTGCCCCTGCGCACCAAGGTGACCAGCGAAGTATCCGTCATGTATATCAAGGACCTGGCGGACCCGGAGCTCGTGTCCGAAGTGAAGCGGAGGATCGCGGAGATCGAGGCCGACTCGATACCCGAGCTGTCCATCCTCGAGCAGTATATCGAAGAACGTCCATACTCTCTGGTTCCGAGCATCTTGCTGACCGAGCGGCCGGACCGGGCCTGCTCCTTTCTGATGGAAGGCCATGTGATCCTGCTCATGGACAATTCGCCTACGGCCATGGTGGTGCCGGTCACCTTCTGGTCGTTGTTCCACACCCCGGAGGATCAATACCTGCGGTGGGCTTATGGGAACTTCATCCGCATCATTCGTATACTGGCCGTGTTCGTCGCCCTGCTGACGCCGTCCCTGTATATTGCCGTGAGCACGTTCCATGAAGAGATGCTTCCGACCGATCTCCTGCTTGCCATCGGAGCCACCCGGGAGCGGGTCCCCTTCCCGGCCCTGATCGAGGTGCTGCTGATGGAAGCCGCCTTCGAGCTCGTGCGGGAAGCAGCCGTACGGATCCCTTCGATTATCGGTCCCACGATCGGGATCGTCGGGGCGCTCATTCTAGGCCAAGCGGCGGTGGAAGCCAATATCGTCTCGCCGATCTTGGTCATCATCGTCGCCATGACGGGGATCTCTTCCTTTACCATTCCGGAGATCAGCTTCAACTTCGCGGTGCGGATACTCCGCTTCGTGATTCTACTCGTCGCTTCCTTCATGGGCTTCTTCGGGATCGCGCTGCTCTCGACCTGCATTATCGCCTACATGGTTTCGTTCAAATCGTTCGGGGTTCCCTTCTTGTCGCCGCTCTCTCCACATGAGCCGTCGTCCAAGGATCTGATCGTGCGGCCCCCGGTCTGGAAGCAATGGCTGCGGCCGTTCAGCGTGAACCCGAAGGATCAACATAGGAAGAAAAAGCCGGAAGGAACTTCGTAAGATGAAGAAAAAATCCCAGGGGAAACTCGGAACCAGAGAATTCACTTCTCTGCTGCTGCTTGCCGTCGGGTTGAAACTATCGGATACCACGCCAACCCTGCTTCTGGAGAAGGGGGAGACGGCCGGCTGGATCATCCCTCTCCTTGCTTTCGTGCCCATAAGCATCTCCCTGCTCGTCCTGCTCTCGGTTCTCCGGAAGTATCCGGACAAAGGGCTCATGGAACTGATCTCAGAGCTGGCCGGGAAATACGGCGGGGTCGCGATCGGCTTGATCTTGTTCGTTGCGACGCTGGCGTCTACGGCACTCGAAAGCCGCAGCTATGTGGATATCGTCAATACGATGGTCTACCAGAGAACGCCGATTCCCGCCCTGTATCTCATGATGATGCTCGCGGCCTATTACGTGGCCAACCGGGGCTTCGAGGCGATCGGACGGACGGCCTGGATCATTATTCCATATATTGAAATTGCGGTGCTGATGCTGGTCTGGTTCGTATACCGGGATGTCGACTGGCTGCATCTCTTCCCCATCGCCGGGCCTGGCGGGACGGTGCTCGTCAAGGAGAGCATGTCCCACATCTCGATGTACAGGGAAATCATCCTGCTCACCGCTTTCATCCCTTTCGCCAAGTCATATAAGGATTTTCGCCTCGCTACGGTTGTAGGCTCCACGGTGTCGGTGTTCAAGATTGCGCTGATCACGGCCGTGTACGTCGCGGTATTCGATTATCCGGCCGCCCGGAATATTGCCTACCCGTTCCAGCAGCTTACGCGAAGCGCCTCGATCGGCCAGATCATCACACACGTGGAGTCGCTCTTCCTGGCGTTCTGGCTCATTGCGACCATCATTTATTTTGCGATTCAGGTGTATATCCTGGCATTCCTATTCGCCCGCATGATGCAGTTGGATGAATTCGAACCCCTCATTCTGCCGCTAGCCGGCCTGGCCCTGCTCCTCGGGCTTCTGCCTGGGAATATCTCGCGGGTGATGCATTACCGGGACCTGTTGATGCAGAACAGTACAGCGATCTATCTCCTGCTGCCGTTTCTTCTATGGGCCTTGGATCGTTATCGGAGGAGGGTCAAGCATTGAAAAAGGTAACCCTGCTGCTCCTGCCGATGCTGCTGCTTACGGGCTGCTGGGACCGGCTGGAGCTTGAGGAGCAAGCTTTCGTGGTAGTGCTGGGCCTTGACAAAGGAAAGAACAACATGGTAGCCGTCACCTTCCAGATTGCCAATCCGCAGGTGGGATCGAGCGACAAAGGCGCAGCGCCGAACGAACCGCCGAGCGATATCGTCACGTTCACCGCCCCGGATATCTTATCGGCCAAAGAGCTGGCCAACAGCGTCATTACAAGGAAAATCAGCTTCGCGCATTTGCGGACGACGGTCGTAAGCCAGGACTTAGCCAGAACGGAGCTGTATCATCACGTGATAGGTTCGTCCATCCGCGATCCTGAGATGCGCCGCGAAATCCATCTCATCGTGTCCAAAGAAAGAGCGTCGGATTTTATTAAGAACAACAAACCCCGGCTGGAAACCCGCCCCCACAAATATTATGCCTTCATGCAGCAGCGGTGGAAGGATACGGGCTTCGTTCCCTATTCGACGCTGAACCGTTACCTCCAGCGGCTCGGGGGAGACTCTCTGTTCTTGTCCATCTATGCGACTACGGAGCCGGGCCGGCCCAAATACTCGAAGGGCGAGGATAACTATCTGGCCGGGCAAATTCCGCAGAAGGGGGGAGACCCTGTACAGATCATGGGGTCTGCCGTATTCAGCGACGGCAAAATGATCGGCACCCTGACCGGCGAGGAAACCCGGCTCGCCTTGTTCCTGCGCCGCAAATCGCTGACCCATTCCTTTATATCGACCTATACCGATCCGGCCAATGGCAACTACCAAGTGACGGTCCGGTATATCAAGGACGGCAATACGAAAATCAAGGTGAACACCGGGGTCGAGCCTGCGCAGGTATCGGTCACCCTCCCGCTGAGGGTCCAAGTTCTCTCCATTCCAAGCCTTGCCAACTATGCGACGGATGCGGACAAGCAGAAGCTGCTGAAAGAATCCCTTGAGAGGCAGATGACGGAGAAAATACAGCATTGTGTGGCCAAAGCGCAAAAGGAGTTTAAAGGAGAGCCTTTCTTGTGGCACCTGCATGCAAGGAAAACATTTTGGACCATGCCGGAGTACATACAATACGATTGGTCCAAGCATTTTGCGAAAGCCCAAGTGGAGGTCAAAGTAGAGTTGAAAATCGAGAACTTCGGCAAGCAAATCGAGACGCCTAAAACCTCTGAGAAGGCAGGAGGATCCGAGGAATGAATCTGGCTTTGGGCGGTTTTGCTTTGTATTTGACCTACTATACGTTCACCTATGCCAGGAAAGTATGGAAAGACAACAAAAAAGCAGCCGGACTGACGCTCGTCTTGTTGTCCGGCTGCTTTGTGCCTCTTACGCTCTATCTCCTGCTGCGCTAACGCGTTGGAGCGGTGTCCATTACCATTCGACGCTATAAAGCTTCTTGCCGCCGCCCCACACTTCCCGCTCCGGCACCACGGTACCGTCCGGAAGGACAGAGTCGGTCACGAGACTGTTCTCCCCGACCTTCACTCCCTTACCGAGCTTGGAACGGAATACGACGGCACGGGAGCCGATGCGGCTGCCGTCGCCGATCTCGGTCGTATTGCCGCCGGCTAGGTGGGGCCCGCTCCCGCCGTGGACGATGGCCCCGGGGTGCAGCGTGACCCGGCTGCCGGCCGCAATCTTCGTCGCCAGGAGCGCGTGGAGCGTATTGCCGCCGAGAAACCGGCCGCGGCTGCCGATCACGATCTCGGGCCCCTCATCCGCCCGCAGGGATACCCCGTCGCGCAGGCCCCGGATGTCGGCGATCTGCACGTTGCCGATGATACGGAACTTGTACCGGCCCGTATCGGGCTGCTGGGTCGGCACCCCGCCTACGGCCGGCAGGACCCTGCGTTCGTTGCCCGGCAAGCCTCCCGGATTATAGCCGATCCCGCGCACCAGGCTCGCATCCTCATGGGCGAGTCCGGAGTAGCCGGCGGCCAAGGCCGTATTCACTTCCACGACATCGTCCATGAACGCCATATCCGCCTCCGTCAAGTACTCTACCTTGCCGACGGCCGGATTCTCCGCTTCCTCCTGCGTCCGGACCCGTTTGCCCGCGAGCACCTTCATCCCGCTCTTCAACGTGACGCCCGGGTCTACTCTTGCCAGATGCATCACCATGCTGCCGTCGGATATCACGGCACCGTCCACCCAGGCGTTGAAGCCGATGAACGCCGGGACCGCCCCCCACCCGTACGTGCCGGGATGGGCAGCCATATAACGCTCTATCGCTTCCGTACCCGGATTACGATAATCCGGGCGGCTCGTTTCGGCGGCAATCCTGGCCGGCTGTGCCGCCTCCACCACAGCCCCGTGGGCTATAATCGCCCGCTCTCCCAGCTCAATATCGCCATTCGTAGCCCTGAGCACCGCATTGTCCTGCACATTGGCGCGTTCGCCGATCCGCACGCGGCGTCCTGCCGCCGCCTCCATCCGTGCGAACGGCGCCACATAGACGCGGCCGCTAAGCTCCAGCGTCCCTTGCTTCGACAGCTCGGCCGTCGGATCGACGAACGAAGCCTGTCCTCCCGGTTCAATGCCTGCCGCGGACACGGCGGCAAGACCGGAAGCCAGCCCCAGCAGCACGGCGCAGGCCGCGGACCGCCGGGCAAGCCCGGTCATGTGTTTTGGCATATACGGTACCTCCTTTTTTACCGTTACTATGCCAAAAGCAGGAATGGTTTATGCCAGGGGGAAGAGATTACCCAGGTGAACGGGGAGCAGATTGCCCATGCAGACGGCGGGAATATCACCATGGATATACTGCTGAAGCTCGCCGCCCGGATCCCCTCGTCTTGCACGCCCGCTCTTACTTCAGCTTAAATGTACTCTTGATTTGTTCTATTCCTTGGAACATCCGGTCGTACTCCATCCGGGCCTGACTATCATCCACACTGAATTGTACGTCGGTCGGGGTCAGCAGGACGAACACGCGGTCCGCGCGCTCTCCAAGAACGAATACATGCCCTCGGATGGTTTCTTGCATGCTGGGACTCACTTCCTTCCATTCTTCCCTGGACCATATCGATATCGTGAATAGAATCCCCCCGTAAATAGGGGGAGATGCCAAAAAGCCACCGGTTTAAGTGGCCGAGGGACTATCTTGCGGCATACTAGGGGCTTCCTATGTATGTGACACTTGGAGTTCGGGATAGCAGCGGCAGCGGCTATCCCTGCCATAAGCCCGAAGGGGCCCAACACAGAAGAACTTCCGTTCCACCGACAAGGCGGGACGGAAGTTCTTCTGTGTTCCTCTGGACTTCTCTTTTCCTCTGGACTTCCCGTTCGCCGGACTCAGGCGCATCCACAATGCGTATCTGAGTCCAAGCAGCATGAACCGGACTCATCCACTCCCGCCGGCTGAAGGAAGCTAGCAGCCGCCAGCCGCAACCCCAGCGTGAAGCCGGGGCCGTCCCGCTGCCATTATACCAGCGGAACCATGCCGCGCTCCAGCCAATCCTCCCGCGTCGGGCCGTACACATCCGGCACCCGTAGGCCCGCCTGACGCATCAGCACGGTCATCTGGCCGCGGTGATGCACCTCATGCTGGATGAGAATGCGCAGGCTGAGCCCATTGGGCCATTCCTCGCCGTACAGGTCCACGAGGGTGGACAGATCCGTATCGGTCCATTGCGTCCGGACGGCTTCCAGCATGGAGGCGGAAGCGCTGCGGTAAGCATCCGCAATGACCGCGGCGGAACCCGGGGCCTGCTCCTCCCCTTCCACGGCAGCGAACTCCAGGCCCGTACGCGAGAGCATCTCGTGGATCGTCGTAGCCAGATGCCATCCGAGCTGCCCGAGGCTGCGGTAGTCCGGTCCGATCCGCACGCTGAGCGAGGGGTCGGTCAAGGCATCCAGGATGCGCTGGGTGACGGCGGATTCGTTCGTCCATTCGGTGATAAAGTCGTTAACGTGCTTAAACATGGTCGGATAACCTCCTTGGAAGATCAACGTCTTCGGCGTCCTTGGCAGGACGACAGCTTTTATGAAACAACAACAGTACATGAAGATGAAGAACAAGCTGTGCGGGTGATATATTCTGCGATGCGGATCAAGTCCGGGAGCCGGCTCCCCGTACATGCTTCTATCTTACCAGTGCTCCACTGACAGCCCTATGTCAGCAATGCAGGCCAGTGGATTCCCTGTCCAGGTTAAGACACCGCAGGGAGATTGGACAGCCGCTGAAGCCTTTCAACGATAAGCTCAGCGTACCCCCAGTCCAGAGGTAAATCATGGTGAAAACCGGTTTCCTTTAGTCTTAGAGAGTCTATAATCCATTCCTTTGGCAGCAAAATACAGCCCTTTTCCTCTTCAGCATCTGATACCAGTCTCCGATAAAGAAAAGTAAGCATTTCCATACTTGAATATACCCGGGGGGTTATCCACTTGGCTTTACGACTTCGAACCAGATTACTGCTTAGTTTCTTCTCCATCATCGCCCTCTTCCTGGTTACGGTCACCGTAACGACTGTGATGAATAAGCGTGTCTCCAACCTCACCAATGAAATCCTCGCTTCTCAGAAGCGCATGGAAGTCGTGCAGCGGCTGAATTTGTTCGCAAGAACCGCTAACGACAACGGAGCACACTACGTGCTAGCACCCGATCATCTCAAGGGGGGATACAAGTCCCGCTTCGACGAAACGGTCCAGTTTCTCGATAAGGAGCTCGCCCGCCTGAGAGAGATCACGACGGATCAAGAAAGTCTCGCACAGATCGACCAATTCGCCGCAAAATGGACTGCTGCCATTGCAGACAAGAAGAAGCTGATGGAGCAGGCTGACAAGAAAGAAATCACCTGGGCTGCGGCGCAGGAGCGCTACACGAAGGATTCATTTGATCCCATCGCCTTCTCTCTGCTTGCGTTCCTCAAAGGGGAGCAGGCCCAAATCGAGCAGTACGAAAGCGACATTGGCAGCACCAACCAGAGCGTACAGCTCGTGAACTACTTGCTCGTCGGCATCGCGATCCTGCTGTCCGTCGGCATCGCCTTCCTGCTCTCGAGATACCTGATTACCCGCACCCGCCTCCTGATCCAATCGGCAGGCGCCGTCGCGGAAGGGAATCTGCAGGTACCGCCGCTGCAGTTCAAAGGCCAGGACGAGCTGGCCGAGCTCGCCTCCGCCTTCAACGCCATGACCACCTCGCTGCGTTCGGTCATCGGCAGCGCGGACCAGGTGGCGCTGCAGGTCGCCGCATCTTCCGCCGAGCTGCAGGCCAGCGCGGAGCAGACGAGCCAGGCCACAGAGCATATCGCTTCGATTATGCAGGAGATTACCGATGGTACGGAGCGTCAAGCATCCCAGGTCGGACAGAACCTGTCGACGATTACCCATCTGGCCGAGAAAGTGCATGAGATTACGGCGAACGGGCAGGCTGCCCTCCTGACCGTCACGAACACGGCGGATACCGCACAGCAGGGGAAGAACGATCTCACCAACGCCATCCGTCAGGTTCGCGCAATCGAAGTCAGCAATGGCAAGCTCGCCCGGGTGATCGAAGTCCTGCAGCAGCAGGCGTCCCAGATCGGGAACGCCACGCAGCTCATTATGGAGATCTCTTCGCAGACCGATCTGCTCGCGCTCAATGCGGCGATCGAAGCGGCGCGCGCAGGCGAACAAGGCCGCGGCTTCTCCGTGGTGGCCCAGGAAGTGCGTAAGCTGGCCGAGCAATCCCGGGTATCCGCGGACCAGATTCACGGATTGATCGCGGGCATTCAGCAGGAAGCCGGTACCGCTGCAGCAGAGATGGAACACGGTACGCTGGAAGTGCAGAAGGGAATCCAGCTCATTGAAGTGGCAGGCGATTCCTTCGAAGGCATTCTGGGGCTGATCCGCCAAGTCGAACAAGATATCCAAGGCGTGACCGCATCTACGGGCAATATCATGACGGATACCGAACAAGTCGTCTCGGGCATCTCCGTAATCTCCCGGATTGCCGAGGAGAACTCCTCCGGCACCCAAAGTGTAGCCGCTTCTACCGAGCAGCAGCTGGCTTCCATGGAAGAAATCAGCGCCTCTTCCGGCGCACTGGCCTCCCTGGCCGACGAATTGAAATCCCTGATCGGCAAGTTCCGGTTATAATCTTGAGGATAGAAGGTGAATGCAGCGTGAATAAACTTCCTATGTCCATCCTTGGCCTTACCAGCGTGTTGCTATTCAGCGCCTGCTCGGGAACGCCCGCACAAGATCCTGTTTCGTTGACCTTCCTGAGCACCTATGAGGGCAAAGAGGCCGAATTCATCAAAGCGCGGATCGCCGCGTTCGAACAAGAGCACCCGAACATCAAGGTGACGACGCTCGATGTCAATTTCGGCGCAGCCTCGAACAGCTTCAAGACAGCGCTGCTCGGAGACCAGCAGCTCGACTTCATGCGTGCGGATAATTCCTGGGTCCCTGAATTTGCCGATTTGAACTTATTGTATCCGTTGGAATCCTTCCTATCCGAAGAGGACAAGAGCGACTTCAACCCCACCGCCCTGCGCTCCGTGCAGTTCAAGGAGCATCTGTATGGACTTCCGTCCGTTATTGAAGCACCTGCCTTGCTGTATAACAAGCGGCTTCTGCAAGAGGCCGGCTTCTCCGCTCCTCCCCAGTCGATGGACGAGCTGTACGCCATGGCCAAGGCTCTGACTACGGGCGGCAAATACGGCGTGTTCGTCTCCGACGATTCCTACTTCGCTCTGCCTTATATCTGGGCGTTCGGCGGGGAGACGATTACGGATGACCGGAAGGTCGGCATTGCCTCGGGCGAGTCCGTCCAGGGACTGCAGTTCATGCAGAAGCTGAGAGAGGACAAAGTATCCCAGCCGTACCCGGACTTCAAGGAAGCGTACAACACCATGATGGGGGACTTCAAAGAAGGCCGGTCCGCCATGATCCTCAACGGCCCTTGGGCTGTGTCCGATCTTCTGACCGGAGCGGAATTCAAGGATGCGGGCAACCTGGGCATCACGGCCATCCCCAAAGGACCGAAGGGCCAGGGTTCCCCGGCCGGCGGACACAGCATGGTCGTCTCCAAGTACAGCAAGCATCCGAAGGAATCGTATGAGCTGATCCGCTACCTGACGAGCGCCGAGACGCAGCTCCTGCAGGCCAAAGAAGTCAAGACGCTTCCTGCGCGGACCAGCCCCTATAAGGATGCTGCTCTCGCTGGGGACGCGATCGTCCAAGGCTTCAAGAAGCAGCTCGACGCGGCCAAAGCGCGGCCGCTGATCCCGGAAGGCTCGCAGATGTTCTCCGACTTCACGCCGAATCTCGGCCAGATCCTTACAGGCAAGCTGTCGGCCCAGGAAGGCGCCAAGAATATCGAGGCAGCCTGGAGAGACATGCTCAAGCTGGACCGCTAGACTAGGGCTTCATGGAAGCCGGAATGCCGTTAGAAGATGCAAACAGCCGTGCAGGCGAATCCCTGCACGGCTGTTTTTGCATTCTTACGACGAGCTTACCTGTTCCGGAGCAGATTCTCCCAAGAAGCTTCGATGTTCCGTACCCCCTCGGGAACGGACACCTTCCCAAGCAGCATCGCGTTCAGATTCGGGGTGAAATCCATGAACAGCTTGGCGCCTTCGGGAATCATCGGGCGTGCCTTTGCCGTATCGAGCTGCTGCTTAAAGCCTTGAACCAGAGGATCAAGCGCCAGCCTCTCATCGACATATGCAGCCGATTGCGTAGGCAGGGTCTTGAATTCCTTGCTCTGCAGCACCTGCGTCTCCGTACCGGTGAGGTAAGCGATCAGCTCCAAGCTTTCTTTCGGATACTTCGTGTACCGGTTGATCACTAGACTGTGCCCTCCCACCGGGGAGCCCTGGCCTTTGGGCCCTTGCGGAACGGCGGCGATGCCGAGCTGATCCTCATGCAGGAACGCCCTGCCCTTCAAGATGTCCCCCATCGCCCAAGGACCGTTGATGATCATCGCCACCCTGCTCTCCTCCGCGAAGTCCTTCATCATCCGCCCGTACCAGTCGGAGAAATCCGCGTAAGGCTGGGTGACGCCTTCCCGCCTTAGCTTCACCATGAATTCGAAGGCCTTCTGCGAATCTGCCGAGGCAATCTCGATTTGCCGGTCATCCGTGACCATGCCTCCACCGAAGGCCCACAGATAGGGAAGTGCAAAGTAGGAATCCTCCGTCAGGAACAATCCGTACCGGCCGTTGCCGGTCATCGCTTTGGCCATCGTCAGCAGCTCGTCCATCGTGGCGGGAGGGTTCGTGAATCCCGCTTCGCCGAGCAGCCGCTTGTTGTACAAGAGAGCCGGCACTTCGATCACCGAGGGAAGCCCGTAGAGGGAGCCTTGATACCGGGCGGACTGCAGGGCGGACGGAATATAACCGGACCAGGCAGCCTCGGAAGACAGCTTCTCCAGCGGATAGACGATACCGAGCTCCGCATACTCGGGAATCCAGGTGTTATCCGCGCGGAAGATGTCCACTGCTTGGTCGCCAAGCACTGCCGTCTTGAATTCATTGGTGGCGAACGGGAAGGCGCGCTGCTCCATTTTCACTTGAATGTTCGGATGCTCCTTGGCGAAAGCCTCGATTCTTTTCTGGAAAAACTGCGTTTCGGCTGGAGACGTTGTTGTCCAGAACGTCAGAGCTGCCGGCTCGGCAGTCCCTTCCGGACTCGAACAAGAGGAGACGACAGCCAGGGATAAAATCAGCATGAGTACAGCCTGTTTGGTCATGTAGAGAGTTCCCCCTCGCTTCGGCGGTTCCGTGTTGTATAGGTCACAATCCGGTTTCGACCGCTGCGCTTCGCTTCGTAGAGCGCTTGATCCGCTTCCTGCAGCAGGTCATCCGGATCACCGGTGATCGACGCAGCCGCTGCAGAGATGCCGATGCTTACCGTGACGCTGCCGCTGACCTCCGACTGCCGGTGAGGGATAGGCCGCGACGCCAGTGCTTGCCGGAACCGCTCGGCCGTCCGGATGGCTTCTTCCTCGCCTTGACCCGGCAGGAGCACCACGAATTCTTCTCCTCCGTACCGTGCGGCGAGATTCCCGGGACCGACCTGCTCTTGCAAGATCCCGGCCACCTGCCTCAGGCATTCGTCTCCGGCCTGATGACCGTACAGGTCGTTATAGCGCTTGAAGTAATCAATATCGAACAGGATCAGGGCTATCGGCCTCGAGTCCGCGGCAAGGCTTCTCCATTCCCGCTCCAGGGTCTCGTCGTAGCACCGCCGGTTCGCGATTCCGGTCAATCCGTCCCGGGTCGACAGCTGCTGGAGGAAGAGATTAGAGTCAATGACGGTCCGCAGCGAATGCGTCATCCGGTTGAAGGCCTCCGCCAGCTCCTGAAGTTCATCGCGACCCCGGAAGCGCAAATCCGGGACCTGCAGGTTGCCCTCCGCTACCGTCTGGGCCGAGTGCTTGAGCAGCCGAATCCGCCGGAGCAGATCGTTCGAGAGAATGAATGCAATGAAGACCGACAGCAGGATAGCCGACGACGCCAGTGCTATGTTCACCCACAGGATGGTCCGGCTGCTGCTTCGGATCTCGCTGTTGTATCCATCAATCCGCGACTGCTCGTTCTTGAAGAAGGCATGGAGCGAGAAGGCGATGGGATCGAAGCCGGTCTTCGTATAATTCTCCTGCGCCGCTTGGACCTCCCCTTGCTTTTTGAGAGCCATGATCTTCTGCCTGTTCTCCACATAAGCCCTCCACTTCTCCCGGAAGCGTTCAATCTGATCGCTCGCTTGCGGATCGGTGGTGATGGCCGATAGACGCTTGATTTCTTCGTCCACATACTTCACGCTCGCATCGAACTGCGACTTGAAATCCTCTTCCACATAGAGGGGGGCGAGCAGGTAATGGGCCCCGTTGTCGTTGGCGGTCCGGGCGAACAAATCCAGCCGCTGTACGACCTCCAGCCTCACCTCCGAAGCCATGCTTTCACTCGTAGAATGTACGATGCGCCGGGTAAGGGTGACGGACAGGACTGACGTTATAACGAACAGTAGGATGATGGCAAAAAAGCTCAAATACAGTTTCTTGCGCAGTGTAAACACCAAGTCGGGCCCCTCCGGTCCATAGGATGCAAGCATCCCGGATGATCATTTTATTATTTCCCATTATTGGATTCTAGTCCATTCCCAAAAGCAGGAACCTGCCGGTCACAAAAAAACCGCTGCACCCACATCTGGGAGACAGCGGTAGTTGCCGGGAAGTATCAGGTTACCGGATAAATTCAACAAACCTCAGGAAACGCTCCAACACGGTGACCGCCTCGGCCCGTGTCGCCTTTCTTTCCGCATGGAAGGTGAAATCCGGATATCCTTCCATCAATCCCGTATGATGCATGAGAGCCGCAGGTTCCGTATAAGCCGCTTCCATATTCCTATAATCCTTGAACGTTGAAGCAATCGCAGGCACACGGTGCGGTGTTCTCTGAGGGAACTCATGACGGGTCACATTGGCCATCATCGCGGCCATCTCAGCGCGCGAGACCGGCTGTCCGGGATGGAATGTACCGTCTTCATAACCTTCGATGACGCCATAGTTCTTAGCCGTCTGAACTTCTTTATAATACCAGCTGTCCGCGCTCACGTCTCCAAAATAAGGCGGGGTCTCCAGATCGGGCTGCAGATCGAGTATACGGACCAGCAGCGAAGCGAACTCCGCCCGTGTTACTTCGTCGTCCGAAATAAACGCATGTTCGGTTCGGCCGAACACAATCCATTTGGAAGCAAGCCGCTCAATGGACTCCCGCCCCTAATGATTCTGGATGTCCGGGAACGTGGTATGATAACCTACCACTCCATACACTCCCCCGTTGCGGAGCATGAGCAGTTCCGTTTCGCTCTCCTCTACGCCTCTGCGGTAAGGAGCATAGGACAGATGTGAGAGTGTAGTATAGAGGAGACCCGTTACCCGGTCCATATCCATATTCGCGGCAGGCTGAAGCAGCCGCGTGATGTACATGCCCTTCTTCCAGGTCAAGAGCTCCTGCTTCCCGCTCTGTTCGGTGAATATGGTGAAGCTTCGAAATGCATCCCGGATCTGCAGAGCATTCATGGATGCGAGCTGCTCCGCCCGGGTCTCCTCCTCGTCAGACAGCCCCGAGGACTGGAAGCCGATCATGACTTCCGGCTCACCCGGATCGACCGAACCCTGCTGCGAACTCAGCACCAGCATTTCCGTCTCCATCCGGTACGCTCCATCCACATAAGCAAAGTGGAAGTCCGTATCCATGGCTTGATACTTGAGGACCAGTCTCTCCGGGATCCGAATGAGGTAGCGGTCCGCCTTCAACAATATATCAAAAATAATTTCGTTCTCCTGAGCCAGTACGGTATCAAGCTCGGCATTCAATACGGAGTCTCCGATCTCTGCCGTTACCGTATTGTCTGTAACCCCGAAGCATCCGTCAATAATGATGCGGTTCTGGATTCGCCTGATGCTGCAAGCATTGCCTCCTGCAACTGGGGCCCCCCCAGCCCCGCCACCTCCCCAGCTCGGTTTAGCGCTGGGGGATGCGGTAACGGCCTTCAGGATATCACTTTCCGCCGACCGGTTACCGGATCCATCCTTGGCCCTCACCGTCACTTCATATTCTGTGGACGGATTCAGGTCCGTGATCACATACCCGGTTCCGGCAGTGGTACCTATGACGACTCCGTCTACAAGCACTTCATACTCGGTTACAGCCTCATCCCCATCCGGAGCATTCCACTCCAGTGTGATGGTGGTCTGGGTGGTGTCCGTAACCGTGATACCCGTTGGAGGATTCAGAGCTGTTGGATCAGACACTGGCGTGCTGCCATCCGGCGGCGTGCTGCCTTCCGGCGGCGTGCTGCCTTCCGGCGGCGTGCTGCCTTCCGGCGGCGTGCTGCCATCCGGCGGCGTACTGCCATCCGGCGGCGTGCTGCCATCCGTTGGTGTGCTGCCATCCGGCGGCGTGCTGCCATCCGTTGGCGTGCTGCCATCCGGCGGCGTGCTGCCATCCGGCGGCGTGCTGCCATCCGGCGGTGTGCTGCCATCCGTCGGCGTGCTGCCATCCGGCGGCGTGCTGCCATCCGGCGGCGTGCTGCCTTCCGGCGGCGTGCTGCCATCCGGCGGCGTGCTGCCATCCGGCGGCGTGCTGCCATCCGGCGGCGTGCTGCCATCCGTTGGCGCGCTGCCATCCGGCGGCGTGCTGCCATCCGGCGGCGTACTGCCATCCGGCGGCGTGCTGCCATCCGTTGGCGCGCTGCCATCCGGCGGCGTGCTGCCATCCGGCGGCGTGCTCTCTGTAGTAACCGGCAGCACCTCGCTCGGCTGCGACACATGGCCCGCGGTATCCTTCGCCTGCACGGTGATGTCGTACGCCGTATTCGGGTCCAGACCGGTCACGACATAGTTCGTATCCGTCGTCGTACCCACGATGACGCCGTCCACGAGTACGTCATATTCGGTTACACCCACGTTATCCGTCGCGGCCGTCCACTCGATGGTTACCGTGGTGTCGGTGATGCCTGTCTCCGTTACGCCCGTCGGGGCCGTGGGCTCCATCAAATCTGGCGGCACCGGCGTGCTCTCTGTAGTAACCGGCAGCACCTCGCTCGGCTGCGACACATGGCCCGCGGCATCCTTCGCCTGCACGGTGATGTCGTACGCCGTATCCGGGTCCAGTCCCGTCACGACATAGTTCGTATCCGTCGTCGTACCCACGATGACGCCATCCACGAGCACTTCATATTCGGTTACGCCCACGTTATCCGTCGCAGCCGTCCACTCGATGGTTACCGTGGTGTCGGTGATGCCGGTCTCCCCCAGCCCTGTCGGCTGTGCGGGAGGAGTGACGTCCGCCAGCTTCACGATGAGCGGCGAGCTCTGAGCTGACCGGTTGCCATCTCCATCGATGGCGGTTACGGTCATCGTATAGCTCTGCGATACGGATGCTCCTGTTACCGGCATGTTCAATCCGGCCGTGGTCCCGAGAGAGACTCCATCCTGGTACACTTCATACCGAGCAACTCCCGCATCATCCGTTGAAGCGGACCAATTCAGCCTGAAGCTGGACTGGCTCTCCTGCGTGAACCCCAGATTCGCAGGCGCACTTGGCGGAGCCGACCCATACATCGTGGTCAAGCTTACGGTATTGGAATACCCTGACCGACTCCCCCCTTCCACGAATAACTTGAAGAGATACGGAGTATGAGGTGTCAGATTGGATACCGTTGCCGAGCCGGAAGAGGCGGTAAGCGTTCCTGTGTTGGCGGCGGTCCACGTCCCCCCATTGTCAGCCGACTGCATCATGGTGACACGCGAGGCACCCGCGGCAGGCGTCCAAGTGAAAGAAGCCGTAGTATTCGTCACGGAGGTTCGAGCCAGATCCGATATGGCTGCTCCGGAGAGAGTGGTTACATCGAGCACCTCGGAGGAACCTTGAGAAGCTCCTCCTGTAACCACCAGCCGGAATTTATAGCCAGAACCGGGTACGAGGCCCGTCACTTGTCCGGACGTCGAGGAAGCGGACAGCGTCTGCTTCAAGCTGGAGTCAGTCCAGCTGGTTCCGTCAATGGACTGCTGAATCTTCACCGAACTGGCCCCCGAAGAAGCGTTGAACGCAAAATCCGCTGTATTCGTGGTCACCGACGTGGAACTGAAGTTATAACTAGTCTGCTGTGTGGATACCGAATTCGATTGAAGGTCAAACTGATAATAAGTACCTAGATCCCGGTTATACCCGTCAGTTAACGCATCTTCCGGAAAAGCGGCCCACATCCGCTCGTTCCCGGCCGTCTCCTCCAGCATGAATGACGCAAATTTCAGAGTAGACGGATTGCCGATCGCGTTCAATGGAATTTTGAATTTGATGAACGGCGAATTGGCATCCCGGTAATAAGCAAAGCTTCCCGCCGTGTTCACCCAGGACGAGCCGTTATACTGCTGCACATTCAAATAAGTCTCGTCCACTTTCCAGCGCACATGATATCGGGCACTGAAGGGCAGGGTTGGCTGCTGGGTCCTGTAAGGGGAACCGAGGGTGGTTCCGTTGTCCCCTCCGATGTACATTTGAACCCACTTCTGGCTCTGGTTCGTAAACCGGACATCGTCTTTATTGATCTCATCGCCCCGATAAGCGACATACAGATTCGTAGTGTCCCAAGTAATATACAAATAATAGGTCGGCGTCAGCGTAGAAGTGAAGAACGTCTCATTGGCATAGAAGTCGTTCCCCCCGTTCAATGCGATCGTATGACCGTAAGCGGCATAGGCCCGGTTCAACCCGGTGGAACATTGCAAGAATAAAAGTACGGGTATCAATATATAAGGAAGCCATCGTCTCATCATGCTGCACATCTCATGTTGAACCTCCCAAAAATCCGTTCCGGATGGAATCCAAAACGAACGAATCACCACTATTTATCGTCATGATTCCAATAAAACGTTAGTTGTAAAGTAATATAATAATATCTAATTCGACAAAAATAGACATTCTCCTCCTTTCCCATTCCCTCTAAAATTGCGGCAATAACAAGAGGCCGCCGGTAGTCAGGCAGCCCCTTGTTTCATTGAAGTTTGTACGTCCTCTACCGGACCGGTTTATCGATGCGGCAGATTGCCCAGCAGTCCCCTCCCTATTTCAAATAAGGGCCCGCTTCGCCGATCTTGCCCGGTGCCGGGTTGCCCGGCAGATCGAGTACATATACGCGCAGGTTGCCCTGTCCAGACACCGAGGCCGCAAGCTTGCCGTCCGTCACCGTTCTGACATCGCCTGTAATGGCATCCTTGTACGTTCCGTTCGGAATCCCGCTGAAGGTGGCGGACCCGCTGACCGCGATCAGCGCGAAGCTGTCGATGCCCTTCGGCGTGTCCGTGAAGCGGCGCTTGTAAGCCATGCCCCCTGCGACGCCTTCGGTCGAGTATTGGCCCTTCTGCAGAGCCGGGATCTGGCGGCGGATCTGATTCAGCCGCTGCAGATGCTTCACGAGCGGCGAATTCAGCGTCTCGGCCACCGCGCCGGAAGCCGACGCCACCTTGCCGAAGTCGCTTGCTGTGACGCTGCCTTCGATTCGGTCCCCGAAATAAGCGCGTCCGGTCGTCGCCAGAGGGCAGGTCGGACCGCAGTCGATCGGCTTGCCGGCCTGGAATTCAACCTCCGAACCGTAGAAGAGGGTCGGAATCCCGCGGAAGGTCCACATCAGACTCATATTCTCGGCCCAAGCCGCCGTGCCTCCTGCGTAGCGGGTGGAGGATTTGTTCGGGCCATAATCGTGACTGTCGACATAGACGACATTGTAGGTCGCATCATTATAGCTGTCATCGGAATCTTTGCCATTCCAGAAGGCATTGCCAGCATCGCCAAAATTCATATGCATGCGCATGTCGATGACACTCATGCCGGACGCCTTGGTATGATCCGGCGCATGGTAAGCGTTGCCCTTCAGGAATGCGTTATCCGATGTCGGCTGATTGCCGGTGCCGAGGTTGTTCTCGTAGTTGTACATCTCCAGCGCCGCCGCTGCGTCATCGGCGCTGTATTCCTTGCGTTCCTTCCAAGTGAAGAACTGCGCCGAGTGGTTGACCGAGCCCCGGTTCCACTTGTCGTTCACGAAGGACCCTACTTCTCCGAACATGAAGAAGTTCTTGCCCTTCTCGCCGAACTTCGAGACGGCGTGGTTCTGGGCATCCGGCAGGAAATGACGGTTCCATGTGGTGCGCGGGATATGAACCGCAGTATCGATGCGGAAGCCGTCCACACCCATATCGATGTACTTGCGGTACACATCCTTCAGGAAGTCCTGCACCGGCTTCGACTCCGTGTTGAAGTCGGCCAGGTCTTCATGGATCCAGCAGCTGCGCGAATCCTCGCCTTCCCAGTTGCCGATCCAGCACTGGTGGAACAGGTTCGCAGGGAACATCCCCGTCGTCGGGTTCGGCCACTGGCAGTTGTAGATGCGGTAGCCTTCCTTGCTCGTCGACCCCGTCGGCACGCCCCAGTTCCGGCAGGTATTGCCCGCAGGCTCCGCGGTTGACCACAGGTCGCCGTTATACGGCTTGCCAGCCGCGTTGACGTTCAGTCCGTTATACTCGGCTCCCGCCTGAGGCTCGTCGTAGAACCAGCTCCACTGGCTGTCGCGCACCCCGAATACTTTGGGAGAGAACAGGTTCTTCTCCCCCCACCGGCTGGAGTGGTTGTACACGACATCCTGTATGATCTTGATGCCCTTGTTGTGGGCGGCGTTGATCAGCTCCTGGTAAGTGGCGCCGGGCGATTCGAGACGCGGATCCACCCGGTAGAAATCCCAGCCGTGGTACCCGTGATAATCGTAATCGGAGCGGTTCAAGACCACCGGCGTAATCCAAATGGCGGAGAACCCGAGCGCTTTGATGTAATCGAGCTTCTGCATCAGCCCCTTGAAGTCCCCGCGGAACATCGGATCGTTGTTCGCCGCGTTGCCGCTGGTGACATGGGCCGAACCGCCCCGGTTGTTGGCGGCATCCCCGTCGAAGAATCGGGCTGTCATGACGAAGTAGATGGAATCCTCCCGCATATCCGTACCGAGCGGCGTTCCGCCGGGAAGCGGCGGCGGCGCGTCGCCTGTAGTGGCCGCTGCCGCTGCGCTGGCTGCCGACTTGTTCGCCGGGCTGGCCTTGTCGTACGCCTTGACCGTGTAAGTATACCGGGTCTGCGCATCCAGGCCCGAATCCGTGAACGAGTTGGAAGCCGCTGTGAACACCTTGGTGCCCTGCGTGCCCCCGGTTCTGGTGATCTCGTAGCCGGCCAGACCGCTGCCGCCCGTATTATCGGCCGACGCCTCCCAGGTCAGCGTGATCCGCAGTCCGTCCGCTGCCGCCTTCGGGTTCTGCGGAACCGCCGGCGCGGTCACATCCGGCGGCAGCTCGACGCAAGGGCTGGCGGCATTCGCCGTGACGACGCCGTCTTTCACGGTAGTGAGCCCGGTGCCGAGCGTGTAGTCGCCCCCGCCGTTGTTATCCCATACGGAGCCGTTGTTGAACGCGGCCTTCAAGCTGGCCGCTGTGCCGAGCTCTACGGTTTTTTTCGTCCATCCGGTACAAGCCGTCTCGTTCATCGGCACGCCCGGCGTGGCTGTCCAGCTGCCGCCGGCGGGCATATAGTGGACGTTGACTGAGGTCCACCCGCGCGTCTTGCCGTAGTAATAGACCTCCGCCCGGTTGCCGCTGCCTGCGGCCGAGGTTGCCGCTTGGATCGCGGCCGAGGGGACCGAGGCATTCCCCGCCTTATCCTTGGCTGCAACCGTATAAGTGTAGGTCGTGGAGGCGGTCAGCCCGGTATCCGTGAAGGTGGTGGCCGTAACCCCAGACTTGATCAACGTGCCGTTACGGTAGATATCGTATCCGGCCACGCCGCTGCCGCCCGTCTGATCCGCAGAAGCCGTCCACGAGAAGGTGACCGAGGCTGTGGTGACGCTTCCCAGGCTTAGTCCGGACGGCACGCTCGGCGGCGTCGTATCGTTCCCCGCACTGCTGCATGGACTGCCCGCACCGGCGATCAGCTGTCCGCTCTTCACCTGATGGATGCCGCTGCCGAAGCTGTAGTTGCTCCCCCCATTGTTATCCCAGGCCCCCGATCCGTTATTGAACACAGCCTGCGCGGTAGTGCCTGCAAGCTCGATAGTTCCCCTGGTCCAATTCGTACATGCCGCCTCCATCGGTGTCCCCGGTACGGTCGTCCAACTGCCGCCGCCGTTGTGATGCATGTTCACCGTACTCCAGTTTTTGAAAGGCGTGTAGTAGTACACCGTCGCAGTTGCCGCCGCATCGGCCTTGGCCGGAAGGACGGACACGCCCGGTAACAGGGAACCGCAGAGCGCCATGCTCAGTAGAGCCGATACCCACTTTCTCGACATACAGCATTTTCCTCCTTTAATTTAATCGAGTTATGCCTCATTCCCTCAAGGAATCGGCCACAAGGTTCATGTTACCGGTCCCCGTTCAAGTTCAGTTCAAGTCGGCAAAAAAAATGGACGGATCCGGCTCTCATCCGCCATTTGACACTTTGGAGGTCAATATATTCCACTTTTCCGTTCAAACCTATGGGGTGTCATTCTCTTCAGGCGGCCCATATAATGGGGTATAAGAAGAAGAAACCGGTTTTTATATTTTGGTAAACGCTTGCATTTGGAGGTGTGCACGTTGCGGGAGCGAATTATCCTGATCGACAATAACCTGGAGCGACGCAATGATCTTGCCTGCTATTTGACGGGCCATGGCTTGGAAGTCATCGTCGAAGCCTACACAAGCCCTGCCTTGTCCAGCCTGTTCCATCAATACCCCGCCGACCTGATCCTGCTCGATCTGACGAGGCCCCAGCTGTCAGGACTTCGACTGTGCGCCGAAATCCGCAAGACAATCGACACCCCCCTGCTGTTCACCAGCAGCCATAACGAGGACGATCTGAAGATCGAAGCGCTGCGGACAGGAGGGGACGATTACATATCCCGGCCGTGCAGCCCGGACGTCCTGCTGGCCCGCATGAAGGCTCATATCCGGCGGCACCGGCGGGCGTTCCCTATGCACCAGCGGCATCTCCTGCTCTATCCCGGTCTGGAGGTGGACCTCTTGGCCCGCCGCGTGCTCACTTCCGGTAAGGAGGTGACCCTCTCTTCCAAGGAGTTCGGCATTCTCTCCCTCCTGGCCAACAACCCGAATCGCATCTATGCCGCCGAAGCGCTCTACGAACTATTATGGCGGGACAACCGGCTGAGCGGTCTGCGGACAGTAATGGTACATATCTATACGCTGCGCCAGAAAATTGAAGACGACCCGCGGGAACCCCGGTATATTCACACGGTAAGGGGGGCAGGCTACAAGTTTACTTCTCCCCACATGCGGCAGGACATCGCCGCTCCCGCCATTGCCTCCCGTCTGCCGTGAGACATATGGGGAGCACATCATGAACGGCGGCCTTGGCTCACATGACGGGCAGCATGGTCCGGACACTCCTGCGTTTACACCAGGAATTGATAATATTCTGAAGAACTGGGGATGAGGGTGGCGAACGACTGAAACGAACGATACAACTCAGCGAATACACGGTGACCCATCCAATCGTATGGAAGCAGCGACTCCGGAAGCATGGGATCCCTGAGGCTAATCTCGCTGATCACCTCTCCGATATGCAAATAAAGGACAAACAGCTCTAAGGGATCCATCCCGCCCCTGATTTCCTTCTCCAAAGCCGGCACGAATTCGTCTTGATACCATTGCCACTTCTCCTCGTGCAGGCGATGGATCTCGGCCAGAGGCCAAATATCAGCTGCCCGCTCGGGCGTAATATCCCCGAACAAAATCGACGCTTCCGAGATGGTAACGTATTCCTCCATGGAGACCCCTTGAATCAATGACAAAAGCTGCGTTCTGTAATCCCAAGGAGAGACATATACGCCTTTATAGAGTTGACCGAAGCCAAGCTGCAGCAGCTGCAAACGGAATTGATCTCTTCTTTGCCTCTCCCGCTCCGGTACCTCGAAGTGCACGAAATACCATTTGCGGCTCCACTCCACATCGTATTGCCGAGGTTTTCGGTTCACGAAGGATAGAAACTGCTCCCCTCTGTCCATGATGGAATACAGGGAACGCTCTTCCGCTTGAATATACTTTTCTTTCTTCATTCGTGAGAGGACATTCCTGATCGACTGCTCCTTATAGCCGCGTTTTGTATAAATTTGCACCAATTCTTTAGCATGCATGCAGCGCTTTTTTGTCAGCAGAAAAAGTATCTGCTTCTCGATTGACAGCATTCCGTTCTTGATCCCCTTCCAGACTACTTGCATCCTTATAGTACAGTAATTTGACAAAAAAAGAAATGAGGAATATACTCGCATTGTCGTCAAGCGAATAATATTCAGTATACGGAGGAGATAAAATGAACCTGATTTTTCACGGACACTCTTGCATTCAGATCTCGGATGGAGAGCACTCGATCGTCATCGATCCGTTCCTGAGCGGCAATCCCGTTGCCAAAGCGAAAGCCGAGGATATACGGGTTCAATACATCTTGCTTACCCACGGACACTCGGATCACACCGCGGATGCGGAAGCGATCGCCAGAGCTAACGATGCGACCATTATCGCCACCTTTGAGCTCGCTGCCTATTACTCTTGGAAAGGCCTGAAGACGATCGGAATGAACATCGGAGGAACGGTAGACTTGGGATTTGCCAGCGCGAAGCTTGTTCACGCCTTCCACAGCTCATCAATTATAGCGGACGATTCCCAAAGCATCGTCTATGCAGGCATGCCGGGCGGATTTATGCTGGATTGGAACGGAGTTACGCTTTATCATGCCGGCGACACCTCCCTGTTCGGAGATATGAAAATGTTCGGCGAGCTCCACGATATTGATTACGCGGTACTGCCGATCGGGGATTTCTACACCATGGGACCCAAGGATGCTCTGATTGCAGCCAAGTGGCTGCAATCAAAGAACGTGATCCCGGTGCATCACAGTACATTCCCAGGCATCGTGCAAGATACCGCAGCCTTCACCGCACAGCTGAAGGAACAAGGAATCGAAGGCTTCGCTCTCCAGCCAGGAGAAGAGCTTGCACTTGTAAAATAATAAAATGGGGGGCAACGCCCAACTACAGCAGATGGCTGTAAGCCAGCCGGTTCTATTCCCCATACAAATGAAACGCCAGAGCGCGCAGCTCTGGCGTTTCATTTGTATGGGTCAACTGAATCTCCGGCCGCTTAATCATGTAACTTCCTGCCACTCGGCATAATGGCCGGATTCTTCTGATCAGCGCCCGGTCATCAGCGGTCCATGATAGGTGGAGCGGTTTGCGGGTTTTGGAGGGCAGGCAGCAGAATGCCATCGATTAGCGCTGTGAAGAAAAGCTTGTCGAACGGTTTGCGCTGGATGAGTCCGCGGAAAGAAGCCATGGAAGTAATGACCTGGCAAGCCATCTCAATGTCTGCATGAGCGGGAATTTCACCGCGAGCGACGGCTCGGTTCATAAGCTCGCGATTCACAACAGCCCATGGCTCAAAAATCCCGGCTGTTCCTGATTCGGCAAATGCCGGATGCTGCAAAAAGGAGCCTAGTCCCGCTAGGACTCGAAATTTCCGTTCTTCTTCCGCGACCGATTGCGGTTTCAAAAGCACGAGAAGATCTTCGCGCAAGGTTCCTGTATCAGGCAAGCTCTCGAGCTCAAGATGATTTCGGTTCATCCATGCCAAGGCATCTCGGACTAACTCCGCCTTGGAAGACCAGCGGCGGTACACCGTCGCCTTCCCGGCCTTTGCCCGAGCCGCGACCATGTCCATTGTCATCCCGTCGAAACTCGTATCGGCGAGGATGTCGATGGCCGCCTCAAGGATTTTATCATCCCGCGTGTGATCACGTTTTCGGCCTAATTTTTGTGCAGGCTTTTCTGCCGCGACCTCAGATAATTCGCCCCTCTCGGACATATTCTTGTTTCGTTTACTCATAAACTTTTGCCCCTTTTACAATATACATTACGGAACTTTTTAGTTTCGGAACTTTACAGTTCCGTTTTTGTGTGATTTAATATCATTATCCCACATCCGCCGGGAAATACATAGCTGGTATCCCATACCAAAGAGGAGACTCCAACCATGCACGACAAACCCGTCGCCCTGATCACCGGGGCCAATAAAGGAATAGGTTTGCAAATTGCGAAGGATCTTGCCGCACATGGCTTCACCGTGCTTGTCGGATCACGCAGTCTCGAGAATGGAGAAGCGGCCTCCCAAAGCATCGGATCGGATGCGCACGCTCTCCAGCTCGACGTTACAGATCAGGACTCCATCGTTGCTGCGGCCGAGCGTATTCGGAACGAATTTGGCCGTCTCGATGTGCTTGTGAACAATGCGGGCATTTCCCACGCAAGCAGACCGGGTGATCCGTTTCCGAGCGGCGGCGCAGCGAGCGGTCTTTTGACCGTTGCTCCGCTCGAAGACATTCGTGCGGTTTATGAAACGAATGTGTTTGGTGTCATTGCTGTCACCCAGGCCATGCTGCCGCTTCTGCGCGAGGCTCCGGCAGCACGCATCGTCAACATGGGCAGCACCGGCGGCTCCCTTAGCTGGAACTCCATTCCGGACAACTCGCATCGAGCGATGTTTGGGGCCTATTCGGCGTCAAAATCGGCTGTTCATGCGGTGACACTCGCCTTTGCCTTTGCGCTTGAATCGACCACCATCAAGGTCAATGCGGCATGTCCAGGCTTTACCTCGACTGCGCTCAATAATTATGCCGGCACTCGCAGTGTTGAACAAGGAGCGCGTGAAGCAGTCCGGCTTGCGATGTTGGGTGCGGACGGTCCAACAGGAACATTCTCGGATGAGGATGGACCCGTCGCGTGGTAATGAATATACAACAATACTTAGCAGCTTAAGGGGGAATACATGATGCGTGTTTTCGTAACAGGCGCAACGGGTTATATCGGTTCCGCCGTCATCCGCGAACTCATGGATGCGGGTCATCAGGTCGTCGGTCTTGTACGCTCAGACCATAGCGCTGCGAAACTACAAGAAGCCGGGGCCCAGGTGCACCGCGGCGACATCGACGATCTCGACAGCCTTCGCAGTGGTGCGGCTGCTGCGGATGGCGTCATTCATCTGGCATTCAATCACGACTTCTCGAACTTCGCTGGGGCACTCACAGCAGATCTGCACGCCGTCGAAGCGATGGGGGCGGCGCTCGCAGGGTCCGGTAAGCCGTTCGTGATCACCACCCACGCCAATGGAGTGGCAGCGGAGAACGCAGCGTTATCGCTGGCTGAGCGCGGAGTACGGACATCGATCGTAGAGCTTTGTCCTTCGGTACACGGTGAGGGTGACACCGGATTCGTGCCGAGACTGATCCACATTGCCAGAACGAAGGGTTTCGCAGCCTATGTGGATGAGGGGACCAACCGCTGGCCGGCTGTGCACCGCCTTGACGCCGCGCATCTATACCGCCTTGCGTTAGAAAAGGCCCCCGCCGGTTCACGACTACATGGGGTCGCAGATGAAGGGGTGCCTTTTCGCGACATCGCAAGTATTATCGGAAAACACCTGAACGTGCCTGTAGTCAGCATTTCACGTGAGGAGGCAGACGCCCACTTCGGCTTCCTCAGCACACTTGCAGCGCTCGATATCCCGAGATCCAGCGCTGCGACTCAGGCACTTCTGGGATGGCGGCCTGTGCAGCCTGCACTGATCCCCGACCTCGAGCAGTCTCACTACTTCAACAACGGTTTGGAACGCTCCCGTCCATCCTAGGGAAGCATCGCGTTTAACTGAGAACCTCGACAGTAAATCCACCCGGGGCTTTGACATAGAAAGTCCAAGCATGTGACCTTTGTGGCGGCTCCACATCAAAACCATCATCCTTCAAGCGTTGATTGATCTCGTTAACCCGTTCCTCGCTCTCCTGAATGAAGCCGATATGAAAGGTGCCCGGATAGCTGACTTCATTTCCCTTCATCAAGGTAAGCGCTATCCCGTTGTCGTCAGATAGTACAGCGAATGCATGACCGCGCGTAGTCCGGATTTGTAATTCGAAATATTTCTCCAAGAAATCACTGGCCGCTTTAACGTCGTTGACCGTGAGATTGAGATGGTTCAGTTTCATACGCTGCACTCCCTCTTCTTAGTGATTTATGGATTAAGTACCCATATTTTAACATAATTTTATGCTAATCTGTTCAATAAAAGAAGGAGGAGCAGCTTTTCACGGCAGCAATAACGGATCTAAAAGACCGATACTCGATTCATATCTTCAACGGTTTGTTTTCCCGGAAGGGTTAACACCTAACATGCTTGCGCTTGAAGCCAAGTCTCCCTCTCTCTACCGTCTTTTGAATATTTTCGCCAGCGTTTAGGAATTTGCTTTTTCCCGTATCGCTTCTGACTTCTACCGGGCCTACGGCCTTCGCGGCTGCGACCGCCTTATCATGGAGTGGTAAATAGGAAGTCGCCACGGTGTATACAAAATTATTCATTGAATACTTCGTTCGCTCGGGAGCAGTGTGAATCGTATTTTCTACTTGTTCAAGCATATGGGCAAGTTTGCTTTCCGAGAATTCGTTATCCGCTCGACTGCCCAACAGCCAGCAATAACAGCTCCAGCCTGCGGACATTCTCAAATCTTCGCCACTTGCGATCCACTTATCGGCAACAGCTTGCGCAATATCCGCTTCCGACAAAGTGACCGCTACCACATAATCGGACAGCATATAAAAATAGGCCGAATCCAGCCATCGGTCATAATCCGCCTCCGTCATTGCACTTGGATCAGCTATGATTCCGGCAAAGTACATTGCGTCGTAATTCCCCGTGGCATAAAGCTGCTCCGCCAAAGCTTGATTGAGCTTGGTCTTCTTGAAAATCGGCTTCATTTCTCCTGTCGCCACACCAAAAAGCGGCTCCCGCGCTCCATTGGATAAGTACATTTTCTTGAGTCGTTCCTTGCCGAGAGCCTCAAGTTCCTGCATCACCATTTCTAAATTCATCGTTTTACACTTCCTTTGTTTGGAGGGTTCGGCGGTCTTCCCTAAGCATAGGATACCTAATTCCATTCAAGGATACTACGGCCATCCCATCTTCTGCCGATCTCACTCTGCCTCACTCCATCCTGTCCCCATTCTCATACTTCCGCAGCACTATGACGGCATTGTGCCCTCCGAAGCCGAAGGAGTTCGAGATCCCTATCTTCATGCCCGCTGGGCGGGCCTTATTCGGCACATAATCCAGATCGCATTCCGGATCGCCCTGCTCCAGGTTGATCGTGGGCGGAACGATTCCTTCCTGCAGGCTCTTCACGAGAGCAATCGCCTCGGCGCCATCGGCCATGACCAACCCTCACGGGCCCCCGCTCCGCCAGCACCCGGCCCTGGCCCATCAAGGTCTGGATGCCGCCGCTTCCGGAGCCCATGTACACCCCGAGGCGGTCCCGGTCCAGCTCTTCCAGCACCAGCCCGGAACCGCCAAAGCCTGCTCTGCGGCCGCGACCGCAAACTGGGTGTAAGGGTCCATCTTCCGAGCTTACTACGGGCAGTACATGGGCGATGAGTGGTACGATCTGTTTCTCGAGGAGATGAAGGAGCTTCATCCCGAATTCCTTCCTCTGTGGGAGCAGAGCAAGGTCAGCTCCGCCCCCGAGGTGCTGCTCGAACTCCGGCATGCCGGGGCCGGCAAGATGCAGTTTCACCTCACTTTGCAGGTGCACGGCACGGCAGATCTGCGCTGCAGCATCTACACCCCGGCGCCGGATTCCCGGACCGAATCCAAGCTCCGCCGGTGGATGGAGCAGCATATGACGGCCTCCGAATGAATCAGCCGGCACAGCAAAAACAAGGCTAAACCCGCTGCCAGTCACAGCCGGGTTTAGCCTTGTTCTATAAGTTTACCCGTCAGCATGGAAACTAGGGTTACCTTTCGCCTATTGAAAAACTTCAACAGGCTTTTTACTATTCACTTTGGTGGAGTTGCTCTTATGGATTGCGGTTGGAGAACGATACCCCCATTTAGTAACGTTTGGCAACTTCCTTAGCATGTGCAATTGCTTTTTCTTTAATAGCGAGAGCTAGCTCTTGTGATTGTAATGCCGTTCCTTCAACTAAAATTGCCTCAATAGATTGAATCCCATAGAACTGTAAAACCTTATTCAGATAGCCATATCCCATTTCAAGTGGAGCCAAAGGACCTTCCGAATAAACAGAACCACTAGCTTGAATGTGTAAGGCTTTCTTACCGGTCAACAGACCTTCAGGGCCGTTTTCGGTATATTTAAAAGTCTTACCCGGAATTGAAGTCGCATCAGTGTATGCCTTCAAAACCGGTGGGATCGAGAAATTCCACATCGGGGAAACATACACGTACTTATCAGCAGCCACGAATTGATCAACAATCGACTCAAGACGAGACACTTTTGACTTCTCAGCATCAGTCAGTTGATCGAAAGATGAACCCGACCGAAGCTTTTCCCAACCTCTTAAAACATCAGCATCAAATTGCGGAATATTCTCTTTGTACAGATCCAAATGAACAACTTCATCTCCCGGATTTGCCTCGACGTACGCTTCGATAAACTCTTTCCCTACCGCGAGGCTATACGATGATTGAGGATCGAGAGGATGTGCGGTGATGTACAATACAGTTGCCATGAATCAAACCTTCCCTTCTGTAATCAGAATAATTATACTTCTGTAGATAATCATAATATATGCACTTACTTATTTAAAGTAGGAACAATAATGTGGTATAGTGTTAAAAATGATACTGTAAGGGAGGCTAGAAGTATGCGAAAGAACTCTGACCAATGTCAATTCGTTGTGGCGTTGGATTCGATCGTCGGCAAATGGAAGCCCATTATCATTTATCACTTGCTTCAAGGTAAACCTTTGCGGTTCAATGAGCTAAGGAGATTGCTGCCCAATATCACTCAAAGGATGCTTACGCTCCATCTGCGCGAATTGGAAGAGGAAGAGATCGTTAAACGAGTCATTTATCCGCAAATCCCGCCGAAAGTGGAATACTCCATCACGGAATACGGCATGAGCCTGTCACCGATTTTGGAAACGCTACATCAATGGGGAGCTTCCCATGTTGAGCGGAAGAAGCTCAAAAGGGAACAAACAGAAACGGACTAGCGTTCGACATTACGCTAGTCCGTTTCTCTCTGGTCCGAGTCACAATAATATGAAGCGACTCAAACTTTAATCGAGTAGGAGGGGGCGCCTAGCCCCCGTCCTCTCACACCACCGTACATGCGGGTCCGCATACGGCGGTTCCAAAAGGTTAACGAAGTTCCAGATATCGAGAAAGCAAACTCTTCAGCCCT